>NZ_JBWKEA010000001.1:1178444-1826193 GCF_056435685.1 Amycolatopsis sp. NPDC043885
CACAGCAGCAGCCCGGCTACGACCAGGGCTACGGCGGCGCACAGCAACCGGGCTACGACCAATACGGCGGCGCACAGCAGCAGCCCGGCTACGACCAGGGCTACGGCGGCGCACAGCAACCGGGCTACGACCAATACGGCGGCGCACAGCAGCAGCCCGGCTACGACCAAGGTTACGGCGGCGCCGCGCAGCAGCCCGGCTATGACCAGTACGGCGGCCAGCCGCAGCAGGGCGGGTACGACCAGTACGGCGGCGGCCAGCAGCAGTACGGCCAGCCCGCCGCGGACCCGTACGCGCAGGGTGGCGGCTACGGCGGCCAGCCGGCGGCCGGGCGTCAGCTCACCGCGAGCCTCCAGCTCGACGACGGCTCGAACCGTTCGTACTCGCTGAAGCAGGGCGGGAACGTCGTGGGCCGCGGCCAGGACGCCGACTTCCGGCTCCCGGACACCGGCGTCTCGCGCCGTCACCTGGAGATCACCTGGGACGGCCAGAGCGCGACGCTCGCGGACATCGGTTCGACCAACGGCACGACGGTCAACGGCACCCCGGTGCAGACCTGGCAGCTGGCCGACGGCGACGTGATCCGCGTGGGCCACTCGTCTCTCGTGTTCCGTACGCAGGGCTGACCGGCGGCGTCCGGAGGGGGTATCGCAGAATTGCGGTGCGGGACCTGTGGTGGATCGGCACCTCGGGTCGTACGCGGAGAGCAGCGCTGTCCGGAGCCGACCATCCCGGACGGCACGGGCTCTCCGCGGCGTACAGGAGAAACGGGAGCGGACACAACAAGTGCCAGAGCTGGTCGTTCAACTCACCAGGGTGGGCTTTCTCGTGCTGCTCTGGCTCTTCGTGTTCGCCGCGTTGCGTGTCGTCCGTTCGGATCTGTACGCGGCCTCCGGGCTGCGAGTCGCCGTCCCGACGTTCGGTCGCAAGAAGAAGGAAACCAAGAAGCCGCGCGGCGGGAAATCGCCGCAGCAGCTGCTCGTGACCCATGGTGCGCTGGCAGGAACCAGGATCGCCTTGGACGGCAGGCCGATCCTGATCGGCCGCGCCGACGACTCGACCCTGGTGCTGGACGACGACTACGCGTCGACCCGCCACGCCCGGATCGCCCTGCGCGGGGAGGATTGGTACGTGGAAGATCTTGGCTCGACGAACGGGACGTACCTCGACCGGGCTAAGGTCACGGCACCCCTCCGGGTCCCGCTCGGAGTCCCCATCCGGATCGGCAAAACGGTGATCGAGCTTCGCCCATGACTCTCGTCCTCCGCTACGCGGCTCGCAGCGACCGGGGCCTGGTGCGTTCCAGCAACCAGGACTCCGTGTACGCCGGTCCCCGCCTGCTCGCCCTCGCCGACGGCATGGGCGGTCACGCCGCGGGTGAGGTGGCCAGCAAGGTCGTCATCGCCTCCCTCGCCCCACTCGACGACGACGATCCGAGCGACGATCTTCTCGCTCAGCTGCGTGAGGCCGTCCAGAACGGCAACGCGGCCATCGCCGAACTGGTCCAGCAGGACCCGGACCTCGACGGCATGGGCACCACCCTGACCGCCGTGCTGTTCGCCGGTTCGCGGATGGGTGTCGTGCACGTCGGCGACTCGCGGGCGTATCTGATGCGCGGCGGTCAGTTCTCGCAGATCACGCGGGACGACAGCTTCGTCAACGAACTTCTCGAACAGGGCCGGATCACGCCGGAAGAGGCCGCGGTGCACCCGCAGCGGTCGCTGCTGCTGAAGGCGCTCACCGGCCATGAGGTCGAGCCGAGCCTGACCGTGCGTGAGGCCCGCGCCGGTGACCGGTACCTGATCTGTTCGGACGGCCTGTCCGGCATGGTCAGTGACGAGACGCTGTCCGAGGCGATCCAGATCCCGGATCCGCAGGCCTGCGCCGACCGGATGATCGAGCTGGCGCTCAAGGGCGGCGGCACGGACAACGTCACGGTGATCATCGCCGACGTCGTCGACGTCGACTTCGGTGAGGACGCGCCCATCGTGGGCGGCGCCGCCGGGGACGGCAGTGACGAGTTCCACCAGGGCGACTCCCCCGCCGCCCGCGCCCGCGCGCTGACCCAGCCCGCGCCGCAGCCGCGGCCCGAGGTCCAGCCCCAACAGGAGGACCCGAAGGTCAAGCGCCGGAGGCGATTTCGCTGGCTGGCGGGAGCTGTGGTCGTCCTGATCGTGCTGGCCGCGGCGGCGATCGCCACGCGGTATTTCGTGCTGAGCCAGTACTACGTCGGCGAGGGTCCCGGCGAGGAGGTCGTGATCTATCGCGGCGTCCCCGGCAGTGTCCTCGGCATCGACCTGCACGCCTTCGAGCAGGGCTCGTGCCCGCCGGGCGGGCTGTGCACCGACAAGCTCTTGGTGCCGGCACTGCAGGAGGACGCGCGGATCGCGGTGAAGAACGGCGTCAAGAAGGACAACCTCGACGACGCCCGCAAGTACATCGACGACTTCCTGCGGCCGCACAAGCAGCTGGCCGACTGCAAACCGAACTCCAGCTCGACTTCCACGCCGCCTACCGAACCGGCACCGCCGGTGTCGTCGTCGGCTGCCGCCCCTTCTACCCCCGCCTCGCCGAGTCCGGCGAATCAGCCAGCGGGGAGGGACTGCTCGACGCCGACCACGGCAGCACCAGGGGGCGGTAATTGATGAGCACGCCGCTCGCCGATCCGGCTTCGGCCCAGTTCGCCACGAACCCTCCGCGCGAGCTGCCCAAGCGGCGCGGCACCGAACTCGTCCTCCTGGCGTTCGCGACCTTCATCGTCACCGTCGCGCTCGTGCTGGTGGAGGCGAACCAGGAGCAGGAACTCACCAGCTCGATCATCTGGCTGGGGCTCTCGTACCTCGCGGTGCTGACGGCGGCGCATCTGGCGGTCCGCCGCTGGGCGCCGTACGCGGACCCGGTGATCCTGCCCTGCGTCGCGCTGCTGAACGGGCTCGGCCTGGTGATGATCCACCGGATCGACCTGGCGCTCGCGGAACGCGCGATCCAGCAGGGCAGGGAGTACACGCCGGACGTCACCAAGCAGGTGCTGTTCACGGCGATCTCGCTGGTGCTGTTCGTGGTGGTGCTGGTCGTGATCAGCGATCACCGCACGCTGACCCGCTACGGCTACACCTGCGGTCTGGTCGGGATCGTGGCGCTCGCGCTGCCCGCGGTGCTGCCGTCGAGCCTGTCCGAGGTCAACGGCGCGAAGGTCTGGATCAAGCTGCCGTTCTTCTCGATCCAGCCGGGCGAGTTCGCGAAGATCCTGCTGATGATCTTCTTCGCCTCGTTCCTGGTGACGAAACGCGACCTGTTCATGGTCGCGGGCAAGCGGATCGTCGGCGTCGAGCTGCCGCGCGCGCGTGACCTCGGCCCGATCCTCATCGCGGCGGCCGCCTGCCTCGGCGTGCTGGTGTTCGAGAAGGACCTCGGCACGTCGCTGCTGTTCTTCGGTGTCACGCTGGTGATGCTGTACGTCGCCACCGAGCGGGTCATCTGGGTCGTGCTGGGTGTCGGCTTCTTCGCCGCCGGCGCGATCATCGCCTACAACCTGTTCACGCACGTCCAGCAGCGCGTCCGGAACTGGATCGACCCGCTGGCCACCTACGACGACCCCGGCGGCGGCTACCAGGTCGCGCAGGGGCTGTTCGGGCTCGGCACCGGCGGGGTCGGCGGGACCGGCCTCGGCGCCGGGCGGCCGGATATGGTCCCCGAGGCCAAGACGGACTTCATCACCACCGCGATCGGCGAGGAACTCGGCCTGATCGGGCTCACGGCGATGCTGATGCTGTACCTGATCCTGGCGATGCGCGGGATGCGCAGCGCCCTCGCCGTGCGCGACACCTTCGGCAAACTCCTCGGCGGCGGTCTGTCGTTCGCCCTGGTCATGCAGATCTTCGTCGTCGTCGGCGGCGTCACGAACCTGATCCCGAACACCGGGATCACCGCCCCGTTCCTCTCCCGCGGTGGTTCTTCACTGCTCGCGAACTACATCCTGGTGGCTCTCCTGCTCCGAATCTCCGACGCCGCCCGCAAACCCGCGGTGCGGCCGAAGCCGCAGCAGCCGCAGGCGCCGCTCGCCGAAGCGCACACGGTGATGGTCCAGCGGCCGCCCGCGACCGGTGAGGGGAGCCCGTCGTGAACACCCCGCTCCGCAAGGTGGGTGTCGCCATGCTCGTCATGGTGGTGCTCCTGATGGCCAACGCCACCTACATCCAGGTGGTCAAGGCCGACGACTACCGCACCGACTCGCGCAACGTGCGCGTGCTCTACGACGAGTACTCCCGCCAGCGAGGGCTGATCGTGACGCCCGACGGCGCCGCGCTCGCGAAGGTCGACCCGTCGAACGACAAGTACAAGTTCATCCGGACCTACGCCGACGGCCCGATGTACGCGCCGGTCACCGGCTACTACTCGATCAACTACGGCTCGGGCGGTCTGGAGCGGTCCGAGGACGACGTCCTCAACGGTTCCGACCCGCGGCTGTTCGTGCGGCGTCTTTCGGACATGGTCACCGGCCGCGACCCGCGCGGCGGGAACGTGCGGCTGACGATCAACCCGGCCGTGCAGAAGGCCGCGTACGACCTGATGACGCGGAAGGGCTACACCGGCGCGGTGGTCGCGATGGAGCCCAAGACCGGGCGCATCCTCGCGATGGTGTCGACGCCGTCGTTCGACCCGAACAAGCTGGCCTCGCACACCACGAAGGAGCAGGTCGCGGCCTGGTCGCAGTGGCGCGACGATCCGAAGAAGCCGATGCTGAACCGCGCGATCTCGGAGACGTACCCGCCGGGTTCGACGGCCAAGCTGCTGGTGACCGCGGCCGCGCTCGAGGACGGCAAGACCGCGGACATGCCGGTCAACACCGCGCCCAACGTGAAGCTCCCCGGCACGCAGACGACGCTGGAGAACTACGGCGGCGCGGCCTGCAAGGGCAGCACGCTGAAGGAAGCGCTGCGGTACTCGTGCAACGTGCCCTTCGCCGAAATCGCCGGCGAGCTCGGCAAGGACAAGCTGAACGCGACGGCCAAGAACTTCGGCGTCGGCGAGGACCTGACCGTGCCGATGCGGGTCGCCGGATCCTCCCTCGGCCCGCTCGAATCGAAGGCGGCCCTGTACCAGAGCGCCATCGGCCAGCGCGACGTGCGGCTGACGCCCCTGCAGGACTGCCTGCTCTCGGCGACCATCGCGAACAACGGGATGGCGATGAAACCGCAGCTCGTGCAGTCGCTGCTGGCGCCGAACCTGTCGACCATCGAGGACTACACCCCGATCGAACTGACCGGTGACGCCGCGATGTCCAGCGCGAACGCCGCGATCCTGCGCGACATGATGCTGGCGTCGGAAGAGAACACGAAGGGCGCCGGCAAACGCGGCGACATCCAGATCGCCTCCAAGACCGGCACCGCCGAGCACGGCAACGACCCGAAGAACACCCCGCCGCACGCCTGGTACACCGGGTTCGCGCCGGCGATGGACCCGAAGATCGCCGTCTCGGTGATCGTCGAATCCGGGGGTAACCGCGGGCTCGAAGCGACCGGTGGCACCGTGGCCGCGGAGATCGGCCGCGCCGCCGTCAACGCCATGCTCGGGGGTGGATAGCGGATGCTGTCCTCGGGTCAGCTGCTGGCCGACCGGTACAAGCTGACGAACCGGATCGCCGTCGGCGGGATGGGCGAGGTCTGGCAGGCCAGTGACACGCGGCTGGACCGGACGGTCGCGGTCAAGATCCTGAAGGCGGAGCTGTCCGGCGACGCGGAGTTCCTGCACCGGTTCCGGACCGAGGCGCGGATGACCGCGTCGCTGAACCATCCCGGCATCGCCGCGGTGCACGACTACGGCGAGACGGTCGCGGACGAGCTGTCGATCGCGTATCTGGTGATGGAGCTGGTCGAAGGCGATCCGCTGGCCGCGATCATCACCCGCGAAGGACGGCTGAACGCCGAGCGCACCTTGGACATCTTGGAGCAGGCCGGTAACGCGCTCCAGGCCGCGCACGAAACCGGTCTTGTGCACCGCGACGTCAAACCGGGCAACATCATGGTGACCCCGGCCGGGCAGGTGAAGATCACGGACTTCGGTGTCGCGAAGGCCGCCGACGCCGCCCCCGTGACCAGGTCCGGCATGGTGATGGGCACCGCCCACTACATCGCACCCGAGCAGGCGCTCGGGCACAACGCCGAACCGGCGAGCGACGTCTACTCGCTGGCCGTATGCGGCTACGAATGCCTCACCGGGCACCGGCCGTTCCTTTCGGAGAACGCGGTGACCGTCGCGATGATGCACATCCGCGACCTCCCGCCGCCGCTGCCGCCGGACGTGCCACCGGGCGCCCGCGCGGTGATCGAAGCGACCCTGATCAAGGATCCGAGACAGCGGTACAACAGCGGTGGCGAGTTCGCCGCCGCGGTGGCCGCGGTCCGCGCCGGGCTTCCGCTGCCGACACCGTCGGGGCTGGTGAACGTGGCGTACTCCGCGGGTCAGCCCGTGATGCAGCCCGGCCCGCATTCGCCGCCGAACCCGATGGTGGCCGTCGGGCCTGCGTCGCATCCGGCGATGCACCCGGTCAGCGGCCCGCCGCCGATGGCGGTCCGCCGCCTGCCGGGCAGACGGCCACAATGGGGCTGGTGGGTACTGCTCGCGGTGATCCTGATCGCAGTACTGGTGGCAGGCGCCTTCCTCATCGTGAGACTGGTCGGTTCGGGCAACGGACCGCAGTCGGGCGGCGTGGAAACCAGTGAACACGCGCCGGCTCCGGGTAAGGAGTCTGAAGGTCCTTCGCCGACATCCGCATACCCAGCGGTGCCGACGGAGGGCGGCACCGAGGAGCCGGCCGGACAGGCGAATCCGGGAATGATGAGCAGCAAACCTTGGACGGAATGGAACGGCACGCAGAGATGAGCACACCAAGACTGCTCAGCAACCGCTACGAGCTGGGCGAAACGCTCGGCTACGGAGGCATGTCGGAGGTCCACCACGGCCACGACGTGCGCCTGGGCCGGGAGGTGGCGATCAAGATCCTGCGTGCCGATCTGGCGCGGGATCCCCAGTTCCAAGAACGTTTCCGTCGCGAGGCACAGAACGCGGCGGCACTGAACCACCCGGCGATCGTCGCCGTCTACGACACCGGCGAGACGAACACCGAGTTCGGCCCGCTGCCCTACATCGTCATGGAGTACGTCGAAGGACGGACTCTGCGGGACATCGTGAAGACCGAAGGGCCGATGTCGCAGAAGCGGGCGATGGAGGTCATGGCCGACGTCTGCGCGGCACTGGACTTCTCGCACCGGCACGGCATCGTGCACCGCGACGTCAAACCGGCGAACGTGATGATCACGAAGAACGGCGCCGTCAAGGTGATGGACTTCGGCATCGCGCGCGCCATGCACGACGGGCAGTCCGCGATGACGCAGACCGCCGCGGTGATCGGCACGGCGCAGTACCTCTCGCCGGAGCAGGCGCGCGGTGAGTCCGTCGACGCGCGTTCCGACGTCTACGCCGCCGGTTGTGTGCTGTACGAACTCATCACCGGCGAGCCGCCCTTCACCGGCGACTCGCCCGTGGCGGTGGCGTACCAGCACGTCCGGGAAGACCCGAACCCGCCGTCGTCGGTGAACCCGGCGGTGGCGCCCGAGCTCGACGCCGTCGTGCTCAAGGCGCTCGCGAAGGGCCCGGCGAACCGGTACCAGTCGTCGGCGGAGATGCGTTCGGACCTGGTCCGCACGCTGTCCGGCCAGCGTCCGGCCGCGCCGATGGTGATGTCGGAGGACGAGCGCACCCAGGTCATGGACTCCGACCGCCGGGTGCCGCCGCGCTACGACCAGTACGAGGACGAAGAAGAGGACCCGGCCGCGAAGAAGAAGCGGCGTGCCTGGCTCATCGCCGGTCTCGTGGTCTCGCTGGCCGCCGTGGTGCTGCTGATCATGTGGCTGTCCAACGCGTTCAACAGCACCGGCGCGGAGAGCAAGGCGATCCCGAAGGTCACGGGCCAGTTCGAGTCCGCGGCGAAGGACACGCTCCGGGCCGCGGGGTTCAACTCGTTCGAACCCACCAAGAAGGTGCCCTGCACCGGTGAGGCCGTCAACGGCCTGCCCGCTTGCGACGAGAACCTGATCGACAAGGTCATCGCGATCAGCCCGGCCGAGGGGCAGATGACGCCGACCTCGGAGAAGATCACGCTGACCGTCGGCGCGAAACCGGAGAAGGTCAAGACGCCGGACCTCAAGGGCAAGACCGCGGCCGAGGCCCTTGCGGCCCTGACCGAAGCAGGCCTGAAGCTCGGTGCGACCACTGAGGAAGAGAGCAACGACCCGAACGAAGCCGGCAAGGTCACGTCACAGAACCCGGCCGCGCAGGCCGAGGTCGACCAGGGGGCCAAGGTCGACATCACGGTCGCGAAGTCCCAGGAACTGAAGACGGTCCCTAACTACAAGGGCAAGACTCAGGCCGAGGCCGAGGCCGGGTTGAAGGCGGCCGGATTCACCCCGCAGGTCACCACCGTGGACTCCGACCAGCCCAAGGGCACCGTGATCGACCAGACCCCGAACGGCGGCAAGGTCCCCGTCGGCAGTGTGGTCAAGCTGTCGGTGTCGAACGGCAACCAGGAGACCTTCGACATGCCGAACCTGAAGGGCATGACCGAGGAGCAGGCGACGCGCCAGCTGCAGCAGCTGGGCTGGAGCGGTCAGCTGAACACCCAGGCGGACAAGAACGGTGACAAGGACGACGCGGGCAAGGTCAGCAAGACCAACCCGCAGGCCGGTTCGAAGGTCGCGAAGAACGCGCCGATCACGCTGTTCATCGTCGAAGGCGATGAGACGCCGACGTCGTCAAGTTCGCGGCTCTTCCCGCCTCCGTGATCGATCGCTGACGCGAAAGGGCCCCGCACGGTTTCGTGCGGGGCCCTTTTCATGCCGGCTGATCCCGCCAAAGAGACCTGGCACCTTCTCAACCATCCATAAGGGACTCGTTCCCAGAGGGTGATGCCCGATTTGCACGGTTTCACGAGGGGTCGTGAGTGAAAAAGAGTGTTAGAACCGCCCTTGCCACTCACGACCCCTCGCGACACCGCACATAGAGGCATCAAGCGGGCACGGCCGGCACCTGTCGGGCCGGCTCGAACCACGCACAAGGACTCCACCGCGAGCTGTGCGACGACATGCCGAACATCATGCGTGCCGTCGAAGAAGGGACAGCTTTGTCCTCACCTGTGACGGCACGCCTGTCGCCGGAAGCAGGGATTAAGGCGCCAAGCTGCGAAGAAGTCCCTGGTAGGCCTGCTGAACCCGCCCGGCGCTGGTGTGCACCACGACCGCCTTCGGTCGCGTCGCGACGAGTGCCACGAGCCTGTCGTACATGGCCGCGAGCCGCTCGGGGCCGCCCAGCATCTCGTGCGCCTCGACGTGTTCGGGTTCGGCCGCGGCGCGGGTGCGCTCGGCGAACCGCCGGAGCACGTTGTCCTTGGTGTCGAGGAGGACGGTCTCGTGGAACTCCGCGCCCGTCTCCCTGGCGAGCGTTTCCAGTCGTTCGAGGAAAGGGGCGCGGCCGAGGAACTGCGGGACGATCACGTCGCGGCCCGCGAGCAGATGGGTCCGCGCGGCGCTCACGGCGAGGTCGCGGGCGAGCGTTCCGGCTTTCGCGGGGTCGTCGCGCCAGGCACCGAGCAGGCCCCGGATCCGGTCGATGTCGAGATCCAACGTCAACGGGTGATCTTCGGCGTACCGCCGGGCGAGCGTCGACTTCCCGCAGGCGGGTGGGCCGTTGAGCACGATGAGACGCGGCATCAGGCGTTGCGCCGCAGCAGGTGTCCGACGGCCGTCGCGCTCAGCAGCAGGGCGGCGACCGCCGCCACCGCGGCCACCGTGAACGGGACGGCAAGCGGTTGTTGCGAGGTCAGGGCCCGCAACAGCGGGTTGGCCAGCGGCAGCCACTTGATCAGGAGCACGGCCGCGAGCGCGAAGATCGCGGCCAGCACGGACCAACCGACGCGCGGGACCAGCAGCCGCGAACAGGGCAGTCCGATAGCGATCCCGAACAGCGCGCACAACGCGTGCGCCGCGGCCCCGAGAGCGAGGGCGCCGATCGGGAAGCCGCCGGAGCGGAGGCCCGACCAGCCCAGTGTCACGACGATCAGCACCGCGGCGCAGCCGAAGACGGCCAGGGTGGCGCCGCCGAGGACCGATCGCCAGCGTCGTGCGTGGCTGAAGGTCACCAGCCGCTGGACCGGGTCCTCGACGTCGAGCATCGCGATCGTCAGCCAGCACGAGACCACCAGGAGCGAACCGGCGCTGATCCCGTACTGCGGCAGCAGCGGCGACTTCGGATCCGTGTAGAGCACGGTGTTCACCGCGAGGTAGGCGAGGATCGCGGGAAGGTAGCGCTGGGAATGGCCGAGCAGCGCGAGGTAGTAGCGGGTCATGGCGAGCACGGCGCCACCTCCCGGACCGAGAAGCCCCGGTTGAGCGCACGCAGCAGGACCGCGTCCGTGTGCCCGGCTTCGACCGTCAGGACGACCTTCCCGCCTTCGGCCACGGCTTGACTGACGCCGGGTTCCGAGGACCAGTCGCCGGCGGGCCCGTGAAGGACGATCCTCGTCGCGTTTTCGGCTCTCGTTTCGACGCGGGTCAGGAGGCCGCCGTCCATCCGATAGACGTCGTCCGCGTGGGCGTGCACGGCGGCCGCGCGGTGGTCGGTGAAGACCACGCTCGCGCCCCGTTCCTTGGTCTCGGCGACGAGTTCGCCGAGCACGGTGTGGGCTTCGACGTCGAGCCCGGACCAAGGCTCGTCGAGGATCAGCAGGTCCGGCTCGGCGAGGACGGCCTGCGCGAGGCCGACTTTCTGGGCGTTGCCCTTCGACAGGGTCCGCAAGGGCGCGTCCGGGCCGCCGACCAGTGCCAGCCGGTCCAGCAGCGGATCGATCGCCGACAAGTCGACATGGCCGTCGATGCGGGCCATATGCCGCAGGTACGCCCTGGCGCTCATCCGCTGTCCCGCCGGGAAGCGGTCCGGCAGGTAGCCGACACGCGGGCTGCCCACGACGCTTCCCGAAGTCACCCGTGAAAGTGCCGCGAGGATCCTGAGCAGCGTCGACTTCCCCGAACCGTTCGAGCCGAGGACGCCGATCACGCGACCCGCCGGTACGTCGAGGTCGACGTCGGCGAGCACGGGTTCGCCGCGGCCGTAGCGCTTACCGACTCCTTCGAGCCGGATCAGCGAGGTCACGCAGCAGCGGCCTTCTGCAGCGCGCGGGTCTCCTGCTCGAGTTCGTTGACCGTGGCGTCGGGGACCGGGTGCCCGGCCGAAGCCATCCAGTTCGCCAGCATCCGGTGCCCGCCCTGAGTGAGCACGGATTCGGGGTGGAACTGGACGCCTTCGAGCGGCAGCTCGCGGTGCCGCATGCCCATCACGACACCGGATTCGGTGCGGCCTGTGATCTCGAACACGGCGTCGTCGATGGTTTCGGGCAGAACGGTCAGCGAGTGGTACCGCGTGGCGGTGAATTCCGAGGGGAGCCCGGCGAGCACTCCGTCGCCCGAATGGTGGACTTGACTGGTCTTGCCGTGCAGCAGTTCCGGGGCGCGGTCGACGGTGGCGCCGAAGACGACGCCGAGGGCCTGGTGACCGAGGCAGACGCCGAGCATCGGGATGCGCTTCTCGGCGCATTCGCGGATGACGTCCATGCTCTGACCAGCGCGTTCCGGGGTGCCGGGGCCGGGAGAGACGAGCACCGCGTCGAACTCGCCGAGCTTGCCGACGTCCACCACGTCGTTCCGCCAGACGGTGCAGTCGGCGCCGAGCTGGGCCAGGTACTGGACCAGGTTGTAGACAAAACTGTCGTAGTTGTCGACGACGAGCACGCGCATGGAGCCAGCTTAGCGGCTCCCACCAGGTGGACCGTACGCCAGATCACAATGATTGTTAGGGCTGCCTAACTTACCGTGGTAGGAGTGAGCCGTTCTCTTCGTGTAGCCATCGTGGGTGCCGGTCCGGCCGGCATCTACGCCGCCGACATCCTCGACAAGTCCGACGCCGACGTGACGATCGACCTGTTCGAGCGCATGCCGGCGCCGTTCGGGCTGATCCGGTACGGCGTCGCGCCCGACCACCCCCGGATCAAGGGCATCGTCACCGCCCTGCACAAGGTCCTCGACAAGCCGAACATCCGGCTGCTGGGCAACGTCGACTACGGGACCGACCTGAAGCTCGACGACCTGCGCCAGTTCTACGACGCGGTGATCTTCTCGACCGGCGCCATGGCCGACCGCGCGCTCGACATCCCCGGGATCGACCTCGACGGCAGCTACGGCGCCGCCGACTTCGTCTCCTGGTACGACGGGCACCCGGACGTGCCGCGCACCTGGCCGCTGAACGCGACCTCGGTCGCGGTCCTCGGTGTCGGGAACGTGGCGCTCGACGTGGCACGGATCCTCGCGAAGACCGCCGACGAGCTGCTCAGCACCGACATCCCGGACAACGTCTACCAGGGGCTGAAGGCCAGCCCGGTCACCGACGTGCACGTGTTCGGCCGCCGCGGCCCGGCACAGGCGAAGTTCACGCCGCTGGAGCTGCGGGAGCTGGACCACTCGCCGAACGTCGAGGTCATCGTCTACCCCGAGGACATCGAGTTCGACGAGGGCAGCATCGCCGCGCTGCGGGCGTCGAAGCAGATCGACATGGTCGTGAAGACGCTGCAGGAGTGGGCGATCCGCGACCAGGGCGACCGGCCGAAGCGGCTGCACCTGCACTTCCTGCACTCGCCCTGCGAGATCGTGGGCGAGGACGGCAAGGTGACCGGCCTGCGGACCGAGCGCACCGAACTGACCGGTGACGGCAACGTGCGCGGCACCGGCGAATTCCACGACTGGGACGTCCAGGCCGTCTACCGCGCGGTGGGCTACCTGTCGTCGCATCTGCCGGAGATCCCGTTCGACCACACCACCGGCACCGTGCCGAACCAGGCGGGCCGGGTGCTGGACATCGATGAGGAGCAGGTGCCGGGCGTCTATGTGACCGGCTGGATCAAGCGCGGTCCGGTCGGCCTCATCGGCCACACCAAGGGCGACGCGGCCGAAACGATCGCGAGCCTGCTGGCCGACGCCGACGCACTGACGGCCCCGGCCGTGGACGACCCCGACGCGATCCTTGGCTTCCTCACCGAACGCGGCGTGCCCTTCACGACCTGGGAAGGCTGGGGCAAGCTCGACGCCCACGAGAAGTCCCTCGGCGCTCCGCACGGCCGGGAACGCGTCAAGGTCGTCGAGCGCGACGAGATGACCCGCATCTCGCGCTCCTGAACCCGTTCCGTGAAGGCCTCCTTCCCTACGCTCAAGGTAGGGAAGGAGGCCTTCACGGCGTGCCCAAGTAAGCGAGGACCGCCAGGACGCGCCGGTTCGTGTCGTCCGAGGCGACGATGCCGAGCTTCGCGAAGATGTTCGCGGTGTGCTTCCCCACCGCCCCTTCGCTGAAGTGCAGCCGTCCGGCGATGGCCGCGTTGGAACAACCCTCCGCCATCAAGCCGAGCACCTCGCGCTCGCGTGGGGTCAACGCCGCGAGTGGGTCGGATGCGTTGCCCGCCACCAGTTTCGCGATCACTTCGGGATCCATCGCGGTCCCGCCGCCCGCTACGCGCCGGACCGCGTCGATGAACTGGCCGGCGTTGAAGACGCGGTCCTTCAGCAGGTAGCCGATCGCGCCTGCGCCGTCGGCGAGCAGCTCACGCGCGTAGAGCTGCTCGACGTGTTGTGACAGAACGAGAATCGGCAGTCCGGGGAGGTCACGCCGCACCGCCAGGGCGACCTGAAGCCCCTCGTCGGTGAGCGTCGGCGGCATCCGGACGTCGACGACCGAGACGTCGGGCCGGTGCGTGCGCAGCGCCCGGTCCAGTTCCGGCCCGGTGCCCACCGCCTCGACGACGTCGAAACCGTGCGCGGTCAGCAAATGCGTCAAGCCGTCTCGGAGGAGGTACTGGTCTTCGGCGACGACGCATCGGGGTCGAGCTGGCACGGGATCTCCATGATCGCCTTCGTCGGCCCGCCGAGCGGGCTGGTCAGGGCAAAAGTACCGTCGAACGCGCCCAGCCTGCGTTCGATCCCGCGAATCCCGCTCCCCCGGGCCGCGTTCGCGCCGCCCTTGCCGTCGTCGGTCACCTCGATCCGCAACAGACCGTCGTCGTAGTCGAGGTCGATCGACACTCGCCGCGCCTCGCCGTGCTTCGCGGCGTTGCCCAGCAGCTCGCTGACCGCGAAGTACGCGCACGCCTCCGCGGGCTGCTCCAGTCGAGGCAGGACGCCGTTCACCGAAGCCCGCAACGGACTGTCGAGCGCCATCGCCCGCACCGCGTCACCGAGCCCGCGCTCGGACAACACCGGCGGATGAATCCCGCGCACCAGCAGCCGCAACTCGGTCAGCGTCTCGGACGACGTCTGCCGGAGCTCGGCGGCCAGCCGTTTCGCCGCGGCCGGATCGCCGTCGATCAGCGCTTCGACCGCGCCCAGCTTCATCCCCATCGCGACCAGCCGCGACTGGACCCCGTCGTGCAGGTCCCGCTCGATGCGCCGCAGCTCGGCGGCCTGCGCGACAGACGCGTCCGTCCGCGTCTGCTTCAGCCGTTCGACGCGCTGCGCCAGCCGCGAAGCCTCTGTCGGCCCCAGCAGCAGCTTCGCGAAACGCGCTCCTTGGCGGGCGAGCCACGGCGCCGCGGCCAGTCCGGCGACGAACGCCGCCACGGCGACCGGAGTCAGCGCGAGCGCTTGCCCGAACGGCCGCAAGACCCAGAGCGCCACCACGCCCCAGAGACCGAAGAACACCAGCGCCGCCGTCGGCACCACCATCAGCAGCAGCACCACGGAGTTGACCACCGCGGCCGCCATGTCGCGCCAGGTCGCGCGGTCGGACATCGCCCAGCGCCAGCGCGCCAGCCGCGCCGGCCACCACGGTGTGTCGTACAGCTGCCGTCCATGCTGGTACATCCCGTCCGCGCGCGGGACGGGGAACGGCGGCTCCGGCAGGTACGGGCGGTCGATCCGCACACCGGTCCAGTTCTTGGCCTCGCGGCGCAGGGTGTCGGTCACCGAACGGCCGGCGACGACCATCGTCGGGAACAGCGGCGACGGCCAGATCAGGCTGAGCAGCGTCGGGATCACCATCCCGAGCTGTGCGACCGAAAGCGCGAACAGGCCCAGCTGGAATCCCAGCGCCTTCAACCCCTTCTTGATCCAACCGTCCCGGTCGCGGGCCGGGCGGGGTCCGAGCCACCAGCGCGTCCACTTCCCGTACAGCCGGAGCGCGCGCTGCCCGGTCAGCAGGACCGCGGGCACCAGCAGCAGGCCAGCGAGCGGATTCCACAGCTGCCAGCCGAGGTCGCGGCCGGTGGCCGGATCGTCGGAGATCCACTCGAACCGTTTGGTCCACTTGATGAACCACGACCGCTTGAACAGGCTGTTCCCGTCGCGATACCAGCCGTCGCGCTCGCGTTCCGGCTCCGGCGGCGCCGGCCGGTAGGGCGGTTCGACGTCGACACCGCACCAGCGTCCGGCCAGCCGCCGGGTGAACGCGGCTCGCGGACGCGTCCCTTCGAGCGCCAGCGTGTACGCGAAGACCAGGCCGACACAGAGCAGGCAGAAACCCACCAGTTCGAGCAGCAGGTCCAGCCAGCTCACCAGCGCCAAGGCCGCGAGCACGCAGCCCCGGCGCACTGAGGTGAGGTAGGTGCGGATCATGCGGCGAAGTCTTCCCCACCGCCCCGGCCCGGCACAGTGATCACAGGCCCCCGATCAGGGTGGGCCCAGCCCCACCCCAGGTGTGGGTTCAGCGCCATTCTGGCGAAGTCCCTTGCGCCATAACGTTTTCGCATGCCACTCATCGAAATCAGCAACCTCCGCAAGACGTACGGGGAGCACGTCGCGGTCGACGACGTTTCGTTCCACGTGGAACAGGGCGAGATCTTCGGGATCCTCGGGACCAACGGCGCGGGCAAGACCACCACCGTCGAATGCCTCCAGGGCCTGCGGACGCCGGACTCCGGCACCATGTCGATCCTCGGCCTCGACCCCGGCAAGGATCACGGCGCCCTCCGGCAGCGCCTCGGCTCGCAACTCCAGGAGAGCCGCCTGCCGGACAAGATCAAGGTCCACGAAGCGCTCGACCTCTACGCGTCCTTCTACGCGAACCCCGCCGACACCGGCGAGCTGCTCGCGAAACTGGGTCTCACCGAGCAGCGGGACAAGTACTTCGGCAAGCTTTCCGGCGGCCAGAAACAGCGCGTCTCGATCGCGCTCGCGCTGGTCGGCCGCCCCGAGGTCGCCGTTCTCGACGAGCTGACCACCGGACTGGACCCGCACGCCCGCCGCGACACCTGGAAGCTCGTCGAGACCGTGCGCGACACCGGCGTCACGGTCCTCCTCGTCACGCACTTCATGGACGAGGCCGAACGCCTCTGCGACCGGCTCGCGATCTTCGACGCCGGCCGCGTGGTCGGCACCGGCACCCCCGGCGAGCTCCGTGACCGCGCCGGTAAATCCACTTTGGACGAAGCCTTCGTGACCCTGACCGGCCGCGACTGATCGGAGGAGAGGAAAATGAACACACTCGCCAAAATCACCCTCACCGAAACGAAACTCGCCTTCCGCACGCCCGGCTTCGTCATCGGCGGGCTCGTGCTGCCGACCGCCATCACGGCCGTGCTCGGGGTGATCCCCGGCATTCGCGCGGAAAGCGGGACAACGACGGGTATGCGCTTCCTCGACGCCTGGGTGCCGTCGATGATCGTGCTCACCATCGCGATGATGGGCCTGCAAGCGATCCCCGGGATCATCGCGTCCTACCGCGAACAGGGCATCCTCCGCCGCTTCGCCACCACCCCGGTGCACCCGGCCCAGCTGCTGGTGGCGCAGCTGATCATCAACGTCACCGTGACGATCGGCGGGGTCGGCATCCTCCTCGTGACGGCGGGCGTCGTCTTCGACGTCCCCAGCCCGCGTCACCCACTCGGCTTCCTGCTGACGTTCGTCCTCGGCACGACCGCGATCTTCGGTCTCGGCCTGATCGCCGCGGCGGTCGCCAAGACCAGCCGCGCCGCGGGCGGGATCGCGATGATCGCCTACGTCCCGATCATGTTCCTCGGCGGCGTCTGGCTGCCGCGTCCGTTGCTTCCGGAGGCCGTCCGGGACATCGGCGCGTACATCCCGCCGGGCGTCAAAGCCCTCGAAGACGCCTGGACCGGCACCGGCGCCCAGCCGCTGCAACTCGCCGTACTGGCGGCTTTCGCGGTGGGCAGTTGTGTCGTGGCGGCGAAGCTCTTTCGCTGGGAGTGACGACGGCTTCCGCCAAAGTGGTGATGATGATCGTTTTCTCTTGTGGCTGGGGCCGAGGGTGAGTAGTCAGGGAGATGGCCCACGTTCACTGTGTCTCTCTCGGAGGTTCGATGTCTCTGGATGTATCGCCCGCGCTGCTGGAGAAGGCCGAGCGCGGGGAGGTCTCCGACGCCGAATTCGTCGCCTGTGTCCGGGAGTCCCTGCCCTACGCCTGGACTGTGATCACCGGTGTCATCGCGGAGGCCGAGGGCGCGGCCGATGGGTTCGCCGACAACGAGACGCCGCCGCCGAGCGAGGCCGAACGCGGCCAGTTGCTGCGAGCGCTGGCCTCGGACGCCATCCGCGGCGGGCTGGAACGGCACTTCGGCGTGAAGCTGGCGTTCCAGAACTGCCACCGCGTCGCCGTGTTCAAGAAGTCCCAAGTGGACAGTGACCGCTACCGCGCGTTCGTCTCCGTCCGCGGCCAGCTGCTGAACCAGAGCCCGGAACTCCGCGACTGCTAACCCCTGCGTAGCGCGGGAAGGACCTCTTCCCCGATCCGCGTGATGTTCTCGAGCGTTCCCTCCGGCGTACCGGACGCTTCCACCATCATGATCACGTGGGAGACCCCGGTACGCCGGATGCTCGTTCCCAGCCGGTCGACGCAGTACTCCACGCCGCCGATCGGGTGCATCTCGCACAGCCGGTCGGTGTAGGAGACCGGATCCTTGTCCAGCCCCCGCTTGCCGTCGAGGTACACATGCCCGGCGAATCCCTCCTTGAGGGAGCCCGGCAGCGCGGACCGCACGACGTCCAGCGCGTCGTCCCCGACCTGGCACATCACCGTCGAGACGTGTTCAGCGGCGGAATCCCCGTACGCGGCAAGCGTTTCGATCTTGCCGTCGTCGTCGGTGTGCAGCCCGAGCAGCATCGGCAGCCCGCGATCGGCGGCGAGCCGGACCGCGCGAGAGCCGGCGTCCCCGCAGGCCACGACCATGCGCGGAGCCCGCTCCGGCCGCGGCACCATCGGCACCTCCCGGAACCGGAAGTGCTCCCCGTCCGCCGAGACAGTCTTCGACGTCATCGCGGCGAGTAACAGATCGAGGCTCTCCTCGAACCCGGTTTCGTAGCGGGCCGCGCCGGTGCCGAAGACCTCCAGGTCCTGCCACGGCCCGCCCCGGCCGACACCGATCCGCAGCCGACCGCCCGAAACCGCGTCGAGCAGCGACCATTGTTCGGCGAGCGCCACCGGATGCGCGACCGACAGCACGCTCACCGCGGTGCCGACGGCGATCCGCTCGGTGCGGCCCAGCACGTGCGCGGCGAGGGTGATCGCGGACGGGCAGACGCCGTACGGCATGAAGTGGTGCTCGGCGAACCACACGTCGTCGAACCCGGCCCGTTCCGCGGCGATGGCGGCGTCGACCGACCGGCGCAGGACATCGGCGTCCTCCTGCCCGGGAAACCGCCCGGAGACAAGGAAGACGCCGAACCGCGCGTCTACTGGACGCTCACTTCGTTGAACCAGAGCCGGGGTTCCAGCCACGGGAAGACGACGAACATCAGCAGCGCCACGATCCCGAGCGCCAGCACGACGGCCGTCGCGAGCTTCACCGCGAAGGGGCCCGGCAGCTTGCGCCAGATCCAGCCGTACATCAGCGCGCCTCCGAGATCTTGGGCAGGAGTTCGGCGTAGGAGCCGACCTGGTTCTTCGGAACCTGCTGAGCCAGCACCGCGTGGATGATGAGCCGTTCCTTCGCCGAGAACTTCGGGTGACACGTCGTCAGCGTGAGCAGCGAGACCTGCTCGGCCTTCGGCAGGATCTCCGGGTCCTTGTACGGCACCGGGTTCACCGTCTCACCCTTGGACGGGAACACGATGCGGCGGCCGTTGGTCTCGCCGTAGGGGCCGCCGTCGACGGCGTTCGGGTCGCGCAGGGTCCCGACGTTCTTGCACTTCGGCTGTGCGCCCTTGCCCGCCGCCCAGCCCTCGACCTCGTCCTTGTACGGCAGCACCTTGTAGATGTAGAAGTCGGTCTGCGTCTCGATGATGATCTGGTCGCACGAGCTGAGGTTGTCCAGATCGTTGAACGGCGCGCCCTTGCCGACACGGTGGCCCGCGATGGCGAAGTTACCCGGCTCGCCGGGCAGCGCCGTGCCCTTGTAGTGGCCGGGGCCGACTTCGAGCGCCGCCTCGGTGGTGCCTTCCTGGATGGTGAAGTTGAAGTCGGCGCCGAACACCGGGATGTGGATCCTGGCGAACGCCTTCCCGTCGACCAGATCGGGGTGCAGCTGCCGGTCCTTGCCCCACTCGCCGTCCAGTTCCGAACTCGCCTCGGACTGCTTGCCCGCGGAGAAGAGGTCGGTCACGTAGACCTCGTAGACCATGAACAGCAGCACCACGAGGCCCGCGGTGATGAGGAGCTCGCCGACGGTCCGGATCGCGGCGCCGCCCTTGCCCAGTTCGCGCGGCGGCGGCCGTTCCTCGGTCGCGGTGCCACCGCCGACCGGTTCGAAGACGACGGTCTCCTCGGTCGACCCCGGCGGCGCGGGACGACGGCGAGGCGGCGGCGCGTCCGTCCGGCGGCGCGGCGGAGGTCCGTCGTACGCCCTGCCGTCCGGCGGCCTCCGTCGAGGCGTCGGCGCCTCTCCCGGTGCCCGGCGCGGCGGAATTGCGTCCTCCGGCCTACGCCGGGGGGCCGGACGGCCGCCACCGGGTGGTCGTTCGGAGTACCGCCGCCGGTCCCCGCCCGGCTCTTCCCGCTCAGCCACCACCCAAGCTCCTCAGTCTCGAACCAAGCCGCAGTGTCGAACCAGCACAGTGTGTCGAACCGTGTGTGACACCATTGTCACAGTGCGGGAAATCGACCGGTCCCGGACGGTGCCCAGCGGCGCTCGTTTACGTTAACGTGTGCACGTGGCGCTGGTTGCGCACCCGAAAGCGGGTCATCGCCACCAGGGAAGCCGAACAGTACGCGAGGAACACGATGCCGAAGTCCAAGGTCCGCAAGAAGACGGCGTACACCCCGCCGACCGACCGCCGCACGCCGGTGAAGGTCAAGGCCGCGGGCCCGTCGAACCTGTTCTACAAGATCGTGATGTTCGGCCTCATGCTGATCGGCCTGATGTGGCTGGTCGTCAACTACATCGCGGGCGACAAGATCCCCTTCATGGCGGATCTGGGCAACACGAACTTCGCCATCGGTTTCGTGCTGATGATCGCCGGGTTGCTCATGACGATGCGGTGGCGGTGAGCATTACCCCGGATGGCGGCTTGACGCCTAATTACACCGGTGTGACTCATCCCCAGTGTGGATAACCCCTGTGGATAACTACCCCACCTCGTGGGCGCCGCAGCGGAACGTTGTGGTAGTGGCCTGGGTGATCACCCTGTTGTTGCTGGCAGGCGTGCTGTGGCTGGCCATCGGCGGTGACGCCGGCGGCACGATCCTGACCGGGCTCGCGATGCTCTCCGTGGGCGCGCTCGCACTGCACGGCACCCTGCTCCGTCCCCGGCTGGCCGCCGGACCCGACGGAATCCTGGCCAGGACCGTCGGTGGCACGCGCCGCTACTCCTGGTCCGAAGCCCGGCTGCGGGTGCGCACGACGCGACGGCTCGGCCGGGACAGCCTGACCCTCGAGGTCGAATCCGGCGAACACCTGCTGGTGTTCGGCCGGATCGACCTCGGTGAGGACCCCAGGGACGTCCTGGACGTCCTCACCGCTCTCAAGGGTCAGGCGTTGTCGTAGTAGTGGACGTCGCCGTTCGGGCCGTGTGACCAGCCAGGGACGGCCGGGCCGACCGCGGGCGGCGCGTATTCCCCGAAGATCTCGTACGGCGCGGCCGGCGAGCAGATCGGGTTGATCTTGACGACGCAGTTCCGGAGCGACCCGCTGAACTTCGCTTTGACGTGCCGAGGCCGCTGGTCCTCGACCACCGCCTGGCCCGCGGTGATCTCCCAGCCGGTGGCCGCGCCCGGCCCCGTCGTGCCGACGGTCTGCGTCGCCGCCGACGACGTGACTCCGGGATCGCCGAAGCAGATTTTCAACGCCGCGTCGACGTAGGCGACACGCAGCGTGATCGCGCTGCCGGAGCCGAGGAAATAGCGTTTGGTGTACGTCTGGCAGGTCTCGGCGGCTTGACCGGCCTGCGCGATCGACGGCGCCAATGCCGACGCCAGCACGGCGACGGCGGCGAGAGCTGCTGCTTTCCGGATCTTCATCTCAACCCCCAAGTTGATGATGTCAATGATCAACTCGAAGGTACCCGGACTTGTTGCTTCTCCACCGGGTATTCGGATAACCCACTCAGGGGAAGATCGGCCACTACCGGTAGCAGGCGTAGACCTGCTGGCCCTGGAACGGCGTGAACTCGCAGTAGGCGGCGGTGACGGTCTGGGCGTCTTTCCAGACGATGAGGCCGATGATCGCCACGACGACGAGCACGATCCCGCCGATCTGCCACTTGAGCCGGTCTTTCTCCGGTGCGTAGAGCAGCGCGAACGTCACCAGCAGACCGGCGACGAACCCACCGGCGTGCCCGAGGATCGAGATGTCCGGCACCTGGAAGGTGATGAAGACGTTCAGCCCCAGCATGATGAGCAGCCAGGTGGGATTGAGCTTGAGCTTGACGACGATGACCGCGTAGGCACCGATGAGGCCGAAGATGGCACCGGACGCGCCGACCACGGGGCGCGCTCCGAGGTCCGAGAACACCAGGCAGGCGGCCGAGCCGCCGAGCATCGACACGAAGTACAGCACGGTGAACGGGACACGACCGAGCGCGATCTCCAGCGGGCGGCCCACGAACCACAGCGAGAAGGCGTTGCTCGCGATGTGCAGCAGGCCGAAGTGCAGGAACCCCGAGGTGAAGATCCGCCACCATTCGTTGCCCGCGAGCGTCGGCGCGTTGGCCAGATTGCCGAGTTGGAAGAACTCCGAGATGTTGTTGCTCGCGAGGCTTCCGGCCAGGGCGACCGTGATGAAGAAGAGTGCGACGTTGACCGCCACGAGGACCGGCGTCACGACAGCCGTTTGAACGGGCTGGGCACCCGCGAGGGTGCGCGCGCCGTAGCCCGCGTCGCGGTACTGCTTCTGCTGGACGCGGTCCTGCTGGCGGCCCGCCTGGATGCAATCGGTGCAGTGGAAGCCGACGGCGGCTTCGCGCAGGCAATCCGGGCAGGCCGGACGCTCGCAGCGTGAACAGCTCAGCCCGGTCGGCCGGTTCGGGTGCCACCAGCAGCCGGGCATGGCGGCCTGCTGGTACTGGGGATTCGGTGGTTGGCTCACGATGCCACCAACCTACCGAAATCCCCCGTAACCGGCTCTACGATCAGCCCTCGCGGCTGATGCTGACCTTCTCGATGACGATGTCCTGCAGCGGACGGTCCGCCGGACCGGTCGCCGTGCGGCCGATCGCGTCGACGACGTCGCGGGACGCCTGGTCCGCGACCTCACCGAAGATGGTGTGCTTGAAGTTCAGGTGCGTCGTCGGCGCGACGGTGATGAAGAACTGCGAGCCGTTGGTGCCGGGCCCGGCGTTGGCCATGGCCAGCAGGTACGGCTTGGAGAACTGGAGCTCCGGGTGGAACTCGTCGCCGAACTTGTAGCCGGGGCCGCCGCGGCCGGTGCCGGTCGGGTCGCCGCCCTGCAGCATGAAGCCGTCGATGACGCGGTGGAAGATCGACCCGTCGTAGAACGGGCCCGAGTTCGTGCCCTGCGCGTTGGGCTGGGTGTACTCCTTGCTGCCCTCGGCGAGCCCGACGAAGTTCGCGACCGTCTTCGGCGCGTGGTCGGGGAACAGGTTCAGGTTGATGTCACCCTGGTTGGTGTGCAGAGTGGCCTTCAGCGCGCCACCAATGAGGGATCCCTTGCTTTCAGTCACGAGCTTCATCGTGCCATCTGCGGCAAGATCTGGGGAAAAGGGGCACGATAGGTTACAAGCAACGAAGCAGAATCAAAACGATTGATGAGGTGAAGGCCATGACCCGGGCCGCAGATTCGGTGAGCGAGTCGGCGAAGGCCGGCGCGCTCGGCCTGCGCAAACGTGCTGTCGAGGCGGGCAAGGAAGCCACCGCCCACGCCGTCGAGGTAGCCGAGCAGAAGCTCTCCGAGAGCGCCGGTGAGATCGCTAAGACCAGCCGTCGCGCGCGCAAGAAGCTCGCGAAGAAGACGGAACTGACCCGCAAGGAGCTCAAGCGCAGCTCCAAGGCGGCTCGCAAGGAGGCGCTGGCCAGGATTTCCGAGATGCGGAAGCCGGGCCGCAAGGCGCGCAAGGCCGCCATCCAGGCCGCGAAGTCCGCCGGTGAGTCCAAGCGCCGGGGCAAGAAGGACTTCAAGGCGGCGAAGAAGGACTTCAAGGCCGCGCTCGTCGAGGCGAAGTCGGCGGCCAAGGGGACGCGCAAGCGTCGTCGCTGGCCGTGGGTGATCGGTATCGCGGTCGTCGGCGCCGGTGCCGCCTACGCGCTGCGTTCCAAGCAGGAGCCGCCGGTCGCGCCCGCGCCGCCGAAGGCTCCGCCCGCTCCTCCGGCCAAGCCCGCGGCTCCGGCCGCGGCCGCTCCGAAGCCCGCTCCGGCGAAGCCTGCCGCTCCCGCGAAGCCCGCTGCTTCCGGTCCGGCTGGGGGTTCGGGTGCGGCCAAGCCCGCGGCTCCGAAGAACGGGCACCAGGCTTCGAACGCCGGCTCCGCCGACAAGAAGAACTGACGCCTCACGCTTTTCTGCTTGTCGCGAAGGGTCGCCCAGGACCACTGTCCGGTCCTGGGCGACCCTTTCACGTTCCGGGGACGAGTTCGTAGCCCGCTTCTTCGACGGCGGCGCGGACGACTGCGACGTCGAGGTCCTGGTCGCTGGTCACGGTCACCATGCCGTTGTCGACGTCCACCGCCACGGCGGTGACCCCCGCGATGGTCTCGATCTCCTCGGTGACGAAACCCGCGCAGTGCCCACAGGCCATGCCGCGCACGGCATAGGTGCTCGTGCTCATGCCGTCGCCGCTTCGGCGGGAACGGTGCGGGTGAGCGTATGTCCCCGGCGCATCCGGCCGTCGGGGGTGAACTCCCCGAAGAAGTACACCTCCAGTTTGAGGTCCCTCTTGCGATTCGTCACGTGGAGAGTGCTCCGCGCGGCGATCCGGTTCCCGTCCGCCACCGCGTCGTGCACCTCCATCCGGGCGGTGGGCCGGTTCTTGCGGACCGGGCGGGTGTGCGCGATGAGCTTGTCCCGGTCCATCCGGTGCCCGTCGGCGATCTGCACGATGTCCGGCGTGTGATAGCGGTCGACGATCACGCCCGCGTCTTCGTCGCCGTTCACCAGTTCGTCGTGGAAGGACTCGTGGAAGTCCGCGATGAACTTCTTCGGATCGGTGCCGTGAAAGGGCGTCATCGTGCTCCCCAAGCCGCCTGAGTTAACTCTTACACGCTGTAAGATATCTGCGGAGCACGAGCTTTGACAAGGTGTCAGAATTACGAAGGGGCGCCGTCACTCCCGACGTGATGTCGAGAGTGGACGGCGCCCCTTCGGGTGTTCGGCTCAGCGCGTGGCTGAACGGGTCACGCGTTCGCGGCGTGCTTGTCGATCAGCTGGCCGAGGCGGGGAAGGGCCTCCTCGACGTTCTTCTTGCCGTTCGGGCGCAGCTTCGAGTAGACCTTCTTGATGCTGTCGCGGCTGCTCTTCTCGGCGCGCGAGTCGGTGACCGACAGGAGCGCGTCCGAAGCCTCGTCGCTGCGGCCGACCAGGTAGGCGCCGAAGTCGTTGCCACCCTTGGCCTTGTAGTCGCCGTAGAACGGCTCGAGGGCCACGGTGAAGTCGTCGAGCAGGGTGTCGACGGCGGCGGGGATGATGCCCGGCTTGATCTTCTTGACGGCGGCGAAGCCGGTCTTCACGACGGCACCCGAAACGCCGCCCTTGTCCGAGACCTCGGCGTCGACGAGACCTTCGAAGTCGCTCACGACCGCCGGGCGACGGCTGGAGTCGAGCAAGATTTCCTTGAGGGTGTCAGCCACGAAACCTGTCCTTTTGTCTTATGGGGAGAAATGATCTTTTGTGCCGCCGAGCCACACCGCAAGGCGGCCTCCGCCGGATCTGGCGCCCGCGCTGGTCCCGCGAAACCTCGCGCGTGCGGCACAGGGTAGTACAAGATCAACTTCACTCTGACGTGTGGATACCACTACCTAGAGCTTCAGCTCACCGATAGCCTCCTTCGCCACCGTACGTGCTTTGATGCTCTGCTTCTGGTTGGTGGTCACGACAACCGCGTTCCCACCCTTCGCGACCGCGTAAACGGCGCCTTCCCCGGAAGGTTGGTAGCCGCCCTTCCAGCCCGCCGGTTCGTCGGCCGGGTTCGAGGTGTCGATGGGCGCGGCCTGGTCCACCAGCGCCTTGGCCACGGCGGGTTCCCCGACGTACACGCGCACGGTGAGCTGCAGTTTCCCGCTCAGCGCATAGAAGAAACAGGTCGGATGCGGCTGATCGGCCGAGGTCTTGACCTTGGAGACCTTCTGCCCGTTGGCGTCCGAGACGAAGTCGGTACCGAGGTACGGGCACGGGCCTTTGCCGGTGGGTTCCGGGGCGGGCGGGATGCTGGGCGCCGCGGTGCTCGACGGCGCGGGCGAACTCGCCGCGGGCGGCGGCTGTTCCGTCGGCCCGCAGGCCGCCAGCAGCGGCACGACGAGCGGCAAGATCAGAAGACGTCGCATAGTGGCGTCCAGTGAAGCAGATCGCCGTTTTCGTGCGACGATGGCGCTGCGCGAGGAGTCTTCGGGAGGGTCAGTGCTCAGCAAGGAGCAGTACCTGGGTGCGGTGGCAGAACGTATCCAGCGCAGCGGGGGCAGGCTGAACACCGTGCAGATCGGGCCGAGCGCGGCCGTCGTGGGGCTGTTCACCGAGTCCGTGATGATGTCGACGATGAACTACTGCGTGGTCGCCGCGGCGATCCCGGAGGTGACCGCGCCCGCGTTGTACGACTTCACCGGGCTGGCGACGCAGCACGCGCGCGCGAACGTGATGGGCACGGTCGGCTGGACGGCCGCTTCGGTGGTCATCGCCGGGCTGATCGGCGACCGGGTGTACCCGGACGCCGCGCAGGCCGCGTCGGCGAAGTCCGGCAACCAGTTCGGCGGCGAGACGCGCATGGTGGCCGTCGACGTTTCAGCGGCCCAGATGTACGCGTTCGTCGGCGGGAAGCTGTGGGGCGCGGCGGTGCAGGGTTCGGTCAACGCGAAGCTGACGTTCTGTTTCCCGCAGCCCGCCGAGGTCTATCAGCAGGTGCAGTGGGCGCAGTCGCAGGGCCAGCAGCCACCCATGCCGCCAGGGCCGCCCATTCCTCCACCCGGTCAGCAGCCGCCGCCCGGCTGGCAGCCACAGCAGCCGCCGCAGTACCCGGTCGGGCCACCGCCCGCGCAGGGTCCGCCGCCGGGTCAGCATCCGCCGCACTATCCGCCGCCCGCGCCCGGCTATCCGCCGCAGCGCCCGCCGGGGTACTGATGAACCGCACGTTGCGCGGCTGGCCTTCGTTCCCCGAGGAACTTCCGGAGTTCGGCATCGAGGCCGCACCGGCGACCCCGCGGGAGCTTTTCCTGGAATGGCTCGACGAAGCGGGCGCACACGTACTGGCACCGCACGCCGTCACTCTGTCCACAGTGGACGCCGACGGGGTGCCGGACGCGCGGGTCGTGATCCTCAAGGACGTCGACGGGGACACCTGGGCGGTGGCGACGAGTTCCGAAAGCCCGAAAGGGGTTCAGCTGGCGAAGAATCCGTTCGCCGCGCTGACCTTCTTCTGGCCGGGACGAGGCCGTCAGGTGCGCCTGCGCGGTCCGGTCTCGGCAGCCGATCCCGAAGTGTCCGCCGCCGATTTCACCGCCAGGCCGCCGGCGTCCCGGGTGGAGGCGTTCATCGGCAGGCAGTCCCAGGTGCTCGAAGAACCGGCCGATCTCGACCGCGCCGCCGCGGAAGCGGAGCGGTGGGTCGAGGAGAATCCCGGCGTGGCACCGGAAACCTGGACCCGCTACCTGGTGACGCCGTCCGAAGTGGAGTTCTGGCAGGCGAGCCACGACCGGCGGCACAAGCGGCTCCGCTACCGGCGCGAGAACGGAAGCTGGCGCAAAGAACGCCTCTGGCCGTAAACGGTAACTGGGAACGACGATCGTCGGGTTGTCGTGGATGATTAACTTCGGCGACGGTGAACGACACCTTGTCCCAGATCGTTCGGAGGCGAAATGTCCACACGCCGTCGCATCGGGGGCGCCTTGGCCGCCACAGGGCTCGCCCTGCTGGCCGTCACGACGCCCGTCGCGAGCGCCCAGACCGGCGACCCGGCGAGAGGGCTGTACTCGGTGGAGGGCGCGTCCACGCCGGACAAACGCACCGAGGTCGCTCGAACCGGCGTCGACGTCGCGGGCTCGCGCGGCGGCGCGCTGACCGTCGTCGCCACGCCGGGGCAGGCCGCGGCCCTGCGCGCGAACGGCTTCGGCCTGAAACCGCTCGGCGACTTCGACAGCATGCTCAAGCAGCGGAGCGGTCGCGCGGGCACCGCGGCGGTCGCGGGCGACTTCCCTCCGGGCGACGAGGCGTACCACACCTACGCCGAAACGACCGCTGAGCTGCAGAAGGCCGCGAAGGACCACAGCGACATCGCGACGCTGTCCAGCGTCGGCAAGTCCCACGAGGGCCGCGAGCTGAACCTGCTGAAGATCAGCGACAACGCGGGCACGGACGAGAACGAACCCGAGGTCCTGTTCACCTGCAACCAGCACGCGCGCGAACACCTCACCACCGAGATGTGCCTGCGGATCGTGCAGCGGTTCACCAGCGGCTACGCGACCGACGCGGCCATCAAGAAGATGGTCGACGAGCACGAGATCTACGTGATCCCGAACGTCAACCCGGACGGCTCGGAGTACGACATCTCCGGCGGCGAGTACCAGGGCTGGCGCAAGACGCGGAAGCCCGTGCCGGGCAGCAGCGCGATCGGCACCGACCCGAACCGCAACTGGGACTACAAGTGGAACTGCTGCGGCGGGTCGAGCAACAGCCCGTCGGCCGAGGACTACCACGGTCCGTCGGCGTTCTCCGAGCCCGAGACCAAGGCGGTCGCGGATTTCGTGGACTCCCGCGTGGTCGGTGGCGCGCAGCAGATCAAGACGCACATCGACTTCCACACCTTCTCGGAACTGGTGCTCTGGCCGTACGGCTACACGAAGGCCGACACCGACACGGGCCTGAACGAAGAGGAAGCGAAGCGCTTCGCCGACGTCGGCAAGCAGATGGCCGCCACCAACGGCTACACGCCGGAGCAGTCCAGCGATCTGTACGTCACCGACGGCGACGTCAACGACTGGTTGTGGGGCAAGCACAAGATCCTCAGCTACACCTTCGAGATGTACCCGAAGGACGGCGGGATCGACGGCTTCTACCCGCCCGCTTCGGTGATCCCGGAGCAGACCGCCCGCAACGACAAGGCGGTCGACATCCTGATCAACGAGGCGAAGGGCTGACCTCAGTTCCTGAGATCGGCCACTCGCGACGCCCGGCTCTTCGGCGAATCCAAGCCGAAGCTCCGGGCGTCGCCCAGTTGATCACGGACGAATTCCTCGGTCCGCGCGATCGTCTCGCGCAACGCGGCGTCCTCATCACCGAAGAACTTGTGGACGATCTTGCGCGTCTCCGTGTCGAATTCCCACAAGCCGGCGATGCGCCCCCGGTCGACGATGACGTGACTCGGCGGGTCCGCCTGCCCGCCCAGCGTCTCCCCCGCGCGGCCTCCGGGCACCGGGCGTTCGACGTCGGCGTCGGCGAGCAGCCGCGGCAGGTCGCGGTGCAGCAGATGGACGCCGTCGATCCCGGCGAGCAGCGCGTACGACGGCTCGGCCGGCACGGTGAACGCGGCGAACTCGTCGGCGATCTCCTCGGGCATCAAGAGATCGGTGCCGTCGAGCGGCACGAGTTCCAGCTGTTCCGCGATCTTCTTCGCACTGGTCGCGGTGAAACCGGAGAACCAGCGGAAATGCTTCAGCGACGCCGGGGCCGCCCACGAGAAGTACCGCCGGGCGAGGCCTGTCCGCGCGGTGTCCATATCGGACAGTCCACCGCGCGGGGACGGCGCCCAGCGGACGTAGCCGTAACGCTGCTGGTCCAGCCGCCCGTCGACCGGGACCCGGCGGATGTCGCCGCGGGCCTGGAGCAGGCCGAGCGCGAGCGGCAACGTCGTGGTGGTGCCGCGTTTGCGGCCCGCTTCCCCGAGATTGCGCACCACCGGTCCGGCGGCGTCCTTGATCGCGGCCGGGGCGAGCGGTTCGCCGGCGCCGTCGAGCAGATCGGCGACGGTGACGCACAACTGCTCGATCTCGGCCTGCGTGACGCCGAGGTATTTCTCCGCGGCCGCGAGTTCACCGGCGGGCGCCGCGGCGCCGACGGTCAGGCCGAGTTCGAAATCCACCGACGGCAGGACGTAGGTGCAGCCACGCGCCGAAGGCAGTTCGTGGATGGCGAGCCGCGCGACGTCCGCGTCGACCGTTTCGCGATCGAGGCCCGCCCTGGCGAACAACCCGAGATAGGGCGCCGATCCGCCGACCGAGCGCATCCAGCCGGTCCGCTCCAGCACGGCGGCCGCCGAGGATCCGCGCGGCGTTCCGTCGAGCCCCTGCCGATGTGCCCACCACGCGCGCAGCTTGTCGGTCGCCATGACTCCACGGTATGGGTATCGGGCGACACCCCGCAGCCTGGCAGGATTACCGGATGCTGGTCGAACTGGCCATCGGCGACGCGTACGGAGGATCCTTCGAGCACGCGTACCCGAGCTTCGTCGCCGAACACAACAAGCTGACCGGTTACGTGCCGCATCACGGTCAGCCCGGCGCCCCGGCCGGTCGCTACACCGACGACACGCAGATGACGATCGCGATCGCCGAGGTGCTCGTGTCGGGACGGCGATGGACGCCGCTGCTGCTCGCCGAGCAGTTCGTGCGGGCGTATCACCGCGATCCGCACGACGGCTACGCGCCGCGTTTCCATCAGCTGCTCAGCGAGGTCCGGGACGGCGAAGAGCTGCTACGGCGCCTCCAGCCGCAAAGCGACAAGAGCGGTGCGGCCATGCGCGCGGGGCCGATCGGGCTCCTGCCGACCGTCGACGACGTCCTCTACCACGCGAAACTGCAGGCCAGGATCACGCACGACACCCCGGCCGGGATCGCCGCGGCGCAGGCCGCCGCGCTGGCCGTGCACTACTGCCACCATCGGGTGGGTCCGCTTTCCGAGGTCGCGAGGTGGATCGACGGGATCCTTCCGGAGGACGTCGGGCACGGCGGCTGGGCGCTGCCGTGGTCGGGCAAGGTCGGGCCGCAGGGTTGGATGAGCGTGCGCGCCGCGCTGACCACCCTCGCGACCGGCCGGAGCCTGAGCGGAATGCTCCACGCCGCCGTCGCGCTCACCGGTGACGTCGACACCGTCGCGACGATCGCGCTGGCCGCCGCGTCGCGCTCGCCCGAGGTGGCTCAGGATCTGCCGCCGGTGCTGTGGTGCGACCTGGAGAACGGCGAGTTCGGCCGCGACCATCTGGCGGCGCTCGACGAGCGGCTGCTGCACATCTGACGTAGGCGGGCTCCACGGAACGCGGACGCGCACGCCGTCCGGTTTCGGCAGACTGGGCGGGTGAAGTGGCTGATCAGGGGCGGAGCAATCGCCGCATGGCTCGCGGTGAGCGCGCTGCTCGTCGTCGGCACGGCGAATCTCGAACCCGGGCCGGGGGAACGCCCGGTCGACGCGTTCGGCTTCGCCGTCGTCGCGCTCGCTTGTCTCGCACTCGCGGCAGCGTGGCGGCTTCCGGTTGTCACGGCCGGAACGGAAGCGTTTGCGCTGCTGTTCTACCTGGGGCTCGGCTATCCCGACGGTCCGGTGTTGTTCGCCGGTCTCGTGCCGCTGTTCGCGCTCGGAACCCTGCGTCCGCGACGGCTCGCGTACGCCGTCGCGAGCGGTACGGCGGCGATTGTCGTCGGCGCGAACCTGGCCACCGGCGGGGCGGGCGCCCTCGATCTGGTCTTCGTCGGCTGGGCAGGCTTCGCGGTCTTCGCGGCCGACGCGCTTCGAGGACGGCGTGAGCGGGCCGCGGCCGCAGAACAGGCGGAACGCGATCGCGTCCTCGGCGAGCGGCTGCGCATCGCCCAGGATCTGCACGACAGCGTCGGCCACGCGATGGCGGTCATCAACGTCCAGTCGGGGATGGCCGAGCACGTGATCGACGATCACCCCGAAGTGGCGAAGGAAGCGCTCGGTGTCGTCCGCACGGTCAGTGGGACGATCCTGGACGAGCTGAACGCGATGGTGCGGCTGCTGCGTGACGACTCCGCCCCGCTCCGGCCGGCGCCCGAGGTGGCGGACATTCCCGCGCTGGTCGCGTCGGCGAACCAGGCGGGCCTGGCCGTCACGCTGGACCTCGACGCTCCCGGGATCGGGCAGCCGGTCGGTGGCGCGGTGTACCGGATCGTCCAGGAATCCCTGACGAACGCCGCGAAACACGGTGGGGCGGCCGCCGAGGTGATGGTGCGAGCCGACCAAAGCGGCCTGCGGCTCGACGTGGTCAACGAAGTCCGCACGCCGGGGCCGGACGTCCCCGGTGCCGGGATCAGGGGAATGGGTGAACGGGCCAGGACGACCGGCGGCACACTGACCGCGGGCCGTGAGGACGGGAGGTTCCGGGTGAGCGCGCGATGGCCGTGATCAGGGTGGTGCTCGCCGACGATCAGCTCCTGGTGCGGTCCGGGTTCGCGGCACTGCTCCGGGTGGAAGCCGGGATCACCGTGGTGGGGGAAGCGGACGACGGCGAGGCGGCGGTCGCCGTCGTCGCGGAAACCGTGCCCGACGTGGTGCTGATGGATGTCCGGATGCCGGGGACGGACGGGCTGGAAGCCACCCGCCGGATCATGGCGGACGAACGGCTTCCCGGTGTCCGCGTCCTCATGCTGACGACATTCGACCTCGACGAATACGTCTTCGACGCGCTACGCGCCGGAGCGAGCGGCTTCCTGCTCAAGCACACGAGGCCCGCCGATCTGATCCAGGCGGTCCGCGTCGTGGCGGCGGGAGACGCGCTCCTCTCCCCGAGCGTGACCAGGCGCCTGATCGCGGAATTCACCGCTCGGCCGTCACCTTCGCTGCCCCGTGCCGACGGCTCGGCGTTCACCGAACGAGAGCACGAAGTCGTCCTTCGCGTCGCGCAGGGAATGTCGAACGAGGAGATCGCGCGGGAGTTCGTGATCAGCGCGGCGACCGTCCGGACCCACGTCAGCCGGGCGATGACCAAGGTCCACGCCCGCGACCGCGCGCAGCTCGTGGTCTTCGCCTATCAGAGCGGGATGGTGCGCGCCTGACGTAGCCACCGATCCCCACGCCGGCACGACGACGCGACCCCGGCCCGCGAGCGACGCTTCCGCCATGAAACTCACTGCGAAAGCGGCTCTGCTCACCGCGCTCCTTTCCTTGACCGGGATCACGACGGCGACCGCCGCGGAAAGACCGGCCCGCTGCGCCGAACACCGCTTCGCGGTCCAGGTGAACGGCGAACGTCAGACGGTCGCCGGCGAACTCTGCGTCCGCGGGAAGCTCACCCCGCGCACGCCGATCCAGATCCTGTTGCACGGCGGGACCTACGACCGCGCCTACTGGGACTGGCCGTACCAGCCGCGTCGCTATTCCTATGTGGACAGTGCGACCCGCGCGGGCTACGCGACGCTCAACCTCGACAGGCTCGGGTACGGCCGCAGCAGCCGTCCGGATCCGGAGACCCTCGACTTCGACGCCGGCGGCGAGGCCGTCCACCAGGTCGTCCGGCAGCTGCGCCCGCGGTTCCGCACGATCGTCCTCAATGGACACTCTATGGGCGGGCTCGTCGCGGAACGGGCCGCCGGACGGGGCGGCGTCGACGCCGTGATCGTCAGCGGCATCCCCCGCGACCGGCCCGGCGCACGGTCCGCGGCGACGGAATCACCCTTCTTCCCGGCCGAACTGGACCCGAAGTTCGCCGGAAAGCCTTGGGCCCGCGGCTATTTCACGACACGTCCCGGCACCCGCGCGCAGACCTTCCACCACCCCGGCACCTACGACCCCGCGATCATTCCCGTCGAAGAAGCCCTCAAGGACACGCTGGCGTCGGCGGAACTCCGCTCGGTGGGATCCGGTGCGGCGAACCGATCGGCACCGACAGTCCCGACGGCGTACGTGCTCGGCGAGCACGACACCCTGGTCTGTGGGAGCGGCGACTGCGGCGCCGACAAGATCGTGCGGGGCAGCGGTCACTCGATCAACACCAGCCTCGCCGCGCCGGAGTTCTACCGGTGGACCTTCACCTGGCTGGCTCGAAAGTTAGGGTGACCTAACTTAGACTGGTCGCATGGATTCCTTGACGCCGGTTCGCGAGGCCGCCGACCATTTCGGGCTGGCGATCTCGACCCTGCACTACTGGGAACGCCGAGGACTCATCACGGCCTTCCGCCGCTCGGGCAAGCGGTACTACGACGACGACCAGCTGTACCGCATCGCGCTGATCAAGCATTGGCGGCAGATCGGCGGGCTCGGCCTGACCAGGATCACCGAACTGCTCGCCGAACAGCACCGCTGGCGGGAGGTGGTGACGGGCAGGATCGCCGAGATCGAACGGGAGCGTGCGCGGCTCGACACCGCGCACGACTACCTGGTCGAGCTCCTCACTTGCCGCCGCGAGGGGAACCTTGAGGACTGCCCCTGGTTCCGCGACCGGGTCGACCTGCCCGCCCATGCGGCGGCGAGCTGAGTCCCGGCATCGCCAGCGCCGCGACCACCGCGGCGGCCGCGAGGCAGGCGGCGGAGGCGAGGAACGCGGCGGTGTAGCCGTGCACCAGCGCCTCCCCCTTCGGCAGGCCGGACGGCGAGCTCGCGGTCACGGCCGCCGCGAGCGCGGTCAACGCGGCGAGGCCGAGCGCGCCGCTGGTCTGCCGGACCGTGTTCAGCAGACCGGCGGCCAGGCCGTTCTGGCCTTCCGGCACCCCGCTGGTGGCGGCCACGGTGATCGGTGTGAAGGCCGCGGCCGTCCCGAATCCGAAGACCATTCCCGGCACCAGCACGGAAACGACGTACGAAGCGTGCGCACCGGCCAGCGCCGCGACCCCGGCGAAACCCGCCGCACCGATCGCGCAGTACAACGCCGCCGCCCGCCTCGGCCCGATCCGCACCGACAACCCGCTCGCGGTCCGCGCGCCGGCGAACATCGCCACTCCCACCGGCAGGTAGGCCAGTCCCGCCCGCAGTGGCGAGTACCCGTGGACGTCCTGGAGGTACAGCGAAAGCAGGATCGGACTGGCGAGGAAACCCAGCCCCAGCAAGAAGATCACCACGTTCCCACTGGTGACCGAACGCAGCCGGAAGATCCCGAGCGCGACGAGCGGTTCGTCCGCCCACCGGTGCTGGTGCACCAGGAACACACCGAGCAGGACGAGCCCGCCGAACAGCGGGAGCAGCACGGACGCGCTTCCCCAGCCGTCGACCGGAGAGCGCATCACCGCGTAGACCACGCCGACGAGTCCCGCCGCCGACAGCACCGCGCCGAGCACGTCCAGCCTGCCGCGAGGACGGCTTCGATCCCGGAGCGGCAGCACCGCCCCGGCGACGAGAACGGCCACCACACCGATCGGGACGCTGACGAAGAACACCCAGCGCCAGCCCGCCCACTGGGTCAGCAGGCCGCCGATCACCGGCCCCGCCGCGGCACCGGCCGCGCCCACCGCACTCCAGGTTCCCAAGGCCCGCGCGCGACGGGCGGGTTCGGTGAACGTCGTGGTCAGCAAGGACAACGTCACCGGCATCAGCAGCGCGCCACCGAATCCTTGCACCGTGCGGGCCACGAGCAGCGTTTCCGGTGAACCGGCCAGCCCGGCGGCGAGCCGCGCGACGGTGAAGACGCTCATCCCGAGCACGAAGATCCGCCGGCCCCCGAATTCGTCGCACAACCGGCCGCCCAGCAACAGGAAACCGGCGAAGGCGAGGGTGTACGCGTTCACCACCCAGGTCAGCGCGCCGTCGGGGAAACCAAGGCCGGACCGGATCGCGGGCAGGGCGACGGAAACGATCGTCGCGTCGAGGATGACCACAAAGGATCCGGCGCACGCCAACGCGAGCAGGACGCCTTCACGTTTCATACCGTCACCCTCCGCCTCCGGCGGCGGATGATCTCCGCCGCCGGGCCAGCGTGCACGCTGAAGCGCGCTTGAGGGCAAGCCTCGCTACCAGGAAGGCCGGTACCGCAGGCCTTGCTCGTAGTACTGATCGTCGGATTCGGCCGGTTCGGGCCGCTCGTCCTCGGCGGGTCCAGCCGGTTCTTCCGAACGGTCCTTGAGCACCACGTTTTCGGCGCCCGCCGTCGGCCGGTGCGGCACCGGCGGCGTGACGGTCTCCCCTGCCTCCTGGAACGAAGGGGTGAACCCGAGCCGCCAGCGGAGCCGGTCGGTGATGTAGCCGGCGTAGGAAGCGCAGCAAGGATCCGCGAAACGCAGTGCGGAGCTGATGGCGCCGATCGGCAATCCCTTGTCGGTGTTCTCCGTTGCGAAGTTGCCGGGATCGAAGGTCTCGCCGGGACTGACGTCCGGCGGTTCGGGAATGATCGGCAGGTTGTTGATCTCGGTGTCGATCTTCGAGATCAGCGACTCCGACGCGCGGAACATGCTTTCCCTGAGGTTGACCACACCGTCGTGGAAGCTGTTGTAGATCATTTCGGGGCTGTCCCCGACGATGTCGGCCTGCAAGGTGGCCGCCGTGGCGAGCCCGGCCCCGGCCGCCGGTGGCACGGCCGCCACGAGCAGAGCGGTGACAGCGGCGGCGAAGGTCGCGGCCAGCGCCTTCTGCAAGGCGGATTCGTCCTGCCGTTCCTTGTCGTCCCGGTACTTTTCCGCGGCGGTCAGGAAGGAAGCGGCGAGAGTGCTCAGATCGGCCCGTGCGGTCGCGATGGCGTCCCGCGCGGCCACGATGTCGGCTTCCAGCACGGTGAGTTTGGTGCCGACCCGGGCGTAGGTGTTCACGAGACCTTGGATGTAGCTCTTGGCGGTCTCGGCGCCTTCACCACGCCACTTGAGAAGCAGCACCAAGGACCGGTCGAGCGGCGCTTTCGTGTCCTGGAAAGCGTTCCAGAGACCTTCGTAGGCCTCGATCATGGTCTGCAGGCTGTTCTCGCCGACGAGCGCCGCCTCGGAGAACTCGAGGAAGAAGTCGCGGACCTGTTCCTTGCGACCGCCGCTCATGTCGACGTCGCTGCCGAACATCCAGTTCTGGAAAGGAGATCGACCGCCGCGAAGGCCTTTCGGCACCCGCGGTGAGATCGTGGGAGATCCCCTCGAGGAGTTCGCTGTAGTCGCGCTACCCCTGGTTCCCGTACGCCGCGCGGTTCATTCGCTGCTTGTTGTCCTCGTCCACGGATTCGTACAGCTCGGCAACCCGCTCCAAGGCACGGGACGCGTCCTGCGTGCTGCGGTGCAGCTTCGCGAGCATCTTCTCGACGGCCTGGCGATGTTCCTCGTAGGCCGCCGAAACCCCGCGCATGCCCAGGGTTTTCCCGAAAGCGGTGTCCGGCGCGAAAAAGCCGGGGAGAAGGCCTCCCGTGACCGGGTCGGGAGCGGGCACGTCCTGCCCTCGCACACCGGTATGGGCGGTACTGACTATGTCCGCGGCATTCTGCAGTTCCTTGCTCGACAACTGAGATCGTCGAGGTCGGTCTCGAAACTGACCATGTTCACCTCGCTGTCCGGATTCACCCCCATGTAAGCAGCGTTGACTTGGCTGGGCGCACGACTTTGTCATCCGCGTACGGTGACGAACGTCATTCCTCAGACGCAGACCCAGCAGTAGAGGCGGTCGCCCCTGGTCGTGGCGGTACGGGCGAGTTCCGCGAGGCCGGTCAGCACGGCGGCCAAGTCGGCGGGGTCGGCCTGGCCATCGAACTCCTCGGTCCGGGACCAGGGCTCGGCCACCTCGCGTAAGCGCGCTTCGTCGGCGTCGGACAGCGCGGCGGACAGCTCTTCGGTCAGCGGGACGACCAGACGTACGCCGTCACCGGCCAAGGCGACAGGTTCGACGGAGCGTCCGATGATGGTCTCGTAGTCGACACCGGTGAGCAGGGACTCCAGCGTGCCCAGCTGCACGAACGGGTCCACACCCTTGAGTTGGACGGTCGGCAAGGACGCCTCGGCGGGGCCGCCGACGAGGTCGATAGTGGCGGCCGCGGCGTCGTTGTCCGGTGCGGCGAAGTAGTCGAAGAGCACACCCATGCGCGCATTCTGGCGGAAATGAGAAGGCCACCCGCGGTGCGGGTGGCCTTCGTGAATCCCCTTCGTGAATCCCAGAGTGGAGCTGAGGGGAATCGAACCCCTGACCCCCGCCTTGCAAAGGCGGTGCTCTACCAATTGAGCTACAGCCCCGGATCGCAGGCGATCATGATAACCGCCCGCGCCGAAATCAGTTGTTGCGGGACGCGTCCGCGGCCTTGGCCGGAGCGCTTCCGTTCGTGGAAGCGGATCCCAGGGGACGCTCGGTGGGGGCGGTGGCCTCACGCCAGAGGTCGGCCTCGGCCTTGGCGGCCTTGTTGCGCTTGATCACGAACAGCACGCCGCCCGCGATGACCGCGAGTGCCAACAGCTTCTTCATCAGAAGCCCCCTCTTTCCGCCGATTTGCTCCGCCTACCCACCGATGCTACTGCACCACGTTCCACGTGGAACCGATCCCCCACGGCAATGGGCCCGCACCGACAACGGCCACGCGCCCAAACGTTGGGGGGTCCAGGGGGGCGAAGCCCTCCCTGGCGGGGGTCTGGGGGTTCGACCCCCAGAAATGACAAACGCCCGGTCGTGGTTTGTGCTTTCCACAAACACGACCGGGCCAACCGGGTGGGCCCACCAGGACTTGAACCTGGGACCTCTTCGTTATCAGCGAAGCGCTCTAACCGCCTGAGCTATGGGCCCGAACGAGGAGAAGATTACAGGACGCCTTTCGGCGCCCTGCAACCGGGTCACTCTCGTTCGGAAAGGGTCACTTCCAGGCCTCCGGCAAGGTCGGCGGAGACGTTGTAGATGAAGGCGCTGACGGTGGCCAGCGCCGAGATCAGCACGATGTTGATGGCGCCGAGGATGGCCGCGATCCCGAAGACACGGCCGGCGCTGATCAACGGGTCGGCCGGCGCGTCGGCCCCTTCGCCGCCGACGAGCGACGAGTAGGTTCCGTTGAGTTTGTCCCAGACGCCCATGCCGTCGAGGACGGTGTACAGGACGCCGACGGCGACGAGCCACACGAAGAACAGCGCGACGCCGAGGACGAGGGACAGTTTCAGCACCGACCAGGGGTCGAAGCGTTTGATCTGCAGGCTGGCGCGACGCGGTCCGCGGCCGGGGCGGCGGAGAGCGGTGGGCGCGGCACGGGTGCGGGAGGCCGACGGGATGGCGGAGGGGGCGGGGTCGCCCTCTCCGCTGTCGCCGAAAAGCCTCTTCGCGGCAGTGCCGCTGACACCGTGATAGTCGGTCACGGTCGTCGCGTCCCGCTTCGGGTCCGAGTGGGCCACGTCTTCGGTGGCGACCGAAGACACCGAGACCGTCTGCTCGCTGGAGCCTTCGGGCTCCCCGGCGCCGCTGTCGCGCTGCCAGGGCGGGCTCGACGAACCCGCCTGCGCGCCGCCTGCTTCGGGCTTCTCGGATGGTGTCACGAGGTGTCAGTCCTTACCCAGTACGTGGGCGTCGTCTACTCCTGCTCCGACGCCGGGGTTTCTTCTCCTTCAGCACTACCTGCAGTGGCGACGTCTGAGGGCTCGTCCGCGTTGCGTGCGACCGCGAGAAGAGTTGTTCCTTCGTCGAGATTCATCAGCCGCACTCCCTTCGTCTGCCTGCCTGCCTTGCGCACCTGTCCGGCCGAAGTCCGGATCACCCCGCCGCTGGAGGTGATCGCGTACAGCTCGTCTTCGGCGTCGACGATGACCGCGCCCACCAGCCTGCCACGTTTCTGGTCGTACTGAATGGTGAGCACGCCCTTGCCGCCGCGACCCTGCACCGGGTAGTCGTCGGTCGGCGTGCGCTTGGCGTAGCCGCCGGCGGTGGCGACGAGGAGGAACCGGTCCGGCTGGACGACGTTGATGCCGAGCAGTTCGTCGCCGTCGTTGAACCGCATGCCCAGCACACCGGACGTCGCGCGGCCCATGGGGCGCAGGGCTTCGTCGGTGGCGTGGAAGCGGATCGACTGGCCTTCCGCGGACACGAGGAGCAGGTCGTCCTCGGCGGCCGCGAGGACCGCGCCGACCAGTTCGTCGCCTTCGCGCAGGTTGACGGCGATGAGGCCGCCGGCGCGGTTGGAGTCGAAGTCGGTGAGCTTGGTCTTCTTCACCAGGCCGCGGCGGGTCGCGAGCACGAGGTACGGGGCGACCTCGTAGTTCGGGATCTCGATGACCTGGGCGATCTGCTCATCGGGCTGGAACGCGAGCAGGTTCGCGACGTGCTGGCCGCGCGCGTTGCGGTTGGCTTCGGGCAGGTCGTAGGCCTTGGCCCGGTACACGCGGCCCTTGTTCGTGAAGAACAGGATCCAGTCGTGCGTCGAGCAGACGAAGAAGTGCTGGACGATGTCGTCCTGTTTGAGGGTCGCGCCCTGGACGCCCTTGCCACCGCGTTTCTGCGAGCGGTACAGATCGGTTTTCGTCCGCTTGGCGTAACCCGTGCGGGTGATCGTGACGACGACGTCCTCGACCGCGATGAGGTCTTCGACCGAGACCTCGCCGTCGAACGGGATGATCTTGGTGCGCCGGTCGTCGCCGTACTTGTCGACGATCTCCTGCAGTTCCTCGGCGATGATCGCGCGCTGCCGCTCGGGCTTCTCGAGGATGTCCTTGAGGTCGGCGATCTCGAGTTCGATCTCGGCGAGGGTGTCGATGATCCGCTGCCGCTCCAGTGCCGCGAGACGGCGGAGCTGCATGTCGAGGATCGCGGTCGCCTGGATCTCGTCGACGTCCAGCAGGCTCATCAGGGCGGGCCGGGCCTCTTCGGCCGAGGGCGAGCGCCGGATGAGGGCGATGACCTCGTCGAGCATGTCCAGCGCCTTGACCAGACCGCGCAGGATGTGGGCGCGTTCCTCGGCCTTGCGCAACCGGAAACGGGTCCGGCGGACGATGACGTCGATCTGGTGCTTCACGTAGTGCCGGATCATCTGGTCGAGACGCAGCGTGCGGGGCACGCCGTCGACCAGGGCCAGCATGTTGACACCGAAGTTCTGCTGCAGCTGGGTGTGCTTGAACAGGTTGTTCAGCACGACCTTCGCGACCGCGTCACGTTTGATCGTGACGACGATCCGCATCCCGCTGCGGCTGTTGGACTCGTCGGCGATGTCGGAGATGCCGGTGAGCTTGCCGTCGCGGACCAGGTTCGCGATGTTCTCGACCAGGTTGTCCGGGTTCACCTGGTACGGCAGCTCGGACACGACCAGGATCGTGCGGCCCTTGGCGTCCTCTTCGACCTCGACGACCGCGCGCATGCGCACGGAGCCGCGGCCGGTGCGGTACGCGTCCTCGATCCCGGAGTTGCCGAGGATCATCGCCTTGGTCGGGAAGTCCGGGCCCTTGATCCGGACCAGCAGCGCGGCGAGCAGCTCGTCGTCGCTGGCCTCGAAGTTCTCCAGCGCCCATTTGACGCCGTCGGCGACCTCGCGCAGGTTGTGCGGCGGGATGTTCGTCGCCATGCCGACCGCGATCCCGGAACCACCGTTGACCAGGAGGTTCGGGAACCGCGACGGCAGGACGTCGGGCTCCTGGGTGCGGCCGTCGTAGTTGTCGGAGAAGTCGACGGTCTCTTCTTCGATGTCCTGCAGCATGTGCATCGCGAGATGCGCCAGCCGGGACTCGGTGTACCGCATGGCGGCGGCGGGGTCGTTGCCCGACGAACCGAAGTTGCCCTGACCGTCGATCAGCGGGTACCGCAACGACCACGGCTGCGCGAGCCGCACCAGCGCGTCGTAGATCGCGGAGTCACCGTGCGGGTGGTAATTGCCCATCACGTCGCCGACGACGCGGGAGCACTTGTTGTACCCGCGGTCGGGGCGGAAGCCGGAGTCGAACATCGAGTACAGCACGCGGCGGTGCACCGGCTTGAGGCCGTCCCGCACGTCCGGCAGCGCCCGCGACACGATGACGCTCATCGCGTAGTCGATGTAGGAGCGCTGCATCTCCTGCTGGATGTCGACCGGTTCGATCCGGTCGTGGTCCGGAGCCGGCGGCAAGGTTTCCGTCATGAGGTCCTTCTCGTGGGAGCAGTCCTAAGGGGACAAAAGAGCGGGACGTCGCTAGACGTCGAGGAACCGCACGTCCTTGGCGTTACGCGTGATGAAGGAACGGCGCGCTTCGACGTCCTCGCCCATCAGGACGGAGAACAGGTCGTCGGCCTGCGCGGCGTCGTCCAGGGTGACCTGGCCGAGCAGCCGGTTCGCCGGGTCCATCGTGGTCTCCCACAGCTCTTCGGCGTTCATCTCGCCGAGACCCTTGTAGCGCTGGATCGCGTCGTCCTTCGGCAGCTTCCGGCCGGCCTCGACACCCGCCTGGATGACGGCGTCGCGTTCCCGGTCGGAGTAGGCGTACTCCGGCTCCTGCCGCGGCCACTTGATCTTGTACAGCGGCGGACGCGAGAGGAACACGTGCCCGTGCTCGATCAGCGGGGGCATGAACCGGAACAGGAAGGTGAGCAGCAGCGTGGTGATGTGCTGGCCGTCCACGTCGGCGTCGGCCATCAGCACGATCTTGTGGTAGCGCAGCTTCTCGATGTCGAACTCTTCGTGGATACCGGTGCCGAGCGCGGTGATCAGCGACTGGACCTCGGTGTTCTTGAGGACGCGGTCGATCCGGGCCTTCTCGACGTTGATGATCTTGCCTCGGATCGGCAGGATCGCCTGGTACATCGAGTCGCGGCCTTCCTTGGCCGAACCGCCCGCCGAGTCACCCTCGACGATGTAGAGCTCGCATTCCGACGGGTTGGTCGAGCGGCAGTCCTTGAGCTTGCCGGGCAGCCCGCCGATCTCCAGCGCGCCCTTGCGGCGGACCAGGTCACGCGCCTTGCGGGCGGCCATCCGCGCCTGCGCCGAGGAGATCGACTTGTTGATGATCGTCTTCGCCTCGGTGGGGTTGCGCTCGAACCAGTCGGCCAGCCATTCGTTCGAGGTCTGCTGCACGAACGTCTTGGCCTCGCTGTTGCCCAGCTTGGTCTTGGTCTGGCCTTCGAACTGCGGCTCGGAGAGCTTGATCGAGACGATCGCGGCGAGCCCCTCGCGCACGTCGTCACCGGAGAGGTTGGCGTCCTTCTCCTTGAGCAGCTTCTTCTCGCGCGCGTACGCGTTGACGACGCGGGTGAGCGCGGCGCGGAAGCCCTCTTCGTGCGTGCCGCCCTCGTGCGTGTTGATCGTGTTGGCGAAGGTGTACACCGACGGCGTGAAGCCGTTGTTCCACTGCATGGCGACCTCGACCTCGAGGCCGGTGCCCTTGGCCTCGAAGGAGATCACGGACGCGTGGATCGGGTCCTTGCTGCCGTTGATGTGCTTGACGAAGTCTTCGAGACCGCCCGGGTAGCAGTAGGTCTTCTCCTTGACCCGCGCCGCCTGGCCGGAAGCGTCCGCTTCGGTCTCTTCGTCGGCGACGCGCTCGTCGCGCAGCGAAAGGGTCAGGCCCTTGTTGAGGAAGGCCATCTCCTGAAGACGCCGGGAGATCGTCTCGAAGTTGTACGTCGTGGTTTCGAAGATGTCGCCGTCGGCCCAGAAGGTGATCGTGGTGCCGGTGTCCTCGGCGGGGCCGAGATCCTCCAGCTCACCGGGGATCTGGTCGGTGTACACCTGCCGCCAGCTGTGCCCGCCGCGTTTGACCTCGGCGATCAGCTTGGTCGAGAGCGCGTTCACCACGGAGACGCCGACGCCGTGCAGACCACCGGAGACCGCGTAGGAGTCACTGTCGAACTTGCCGCCCGCGTGGAGCACGGTGAGCACGACCTCCAGGGTCGGCTTCTGCTCCTTGGGGTGGATGTCGACCGGGATGCCACGGCCGTCGTCGACGACGCGCACCCCGCCGTCGGCCAGCAAGGTAACCTCGACCTTGGTCGCGTAACCGGCCATCGCCTCGTCGACGGAGTTGTCGACCACCTCCTGGACGAGGTGGTGGAGGCCGCGTTCACCGGTGGAACCGATGTACATACCGGGACGCTTGCGGACGGCTTCGAGGCCTTCGAGCACCGTGATCGACGACGCGTTGTACTCGCTCTTGTTCTCGGTCACAGGCGTTGATTCTCCTCGTCTCGCCCGAGCGGACGCTCGCTCATCCCCAGTGTACTTGGCCGCGTTCGCAGACATGCGGCAAGGACACCCCTGATTTGCTCACAGGCGCGCTAATTCGTTCAAAGAAGAGTCTTGACGTTCGCGAAGCGCTCTGGGCGCGTTCTCGGGGCGCTGGTGGCACAGTCCCGGCGAAGCGCAACTCGGATCAGCCGTACGTGTCACGCGGGCCGCGTCCCGGCACGTGCCGCGGCCCTTTCCGCCAGCTCGGCGCCGTCGGCCCTTGGATCCGCATCTTCTTCACCACGCCGTGCCCGACGCCCTTCGCGATCTTCGCCAGCAGCTGCCCCTGGAGCAGGCGAAGCTGCGTCGCCCACGCTGTCGAGCTCGCGCGGACGGTCAGCTCGCCGTCCTTCAGCGCCACCGGCTGGGCGTGTTCGGCGACCTCTTCGCCCACAAGCCGTGCCCAGCTGCCGAAGACCTGACCGTTGGCCAGCCGCGTGTTCCAGCCGCGGTCGACCGCGATCCGGGAGGCGAGCCTGCCGAGCGGTTGCGGGTCGCGGGCGTCGGCACCCGGCCCTGACCAGCGACGACGTCGCGGGCTTTGGCCCGCCGAACCCGCTCCCCCTCCGGTGATACGGCCGCGGCGCACGCCCGGTTCAACGCCGCGGGCCTTGGCTTTGGCCTTCGCGGCGTCCAGAGCGGCGCGCGCGAGGTCACGACCGGTAGCCGGTTCCTTGCCTTCAGTATCGGTTGCGCCGTTCGATACCGCGGTCGGTTCACGCTGCGTGTCGAACAAAGCTCCCTCACCCGGGTTACCGCCCGGGCGGGGGGTGTCAAGCCGCTTATCAGGCCCCTTGGTCACGCGGGGCGATAACGCGTTCACGGTGTTATCCACACTGTCCACAGGTTTGTCCCCAGATCGGTGGGCAACTGCTGCGGCGCCGATCACCCGGGGTGTCCGCTTCGCGGGATCACCCTCGGTTGACCTCACCATCCGCCACGAGGAATCGATGTCCGGCCAGTTCGGCGGGCACGTCCTCGTCCACGGCGGCGGTCACCAGCACCTGCTCGGCGCCTGCCGCCACCTCCGCCAGCCGGGCCCGGCGACGCCGGTCCAGCTCGGCGAACACATCATCCAGCAGAAGCACCGGTTCCCCGGCCTCGCCACGCAGGAGCTCGTAGCTTCCCAGACGCAACGCGAGGGCGAACGACCAGGACTCCCCATGGCTCGCGTAGCCCTTCGCCGGCGCTTCGCCGAGGATGAGATCGAGCTCGTCCCGGTGCGGGCCGACCATGCTCACCCCGCGCTCCAGCTCCAGATTCCGGGACCGTTTCAGCGCCTCGACCAGTACTTCCTTGAGGACCGCTTGGTCGGCGCGAGGGCCGTCGGGAGTGCCGTAGCCCTCTGGCATCGCTTCGCCCAGGCTTGACTTGTACGCGATCTTCGCCGGTCTCGAGTCGGGCGCGACCCCCATGTACGCGGCGGCCGCGTACGGCGCGAGGTCCGCGATCAGGTTGAGCCGGGCCGCCAGCAACGCGGCCCCCGCCACCGACAAGTGGTCGTCCCAGACGTCGAGCGTCGACAACGCGTACGGGTCTTCGCGTCCCGTACGCCGTTTACCCGCCGTCTTGAGCAGGGCGTTCCGCTGCTTCAGCACCTTCTCGTAGTCGGCGCGGACCCCTGCGTACCGGGGCGCGCGCAGCACGAGGAGCTCGTCCATGAAGCGGCGGCGCTCCCCGGGATCCCCGCGCACGAGCGCCAGGTCCTCCGGGGAGAACAGCACCGTGCGGAGGATCCCGAGCACGTCACGGGGCTTGCCGACCGCGCCGCGGTTGACCCGCGCACGGTTCGCCTTGCCGGGCGTGATCTCCAGCTCGACCGTCAGCTCGCGGTCCTCGTTGACCACCGCGACCCTGATCAGCGCGCGTTCGCACCCGTGCCGCACCAACGGCGCGTCGGTCGCGACGCGGTGCGAGCCCAGGGTCGCGATGTAGCCGATCGCCTCGAGGAGGTTCGTCTTGCCGCGGCCGTTCTGTCCGACGAGGACGGTCGGGCCGGGTTCGAGCGCGAGATCGGCTTGTGGCCAGGACCGGAAGTCGGTGACCTGCAGATGTCTTAAATACAACCTGCTTGCCTAGTCGCCGGCCTTCTTGACCGAGTGCCCGCCGAACTGGTTGCGCAGCGCGGCGACGGCCCGCATGGCGGCGGAGTCCTCCTGGCGCGAAGCGAACCGCGCGAACAGCGCGGCCGAGATGACCGGCGCCGGGACCGCGTTGTTGATCGCCTCTTCCAGCGTCCACCGGCCTTCGCCGGAATCCTCGACGTAGCCCTCGAGGTCGTCCAGCTCCGGGTCCTCGTCGAGCGCGCGAACGAGCAGGTCGAGCAGCCACGAGCGGACGACGGTCCCCCGCTGCCAGCCCTTGATCACCGCGGGCACGTTCTCGACGACCTTCGCGGCTTCGAGCAGCTCGAAGCCTTCGGCGAAGGCCTGCATCATGCCGTACTCGATGCCGTTGTGGATCATCTTCGCGTAGTGACCGGAGCCGACGGCGCCGGCGTGCGAGAAGCCCTCGTCACGCGGGCCTTCGGGGCGAAGCGCGTCGAAGATCGGCATGGCCTTCTCGACATCCGAAGCCGCGCCGCCGACCATCAGGCCGTAGCCGTTGTCCTTGCCCCACACGCCACCGGAAACCCCGCAGTCGAGGTAGCCGATCTTCTTCGCGGCGAGCAGGTCCGCGTTGATCCTGTCGTCGGTGTACTTCGAGTTGCCACCGTCGATCACGAGGTCGCCCTCGGACAGCAGGTTGCCGAGCTCCGCGACGGTCTGCCGGGTGGGTTCACCGGCGGGCACCATGATCCAGACGATCCGGGGACCGTCCAGTTTGGACACCATGTCCTCGAGTGAGGTGGAGTCGGTGACGTCGGGGTTGCGGTCGTAGCCGACCACCTCGTGACCGGCCGCGCGCAGCCGCTCACGCATGTTGAACCCCATTTTGCCGAGGCCGATGAGTCCCAGCTGAGCCATGAAGATCCCCTTTGGTGCGAACAGAAGTGGCTGCCGGTCAGCCCGGGAGGCGAACCGGCATCAGGAGGTACAGGTAGCCGGGGACGACGTTGCCCTCCTCGTCGGCGGGCTTGATCAGCGCCGGCCGGTTCGGGGTGGTGAACGTCAGTTCCGCCCGGTTCGCGTTCAGCGCACCGAGCCCGTCGACGAGGTAACCCGGGTTGAACGCGATGGTCACCGGCTCGCCCTCGTAGTCGACCTGAAGCTCTTCTTCGGCCGAACCCTCGTCGTCGCCGCCGGCGGAAAGCCGCAGCGAACCGTCGTTGAACTCCAGCCGCACCTGGGTGCCACGCTCGGCGACGAGCGAAACACGCTTGATGGACTCGGCGAGCGCGGAGACCTCGATGACCGCGCGCGACGTGTGCTGCGCCGGCAACAGCTGCCGGTACGGCGGGAACTCCGCGTCGAGGAGGCGGGTCGTGGTGTAGCGGCCGGAGCCGGAGAGACCGAGGAGGCCTTCGCCGCTGGCGAGCGCGAGCCGGATCTTGGCTCCGCTGGCACCGAGCGTCTTCGCGGCCTCGGCGAGCGTGCGGGCCGGGACGAGCACCGCGGCGTCGGACAGGCCCTCGGCCGGCTCCCAGGTGAACTCGCGCATCGCGAGGCGGAAGCGGTCGGTGGCGACCAGGGTCAGCGAGGAGCCGGAGATCTCCAGCCGCATGCCGGTCAGCATCGGGAGGGTGTCGTCCTTGCCCGCCGCGACGACGACCTGGGTGACGGCCTGGCCGAACGCGTCACCGGTGAGTTCACCGGCGAAGGCGGGCTGGGACGGAAGCTGCGGGTAGTCCTCGACCGGCATGGTCGGCAGGGAGAAGCGCGCGGAGCCGCAGGTGATGGTCGCGCGGGCGCCGTCGACGGAGATCTCGACCGGCTGCGCGGGCAGCGACTTCGTGATGTCGGCCAGCAGGCGGCCGGAGACCAGCAGACGGCCGCCGTCGGCGATGGTGGCCGGGACGCCGACCGTGGCGGAGACCTCGTAGTCGAATCCGGAGACGGTGAGGGCGTCACTCGTCCCGTCGGATCCCGCATCGAGCAGGACGCCGCCCAGCACCGGGACCGGAGGCCGCGACGGGAGGCTTCTCGCCACCCACGCGACGGCGTCGGCCAGCCCGTCACGCTCGACGCGGATCTTCATGCGCGCTTCCTTTCGACAGCCGAGCCCCTGACGGCTCGAAAGCTCAACGGGTCACCTCGGCCGGAGAGCGCGATGGCCAGGTGCCTCGCAGGTGTTGTTCGGCCCGAGCGAGGACGCGAACGCACGTCGACACGCAGACCAGGTGCAGGGACCCACGTTAGGCCGTCCCCGGGGTCCGCGTCACCTCGGCCTCCCCTTGCTTTTGTCGACAAGACGACACGGCTCATCGGCTGTCCCCAGATTCGTCCTTCGCCTGTTTTTGTTTTGTTCTCTTCTAGAGAAGAAGAAAAGACAGCAGTAGTAATAGGCGTTGTGGATTGTGTGGACAAGGCTCGTTCGCGCAGGTCCGAGCGCCTCCCAGGCTGTGGACTCCTGGTGTGTACGGACGGTGGACAGCTCGGGCCGTCGGTGGATGGATTCGGGCGGCGCTCGATCTGTCCACAGTCATCCACAGTTGCCCCCATGGTTATCCCCAGTTGTGGGGCGGTTTGTACCCAGGGTTGTGGGCGGCGTTCGTGACCGGAATCGCTCGGGAGAGTGATCCGTGCAGCCTGCGTCACCCTTGTGCACAAGATGTGGGCAACCTGGGGACAGCGTGTGGATCTTGGTGTGGAAATGCTGTGGATTGCCTGTGAGTGCGATGTGGACGGAATCCTGGTCGCCGCAGCTCTCAGGCCCACCGGAGTTGTGCACAAGCTACCCACAGCATGTGGATTCCTTTGTACACAAGGAAAATCCCGAAGCACCCTTAAGCTGCTTCGCCCACTTCGCGCCCTTCGCCGCTTCTCCCCACATACCCACCCTTCGCGCCCCTACACGGCCACCGGACCACTTTGGACACGAAGAAGGGCTCCCACCCGGACGGTGAGAGCCCCGAAACCCTTGTGCGCCAAGGAACTGATGCCTGGTGACCCCAGGGTCTCCCCAAGGGCGCCCCGCGCCCGACGGAGACTTCACCGTCGAGCGCCCTCTTTCGGGCCGAAGGCCCACGTAAACGCGATGAAGGGGCGCCTCTCCGCCCCACCTGAGTGGGAAGCGGAACGACGCCCCTTCGGCACGTTTACGTCAGCGCTCGACTAAAAACTACTGCCGTGCGCGCTGCTTGATCCGTGAGGTCAGTTCCTGCACCTGGTCGTAGATGCGCCGTCGTTCGGCCATCTCCTTGCGGATCTTCTTGTCCGCGTGCATGACGGTCGTGTGGTCGCGGCCGCCGAAGGTCTGCCCGATCTTCGGCAGCGACATGTCGGTCAGTTCGCGGCAGAGGTACATCGCGATCTGGCGTGCGGTCGCGAGCGCCTTCGTCTTGCCGGGGCCGCAGAGGTCGTCGAGCGTCACGTCGAAGAACTCGGACGTGACGCCCATGATGGTCGGCGCGGTGATCTCCGGTGCGTGCGAATCCGGGATGAGGTCCCGGAGCACGATTTCGGCGAGCGCCACGTCGACGGGCTGCTGGTTCAGCGATGCGAAGGCGGTGACGCGGATGAGCGCGCCTTCGAGTTCCCGGATGTTCGCCTCGACGCGCGAAGCGATGAACTCCAGGACCTCGCCGGGAACCGCGAGCCGGTCCTGGGCGGCCTTCTTGCGAAGGATCGCGATCCGCGTTTCGAGTTCCGGCGGCTGGATGTCGGTGATGAGGCCCCACTCGAACCGTGTGCGCAGCCGGTCTTCCAGCGTTTCGAGGCGCTTCGGCGGGCGGTCGGAAGAGACGACGATCTGCTTGTTCGCGTTGTGGAGGGTGTTGAAGGTGTGGAAGAACTCTTCCTGCGTACCTTCTTTGCCTTCCAGGAACTGGATGTCGTCGACGAGCAGGATGTCGATGTCGCGGTAGCGGCGCTGGAAGGCGACCTTGCGGTCGTCGCGCAGCGAGTTGATGAAGTCGTTGGTGAACTCTTCGGTCGACACGTACCGCACGCGCATGCCGGGGAACAGCCGCTGGGCGTAGTGCCCGACCGCGTGCAGCAGGTGGGTCTTCCCGAGTCCGGACTCTCCCCAGATGAACAACGGGTTGTACGCGCGCGCCGGTGCTTCGGCGACGGCGACCGCGGCCGCGTGCGCGAAGCGGTTCGACGCGCCGATGACGAACGTGTCGAACGTGTACTTCTCGTTGAGCTTCGTCTTCGACGTCTGCGGCTGCGCCGGCGCGGTGTAGGGCTGACCCGCGATCGGCTGGCCGGAGAACGTCGGCCAGATCTCGGTCACGGCGGCGAGGGCCTCGCCCTCTTCGTCGACTTCTTCATCGCTGTCATCGCCATCGTTGAGGCTGTTGTCCACCGGCTGCTGCCTCGGCGGCCTCGGCTTCGGAGGCTCGGGCCGGGGCCTGGTCGGGGACAGCATGCCGTCGCCTTCGGGCAGCGGAGGAGTACCCGGCACCGGTCCGGAACCGTTTTCCACCCGGCTGGGTGACGTCGGTTCGTAGCGGGGGCCGGGCGAGGGCGGAGGCGGAGGCATCGAGGGCTCGGTGCTGTCGACCTTCACCGCGAGCGAGACCGCGCGGCCGAGCCGGCGCGAAAGGGCTTCGGTGATGGCGCCGCGGAGAGCGCGCTCGATCGCTTCCTTGGCGAAGTCGCTGGGGGCGGCGAGAAGCGCGGTGCCGTCGAGCAGGCCGATCGGCCGGGTCACCCGCATCCAGGCGCGCTGCTGCGGGGAGAGGGTGCCATCCGACAGCTCGCGCACGACCTGTTCCCAGATGACGCCAAGATTGTGCTGGTGATCGGACACCTGCCTGACTCCCCTCCCCTCATCGGTGCGCTGCGGCGAGATCACTCAGCGGCCCGAAACGCCGGGTCGAGCGTCATCCTGGCCCGATCGACTCATGCGCACAGCAAATATCCACATAGTTGTCCACAGCTGTGCACTAATGTACGGCGGCCCGCGGTGACGTCACCTGCGGGCTCGACGTATGCCGACGGGACGCCTCCACATCCCCAAGGACACCCGGGCGCCTGCACCGTTCCACCTCGGCGAAAACCCGGGAGGGGCACGCTAACAAGCCCCGCTCGTTGCCACAAGGCATCCTCGCGCGCAAGCATTTCACGGTGTACGGCGTGTTGCCATTCGATGCCCTCGCGTCGTCGGTGATCACTCTCCACGTACCGTCGCGGTGCGTGGTCGAGGGGGTGCCTGCCGGGCTCGGGGGGCGGGTGCGTACCCTCGTAAGGTCTCCCGTATACAGCGGGGGCGTTTCGCGTGCCCACGTTGTCGTCGCTCGACGTGACGAGGCCACACGTTGGTAGGAGACACCAGAGACTGCCGTGCGTCAGCACGACACGCCAGGAACGGGTCGAACCGTTCCCGGCGGCCGAGAAACAGGAGAAGTTAGTCGTGAGCAAGGGTAAGCGCACCTTCCAGCCGAACAACCGCCGACGCGCCCGGGTCCACGGGTTCCGGCTTCGGATGCGGACCCGCGCCGGCCGGGCCATCCTGGCGGCTCGCCGTCGCAAGGGCCGCGGCGCGCTGTCCGCCTGATCCGGTCGCCGTCGAGGGACGTCGTGCTGCCGGCCGCCGCGAGGTTGCGGCGCAGTGAGGATTTCCGTGCCGTGATGCGGCGTGGGGCCAAGGCAGGCAGGCGCCGCCTCGTCGTCCATGCGTTGACCACGGACCCGCCCGATGCCGCCGAAGCGGCACGGGCGGGTTTTGTGGTGAGCAAGGCCGTCGGCAATTCGGTGGTCCGTCACCGGGTCACCCGCAGGTTGAGGCATCTCATTTCCGCCAGGCTCGGAACACTGCCGCCGGGGAGCTCGTTGGTGATACGGGCACTACCACCGGCCGCGGACGCGTCCAGCGCGGAACTCGGCTCGGACCTCGACGCGTCGTTGCGACGCCTCGGGCTGTCCGGGCACTCGGCGCATTCTGCCGTCACCGGGAAGTCCCGCCAGACGCGAGCCCCCGACAACGGATCAGCGGTGTAACGGCATGCGAGCCACCGAGAACGAGACCACCGAAGACGCCCGCCCCGGCCCGGTGGCATGGGTGCTGCTCCTGCCCATCAAGCTGTACCGCAAGGCGATCTCCCCCTTCTTTCCTCCGGCGTGCCGGTTCTACCCGAGCTGTAGCGCGTACGCCGTCGAGGCACTGACCCGGCACGGCGCCGGCCGCGGTAGTTATCTCGCGGCCCGGCGTCTGCTGCGCTGTGGCCCGTGGACCATGCCCGGCCGCGACCCGGTACCCGAGACGTTCTCGTGGCGCCACCGCCGACCTGAAACACCGATCGAGGAGTAGCTCAGTGCTCGACTTCATCTACTACCCCGTGTCCTTCATCTTGTGGTGTTGGCACAAGGTCTTCGGGCTCGTGTTCGGTGAGGCGAACGCGATCTCCTGGGTCCTCGCGATCGTCTTCCTGACGGTCACCGTCCGCGGCATCATGTTCAAGCCGTTCGTGAACCAGGTCCGGTCGATGAAGAAGATGCAGGACTTCGCGCCGGAAATGAAGAAGATCCAGAAGAAGTACTCCAACGACCGGCAGCGCCAGGCGATGGAGATGCAGAAGCTCCAGAAGGAGCACGGCGTCAACCCGCTTGGCAGCTGCCTGCCGATGCTGCTTCAGATCCCGGTCTTCATCGGCCTTAACCACGTCCTGCGGATGTTCACCATCAACCCGTATGGCGGCCCGAAGACCGAGAACTACTTCTTCGACCAGGCCGGTGTCGAGTCCTACGTTCACGCGAAGCTGTTCGGCGTCAACCTCGGCGACGCCATCTACACCGGCGTCGACATGGTCAGCGGAGGGAACGCGGCTCCCGGGTTCCACTGGGGCGTCGCTCCGGTCGCGATCCCGCTGATGATCGTCGCGAGTATCGCGACGCACCTCACCGCGCGGCACTCGGTCCAGCGCCAGAACCCCGAGTCGGCCACCCCGCAGACCGCGATGATGAACAAGCTCACGATGTACGTCTTCCCGATCGGTGTCCTCGTCTTCGGTGCGCTGTTCCCGATCGGTCTGCTCATCTACTGGCTCGCCAACAACGGCTGGACCCTGATGCAGCAGCGCCTCGTCTACACGAAGATCGACAAGGAAGAAGAGGCCCGCAAGGCGGCCGAGAAGGAGAAGCGCGCGAACCTCGGCCCGAAGCCGGGCCAGAAGCCGACCGCGCCGCGCCCCGGTCAGAAGCCGGTCCAGCAGAAGAGGAACAAGCAGTCCTCCGGCGGTCAGGTCAAGAAGGCGGGCTCGCCGCACGGCTTCGCCCAGACCGAATCCTCCACCGCGGAGAAGAAGGACGCCAAAGACGGAACGGCCGAGTCGTCGACGAACGGCTCGAAGGAGAACGGTGCGGACGTGCCCGGTCTCATCTCGGACTCGACTAAGAAATCGGGCCGGAAGCGTCGCTGACGCCGATCCGGGCCGGAGAGGAGACCAGTAATGGCGGAGACGATCGACACGATCGACGCCGAGGAGAACAGCGCGGCCGACGTTGAGGCCGCCGCTGAAGAGACCGCTCGCAAGGGAGGTGTCGACGACGACGTCCTCGTGAAGGAGGGCGACATCGCCGGTGACTACCTTGAGCGGCTGCTCGACCTTTTGGACTATGACGGCGACATCGACCTCGATGTCGAAGCGGGCCGCGCGATCGTCAGCATCGACGGCGGCGAAGACCTGGAGAAGCTCGTCGGCCCCCGCGGCACCGTCCTTGAGGCGCTGCAGGAGCTGACTCGACTGGCGGTGCAGCAGGAGACCGGTTCGCGGAGCCGGCTGATGCTGGACATCGCGGGGTGGCGAGCGGACCGCCGCGAGGAGCTCCGCGAGCTCGGCCGCTCGACCGCCGAGACGGTGGTCTCCTCCGGCGAGCGTGTCCGGCTGCAGCCGATGAGCCCGTTCGAGCGGAAGGTCGTGCACGACGCGGTCGCCGCCGTCGACGGGGTCAAGAGCGAGAGCGAAGGAGAGGACCCGAAGCGCCGGGTCGTCATCTTCCCCGCCTGACGGTTTTCTCGAACGAAGCGGCCCGCCGGTCATCCGGCGGGCCGCTTCTTTGTTGTCCGGATGAATTACACGCGTGGCGTTTCACGTGAAACGGGCGAGGGCGAGTGGAGTTGTCCACAACTTCGGACTGTCTCCCCGCTTTGCGGTCAGCGTCATGGACAATCAGTGGAGCGCGTTTCACGTGAAACGGCGTCGAGGGTTGAGGAGCGAGAGTGGGCTTGGACGGGGTCGCCGCATCGGTACGGAGCGCGGCGTCGGAAGTATTCGGAGACCGCGTCGAGCAAGCCGTCGGCTACGTCGAACTCCTGGAGCGGCACGGCGTCGAGCGCGGGCTGATCGGCCCCAGGGAGGTCGACCGGCTGTGGGAGCGCCACGTCCTCAACTCCGCCGTGATCGGCGAACGGATCCCGGACGGCGCCCGCGTGGTCGACGTCGGCTCAGGCGCGGGCCTTCCGGGTGTACCGCTCGCGATCAGCCGACCGGACCTCGATATCGTTCTGCTCGAACCGATGGCCCGCCGCGTCGACTGGCTGGCCGAGGTTGCCGAGAAGCTGGAACTCCCCATCACCGTTGTCCGCGGGCGCGCGGAGGAGCGGCAGGTACGTGAGGAGCTCGGTGGCGCGGATGTCGTCACCGCCCGGGCGGTCGCTCCGTTGGCCCGCCTCGCGAACTGGTGCCTCCCGCTCGTGCGTTCCCAAGGTGCTCTGGTCGCCCTCAAAGGAGCGAGCGCTGGAGAGGAAATCGAACGCGATCGCGCCGCCGTCCGGAAGGCCGGCGGCGGCGAACCGGAAGTCTTCGAGTGCGGCGCCAAGGTGCTCGAGGTTCCGAGCACGGTCGTCGTGATCCACCGTCTGCCCCCCAAACCGTCTCGATCGCGCGGCAGGCGCAGCTAGACCGGTTCCACGTGAAACAACGCAGAACGACTCTCACGTCCACTACAGAGGAGGCTCGAGACCGGTGACTCCCCCGCCGTCCGACCCTGCGAGCGTCGGCCAGGAACTCGGCTGGACGCCCATCGCCGAAGAAGCCGTCCGCGCCGCCAGCGTGCTGCACCCCAAGGAGGGTGCGCTCCCCCGGCCGAACCGCCGGCGGGTGCTGACGGTCGCCAACCAGAAGGGCGGCGTCGGCAAGACGACGAGCACGGTGAACCTCGCCGCCGCCCTGGCCGTGCACGGGCTCAAGACGCTCGTGATCGACCTCGACCCGCAGGGCAACGCGAGCACCGCGCTCGATATCGACCACCGATCCGGCACGCCGTCGATCTACGAGGTACTGATCGGCGAGGTGTCGCTCGCCGAGGCGGCGGCCCAGAGCGAGCAGTCGCCCAACCTCTACTGCGTGCCCGCGACCATCGACCTCGCCGGCGCCGAGATCGAACTCGTCTCCATGGCGTCCCGCGAGATGCGGCTCAAGGAGGCGCTGTCGTCCGAGATCCTCGACGAGATCGGCGTCGACTACGTCTTCATCGACTGCCCGCCGTCGCTCGGCCTGTTGACCGTCAACGCGATGGTCGCCGCGCAGGAGGTGCTGATCCCGATCCAGTGCGAGTACTACGCGCTCGAAGGTCTGGGTCAGCTGCTGAGCAACATCGAGCTCGTCCAGGCGCACCTGAACCGCGAACTCAGCGTCTCCACGATCCTGCTCACCATGTACGACGGCCGGACGAAGCTGGCCGATCAGGTGACGAACGAGGTCCGGAACCACTTCGGGGACACTGTTCTCAAGACGGTGATCCCGCGCAGCGTGAAGGTCTCCGAAGCCCCCGGATACGGGCAGACGGTCCTCGCGTACGACCCGGGTTCCCGGGGTGCGATGAGCTACGTGGACGCGGCCAAGGAGATCGCGCAACGTGGGGTGGAGATGAAGGAAAGGAGCGGTACGGCATGAGCGAGCGCAGAGGGGGGCTCGGGCGCGGGCTCGCCGCCCTGATCCCCACCGGCCCGCCGCCGGGTTCGGCGGCCCCAGCCGAGAACGGCTCCCCTGCCCCGTCCGCGCCCGCGAGCAAGCCCGTCGGGCCGGATGACAAGGGCTGGTTCGCGGCCAACGGTGCGGCCGGTTCACCCGGCGGAACGGTCGCCGGCGCGGTCTACCGCGAGGTGCCGGTCAGCCAGATCAAGCCGAACCCGAAGCAGCCGCGGCAGGTCTTCGACGAGGACGCGCTCAACGAGCTGGAGCACTCGATCCGCGAGTTCGGGCTCATGCAGCCCATCGTGGTCCGGGAGCTCGGCTCCGACGAGTACGAACTCGTCATGGGCGAGCGGCGCCTGCGTGCCTCCCAGCTGGCGGAGCTGGAGGCGATCCCGGCGATCGTCCGCCAGACCGCCGACGAGGCGATGCTGCGCGACGCGCTGCTCGAGAACATCCACCGCGTTCAGCTCAACCCGCTCGAAGAGGCGGCGGCGTATCAGCAGCTGCTCGACGAGTTCGCGGTCACGCACGAGGAGCTGGCGGGCCGGATCGGGCGCAGCCGGCCGGTCATCACCAACACGATCCGCTTGCTCAAACTCCCCCTCGCGGTCCAGCGGCGGGTCGCGGCCGGGGTGCTTTCGGCGGGTCACGCGCGGGCGCTGCTCTCCCTCGAAGACGCCGACAGTCAGGAAGAGCTGGCCGCGCGGATCGTCGCGGAAGGCATGTCTGTCCGCGCGACCGAAGAAGCCGTCACGCTCAAGAAGAGCGAAAAGCCGGCCAAGCCGAAGCCCGCTCCGCGCAAGCCGATCCAGGCCCCCGGTCTTCAGGAGCTGGCGAACCGGCTCTCGGACCGGTTCGACACTCGCGTGAAGGTCGACTTGGGTCGCCGAAAAGGTCGGATCACGCTCGAATTCGGGTCCGTTGACGATCTTGAACGCATCGTGGCGCTGATGGATCAAAATCAGGCAAATCAGACACGCGAAACCGATTAGGGATTACCCCAGGTCGTTTTGTCACGGTGACGATAGCTGGGTGTCGACAGAGAAATCACGCTGAGTACTTGAACTGGGGGCAAGTATGAAAGGGCTCGTCGGCGGTCGAAATCCCCGCGCGGTGGTCTTCGACTGCGACGGACTACTCATGGACACCGAGCCGTGTTGGTCGGTCGCCGAGACCGAGCTGTTCGCTCGGCGAGGTCTGCCCTTCGGTCCGGACGAGAAGGCGTTGGTGATCGGCAAGTCGCTCCCGGCCGCCGCCGACGCGATGGCGGAGGCGTTCGGTGAACCCGAGGGCGGCGCCGAGATCGCGGACGAGTTGCTGAGGTTGGTGACCGAAGTCGTCACCGCGAAAGCGGAGGCGATGCCCGGCGCGCGCGAGTTGGTCGAGTTGACCGCCGCCGCCGTCCCGGTCGCCGTCGCGAGCAACTCGCCCCGGGCGCTCCTCGAAGCCGCGCTCGTTCGCGGCGGGCTTTCGGAGATGTTTCCCGTGAAACTGGCCGCCGACGAGGTGGCCGCGCCGAAGCCCGATCCGGAGATGTACCGGACCGCCTGCGCACTGCTCGACGTCGATCCCGTCGACGCGTTGGCGTTCGAGGACTCGACGACCGGTCTCCGGTCGGCGCGAGCGGCCGGGATGACCGTCATCGGGGTTCCCACCTTGAAGCAGCAGGACTTCCCCGCCGATGTCGTGATCGGCTCCCTGCGCGACGAAGAGCTGCTGGCCTGGGTCCGCGGCTGGCCTCGGCGGTGACCGGTCTCCCCTTCGTCCGCTTCCAGAGCCCGGTCCGCGACGAGCGTGGAAACTTCACCGGCGTCTTCGGTCTCGTGAACGGGCTCGCCCGGGCCGGACGCCTGACCGTCGAGCAGGAAGCCTTCCGCAGGGCGAACAACGACTGGTACGACGCGAACTTCATCAACCCGGCGCACGCCGATCCGAGCGTCTACGACGCGGAGGTCAATCCCGGAGCCGCAGCGTGGTTCAAGGCGACCGCTCGTGTCTTCATCGAGCGGGTCGACGGCTACCTGGCGATTCTCGAGGCGCACGAGATCCCGTGCGAGACCGTCCGGTCGGCGAATCCGGGCCGGGTCGTCTACGAGGACGAGTACCAGGTAGTCGCCGTCCAGAACTGAAAGACTCAGCTCTTGCGGGAAATCGCCCGTCCCACGAGGTCGGCGAAGACCGAGCCGAGGGTGGCACCGGACGCCTCGATCGCCACCGGGACGATCGAAGTCTCGGTCAGGCCCGGGGACAGGTTCACCGCGAGGAAGTAGACCGTGCCGTCTTCGGCGACCACGGCGTCGGTGCGGGAGATGTCGCGAAGCCCGAGTTGCCGGTGCACGGCGACGGCCAGCTCGCTGACCGCCTTGGCGGCGTCGTCGGGGATCCGCGCGGGGGTGAAGAAATCGGTCAGCCCGGCGGTGTAGCGGGCGGTGTAGTCGTACACGCCGCTCTCCGGCACGATCTCGACCGCGGGCAGGGCCTCGGGGCCTTCCGCGCCTTCGATGACCGTCACGGCCACCTCAACGCCGGATACGAACTTCTCGGCGAGAACGGTGTCTCCGTAAGCGAAGCAGCCGACCATCGCGCCGGGCATTTCAGCGGCGTCCTTGACGACCTGGGCGCCCAGCGCCGAACCGCCCTGGTCCGGCTTGAGGATCATGGGCAGGCCCAGCGTCTCGACCATCGAGTCGAGCACGGCCTGCGCGCCGAGTTCGCGGAAGGTGCTGTGCGGCAGCACGACCCAGTCCGGCGTGGTGAAACCCGCGTCGGCGACGAGTGCCTTGGCCGTCGGCTTGTCCCACGCGCGGCGGCAGCCCCGCGAACTGGTCCCGACGTAAGGCACGTCGAGCATCTCCAGCACCGTCTGCACCGCGCCGTTCTCCCCCTCACCACCGTGAAGGGCGACGATGGCCGCGTCAGGCCGCTGGGTGCGCAGGCGTTCGAGCAGGCCCGCGTCGGTGTCCCACTCCTCGACGATGAGACCTTCCGCCCGCAACGCGACCGAGAGCCGGCGTCCGGAGCGGAGAGAGACATCGCGTTCGTGGGAAAGTCCGCCTGCGAGTACGGCAACGGTGCGGTCGACCACCGAGACTCCTTTGTGCTTGGGGACGTCCGGCCGATCAGACCGTGTCCGGAGAGGGGTTCTGCGGCCCCGAGATCGAGCGTGGGCTCGCGTTACCGAAGGTACGCGCGAGGTCCATTTCGGACTCGAGCACCGCGGCGAGCCGCCGGACACCTTCGCGGATCCGCTCGGGCGTCGGGTAGCAGTAGGAAAGTCGAAGCTGTCTGCTGCCGAAACCGTCGGCGTAGAAACCGGTTCCGGAGGCGTACGCGACGCGGGCCGTGACGGCCCGCGGCAGCATCGCCTTCGTGTCCACGCCCTCGGGGACGGTCATCCAGACGTAGAAACCGCCATCGGGTTTGGTCCAGCTGCAACCGGCGGGCATGTGCTGATCGAGCGCGGACAGGATCGCGTCCCGTCGCTCCCGGTAGTTCTCGCGGAAGGTCTTGATCTGCCCCATCCAGTCGTGCGTCGAGAGGTATCGCGACACGATCAACTGGTTAAGCGTTGGCGGACAAAGCGTCGCGGACTCGGCCGCGAGCACGAGTTTCTCCCGGACGGCATGCGGCGCGAGCACCCAGCCGACCCGCAGGCCGGACGCGAACGTCTTCGAAAAGGAGCCCAGGTAAACGACATTGTCGGGGTCGATCGAGCGGAGCGCGGGGTACGTCTGCCCGCCGAAGCCGAGCAGTCCGTACGGGTTGTCCTCGACGATGAGGATGTCGTTCTCCCGGCAGATCTCCACGATCTCCGCGCGCCGCTCGACGGCCAGCGTGACGCCGCCGGGGTTGTGGAAGTTGGGGATCGTGTAGAGGAACTTGACCCGGCGGCCCGCTTTCCGTGTCTCCGCGAGCGCGGCGCGGAGCCCCTCGGGGACCAGGCCGTGGTCGTCCATCGCGACATGGACGACGTCCGCCTGGTACGCGGCGAACGAGCCCAGCGCGCCGACGTACGACGGACCCTCGGCGATGATGACGTCACCCGGATCGCAGAACAGCCGGGTGACCATGTCGAGCCCCATCTGGGAGCCGACCGTCACGACGACGTCGTCCGGGTGGGCCTTGATGCCCTCGAGGGCCATGATTTCGCAGATCTGCTCACGCAGCGACGGGATGCCGTGCGCGGAGCCGTACTGGAGCGCGACCAGGCCGTCTTGGGCGATGAGCTCGCCGACCTGCGCGGACAGCGTGTCCAACGGGAGCGCGGCGAGGTTCGGCATCCCGCCGGCGAGCGACACCACTTCGGGGCGACTGGCCACCGCGAACAAGGCCCTGATCTCGGAAGCAGTCATCCCGGCCGTACGAGCGGCGTAGCGGTCGAGATGAGGGTCGAGGTTGTGTCGGCCGGGCTCCGGCCGGACAGGGCGGTTCTCGGTCATCAGGCGCTTCACCCGGCTTCGAAGTGGACATAGTCGCTACCGACTGGTAGTTCCATCGAGTGTAACCACCCTCCCTTGAGGGGCCCTGGCCTTTCGGTGTTCATCACATCGGCCTATCCTCGGTCTGGACCCCTTCAGTGAGCCCTGCTCGGGACAAGGCCGCGTCGGGTGTTCCTCATTCAGGGAGGTTTGTCTGTGTCGCGTCGCGTCGTGGGCGTAACCCTGGACAACCTCGAACACCTGCCCAAGAGCTGTCGCCGCTGCGTGTACTGGGAGCTGGCACCGCATCTGAAGGCGCAGGCCGAGGAATACGGCGCGACAGAGGTCGAAAAGGAAGCCTGGGTCTCCAGCGTGCTGCTGGAGTGGGGTTCCTGCGGCCGGATCGTCTACAGCGACACCCTGCCCGTCGGTTTCGTGCTCTACGCGCCGCCGAACGCCGTGCCGCGCTCGCTGGCTTTCCCGACTTCGCCCCCCGGCCCCGACGCGGTCCTGCTGACCGCCTTCCAGGTGCTTCCCGAATTCCAGGGCGGCGGGCTCGGCCGGATGCTGGTGCAGGCCGTCGCGAAGGACCTCACCAAACGCGGGGTTCGCGCGATCGAGGCCTTCGGGGACGCCAAGCCCGACGAGACCGATCCGGACGGCGGGCACAGTTGTGTCCTGCCCGCCGCGTTCCTGCAGAGTGTCGGGTTCAAGACCGTGCGGCCGCATCCGCGGTGGCCGCGGCTGCGGCTGGAACTGCGGTCGGCGATCTCGTGGAAGGAAGACGTGGAGGCGGCCCTCGAACGGCTACTCGGCCAGGTCTCCATCACGACGGCCGAGCCGAGCATGGGCCGCGCCTGACCTTCTTCGCCCCGCTTTAGCAGAGTTCCAGAGCGCGCGCAGCAGCCATCCCCCTGCCTGGGGACAGCTGTGGGTAACCCGCCGAGTTATCCACAGATCGCTGCTAGGAGCGGTGGAAAATCTGTGGATGGGTAGGCTGGACTTGGGGACGCCCCCCGGGAAGGGTGGGGGCTGCGCGCCGGGTGGAGCTAGGGGTGGCGTACTCGGGGGACGGGGCACACAACCGGTTGTGCCGAGGGCGTCGGCAGAGGGATGTGCGCCCGCGTGCGGGTGTGGAGGACTGGCTACTCCGCTTTGGCGAGTTCGTGCGCCAGGACGTCCGCGAAGGTGAACGTGCCGGTCGGCTGGTCGCCTTCGCCGAGGAGGTACAGGCGCTTCACGGCGACCAGGATGCCTTCGGCGACGACGTCGCGGAAAGCCGGGTCCGCCAGTTTGCGGCTGTCTTCGGGGTTGGTCAGGTAGCCGATCTCGATCCGCACCGCCGGGCAGCGGGTGCGGGTGAAGATCTCCCAGGTCTTGTAGTGCGTGCGGCAGTCGAGCATGCCGGTGCGGGCGGCCAGCTCGCGCTGGATGAAGCCGGCCAGCAGCTCACCGACGGTCGACGTGGTGCCGTTGCCGGTGCCGAAGTGGAAGCTCGCGACCCCCTGCGCCTTGGGCGAGGGGTTCTTGTCGTTGTGCAGCGAAAGGAACAGGTCGGCGCCCGCCTCGTTCGCGAACTTCGCCCGCTCACCCTCAGTCGGGCTCTGGTTCGGGCCGCGCGAGATCAGCGCCTCCATGCCCGTGGCCTGCATCCGGCCTTCGAGCCGCCGCGCCAGGTCCCAGGCGATGTCCGCCTCGCGCAGGCCGCCCGCGACGACCCCGAGGTCCTCGCCGCCGTGGCCAGGGTCGATCACGATGCGCTTGCCGCGCAGCCGGGGGCCCGCCTGCCGCACCTGCTCCTGCTCGCGCAGGAAAACGGGGCGGCCGCCGCGGGCACGCGGCGAAGAGAGCCGGTGCAGCTCACGGATGGTGGCCGGGCCGCACATACCGTCGGCGACCAGGCGCATGTCGCGCTGGAAGGTCTTGAGCGCACGCTCGGTCTGGGGACCGAAGTGGCCGTCCGGGCGGCCGGCGTCGAAACCGAGCTCGGTCAGCCGCTCCTGGAGCGCGAAGACGTCGTCACCCTGCATGGGGGCGGAGAACATGTAGGTCAGCGGCCGGCTGCCGAGATGGAAGCCGGCGCCGCGAAGCGCCTGATAGGTGGCCGGACCCACCAGACCGTCGGTGATGAGCCCACGGCGCTGCTGGAACGCCCGCACGGCATGTTCCATCGCCGTGTCGAAGACCTCGTACTCCCCGGATTCGGTCACCGGCGGGAGCAGCTCCATCGCCGCCAGCGTGGACCTGATCTCGGCGACGTCCGGTCCGGCGTCACCGCGGCGGAGTACCCGCATGCACTCCTCGCTCTTCCCTTGGGGCACCGATCGAGCTCGATGCACGACTATGAAAACCCTGCGGGGCGAACCCCGGTGCTCTATTGTGCCCTGTGAACTCTCGGTGAGCGCGGAGGCCCGGTCGGTGCGTCAAGTCCCCGTTCGTGGAACTCGTCCAGGCGTTCCCATAACGGAGAGATCTACCCATTCCCCGTGACGACGAAACCCGGAGCCTGGGCAGGCCCCGGGTTTCGGCAGATGAAACGCGAGATCAGAGGACGTCGGCGAGGTCCGACAGCAGCGCGGCCTTCGGCTTGGCGCCGACGATCTGCTTCACCGGCTTGCCGCCCTGGAACAGGATCAGCGTCGGGATCGACATCACCTGGTAGTCACGCGCAGTGTTCGGGTTGGCGTCGATGTCGAGCTTCGCGACCGTCAGCTTCTCGCCGTTCTCGGCCGCGATCTCCTCGAGTACCGGGGCGACCATCTTGCACGGACCGCACCAGGTCGCCCAGAAGTCGACCAGGACGGGCTTCTCGCTCGTCAGCACGTCGTCGACGAACGTCTTGTCGGTCACCGTCACGGTGTTGGCCATGGTGTCTCCTTCTGGGTGGTGAAACTCCGGTGTTGGGAAAGTCAGTCGGTGGTGGCGCCGTAGCCGCCACCGACCAGCTCAGGGGTCTCCTGGGCGGCCTCGACACCGGCGTGCTCCGCCAGCCATCGTTCCGCGTCGATCGCCGCGGCGCAGCCCGAGCCCGCGGCGGTGATCGCCTGCCGGTACGTGCGGTCGACCAGGTCGCCCGCGGCGAAAACGCCGGGAAGGTTCGTGTACGAGGTGCGGCCCTTGGTGAGCACGTAGCCGTCCTCGTCGAGGTCCACCTGGCCGCGCACCAGTTCGCTGCGCGGGTCGTGACCGATCGCGACGAAGAACCCGGTCACGTCCAGCTTGGACTCCTCACCGGTGACCGTGTCCTTGAGCTTCAGGCCCTCGACCTTGCCCTCACCCTCGACCTCGGTGATCTGCTTGTTGAGCGCCCACTTGATCTTCTCGTTCTCGCGGGCACGCTCCAGCATGATCTTGGAAGCGCGGAACTCCTCGCGGCGGTGGACGATCGTCACGGACTTGGCGAACTTCGTCAGGAAGGTCGCCTCCTCCATCGCCGAGTCGCCGCCGCCGGCGACCACGATGTCGTGGTCGCGGAAGAAGAAACCGTCGCAGGTGGCACAGGCCGAAACCCCGCGGCCGAGCAGTTCCTGCTCGCCGGGCACGTTCAGATAGCGGGCCGCGGCGCCCATCGAGAGCACGACCGCGCGGGCCGCGTAGCGCTTGCCGTTCGCGAAGACGTACTTGACGTCACCGGTCAGCTCGACGGACTCGACGTCCTCCTGGCGCAGGTCGGCGCCGAAACGCTTGGCCTGCTCGCGCATCTCTTCCATGAGGTCGGGACCCTGGATGCCTTCGCGGAAGCCGGGGAAGTTCTCGACCTCCGTCGTCGTCATCAGCGCACCGCCGAACTGAGTGCCCTCGAACACCAGCGGTTCGAGCTGCGCCCGTGCCGCGTAGACAGCGGCGGTGTATCCCGCAGGACCCGATCCCACAATGATCAGGTTCCTGATCTCCTCGGCAGCCACCCGTGACCTCCGCTCGTAGTGACCTGTTCACCAGGCTCAACACGATCGTAAGGGCCGGTGTTCCCGGGGTGACCGGCGCTACTTCCCCGCCCGCGCCGAGGTGGTGGCAAAGGTCCCTTGCTCCCATCCGGAGAGCAAGGGACCTCTATTAGCGGCCGGAGGCAGCAGGGAGATCTTTTTCTGCCGCTGCTACCACGTCTCGTCTGCTACTTCGCTCCGATGATCTTGTCGAAGAGGACGGCCGGGTTGCCCGGGCCGCAGTCGGCACCGAAGGCGACGATGCGGAACTGGGCGAGTTTGCCTGTGGTGTAGATCACCATCACGCCGTCCTTGCCCGCGACGTTCACCGGCCGGATGCCCTCCGGCCGCACGTCGGCGTCCATTCCGGCTGCGGCGACGCAGGCGTCGAGGCGTTCTTCGGTCTTCAGCGAGCCGAAGTCGCGGACGCCGATCGCCTTGCCGACGAGGGCTTCGGCACCTCCGCCGTCTCCGCCGACCGAAGGTCCGGAAGGAGCCGACGGCGCGGGCTGGGCGATACCGCCCGAATCCGGCTCCCGAGTGGTCGGGACGACGATCGCCACGGCGGCGATGGCCGCCGCCGCCACGGTCGCTATTCCGGCGCCCCAGCCGATCCGTTTGTTCCGCCGCCGCCGTGCGGCCGCGAGGTCCACCACCGGGGCGACCTGCTCCTGCGGCCGTTCAGATGCGCCTTGAAACGCAGGCGACACTCGCATTTCGGCGGCCAGCGCGGCGTCGATCCGTGCCGCGTACTCCGCCGGCATCGGCGCGACCGGCTCGTTCGCGAGTTCCGCGAGGTCGGCCGTGGTCGCTTCGAGTGCTTCGATGATCGCCAGTGCTTCGGGGTCGGCGTTCACCAGCGGCCACAGCTTGGCCGCTTCTCGCTCGTCCAGCACACCTGCGTGCAGGTCGGCGAGCACATCGACAGACCACGGCGGACCGACGGTCCCACCGATCCCCCTGCTCTCGTCTGTCATCGTCCCTCCCCGTCACCCGGCGTGCCCTGAGGACGCCTGGCACCCCGTTGCGGGGTAGCGCGCTCTCGTTTGCTTTCGTGAGTTGGGACGTTCGCAATCGCATCGGGGTTCCGTAGATGTCCGAGAACCTTCGCGAGCTTTCCGCGACCTCGGGCACACCGGCTCTTGACCGTGCCCTCGGCGATGCCGAGCATCTTCGCCGTCTCGGCGACGGAGTATCCCTCGACGTCGACCAACACGATCGGGGCACGCTGCTCTTCGGGGAGCTGGTCGAGGGCTTCCTTGATGACCAGGCTCGTCTCACGTTCCGACATCGAGTCACGCGGTGAAGCGGGCTCGTTGAACTGCCCGGTCTCGGGCAACGGAACGGTCGGTCTGGCCTTGCCCCGCCGGATGCGGTCGAGGCACGCGTTCACGACGATGCGGTGCAACCACGTCGTGACCTGCGATTCGGCTCTGAAGTTGCCCGCTGCTCGGAACGCGGAGATGAAGGCGTCCTGCAGGGCGTCCGCGGCTTCTTCCGGATCCCGCAAGGTGCGCAGGGCCACCGCCCACATGCGGTCTCGATGTCGCTGGACCAGTTCACTGAACGCGTGCGGGTCTCCAGCGGCATGCGCCGCTATGAGATCCGCGTCCGTGGGAGCTGCAGCTGTCACCCGGGAGAGCCTACTGACCCGGTGTCCGCCGTCACCCCGCAGGCAGGAAGGTCAGCTCGTTGAGTTCGGTGACGAACTTTCCTTTGTCATCTTCACCCAGCTGAGTGATCCAGATGATGAAGTACTGACCCTGCTGAGGCTGCTGCAACGCGATGGTCGACTCGCCCTCCGCGAGGTCTCCGGTCCCGACGACCTTCGTTTCGTCGAGCTTCGGGTTCTTCTTGTCGGCGGAGCGGATCTCGACCTTCGAGCCGGGGCTCGCCGCGTCGATCTTGACCTGGGTGAGGTTGATCGGGTCCTTGAAGGTCACGACCAGTCCGACGCCGTCCTTGAGCACCGGGAACTGCTTGTCGTATTGGTCGGTCTTCCACGAGGTGACCGTGTCACCGTCGGTGGTGTTCCTGGCCTTGCCAGGGCTGTCGCCCTTGCTGCCCGGGTTGTAGACGGCCACGGCCGACGGCTTCACCGCGGCACCCACGGCGGGGGACGGCTTCTGCTGGGCCGGCGGCGGCTGCTCGCCCGAGGGCGGCGGCGCGACCTGCGAAGAGGACGCGGCGACGTTGATTTTCGGACCGCTGGACTTCGACTCGCCCTGGAACAGGTTGATCAGCATCATCCCACCCCAGGCGAGGATGACCACGGTCGCGACGACCAGCACGGTCACGCCGAACGCCAGCTTCTTGCGGCGCGCGACGTCCTTGACCGGCTTCTTCGTCGTCCAGACCGTGCCGTCCGATTCGGCCACGGCCTCTTCCTCGCCGACGGCCTTGATCAGCTGGGTGCGTTCTTCGGCTTCGGCGACCTGGTCCAGGACACGCAGGATGGCCGCGCTGGTGCGGATACCGCCGTGGCCGCCGTCCTCGATGGTGCGGACGGCGAGCGAGGACAGCTCGACGGGCACCGTCGGGACCAGTGAACGCGGCGGGATGACACGGCCGGTCGGCGCGTGCGGCGCCGCCGGGATCGCGGCCGGGCCACCGGGAAGGGCCCACCGGCCGGTCAGCAGCAGGTACAGGACGGCGCCGAGTGCTTTGACGTCGTCGCGAAGGGTCGCTTCGGGCAAGGGGCCCGGGAAGGCGAGCTTCAGTGCGCCGTCCGGGGTGAGCCGGAGACGCTGCGGGTGGTCGAGGCCGAGGACGAGACCGTTCTGATGGGCGTGGTCGACGGCTTCCGCCAGCGCCTGCACCATCCTGGCCGCCGCGGCGGGCGCCACCGGGCGCTGCGCCACCAGGTCGACCAGGTCGCTGCCCTTGGTCCATTCCGCGACGACGACACCGAGCAGACCTTCGCTCGATGTGACGCCGCTGCCGAGGCTGAGCACGTCGAGAACGCGCGCGACCCCGCCGTGGCCGAACTTGGAGGCGTGCGCGGCACGCTCCAGCGTCCGGCGCGCGAGCCGGGCGGCTTCCGCGTCCGCGGGGTCGCCGACCAGCAGCGTCAGCGCCACGTCCCGCTTCAGCTGCCCGTCGCGGGCACGCCAAAGATGCGCGGCGGCCCGCTCGTCCACCCCGAACTGTGCGAGCAGGCGATACCGGCCGTCACCGACGACCCGGCCAGGGGCCAGCGACCCGCCTTGGGCCCGGATGCCCATCTGGCCGGCCTCCCCTGCCTGTTCGCTCCGTCTCGTATCCACCGCACTCTCCCGCGTAGCTCCCGCCCCGAGAGTACCCAGAATACGACCCGTGAACGCGCGCCATCCGTACGTGAATCGTTATCCGCGCTTGATCAACCGGGTGATCCTCGCCGTGGCGGGCTTCAATTCCTCGACCTTCAAGGCCATGAGCACGCCGAACGACACCACGATCCCGACCACCGTCTGGAGCAGAAGTTTCACCCAGGCATGGAAAGTAGGCCCGAACGAGTCGGGGACGATCTGCCCGGCGAGCCACGCCGCGCCGACGCCGAGCACACTCGCGACGACCGTGAAGAGGATCACTCCGAGAACCCGCTTGCTCCGGAGATTTCCGAGGGTCACCCACAGCCAGACCTGACCGAGGATCGCGCCGACGACGAACGTGAGGCCGTTGACCATCATCACGCCGAGCACGATGTTGTCCGGCGAAAGCAGCACGGGGCACAGGTACAGCAGCGGCACCTTCACCACGGTCATCACGATCATGATCAGCACCGGCGTCCGCGCGTCCTTCATCGAGTAGAACACCCGCATCTGAAGCATGACCAGCGCGTACGGCAGCAGCGCGAACGCGGAGATAGCCAGCGCCTCGCCCATCCGCGACGCGTTCTCGACCGTGCCCTTGCCCAAGGTGAACAGCGCGATGCCGACCGAACCGCCCACCACGGTCATCACCGCGGAGATCGGCAGGAGCGTCACCGTCGAGATACGCGACGCGTAGGACAGGTCGCCGATCAGCTTCTTGTGATCGCCGTCCGCGGCCGCGCGGCTCATCCTCGGCATGATCGCGGTCAGCAGCGACACCCCGATGACGCCGTACGGCAGCTGGAAGAGCAGCCACGCGTTGCTGTACGCGGTCACACCGCCCTGCGAACCGCTGGTCAGCACGCGAGTCGTGATCGTGTAGCCGATCTGGCTGACCGCGACGTAGCCGACGGTCCAGAGCGCGAGCCCGCCGAACTCCTTCATGCGCTTGTCGATGCCCCAGCGCCACTTGAACTTGAACCCGGACCGCAGCAGCGGCGGGATCAACAGCACCGACTGCGCCACGATGCCCGAGGTCACGCCGAGACCCAGCGTCAGCAGTTTCGGATCGGTGATCGACACCGGATCGGTCGAGATGTTCCCCGGCATGATCCACACCACGAGGATCGTGAAGATGACGACCAGGTTGTTGATCACCGGTGCCCACGCCGTCGGGCCGAAGATGTGCTTCGCGTTCAGCACCGCCGAGAGCAGCGCGAACACGCCGTAGAAGAAGATCTGCGGCAGCAGCAGGTACGCGAACGCGGTGACCAGCGCGGGATTGGCGTCACCGTTGTCGTCGACGTAGAGCTTCGTGATCAACGGCGCCGCCAGGACGGCGATCGTCGTCCCGACCACGAGCAGCGTGCCCGCCACCGTGACCAGCCGCTGGGTGTACGCCTCGCCGCCGTCCTTGTCGTCCTGCGACCGCACGAGCAGCGGGACCACGAGGCTGGACAGCACACCGCCCATCAGCAGCTCGAAGATGATGTTCGGCATCGTGTTGGCGACGTTGAACGAGTCGTTCTCCACCTGCGCGCCGATGGCCGCGACCAGCAGCAGCTTCCACGCGAAGCCGGTGATGCGGCTGATCAGCGAGGCGATCGCCATCCGTCCGCTCGACTTCGCGATCGACGGCGCCTTCGCCGGGGCGGCGACATCCTGCTCGCCCGTCTCCCCCGGCCGCGGTTTGACCAGCGGCGCGTCCTTGATCGCCGGCATGACCTGCGTGGCGAGCTGGTCGTACGGGCGGAGGACGTCAGGGTCGGCGACCGGCCAGCGCGAGCCCATCGGGACGCCGGGGGTTCGCGGGATGAACCGCGTCGCGTCGGGTTCGTCGCGCCGGTCGACCTGCCACGGGCGGACCGGTGGCGGCTGGCGGCGCCCGCGATGCGGCGGAGGCGGTGTCTGGTGGAGCGCCTGAGGAGGCGGCTGTGACACGGCCGGACGCCGCGGCGGCGGGTTCTGGGACGGCTGCGGCAGCGGCGGGCCCTGCGGCGGCGGAACCGGCTGACGACGGGTCGGCGGCGGAGGCGTCCCCTGGGGAGGGGGCACCTTCCGCGGCGGTACCTGGTTCGGCGGCGGGGCCTGCGGTGGCCTCAGCCGCCGTGTCTCGTCGTCGGGGCGGCCCGCCACCCGCTGGCGGCGGCCGTCCACCGGCTGCGGAGGAGGCGGCGGCGCGGCCCGCCGCGGGCGCTCACCGCGTTCGGGTGGGGGCTGCTGCGGGGGCGGCTGACGACGCTCCGGACGGCGTGCGGGTCCCTCGGTACGGCGGGGCGGTGGCGGAGTGCCTTCGCGCCGGGGACGGCCTGCACGCTCGGGCGGTACACCCGGCTCTCTTTCCAACGCGTGCCCAATCCTCGGTGCTCGGCTACGTGATGCCCGGCGGCATCGTTCGACCCAGGGTAATCGGCGACGCCCGGAAACACTTAAACCTGTGCGTCCTCGGTCACACGCGGGGCGGTTTCGTTCGCCCGATCGGCTCGTGAGTCCTTGATCCTCCGGTAGATCCGGCGGGACGACAGGAGCAGCAGCGCACCCGCCGCGGTGATGGTGATGATGATGGTGATCGCGCCGTACTCCGTGGACGTCAGCTCGAACCGCGCGGCCGAACCGAGCGGGGTCCCGTCGGGCGTGGTCAGCGACACGTCGACGCTGAACCGGCCGGCCCGCAGCGCCTCGACCGGGAGCAGCCGGTTACGGGCGCTGTTGGCCGGGACCATCTGAGCCTGCAACTGGGTGTCGTCGGTCGGCCGCAGGCCCACGTTGTTCTTCAAGGCGACCTGGACGGCGACGCCGACCGGCAGGTTGTTGGTGATGAACACCGGCAGCGGCGCCGCGCCGGAAGCCAGCGCGATCGTCTGCTTCGGCCGCTCGACGGTGACCTGGCTGCGGATCGCCTCCAGATCGCCGCGGGCGTTGCCGGTGACGGTCGCGGCGTCCGCGCCGCGCCACGACGTCGACGCGGCCCGGATGAGGGCGAGCCGGACCGGGGCGACCACGTCGGCCGGCCTCACCCGTTTGGTGGCATCCATCGTCATCGCGGACGACAGGCCCAGTGTCTCGTTGTCGAGCTGGGACATCTTCGCGGTGACGTCGCCGCTGGTCGCGGCAGTCAGATCCTGTGGGTCGTAGTTGACCGACGCCGTCCCGGACGGGGCTTCACCGAGTAGTTCGGGCAGCGGCGCCGACTTGAGGAGGCCGGCGGTGTAGAAGTCGTCCATCCGCTCCAGGAACGTGGTGAGTTCGGTGCCGGTCGCGGCCCACTGCCGCGGCGGCGCGATCAGCAGCCGTGCGCGTTCCGGCCCCTCGTTCTGCCCGCCGAGCCCGGCACGGAAGGCGATGGCGCCGAGCCCGTTCTGGGTGGACCCCGAGCCGTTCAGCGCGGACGAGATCAGCGCGTCGATCGGCTGCGCGCGCAGGTCCGTCCCTTCGATCGACACCCCGCTCGAAAGCGGTGTGCGGGACTGGAGCTTGCCCGAATCGGTCAGCACGGTCTTGACGCCCGCCTTGCCGATCGCTTCGACGGTCTGCGAGTCGAGGGCGCCGCCGGGCCAGAGCACGCCGTCCTGCGGCTGGATGCCGAGCAGGTTCTTGATCGTCCCCGCGCCGCCGAGCGCGGTGGTCATGAGCGCGGTGTCGGTGGCGTCACCGGCGCGGACCTTCGTCAGCGCGGTGAGGTCGGCGTCGGCGAACGGGAGGGTGACCACGCACCGGCCCGCGACCAGCGCCTTCAGCCTGCCGAGCCAGTTCTTCGCGGTCTCGACGCCCTTGCCGGGAGCGCCGCCCGCGACCTGATAGCCACGGGTCATCGCGTCGACGGTCGCGACCAGGTCGGGGTCGATGGCCAGGCACAACGACGACGAGACCTTCGTGTCGGCCTCGGCCGCGCGCGCCGCCTCGACCAGCGAGTCCAGTCGTCCGCCGGCGGCCAGCTCGTCCGCCAGCCGCTCGTCCGCGAGGGTCAGCGGCCCGCCGAGTGGGGCGGAGACGACGTGCACGACGCTGTTCGCGATCGGCCACAGCAGGCTCGTCGACGGCGCCGACGGCGGACGCGACGCGGGCGCCTTGCCGGGGACACCGAGCACCGGCATCAGCAGGGTGACCGCCGCCAGCCGTTCCGGACCGCCGAAATCCGGGGTCCCGTTGACGTTGACCAGCAGCGGGTACACGCCGGGCCTCGGGAACTGCAGCTTGGCGGACTGACCGAGCGGGACGGCCAGGTTCAGCGCGGCGCTCTGGCCGGGCTCCAGCTCGTCCGGTTCGAGGTCGACGAACTCCGTCGCCGCGAGATCCTTGAACTTGTCGCCGGCGAGGACGTCACCGATCTGCTGCTCGCTCTGCAGCCGCGTGCCCAGTTGCAGCCGGACACCCAGCTTGCTGATCCGCCGGTCGCCGATGTTGGTGACGCGGCCGGTCACGGTGAGCGAAGCCGAAGCCGAGGTGATCACGCGGGGGTTGAGCTGGTCGAGGTCCACGCGCAGCCGGGGCTGTTCCTGGGCCTGCGCGACCGCGACGGGCAACGCGGTGAGGGCCAGGAACAGGATCGACAGGACAGTGGCGGCAAGCCGCTTCACTCAGGTGCTCCCTCGGCGGTGTGCTGTTGCTGCGCGAAGAGTTCTTTGGCCTTCCGGACCAGCTTGCGCTCGTCGGAGTAGGCGAGTTTGGTCTCCAGGTCGGCGAGCGGCACCCAGGCGACCTCGGTCACCTCGACATCCTCGTCCGAAAGTTCGCCGCCGGTGGATTCCAGGATGAAATGGTGCACCGTCTTGTGCACGCGCCGTCGCTCGGCCACGAACCAGTAGTCGATGGTGCCGAGGGGCCGCAGGACCTGCGCGGAGATGCCGGTCTCCTCCTTCACCTCGCGCACAGCCGTCTGCTCCACCGTCTCACCGTCCTCGATGTGGCCCTTCGGCAGCGACCACAGCAGTCTGCCGTGCCGGTCGAGCCGCCCGATCAGCGCGGCGTTCGCCCGTTCGGCGTCGACGACGAGTCCGCCGGCCGAGGTTTCGTCGACCGTGGTCAGCCGCCTCCCCCGCCTGCGCCTCCGCCGGCGGCCCGGCTTCGAAGCGCCGGAGCGCCCGGCTGATCCAGACATGCTGCGATGCTAGAGCAAACGGCGGTACAGGTACGCTGGCTCTCCGTGCCCGTGTTGGGCCGGGCCGTAGTAAGTACATCCAAATCGTGGTGGGATTGTCGTGAACAAGGTGGTCGCCGGGCAGGCGATTGCGGGGAAGAGCACTGCGATGCAGAACGCCGTGACCGAGCTGATGCGCATCTCCCCGCTGGCGGACGAGCTCGCGAAGCTCTTCGCGAAGGCGGGGCACAGCCTGTACCTGGTCGGCGGCAGCGTCCGCGACATGATGCTCCGCCGGCTGTCGAACGACCTCGACTTCACTACCGACGCGCGCCCGGACCAGGTGCTCAAGATCGTCAGCGCCTGGGGCGACGCGGTGTGGGACGTCGGTATCGCGTTCGGCACCGTCGGCGTGACCAAACAGGGCATGACCCTGGAGATCACGACGTTCCGCGCCGACAGCTACGACCGTGTCGGCCGCAACCCCGAGGTCACCTTCGGCGACAGCATCGAGGGAGATCTGCTCCGCCGCGACTTCACGGTCAACGCGATGGCGATCGACCTCGCGAACAAGACCTTCGTCGACCCGCACGACGGGCTCCAGGCACTGCAGGACAAGGTGCTCGACACGCCCGCGACCCCGCAGGAGTCCTTCGCCGACGACCCGCTGCGCATGCTGCGGGCCGCTCGGTTCTCCGCGCAGCTCGGGTTCACCGCGGCGCCGCGGGTGGTCGACGCGATGTCGTCGATGGCCGAGGAGATCGACCGGATCACCGCCGAGCGCGTGCAGGCCGAGCTGTCGAAGCTGCTGCTGGCGGACGACCCCCGGCCCGGTATCGAGCTGCTGGTCGACACCCGCCTCGCCGATCGCGTGCTGCCCGAGGTGCCGGGGATGCGGCTGGCGATCGACGAGCACCACCAGCACAAGGACGTCTACCAGCACTCGCTGACCGTGCTCGCGCAGGCGATCGACCTGGAGAAGTCGCACGAACCGACCTCCGAGCCGGATCTGATCCTGCGGCTCGCGGCGCTCCTGCACGACGTCGGCAAGCCCGCGACGCGCGAGTTCCAGCCCGGTGGCGGCGTGAGCTTCCACCACCACGAGGTCGTCGGCGCGAAGATGGCCCGCAAGCGTTTGCGCGCGCTGAAGTTCTCGAAGGAGATCGTCCAGGACGTCAGCCAGCTCGTGTTCCTGCACCTGCGGTTCCACGGCTACGGCAAGGGCGAATGGACGGATTCGGCGGTGCGGCGTTACGTCACCGACGCCGGCGACCTGCTGCCCCGGCTGCACAAGCTCGTGCGCGCCGACTGCACCACGCGCAATCGCAAGAAGGCGGCCGCGCTGCAGGCGACCTACGACGACCTCGAGCGGCGGATCGCGGCGATCCAGGCGCAGGAGGACCTCGACCGGGTCCGGCCGGACCTCAACGGCGAGGAGATCATGCGGATCCTCGGGCTCAAGCCGGGGCCGGACGTCGGCAAAGCTTGGAAGCACCTGAAGGAACTGCGGCTCGACCGCGGTCCGCTGGAGCACGACGAGGCGGTGGCCGAATTGAAGAAGTGGGCCGCCGAGAACGGCATAGGCTGAGATAAACCCCCTTGGTCTCTGGATCCACACGGCGTAACCGGAGATACTCCTGCCGGTGCTCCGGGCAGGGGGAAAATCCATGGCGAAGCGGCCGCCCAGTTTTCTGGTGACGTTGCTGCGTCGTGGCGCGCCCGCGCTGGCGACGGCGACGAGCGAGCTGTCGGACGAGGTCGGCGACCCGACACCGATGCGCGCGCTCCGGCGGATCCAGCACATGTCGGGGCCCATCGACACGGCCCATCGCGACAACCTGCTGCTCAGAGCCGCCCGCTACGTCGCCCTCGTCCCGCTGGTCTACCGGCTCTTCGCGGTGCCCGGCGCGTTCGGCGTCTACGTCTCCACGCACGGCATGATCGGGATCGGACCGGTCGGGCTGGTGGCCCTCGGCTCGGTCGGGCTCTCCCTGTACGGCATCCGGTGGATGCTGCGCTCGGCGCCGTTCCGCCCGCAGTACGCGGCCCGGCTGCTGGCGATCGACCTCGTGTTCACGCTGTTCGCGCCGCTCGCGGTCGGGGCGCTGGTGCCGGCTTCCGTCTTCACCGAGGCGATGGCGATCCCCGGCAAGCACCTGCTCGGCGAGGTCGCCCTGCTGGCGCTCGCGCTGGGTATGCCGGCCGCCGCGGCGCTCGCCGTCGGCAGCTTCCCGGTGCGGATGCTCGCGTCCCTGCTCGGCACCGGCCAAGCCGCGCCCGGCGACGCCATGGCCACTTTCCCGTCGATCCTCGGCGTCCTCTTCACCGCGAGCGGCGCCCTCGTCCTGATCGGGCTCGGCACGCGGCTCGCCCTCGCGTACGGCATCCGCAACGGCCGCATCGCCGAACGCGCCCGCCAGCACCGGATGCTGCACGACTCCGTGCTGCAGACCCTCGAAGCGATCGCGCTGGCCAACAAGGGCGACCCGGTCGCGCGGCTCGCCGAGGTGCAGCGGCTGGCGCGGGCGCAGTCGATGGAACTGCGCCGGACGATCGAGAGTGAGGCTTCGGAACGGTCGGAAGCCGGTTCACGGCCGCTGGGCGAGAAGCTCGCTTCGCTGGCGGCGGAGATGGCGCGGGACGGGCTGCGTGCCCAGCTCGTGATCGCCGAGCTCGACGACGACACGCTTTCGGAGGTGCGGCAGATCGCCATCCGCGACGCCGTCCGCGAGTCCCTGCGCAACACCCTCAAACACGCCGGGACGGACAAGGTCGTCGTCCGGGTCGAGGAGCAGGAAGGCGGCGTCGCGGTGATCACCCGCGATCACGGTGCCGGGTTCAGTATCGACTCCCGGCCCGCCGGTTTCGGGATCAGCGAGTCCATCACCGCCCGGCTGAACGAGGTCGGCGGGACCGCCAGGGTGGAGTCGGCTCCGGGCAATGGCACCAGAGTCACCCTTTGGGTGCCTTTCTGACGGTAAACAGGAGAACATGAAGAAAACGGACGTCCTGGCCGCAGCGCTCACCGCGTACCGAGACGGTGACCGGGCCACGGCAGCGGACCTCGCCGAGCGTGCCGGATCCACGCTCGGCCGCGAACTGCACCGGTACCTGACCGAAGGCGGCGGCGGAGATGTGTACGACCAGCCCGCCGCGTTCACGGCGTTCATCCGCGGTGGCGGGAACGTCAACCTCTATCGGCGGCTCAGCGCCATGCTCGCCCGGCGCTACGGCAGTGTCGGTTCGCTGCTCGACCTCGGCTGCGGCGACGGGCTCGCCGTCGTTCCCGCCCTCGAACAGGCGGACCGGCAGCCGGGCCGGATCGACCTGGTCGAGCCGTCGAGCGCGTTGCTCGCGGAAACGCGGAAGCATCTCGACGGCACTCACGGCCTGCACACCTGGGACGCCACCGCGCAGGAGTTCCTGGCCCGCGACGACGACCGGCAGTGGCAGCTGACGCAGTCGACCTTCGCGCTCCAGTCGATCCCGACCGGCGAGCGCACCGAGGTCCTGCGGGCGCTCCGGCCGCGCACGTCGTGTCTGGTTCTCGCCGAGTTCGACGTGCCCGAGTACGACGAAGACTCCCCCGAGTACCTGCTTTCCCTGGTCACCCGCTACGAACGCGGGATCTCGGAGTACGGCAAGGAGGCGTCGCTGGTGGCACAGGGGTTCCTGCTGCCGATCCTGCTCGGCCTGGTCAAACCCGGGGCGGACCGCGCGAACTGGGAGCAGCCCGCCACCGATTGGGCTTCGCAGCTGAAGGAAGCGGGTTTCACCGGCATCCGGATCGAGCCGCTCGCGGACTACTGGTGGTCGCCCGCGGTGCTGATCACCGCTTCCTGACGTCTGCTACCCCGTCACTGGACGCGGGACAGCGCGCCGGTTTCGAGATGCTGGGCGATCGGCCGGGGCAGCACGTAGGCCACGGCCCCGCCCGGGGTCCCGTTCCACGGCGCGGTGATGCCCGTGACCACGCGCAGCGGCCGCACGACGCGGTAGAGCCTGCGCTCCCGTTCGCGGTCCGCGGCCAGCGACGTCTCGATGAACCGCGCCGATTCGGCGTGCACGAGGTTGCCGGTCTCGTTGCCGAACCGCTGCACCGTGGTGCCCGACGGCAGAACGACGATCCGCTTGCGACGGAAGAAGTTCAGCGGCGGTTCGCCCCGCAGCGGCAGGATCGGCCAGTCGGCGGGGTTGTCGGACTCCTCGTTGGCGCCCACCGCGGCTCGCGCCGGGTACAGCAGCAGGGTGCCGAGGAAGAATCGTGCCGCCTCTTCGAGTTTGGCGAACGCCACCGGCTCGTCCGTCGGCGGACGGGAGACCTCCCAGCCGGTCTCGGTGCGGCGCAGGGTCCAGAGCCCCGGCTCCGGCACCGCGTTCGCGCCGATCCGGTAGGACGTCGGCGCCACCCCGTGCTCGGCCAGCCGCTGGTACAGGACGTCCAGCACCTCGACGGCGCGGATGTCGCGGCCGGGTTCGCCGTCGCGTTCGACGCGGGTGCGGGCACTTTCGTCCGGCAGGTCCGCTGCGGTCTGCGGCGGCCGCGGCTTGCCGACGATCTCCGCCTCCGCGGTCGCCCGCACCAGCTCGCCGACCAGCGGCGGCCGGAAGCCGGCGGCCAGGATGTGCTCGATCAGCTCCGGCTCCGGCGGCACCCCGTACTTGCGCAGGTAGTGCGGGACGGCCGCGGGCCAGATCCACACGCCGTCGGTGTGGAAGGCGTTCGGCACGTCCGGCGGGCCGTTCGGGGTGAAGATGTCGGGCTGCGGACCCGGCCTGGTCAGCGCCACCGGCGAGCGGAAGAGGTAGTCCAGGACGCCGCGCATCAGGTCCGGCGGCACCGGCGGCCGGTTGACGACCGGTCGTTCGCCCTCGTTGTGCGCGTCGACGACCTTCGCGTGCCGGAACACGATGTCCAGCGGCAGTCCCGCCTTGGCCGAAAGCCAGGCCGGGACGTGCTTGGTGTCGCGCGGGAAGATCGCGAGCTCGGTCGCGTACGCGCGCGGCGACGGCTTCCCGGCCTCGTTCGGCGCCAGCCGCCAGGTCGGTTCCTGCTCGGCGTCGAAGTCGAAGTCGAAATGCGATTCCGCGTCGAGGGTGAACGTGCCCTGGAACCAGGTGCCGGTCTCGGGCTGGTGCATCGCCGCGCGCAACCGCGCGAAGAGCGAACCGAGCTCCGGCGGAGCCGCGATCGACACCGACACCGGGCCGTTGCCCTCGTCGCCGACCGAGCGGACCTCGAGTTCGGAGTAGTCGCCGACCTGCCGGAACTGGGCGCCGACGCGCTGCCAGCCCGGCGGCAGCACCCGCAGCAGGGTCCGGCCGATGGCCCGCAGCAGCGCGCTCTGGTCACCCGTGCCGATCTCCGGCCGGGCTTCCGGCGTCTCGACGAAGTCGTGCCGGGTCTGCCACAACGCCGTCAGCCGCGACGGCGAGGCGGTGGTCGAGAAGTCCGTCAGGCCCAGTTCGGCCGCGCGGGCCGCGTCCTCTCCCGCCCAGCGCAAGGTCAGGTCGCCGCCGCCGGTGTTCGGCGCGATCTGGAAGTGCTCGTCGTCGAACCGGCCGTACGACTGGAGGCTGAAGGTCGCGCCGACCTCGCCGTTCAGCACGACACGGGCCGGGCGGCCGTTCCAGTCGCGATCGAAACCCTCGGGCGCCGCTTCCCCCGGCGGCGCGACGAGCAGCAGCGTGCCGTCTTCGGTCGACCGCTGGGCCGCGAAGACGGTGTCCCCCCAGACGGCGTACAGGCCATCCGGCCGCTCCGCCGCTTGAACCCGGTAACGCACTATGTGTCCCTCCCCAAGTTCCCCAAACCGGGGGTAAATCTAGTGGGCCGGATAGCGGACGTACCACCGGTCGTCACCCGGGGCGTTCCCGCCGAACTCCGCGAGCGCGTCGTCCGCCAGCTGTCCGATCACTTCGCTCAGTTCCAGCTTCTCGAGCCAGTCCGTCCGCAAGGCCTGTTCGCCGTACATCGCGCCGACGAGGTTCCCGCAGACCGAACCCGTCGAGTCGCTGTCGCCGCTGTGGTTCACCGACGCGAGCAGGGCGGTGTTCGCGTCCGTAGTGGTCAGTGCGACGTATACGGACATGGAGAGCGCGGTTTCGCCGATGTTCCCCTGCCCGAGCGTCTCGAGCTTCTCCGGCGTCGGGGCGCCTTCCTCGGCCAGGGCGAGCGCCTGGTCGAGCGCGACGCTCTGCTCTTCGTGCCCTCGGTACTTCTCCAGCTCGGCACGGGCGGTCGCGATGGCGTCGAGAAGCGGTTTCCCGACCAGCAGTTCGCGCACGATCACGGCGAAAGCACCCGACGAGAGATACCCGCTCGGGTGACCGTGCGTCAGGGCCGCGCTCTCGGCGCCGAGCCGGAACACCTCGGCCAGGTCGTCCGACCACAACGCGACCGGCGCGGCGCGCATGATCCCGCCGCAGCCCTTCGAGTTGTTCACCGGCTTGTCCATGCCGGCGCGTACGCCGGTCCTGCCGTAGGCCTCCAGCTCACCGAAGCAGGTGAGGCCGGGCGCGCGGCGGCTGAACAGCTCACGGTTCGTGATCAGCCAGCCGTCCGGCTCCGCGCTCGTGTCCTGCGGGCCGCGGGCGCGCTCCCACGAGACGCCCTGGGTGTGCAGCCAGCGCTGGTAGGCCAGCTGCAGCGACTGCTCGACGGCGGTGGCGGTGGCGGTAGCAGCGGTAGCAAAGGTCCCCTGCTGCCTCCGGCCGTGAGTAAAGGTCCCTTGCTCCCGGCGCGCGGCGGCATGGGCCCTGATCAGGCCTTCCAGGGTGAACAACGTCATCTGGGTGTCATCGGTGATCCGCCCGACGCCGCCGTACGCCGGGATGAGGTCGGTGATCCCGGCGGGTCCGGCGATCTCCCGGATGCGGTCGATCGAGTCGAACTCGGTCTTCGCGCCGAGCGCGTCGCCGATCGCCCCGCCGAAGAGGCTGCCGCGCAGCCGCGACCTGGTCGCCGGATGTTGAAGCCACTCGCGCATTTCTCTACTGATCTCCTCGTGGATACCGTTTCGCGTCCCAGCGCCGCCGCTCTTCGGGCTCGCGGGGCAGGCCGAAGCGGTTGAAGTAGTAATACGCGTCGCCCGCCATGGCGTCGACGACGCCGAGGTCGGCGTACGCGGCGAGCCAGGACTCCGGCAGACCCGGCACGGTGAGCCTGGCGCCCACCATCGCCCCGGTCAGCGCCGCGGTCACCGTGCCGCCGCGAGCGGCCAGCGCCAGCGCCGCTTCGGCGTCGTAGCCGCGTTTCGCGGCGGCGAACAGCGCCCGGCCGAGCACCGAAAGCGGCGTCCGGCCGTCCCCGATGCTGTCGAACTGCTCGACGTCGTCCCCGCCGATGTCGTTCCTGAGGTCGAGCACGGTCTTGACCAGCTCGCCGACCTCACCGCTGTACTCGTCGAAGCCTTCGAGGAAGTTCGCGACCGCCGGTTCGCCGTTCCGGGCGGCGAGCTGGGCGCGGAACACGTTCACCAGCAGTTCGGCGCCGTGGACGACCTCGTGCCCCGCCGCGGATCCGACCAGTTCGCGGACGACCTTCATCGCGTAGAACGTGCTGTCGGCGGGGCCTTGCACCCCGCCGGTCACCGTCGCGGCGAGCGCGGTCGCCAGCATGGCCGAGAACTCCGCGGGGGGTGGACCCGCGCCTTCGGTGGCCTTGGCGACCCAGCCGTCCGGCCGTCCGCCCGCGGGCAGCGACGCCGGGATCTCGGGCTTGTCCGGGGTCGGGTCCAGGCCGCGGATCACCGATTCGGTGTGGAACAGCAGCTGCCGGGTCAGCCCGCCGAGCGGCAAGCCGTCGGCGGGATCGGCGCCCGAGCCCAGTGCGTCTCCGAGCGCGAAGCCGACGTACGCGCCGAGAAGCCGCGGGTACGCGAAGCTGCCGACGGGAAGCGTTGGGTCGTAGAACTTACCGAAGGTCCAAGCGCTCGGGCGCGGTTCGCCGTTGTCGTAGAAGTGCGTCACGAGGCCGTTGGCGAAAAGGTCTTCGGGCAGTTCCGGCAGCGGGCGGCCGTCATACTTCGCCCGGGAGCGCTCGAACGACAGCGTCGCGGCGCGGACGTAGCGGGTGAGCTCTTCGCTGCTCAGGGGGTAGCCGTTGTCCCTGGCCTGGTCGACGAGGCTCCGCAGGTTCGCGACGGCGGCGCCTTCGTACTCCCCGCTGAAGTACGCGGGGCGCCCGACGGACTCGGGGCGCTCGGTGCCTGCCGGGAGGTCGAGGTCGGCGACCTGCCGAAGCGTCTCCGGGTAGACGTTGAACGTCTCCGGACGGCCGGGGTTGACCAGCAGCCCGACCCCGGGGTTGTCCTTGGCCCGGCGCAGGAGCACGCGGGGCTGGACCCGCTGCCACACCGTGTACTCCGACGGGATCTGGGCCTCGGAGGTGTAGACGACGAAGCGCACGCCCGCGTCACCGAAGTCGCGGACCTGCAGGTGGCCGTCCTTCGCCGGGGCCAGCACCTCGAGGTCGAGCATCCAGTGGACGAACTCCTCCGGCGTGATCCACTCGACGCGGAGGTAACCGAGCAGCGTCTCGACCGGGCTTTCCGGTGCCGGGCGGCCGGAGAACCGCGGCCCTGGCCGGTGCTCCGGGTTCGCGCGGACCGCGCCGGTCGGCTCGCCGTACAGCGTGTGCTGCTCCCAGCGCAGGATCGCCGCCTTCGGCACGGGCAGACCGGGGACCGCGTCCGGGTCGAACTCGGGATCGACGACCTCGGCCCAGCGGGTGAAAGCGTCACTGTCGCCGCCCGCCGCCGAAACGGCCATCAGCTCCAGGTCGAGGCGGATCTCGCCGCCGTCGTCCGGCACGAAGGCGACCGGGCTGGGGAACAGACCGGCGCCGGGATCGGTCCCGTCGAGCCAGCCGACGGTGTTGTAGGTGACGTTCCAGCCGTCGGTCGCGCGCACGACGTAGTCGCGGCGGACCCGCAACGCGCCGGTGCCCTCCCCGTCTCGGCCGGCCAGCCATTCCTCGACGCGGCTGACGGCTTCCTCTTCGTTCATCGTCCCCATTCTGATTGCCTGTCGGTGAACCCGCGTCCGCGATCGACGTCGGCAGGACGCTGCCTGGTCGTCCACGTCACGGTGGTGGAAAGGGCGTCCTGCCACCGCGATAGCGGGGCCTTCGGCCGGGGCGGGTTCACGCCTTCGGTCGCTTTTCCGAACTCCATCTCAGCTCCGCCCCCATTCCGTTCACCAGCGCGGATACCGCTGGGCCCAGCCGTCGACCTCGTGCAGCGCCGAGTGGCGGTCGAAGTGCCAGAACGCGTCCGTGGCGATGTTCTCCACCAGGTAGCGCAGTTCCAGCTGCTCGACCCACTTCTGCGGCAACCCCGGGATGCCGGTGCGGGCACCGAGCAGGGCGCCCGCGATGGCACCGGTGATCGCGCTGCGGCCCGAGTGGTTGACCGCCCGCAGCAGCGCCTGCTCCGGGTAGTTCTCGAAACCGGACAGCGCCGCGAACGCGCGGCCCAGCACCGAAAGCGTGCCCTTGCCGTCGCCGATCAGCTCCGGGACCCGCAGATCGGGCAGGCCGTGCTTGCCGAAGAACGGCACCGATTCCGCGATCATCGCCTTGAGATCCGCCCAGACCGGTCCCCGCTGGTGCGGGTTCTGGTCGCTGAAGATCTCCCGGGAGGTGTTCCAGATCGGGTAGCTGAACGCCTCCGAGGTCAGCGCGGGTTCGAACAGCCAGGTCAGGTAGGTCGCCGCTTCGACGTCGACCTCGCCCGGATGGGTCACCGCGACGAGGTCGCGCACCGCCTGGCGGACGCCGCCGCTCATCGCGCTCCCCGGCCCGGCCGCGGTCATCGCCGCCGGCAGTGCCGCGACCAGTGCGTCCGGTCCGCTCATGGGCATCGCCGTCGGCGAGATGGTCGCCAGCGCGTGATAGGCGTTCAGTTCTGCGTCGTCGGGAGTGCGGCGGACGCGGAGTTCCGGCACCTTGACGAGCCAGCCGTCGGCGTTGTCCAGCGGCGCGCCCTGGGTGTGCAGCCAGCGCATCAGCGAGTTGCGCGCGACCGTCCCGAGCGCTTTTTCGGCGTCGCGGTTCTCCGGCTGCTCGCGATGCGGGCTGCGGATCACGGCCTCGGTGTAGAACAGCAGCCGCTGGGTGAGCGGCCCGATCCGGCCGGGCAGGTCGAACGCGATCGGCAGATCGGTGACCCCGTCGGGGCCGTAGGTGTTGTGGATCTCGTCGAGCCGCATCCGGTCGACGGCCGCGCCGAGCGCCTCACCGAGCGCGAAGCCGATGTACGCGCCCGTGACGCGCTGCCAGCCGTAACGCGAGCTGGAACGGTCTCGCTCGAAGTACTTGCCGAAGGTGTCCAGGCGCGGCTGGATCTGCCCCTCGTTGTCGTAGGCGGGCGCCAGCCCGTTCGCCCGAAGGTCGTTCGGGCGGCCGCGAGGTGGTTCCGGCTGCCGGAGCCGCGCCAGCCACGACTGACCGAGGACGGTCTTCTGGCACTCTTCGGCACTCAGCTCGAACCCGCGGCGGCGTGCCCGTTCGGCGGCGGCCAGCGGCGGCTTCACCGGTTCGGACAGGCCCATCTTCGCGGCGGTGTCGGCGGCGAGCGCCTCCAGCTCCGGGTCCGCCTCCGGGCAGCGCTCGTTGACGTCGACGCCGGGGCCCCGGCGCGGGAACCGGAGCGCGGTCTCGGCGAGCTCGGCGCCGCTGACGTCCTCGAACGTCGCGGGACCACCGTTGATCACCAGGTTCGGCGGGCTCTCGTAGCCGGCGAGGGTGGCGATGTCGACCTTCCAGTACCCGTGTTCCCGGGGCGGGAGGTTCCTGGTCGAGCTGAACACCCTCAGCTCGGCGCGTTCCTCGTTGAAATAGAACCGCTCCGTCTTGCCCGACGCCAGGTCGAGCGGGACGTAGACCTCACAGCGCAGCAGCCCGACGAGCAGCTGTTCCCTGGTCAGCCAGCCGACGCTGGCGAACGACAGCAGCGTTTCGAGCTTGTTCTCCGGCTTCGGGTAGCCGCGGCGGACCGGACCGGCCTTGTACTCCGGGTTCTCCCGTTCTTCCCCGGTCTGCACGCCTTCCGCGTTGACCTTGACCCAGCCCGCGACGACCGGCGGCGGGACACCGAGGTCACCGAGCCCTGCCTTGGCGTATTCCGGGTCGACGACCTCGCGCCAGGCCTCCTGGCCCGGGAACGCGACCGGGACGCTGAGCCCGCCGGGCTGCGGATGCGCCTGGCGCAGCTCGCCGTCCGGTTCGCGGACGATCACCGACGGCGGCGGGAAGATCTCCTTCTCGGCATGACCCTCGTCGAGGAAGGCGATGGTGTTGTAGGGGACAGACCAGCCCTCGGGGATGCGCAGGACCTTCTCGTGGTTCACGCGCAGGCCGGCGCCGCCCGGTTCGGACACGTCCGGACCGTGGACCGCGCGCAGCCACTCTTCGACCTTGGCTACCGCTTCCGCCGATTCCACCTACTCGATCCTCTCCAGGCTGCCGTCGGACACGTGCTCGGCGATGGTCCTCGGGAGCACGTAGGCCACCGCCCCGCCGGGCATGTTCGCCCACGGGACGGTGACACCGATGATCACGTGGAGCGGGCGTCGCAGCCGGTAGGTCCCACCGACACGCTCCCGTTCCAGCGGCAGGGACGTCGTGGCGAACCGTACTCCTCCGTGGTGAACCAGATTGCCGGTTTCCTCGCCGAACCGCAGTACGACCGTACCGGCGACCATCCGGCTCACGCGCTTGTTGCGGAGCAAGGTGAGGGGAGGCTCACCCGGCGCCGCCCGCACCGGCCAGTCGGCGAGTTCCTTCGCCGTCTCCAGTGGCGTCTCGTGTCCGGCGGTCATCCTCGCCGGATGCAGCAGAACCGCGCCGAGGAGCTGATGCGACGCGTCTTCGAGCTTGTCGAAGTACTTCGGCGACACGGGGGCGCCGCCCGAGTAGGCCGCGACCTCCCAGCCCTTCTCGGTGAAGTTGAGGCACCAGGCGCCGTCCGCGCGGTCGCCGATGCGGTAGGCCTCCGGCCAGACGGCGTGCTCGCCGAGCCTGCTGACCAGCACGACCAGGAGCTCTTCGTCGGTCAGTGCCGGATTCGGCGACGTCTCCAGCTCCGCGGCGATGTCGCCCTCGGTCTTCTTGACGTCGGAGCGGCCCGGTTTCGGCCGCGGTTTGCCGAGCAGATCCGCTTCCGCGGTCCGCCGCACGAGGTGCTCGACGTACGGTGGCTGGAACCGCTGGCTCCGGATGTGCTCGACCAGGTCCGGCTCCGGCGGGATCCCGTATTTCCGCAGGTAGTGCGGCACGGACGCGTGCCAGATCCAGGTGCCGTCGGTGTGGTAGCTCTCCGGGACGTCGCCGTCGGCCTCGGGATCGAAGATGTCCTTGCCGAGCCCGCTGCCGGAGAGGATCGCCGGCTCACGCTCGAGATACTGCGCGACCAGCGGCGCTTCGGACTCGTCGAGCTCCGGTCTGTCCACCACGGGCGGCTCGCCCTCGGTGTACGCGTCGACGATCCGGGCGTGCCGGAACTCGACGCGCAACGGCAGCTGCGCGCGCAGCCGCCACCAGTCCGGGACGTGCTCGTCCTCGCGCGGGAACGCGGCCAGCTCGTCCGGGTACACCGAAGTCCCCGGTGGCTCGATCCACGCCGGCTCGTCGTCGAGGGTGAAGTCGAAGTCGAAGGTGCCGTCGGGTTTCAGCGTGAACCGGGACTGCAACCAGGTCCCCCGGCCGGTCGTGTACATGCCGGTGCGAAGCCTGCCGAAGAGATCGTTCAGCTCGGGCGCGGGCGCGCAGTTGTGGCCCTCGAGTTCGGTGTGCTCCCCGGCCTGCCGGAAATCGGCGACAGCCGGATGCGCCGCGTCGGCGACACCCGAGCGGATGAGCTTGCCGATTTCGATCAGCAGCCCGCGTTGTTGTTCGGGGGTGAGTTGTTCCACGTGAATCATCGCGCCCGGTTCGGGAAACGTGGTTCCGCCCGGAACGACGGCGGCTCACCGGCGGCGCGGCGGGCCAGCTCGTCCTCCCACATCTTGAAGGTGCGTTCGCGCAGCGACTTGATCAAGGCCGATTCCTGCGGTTCCACGCGACGGTTTTCGCGCTTGGCCTGCGCGTACAGGCCGTCGATGGTCTCGTAGAGCGCGAAGATCGGTCCGCCGCCCTTGAGCTCGTACGCACGGGCGCGCTCGGTCTCCTGGACGAACTTCTCTTCGGACACCTTGCTGATGTCCGAACTCGCCATCGCCCACATGACCTCACGCACGTGCTCCGGCTTCTCGTCGAACTCGCCGGTGCTCAGGTTGAGGAGGAAACCGGTCAGGCCCCCGTCGGGGGTCGACTCGACGCGGTAGGTCTTCCCGAAGTACGTGTAGAAGGACGGCGTCTGGATCACGTGTTCTCCTCAGGAGGCAGGCCCTTGCGGAGACCGGCCATGAACTTCTCCCGGACCCGGTCCATCAACGCGGCTTCCAGCAGGGCCTGTTCCGGGGACAACCGCTTCTTGTTGTTCTCGTCCAGTGTCCGGTTGTACGTCGGGAAGTCGCGGCGGACCTCGTACAAGGCGTGTTCGTAGGCCGACACGGTGTCGATGTGCTTCAGGTGCAGCCGCAGTTCGGCGACGTGCCCGTTCGGCAGCCGGACGTTCATCTGCAGATCGCGGTACCCGCTGTCCTGCGGATTCGCGAACCGGTCGTCGAAGCTGACGATCCGGAGGTCCGGATCGTCCATCACCGCGTTCAGCGCGTTGTAGACGTCGGCCAGCGTGTCGAACTGGATCTTCACGCCCACCAGGTCAGTCAGTTTCGACGCGTCACCGTCGTAACCCGCGATCTTCGCCTTCGCGCGGTCGTCGTCCTTCGGACCGGGCCTGCCCGACGCGTCACCGTTGTTCTCCGCCGCGATCCGTTCGGCGATCCGGTTGAGGTCGCCCTGATTCCGCGGCCATGCCTCCCGCTCGGCGTCCAGGAACTCCTGGATCTTCCCGGGATCGCCCTTGTCCGCGCGATCGAAGCCGGCGTGGTACTGATCGCCGGGCTCCACGTCGGCGGCGATATCCGCCGCCGCGTTCGCGAGATCCCGCTGCTCCTGGGTCAGCGGAGTGTCGCCGGGACCGTCCTCACGGACGTCGTCGATCATCTGGTAGCCGCGTTCCTCGACGTCACGCAGGGCGTCTTCGAGGATCGGGATGGCCTCCGGGTGCAGCAGCAGGCTGCCGATGGTCATCGGGTTGTTCAGCAGCGAAGCCCGCAGGTACGCGTTGTCCGGATGCTCCATCAGCCTGACGAGTTCCGGATGCGCGGGCAGATGTTCGCGGATGAAGTCCCGCATCGGCCCGACGTCGTGCTTGACCCCGTTTTCGTCCTCGTGGACGGCCCGCTTCTTGTCCGGGTCCAGCCCGTCCACCGCGGCCACGACCTCGGGATCGTTCAGGAACCGCTCGCCATCGGCCCGGTCGCCCGGAGGCTGCTCGTCGTGGGCCATGCCGTAGCCCGCGTCGTGTGGCGGCGTCACGATCGGACGGCCGTCCGGCCCGATCCTCGACGGCGGCACGTCGGGCGTGTCATCCCTGGCGAACGCGATCCGCGGGTCGACGGGCTGAGCGGCCGGGCCTTCCGGGACGCCGACGTGCATCAGCTTCACGCCCAGCGGCGGCTGCGGCAGGTTCATCAGCGCGCCGGACTGCGGGTCGATGAACGCGACGCCGTCCCGCGTATTCGCCACCATCGCGACGTGCCCTCGCTCGACGCCGTTCTCGTCGAGGTACTTCACGGCGACGACCGCGTGGTGATCGGTCGGCATCCCCCGCATCTCGCGGATGACGGTGTCGTAGTCGGCGCGACCGGAGAACTCCCCGCCGAACCGCTCTTCGACGTGTTCCAGCGTGCCGCGGCTGTCCATCTCGTGGACGAGCAGCGGATCGGCGGTCGAGTCGATGCCGTTCAGCCGGTCCATGTACGCGCCCGGCGTGCGGGTGCAGTTGGAGCGGTAGCCGTTCGCCAACGCGTCGGGGTCGTTGAAATGCGGGTTGACCTCGCCGAGCCGCGGGTGCCGGTCGGCGATGTACGCGGCCTGCTGCGCGGGGCTCGCCGAACCGGCGTGGATCGCCGGTTCGCTCGGCGGGTTCGTAGCGACCGCCATCGACGAGTAGTCCCGCTCGGGGGCAGGCAGTTCGAGCGTGTCGTCGGTGGCCGAGTGGTCCTGAGCGGGCTGGTCGCCGTACTCGGGTCCCTTTTCGACGTCCGTGACGCCGTGGTCCGCCGGGTTCTCCGTGGAGAAGTGCGGAGTCTGCGGCTCGTCGAAGCCGCCGAGGCGCGCCATCGACTGCGCCTGGGCCAGACGCGCGAGTTCCGGCGCCTCCGCGGCGTGCCGGGCCCGCCGTTCGTCCATCTTCTGCTTGGCGGTCTCGGGGTCGAGGTAGCGCGGGTCGCCGGGAGTGACCTCTTCGGCGTGGATGACCCACTTCGGCCGGTCGACCAGCGGCGGAGTCTTGAACTCCTTGCTGTGCACGTAAAGCTGCGTGGCCGGCTTGTTGATGGCCTCGTTCTCGCGCGGGTTTTCGGCGAGCGACGAGACGTCCTTGCCCGTCTTCGAGACGATGTGGATCTCGACGTCTTCGCCGAACTTCGACTTCGTGTCCGGCGAAGTCTTGATGGTCGAGCTGGTCATCGTCGGCTCGGGGACGGTCTGGCCGGGTTCGTAGTGCGCCGCCATGATCGCGGCGGCCCGCATGTCACCCTTGGTGTCGATGCCGCGGATGGCCTCGCCGTGGAAGTCCGGCAGCTCGTTGAGCGCGCCGACGATCGCCCTGGTGCTGCGCTGGGCGTTCTCGAAGTCGGGGTGCGACTCGCCCCGGCGGTTCGCGTCGTTGATCGCGTACGCGTGTTCGCGCGAGTACGAGTAGATCGCTTCGGCGGCCTCAGGCGAGACGCGGTCCTTCAGCGGGCTGGCTTCGAGCCGCTTGAGCGCCTTCTCGCGAGCCTGTTCGGCGAGTTCGGCGCTGTCGTAACGGTCACGGAGGGTCTTGTGATCCTCCGGCGTGCCACGGAAGTTCTCGTCGGAGAGGTAGCTCTCGTCGACTCGCGTCGGGGTTTCTTCCGGGCCCTTGAGGCGTTCGGCGATGTCGAGTTCGGTCTTGGGCGCCTGTTCCTGGACGGGGGTTTCGGAGTCGGCGGACCTGTCGGTGTGCGGCGTTTCCGGCGTGTGCGGGGCATCGCCGCCGCCCATCGGCATCGCCTTGATCGACGTCGGATCGTCGGGCAGCGTCGCGAGCCGCCCGGTCATCGGGTCGGCGAAGACCACGCCGTGCGGCGTGTTCACCGCGGCGACGATCCGGGTCTCGATCCGGTCCTTGGACCGCGGCGAGCCCTCCGGCGCGTTCGGATCGGCGGCGGCGTGATGCTCGAACGCCACCGCGGTCCGCGCGCCGATCGGACGTTCGCCCAGCTCACGGGCGACGTCGGCGAAACCGTTCCGATCAGACCACTGCCCGCCGAGCCGGTCACTGACGTGCTGCAGCGGTGAACCGCCGGTCGACGGCGCGGCGACCGAGTCGCCGCCGTTCATCCGGTCTTCGAACGCGACCAGCGCCTCGGCCGAGTTCGTCTGGTAGCCGTCCTTCCACGACTCGGGCGCGTAGTAGTTGCGCGTGTTGGCCTCGCCGATCGCGGGGATCTCGTCCATGACCAGCCGGACCTGCTGGTGCGGCGTCTCGGTCGAACCGGCGTGGATGACCGGCGTCCCGCCCTCTTCGAGCGGCTTCGCCAGCTCGGACCAGCCGCCGTCGGGAGCGTGCTCCTTCGGCGGCTCGGGGGCGTCCCGGACCGGGGCGTCGGTGGCGTCGATCCAGCCGCCCTTGCCGTCGGCCAGCTTGGTTTCGAGCCCCGCGAGGCCCTGGCCCTGGAACAGCTCCGGGTGATCGCGGCGCAGCTGCGCCTCTTGCTCGGCCGCTTCCTGCGCCAGCCGCTCCTGCACGGCGTTGTTGTAGTCGCGCCGTTCGGCGACCTTCTGCTGGACCTGGTCCGTCGTCAGATGGCCGTCGTCACCGGCGACGACCTCCTCGCATTCGACGATCCACTTCGGCAGATCGTTGGGCGATCCGTCGTCGAGACGCTTCTTGTAGTGCGGGTGCTCGGGATGTCCCGGGCCCATCTTGATGTCGGTGACGCGCAGCTGCGTCGCCGACTTCATCAGGACTTCGCGTTCTTCCTTCTTCGAGGCGAGGTCTTCGATATGGCGTCCGGTCTTCGACTGGATGCGCATCTCGACTTCGCCGGGGAAGTTGCTGTGCGGATGTTCGGGGGTGACCCGCGACGTGCTCAGCATCTGCGGGTCGACGATGACCTGGCCCTTGGCGTGCGCTTCGAGGAAGGCCCGGATCGCGCTCTCGTTGCCGTTGAAGTTCACCCGCCGCGAGACGAGACCCTCGTAGGCGGGCATCTCGTTGAGGCCGGAGGTGATCGCCTCGATGTGCGGACGGAGCGCTTCCAGCTCCGCGCCGCCGTGCCGCTGGGCGTGCGTGATCCGCTCGGCCATGTCGGTGCGCGTGTAGCTGTGCACCGCGTAGGCACCCTGATCCGACATCTGCTTGACGCGCGGATCTTCGTGGGCGTCGCGTTTGGCGAGACCTTCGCGGCGGACCTGTTCGCTCCGCGCTTCCCCGGTGTCCTTGTCGAAACCGCGCTTGTCGATCTGCGTCTCGGCGAGCGCGCGGTACGCGGCGGGATCGTCCGTGTGGAACTTCGGATCCGTCAGGTACGGCTCGTCGACCGTGGTCCTGTCGTCGGGAGTGACGTCCTGGGGCGCCTCGGTGTCCTTCGGAGCGTCGGCGTCCTTCGGCGCCTCGGTGTCCTTGGGGAGCTCGGTGTCCTTCGGGACGTTCGTGTCCTTGGGAGCCTCGACGTCCTTCGGAAGCTCGGTGTCCTTGGGCAGGTCGTTCCCGCCGCGGTCCTGAGGTGCCTGCTGCGGCGCGTGCTCCACCGGCCGCACCGGAGGCTGCTGCTGCGGACGCTGCGGCTGCTGGGGACCCGCGTTCCCGTCGTGGCCCGGGCGCGGTCCCGGGACCTGCGGCGGACGCTGCGGACCACCGAAGCGCGGCGGCTCGGCGCCGGGCGGCATCGGCCTGCCGGGCTGCTGTCCCGGATGCCCCGGCCCCGGCCGGCCGGGGTGGTGACCGGGCGGAGGCGGCGGCATGGGGCCGCGGTTGCCGGGGAACGGGCCGTTGCCCGGATGCTGGGGCCGCGGCGGCGGCGGATAGCCCGCCGGACCGCGGTTGCCGGGAGGCGGACCGGGCGGAGGCGTCTGCGGACGCGGCGGGACCCCGCCGTTCGGGCCCGGACCAGGTCCGGGCCTGCCCTGATACCCCTGGGGCGGCCGAGGCGGACCCTGCGGACCAGGGGGCTGCGGCGGTTGCTGAGGACGCTGACGCGGCCCGCGGTCCTGCGGATATCCACCCTGACCGGGATGCTGCTGCGGCGGACGCGGGCCCATCGGACCGGGCTGCCCCTGCGGTCCTCGCGGCGGCATGGGGCCACCACCACCGGGAGGCGGTGGCGGAGGCGGCGCGAAACCACCCGGAGGCGGCGGCTGCATCGGCTGCTGGCCCTGGAAGGGCATCGGGGCGGGCGGCTGGTCGAAACGCGGCTGCTGCGGTCCGCCGTTGCCCGCGAAACCCGCGGCCTGGACGCCGTCGTTCGGCCGGACTGGCCGGGACGGATCGTGCCCCGGCGGCGGGAAACCGCCGGGGGCAGGCCCGTTGCCGGGCGGGTTGCCGCCCGGCGCCATGCCGTACCCACCCGAGCTCGACGGCGCACCTGTCGAAGAGGAAGCAGCGGGCGGCATCGCGCTGGACTGCGAAGGATTGTGAGACGGGCTCGGCGCCGGACTGGACGCGGGTCCCTGTGACGGGCTCGGCGCAGGGCTCGCCGCGGGTGTCTGTGCCGGCGCCTGCGACTGGGCGGGTGCCTGCTGCTGATTACCCGGCGCGGCCTGCTGCTGCTGACCGGATCCGTTGTCGGCGGCGGCCGCCGGCGCGTTCTGGTGGGTCTGCGCCGGACGCTGACCGTCACCGGTGTTCGCCGGGGCGTCGGCCGGACGTTCCGGGGCCTGCGTCGAGGACTGGCTGACCCGGTCGCTGTCCGCCGTCCGCTGCGGACCGCTCTCGGAGCGCGGCTGCGGATCAGCGGAGCCGTCCGAACCGCGGCTCGAAGCCGCTTGACTGTCCGAAGTGGACCGAGGTGCCGGATCCGAGGAAGAGTCCGACCGCGAAGAGGGACCGGAATCCGAAGAAGAACGCGACTCCGATGAAGTGCCCGAGTCCGAGGAGCCGGAGTCCGACGAAGAGCGCGAGTCCGATGAAGTGCCCGAGTCCGAAGAGCCGGAGTCCGACGAAGAGCGCGACTCGGACGAAGAGCCCGAGTCCGAAGAGCCCGAAGGCGTCCCGGAATCCCCGGTGTCCACATCCGGCGTGGAAGGACCGTCGCCCGCCGAGGCGCCTGGCGTGTTCGCGGCCTTGATGTCGCCGATCTGGCTCTTCGCCCCGTCGACACCACCGCCGACCGCTCCACCGGAAGCGCCCATCAGGACGTCCTTGGCCGAAAGCTTGTCCAGGTCACCGGTGACGGCGGCCTGCCCGACCGTGCTGGCGACCCCTTCGGCCGCGCCGCGCACGGCACCGCGCGCCGCGCTGTCGACGATCTGGCCGCCGACGCTGTCGGAAAGTCCCTTCGTGGCGCCCTTGCCGATGCTGCTGCTGCCCGCGCCGACCACGCCGTCGACGGCGCCGCTGATCGCGGAATCCTTGGTCTTGCTGAAGTCCCAGCTCTCGCGGTCGCCCTTGGCCATCTGGAGGCCCTGGATGCCCGCGTCCATGGCGAGGTTCATCGCCGTGTTCTGCAGGACTTCCTTGCCGATCTTCTTCAGGCCCTCCTTGAGAAGCTTCTCCAGGAGTTCCTTCGCGACCTTTTTGAAGCCTTCCTGCGCGAGCTTCTGCATCAGCTGCCGGAAGATCATCTGGACGGTCATGCGGGTGGCGATCTGGGCCGGCGCGATCCCGGCCGTCGACCCGCCGAACGTCACCGCCGCGGCCGCGATCATCGCGACGATCTGCGCGGCCAGGATCACCAGCGAGATGATGATCATGTACTTCGTGTACTCGACGTCCAGCGCGGTCGCGTTGCACGAGTCGCCGAGTGCCTTCGAGGAATCGGCTAGCGACTTGAAGTACGCCTCGTCGCCCTCGACGAACTTCTTCCAGGCCTCGGCGAACTTCTCCGCGCCCTGTCCGCTCCAGCCGCCCAGGACCTCGGTGGCGCCCTTGGTCGCGGTGTCGGCGATCGGCTGAATCGCCTTCGAAGCGTTGTGCCAGGCGTCGCGCAGTTCGCGAAGCTTGTCCTCGTCGCCTTCGGGCCAGCTCTCCCCGACGACGATCGGCAAGAGCCACTTGACCGCGTCGGGCATCTCCATACCCACGGCGCTAGACCTTCTTGTCCAGCGTCGACTTGATCTCTTCCTCGGCGTTCGTGAACGCGGTCATCGACCGTTCGACGTTGTGCTGCATGCCCCGCAGCGCCTCGACGACGTTCGCGAACCCTTCGGACGATCCCTGCGCGCCGGGCTCGTAGTCCTTCGCGAACTCCTTGCCCGCGTCATCGTTGCCCCAGCACTGGCCCAGTGAGTTCATCGCGGCCAGCAGTTCCTTGCCCGCTTCGTCCAGCTGGTCCGCCGCGATCCCCAGTTTGGCCGCGGCCGTCTTCACCGCTTCCGGATCCGCGGTGAACCCGGCTCCACCCCCACCGTTCGGCATCAGACCCCCCTGGTCAGCCAGCTCGAGGGCGGCTCTTCCTCATCGTCGTCCTGCTGACGCACCCGTTTCGGAACCGGTTTCGGCGTCGGCGGCGCGGGAGGGGCGGGCGGAGGAGGCGGCGGCGGGGCGTCGTCCTTGATCATCAGCGGGGCGTCGAAGTCTTCGTCGGACTTCGAGGGCGCGGCAGTCTCCTCCTCTTCCGCGAGGAAGTCGGGGATCGCCGGCATCAGCCCCTGGAGTGAAGGCGCGCCTTCGATGAGGTCCGACAGGTCCGGCAGCCCTTCGGTGATCGGGGCCATCAGGTCGGCGACCTGCTGCTTGACCTGCAGCGATCCCTGACGGACCAGCGTCAGCACGGTGTTGGCCAGCTGCGCGGGGTTGGTGCGCTCGAAGGCGTTCGGCTGGATCTCGAGCTTGGCGAGCGTGCCGGTCGCGTCGATGGTGGCGCGGACGAGGCCGTCCTGCGAGACCACCGTCGCCGACGTCTGCGAAGCGGCTTCCTGCGCGTCCCGGAGCTGGGCCGTCTGCCGCTCGAACTGTTCGAGCAGCGTGTCGACCTGGTCCTTCATGGCGGCATTGCGCGCTTCGAGGCGTGCGCTGTCGTCGCCGGCCGTCGTCACTGGAGCCCCCGCGAGTGCTTGATCCCGGGCATACGCCACCCGGTGTCGGTAGGCGTCACCCTAATGCCAAGGGCGGAGCCTTATCAGCAGTTCTCCCTTTTCGCGCCGCGAGCAGGTATCCGGCGGCGCCCACGAGGTAGAGGACGGCCGCCGTGATCAGGAGTCCCGGCGAACGGCCGTCGTCCGGGATCACCGTCGCGGCCAGGGAGACGGCGGCGACCTGGGTGATGTTGAAAAGCGTGTCGTAGAGCGCGAAGACCCGCCCTCTCGCTTCGTCGGCGACGTCGAGCTGGACCGAGGAATCGACACAGAGTTTCAGCACTTGCCCGGCACCCGTGACCAGGAACGCCGCGAGCAACGCGGCCGGGACCACCATCGGCAGTCCGAGCGCGAGCTGCGCGACCGCCGCCAGCACCAGCGCCACCACCACGACACGGACCCTGCCCAGCCGCCGGAGCAGCCGGGCGGTCAGCAGCCCGGCGAGCAGGATCCCCGCGCCGGCGAACGTCGCCATCTGGCCCAGCCCCGCCATGCCGGCACGGAAGATGCCCGCGTCGGTGAAGTGGTTGCGCATCAGCAGCACGGTCACCAGCAGTGAGATCCCGTACGCCGCGCGATGGGCGAACAGCGCGACGAATCCCGCCGTCACGCTGGGCGTCCGCCAGGCCGCCTTCGCACCGTCCGCCAGGCCGCGCGCGACGGCGAGTGCCGGGTTCGAAGGCTCGTCGACCGTCGACGGCCCGAGCAGCCCGCGCGCGAACCCCGAGGCCAGGACGGCGGCGCCGATCCCACCCAGCGCGGCCGCGGCGGTGACCCACGCGGAGCCGGCGTCGTCGGCGCCGGTCAGCGCCCGGAGGCCGATCGCGCAGCCACCGCCGACCACGGCGAGCACCGAACCCCAGGTCGCGGCGAACGCGTTCGCCGCGACCACGGACTTCTCTTCGACGACGTGCGGAAGCGACGCCGACAGCCCCGAGCCGATGAACCGCGAGATGCCTTCGGACGCCAGGGCCAGGGAGAACAGCCCCATCCCGGCCGCTCCCGTGCCCACGGCGACGGCCGTCGCGAGGATGGTGAAGGACCGCAGAAGGCTCGCGAAGATCAGGACCTTCCGGCGGTCCCAACGGTCGAGCAGCGCACCCGCGAACGGTCCGACGAGCGAATAGGGCAGCAGCAACGCCGCGAACCCGCCCGCCATGGCCAGCGCGTCGGCGGCGCGTTCGGGGTTGAAGAGGACGGCGCCGGCCAGTCCGGCCTGGTACATGCCATTGCCCCAGTGCGCGGAGAACCGCGTGTACAGCAGACGGCGGAAGTCACGGTCGCGAACGTACGCCCTGGTGGGCGCCGTGGCGGTGGTCGTCACGGCGCCAGCCTATAAAGGTGGCCGATGCGCTTTGAGGTCGCCTCTCGGCGGCTATGCGCAGTGTGGCTCCAGCCGGACGGTATTCCACAAAGGCGGTTCTTCAGTGAGCCCGGGGGACACGGAAAGCGCACCGACCGTTGTGTCCAACGGTGCTCGTGATGCTGTTGTTCCCAGAGCCGGACGATTTGTCTCCGCTCGAAGTGGGATCATGGCGGACGTGCCAGCGGACGCCGAGGTCGAACCGGGAACGCTCCTGGTCGCCGCCCCCACGATGTTCGATCCGAATTTCCGGCGGACCGTCGTGTTCGTCATCGATCACCGGGACGAGGGAACGCTCGGCGTCGTGCTCAACCGGCCGAGTGACGTCCCGGTGTACGACGTGCTGCCCAGCTGGGGCGGGCACGTCGCCGAACCGCAGTCGGTGTTCGTCGGCGGTCCGGTGGAGAAGAAGACGGCGTTGTGCCTGGCCGCGCTGCGGACCGGTGAGACGGCGGCCAGCGTGCCCGGCGTGATCGCCGTCCGCGGCCCGGTCGCGCTCGTCGACCTCGACACCGATCCCGAGATCCTGGTGCCGAAGGTCCGCGGTGTACGGGTCTTCGCCGGATACGCGGGCTGGGACTCCGGCCAGCTGGCGAACGAGATCGAACGCGACGACTGGGTGATCGTCCCGGCGCTGCCCAGCGATGTCCTCGCTTCGCCGCACCACGACCTGTGGGGTCAGGTGCTGCGGCGTCAGGGCATTCCGCTGGCGCTGCTGGCCACCCACCCGGGAGATCTTCAGCGGAACTAGGCGGTGGCGGTGTCGGCCTTCTTGAAGACGCCGCAGGTGCCGCAGGCGCAGCCACTGCATCCGGCGGGCCGCTCCGGCTCGGGCTCCGGCACCGTCGCGGCCGCGCGGTTGCCGAGCACTCCCCCGGCCGCGACCAGCGCGATCATCCCGATCACGCCCACGAACGAGGCGAGCAGCAGCCCGAACGTCGTCGGCATGACCAGCGCGGCGATCCCCGCGAGCACGGCGATCACGCCGCCGGCCAGCGTCGGGACCCCGGCGACCTTGTTGCCGAGCCGGAAGGCGTCCTCACTGCGCATCGTGGCGGCGGTGCGCACGCCGGCGCCGCGGTCACGCGGCAGCTTCTCGCGCAGGCCGAGGAACCCACCCCAGCCGACGAGGACACCCAGCACGATCGGGACCAGCGCTATGACGAACACTCCACGAGGATAAGCGTGACGTCCCGGCAACCTGCCGGATACCCTGATCGACTGTGCTACAGGCCATGTCCAGCCACATCTTGAAATGGCGGAGTATCGCCACCGCCCTGATCGGGGCCGTTCCCCTCACCCTGATGGCCGCACCCGCCGCCGAAGCGGGTCACCGTCCGCTTCGCCTGATCGGGGAACAGATCGTCCCGAACGCCCTGCCCTACGAAGGCACCGTCGTCGGCGGCCTGTCCAGTATCGATTTCGACCCCCGCACCGGCGAGTACGCGCTGATCTGCGACGACCGCTCGGCCCTCAACCCCGCGCGGTTCTACACGGCGAAGTTCTCCCTCGACGCCAAGGGGCTCGGCCCGGTCACCTTCACCGGTACCAAGCCGCTCCTGCGTCCTGACGGCACGCCGTACCCGCCGCTCGCCAAGAACGACCCCGCGCAGCCGCCGAACATGCAGACCATCGACCCCGAAGAACTGCGTGTCGACCCCTGGACCGGCCGTTACGTCTGGTCCCAGGAGGGCGAGCGGTCGGCGGCGGCGCGGATCGACCCGTCGATCCGCGAGGCGGAGCGCGACGGCTCCTACGTCCGTGACCTGCCGATCCCCGCCAACGAGAAGATGACCGTGACGACGGGACCACGGCAGAACCTCGCTCTCGAAGGCCTCACGTACGCGGGCTTCGGGTCGTTGCTCGCCAGCTCGGCCGAGGGCCCGCTGCTGCAGGACGGCCCGGAGGCGAACACCACATCGGGCGCCCTTTCGCGCATCACCGTGCAGTCGCGGTTCGGACCGGTCCTCGCGCAGTACGCGTACCCGCAGGAGAAGGTCTTCGCGTCGCCGAACCCGCCCGGCGCGTTCGCGACCACGGGTATCTCGTCGCTGCTGGCCGTCGACCAGGCCGATCCGACCCGCTACCTGGTGATGGAGCGTTCGTTCGTCACCGGCGTCGGCAACAAGGTCCGCATCTACGAGATCGACACCAAGGGCGCCACGAACATCCTGAAGACGCCCTCACTGGCCGACACGAAGAAGGTCAAGCCGGTCAAGAAGCGCCTGCTGGCGGACCTCGCGGACTTCAAGTTGTCCACTGTGGACAACGTCGAGGGGATGACCTGGGGGCCGCGGCTCCCGAACGGCGAGCGTAGTCTGGTGCTGGTCAGCGACAACAACTTCTCCGCGACACAGGTGACCCAGTTCATCGCTCTGGCGGTCCCCGCGGAACGGCTTTGACCAGCGCGTTAAACTGGACCCATGAACACGGCTCGGCTGCTCCTTAGCCTGCCGCGCTGAACTCGGCCCCACGGCCGGGACCAGCGCGGCGACCCCTCATGCCCTCCGGGCTGAGGGGTCGAGTTGTTTCTGGAGTGGCTTGACGTGGATGAGCACGGAGGATTTCGGCGATGAACCAGGCGAGCGAAGGCGCCGACGCGGCACCTCAGCACCGCTACACCGCGGAGCTGGCGGGCCAGATCGAGCAGCGCTGGCAGGACTACTGGTCCGACCACGGCACCTACCACGCACCGAACCCGGTGGGCCCGCTCGCGGACGAGAGCGGGGAGGTCCCGTCGGACAAGCTGTTCGTCCAGGACATGTTCCCGTACCCGTCGGGCGCCGGCCTGCACGTCGGGCACCCGCTGGGCTTCATCGCGACCGACGTCTTCGCGCGGTATCACCGCATGATCGGCCGCAACGTGCTGCACACGATGGGCTTCGACGCCTTCGGCCTGCCCGCCGAGCAGTACGCGGTGCAGACGGGGCAGCACCCGCGCAAGACGACCGAAGAGAACATGGAGACCTACCTGCGCCAGATCCGGCGCCTGGGCCTGGGTCACGACGAGCGTCGTCGGATCTCGACGATCGATCCGGACTACTACAAGTGGACCCAGTGGATCTTCCTGCAGATCTACAACTCCTGGTACGACGAGAAGGCGGGCAGGGCCCGGCCGATCGTCGAGCTGGAGACCGAGTACGCGCAGGACAAGCGACCCACGCCGGACGGCCGCAACTGGTGCGAGCTGACCCGCGCCGAGCAGCTGAAGATCATCGACTCGCATCGCCTGGTCTACCTGTCCGAGGCGCCGGTGAACTGGTGCCCCGGCCTGGGCACGGTGCTGTCGAACGAAGAGGTCACCTCCGACGGCCGCAGTGAGCGCGGCAACTTCCCGGTCTTCCGCCGCAACCTGCGTCAGTGGATGATGCGGATCACCGCCTACGCCGACCGCCTGGTCGACGACCTGGACCTGCTGGACTGGCCCGAGAAGGTCAAGTCCATGCAGCGCAACTGGATCGGCCGCTCGCACGGCGCGCGTGTGTCCTTCGAGGCGGGCAAGCAGAAGATCGAGGTCTTCACCACCCGCCCCGACACCCTGTTCGGCGCCACGTATCTGGTGGTCGCGCCCGAGCACCCGCTGGTCGACGAGCTGACCGCCGCCACCTGGCCGGAAGGCGTCGACGCCCGCTGGACCGGTGACGCGGCGACGCCCGCCGAAGCTATCGCCGCCTACCGTGCGGCGGCGGCGCGGAAGTCCGAATTGGACCGTCAGGAGAACAAGGAGAAGACCGGCGTCTTCACCGGCTCCTACGCGGTGAATCCGGCCGACGGCAAGGACATCCCGATCTTCGTCGCCGACTACGTCCTGATGGGCTACGGCACCGGCGCGATCATGGCCGTCCCCGGCCAGGACACTCGCGACTGGGAGTTCGCCGAGAAGTTCGGCCTGGAGATCATCCGCACCGTCCAGCCGACGGACGGCTTCGACGGCAAGGCGTTCACCGGCGACGGGCCCGCGATCAATTCGGGGTTCTTGGACGGCATGGGCGTCGACGAGGCCAAGAAGACGATGATCGGCTGGCTGGAGGAGCACGGCCACGGTCGCGGCACCGTTCAGTACAAGCTGCGCGACTGGCTGTTCTCGCGCCAGCGCTACTGGGGCGAGCCGTTCCCGGTCGTCTACGACGAGGACGGCCAGGTCCACCCGCTGCCGGACAGCATGCTGCCGGTCGAGCTGCCCGAGGTCGCCGACTACTCGCCGGTGACCTTCGACCCGGAGGACCGGGACAGCACGCCGTCCTCGCCACTGGCGCGCGCGACCGACTGGGTCGAGGTCGAGCTGGATCTGGGTCAGGGCAAGAAGACCTACCGCCGCGACATCAACACCATGCCGAACTGGGCGGGTTCCTGCTGGTACCAGCTGCGGTACCTGGACCCGACCAATCCGGACGTGTTCGTCGCGCCGGAGAACGAGTCCTACTGGGTCGGCCCTCGTCCCGCCGAACACGGCGTCGACGACCCCGGCGGCACGGACCTGTACGTCGGCGGTGTCGAGCACGCGGTGCTGCACCTGCTGTACTCGCGGTTCTGGCACAAGGTGCTGTTCGACCTGGGCCACGTGTCGTCCCAGGAGCCGTACCGGAAACTGTTCAACCAGGGCTACGTCCAGGCCTACGCCTACACGGACGCACGCGGCGTCTACGTCCAGGCCGACCAGGTCGAGGAGCGGGACGGCAAGTTCTTCTTCGGCGACGAAGAGGTCAAGCAGGAATACGGCAAGATGGGCAAGAGCCTGAAGAATGTCGTGACGCCTGACCAGATGTCGACCGACTACGGCGCCGACACCTTCCGCTTCTACGAGATGTCGATGGGCCCGCTGGACGTCTCGCGGCCGTGGGCGACCAAGGACGTCGTCGGCGCGCAACGGTTCCTGCAGCGGCTGTGGCGGCTGGTCGTCAACGAGGAGACCGGCGAACTGCGTGTGTCCACTGTGGACGCCACGGACGAGGATCGCAAGCAGCTGCACAAGGCGATCGCCGGAGTCCGCGAGGACTACGCGGAAATGCGGTTCAACACGGCCGGCGCGAAGCTGATCGAGCTGAACAACTACGTCACCAAGACCTACGGCTCGGCCGAGGCCACGCCGCGGGAACTGGTGGAGCCGCTGGTGCTGATGCTGGCGCCGCTGGCCCCGCACCTGGCCGAGGAGCTGTGGAAGCGGCTGGGCCACGCGGATTCCCTGGTGCACGGGCCGTTCCCGGTCGTCGACGAGAAGTACCTGGTCGAGGACTCCGTGGAGTATCCGATCCAGGTCAACGGCAAGGTGCGCTCGCGGGTCACCGTGCCCGCCGACGCGGGCAAGGACGCCGTGCAGGCGGCCGCGCTGGCCGACGAGAAGGTCGCCGCGCTGGTCGGCGACGGCACGCCGCGCAAGGTGATCGTCGTGCCCGGACGGTTGGTCAACATCGTGCTGTAGCGCCGTGGCCGATAGCCGCCAGCGTCGAGGGTCATGAGGCGATTCGATGGAGTTGTTCAAGGACAACGAAATCGAACGGAGAACACCCCATGACCCTCGACGGCAAGGTGGCTTTGGTGACCGGCGGCAGCCGCGGGATCGGTGCCGCCACGGCGATCCGGCTCGCCGAGGACGGCGCCGACGTCGCGCTCACCTACCAGAGCAACGCCGAACTCGCGGCCGGTGTCGTGGACCGGATCAAGGCACTCGGCCGCCGCGCGCTGGCGATCCAGGCCGACAGCGCCGACGCCGCGGCCGTGGTTTCCGCGGTCGACACGGCGGTCGCCGAGTTCGGCAGGCTCGACGTGCTGGTCAACAACGGAGGCGTCGGCTTCGTCGGCCCGCTCGATCAGACGAGCCTGGAGGACATCGACCGCGTGCTCGCGGTCAACGTCCGCGGTGTCTACGTGGCCACGCAGGCCGCGGCCCGGCACCTCGGCGACGGCGGGCGCGTGATCACCATCGGCAGCTGCGTCTCGGACCGCGTGCCCGGCCCCGGGATGTCGCTGTACGCGGTGAGCAAGACCGCCCTGCTGGGCATGACCAAGGGGCTGGCCAGGGAACTGGGGCCGCGCGGTATCACCGTGAACATCGTCCACCCCGGCCCGACCGACACCGACATGAACCCGGCCGACGGCCCCTACGCCGCCGACCAGCGGAGCCTGACGGTGTTCGACCGCTACGGCTCGCCGTCGGAGGTGGCCGCCACGGTGTCGTTCCTGGCACGGCCGGAAAGCAAGTACGTGACCGGCTCGACCGTCTCGGTCGACGGCGGGCACGCGGCGTAGCTCAATCCGCGGTGAGGCCGATCTCCCGCGCGAGATCGGCCAGCATCGCGTCGAAGAGGACGTCCGGTTTCGAGAACGGGATCGGATAATTGCCGAAGACCTCGAGCGTGACGTGCCCGTAGAGCCGGGCCCAGAACTGGATCATCAGGTACGTCACGCCGAGGTCGAGCTTTTCGAGCGGGAACGTCGCCCCGGACTCCTTCAGCACGGCGAGCAGTTCCTCTTGGAACGACGTGAGATCGTCGCGCAGCTCGACGGGGACCACGTCGTTCGACGGCGTGACCAGGTCGTGCGTCGCGAGCACCCGCCCCGCCGCCGCGAGGAAGATCCGCCCGAACGGCTCGCCCAGCCTGCTCAACGTGTCGTCGCCCGCGGGCGACGCGAAGACCAGCGTGAACTCCTTCGTATGCGCGAGCGCCCAGCGCCGGAATCCCTTGCAGATGGCGAAAAGCTGCAGCGCGCCCTCATCCGGCAGCTGCGCGATGTCCTCGGCGAGCCCGGCAGCCAGATCCGCGACGACGTCCGCGCGAAGATGCTCGACCAGATCGTCACGGGAACCGTAGTAGCGGTACAGCGCCGGCGCCGTGATGCCGAGCTCGCGCGCGATCGCCCGCAGGGTCACGGCCTCCGGGCCCCGCTCGACCAGGAGCGCCCGCGCCGTCCGGCGGATGTCCTGGTCGGTCGCCGCCCGCTCGCGGCCCCTGCGGCTGGGGTTGGTCATCCGGGCATTCTAGGTGGTCAGTGCCGGAATCGTGGCAGCTGGACTCATCCCGAAGCGGGCTGGCTTCCGCGTCGGCAACTCGTAGCGTTCCACCTTGATGAAACACGTACTGCTGTTGATCGTGCCCGCCTTGGTCTGCGCGGCTTGCGTTCCTCGACCCGGTCCGGCGGACACGGCCCAGCCGCCACCGCCACCACAGCGCTTCATTCTGAAGGAGACCCCCAGCACCGAACCACCCGCCACCTTCCAGGGCGGGTTTGTCCACAACGCGTGCGCGGTCCTCACCCCGGACGTGCTGGCCGCCGCGGGAATGGCGTTGAAGGACGGCTTCCTCCAGGGCGGCGATCGCCTGAGCACCACCGACGGAGACCGGCCCGAACTCGCCGGGAAGGGCGGGTGGGCGAGTACGTGCGGCGGCAGCGTCAGCGTGTCCTCCGCGCCGAAGCTGACCGATATCAGTGTGAACCTCCACGTCTTGCACTCGCGATTTTCGCAACAAATGGATTGGCGGGACGCCGTGCTGGAGGTCGGTGCTCGGCAGGTGTCCGAGAGGGCACCAGGCGACATCAAGGTGAGTGTCCAGACCGACTACAACATCCTGGAGCTCGGCATCACCGGCTTCACCAGGCTCCCAGATCCCGAAGTCGCCTTGACCACGCTGCTCGACGGCATCCGCCGGAACGTCGCCCAAGGCCCGCGGTCCATGCCCGTACACAGCTATCCGGCGCCTTACGACCTCGTCGCCGACCCGTGCGCCGCCTTCCCAGCGGAGGTCTTCACCATGATCACTGAACGGCCGACCGATGGTCTGCAACGGGATCTGTTCAGTTTGAGCGAAAGCCCCGGCTCGAAGCACAACAGTGTCGAGATGCGCTGTGACCGCACCGGCCAAGTGGCGCTTTCGGAGGGGATCGCACCGAGCGTCACCGTGAGCCAGACCGTACTGTCCGTACCGGATCCTGGCATCGCCACCGCCGCTGTTCGCGAGCACTGTGACGTCGAGCGGGGCGTGGAGTTACCCCGGCCTCTCGGAGAGGCCAGTTGTGGCCACTTCGGCGCCGACGGCGGCCAGGTCCTCCTCCACAGCGGTCGCTCGATGGTGCGGATCAGTCTCATCGCTCCCAAAACCGACCCGGCCAGGACGCGCGACAACCTCGTTAAAGGTGCCGAGGCCGTCTATGCCCGGCTTACGCCCTCCCCTTGAGGTTCTTCAGGACTTCGGCAGCCACGTCACGGCCGAGTTTGCAGCCGTCCTTGCCCGCCTGGGTCGCCTTGTCTCCGAGGGATAGGGAAACCGAATACGCGAGTTGATCGGAGACCCCGACCACGACGGCACAACCGTTGTCGTCCTGGAGGTTGGTGTAGCCGATTGCCGGATAGCCGTCGATGGGATCGAGTTCCACCCAGCGAGCTGCTTTCGGTTTCACGTTCTTGTAGGGAAGGCTGATGCCTTGGTCGGATTTGGTTTGGTAGCTGATCGTGAATCCCGCGCCGCTGCCGGATGCAGAGCTCCACCTACAGGCGGTTCCGAGTGCGTCGGTGCTGGGGTCAGCGGGTTTCGGTTCGCTGATGAACGTTTTGATCTGCACAGGAGTGAGTGCGCTCTCGCAGGGGCTTCCGTCGAGGACCTTGGCCGGTAGCGGGTTTTGCACGGCGGGCGCTCCGCTGTTCGGGACACCCGCCGCGCTTGACGATGCGGCAGGTGTGCCCGGTGTCGGGGTACCGGGAGTAGCGCTGCCGCCATCGCAGGCCGCCAGGAGCAGAGTGCCGCTGGCCACCAAGGCGAAGGCGGCCAGTTGGTGTCGTGAGCTCAATCGATTGTCCCGCTCTTCTTGGTCGCGTCGGCTGCTTGCCGGTCGGCTTCCTCGGTCAGTCCCAATGCTTTTTCCAGTCGGAGGATCAGCTCCGTATAATACTTGTCCTGGAATCGCAGATGTCCCTCATAGAACCGTCCTGTCTCGTTGACGCCGTTCGGGCCGTTCACCGCGTGAGTGCTTGCCGGTTCGTTGCCAGGTGGCGCAACCTGCGACATTTTCCTTGCGTCCTCGAACTGCTTGCGGATGAAGTCGCGTTGGTCTTGGCACTTCTTGAGCAGGGCGCGCATTTCGTCGCCGTTCATGGTGAAGCCCCCGCCGCCGCCACCGGCCGGTGCGGCTCCACCGCCTACGACGTCGTCACTGTTCTGGAACCAGACGTCCCCGAAGAACGAAGTCATCGAGATCTCCCCTTATCTCAGTCCATGCAGGGTCGCATAGAGGACGTCGACCAGGACGTCCCGGCTCCCCGGTTCGAAGCTGACCAGCGGTTCGCCGTCCTCACCCGGCAGCACGTAGGTGAGGACGCGTCCGGCATGAGCGGTGTCGACCACGGTCAGCGGAGTGCTCCTGGTGCCGTTGTTGACCGCGTAGAGCTGGTGCACGCCGGTTCGTTTCGCCGCCATCAGCTCCCGCGCCGAGGGCAGGGGGTCGTATTCGGGCTCGTCGGTCGGGTCTTCGAGGTCGTACGAATCCTCGTAGACCGGCTGGCCCGAGAAGCGGGATTTCGGGATCTTGACCGGGTCGATCCGGGCCGGTTCGACCGGGGGCAACAGGTCGACCAGCGATTCGGCGCCGTAGCCGGGATCGATGACGTCGATACGGACCTTCTCGTCTTGGCGGATCACCCGGACCGCGTCCCGGCCGGACGCCGACACGAGGATGTTCCCGGTCTCGTCCGACTCGATGTCGCCGAGCCAGGCGGTGAACCGGAGCGGGCCGGTGGCAAGCACGCGGAGAAGGTCGCGGAACTCCCTGGTCAAGCTGCCCCCGGAGGCCAGCTTCAGTTCGGCGAGGGTGTCGAGCACGGCGTCGTCAAGCTTCTTCTTGGTGTCCTCGGCGAGCCACAGGTGGTCCGGACCGAGCGCCGCGGGCGGAGTGCCGTGGTGCTCCCACTCCCACGCGGTGAGCAGGACGGTCTTCGGCAGGTACAGGGGTGCTTCGAACACGATCAGAGCCCGATCACCGGCGGGACCGGCTTTGTCTCAGTGCCGCCGAAGACGCTGTCGGGGTCGGCTTCCTGCAGGTAGGAGGCACGCTTGTGTTCCTCGTCCTCGCCGCCCTTGCCCTTGCCCGCGCCCATCGGGCCCATTCCCGGTGCGCCAGGCCGGCCCGCGCCCCCGGCGGGACCACCGGGCATGCCAGGACGGGCTACCTGGCCGGGCTGACCGGGAGCCATCGCCCCGCTGCCGCGACCAGGTCCAGGTGCGGAGCCGCTCCCCGGACCACCGGACGAGCCCGAGCCGGGTCCGAAACCACTGCCGGCGCCGGGACCGAAGCCCGGCCCGAACCCGGCTCCGCCACCACCAGGGCCGAAGTTGGTGCCGCCGCCGGTGCCAGGGCCGAAGGACGGCGGCTGGTAACCCGGATACGACGAAGGCTGCGGAGGCGTGTAACCCGCCGCCCGCGTGCCATCGTCGTACTGGCCGGGGCGGAAGCTCGGATCGGACGGCTGCGGGCGTGGGGCCTCGTAGGGCCGGTGGTTCGGGTTTTCGGGGCCGGTTGGTGGAGGCCCCGACGACGGTGGTGGCGGTTGCACCCCGCCCGGAGGCGGCCGGTATCCGTCGCCACCGGAATCCGAGCGCCCGTCGAACCCGCGCACCTTGCCGCCGTCGCCAGGACCGGGCCGACTGTCGTCGACCTTGAAATCCCCGCCGTCGAAAGCGCCGAGCTGCCCGTAGTCGATGGTCCGGCCGGCATTGTTCGAGGTGGACTGGTCGTTGTAGGCGTTGTAGCGCTCGAGATTCGCCTGCGCCTTTTGGTTGTACTGGTTGACCTTGTCTTCGGTGTCGGTGTCCCACGGCGTCACGTCGTCGTAGGTGCCCGTGGTCGGTGGGTCGGCGGCGACTTCGCGGTCCAGCGAGTTCTTCAGCGACACGAACTGATCCAGCTGCGTCTGCGTCAACCCCGAATTGCGCTCCAGGCTCGATGACGCCGACGTGGAGGAGTCGGCGAGCGGCTGAAGCTTCGCCCGCGCGGCGTCCGCCGCGCCGCCGGTCCAGGCGGACTCCAACGCCGTCATCACGTCGCGGGTCCCGTCATGCAGCTGGGTCTGGTTCCGCGCTTGCTCACCACCGACCCTGCGCGCTTCTTCCAACGAGCCGGTTCCAGGGCCGTTCAGGACGGCTTCAAGCAGCTGCTTGGGCGTCAGGCCGCCTCGATCGACCGCGCCGGAGCCGTCACTCGAGTTCGACCCGACGATCCCGCCGATGATCGCGCCGACCGGCCCGCCCACGGCGAAACCGGCCGCCGCACCGGCGCCGGTCTTACCGAGCAGGCCGGTGGCCGCCTCCCATACGTCCCCGAACAAACCCATCGAAGCCCTCCCCGGCCCAATCGGTCGATGTCTTGCGCTCACGCACAATACCGTGCCGATCACACCTGGTAGACGGGTTTCAGCCGAGAAGGCGAGCCTGGAGCCTGGTGAGTGGCCGGAGCACCAGGAAGATCGGCACGGCCATCCCAGCGGCGATGAGGAAATGCACGATCCACGCTCCCGCCAGCGTCGGCCCGCCCCATGTGCCCTCGGGGTCGCTCCCGGTCCAGAAGAGCCCGTACGTCGCGATACGCCCGACAAGGTAGAAGAGCAGCAACGCGAGCAGGAACGCGGCCGCGCTCGGAGCGAAGGCCGCCACGAACCGCGGCCGTGACCCGCTCTCGTGCCCGAGCCAACGCCGCGCCAGTCCACGCTGGACCTTCGCGCCACCGAGGTAGCCCGGAAGCACGAGAAGCGCGTAGACCGCGCGTTTCCAGTCCGAAATCGTCATATCCGGCACGCTAAGGGCTGTTGACCTGCGGGAACATCGGGTAAGCCATCGGATCCGGTAGGGAAAACCGGAGGTCATTGTGGTGATCCACACGACCGGGGTGCGGATGTTCGTCAAACGTTCCCCGATGACAGACGGGTATGCCACACTCGGTCGCCGAACGGCTACGACGTGAACAGGGGAGGTTCGCGTGTCGAACCCTGAGCAGCTCTTCGCTGATTTCGAGGCCAAACTGGCCGACGCCCAGCGAAAGGCGAATCAGATGCGCACCGAGATCGAAAGCGTCTCGGTGTCCGAACGCAGCAGGGACGGCCAGATCTCGGTCAAGGTCAACCACGCGGGGAACCTCGTCGGCCTGGAGATCGGCCCGTCCGTGCGGGACAACCCCGCGCTCGCCCAGGAGATCCTCCGCGTCGTCCAGAGCGCGCAGAGCAAACTCGCGGGTGCGATGCAGACCGGCGTGCCGTCCATCGCGGGCACCGAGACCATGAACGAGCTGGTCACCCAGCTGCACAACGAATACCCGGAACCCGAACCGACGGGCTACGTCGAGGGCGGCCACCAGGAGACGGACGAGGACGACCGCTTCGTCGCCGAAGACGAACTCGACGCTCCGCCTCCGCCTCCTGCTCCGAAGCCGCCCGCTCCTCCAGCCCCGCCCGCGCCACCGCGCGCCGCGCGCAGGCAGCAGACGGACCACGAGGACGACTACTTCACCGGCGGAGACTTCCTGCGCTGAGCGGGTTCTTGAGGGAGGGGAACATGGGGCAACCGCAGGCAGGTCAGGGTTTCGACGTAAATCCGGACCAGATCGACGAACACGCCAAACAGGTGGAACAGACGCACGAGCATTTGCGGACCGCGCTCGACGCGGACAGGGATCGTGTGGACATGTTGGCCTTCGGCCTGATCGGCAATATGTGCGGGATGCCGTTGATCTGCAACAACCTTTCGGAGAACGTGCGAGAGGCCCTGCGGTCCGCGATTTCGGCAGGTGGGCACCATGTCGCCGCGGTGCGGAAGTGGGCCGAGGTACGTCGGGTGACCGAGCAGGACGCGGTGGACCTTCTGAAGCGGGCAGAGCAGGTGGAACGTGGCTGAGAACGACGTCCTCAAGAGCGCCAAGGGCGAAACGGACTCCGAGAAGTACAAGGTGGACAGCGCTCTGGAAGGTGCGGGCGCCGTCCAGGATGTGTTCGGCGGCGCGGAAAAGCTCCTGAACGGTGACTGGACGGAGGGACTCCTCAGCCTCGCGGGAGCCGTACCCGACATCGTCGAGGTCATCAAGAACCCTTTGGAAACCCTGATGAGCTGGGGTTTCGGGTGGATCATCGAGCATGTCGATTTCTTGAAAGAGCCGCTTGACTGGGTTTCCGGTGACCAAGACGCGCTGGATCTCGAGGTACAGAAATGGCTGCAGGTGGGCCAGTACGTCAAGCAGACAGCCGAGGAGTTGACCGACGAGGTCCAGAAGAACTGCATGGACTGGTCGGGCGCCGGGGCTGACGCGTATCGAGCGTACGTTCAAAAGCAGCTCGACGGATACCGGGAAATAGTGCGGCTCGCCGAGCAGGCCGGGAACGTCATCAACATCTGCAAGACCGTGCTCTCGGTGGTTCGAACGATCATTCGAGACCTGATCACCGACACACTGGCGAAGATCGTCATGATCATCGCCAGGTATCCACCCCCTGCCTACCCAGCCGCCTTGGCGGCCGAGGGTGTTCCCTTCGCAATCGAAAAAAGCACCGAGGCCATGACGTGGGCCGAGAAGCTCATGCGCGTCCTCCTGCGAGCGAAGTCCATGTTGATGGACTTCTACAAGAACGTCGGCGACCTCCTCAAGAAGGGCGACGTGTTCGAAGGCGCGGGCATGGGTGCTTTCTGGGAGGTGGCGAAGGAAGCAGGAAAGACGGCCGTCAAAGAGGTGGTCAAGAGCGCGTCGGAGGACAAGGCGCGCGACCGGCGAGAGACGACCATCAACGCCACTGGCGAACCGACGCCGCCAGAGAAGGCTAACGGAGCAGTCGGCTCCAGGAACCCTGTCGAGCAGGAGCCGATTTTCGAGCAACCTGGAACGCAACGGATATCCGGGTCGATCCAGTGAGCAACGGTCTTCTGATGACCGGGTACGAAGCAGCTCCCACAGTCACGCGCAGATCCCCTTGGAAGGTGGCGGGCGTCGCCGTCGGCGTGTTCCTCTATGTGCTGATCTGCTGGACTCTGCTCGGCCGCGGGATGGTGTCTCACGGAGAGGAGGGAACGAGCAAGTTCGTCGACATGGCGACGGCGAAGACTTGCGAGGAGATAGGGCCGCTGAGCATCGCCGGGATCGGCTACTACTGGGTTTGCGACATCGAGGTTCGTCCCTACTCGCCGGGTTCCAGGCAGGAAGTCGTGACAGCGCGCTCGTTCCCGGACGAGTTGACACCAGCCGACATCGGTAAGTCCGTCCGAGTCAAAGAGTTCGGCAGGTACTACGCCCGGGACTTCAAAAGCGATGTTCCGTGGTGGAGCCTCGCACCTGGCATCGGTGGGTTCGTGGGGTTGGCCCTGTTCGCCCACTGGCGACGGAACAAGCGTTTCCGCAAACCTGACACCGAAGCACCCGTGACCAACTCGCTTTCTCTCTCGTCAGTTCGTCCGCTGGGTGGCGTGGCGGCTCCTGCCGGCCTTCCTGCGACGGTGTCTAGGACGGTCACGCCCAACGACTGGTCATCAGCGAAGTTCTGGCGCATTTGCGGGGTGATCCTCGTTGTCGCCGTCATCTCCGGGATCGTGGGTTTCACCGCGGGCCGCGGAACGGAGCTCCGCGAAGCTACCCTCACGATCGCGGCGATCGGACTCCTCTCTCCCGGATGGCTTTGGTTCTGCACCCCCGCGCGATGGAAAAAGGCGACCTGGTGCACCACGTTCACTGTGTCGATCGAAGGAATCCGCTGGTTCCGCCGCGACAAGGCGACCTTCGAGGTGGGCTGGGACGAGCTCCGCGAGCTTCGGCTGACCACCGTCACCGATGGCAAACACGTCTTGCGGATGATCGACTTCTTCCCTCTCGACGAGGATTTCGCGAAGCGTCATAGAACGCTGAAAGGGCTATGGGAAATCGGGGCGAACCTCGACGGCCGTCCACTTCCGCCGGTTGTGAACGGCTACCGGATTCCTGAGGCGTTCAGCGACGCCGCGTTCGCCGAGATCCGGGCCGCGATGACGATGATCCGGCCGGACAGGCTGAGCGAGTACCGGGGAATCCCGCAGAACACGGTTGTGTCCTGAGTGCGGCGCCCCGTCGAACGGGGCGCCGCCGGCGCCGATCACTCGGGGGGCTACGTGATCGACGCCGGCGACCCGATGCCCTCTTCCCGGCACCGGCCGGGATCGGGGCAACGTCACCGCTTGGAAGCGGCAACGCATCTCAAGAGCGGGCGTGATCGCCGAAGTGACGCCCGGGGGAAGGTTATCCCCCGAAAGAGTGACGGCGTTCCGCTGCTCGCCTGATTGTCGCACTACGCGCCGAGAAAGTTACAAAGTTCTTCACATCTTCGCCCGGAGAAGGGCCATGACCGGACAACTGCTGGTCATGGCATCGTTTCCTCCATGACTTCTCAGGTGCTGGTCATCGGGTCCGCCAATGCCGATCTCGTCGTCCCGGTCGACCGGCGGCCGGGTGGTGGCGAAACCGTACTGGGCGGCGACACGGTCTTGTCGCCGGGTGGCAAAGGCGCCAACACCGCGGTCGCCGCGGCCAGGCTCGGCGCCGACGTCGCGTTGCTCGGGGCGGTCGGCGACGACCCGTACGGCGAGCTGCTCAAGCGGTCGCTGGCCGAGTCCGGGGTGAACACTGGCTCCCTGCGCACGAGCGAGCGTCCGACGGGGATCGCGTACATCACGGTCACGCCCGACGGTGAGAACTCGATTCTCGTTTCGCCTGGCGCCAATTCGGCCCTGCGGCCCGAGGATGTCGACCTCGACGGCGCCGAGGTCGTGGTGTTGTCGCTGGAGATCCCGCTCGAAACCGTCGAGCACGCCGTCGCGAAGGCCGTCGAGAGCGGCGCGAAAACCCTGCTGAACCTGTCGCCGGCGGCCGAGCTTTCCGCGAAGACGCTTCAGGGGCTCGACGTGCTGTTGGTCAACGAGCACGAGGCGGCCTTCCTCCTTGGTGGCGAGGCCGACTTCCCCAAGCTGCTCGACCTCGGTCCGAAGGCCGCTGTCGTGACGCTCGGCGCGAAGGGGGCGGCGGTGGTGACCGCGGACGGGGTAACGGAGGTGCCGTCGCCGAAGGTGGAGGCCGTCGACACGACGGGCGCCGGTGACGCTTTCGCCGGGGCGCTCGCCACCTCGCTCGCGAAGGGTGACGAGCTGGCCGAGGCGGCGCGCAAGGCGGTGAAGGTGGCGGCGATCACCGTGACCCGCCAGGGGGCGCAGCCTTCGTATCCGACGGCGTCCGAACTGGAATGATGCCTTCGTCTGTGTTCTGCTGGTGGCTATGAGCCAGGTCACGCCGCCTATGAGATATGGTCTAGACCATGCCGTCTGAGTCACTGTCCGGGGTCGCCGTCAGTCCCGGCCGCGCGAGCGGTCCTGTCGTCCGGGTCGCCGAGTCGCTCGGCGAACCCGCGAGCACGCCGGCACCGGCCGATCCCGCCGCCGAGGCCGCCCGGATCGCCCCGGCCGCGCAGATCGTGGCAGGCAGGCTCGAGAAGCTCGCCGAGACGGCGACGGGTGAGGCCGCGACGATCCTCATCACCACCGCGGCGATGGCGGCCGACCCGGCGCTCGTCTCCTCGGCGGAGCAGCTGGTCAAGGATCAGAACCTGCCCGCGCCGCGTGCGGTGCACCAGGCGGCGGGCAAGTTCGCCGACGCGCTCGCGGCCGCGGGCGGCTACATGGCCGAGCGTGCCCGCGACGTCCTCGACGTGCGCGACCGGCTCATCGCCGAACTGCTCGGCATCGCGCCTCCCGGCGTTCCCGACCTGGACTCGCCGAGCGTGCTCGTCGCCCGCGACCTCGCGCCCGCCGACACCGCGGGCCTCGACCCGGACAAGGTGCTCGCGCTCGTCACCGAAGAGGGCGGCCCCACCAGTCACACCGCGATCCTCGCCCGCGCGCTCGGCATTCCCGCCGTCGTCGCGGTCCGCGGCATCCTCGCGCTCGACGCGCAAGCGCTTGCGGTGGACGGGGACACCGGGGTCGTCGAGGTCGCGGACCCGGCCGCCGAGGTCGTCACGGCCGCCAAGACCGGCGCGATCGAGTGGGACGGCACCGGCGCGACCTCCGACGGCCACCGGGTGAAGGTGCTCGGCAACGTCGGTTCCGCTACCGATGCCCAGGCCGCGGCCGAGGCGGGCGCGGAAGGCGTCGGCCTCTTCCGGACCGAGTTCTGCTATCTCGACGCGTCCGCCGAGCCGAGCGTCGAAGAGCAGCGCAAGGCCTACACCGCCGTGCTCACGCCGTTCCGCGGCAAGCCGGTCATCGTCCGCACGCTCGACGCGGGCGCCGACAAGCCTCTCGCGTTCCTGGAGCCCGAGGTCGAGCCGAACCCGGCGCTCGGCGTACGCGGCCTTCGCGTCGCTTTCGACCGGCCCGAGATCCTCGACCGCCAGCTCGAGGCCATCGCGGGTGCCGCGCAGGACTCCGGAGCCGAGGTTTCGGTGATGGCCCCGATGGTCGCCACCGCCGCCGAGGCCGCCTGGTTCGCCGAGCGTGCCCGCGCCGCCGGAATCGCCCGCGTGGGCGTGATGATCGAGATCCCGGCCGCCGCGCTGACCGCCCGCGAGATCCTCGACGCGGTCGACTTCGTCTCCGTCGGCACCAACGACCTCGCGCAGTACACCTTCGCCGCGGATCGCCAGCTCGGCGCGGTCGCCAAGCTCAACGACCCGTGGCAGCCAGGGCTGCTGCGCCTGCTGAAGGTCATCGGGCAGGCCGCGAAGGACACCGGCAAGCCCGCCGGTGTCTGCGGTGAAGCCGCCGCCGACCCGAGGCTCGCGCTGGTGCTGGCCGGGCTCGGCCTCACCAGCCTTTCGATGAACGCGCCCGCCGTGCGCGCGGTCGGCGCGAGCCTGGCGGCCACGACGCTGGCCGAATGCGAGTCGCTGGCCGAGGCCGTTTTGGCCACGTCGGACCCGGTCGCCGCGAGGCAGGCCGCCGCGAAGCGGTAGCAAAGGTCCCCCGCTCCCAAAAAGGATCGGGGGCATGTCGAAATCAGGTCCACCACTTCGACGCCTAGGTGAAAGACACCGAAGCGACGAAAGGACCGGACCATGACGACCACCATGACCTCGACGCGGGCGGGACGCCGGGAGTGGGTCGGGCTGGCCGTATTGGCCCTCCCCACCTTCCTGGTCTCCCTCGACGTCTTCGTGCTGATCCTCGCGCTGCCGAAGCTCAGCCAGAGCCTCGGCGCCGACAGCGTCCAGCAGCTGTGGATCATGGACGTCTACGGCTTCATGATCGCCGGCTTCATGGTCACCATGGGCACCCTCGGCGACCGCATCGGACGCCGGAAACTGCTGCTCATCGGCGCCACGGCGTTCGGGCTCGCCTCCGTGCTGGCCGCGTTCTCGACCTCCGCGCTGATGCTCATCGCCGCCCGCGCGCTCCTCGGGATCGCCGGCGCGACGCTGGCGCCGTCGACGCTCGCCCTGATCAGCAACCTGTTCTCCGACAGCCGCCAGCGTTCGCTCGCGATCGGCATCTGGGCGGGCTGCTTCACCGTCGGCGCGATCGTCGGGCCGATGGTCGGCGGCGTGCTGCTGGAGCACTTCTGGTGGGGGTCGGTGTTCCTGCTCGGCGTGCCCGCGATGGTCCTGCTGCTCGTCGTCGGCCCAAAGCTCCTGCCCGAGTACCGCAACGAGAACGCCGGCCGCCTCGATCTGGCGAGCGTCGCGCTTTCGCTGGTCACGATCCTGCCCGCGGTCTACGGCATCAAGGAACTCGCCCGCGAGGGTGTGCACGTGGTCCCGGTGGCCTCGCTGCTGATCGGCCTGGCCTTCGGTGTGGTGTTCGTGCGGCGCCAGCGAATCCTCCAGGACCCGCTGATCGACCTGACGCTGTTCCGCGCCCGCGCGTTCACCACGGCGATCGGCGGGATGTGCGCGTTCACCATGCTGGGCGGTACGACCATGCTCTTCGTCGCGCAGTTCTTCCAGATCGTGCTGCAGCTTTCGCCGGTCGGCGCCGCGCTGGCGTTGCTGCCGGGCATGCTCGCGTCGACCGTCAGCTTCCTGGCCGCGCCGGTCCTCGCCCGCCGTGTTCGCCCCGCGACGCTGATCGCCGCCGGCCTGGCGGGCGCGATCGCCGGATTCCTGCTGCTGACGCAGGTCGAGGCGGGCGCCGGTCCGGTGGTGCCGTCGATCGCCTTCGCCATCACCTGCCTGTGCGGTGGTCCGCTGGTCACCTTGGGCACGGATCTGGTCGTCGGCTCCGTGCCGCCGGAGAAGGCCGGTTCGGCGGCCTCGCTTTCGCAGACCGGCAACGAATTCGGCTACGCGCTGGGCATCGCGACCGTCGGGACCCTGGGCAACGCGGTCACCCGGTCCCGGCTCGCCGACGCCGTCCCCGCGCACGACGCGTTCGCCAGCGGGATGCACGCGGTGTCCGGACTGGCCGCGCTGGTGCTGGCCGCGGTCGCGTACTTCGTACTCCGGCACCTCCGCCACGTGCGTCCGGTCGGCGCCTGAGTGTCTGTTGGTGAACCCGCGTCCGCGATCGCGTCGGCAGGGCGCGACCTGGTCTTACCTCTCACGTTCGCGACAGAGGCGCCCTGCCACCGCGATAGCGGGGCCTTCGGCCGGGGCGGGTTCACGCGTTATGTCCCTTTCGCGAGACACGTCGCAGCTTCGCCAACAGGCTCTAACCGAAGAAACCCCGCCGCGGGTACTTGATGATCAGCGACCCCCCGTGCACGCGCCCGGTGATGACGAACCGGGGCGTGCCGGGGCGGCCGTTCGACCGCGTCCGGTCGTCGAGGTTGCCGAACTTGATGTCGGTGATCGAGTTGGTGTCGACGGCGCCGTTCTCCGGGATGGTGATCTCCACCGGACCCCATTTGGCCTGCAGTTCGATATGCACCACCGGATGCCGGATCTCGGCCTGGGAGAAGTCCAGCTTCGTGGCGCCGTACTTGTTCCGGATCACCATCGACTCGGGGACCAGCCAGTTCCCGTTGCGCTGCAACGCCGAGTACTTGCCGTTGAGCTCCATGACCTGCCCGGACGGCTGCGCGTAGGCATGCTGCCTCGGCGGTGCCCACGGGTTCTGCTGCTGCCGCGGCACCATTCCCGCCTCGGGGTGCACCAGGCCGGGCAGATCCGTGAGCACCGCGTTCAGCTCACCGCGGGTCTTCGAGGCGAGTGCGCGGTCGGTCCGTTCGGTGAACTCGTCGAGGTTCAGCATCCCGAGGCCGATCGCCTTCTGCAGGACCTCGACGACGTGTTCCCGTTCCGCGTCGGAGACCCGGATGTCCCGTCCGGTCAACGGCTTGGTTTCGGTCGCCGGCTGCTCTTCCTCGCCCATGCCAGGAATGGTAGAACCGATTCTCACGCGCGAGATCGGGGAAATACCCTGAACAGACCCGTATTTCTCCCCTGTGCCGCCCTGCTGGCGGCTGTCCTGCTGCTGGCCGGATGCACCGACGTCACCTCGCAGCCGGCGCCGGCTCCCGGGCCGACATCGCCGCCACCGTCGAAGCTCGAAGGCATCCCGGTGGACTACAGCGGTTTCCGGCTCGTCATGGCGACATCGCCGCCGTCGATGCTCGATCCCGCCACCGGCGTCACCACCCCGCTGCCCGGCGCCCCGGCCGGTGACCGGGTCAACGACGTCGTCCGGGTCGGCAAGTTCCCGGTCGTGCTGTCGGCCGGCCGCTGCGGGCCGTCGTGCCTGGAGCCGTCCGAGGTGCTCGTCTACGGCGATCCCAAGAACCAGCCGTGGAAGCTCGGCAAGGCCCGCAGTGTCGCCCCGGCCGCCGACGAGAGCGGTGTCTGGCTGATCCGCGACGACGGCAATGACCTGTGCCGCCTCCAATACGTCTCCTTGCTCGGCGTCGAGCGCGGGCGCGGCCGTCCGGCGAGCTGCACGATGGCGGTGCGCACGGAGGTGCCGCAGGGCCTGCTGATCACGGTGAACACCGGGACGGCCACCGCCGAGGACGTGCTGATCGACCCCGCCACCGGCCGCGCCGTGCACCAGTTCCCCCGGGTACTGGCGATCACCAAGGATCGGATGCTGCTGGCCGAGCTGACCGAGTTCTCCGTGCTCGACCTGCGGAACAACCAGCGCACGCCGGTCAAGCGGCCGGTGACCAACGGCAAACCGGGCCCAGCGGTGCCGAGCCGCGACGGCTACAAGGTCGCCGTGCTGTTCGGCGACCCGGCCTGGGCCGGGACGGCCACGCAGACCGCCGACGTCTGGGTGCTCGCCCTCGACACGCTGACCTGGACACACGCGCCCTCGACACCGATCGCCACCGAGCTCAAGCGGGTCGCGGTCGAATGGACCGAAGACGACAGCCTGGTGCTCGCCACGGACGTCGTCGCGAGCTGGCGGCTCGACCGGCCACAGTGGACGGTCGTCAAGACCGCGTTGCCCGCCGAGCGGAACCGGTCGGTGGTGACGATCGGCCAGGGGTGACTATTCAGCGTCCAGCCCGTGCTCGATGGCGTACCGGGCCAGTTCGACACGGTTGTGCAGCTGGAGTTTCCGCAGCGTCGACTGGACATGGTTCTCCACCGTCCGATGCGACAGCACGAGCTTCTCGGCGATCTGCCGCGCCGTCATCCCCTTCGCGACCAGGCGCAGGACGTCGGTCTCGCGTTCGGTCAGCCGCGGCGGCGCGGGCCCGTCGTCCGGCGCGTCGGCCATGCGGCGGTACTCGCCGAGGACGAGCCCGGCGAGTCCGGCGGTGAACACCGGGTCGCCCGCGGCGGTCCGCTTGACCGCGTCCACGAGCTCGCTCGCCGAAGCCGATTTCACCAGGTAGCCGGACGCCCCGGCCTTGACCGCCTCGAGGACGTCGCTGTGCTCGCCGCTCGCGGAGAGCACCAGGACCTTGGTCGACGGCAGTTCCGAGGTGATCTCGCGGGTGGCGTCGACCCCCGAAGTCTCGCCGAGATTGAGGTCCATCAGGACGACGTCGGGCTGGACCGTGCGCGCGATCCGCACCGCGGCGGGCGCGTCCGGCGCGGTGGCCCGCACGTCGAAACCGTGTTCGGCCAGGTCGCGCGCGACCCCGTCCCGCCACATCGGATGATCGTCGACCACCATCACCGAGACCTGAGCCTCACCGGTCATCGCTTTCCCCTCGCCGCGACTGGCACCTTGACTTCCCATTCCGTGCCCTGGCCGGGCGCGGTGTCCAGGGCGACACTTCCGCCCAGATCCCGCACGCGCCCCTTGATGGACTCCGCGATACCTAGATGTCCCTCGGCCGCCGCGCGTTCCAAAATGCCGGGCGCGATTCCCGGCCCGTCGTCGCGAACGCTGACGACGACCTCGGTGCCGAGGTCCTCCAGCAGCACCCAGGCGTGCGCGTCTTCCCCCGCGTGTTTCTCGACGTTCGACAGCGCCTCGCGCGCCACGGCCACCAGCTCCGAGGTCACGTGCTCGGGCAGCTGGACCTCGCCCGCGGGCGTCGAGACCTGCACCGACGGCGTCGCGAGCAGCTGCAGCGCGGCACGGAGGTCGGTGGTCCCGTTCTCGCTCGGATGCGTCGGCTCGGTGGTGACCAGCGCGCGCAGTGCGATCTCCTGCTCACCGGCCAGTTTCGCCAGCTCGGCGGCCTCCCCGCCGAATTCGGCGCCGCGTTTGCGCACCCTGGCGAGGACCTGGAGGACGCTGTCGTGGATCGAGCGGGCGAGCCGCTCGCGTTCGGCCGTCGCGGCTTCCATCCGCAACGCCCTGGTCAGCGCGTCCGCCGACCGGCGAGCCATCGTGGCGGCCAGCCCGATCACGAACCCGCTCGCGGTCAGCAGGAAGCCGTCCCTGGCGACGTCGACGTCGAACCGCCAGCGCACCAGCCCGGTGACCACCGAGACCACCAGCCCGGCGAGCACCCCGCCGACCGCGCCGAACCGCGTGCCGGCGACCGCGGGCGGGACCGCCGCCCACACCGTCGTGATGAGCGGGATGTTGGCGTCGAACTGCGCGGTGGTCAGGATCCACGCCGACGTGAACATGAGGGCGACGGTGAGCGCGAGATCGACGCCGACCAGCCACGGCCAGCGGCTCGACGGCCGCGCGTAGAACACGCTGCTGACGATCGTCCACACCGTCATCAAGCCGAACGACGTCCACGCCAGCCACTTGTTCGCGTAGCCGTCGTAATGGACGACGAACGAGCCGAGCGCGAAGAGCAGCGTCGTCACGCGAAGCACGATCACCCCGCGCCACAGCGGAGTGGCCGGGTCCCGCGTGCCGAGCGCCGAGACGGCGCGCCAGAGCGGGGTCTCGGTCATGACTTGGCTTCGGACTCTTCCCCGGGATCATTCGGTTGCGCCGCCTGATCCCGCAGGACGTCGATCTCGGCCGGATCGGGATCGTGTTCATGCAGCAGCGACCGGATCCCCGCGTTGAGCACCGCGAGCAGCGGCACCGAGAGCAGCGCGCCGGCGATCCCGGCGGCGACGAGACCGGCGGTGATCGCGAGCACCACGGCGAGCGGGTGCAGTTTCACCGCGCGGCCGAGCAGGATCGGCTGCAGCACGTGGCTTTCCAGCTGCATGACGCCGATGACGATGGCCAGCACGACCAGCGCGCCGACGATGCCCTTCGTCACCAGCGCGATCAGCACCGCGACCGCGCCCGCGATCACGGCGCCGATGATCGGGATGAAGGCGCCGAGGAACACCAGCGTCGCCAGCGGGATCACCAGCGGCACGCCGACGATCGCCAGCCCGATGCCGATGCCGACCGCGTCGACCACGGCCACCGCCGCCGTCGCGCGCACGTAGCTGACCAGCGACGCGAAGCCGCGCCGCCCGGCGACGTCGACCCGGTTCCGCACGCGGCCCGGCACACCGCGGACCAGGAACTTCCAGATCTGGTCGCCGCCGGAGAGGAAGAAGATGAGGATGAACAGCGTCAGGATGAAGCCGGTGACGATCTCGCCGACCGTGCCCGCGGTGGTGAGCGCGGTCGTGGTGATCGACGCCTGGTTGTTCTGCAGGAAGCTGATCGCCTGGTTGATGAACTCCTGGATCTGCTCCTGGCGCAGGTGCAGCGGCCCGTCGATGAGCCAGACCTTGATCTGGTTGAGGCTCTCCGTCAGCTGCTTCTGCAGTTCGGGCAGGCCGGAGGAGAACTGCGCGACGACGAACGTCAGCAACCCGCCGAGGACCGCGAGCCCGGCGATCAGCACTATCCCGGCCGCGAGCCCGCGAGGGAATCTCAACATCGTCAGCTTGGAGACCGCCGGCGCGAGCAGCGCCGCGAGCAGCAGCGCGATCGACAACGGGATCACGACCACCGACAGATAGCCGATGAGGAACACGATGACGTAGAGCGCGGCGATCACCACGATGAAACGCCACGACAACGCCGCACCGATCCGCAGGCCGCGGGGCACCAGGTTGGTGACGTCTTCGGTCGACTCGGAGAGGAACGGGTTCGCCGGGTCGAATTCCGGCTGTTTGCGCTGGGGCTCGCTCACGCGCTCACCGTATCGGTCCGAGGCGACGTTTCCCGACCATTCCGGGCGACGCGCACGGGGCGAATTCGCCCGATGCGACGCTTGACACACCACCTGCGGATCAACTCTGGAGTAACCGCGCTCCGCCAGCCGTGATCACACATCGTGATTTTGGGCTACACCGTGTGTTCTTCACACGATCGTGCCATCAAGGTGGTTCAAAGTCGCGCGGGCCTTCCGCACTTTGCTTACCTCGGTCCCGCAACCACGAACGGCATACCGACGTGACAGGAGACCGAGTGACGAACGCGGCGAAGAACGAGGGGCGGGGCGCGGCGCGCTTCGGCCGTCTCGCTTCGCGTGCGCTGTTCGTGCTCGGCGGCGCCGTCGCCGGTTCCGCCGTCGCGTGGGTCGTTTCGGGCTCTTCCGCTTCCGCGGACATCACCCCGGTGGTCTCCACTCCCGAAACCAGCGTCACCCCGGTCACCGACGCCACCGCGGCGGGTTTGACCGACGTTTCCCAAGGCGCGTCGAAGTTCGCGGGTGACGTCGCCGGTGCGATGTGCGGCGACAGCCAGCAGGACGCCACCACGTGGTCGATGCCCGCCGAGAACGAGTCCGCTTCCGCGAAGCACCACTGCGGCGACATCCGCGCCGACCGGCACGAGGTCTCGACGCGCGTCAGCGACGCGGTCACCGACTTCGCGGACAACTCGGTGATCACCCCGGTCAAGCGGACCCTCGGCGCGGTCGAGCACATCGTGCGCGAGCCCCAGGACACCCGCCAGGTGCTGGACGAGACGTTCACCCCGTCGCCCGACTTCGGCCGCGGGGTCTGGGACCTCCTCGACCCGAACGGACACGGCGACCTCGTCCCGGAGCTCCCGGTCGGCGGAACCCCGGTGAACCCCGAGTCCCCGTTGGACACCATCGGCGTCGGTGCGCAGGTCACCGACTTCGCGCAGCTGGCGACGACCCAGTTCCCCGCTTCCCTCGAAACCGTCCTCCCGATGCCGGCCCTCGTGCAGCAGCACGGCGCCTTCGATCAGGTCGAGGACGCCCCGGCACGTGACGGTCACCGCGGTGACTTCCCGCGTCCGATCACCCCGGCGCCGCTTCCCGCCGCGCCTTCCTTCCCGACTGTCCCCGGCGGCTCCGCCCCCGGTGGTCACCTCGACGGCCTGACCCACGGCGTTCCCGCCTGGGTCGCCGCCGCCGTCGAGCGTTCCCTGACCGGCTACGCGCTGGCAGGCACGCGGTACATGCCGCTCACCCCGGGCTCGCAGCCCGGCGTCACTCCCGACTGAACACCTCCCTCCGCGGGGTAGCCGACGCGCCTCACGCCTCCCGATTCCGGGCATGGCTTCGCGTCCGCTCCTGATCCCCGCGAAACGGCGGTGCGCTTTGTCGCGCCCGCAATCGCTCCACCCCCCTCTGGTGCCTTTCGAACGGCACCCCCTGAACCCGAAAGGGAACCCGAAATGAAGGAGAAAAACCCCATGCAATCCTGGGCAAAGCGCGGACTCCAGACCGCGTTGGTCACGGGTGGGTTGTTGATGCTGGGCACCGGCATCGCCTCGGCTGACGAACACGTCAACCCCGACACCCCGGCCTCCCCGCTCGACGCGAACGTCACCGTTCCGGTCGAGATCGACAACAACGCCGTTGGCACGCCCCTCGGCCAGGCCGACCTCCCCGGTTACAAGGGCGAGATCAGCACCAAGGCCGTCACCAAGCCCGTCTCGGACGCGCTGGACTCGGCTTCGTCGCCCGGCGGCAGCACCGACGGCATCGGCGGAGGGCTCCCGAGCCTTTCCGGCAAGAACGCCGTTCCCGCTCCGCTGGCCGCCAAGGACTCGGCCCGTCAGGTCAGCGGTGGGCTGACCGGTGGTGGGTTCACCACCACGGACGACATCCTCAAGGGCAACAAGGTCGTCGGTGACGTCGTCGTCCCGATCCAGATCGTCGACAACGCCATCGGCGTGATCGGCGACGCCGAGGTCGAGGGTGGCACCCACGACCAGACCTGGTCGCACAACCAGGACGTCGAGACCACCGGTGCGGACTCCAGCCTCGCCGGGAACGTCGTGTCCCTCGACTGGGCGCTGCCCGTGCAGATCGCCGGCAACGGCGGCGGGCTCGCCGGCGGCACCGGCCGCGTGGTCGGCGGTTCCGCCAGCCAGAGCACCACCGAGACCGGCAACATCACCACCGACGGCGAGGGCTCCGCCCTGTCCGGCAACGTGGTGGCCGGCCAGTTCGCCACCCCGGTCCAGGTCACCGGCAACGCCGCCTCCTGGATCATCGGCAACGCCAACAGCTCCGGCTACGAGGCCGAGACCGAGGCCACCTCCGGCGGCTGGATCGAGACCGACGGTGACGACTCCGCCCTCGGCGGCAACGTCGGCGCGGTGCCGATCGCCCTCCCGGTGAAGTTCAACGACAACGCGGCCGCCGCGTGGGGTTCGCTCGCGAACTCCAACAGCAGCTCCTCCGCGGACGCCACCGCCGGTGACACCACCCCGGGCTGGAGCAACGTCCCCAGCTACGTGCAGACCTCCGGCGAGGACTCGGCCGTCGCGGGTAACGCGATCGTGCCGCAGACCGCGGACGTCGCGAACGTCGGCGGCGTGGCCGCCAGCTGGATCGGCCTCGCGAACACCGGCACGGAAGGCGGGACCAGCCAGTCCAGCACCGTCGACGCCGGTGGGTTCATCAGCAGCGAGGGCGAAGGCTCCGCCGGTGGCGGCAACATCGTCGACCCGGCCGTGGCCGCTCCCGTCGAGGTGACCTGCATCGCGGGCACCTACATCGGCAGCGCCAACGTCGCCTCGTGCGAGAACACCGTCGACGCGAACGCCGGGAACGGCACCCACACCACGGGTGACAACTCCACCCTGGCGGGCAACGTCGTCAACACCCAGGCCGCGCTGGCCCCCGAGGTGTTCGGCGTCGCCGGCTCGCACATCGGACAGGCGACCGCCGACGCGTCCGAGACGAAGACCGTGACCGCGGGTGCGTACGACGGCACCACGGGCAACGACTCGTCCGGCTCGGGCAACATCGTCCAGGTCCCGGCCGCGGTTCCGGCCGAGGTCTTCGGCGTCGGTGGCTCGTTCATCGGTCAGAGCACCGCTTCGGCCGAGGAGACCAAGGTCGTCTCCGGCGGCGGCGGCGGGAACACCGCCGACGACAACGGCTTCCTCAGCTCCAACCTGGGCACCGTGCCGGTTTCGCTGCCGGTGCAGGCGTTCGGGATCGGTGGCGCGTTCATCGGCCAGGGCCACGGTGGCGCCGACGGCGACACCACCTCCAACGCGGGTGGCGACGTCCACGCGACCGGTGACGGTGGCGCGGGCTCGGGCAACCTGGTCTACGGCCCGGTCTCCCTGCCGGTCCAGGCGCATAACTTCGCCGCGGTGCTCGGCGGGATCGCCTCGGGCAAGGGCACGAACCTCACCGACTCGAGCGCGGGCGGCGACGCCACCGCCAACGGTGAAGAAGGCGCGCTGGCGGGCAACATCGTCCAGACGCCGATCGGTGGCGCGGTCCCGGTGACCGGGCACGGCATCGCCGGTGCGGGCATCGCCGAGGGCGAGAGCGTCAGCGACGTCCTTTCGGAGGCGGGCGGCGACGCCACCACCACCGGTGACGAGGGCGCGGTTTCGGGCAACATCATCGGCGCGCAGGCGCTGCCGATCGTGCCGGTCACCCACGACGCGGTCGCGGTCGCCGGGCTGGCCGACGCCGAGGGCGCCAACACCGTCGACGCCATCTCGGGTGGGGACGTGGAGACCTCGGGTCTCGACGGATCGCTCTCGGGCAACATCCTCGACATCCCGGCCGCGGCCGACCCCGAGGTGTTCGGCAACGCCATCGCGGCGGTCGGCGGCGTGTCCGAGACCGAGGCGACCAGCATGATCACCGGCCAGGCCGGGGGCGACAGCATCACCGACGGCAGCGGAGAGGCCCTCTCGGGCTTCAACTTCCACCACCCGCTCGTCTTCGTGGTGCCGCTGAACGAGTTCGAGATCCCGGTCCTCGCGATCGCGGACGAGAACTCGGAGGACTTCACCGAGATCAACGGTGAGGAGTTCTCCCGCGCCTTCACCGACTCGGTCGGTTCGGAGATGCCGATCGACGCGCTGCCCGCGCTGCCCTTCGGTGCTCCGGCCCTGCCGTCGATGAACGGTGCCGGCGCTCTGCCGACCACCCCGGCGATCGGTGGCGCCCGTGCCGACGGTCCCCAGGTGGCGACCCTCCCGGTGCAGGTGGCCGGACTGACCGCGCTGAAGCAGCTGGGAGCCATCCCGACGCAGCTGCCGAAGTCGGACCTGCCCGAGCTGCCCGGCACCCCGGCCCTGCCCGGTGTCCCGGCCCTGCCGAAGACCCCGGGTCTGCCCGGTGACGCCGCTCGTGCGGACGCCCCCAAGCTCGCCCAGCTGCCGGCCCTCCCGGCGCTGAACGGGCTGCCCACCGCGGGCAACCTGCCCACCGCCGGCAACCTGCCCACCGCGGGTGCGCTGCCGACCGCGGGCGCCCTGCCGGTGCAGCTGCCCACGACGGGCACCCTGCCGGTCGTGAACAACACCCCGGCGATGCCGACCGCGCAGGTCCCGGCTCTGGCGGGCGTCGACTCGTCGCCGCTGAGCATGTTCCAGCGTTTCCTCGGCACCCTGACCGGCAAGAAGTTCCACACCATGTGAACCTGCCAGTCGGCTAGCGCCACTGAATGAACCGAAGCGGGCCCGGGAGACACTCCCGGGCCCGCTTTGTGTTCGCTTCAGCCGCCCGGGGTGAAGAGCACGTCCTGGGCGGCGCCCACCGCGGTCAGCACCGCACCCTCCAGTACCGCGCTCCCGCCGACGGTGCCCGCCCGCACCTCGGTCCGCAGCGGTGAGATCTCCGAGAGCCGACGGCTCACCCTGGCCGCCAGCGCGTCGCCGCCGGCGCGCCCGATCTCCCCGCCCAGCACGAGACAGCCCGGGTCCAGGACCGCGGTGACCGCGGCGGCACCGATCGCGATCCGCTCCGCGACGATCTTCAGGAATTCGTCGGCGTTCGAGTCGATCGCGTATCCGACGGCCGCCTCGGCCGCTTCGGCGTTGTCGGCCGACGAAGCCGGGATGCCGTGCGCGCGGGCGAGTTCGCAGATCGCGGCGCTGCCCGCGAGGGTGTGGAAGCCGCCGTCGCAGTCGGTCGCCGTCGGCAGCCGTCCGGGGCCCAGCATCGGCAGGAACCCGATCTCCCCCGCGCCGCCCGACGCGCCCCGCCGCAGCGAACCGTCGAGGACGACCGCCGCGCCGACGCCGAAACCCAGCCACAGCAGGACGAACGTGTCCCGGTCGCGGGCGGCGCCGAGCCGCTGTTCGGCGGCGGCCGCGAGGTTGACCTCGTTCTCCAGCAGCACCGGGACACCGAGCCGACGCCGGAGCTCGTCGACGAGTTTCCCGTGCCACGCGGGCAATCCGCCGGCGTGCCGCAGGCCGCCGGTCGCCGGGTCGACGAGACCGGGAGCGCCGACGGCGATCGTGTGCAGCTCGGCCGCGCCCGCCTCGGCGGTGGTGGCCTCCAGCAGGGCGATCGCCCGCTCGACGGCTACGTCGGTGTCGACGTCCAGGTCGAACGGCAGCGAGGACTCCGCTCGGGTCCGGCCCAGCAGGTCCGCGACCGAAACGGCCACGCCGTGGGTGCGGACGTCGAGGCCGGCGAGGTACGCGCGTTCGGCGACGATGCCGTACAGCTTCGCGTTCGGGCCGCGGCGTTCCGCGCCCGCCTCGCCGACGATCTCGATCAGCCCGGCGTCCTGGAGGCGTTCGACGAGGTCCGCGACCGTCGGCCGGGAAAGCCCGGTCAACGTCTTGAGCTGGGCGGCCGTCAGTGAGCCTTCGCGGTGGAGGAGGTCGAGGGCGAGGCGGTCGTTGATGGCACGTGCCGTGCTCGGGGAGGCGGACGGCATCCGGATGACACTCACCGGCAGATCCTCCCAGAATTAATTATCAGGTTTCCTTCCTGATAGTTTACGCTGACGCCCGTCGAGTCGTCTCATGGACCTTGGGGGCCCAGTGACCAACACAGTGGAAACCGTCGGCGGGCCGACGCGGCGGGTGCGGCAGGCGCGGATCGCCACCGCCGCCGTCTTCGCCGTGCACGGCGCGGTGACCGGCAGTTTCGCCACCCGGATCCCGTGGATCCAGGAGCACGCGGGGATCAGCGCGGGCCAGCTCGGCCTCGCGCTCGCCTTCCCCGCCATCGGGGCTTCGCTCACCATGCCGCTCGCCGCGCGGATCGGGCACCGGCTCGGCAGCAGGCTCGGGCTCCGCCTGCTGCTCGCGTACTGGACGCTGGCGCTGATCCTCCCCTCCCTCGCGGGGAACCTCTTCACCCTGTGCCTCGCGTTGTTCGTCATGGGCACCGCGGCGGGTACCTCCGACGTGCTGATGAACGCCCTCGGCGTCGACGTCGAGGAGAGGATGGGCAAGTCGGTCATGTCGGGACTGCACGGCATGTGGACCACGGGGGCGCTCGTCGGCTCCGCCGCGGGCACGCTCGCCGCGCATGCCGGGCTGGACGCCCGGATCCACTTCGCGATCGCGTCGGCCGTGCTCACCGTCGCCGGCGCGCTCATCTGCCAGGGCGTCTTCGACGTCCGCAGCGCGCCGGACGAGAATCCGCCCCCGAGGTTCGCGCTCCCGCCGAAGTCGGCCGTGATCATCGGCGCTGTCGCGTTCTGCGCCGTCTTCGCCGAAGGGGCGAGCCTCGACTGGTCCGCCGTCTACCTGCGCGACGTCCTCGGCACCTCGCCGGGGATCGCGGCGGCGTCGACCACCGCGTTCACCTGCACGATGGCGGTCGCCCGCCTCTCGGGCGACGCGCTGGTGCGGCGTTTCGGCTCTGTCAACACCGTCCGCGCGGGTGGCGCCTTCGCGACCGCGGGCGGGTTGCTGGTCGTCTTCGCCGCGCATCCGGTGATGGCGATGGCCGGTTTCGCGCTGATCGGGCTCGGCGTCTCCGTCGTCGTGCCGCTCGCCTTCGCGGCGGCCGGACGCAGCGGGCCGACGCCGAGCCAGTCGATCGCGGGCGTCGCGACCATCACCTATTCGTCGGGTCTCGTGGCGCCGTCGCTGATCGGCGGGATCGCCGACCTGACGTCGCTGACGGTGTCGTTCGCGGTGGTCACGCTGCTGGCGCTCGGCCTGGTGGCGGGCGCCGGCGTCCTTCGATCCCGCTAGCCGAACTGGAGGGAACGCTTGGCGAGGCCGTGCCAGTAGCCGTCAATGACGGTCTCGCCTTTTCCTTCCGAAGAACTCGCGCCGAGCGAGACGAACAGCGGTGCGAAGTGTTCGATCCTGGGGTGCGCGATGGCCACGGCGGGCGCCTTGCGCTGGAAGTCCAGCAGCGCGTCGAGGTCGCCCTCGCGCAGAGTTTCCGCACCCCAGTGGTCGAATTCGCTCGACCACGACGGCGGCGTCCCGTCGGTGCCGTCGGTCTGGCTCATCGCGCTCAGGTTGTGGGTGAAGAAGCCGCTGCCGATGAGCAGCACGCCTTCGTCGCGCAGCGGCGCGAGCTTCCGGCCGAGGTCGAACAGCCCCCGCGGGTCCAGCGACGGCATCGACACCTGCAGCACCGGGATGTCGGCGTCGGGGTACATCTCCACGAGCGGGACGTACGCGCCGTGATCGAGGCCGCGGTCGGGCGCGTCGTGGATCGGCGTCTGGGACGAGCGCAGGAGTTTACGCACCTTGTCCGCCAGCTCGGGAGCGCCGGGCGCGGCGTATTTCACCTGGTAGTAGCGATCCGGGAAGCCCCAGAAGTCGTAGACCAGCGGCACCGTGGTGGTGGCGCCGAGGGTCAGCGGTGCCTCTTCCCAGTGCGCCGAGACGACGAGGATCGCCTTCGGTTTCTCGAGGTCCGCCGACCAGCCGGCGAGCTGGCGGGTCCAGGTGGCGTCGTCGGCGAGCGGCGGCGCGCCGTGGCTGAGATAGAGCACCGGCGTCATGTCAGCTCCAGGTGTTTGAACTTTCAACTACCAGGATAGACGACGTCGCCCGGCTCCGCCTTATTCCCGCGCGAGGTTGGCCGCCATCCGTTCCAGGACGGCGACCGTCGTCCGGTAGTCGTCATTGCTGATGCCTTCGGTTACGCGCGAACGGAACGCGCCGACCTTGGCTTTCAGCCGGAGATGTGCCGCCCGGCCGGCTTCGGTCAGGCCGCCCTCGTCGATCCAGCCGCGAACGCGCAGGTCGGAGATGGTTTTCCGGAGGTCTCCAAACGGCTGCAGTGCTTCGCTGCCGACGGTATTCAGGACCTGCCAGTGGCGACGGGTCAGTCCTTCACTGTCGAGGAGCCGCTCCAGGGAGGATTCGAGCGCCTGGTGAAGGTGGGCGAACCAGAAGCCGATGGGTTTCATGGATACTCCTTCATGCAGGCGGCAACTATATGCAAAAGTACATGCACTTGGTGAGGTTGAGCAATGACGGACGCCGTGGCCGACGTGGAACGCGCGATGATCGCCATCCGGCGGAGCCAGGCGAGGCGATCGCTGTCGAAACTCGCTCGCGACCGCGCAGAAACGATGCCGGACCAGGCGATTCAGGGACTTCTCGACGCCGTCGAGGCGGCCGAGGAGAGCGGCGAGCCGGGAACCGTCACCAGTCTCGCGGCGGCGCTGACCATCGACCAGCCGCGAGCGAGCCGTCTCGTCGCCCGCGCGGTCGAGGACGGTTTTCTCCGCCGCGAAGCCGATCAGCGCGACGGCCGCCGTGCCGTCCTCGTGCTCACCGGGACCGGCCGCGCCGAAGTGACGCGTATGCACGAATTCCGCCGTTCGGTGTTCGCCGAGGCGATGGCGGACTGGACGGACGACGACCGCCGCGAGTTCGCGCGGCTGCTGACCGCGTTCGTCCGGAACTACGGGGCACTCGGCGTGAAGTAGTTGACCAGGTTGCCGTCGGGGTCGCGGAACAGCAGCGACCGGTTCCCCCACGGCATCGTGGTCGGCTCCTGCACGATTTCGGCCAGGCCTGCCAGCCGCTCGTATTCCCGGTCGACGTCCTCGACGCGGAACTCGAGGATCGCGGTGCGGTTCGACTCGGGCACCGCGGCGCCCGCGCCGAACAGCGTCATGGTCTCGGCGCTGCCGATCGCCAAGGTGCACGACGGCCCGACGAGTTCGGCGAACTGCTCGGAACGCCATCGCGCGGCGAGTCCGGTCGCCTTCTCGTAGAACCCGGCGAGACGGGCGACGTCCTGGGTGATCACACGGACGGAAACGAACTGCACGGTGGATCCTTTCGGGGCCGGAAAGCGGGACACCGGCCACGTTAGAAGCGATACCGGGCAGGAGCCGCCCGGTATTCTCCCGGCTGTGACCAGGCCCATCGCCCGCGTGCTCGCGTTGCTGGAGATCCTCCAGGGCGGCGGGACGCGCACCGTCGCCGAGCTCGCGGGACGGCTCGACGTGGACGAACACACCGTCCGCCGCTATGCCGAACACCTCGTCGACCTGGACATCCCGGTCCGCTCGGTGCGCGGCCGGTACGGCGGCTACCGGCTGGCCCCCGGCTACCGCATGCCGCCGCTGATGCTCACCGACGAAGAGGCGCTGGCCGTCCTGCTCGGCCTGGTCGCGGGGCGGCGTGCCGGGCTGATCACCACGTCGGTCGCGGCCGTCGAGAGCGCGGTCGCGAAAGTCCGCCGGGTCCTTCCCGAACCACTGGGCCGACGGCTGGACGCGCTGCTGGAGACCGCCGACTTCACCGCACCGGCAAGGAAAGCCTTGTCGGCCGAGGCCGAGGTCCTGCTCACCGTCGCGGAGGCGGTCCGGGACCGGCATCCGGTCGGGCTCGCGTATGTCGCCGGGCACGGCGGTGCCAGCGAACGCGTCGTCCATCCGTACGGCGTCGTGGCGCATTCCGGACGCTGGTACCTGACCGGGTTCGACTCGGCAGGCGGCGAGGTGCGGACCTTCCGTGTCGACCGGATCAAGTCGGCGGAGCCGCGGCCGGGAACCTTCGAGGCCCCCGACGACTTCGACCCGGCCGAGCGGGTGCTGACGGCGTTGGCCGAGACACCGTACCGGCACGACGTCTCCGTGCGGATCCAGGCGCCGCCCGAGGAGATCCGCGCCGTCTTCCCGCCGTCCGTGGCGACCCTCGAAACGGACGGCGACCGGGTCCGCGCCCGGATCCGGGCCCAACGGCTCGACTGGATCCCCTCGCGGCTCGCCGCGCTCGACCGGCCGTTCGTCATCGAGCGGCCGGCCGAACTCCGCGACCTGGTCGGCGCGCTGGCGGCCCGGCTGGCCGAGCGGGCGCGCTGACCGGTCTCGCTCACTTGCCGCAGAACACCGTCCGGACGAGCTTGTTCAGCGCCGCCGGGAAGGCCTGCGCCGGGTCGTTCTCGGCGTCGCCCCCGGTGATCGACGCGGTCAGCGTTTGGCTGCCGTCGGGCGTGCTGTACATCAGAGACCCGTAGCCGTTGAGACCACCGTTGTGGTTGAGAACGGTGCCGACGCAGCCCGGGCCCAAGTCCTGCGAGTACTGCCCGAGACCGTAGAAGCCGTAGAGGCTCTGGCTGCCGGGGTGTGTCTCGCGCATCTCGGCCATCAGCCACGCCGGGAGGAGCTTTCCGCTCTGCAGTGCGGAGAAGTACGTCTGGAGATCCTTGGTCGTCGAGATCATGTCGCCGGCGCTGGAGATCCAGGACGGGTTCTGGTGGGTGACGTCGATCGTCTTCCACTGCCCGGCGTCTTCGTAGCGGTAGTAGGCGTGGGCGTACGGCTTGGGCATTCCGGCCCACGCGCCCGGCGACAAGGTGTCACGCAGCTTGAGCGGCCGCAGGATCCGCCGGTCCAGCTCGTCGGCGAAGGGACGGCCGGAGAGCTTCTCGACCATCAGCCTGGCGACCACGGTGTTGGTGTTGGAGTAGCTCCAGCCCGCGCCCGGCTCGAAGACCGGGGGCTTGGACACCGCCAGCCGGACCAGTTCCTCCGGCCGGTAGGTGTGGAATCGCTTGTCCACCCATTCCTTGCCCGCCCACGGGATTCCCGGCGTGACCGTCCCGTCCGGGTGGTACTGGCCGGTGTGGTTGAACAGCCCGCTGGTGTGCTGCAGCAGCATCCGCACAGTGATCCGCGAGTCCAGCCCGAGCCCGGGAAGGAGACCGGCGACGGGGGTGTCGAGCCCGATCCTGCCCTCGGCCACGAGCTGCAGCACCAGGGTCGCGGTGAAGCTCTTCGACGTGCTGCCGACGCGGAAATGGCCGTTGGTCGGCGGTTTCGCGGTCCCGCCCAGCTCGCGCACCCCGGCGCTGCCGGTCCACTCGCCTCGCTCGTCGCGGACGCGAAGCTGTATGCCGCCGAACCCGGCGTCGACGAATTCCTGGACGGCCTGTCGCAGTTCCGGACGGTCCTGCCCGGCGGAGGCCGTCGGCACGGCGACCCCCGTCAGCAGTGCGGCGGCCAGTGCGGTGAGGCCGATGCGGCGGAAGGTCTTCAGTGTCTTGTTCATGGTGACCACGTTCGCGGGCCGCGCTGACACGGGACGGTCACGGCGCTGACATGGGAGCCTCGATCATGGACGATTTCGGGTGCGAACAGGATTCGGTACGGGCTTTGCTGCGGGAACAGCATCCGGATCTCGCGGAACTGGAACTCCGCGACGTCGACGGTGGCTGGGACAGCCGGCAGTGGCGACTCGGGCCGGAGCTGGCCGTGCGACTGCCGCGCAGCGCGCGTGCTCCCGGTCTGCTGCGGAACGAGCAGAAGTGGCTGCCCTCGCTGGCCGAACGCCTGCCGCTGCCGATTCCCGTGCCGGTGCGCGTCGGCGAACCTTCGGCCCTGTTCGGGCACCCGTGGACGATCACCCGCTGGGTCGAGGGCCAGCCAGCGGATCGAACGCCGATCACCCGTCCGGACGCGGCCGAAATCCTCGCGGGTTTCCTCAGTGCGCTGCATCAGGAGGCGCCCGCGGAGGCGCCGGAAAGCGCGACGCGCGGCGTCCCGCTCGCCGCGTTGCGGGAGGGGTTCACCGAATCGCTGGAGGTCATCGCCGGTGAGGCGGGCGCCGGGAGCGCCAGGGAGATTTGGGAGAAGGCGGTCGCGGCGCCCGCGTGGCACGGGCCACCGATCTGGCTGCACGGCGATCTGCATCCCGCGAACGTGATCGTGCGGGAAGGAACGCTCTCCGGGGTGATCGATTTCGGCGACATGTGCGCCGGCGATCCCGCGACCGACCTGTCGGCGGCCTGGATCCTCTTGCCCGAGGGCACGGTGGGCCGGTTCTTCGACGCGTACGGGACCGTCGACGAGGCCACGGTCGTGCGGGCTCGCGGCTGGGCGGTTCTGCGCGCGCTGAACCTGATCGGCATCGGCCGCACCGGCAGGCTCGGCCTGCCCGGCGGCAAACCGACCTGGGAACCGGCCGGCCGGGCGGCGCTTGAACGCGCGTCAGCTTGAGAGCCGGGCCTCGATGCCGTCGAGAAGGAAGTCGAGGCCGATCCGGAAGGTCTCGTCGGCGTCCAGGTGGACGGCGTCGCGCACCACCGTGGCCAGCGCGGGGAGCTTGCCGGTGGCGAAGGCCCGGGTCAGATAGGGGCCGAGCGTGGCCTGCCAGCGCTTCTCGTCCAGCCCGGTGGCCCGTTCCGCTCGACGCTCGGCGATCTCCCGGCGCACCGCGCCGATCGTGTACGCGTTGACCGCCGAGACCACCGGCATCGCGGAGTCGATGCCGACGTCGCCCAGCGCCGCCATCACCGCCTCCGAAGTGGCCAGCGCGTGCGGGCCGAGCTGGGGCCTGCCGCCGAGCAGGTCGGCGAGCCATTCGTGCCGGTGAACCGCCTGCCGCATGGCGTCGGCGAGTGATCGGAGTACCTCCCGCCAGCCTTCCCCGGTGGGCCGGATCTCGGCGTGGACGGCGTCGACCATCAGGTCGAGCAGCTCTTCCTTGCTCTCGATGTAGCCGTACAGCCGCATCGGGCCGACGTCCAGCGCGGTGGCGACCTTGCGCAGCGACACCGCGTCCAGGCCGTCCGCGTCGGCGAGCCGGATCGCGGCCCGCACGATCAGCTCCCGGCTCAGCGGGGCCAGAGCCGGACGACTCGGCGGCTCCGGCCGCTCCCACACCACCATGCGGAGACAATACACCGCATCGATCGATACAGTGTATTGGTCAATACGGTGTATCGAAGGAGTGGATCATGACCCTCGCCATCGTCGGAGCGGGCCTCGGCGGCCTGGCTCTCGCCCGTGTTCTGCACGTCAACGGCATCGACGCCGTCGTGTACGAGCGTGAATCGTCGCGCGACGCCCGCGGTCAAGGCGGCATGCTCGACATCCACGCCGACACCGGCCAGCGCGCGCTGCGCGAAGCCGGCCTGTTCGACCGGTTCTCCGCGATCGCCCGCAACGAGGGCCAGGACATGCGGCTCCTGGAGCCGGACGGCACCCTGTTGCTGCAGGAGGACACGCCCGACGACGCGCCATTCGAGCGCCCCGAGGTCGACCGCGCCGACCTGCGTGATCTGCTGCTGGACTCCCTCCCCGAACACACGGTGCGCTGGGGACACGCCTTCGGATCCGCCGAAGACGGCGTCGTGAACTTCGCCGATGGGCGCACCGCGACGTACGACCTGCTGGTCGGCGCCGACGGCGCGCATTCCCGGGTCCGCCCGCTGCTCACCGACGCCCGTCCGGCGCATCTCGGCCACAACTTCGTCGAGCTCCGCATTCCCGACATCGACCGCACCCATCCCGACCTCGCCGCGATGGTCGGCCGCGGCACCTACTGGGCGCTCGGCGACGGCAAGTCCCTGGCGGCCCAGCGCAACGGCGACGGCACCGTGCGCGTCGGCCTCAGCTTCCACGGCACCGGCGAGAACTGGTTCGCCACCTGCGGGATGCCGCTCGACGATCCGGTCGCCGCCCGGGCATGGCTGATCGGGGAACTCGACGGCTGGGACGCGCGGTTCACCGCGCTGATCGCGGCCTGTGACGACGCGGTGGTGCCACGGTCGATCGCGGCTCTCCCGGTCGGCCTGACCTGGCCGTCGGCACCGGACGTCACCCTGGTCGGCGACGCCGCGCACCTGATGCCGCCGGTGGGGGAAGGCGCCAACATGGCCCTGCTCGACGGCGCCCTGCTCGGCCTCGCGCTGGCCGCGCATCCGGGCGACTTCGCCGCCGCCGTCGAAGACTACGAACGCGAGATGTTCGACCGCGCCGAAACCGCCGCCCGGATGTCCGCCCGGGTCCACGAACTCCTGACCGCGCCGGACGCCGCCCGGAAAATGCTCGCGTTCTTCCAACCGGCCTGAGGCTAAGGTGCTATGAACGAAAAGCCACTTCGTTCATAGCCGAACAGGAGCAGGATTGCCGACCCCGTTCAGCGCCGAGGATCGCGCCCGGATCACCGAACGGCTCCTGGCCGCCGCACGCGACCTCTTCGCCGCACAGGGCCTGCGCAAGACCTCCTTGGACGACCTCGTCGGCCCCGCCGGGATCGCCAAAAGCAGCTTCTACGCCTTCTTCGACTCCAAGGAGGCGTTGTACCTGGAGCTGATGCTGCGGCAGGCCCCGATACTGCACGAACGGCTGGCCGCGGTGGTGAACGAGGCCGACAGCGCGCGTGCCGCCCTCGGCGGTTTCCTGCGCGCCACCGTGCGGATCCTCGAGGAGAACCCGCTCTACCACCGGCTGATCACCCATCCCGAGGAGATGCGGGCGGTGGCCAGGCGGATGGGCCCCGGCGAGAGGGCACGGACGGAGCAGGTGCTGCCGCTGTCCGGATTCCTGGAGGCGGCCAGAGCGAAAGGGCGGCTCGTCGACACCGACGACGACGAGTTGATCGGCGTGCTCCGGGCTGTGCTGGTCCTGCCCATGCACCGGCAGGACATCGGCGAGCAGCGCTATCCCGCCGCGCTCGACCGGCTGATCGACATCGTCGCGGCGGGACTGACCAAGGAGTGACCATGCGCGAAGGTGTGCTGGCAGGTGGTGCCCCGTACCTCGAGTTCGGGACGGGAAGCCCGCTCGTGGTCTTCCGGACGGTGCTGCCGGACTCGGCGAACCCCACCGGGTTCGCCCGCTGGGCGGAGGTGCGGTCTCTCAAACCGCTGGCCGAGCGGTTCACCGTGCTGACGGTCGGCCGTCGGCCGGGGCTCCGGCCCGGCGTCACCATGGCCGAGCTCGCCGCCCACCACGCCGAGGAGCTGCGGCAGCGGTTCGACCGTCCGGTGGACGTGCTCGGCCTGTCCACGGCCGGTTGCCTCGCGCTGCAGTTCGCCGCCGACCATCCCGGCCTGGTGCGACGGCTGGTGGTCGGCGCCGCGGGCACCCGGCTCGGCGCGGAAGGCCGTCGCGTCCAGCGCCGGTACGCGGATCTGCTGGCCGCCGGGCGGCACCGGGCCGCGGCCATGGCGCTGGCGCCCACCGTCGCGGACTCCCGGCCAGGACGGGCTCTGCTGGCCGGGCTGCTGGGCCTGGCCTCCGGCCGCCCGGCGGACCCGGACGGCATGGTGGCCATGCTGCGGGCCGAGGACGCGTTCGACATCGAAGACCGGCTCGGCGAGATCACCGCGCCCACCCTGGTGATCGCCGGTTCGCAGGATCCTCTCTACCCGCTCGAACTCGCCGAGCGAATAGCCGACAAGACCCGCCGCGGCGATCTCAAGGTCTATCCGGGACGACGGCACCACACCGTGATGAGCGATCGCCGCTTCACCAAGGACGTCTTCGAATTCCTGCTCTGACTCGCGGTGTTCCATCGCCTAGCCTTGAGGCGAACCTGCCCTAGGCGCGCCTACCCGGTAAGGGTGCGTCCGCAGTCGGAGGGGGAGGCCGCCCGTTCGAGCCGGGCCAGGTCCGAAGGGCCCCTGCGTTCGCGTGGGGGCCCTTGTCTTTCCCGCCGCTAGTCGTGTGACAGGTCGACGAAGCGGCTGTAGTGCAGCTGGTGCGCGACGGTGATCGTCGCCGTCGGCCCGGCACGGTGCTTCGCGATGATCAGGTCCGCCTCGCCGGCGCGCGGGTCATCCCGCTCCCAGGCGTCGGGGCGGTTGACCAGGATGACGAGGTCCGCGTCCTGCTCCAGCGAGCCGGACTCACGAAGGTCGGACAGCATCGGACGTTTGTCCGTCCGCTGCTCGGGACCACGGTTCAGCTGGCTGATCGCGATCACCGGGACCTCGATCTCCTTGGCCAGCAGCTTCATCTGCCGCGAGAACTCCGAGACCTCCTGCTGCCGCGACTCGACGCGTTTACCCGAGGTCATCAGCTGGAGATAGTCGAGGACGACGAGCTTGAGGTCGTTGCGCTGCTTGAGCCGCCGGGCCTTCGCGCGGATCTCCATCATCGTCATGTTCGGCGAGTCGTCGACGAACAGCGGCGCCTCGGAGACTTCGCTCATCCGGCGCGCGAGCCGCGTCCAGTCGTCGTCGGACATCTTGCCACCGCGCATATCCGCCAGGCGGATCCTGGCCTCGGCCGAGAGCATGCGCATGACGATCTCGGTCCTGCTCATTTCCAGCGAGAAGATGACGCTGGTCAGACCGTGTTTGATGGACGCCGAACGCGCGAAATCCAGTCCCAGCGTCGAGTTGTGGGTGGGGACCATCGAACGCCCGGCCAGATACAGATGGTCCGGCGCGTCGACTTCCACGCACCGCACCGGGACGGACGGCATGGGACGGACGTCCACGATGTAGCGAAGGTGGGGTCGGACGCGGACGTTGGTGAGCCGTTCCTTCTGCAGCAGGTGCTTACGCTGCAGCCAGAACACCCGGTCCTGGGTGGTGAAGCCGAGGGTGTACGCCGTCGAGGAGGACTCACTGCGACCCTTGACCTTCTTGGTCGTCAGCGAGCAGCGGTAGCCGAGACTGACGATCAGTTCCCGGGTCTGCTCGGCGAGCACCCTGTTGGTCACGGTGAACTGCACCGCGCCGGAATGGTTGACGGTGCCGTCGGTGTCCAGCAGCCCGGCCAGCAGCGCGCGGCGTTGTTCGACCGACGCTCGCAGGTAGTCCACTGGGATGTGCTTGTCGCCGAGTACGCCCATCGTGCGGAGAACCGCCTGCACACTGCCGTGTTCGTTGCGGCAGGCTTGGCAAAGCCGCATGCCCGACGACGGACGCCCGCAGTCGGGGCACGTCGGCGACGGCACCGGAGGACTCTGGAAACGCACTTTGCCGCCGCACGAACGGCCACACGCCCGTACTTGCGAGGTCTGGGGAAGGAACGGTTCGCCGCATACCTCGCAACGCCGGTATTCCACCGGATCCGGCGGAACCAGCCGCAGGGTGTACGACAGCTCCCCGTGGCGTTCCACCAGGAGCCCGGCTTCCCCCTCCAGGTAGCAGATGATCTCCGGGTCCGCCGTGGTGAAGCGTGCGCTGGCCGAGTGGCCGTCGCCCAGCCAGGCTCCGAGCGCGTAGGGATGCAGAGGGAGATCACGTTCGGGCAGCTGCAGCGGGGCCGTGGTCACGATCGAGTGGTTGACACGCCGATCCGCCGTCTCGCAGTGCAGCGTGGCCGCCAGCTCTTCCGTCGTCCGCACCGCGGGCGCTGACCGACACGAACGGCGGGACGACCTGGTGTCGGTCAGCCATTGGTGTTCGGCGTCCGCGAGGATCACCGTGCCGTCCGAGAACTCGACTTCGTAGCAGGGGCGGCCCGTCATGACCTCGGTCGCCGCGACCACGGTCGTGGGGCGCCCGTTCGCACCGAGCAGCCGGTCCCCGGGCTGGACCTCGCCCATGGTCGTCCAGCCGTCGGGTGTGGCCAGTGGAGTGTCCAGCGCGAGTGCCTTCCCGACACCGGGCCGCGCCGCGACGATGATCATCTGGCCGGGGTGCAGGCCGTTGGTCAGATCGTCGAAGTCCGCGAACCCGGTCGGGATGCCCTGCGACTGCCCGCCGCGCGACGCGATCGCGTCGATCTCGTCCATGGTCGGCTGGAGCAGCTCTTCCAGCGCGACGTAGTCCTCGCTGGTGCGCCGCTCGGTGACGTCGTAGATCGCGGCCTGCGCGCGGTCGACGACCTCGTCGATGTTCGCGCCGTCGGCCGCGGCCGCGCCGTAGCCGTACTGCACGATCCGCGTGCCCGCCTCGACCAGGCGCCGCAGCACCGCCTTCTCGGAGACGATCTCGGCGTAGTACCCGGCGTTCGCCGCCGTCGGCACCGTCGCGATCAGGGTGTGCAGATAGGGGGCGCCGCCGACGCGGCCCAGCTCGCCTCGACGCTCCAGTTCGGCGGAGACGGTGATCGGGTCGGCCGGTTCGCCGCGGCCGTAGAGGTCGAGGATGACGTCGTAGATCGCCTGGTGCGCGGGGCGGTAGAAGTCGTCGGGACCGAGGGCTTCGATGACGTCGGCGACGGCGTCCTTCGACAGCAGCATGCCGCCGAGCACGGACTGCTCGGCCGCGATGTCCTGCGGGGGCTGGCGGTCGTACTCGCCGCCACGCGGACCGGGGTCGCCGGGACCCGGGTCGGACTCCGCGTACATCGGATTGCGGTCGTCGGTCAGCGCCACCGCTGCTGCCACCTCCTCAAGACATCGAACACGCGTTCGATTATGCCAGAATTTCCCCGGTCGGTCCGCCCGTGCCCGCCGGCCCCTCCCGCGGCGTCCGGCGCTCCCTTGTGCTCCCCTTCTCGGCCGGACGACCACCACGGTGCGTACCGGCCCGGCGGGCACGGTAGGCCCCCCGAAAGGACGAGCGCAATTTCGCCTGGGGACCGCCCTGTGGATAACCTGGGGATGACTGGGGGCAACCCTTCACAGGTGGCCCGAAGCCTGTGTACAACTTGTGGGCAACGGTGGGATGGTCTGACAAAAGTGCTGGTCAGGGCCTGTGGAGACACTGTGGAGAACTTTATTCAACTCGCCACGGCGTGTCGGGCAAAACTCGTCGTTCGGCGTGTCGCACGCGGGCGCACAGGGGTGCCCTGTGGATGAATGCCACGGTGAGCAGAGGGGCCATCCGCCCGGCTCACGGGCGCGGAATTCAGGACGCGAACAACCTGCCCTGTGCGCTCCGTAGTCGTTCTCCGAGAATCTGCTGGTCGGCGGGTGTGAAGGCGATCCTCGGTTCGCCACTCCCCGGTACCTCTTCGGTCAGCCACCGGCCCTCGGACGTATCGATGTAGTTCACCGGGCGTTCGATCCGCTGCCGCGCGCCGCTCCGGCCGCGGGCCGCGACGTAGAGGCTTCCGCTCCCCAAACGGCGTAACGCGAGGATGCGGCGAAGCTCGTCGGCCTCCTGGCTGCCGGCGCTCTGCCGTCCGCTGCGAAGCACCTCGAAGCCCTCGTCCTGCGCCGTCGACGACGAGCGCGGCGCCTCGACCTGGCTCTTCGGGACGGCGATCGGCCGTCCGCGTCCCGGCGCGAGCTTCGGGATCTGGTCGAGGAACTCGGTGAGCAGTTCTTCCGGCCGCACCGACGCGAGCGCGATGCCATCGTGCTCGCTGTGCCGGGCGAGGACGAAGCCCTCTCCGCCGGCGCTCCCCGCGAGCAGGGTGAAGCTCAGCGCCTTGCCCTCGAATCCGCCGTCGATCCAGCCGTAGTACTCCAGCGACGGCCTGGCGATCGCTTCGAGCGTCGCCTTGAACCCGGGGTGCAACCCCCGCGCGCCGAAGAGGCCCTGGCTCGCCAGCTCCTCGTTGGTCCGCTCGTCCTCGGCCCGCTGCGCGTCCTCGTCGTACCAGGTCGGCGTTTCCGACAGGATCGTGTGCGGTTCGCCGCCGCGGCGGCGGATCAGCGTGATGAGGGTGCCGGTCGTGATCGTGACCTGCTTGTCCAGCACCGGAACTGCCCCCTAGTCGTTCTTGTTCGTCCAGCCCGGAACAAGACAAGCCGGGCGCGCCCCAATCTTGGCACGCGCCCGGCCCGCTCGTGACGACTACTCGCCGATCACCGGCGGTGCGGTGAGTTCGTCGGTTCCGAAGATCTCGTTGGGATCGTCACCGACGAGGAATTTGGAGCTGCGCTCCTCGTCTTCGCCGCCCTTGCCCCTGGCGCCACCGGCTCCCATACCGCCCATGCCGCCCATCATTCCGCCGGCACCACGGCCCGCTCCGGCACCGGAACCGGCCGCGCCGCCACCCATGCCGGCGCCGCCCATCGCACCCGCGTTGCCGGGCAAGGCCGCGCCGCTCCCGCCACCGGGACCGAACCCGGGGCCGAAGCCGCCGTCCGGGCCGAAGCCGCCCGCACCCGGGATGTCGGTGCCGCCGAAGCCGGCGCCTCCTCCGCCACCACCCGGGCCGAAGCCGCTCGCACCGGGGATCTTCGGCGGGGTGTAGCCGGAGGCGTTCGTCCCGTCGTCCCAGGACGGCGGCTTGTAGTTGCTGCCGGGGATGTTCGGGTTGTACTGCCCGCCGGGCAGGTTCGAGCCCGGCAGGTTCGACCCGGGGAAATTCGAGCCCGGCAGGTTGCTGCCCGGCAGGTTCGACCCTGGCAGGTTCGAGCCCGGTGTGCCGATACCCGGCATGTTCGAACCGGGGACGCTCGGCATCCCGCCGGGCGGCATCGAACCGGGCGGCGTCGAGATGCCCGGCATGCCGTTGTGCCCGTTCCGGTCGCCCTGACCGTTGCCGTTGCCGTCCTTGTCCCCTTTGCCGCCGCCGTTGACGTCGACGTTCGTGTTCTGCCCCTCCATCTTGCTGTAGGTGGGCAGCTTCTTGCCGTTCTCGGAACTGGCCTTGAAGTACTCGTTGAACGCGTCGACGTTCGCTTGACCCTTGTCGTTGTAGTCCCGGATCGCGCGGTCGGTATCGGTGGTCCACGGGGTGATGGAGTTGAGCAGGTTGTTCTTCGGCGGGTCCTTCGGGACCTGCTGCACCTTCGCCTTCACCGTGGTGAAAGCGGTGTTCTGCTCGCCGAGGTACTTGTCGGAGTCCACCAGCTTCTTGCCGGAGTCCTCCATCCATGCCCGCAGCGGATGCGCGCCGGACTGTTGCGCGGCTTCGGCGCTCTTACCGGTCCAGGCGGCGTCCATCTCCTTCGACAGGTTGTCGATGGTGGTCAGCCGTTCCTGGTAACCGGCCTTGAGCCGGGTCGCCGCGGCCTGGCCCTCCTGGATCGACCCGGTGCCCGGACCGGTGACGATCTTCTCCCAGATGTGGTAGCAGTCGATCTTGCGATCACCGCCCGACGCTTCGAAGTCGCCGGATCTCGTGGTCGCCAGGTTGTAGGCCGAGTACCCGGCGATGATCGGCAGCAGGAACACGCGTCAGCCCTCCTTCAACGTCTCGATCATCGCTTCCCCCACTTTGAGCGCGACGGGGCACGGCTCGCTCGCGCCCGGTCCGTTGTCGTACTGCACCAGGATGTTCACGGCCAGCTGATCGGTCACGCCGACGAAGAGGCCGCACTTGCCCTTGTTGCGGGCGTCGAGCGAAGCGGCGTACACCGCCGGGTAGCCGCCGACCTCGGTCGGCTCGAAGTACTCGTTGTTGGCCTTCGTGTCGTAGACGTCGCTCAGGCCGTTCTTGTTCGCGAGCACCGGGCTGATGTCGATCTGGTTCAGCCGGTCGTCGGCGGCGAAGAGCGTGCAGCCTTGCCCCACGCTCGTGGTCCCACGCTCACCTTCGCCGAGCCCGAGCTCGGATCGCTTCGCGGCGGAAAGCGCGGAGCAGGCGTCGCTCTCGATCGCCGAGGTCTTCAGAGGATTCGACACCTTGGGTGCGGAGCCGGACGAGCCGCTCGACGCACTGGAGGAATCGGCCCCGGTCGTGAAGGACGGCTCGGACGAGGCCGTGCCGTTCTTGGTGCCCGAACAGCCGGCGACCAGCGCGCCCGCGGCCAGGAGGAGAACGAGGGAACGTCGCATCACACGGCCTTGTGCTTGTTGAGCGAAGCCTGCGTTTCGGCCTCGTTGGTGGCGATCTTCTGCTTCGCGGCGGTCAGCTGGTCGATGTAGTTCTTGACGTAGTCCTGCATCTTCTGGTTCTGCTCCAGGAACGCCTTGCCCGACGGGTTCGCCAGCTTCTCCCAGTCACCGCTCGCGAACTCCTTGCCCGGTGCCTTGACGTTCGCCATCAGGTTCGCGTCGCGGTAATCCTTCTTGAGCTCGGCCTGCAGATCCGTCCACTTCTTGATGATGCCGTCGATCTTGTCCTTGTCGAAGGTGAACCCGCCGCCACCCCCGCCCGACGCCGCCGGTTTGTCGGGATTGGCCGGCGCGGACACCGTGACCTTCTGCTGCCGGTTCTCCTCGGCGTTGCTGTCGTAAGCCATTGGTTCCAGATCCCCTTTTGCGTCCCCGTGCCTCGACGTCGAGTCAATCCTAAGACGTGACCCGGCCCAGTGGGGTTCCGCGTAAAGCAAAGGGCGGGACGTCTCCGCGCTGGAGACGTCCCGCCCTTTGCCGAAGCGGTGTTACTTGGCCTTGACCTCGAGCCGCACGTCGACGCGGACGTCGGGGTGCAGACGGGCGCCGACCGAGTGCTTGCCCACGGTCTTGATGTGGTCCTTCAGCTCGATGACGCGCTTGTCGAGCAGCGGGCCACCCGCGGCCTTGATCGCGTCCACGATCTCGGCGGTGGTGATCGAACCGAAGAGCTTCTTCGAGCCCTCGGCCGCCTTGCCGCTCAGCTGGATGGCGCCGAGGCCTTCCAGGGTCGCCTTGATCTCCTTGGCGTGGTCGAGGTCGCGGATGCGACGGCTCTCCTGCGCCCGCTTGATCGTGCGCACGTTCTTCTCCGCGCCCTTGGTGGCCACGATGGCGTAGCCGCGGGGGAGCAGGTAGTTGCGTGCGTAGCCGTCCTTGACCTCGACGATGTCGCCGGGCCCACCGAGGTTGGCGACGTCGGTGGTGAGAATGATCTTCGCCATTGACGTGCCTCCTTAGCGTGCGGTCGAGGTGTAGGGCAGCAGCGCCATCTCGCGGGAGTTCTTGACCGCGATGGCGATGTCACGCTGGTGCTGGCTGCAGTTGCCGGTCACGCGACGGGCACGGATCTTCCCGCGGTCGGAGATGTACTTCCGAAGCAGGTTGGTGTCCTTGTAGTCGATGTTCTCCGGGCGGCCCTTCTTCTCGGCCTTGCAGAACACGCAGACCTTCTTCTTGGGCTTGCGGATGGGTGGCTTGGCCACGGTATTTCTCCTGGATTTCTACGTAGTGGTTGTCTCGAGGCGTCTCGCGGAGCTTTCGCCCGCGGCGGAGCGCCTGATCAGAAGGGCGGCTCGTCGGAGAAGCCACCGCCACCGCCGCCACCGGCGGGCGGGGCGGAACCCCACGGGTCGTCGGCGGGCGGGCCGGACTGGCCGCCACCGCCGCCGCCACCGAAGCCGCCGCCTCCACCGCCACCGGTGCCACGGCTGACCTTGTTCACCTTGGCGGTGGCGTAACGCAGCGACGGGCCGATCTCATCGACCTCGAGCTCGACGACGGTGCGCTTCTCGCCTTCCTTGGTCTCGAAAGACCGCTGCTTGAGGCGCCCCTGCACGACGACACGCGCGCCACGCGTCAGCGACTCGGCGACGTTCTCGGCCGCCTGACGCCAGATGTTGCAGCGCAGGAACAGGGCCTCGCCGTCCTTCCACTCACCGGACTGACGGTCCAGCGTGCGCGGGGTGGACGCGACCGTGAAGTTCGCGACCGCCGCACCGGAAGGGGTGAAGCGAAGCTCCGGGTCGGACGTGAGGTTGCCGATCACCGTGATGACGGTGTCTCCAGCCATCGGGAAAGTCCTTCGGCTCAGGCCTTGGCGGCGGCGGTCGCGGCGCGCTTGATCTCGCGGCGCATGACCTTGGTGCGGAGCACGGTCTCCTGCAGCGAGAGCTGACGGTCCAGCTCCTTGACCGCTTCCGAAGTCGAGTTCAGGTCGAGGAGCGCGTAGATGCCCTCGGCGTGCTTCTTGATCTCGTAGGACAGCCGGCGACGGCCCCAGACGTCGACCTTCTCGACGCTTCCGCCCGAAGTGCGGATCACGTTGAGGAAGTTGTCCAGGGTCGGGGCCACCGTACGCTCGTCGAGCGTGGGGTCCAGGATGACCATTACCTCGTAATGGCGTGACACAACCACTCACCTCCTATGGGCTCGCGGCCACGGACTGTCCGTGGCAGGAGGGTTTGTCCAGGTAAGGGTACCTGGCGGTCAGGCGACGCGGCGCAGGACCCAGGTGCGGACCAGCGCGGCGGTCACGCCGGCGAGCACGAGCACCGCGAGCAGCATCGGCAGCTGGACGTCGCCGCCGGGCATGCCGTCCGTCGCGAGCGCTTCGGCGTTGCCCGCGTTGCGGACGTCGGGGCCACCTTGCCCGGCCTGGCCGTCGGTGCCGTACTGCGGGGCGCCCTCGCCGGGGAGCGGGCTGTTGGCCGGGTAGCGCACGCCCGGCGCCACCGCGACACCCGGCTGCGCGACCGGCAGGTTGCCGTAGTCGCGCGGCGGGGCGTAGCCGGTGCCGTTGCTGCCGCCGGGCAGCAGGCTCGGCGAGGACGGGAGGCCGTTGGTGCCGCCGCCGGTGCCGCCCTGCTGCGGGGCCGTGGTGCCCGGAGTCGGCAGGGCGGGGGCGACGTAGTTCGTCGCGACCGTCGTCAGGCCGCAGCTGCCGGCGACCTTGTGCTCGATGGAGTTCAGCGTCTTTTCGGGGTTCAGCCCGAGGCCCCAGGACTTGGTGTCCTTGACCGCCTGGCGCACGGCCGCGCCGATCGCCTTGCCGTCGACCGAACCGCCCGCGGCGTTCGGGACCGCGCCGACGTTGATGGTGTTGACCTTGGCGATGTCGTTCGCGGCGACGTCGTAGAGGGCCAGCGTGCCGGCTTCCCGCGCGCCCGCCCGCACCAGTTCCTTGACCGAGGTGCCGGTGATCGCGACGGTGTCGCCCATCCCGCCGTTGACGGTCCCGCTGCACGCGTTCGCCAGCGTGGTCGCCGCCGAGGCGGTGCCCGCGGTCAGGAGCGCGCCCCCGGTGACCATGGTCGCGAGTGCGGTGACGGTGAGCGCCTTGCGGGTGGTCTGCCAGATGGTGGTCTTCCGCACGGGGGCGATCCTCCGGGTCGGTGGGGGCGTGTGGCAGTGCATGAGGAATCACTGCAACGGGGATAACGAGGGAGTGACCCGAAAGATACTAGGCGGTAGGACTAACTTGAAGCGGCCATTCGGCGGAGGACCCAGGTGCGGACAAGGCCCGCGCTGACTCCGGAGAGTGCCAAAACGGCGATCAGCAGCGGCAGTTTCCCGTCTTGAGTGAATCCGTCGCTCACGTTCGGTAGCGCTTCGGCCTGTCCCGCGTTCTGGACGTCCGGGTTCCCGGCCTGGTTCTCGGTCGCGATGCCGAACTGGGGCGCGTAACCCGGGATCTGACCGCCGTACCGGAGGCCGGGCGACGGGCTGAAGAGACCGGCCGTCGCCATCGGGATGGAGCTGTAGTCGCGCATCGGGGCGTAGCCCGTGCTGATGCCCCACGGCAGGTTGCCGAAGTTCGGGGTGAAGGTGCCGGGCAGCAGCGGGCTGTTCGCCGCCGGGATGCCGCCCGCCGGGCCGCCGCCCTGCGCGGGAGCACCCGGTCCGCCCGTCTGCGGGCCGCCGCTGCCGGGCGTGCCGGGAGCGGGTTTCCCTGGCTGGGGCTGGGTTCCGGGAGCGGGCTTGCCACCGCCGGTCAGGGCTTCGTGGGTGCCGGTGACGGCGCCGTTCAGCGCCTCCGCCGCGGGTTCGCCGACGACCGGGACCGGCGCGACGACGGTGTTCACCACGGTCACCGTCACCTTGCAGAGGGTGCCGAGCAGCGCGTCGATCGTGCCCGTGAGCACCCCCGAGACCGGACCGGCCTGGCCGAGGTTGAGCGGAATGCCGAGCAACGGGGTCTTGCCGAGGATCGTGTCGCCGGTCTTGGCGGTCACCGATCCCCCGCAGGTCGCGGTCTTGGTCTCGGCGGCGGCGGCCGTGCCGGGCATGGCGAGGGCGGCCGAGCCCGCGAGAATGAAGGCCGACGCACCCAGGGCGGTCGCCCTCCGTGTCCGTTCGCGCATGCCTTCGACTCCTCCGTCGTCGGGGTCACCTACCTGCACAACGACGCTAATGGAGACGAGTAACGCCCGCTCACTCGAAGAAGTCAGGCATTCGAGTGGAAGCGGGCGTCACGGAGGGTGAATCAGGCGGGCTTACCCCGGAGCCAAGCACGGACCAGAGCGGCGGCGACGACGGCCAGCGCCAGCACCGCGAGCAGCAGCGGCAGCCTGGCCGGGGCGACCGGCGCCTGGATGGCCTGCGCGTTGCCGGCGTCCTTCTCGTCGACGGTCGGCGGCGGCACCTCGCCGGGGATGATCTCGGTGATCACCGGCGCCTGGACGAAGCTGCCGGGGAGCAGCGCCGCGTTGCTGATCACGCCGGCGATCGAGTCGCCGCCGATACCGGTGGAGGAACCCGGACCGGTCCGCACCGGGAGTTCGCTGCCCGGACCGCCGGGCTGACCCGGCCCCGGCGTCGGGGGTGTGGGCTCCGGGGTAGGCGGCTCGGGTTCGGGTTCGGGGTCTGGAATCGGCAGCTCGTCCGCGACGCCCTGCGTCAGGTTCCCGACCGCGTTCACCGTGCCCTGCGCGGGCTTGCAGACGCCCTGCGCGGCGAGGTCGCCCACCGCGTTGTCGGTGAGGCCGGTGGTCTTGACCAGATCGCCGACCGGCAGCGAAAGCAGCGGCTTTCGTCCTTCGGCGGTCTTGGCCTTCGAGTCCAGGCCGACCGTCAGCGCCTCGGGCGAATTCAGCGGAGCGCCGGCGTCGAGAACGAGTCCCTCGGCGGACTTCCCGTTCTGCAGCGTGGCGGCGCAGTCGCCGGAAAGGGTCGGATTCGGTTCCTCGGCGGCCGTCGCGGTCATCGGGAACGCTAATCCGGCCGTGACCGAAAGCGCGAATCCCCAAGCCGTGATCCGCCCGGCAGTCTTCCCCATCGAGTTCGTCCTCCGCCCCTCAGGACCCACGCGGTTTAACGGAACGCGCTCACGCTACCCCACGAGCGTGACCATCCGGTTCGCGACGGCGAAAAACCCGCGAGGGTAAGTTGCCACCATGAAAATCGGTGCGCATGTCCGCGACGACGACCCGCTGGCCGCGGTCGCCGAGCGCGAAGCCGAAGTCCTCCAATTCTTCCTTTCCGACCCGCAGGGCTGGAAAGCTCCCAAACCCCACCCGCACGGTGAGGCGATCAAGGAATCGCCGGTCGAGGTGTTCATCCATTCGCCGTACCTGATCAATGTGGCGTCGATGAACAACCGCATCCGCATCCCGTCGCGGAAGAACGTCACGCAGCACGCGAACGGTGCCGCCGCGATCGGCGCGAAAGGGCTCGTCGTGCACGGCGGCCACGTCGGTGCGGCGGAGGACGTCGAAGAAGGCCTCGTCAACTGGCGCAAGCTTTTCGAGCGTGAACAGGAAAAGGGCGGTTTCGCCGTGCCGATCCTGATCGAGAACACCGCGGGCGGTGACAACGCGATGACGCGCGACCTCGAGACGATCGCCCGGCTCTGGGACAAGGTCGGCGAATTCGGCGCGGGGTTCTGTTTCGACACCTGCCACGCGTACGCGGCGGGCTGGGACCTGACCGAGGCGGTCAAGAAGGTCAAGGCCATCACCGGCCGGATCGACCTGGTGCACCTCAACAACTCGCGCGACGAGTTCGGTTCCACCCGGGACCGGCACGCCAACGTCGTCGGCGGTGACGGCACGATCGATCCCGAAGTGCTGGTCGCGGTCGCGGCCGAGGCGGGTGCCCCGGTGGTCGTCGAGACCCCGCCCGACGGGCAGGCCGCGGACATCGCCTACGTCCGGGAGCGCGTCGCCTCCGCCTGAGGTCCGGTCTCGCGCCGTACTCGCGCGGGAGACCGTTCCCTCTCCGGCGGGAGGGCCGGGCACGCCGATCGCGAAAGGCTCGACCTCGACCGGGAAACACCCGGTGCTGGAGGGAAGCCATGAACATCAGGTCGAAGATCGCCGCGGTCGCCGTGCTCGCCGTCGCGGCGGGAACGCTGGGGGCGACGCAGGCGACGGCGGCTCCGTCGTCCGGTTCGGTCGTGATCGGATCGGCGGGCGGACCGCTGACGTTCCCCGGATACGGGGCTGACCCGGTCCGATTCGATTTCGCCGCGTACGGGGAACCGGGGAAATCGTCGGGCCGGTTCCACGTGAACCATCTGACCGAGGACGGGAAGCTCGTCGCCGATTTCGAGGGCAAGGTCGACTGCGTCTCGCGTGAAGGCGACCTCGCCGTCTTGACCGGCGTGATCGAACGCGCCGACATTCCCGGTTTCCCGGTGAACGTGGTCGGCCTCCGCGTCGGCTTCTCGGTGCGGGACGTGCCGCGCGGCCACGACCGGATCGGCTGGAGCTGGGCGTACGGCGGTTTCGAACAGGACGTCCTGCCCTGCACCGGGCCGGTGCCGTTCTTCGCGACGAGCACGGGCGGCTACGTCGTGCGCTGAATCGGCTTGACCCTCACGCCACGGGAGGGTCGAACCTGTGCCGCATGAAGAATCGGACCGTGTACCGGGCGGAGGACGGCGAGCATGTCGGCTACGTCGTCCCCGCGCCGGAAACCCGTTGGCAGGCACTGACCGTTTTCGGCTACCCGCTCGGCGGGCCCGCCGCCTTCGACGACTCCGTCGCGTTGCTGGAGGCCGAGGGGCTGGCCGTCCTCGCCGAGCGCTGGTCGGTCAAGCAAGGCGACGACTGGTTCAGCTGCCGTCTGATCGAAACGTCGCCCGAAGCCGTCGTCGTGCAGATCGACGACTTCGGGGCCGAGGACTTCGGCAAGCACGTCAGGCTGGAACGTCCTGGGCCTGAGGTGTTGAAGCGCGTTTGACGGTGCGCGAATCGGGTGCGCCGTCGAGGAAACCGCCGATCGGATCGTCGTCCCCGGCGGCGCGGACGGGGTCTTTGCGCGGCTGGTGGATCTCCCGGATCACCAGCGCGCAGAGGCCGACCACCGCGAGGTCGCGGACGACGACGGTGCCGAGGAACCAGTCTTCGGGCAGCCCTTTGTTGTCGACGCCGAGGTAGTACATCATCCGCGGCGCCCAGACCAGCGCGTCGAGGACCATCCAGCCGAGCAGCAGTCGCCAGCGCGGGATCGCGAGCACCGCCAGCGGGACCAGCCACAGCGAATACTGCGGGCTCCACACCTTGTTGGTCAGCAGGAACGCGGCCACCACGAGGAAGGCCAGCTGGCCCAGCCGTGGACGGCGCGGCGCCTTCATCGCGACGTACCCGATGCCGGCGCAGGCGGCGAGGAACAGCACCGCGACGACGGCGTTGAGCACGACCGGTGTCTGCCCCGTGGCGAGTTTCCCGTCGAAACCGGCCCAGCCGGAAAGGTGGGAGACCACGTTGTAGAGCGAGTCGGGATCCATCGGGCGCGCCGTGTTGAGCCGGAAGAACTCCCACCAGCCGGTCGGCGCGGCGAGCGCGAACGGGACGTTGACCACCACGAACGTCGCCGCGGCGAGCCCGGCGGTGAGCGCCCAGTGTTTGACCTTGCCCGCGCGCAGGCACAGGAAGAACAACGGGATGAGCAGCAGCAGCGGATACAGCTTCGCCGCCGCGCCGAGCCCGAGCAGGAAGCCCGCCACCTCGGGACGGCGCCGGGCCCACGCGAGCAGCGCGGTCGCGGTGAACGCGGTCGCGATGGCGTCGAAGTTGGTGAAGACGTGCACCAGCACCAGCGGCGAGATCGCGACCAGCACGGCGTCCCACGGACGGCGTTTCAGCGATCGGCCGGTCGCCCACACCGTGACGAGCCAGGCCAGCGCGAGCCAGAGCGCCGAGATGTCGAAGTACACGGCCACCGGGAGCGCGCCGGGCAGCCAGCCCGATTCCGCGACCGAAAGCCACGCTTCGGTGAGCTTCGCGTTGATCCACTGGAACAACCCGGTCGCGACCGGGTACTCCATGTACCGAGTGGTCTCCTTCGCCGTTCCCGCGTTTTCGGTCCACGAAGTCACGTACGGGAAGGTGTCCGGATCGTTCAGGCGCTCGGAACTGTAGAGCGGGATGATGTCCGAGTAGCACATCGCGACGAACGGGCGGCCCGCCCGCCAGTCGAGCTGGTGGGTCCCGGAATCGTCGGTGTACTGCTGGATGCACGACGCCTTGCCGAACCACGAGAGCACCAGCGCGAGGCAGGCCAGCAGCAGCCCGACCCGTTGCGGCGACCAGAACCAGTGCCGCCCCACGGCCGCGTGCTCGCCGAGCGGGCCGCCGATCGGTCTCGTGGCCGCGGCCACGAGCGGTTCGTTCCAGCTCGGGATGACCCGCTCGCCGGGGGTGAGGGAGAGCGGAGCCTCGGGCTGGGTCGTCTGGTCGGACACCTGGCGGATGTTAGCGCCTATCCGGGTGACCACCCGGTGATGTCGCCGCTGTCGTAGAACCCGGCCAGCACCTCCGCCGCCGCGCCGAACGCGACGACGTCGTCGCCCATCTCGTCGAGATCGACCTTGATCCGTTGCCAGTGCGGCAAAGGCAGCAGTTCCCGCAGCCGCGCCGCGACGGTGTCGCGGTAGACCTCGGGCTCCGCGCGGACCGAACGCCCGGTCAGCACGACACGTTCGAGGTCGAGGACCTGGACGAGGTCGGCGAGACCGATCCCCAGCAGGCCCGCCGCCTCTTCCGTGGTCGCCGCCGCGTTGTGCAGCACTTCGACGCAGCCGCGCCGGCCGCATGCGCACCGCGGTCCGTCGAAGGCGAGCGTGGTGTGCCCGAATTCGCCCGCGTTGGTCCGCGGCCCGCGATACAGCCTGCCGTCGATCAGCAGGCCGACGCCGATCCCGGTGCCGACGAGCACGACGGCGGTCGCGGCCTGGTCGCCCTCCGGCCAGTGCTGGGCGAAGGCGGCGGCGTTGGTGTTCTTGTCGAGCCGCACGGGCAGCCCGGTGCGTTTCGCGAGCAGGTCGCGCAGGGGGACGTGGTGCCAGCCCGGCATGTTCGTGGCGTCCCGGACGACTCCTTCGCGGTGGTCGAGAGGGCCGACGCTGCCGACGCCGAGGCCGAGGACACGTTCGCGCTCGACGCCGTCGAGTAGTGCTTCGGTCGCTTCGCCGAGGGCGGAAACGGCCTGGTCAGGGGTGAATCCGGGCGACAGGGGCCCGCCGCGCGACGCGATGATCTTCCCGGTCAGGTCGGTCCTGAGCACGCGGAACGAGTCCCGGTCGAGCTGGGCGCCGAGCGCGTAACGGGCGTCCGCGCGGACGCGCAGCAGGGTGCGCGGCTTGCCGACTCCGGACGCGGGCTGGCGTTCCTCGTCCAGCAGGCCGGCTTCGAGGAGTTCGGGGACGATCTTCGAGACGGCCTGCTGGGTGAGCCGGGTGCGTTCGGCGAGTTCGACGCGGCTGAGGCCGCCCGCGCGCAGGATGTGCGTGAGCAGCAGTGTCCGATTGTGCTGGCGCAGGCCGCGCAGATTGACCCCGGTCTCCGGCATAGCGCGCATCCTGCCATGGCTGGCTAATTACGCAACACTGTTGTTTAATGGGGTCATGGCTGACTTGCGAGTGGGGATCTTCGGATACGGCACCGGCGGACGCGTCTTCCACGCGCCGCTGGTCGACGCGACACCGGGGCTGACCCCGGCCGCCGTCGTCACCTCGAATCCGGACCGGGCCGGACAGGCGAGCGCCGACTATCCGGCCGCCGACGTGCTGCCGGACGCGGACGCGTTGTTCGCGAAGGCCGGCGAGCTGGACTTGGTCGTCGTCAGCACGCCGAACCGAACGCACGTTCCTCTCGCGCTTCGGGCGATCGAGGCGGGCTTGCCCGTCGTCGTCGACAAGCCCTTCGCGCCGACAGCGGCCGAAGCGGCGAAGGTCGTCGAAGCGGCGAAGGCCAAGGGAGTCGGACTCACGGTGTTCCAGAACCGCCGTTTCGACTCGGATTTCCTCACCGTCCGGAAAGTCCTCGAGACCGGCAGGCTCGGCGACGTCTTCCGCTTCGAATCACGCTATGACCGCTGGGTGCCGAAGCCGCGGGACAACTGGCGCGAGTTCGGCGACCCCGCCGAGGCGGGCGGCCTCCTCTACGACCTCGGCGCGCACATCGTCGACCAGGCGCTGCAGCTGTTCGGCCCGGTCGCCGAGGTCTACGCGGAGGTCGACAGGCGCCGCGCCGGGGTGTCCGTCGACGACGACGCCTTCGTCGCCCTCCGGCACACCAACGGGGTGCGTTCGCACTTGTGGGCGTCCGCGCTCGCGGGCACCCGGAACCCGCGATTCCGCGTGCTCGGCGACAAGGCGACCTTCACGAAGTACGGCCTCGACGTCCAGGAGCCGCAGATCAAGGACGGATTGCGGCCCGGCGACCCCGGCTGGGCGGTCGAGCCGCCGTCGGACGCGGGCGTGCTCGGCGTGAACGACGACGTCGAAACGGTGCCCACCGAGGTCGGCCGGTACGAGGACTTCTACGCGCAGGTGCGCGACGCGCTGCTCGGCAAGGGCGACTTTCCGGTCGATCCCGCCTCCGCCGTCGAGGCGCTCCGGGTCATCGAAGCCGCTCACCTCGCGGGTGCCGAACGGCGCGTCGTCACCCTCTAGCTATTCGGTATCGCCTCTGCCGCCCCGGCCGGGACTCCCGTTGCTGCCCTCTTCGTTGTTCTGGCTGGAGGTCGGCGGGTTCTTCGAGCTGGACGTCTCTTCGTCATCCTCGTTCCGCGAAGACGAAGACCCGGTCGACGGGCCCGTCGACGGCGTGCCGGTCTCGGTCGAGCCTTCGTCCTCGCCCGGCGGGGTCTGCGTCGACGGGACGGTGTTGCTGTCGTCCCCGCCGATGATCTTGACCTTCTCGAAGCGCTCCCCCGGCTTCCCGTTCAGGTACAGGGAAAGGAACTTCTGCCAGATCGGGCCGGCGATCGTCGAACCGAAGATCGACTTGCCGTTCTTGCCCTTCAGCGCCTTGTCGCCGTCGCCGCCGACCCACACCGCGGCCGAGATCGACGGCGTGTAGCCGACCATCCAGGTCTGCGAGTTGGCGTCCTTCGCCGACGCGGGTTCGCCAGGACGGTAGGTGTGCTGCTGGGTTCCGGTCTTGCCCGCGCACTCGTGGTTGTTGGGACACTTGAGCTTCGAGAACGGGATGACACCCTTGAGCGACTCGGTGACGTTCCCGGCGATCTGCTTGCTCTTGGCGGCGTCGTCGGCGAACGCCGGTTTCGCCTCTTCGGGAGCGGAGTACGCGGCTTCGTCCTGCGAGTTGGTCACCTTGACGACGAAGTGCTTGTCCCGCCGCTGGCCTTCGGCCGCGAAGGTCGCGTACGCGGCGGCCATGTCCTCCGGGCTGATGACCGTCTTGCCACCGCCGAGCGCGATGTTGTTGTCGGCGAACAGCTCGGAGGCGCCCTCGGGGGCGGGTTTGACCCCGGCGTCCTTGGCTGCCTGTGCCACCGGCCCCGGCTTGGTCACGTTCACGACCATGTCGTAGAACACCGTGTTGGCCGACCGCTGCATCGCCTCGGCCACCGTGCACTGCTGCGAACAGGTGCTGCCGGGGCCGGCGTTCCGGATCGTCTGCTTCCCGAACTGCCGGTTGTTGGATCCGTCGAACGTCGAGTTGATGCCGCCCTTGCCGAGCTGCATGTACGCGGTGAGGTCGAACGGCTTCATGGAGGACCCGGGGTTCTGCGGCGTGTTCGCCCAGTCACGGCCCTTGAGGTCCTGGCCGTTGGGTCCCTTCACGATGGACGGCCCGCCGTAGTACGCCTTCACGCCGCCGGTCTTCGGGTCGATGGCGACGAGCGCGTTGAGCAGGTTCTCGTCGGTCTGGCCCTTCATTCCGTCGGCGATCGCCTTCTCGGCGGCGGCTTGCGCCTTCGGGTCGATGGTCGTGTAGATCTTGTAGCCGCCCGTGTAGTAGACGTCGTCGGTGATGCCGTTCGCGGCGAGCTCTTCCTTGACCTTGTCACGGATGAAGCTGTTGACGACACCCGCCTGCTCCTTGTCCTCCTGCGGTACCGGAGTCGGGAACTGCATGTTCGCCCGCTCCGCGGCGGGGAGGAAACCGTTCTGCACCATCCGGTTCAGCGCGACGTTCCAGCGTTCGTTCGCGACCTTCGGGTTCTCCGAGCGGCCCGGCTGCTGGATGAGGCCCGCGAGCAGCGCCGCCTCGGACGCGTTGAGCTCACCGGCGGGCTTGGCGAAGAACGCCTGCGCGGCCGACTCGATCCCGTACGCGCCACGTCCGAAGTAGATGATGTTCAGGTACGCCGAGATGATGTCCTTCTTCTCGTACGTCTGGTTCATCTTGAAGGACTTGGCGAGCTCGGTCCACTTACGGGTGAGGGTCGACTCGTCGTCCCCGCTGGCGACCTTGATGTACTGCTGGGAGATGGTCGAACCACCGCCCTTGCCCGCGGTCACCTGGTTGTAGACCGCGCGCAGGATGCCGCCGATGTCGAAACCGGAGTTGGTCTCGAAGGAGGCGTCCTCGGTGGCGATGACGGCCTTCTTGACGATGTCCGGGATCTGCTCCGGCGTCAGGATCTGCCGGTTGCCGCCCTTGGGGACGTCCTTGCCCATCTCGGTGTTGTCGGCGTAGTAGTACGTCACCGCCTGGCCCTGTGTGGCCGCGACGGACTGCGGCGACGGCACGTCGACGGCGAAATAGGTGATCACGAACGCGATCGCCGGGATGACGACGAAGAGGCAGAACAACGCGAGCAGAACCCGCCGGATCCGTCTCCACCTGCGCTTCTTGCGCTGCGCGGGGGTGAGGATCGGCTTCCCGTTCTCGTCGGTCTCCGGGCGGTACGGCTCATCGTCGTACGGCTCGTCGTAGCCGCGGTCGGTGGTGCCGTTGTGCTCGTGGTGCGTGATGAGGTCCGGCTCGTGCTGCGGCGCGACCGGTGGCCGCTGCGGACGCCGCGGTGGCGGCTGCTGAGGCGTGCCCTGCCGTTGCCACGGTGCCTGCCCCGGGCCCTGCGATCCGGGACCCGGCCGCTGCCCGTACCCGGGGGGCGGGCCGGCGGGGCGGCGGGGCGGTCCGGCCGGGCGTTGCGGACGACGTGCGGGGTCAGGGTCCTGACCTGGCCATCCGCCGTGGGGATCGTCGTTCACTGGGACGTCCTCCGAACCTTTCGTGGTGAGCGCGGTCCTGCGGTCGCAGGTCTCCTTCCAGTTAAGACGTATCGGAGCGGTTCAGGTTCATCGCCGCCAAGAAAAAAGGTGTGCCGGGCACTCGCCCGGCACACCTTTCAGCACCTGTTCAGCCCGATCGTCACGGATCTTCGGCGTTCGGGAACAACGGATCCGAAGTCCCCGGGCCCGGCCTCGTCCAGCTCGGCTTCGTCGGCTTGGTGGGTTTCGTCGGCGTCGTCTCGGTCGGCTCGGTGGGCGTCGTCGGTGTCGGGGTGGTCGTCGGCGTCTCGGGTGTCGTCGTCGTCGGCGGCGGTTTCTGCGCCGTCGTCGTCGGCACGTAGCGCGCGTCCTTGCCGATCGGCTTGACGCTGTCGAACTTCTCCGACGGCTTGCCGGTCATGTACCGGGCCATGAAGTCTTCCCAGATCGGACCGGCGATGGTCCGGCCGTAGACCGCCTTGCCGTTCTTGTCGTGCAGCGGCTTGTTGCCGTCGCCGCCGACCCACACCGACGTCGAGATGCTCGGCGTGTAGCCCACCATCCAGGTCTGCGCGTTGCGGTCGCGGTAGCTCGCCGGGTCGCTGTCCTTGAAGTCGTACTGCTGCGTTCCGGTCTTGCCCGCGCACTCGTGACCCTTCGGGCACTTGAGCTTCGAGTACGGGATGACCTCTTCGAGCGCGTCCGTGACGTTGCCCGCGATCTGCTTGCTCTTGTCGGCGTCGTCACTGAACGCGGGCGTGCCCTTGGGCGTCGTCTCGTCGAACTCGACCTCGTCCTGCGAGTTGGTCAGCTTGGCGACGAAGTGCTGCTTCTGCCGGACGCCTTCACCGGCGAACGTGGCGAAACCGGCCGCCATGTCCTCCGCGGTGGTGACCGTGCCACCACCGCCGAGCGCGATGTTGATGTCGGGGCTCAGCTTCGCCTTGCCGCCTTCGGCCTCCACCATCACGCCGGCTTCCTTCGCGGCCTTCGCCACCGGGTCGATCTTCGTCTCGTTGCGGACCATGTCGTAGAACACGGTGTTCGCGGAGACCTTCATCGCCTCGGCGACCGTGCACTGAGGACCGCAGCTGGCGCTCTCGCCCGCGTTCCGGACCGTGCGGCCGTCGAACTTCCGGTTGTTGGTGCCGTCGAAGGTTTCGCCGAGGCCCTTGCCCATCTTGAGGAACGCGGCGAGGTCGAAGGCCTTGAACGCCGAACCGGGGTTGTGCGGGACGTTCGCCCAGTCGATGGCCTGGACGTCCTGGCCTTTGTCGTTCTTCGTCCAGTCCGGGCCGCCCCAGTAGGCGACCACGCCGCCGGTCTTGGGGTCTATCGCGACCAGCGCGTTCAGGATGTTCTCGTCCGTCTGGCCCTTCATCCCCTCGGCGACGGACTCCTCGGCCATCTTCTGCGCCTTGGGGTCGATCGTCGTGGTGATCTTGAAGCCGCCCTGGTGCAGCCGGTCCTGGTCGTAGCCGCGGGCTTCGAGTTCGTCGATCACCCGGTTGCGGATGTGCAGGCTCATCGTCCCGGCGTTGTCGGCCTTCGCCTGCGCCTTCGGGATGGGCTTCGGGAACTCGGCGGTGGCGCGCTGACCGGGGTCGAGCCACTTGTTCGCCACCAGCTGGTCCATCACGAAGTTCCAGCGACGCTGCGCGTACGGCTCGTTCTCCGACCGGCTGGGCCCCTGGATCAGGCCGGCGAGCAGGGCCGCCTCGGACGCGCTGAGCTCCTTGGCCGGCTTCTTGAAGTAGGCCTGCGCGGCCGCTTCGATGCCGTTCGCGCCGCGGCCGAAGTAGATGGTGTTGAGGTAGGCGGTGATGATCTCCTCTTTGGACATCTGGTTGTTCATCTTGAAGGATTTGGCCAGCTCGGTCCATTTACGGGTGAGCGTCGGCGCCTCGTTGGCCGTGGCCTTCTTGATGTACTGCTGGGAGATCGTCGAACCGCCGCCCTGGCCGCCGGTGACGTTGTTGTAGACCGCGCGCAGGATGCCGCCGACGTCGAAACCGGAGTTGGTCTCGAACGACGAGTCCTCGGCCGCGTACACGGCCTTCTTGACCACGTCCGGGACTTCCCCGGGCTTCAGCAGGTACCGGCTTCCGCCGCTGGCGGGCGCGATCTTGCCCATCGGGCTGCCGTCGGCGTACATCAGCGTGATCGGCTGGCTCTGCAGGCTCGCGACGCTTTCCTGCGACGGGACGTCCACCAGGAAGTAGGTGATGACGAACGCGATCGCGGGCACCACGACGAACAGGCCGAACATCGCGTAGAGGACCCGGCGGACGATGCGCCAGCGCCGCTTCTTGCGCTGCTTCGGCGTGAGGACCTTCTTCTTGTCGTCCTGCTCGTCTTCGGCGGACTCGTCGTACGCGTCTTCGCCCTCGGCGCCGAACGCGGCGCTCGGGTGACGATCGTCATAGCGGTCGTCGTACGGGTCGTAGCCGTACGGGTCTTCGGTGCCGTTGTGCGCGTGGTGGGTGATGAGTTCCGGCTCGCGCTCGTACGGTTCCGGCTCGACCGGCCGGACCATCGCGGTGGCCTGATCGGCCGGGGCGGGAGGACGGCGGTCGCCGGGCGGAGGCGGCGGCGGGCGGTGCCCGGCGGCGCCGTTGCGGGCACGCTGGTCACCGGCGGCACGGCCACCGGGCGGCGGGGGTCCCTGCCTGCGCGGGGGCATGCCGTTGGGACGGCGCGGGGCCGCGGGACGGCGCGGTTCGCGGGGTTCATCACCGGAGGGCCACTCGGGGCCGCCGGCGTCGCCGCCCGGCCACTGCGGGTTGGCGGCGCGGGGGTGGGGAGGACGCGGGTTCGCCGAGCGGGGGATGCCGTTCGGGGGAGTCCGGCGCTGGGGGCGGCGCGGCGGTTCTTCGCTCGGCCAGCCGGGATCGTCGGTTTCGCCCGGCCATTGGGCACGGCGAGGTGCATCAGGCTCCTGGCCAGGCCAGGAGCGATTGCGGTCGTCGTTCACGAATGGGCCTCCCAGACCGGCGCTTCGGGGGACGCCGCTCTGTGGTCAACTGCGTTTTCGATACCTGTCACTGACCCGCTGTCCTCTGCGACCGGGTCCGTGGCCGGGTGGTTCCCGGATCTCCTGTTCCGAGGACGTAGGACCGCACCAGGTGGTTCCAGTGACAGCTCCCGCAGACCTCGACCTCGTAGACGGTGAACTCCGCGAAGTGCCCGTCCATCCGTACCAGTTCGTCCGGCGTCTTGGCCGATCCGGCGGCGTGCTTGAGCTCGTCGCCGTACACCCACGACACCAGGGTCAGTTCCTCCCGATGGCAGACCGGGCAGTCTTGATCACCTGGTCGGCCGTGGAATTTCGCGGCACGGAGGAGGTACGGGCCCGCGTCGCAGACGTCGTATGTGCCGACCCGTCCGGAGTGGACGCCCTTGAGCAGCGCGCGCCGCTGTAAGGCGTAGTCCACGACCTGCCGCTGGTTTCGCACGCCAACAGAGTACGGGCTCTTGCTGTGTGGTCCACGCCCCGTTGTCGGCGGGACGGTCCGTATGCGGTCGGACACGCCGAAGATTCGATAACTGTCCGATGAATTTCGGTGGGTTTTCCGGGTACTCGTTCGGGGTTAGCTACACCACTTCGATGTATCGGCGCGATATAGTGGGCCGGTAGGTTGACCGAGCCGGTCACGGTGGCCAACGCGACCGGTCGCGGTTTGTTCCCGGAAGGGGGTGCGGTGTGCTCGAGCTCGCGATCTTGGGGCTGCTGCACGAGACCCCCATGCACGGTTACGTGCTGCGCAAACGTTTGCACGAGACGCTCGGGATGTTCCGGACGTTCTCGTACGGCTCGCTGTACCCGACCCTGCGTCGGCTGCTTCGCGCCGGTTACCTCGTCGAGGAGCTCGAAGAGGTGGAAGATCGGGCGTGGGCACGCCGGGGCAAGCGTGTGTACAAGCTCACCGCCGAGGGCAAGGAACGGTTCGCCGAACTGCTCGGCGACGCAGGGCCGCAGACGTGGGACGACGAAGGCTTCGGCGTCCACCTGGCGTTCTTTTCGAGGACACCGGCCGACGTCAGGATGCGAATCCTGGAAGGCCGCCGTCGTCGGGTCGAGGAACGCCGTGAAGGACTTCGGACGGCAATGGCGCGGGCCGAGGAGAAGATCGACCGCTACACCCGTGAGCTGCACCGGCTCGGGCTGGAGTCCAGTGAGCGGGAGGTGCGCTGGCTCAACGAGCTGATCGCGCACGAACAGGCCGAGCAGCGCGGACCGGAGACCTGAGGCGCTCTCCGAGCGCGCTGCGCATTACCTACAACTGTTGGACTAATGAAGGAGAAACCGGCATGGGCGAGAACCGCCGCGTTCGGGTGGCCATCGTGGGCGTCGGCAACTGTGCGGCCTCGCTGGTCCAGGGCGTTCAGTACTACCGTGACGCAGATCCCAGCACTCGCGTGCCCGGTTTGATGCACGTCGTGTTCGGCGAGTACCACGTCCGCGACATCGAGTTCGTCGCCGCGTTCGACGTGGACGCCAAGAAGGTCAGCCGTGACCTGTCCGAGGCGATCTTCGCCTCGGAGAACAACACGATCAAGATCGCCGACGTGCCGCCGCTGGGTGTCACCGTGCAGCGCGGGCACACCTACGACGGACTCGGCCGCTTCTACCGCGAGACCATCGAGGAGTCCGACGAGACCCCGGTCGACGTCGTCGCCGCGCTGCGCGAGGCCGAGGTCGACGTGCTCGTCTCGTACCTGCCGGTGGGCTCCGAAGAAGCCGACAAGTTCTACGCGCAGGCCTGCATCGACGCCGGTGTGGCGTTCGTCAACGCGCTGCCGGTGTTCATCGCCTCCGACCCCGAGTGGGCGGAGAAGTTCCGCGCGGCCGGTGTCCCGATCGTCGGTGACGACATCAAGTCCCAGGTCGGCGCCACCATCACGCACCGCGTGCTGGCGAAGCTGTTCGAAGACCGCGGCGTCCAGCTCGACCGGACGATGCAGCTCAACGTGGGCGGGAACATGGACTTCCTGAACATGAAGGAGCTGGAGCGGCTCGAGTCGAAGAAGATCTCGAAGACCCAGTCGGTCACCTCGCAGGTCGACCGCGAGCTCGGCAAGGGCAACGTCCACATCGGGCCGTCCGACTACGTGCAGTGGCTCGACGACCGCAAGTGGGCCTACGTCCGGCTCGAAGGCCGTGCCTTCGGCGACGTACCGCTGAACCTGGAGTACAAGCTCGAGGTGTGGGACTCGCCGAACTCGGCGGGCATCATCATCGACGCCGTGCGCGCCGCGAAGATCGCGAAGGATCGTGGCATCGGCGGCCCGATCCTCTCGGCTTCCTCGTACTTCATGAAGTCGCCGCCGGAGCAGTACGACGACGCCACCGCGCGCGACGAGGTCGAGAAGTTCATCGCCGGCGAGGCGTGACCCTCCCCTGACGTGGGCTGAAAGCTCCCTTCACCGCATGTGACGCGGTGAAGGGAGCCTTCGACCGTATCCCGGGTGTGCGAGCTGGGCACTTCGTGACTGCTGATGCCTGTGGGACGTACGTGGCGATTGCCGAGTCCGTGAAGGCCTCCTTGCCAACCCTCAGGGTAGGCAAGGAGGCCTTCACGGACACCGCAGCCGGAAACCCACGTAGGTGCCTAAGACACGGTCGGCTCTAACCCCTCGTCAGCACTCACGATCCGCCCTCAATCCGCGCGAATCACTTGAACCGGGCACGGTCCTCTCGGTGAGAGTCCCTTGGACGATCACGCGGTTGTTCAGCCCTCCTGCAGCGCCGCCGGCAGGTCGGTGATCTTGCCGACCACCGTGGTCTGCTCCAGTACCGCCGGATCCGGCGGGAAGTGCGGATTCGGCACCGCGTACACCGTCATCCCCGCGGCCAGCGCCGCGCGCAGCCCGTTGGTCGTGTCTTCCACGGCCGCGCAGTTCTTCGGCTCCGCGCCCAGCAGCTCGGCCGCCTTCAAGTACACATCGGGCGCCGGCTTCCCGGCGCCGACCTGCTCCGACGAAACCGCCGTCGGCACCGGCAGCCGCGTGATGTCGAGGAACGCCTTGATCAGCAGCGGCGGCGACGAGCTCGCGATCGCCACCGGCCAGTGCTTCGCGACCTCGCGCACGACCTCCGGCGCGCCAGGGATGATCGGCGGCTTCTCCGCGTACCGCCGCGCCATCCGGTCGATCACCACCTGCGCGACGTCGCCGGGCCGGAGCTGGACGCCGAGGTCGTGCGCCAGGTAAGCCGCCCATTCCGGGGTGCTCATCCCCTGCATGGCCCTGGTCGATTCCTCCCGCCAGGTGCCGTGGAACTCGTGGACGACCGCCCGGCGGACCTCGTCCCACATCTTTTCCGAATCCACCAGGACACCGTCGAGATCGAAGATCACCGCTTCCACGCCCTCAACCCTAGGCGCTGTCCGGCAAGTCTGTGCGGCAGATTACTTAGCAATGCTCAGTAATTTTAGTTAGCATGGCTAAGTGACCGCGAAAGTCGCCGACCTCGCCCATCGGCTCCGCCCGCTGGTCTTCCGGCTGTACTACCTCGTCCGCCGGGAGACCCCGCAGGTGCGGCTCACCCTCACGTCGTCCGCCGTCTCGAACGGCTGGGCCTGGTCAGCCGCCGTCCCGATCCCGCCGACGGCCGGGCGGTGCTCGTCGAGGTCACCGAGGTGGGACAGCGCTTCCATCGGCGATTGATCGTCGCGAGGGAGGAGTTCCTCCGCGAACGGCTCCTCGAACTCGACGAGACCGACCGCGCCGCGATCGAAGCCGCGCTCCCCGCCCTCACCAGGTTGCTGCACGAAGACAAGAAGGAGGAACTGATCCGCGATGAGCGCTGAGCACCACTCGAGCCTGTTGGACGCCGTCAACGGGGGGCGGGCCCGGAGGGCAGGGGGGTGGGAAAAACACGGGCAGCCCAAACAGGTATGGATCACCGCGTTCGCCGCGGTCATCGCGTTCATGGGCATCGGGCTCGTCGACCCGATCCTGCTGTCGATCGCGGAGGGCCTGAAGGCGACGCCGTCCGAAGTGACGCTGCTGTTCTCCAGCTACCTCGGCGTCCAGGCGGTCGCGATGCTGGTGACCGGCGCGATGAGTGCCCGGTTCGGGGCCAAGCGGACCGTGGTCGTCGGGCTGACGCTGGTCGTCGTCGCCACCGCGTTGTGCGCCGCGTCCGGCTCGATCGAGCAGCTCATCGGGCTGCGCGCGGTCTGGGGTCTCGGCAACGCCTTCTTCATCGCGACCGCGCTTTCGGTCATCGTCGGCGCCGCGACCGGCGGCCAGGCGGGCGCGATCCTGCTGTACGAAGCCGCGCTCGGCGTCGGTCTCGCGGTCGGCCCGCTGCTGGGCGCCCTGCTCGGCAGCATCTCGTGGCGCGGCCCGTTCCTCGGCACCTCGCTGCTGATGCTGTGCGGTCTCGTGCTGTGCTCGATCTTCCTGACCGGTGACGCGAAGGAAAAGCGGCCCAAGATCCGCCTGCTCGACCCGTTCCGCGCGCTCAAGCACGGTGGCCTGCTGCGTACGTCGATCGGTTCCGCGCTCTACACCGCCGCGTTCTTCGTGGTGCTGGCCTGGTCGCCGTTCGTGCTGGAGTGGAGCGCCGTCGCCGTCGGCCTGATCTTCTGCGGCTGGGGTCTTTCGGTCGCCGTCGCGGGCGTGGTGCTGGCGCCGAAACTCGCCGCGAGGCTCGGTGAGCGGCACGCGACCGTGGTCGCCGTCTTCGGTTACGCCGTGTTGCTGCTGGTCATGGCGATCCCGAGCAAGCCGGTGCTGGTCGTCGGCATCATCCTGTCCGGTCTGGTGTCCGGCCTGCTCAACACGCTGTTCACCGGGACGGCGATGTCGATCAGCGGCGCCCCGCGTCCGGTCGCGAGCGCCGGGTACAACTTCTGCCGCTGGCTCGGCGGCGCGGTCGCCGCGACCGTCGTAGGTCACCTGGCCGAGTGGTTCGGCGCCAAGCAGGCGCCGTTCGTGATCGCCGCGATCCTGTGCGTGCTGGCCGGCGCCCTGCTGACGATCCGCGAGAAGTCCGCCGACCCGCACACGATTCCGGCCGGGGCGGTCCTCGTGGGCGAAGAGATGTGAATCGGAACAAAGGGTGAACACCGGACCAACGAGGGGTTTCCTCTCGTCGGTCCGGTGCCTTAGCGTCGACCTCCCGAACTGCCTGACCGGAGGTCCGCGTGAAGTTCCTTCCGTTGCTGGCCGGCCACTCACCAAGCCGGGCGTCAGTGACCTGTACCTACCGCTGTGGCGACGCGTGCTTCCACGACGCGCCGAACACGTCGGACAACCCCACCTTCGCCGACGTGCTCGGCGCGGTGAGCCGCCGCGGCGCGTTGAAGGCGACCGCAGTCGTCGCGCTGGCCGCCGGGACGCCGCTCGCGCTCGCCGCGCCCGCCTCCGCGGCACCGGCGGGCCGTCCGAAACCACCGCCCGGCACCGACTACCAGCGGGTCCAGCCGAACACTCTCGACGCCGTCGTGGTGCCCGTGGGCTACGAACAGGGCATCGTGATCCGCTGGGGTGACGCGGTGCTGCCCGGCGCGCCGGAGTTCGACTTCGACCATCAGACCGCCGAGGCGCAGGCGAAGCAGTTCGGCTACAACTGCGACTTCGCCGCGCTGCTGCCGCTCGACCACTGGGGCCTCTCCTCGCTCCTGGTCACGAACCACGAGTACACCTCGGAAGAGTTCATGTTCCGCGGTTACGACCGGGACAACCCGACCGAGGAACAGGTCAAGATCGCCTGGGCGGCCCACGGGTTGACCGTCGTCCAGGTGACGCGCGGCCGCGACACCGGGCACCTGCGGCCGAAGATGTCCCGCTACAACCGGCGGATCACGCTGCACACGCCGTTCAAGGTGACGGGTCCGGCGGCCGGCAGCGACCTGCTCAAGACCGCCGCGGACCCCACCGGCACGGTCGTGCTGGGCACGATGAACAACTGCGCGGGCGGCGTCACGCCGTGGGGCACGATCCTGTCCGGCGAGGAGAACATCAACCAGTACTTCGGCAACGCGGACACGGTGGCCGATCCGGTGAAGCGCAAGCGCTACGCGCGGTACGGCATCAAGGGCACCGCGACCACCCGCAAGTGGGAACGGTTCGACGCGCGCTGGGACATCGCCAGGGAACCGAACGAGGCCCACCGCTTCGGCTGGGTGATCGAGCTGGACCCGAACGATCCGGACAGTACCCCGGTCAAGCACACGCATCTGGGCCGGTTCAAGCACGAGACGGCGAACATCCGCGTCGCCAAGGACGGCCGCGTGGTCGCCTACTCCGGTGACGACGAGCGCTTCGAGTACATCTACAAATTCATCTCGAAGGGCCGCATGAAGCCGGGCGACAGCGCGCATGCCCGGCGGCACAACATGACCCTCCTCGACGACGGCACGCTCTACGTCGGCCGGTTCACCGGCGACAGCCCGCCCGCCGAGATCGACGGCACCGGGAAACTGCCGAGCGACGGTGAATTCGACGGCGGCGGCGAGTGGATCCCGTTGGCGTCGGGAAACAAGTCCTTTGTGGACGGAATGACCGCCGAAGAGGTGTACGTCTTCACCCGCGAGGCGGCCGACAAGGTGGGCGCCACCAAGATGGACCGCCCGGAGGACATCCAGGCCCATCCGTACACCGGCCGGATCTACTGCGCGCTCAGCAACAACGTAGAGCGCGGCAACCCCGGCAAGGAAGGCGCCACCGAGCCCAACCCGCGGCTGAACAACAAGCACGGCCAGGTGCTGGAGCTCGAAGAGCGTCGCGGGGACGCGCTCGCGCTGACCTTCAGCTGGCGGTTGTTCCTGGTGTGCGGTGATCCGGCCTCACCGGACACCTACTTCGCGGGCTTCCCCAAGGACCAGGTCTCGCCGATCTCCAGCCCTGACAACGTGGCCTTCGACCGGCACGGCAACCTCTGGATCTCCACCGACTCGGCGGGCGCCCTCGGCATCAACGACGGCCTCTACTCGGTGCCGCTGGAAGGCCGCAACCGCGGCGAGCTGAAGCTGTTCCTCACCGTGCCCCGCGGCGCGGAGACCTGCGGCCCGATCGTCGAGCGGAAGATCGTCACGGTCTGTGTCCAGCATCCGGGTGAAGTGGACGGCGCGAACGCCGACAAACCGGCCTCCCATTGGCCGGACGGCGGCGAAAGCCAGCCCCGTCCCTCGGTGGTGGCGGTGTGGAAACCGGGCAGGCACGGCCTGGCCGACATCGGTTCTTAGTCGAAAAGCAACGATCTAGCAGTACTTTTGGTCGATGGCGCGCCGCCGGGTCCGGCAGCGCGCCATCGCTCGTTCGCGCGCTGTTCATCTTCTGGCCAGAGCCGGATCGTTTTGGTCGCTTAACGTCACGGCGTTCCCCCGACTGGACTACGTGTACCCACCGCGACCATGGAGGCCCTGTGTCCTTCGAGCCTCAGCGGCTGCTGCCGTTGATCACCTCCCACCCCGGTGGCCGCTCCGCGGTCACCTGCGAGTACCGCTGCGGCAACGCGTGCGCCCACCCCGAGCCGAACACGTCGGACAACGAATACTTCGGCGACGTCGTCAAGAACATGCTGTCCCGTCGTGGCGCGCTGAAGGCCGGCGCCGTGATGGCCGCGGCCGCCGGTGGTTTCGCCGCGCTGTCCGGCACGGCCGCCGCCGAGACCCCGGCTGACGTATCCAGTGCTGCCGCCGCGGGCCACGGCAAGCCGGGCCGCCCCGGACGTCCGGTGCCGGGCACCGACTTCGAAGCGGTGCCGCCGAACACGCTCGACGCGGTCACCATCCCCGAGGGTTACGAGCAGCGCGTCGTCATCCGCTGGGGCGACGCCGTCGAGTGGGGCGCGCCGAAGTTCGACTTCCACAAGCAGACCGCGGCCGCGCAGGCGAAGCAGTTCGGCTACAACTGCGACTTCGTCGGCCTGATCCCGCAGGACCCGCTGGGTATCCGCAACCTCATGGTGGTGAACCACGAGTACACCACCGAGGTCCACATGTTCCCGGTCGACCAGTACGACCCGAAGAACCCGACCGAGGAGCAGGTCAAGATCGCGTGGGCGGCGCACGGCCTTTCGGTCGTCCAGGCCTTCCGCGACCCGATCGGTGGCGCCCTGCGTGTGACGCCGAGTCCGTTCAACCGCCGCATCACGCTGAACACCTCGTTCGAGGTGCGCGGCCCGGCCGCCGGTTCGAAGTACCTCAAGACGTCCGCGGACCCGACCGGCCGCAAGGTCTTCGGCACGCAGAACAACTGCGCCGGCGGCGTGACCCCGTGGGGCACCGTGCTTTCCGGCGAGGAGAACGTCAACCAGTACTTCGCCAACGCGGCCAAGGTCACCGACCCCGTCGCGGCCGCACGCCTGAAGCGGTACGGCTTCTCCGGCACCGAAAGCACCCGCAAGTGGGAGCGGTTCGACAAGCGCTGGGACCTCGCGCAGGAGCCCAACGAGGCCAACCGGTTCGGCTGGGTCGTCGAAATCGACCCGAACGACCCGAACTCGACGCCGATCAAGCACACCGCGCTCGGCCGGTTCAAGCACGAGGCCGCGAACGTCAAGATCACCAAGGACGGCCGGGTCGCCGTCTACTCCGGTGACGACGAGCGGTTCGAGTACATCTACAAGTTCGTCTCCAAGGGCAAGTACAAGCCGGGCAAGAGCGCGCACGCGCGTCGCCACAACTCGGCGCTGCTCGACGACGGCACCCTCTACGTCGCCCGCTTCACCGGCGACAGCCCGGCTTCCGAGATCGACGGTACCGGGAAACTTCCCTCGGACGGCGAATTCGACGGCGTCGGCGAATGGATCCCGCTGGCCTCCGGCAACAAGTCCTTTGTGGATGGTTTCACCGCCGAAGAGGTCTACGTCTTCACCCGCGAGGCGGCGGACAAGGTCCAGCCGACCAAGATGGACCGGCCCGAGGACATCGAGCCGAACCCGGTCAACGGCCGGATCTACGCCGCGCTGACCAACAACAGCCAGCGCGGCCCCGCGGGCAAGGCGAACGTCGACGAGGCGAACCCGCGGCCGAACAACCGCAACGGGCACATCCTCGAGTGGGAAGAGAACGGCGGCGACGCCGCGTCGACGAAGTTCTCCTGGCGGCTGCTGCTCGTCTGCGGTGACCCGAAGACGGCGGACACCTACTTCGGCGGCTTCCCGAAGGACCAGGTCAGCCCGATCTCCTGCCCGGACAACGTCGCGTTCGACCGGCACGGCAACCTGTGGATCTCCACCGACGGCAACGCGCTCGGCTCGAACGACGGCTTGTTCTCGGTGCCGGTCACCGGGCCTCAGCGCGGTCAGGTCAAGCAGTTCCTCACCGTGCCGAACGGCGGTGAGGCCTGTGGTCCGGTCGTGACCGATCATCTGGTGCTCGTCGCGGTCCAGCACCCCGGTGAGGACGCGCCGAACTCCGGCAGCCCGGTGTCGCACTGGCCGGACGGCGGCACGTCGCAGCCGCGGCCGTCGATCGTGTCGGTGTGGAAGAAGGGTCGCTGGGGCCAGGTCGGCCGTATCGGCGTCAAGTAGTGGCCTCCGGCGCCCCGATCACTCTCGGCGAGACTTGTTCTGCCTGATCGGGGCGCCGGACGACACCGTTCGGTGATTACGGAACTCTGCCGCGCTCATTAGCTTCAGCCCTGTGAAAAGGGCACTGGTGTTCATGACGGCAGGCGCACTCGTGGCGGGCATCCTTCCCCCGTCCGCACAGGCCGCGACCGTCCCGTCCGGTTGCACCGGCGGCGCCGCGCCGAACCCGAGCCTCGAGCAGGGCAGCCCGCCCGCCGGCTACACGTTCAACCCCGCCGCCCCGGTACCTCCCGGCACGCCGAGGAGCAAGCAACCCCGGCTGTCGACGGCCAGCGGCTACCAGCCCGACGGCGGCAAATACGCCCTGATCTCGACGCCGGACAAGATGGTCAGCACCGCCTACGCGGCGATGAAGTTCGTGCCCGGCGCCGTCTACACGCTGACCGACTGGACCGGCACGAACGACGGCAACCTCCGGCGCGCGGACGCCGTCCAGGAGACCGGACTGCGGTTCTACGACGGGTCCGGCAAGGTCGTCCTGGAGAACAAGCTCAAGGTCGTGCACGCCGTCGAGGCCGACGGCAAACTGGCCCGGCAGGATTTCCCGCCGTCGATCGCCCCGCCGTCGGCCGGTTCGGTGAAGTTCTTCGCCGCCACCGACCGCAACTGGGTCATGTGGGACTGCGTCCACCTGCGGGTCGACTCGTTCTCGGCGAAGGCGGAGGTGCGGGACCCGGCGAGCGGCGCCTGGGGCGCCACGGCCACCCTCGAGGCGGGCACCACCGCGAACTACCGCTTCACGGTCACCAACGACGGCACCACGACGCTGACCGGCATCAAGGTCGAAGACCCGTACTGCGACGTGAACCCCACCCCGATCGCGACCCTCGAAGCCGGCAAGTCCGCGACCGTCGCCTGCGACCACAAGAACATCACCGAAGCGGACAACGGCCACGTCAGCACCGTGACCGTCTCCAGCGGAACCTTGCCGAAGAAGACCGCGACCACGACCATCAAGGTCACCCCGCCGCCCGCGATCGACGAGATCGGCGAATTCGCCTGGGACGACGTCGACCGGAACGGCCTGCAGGACCCCGGGGAGCCGGGCGTTCAGGGCGTGAAGGTGACTTTGAAGGACGCGTCGGGCACGGCGCTGGGGACGCTCACCACCGGCGCCGACGGCAAGTACCGCTTCACCAAGCTGAAAGACGGCATCTACCAGGTCTGCTTCGACATCGCCGGGCTTCCCTTCACGTACACGGCGAAGGACGCGGGCGACGACGCGAAGGATTCGGACGCCGACCCGGCGACCGGTTGCACCGCGACCACCACCGTCGGCCCTCGCAAACGGATCGACCTGACGCTCGCCGCGGGTCTCGTCGCGCCGCTGAGCAGGCTGGGCGACTTCGTGTGGCTGGACAAGGACAAGGACGGCCTCCAGCGCCGCGACGAGCTCGGCGTCCCGGATGTGAAGGTGACGTTGAAGGACGCTTCCGGCAAGGAGACGGCCTCGACCGTGACCGGGCCGGACGGGCGGTACGCCTTCGAACGGGTGCTTCCGGGCTCGTACCAGGTGTGCTTCGACGTCGGCTCGCGCCGGCTGACCCGGTCCGGAGTCGCGCACCACGACGGCACCGACTCGGCGGCGGACCCCGCGACCGGCTGCACGCCGGTGGCCTCGCCGAACGCGCCGGAGGACCTGACCAGGGACGCCGGGCTGATCGAGCCGTGAATTGTCGGTGGGTGCCGCTAACGTCGCCCACCGTGACCTCCCACCTCGACGCCACCCGCGCGTCCTACGACACCGTCGCCGAGGACTACGCGGCGCGGATCGGACCGCTCTTCGACCAGGAGCCGATCAGCCGCGCGATGCTCGTCGCGTTCGCCGAGCAGGTGCGCGGCCCGGTCGCCGACGTCGGCTGCGGTCCTGGCCACGTCACCGCTCACCTGGCGGCGCTCGGCCTCGACGTCACCGGTGTCGACTTGTCGCCGAAAATGGTCGAGATAGCCCGTCGTCATTACCCTGAACAGCGGTTTTCGGTCGGCTCGATGACCGCCCTGGACTTCCCGGACGGCGAGCTGGGCGGTCTCGTCGCCTGGTGGTCGATCTTCCACCTGCCGCCGGAGGAGCTCCCGGCGGTGTTCGCGGAGTTCCGTCGCACCCTCGTGCCTGGTGGGCGAGTACTGCTCGGGTTCCATGTCGGAGACGAGCGGCTGAGCCCGGAGACGGCGTACGGCCACCCGGTCACCTACGACGCCTACCTGCTGGATCCCGGCCGGATCGCGGATCTGCTGGCGCAGGCGGGCTTCGAGGTCACCGCGCGGCTGGCCATGGAAGGGAGGAAGTGGCCACAGTCCTGCCTGTCCGGCCGTGCGGTTTGACTCGCGGGCCGCGGACCTGATCTCCTGCGCACGCAACCGAGGCGGGCGGGGCCATGACGCAGACGAACACGACGACGGGTGAGAACACGCCCGGCTGGCCTTCGCGCGCCTGGTACCTGAGGCCGTCGACCTGGACTTGGTTCGGGTTCGGCCTGGTCCTGATGGTCTACGCCGACCTGGCCTGGCGCCGTCGCTGGATGAGCGACGACGGGCTGATCGTGCTGCGGACGGTCCGGCAGATCCTCGCGGGCAACGGTCCGGTGTTCAACGTCGGCGAGCGGGTCGAGACCAACACGAGTCCTTTGTGGACGGCTGTTCTGAGCGTCCTCGGGCTGCTCCCTGGGGTGCCGCTGGAGTGGGTCTCCGTGGTCACCGGGCTGGTCTTCTCGGTCGCTGGGTTGTTCTTCGGCCTGGACGGCGCCCGGCGGCTCTATCAGCCGCTGGCGTTCCACGGACTCGCCCCCGCCGGGGCGCTGGTGGTCTGCGCGCTGCCGCCGTTCCGCGACTTCGCGACGTCCGGGCTCGAGACCGGGCTGATCACCTTGTGGCTGGGCGGTACCTGGTGGCTGCTTGTCCGCCGTACGTCCACAATGGACGATCTGCGTACCTGGCCGGTCGCGCTGGTCGCCGGGCTGGGGCCGTTGGTGCGGCCCGATCTCGCCCTCTTCAGCGCTGTCACCTTGGTGGCGTTGCTCGTCCTCGCGCGGCCGGGACGTCGCCACGCGATGGGCCTGATGGCCGTGGCGGCCGCGCTCCCGTTGGCGTATCAGGTGTTCCGGATGGGCTACTACGGTCTGCTGACGCCGAACACCGCGCTGGTCAAGGAGGCGTCGGAAGCGAACTGGGCCCGTGGATGGGCCTACCTTGCCGATCTCGTCCAGCCGTACTGGCTGTGGCTCCCGCTGCTGCTGCTCGCGGCCGCGGTCGTCACGGTTTCGTCCACTATGGACAGAACCTTCGTGGTGCTCACCGCGGTTCCGGTGGCCGGAGCGGTGTTGCTCGCGGTGTACGTGATCCGGGTCGGCGGGGATTTCATGCACGGGCGCATGCTGCTCCCGGCGCTGTTCTGCCTGCTCCTGCCGGTGCTGGCCGTGCCGGTGACGAGGGTGACCGTGGCGCTTCTGGTCGCCGTCGGGATCTGGGCGTTCGTGGCCGCCGCATCGCTTCGCCCGGCGTATTCGGCTTCTCCGCGCGCTGTGGGCGTCACGGACGAGCGAGCGTTCTGGTCGCGGTCGACCGGGCACGAGCATCCGATCCTGGCGGAGGACTACGCCGGCCACCCGCTGATGCCGTCGGCGCTGGCGGCCGTCCGGGGTGTGGAAGGTCCGGCGGTGCTGATCCAGGACTACACGACCAGACGCTGGTACGCGTACCCGACGGACCGGCCGTACGTGACCGTCGCGGCGGACAGCATGGGCGCGCTCGGCCTGCTGATCCCGCTCGACATGCGGCTGCGCGACGGTTACGGCCTCGCCAACCCGTTCGCCGCGCATTCGACATCGCTCCCCGGCGGCCGTCCCGGCCACCAGAAATGGCTGCCCCCGGTGTGGGAGCTGGCGAATTCGGCGCGGCTCCCGATCGCCGAAGGCGGTCCGGTCCGCGCCGCGGACGTCGCCGCCGCCCGAGCGGCGCTCGACTGCCAGGCTCTCGTGGCGATCGACGCGTCGGTCCGGGATCCGCTGACGGCCGGCCGCTTCGCGGACAACCTCGCCGGTTCGTTCACCCGCGGCTCCATCCGGTTCCCGAGGGTGGCGACGCCGCCTGTCGTCTGCGCCCCCTGATCACGCGAGTTCGCAGTCTGGACACGCGTTTACCGGTCCAGATCCGAACCTACTAGCGTGGCCGGCATGGCTGATCTCCCCTTGGCTCTCGTCACCGGCGCCACCCGCGGTATCGGTGCCGCGGCCGCCCGCGCGCTCGCCCCGACCCACCGGTTGCTGCTCGGCGGCCGCGACGCCGGCGCGCTCGGCGAACTGGCGGGCACACTGCCCGAGGCGAAGCCGTGGCCGATCGACCTGACCGACACGGAGACACTGGAGACGGCGACCGCCGAAATCGGCGCGCTGGACGTGCTGGTGCACTCGGCGGGCGTGGCGCGGCTCGGCACGGTCGAGACCGCGACCGACGCCGACTGGCGAGCGAACTTCGAGGTCAACGTCCTCGGCGTCGTCACGCTGACCAGGCTGTTGCTGCCCGCGCTGCGTGCTTCGAAGGGGCACGTCGTCGTGATCAACTCGGGCGCCGGGCAGAACGCGCGGCCGGGCTGGGGTCCGTACGCCGCGAGCAAGTTCGCCGTCCGGGCCTTCGCCGACTCCCTGCGCGAGGAGGAGTCCGCGCTTCGGGTGACGTCGATCTACCCCGGTCGCACCGACACCGAAATGCAGCAGGCGATCGTCGCCGACGAGGGCCGCGCGTACGAGCCGGAACGCTTTCTGCGCCCCGAATCCGTCGCTGCCGCCGTCCTCGCCGCGGTCTCCGCCACCGGTGACGCGCACCCGACCGAGGTGACCCTCCGGCCGCGCGGCCTGGTCTAGCCTCGCTTAGCAGCGCGCGGGTTCCCAATGTCGCATTTGAGATTCTCAGCGCCTCAAATGCGACATTGGGAACCCTGGTCCCGGCGCCGCCAGCGTGCCTTGCGCCCAATGTGGCACCGGGGCCGCTCAGCGTCCCCATGCCGCATTGGGCGCTCGGGCCAGTTGTCCACAGCCCCTCACCGTTGTGGACAACTCCGCCCTGACCAGCACTTTCCCGGGTCCCGCCCCGCCCACCCCCGATAGACTGGCCTCGGGGCCGCCCCCTGGGACGGGTGGGGGTTGCGTAGGTGAGTTAAGAGCGCAGGCGTGCGGCGGTGTGGGCGACTTCGGCCTGCACCTTGCCGCGGTCCACCCGCAGTGGTTCGCCGTCGCCGACGATCTGCTCGCCCGCCACCCACACGTCGCGAACGCGGCGCGAGCCCGCGGCCCACACCAGGTTCGCGAACAGTTGCGCGTCGGGCACGTCGATACCGGTCGCGAAGGCCGGGTCGTCGAGGTCGACGTGCACCATGTCCGCCCACCGGCCGGCTTCCAGCGCGCCGATGTCGGTCCGGCCCAGCGCGTCCGCGCCGCCGCGGGTGCCGAGCAGGAACGCGTCGGCCGCGGTCAGCACGGTCGAGTCACCGGTCGCGAGCCGCGCGAACATCGCCGAGAGCTGCACTTCCTCCCACAGGTCGATGTCGTCGTTCGACGCCGGGCCGTCGGTGCCGAGCCCGATGGCGACGCCCGCCTTCCGCAGCTCCGTCACCCGGGCGATGCCCGAGGCGAGCTTCGCGTTCGATCCGGGACAGTGCGCCATCCCGACGCCGCGCGCGGCGAACAGCGCGATGTCCTCGTCGGACAGGTGGATCGCGTGCGCGGCCAGCGTCCGGCCCCGCAGCATCCCGACCTTTTCCAGCAGCGCGGGCACCGAACCGTGCGCTTCACGCTGCTTGACGTCTTCGAGCGCCGCCTCGGCCACGTGGATCTGCACCAGCGCGCCACGCTCGGCCGCCGATTCCGCGGTCGCCCGCAGCGCTTCCTCGTTCAGCATGTACGCCGAGTGCGGCCCGTAGCCGACCTCGATCCGGTCACCGGGCCCGAACCGGAGACCGTCGGTGTCGATCCAGCGTTCGATGCTCTTCAGCATCGCGCGCCAGTCCATCCCCGGCAGTTCCATGATCGGCGGGGCCAGCACCACCCGGCCACCGGTGGCGAGCACCGCGTCGGCGAGCTGCTCGCCTTCGAAGTACATCTCCGCGCTGGTCGTGACGCCGTGCCGCAGCATCTCGATCGAGCCCAGCATCATGCCGGTGCGGATGTCGGCGGGCTCCAGCTTCGCTTCGGTGGGCCAGATGATCTCGGTCAGCCACGGCAGCAGCGGCAGGTCGCCGCCCATGCCGCGCAGCAGCGTCATCGGGCTGTGCGCGTGCGCGTTGACCAGCCCGGGCAGGAGGATGCCGCTCAACCGGGTCACGGGAGCGGACGTTTCGGGGGCCCCGGACAGGGGACCGACATGGGTGACGCGGCCCGTCTCGTCCACGTCGACCACGGCGTCACGCAGCAACGAGCAAGCGGGGTCGGCGGGGAGAACGACAGGAGCGTGGAAACGGCGTTGCATATATGGAGCTTACGGACCGTACTCTTTATCGCGCCGACCGCTATCTCGTCGCCAGGGCGTGGCTGGTCATCAATGTCACGGACTTCTTGTCGGCGCCCTGCCGCCGAGATAGCGGGGGCCTTCAGCCAAAAGGGCGCGACTCCAAGAGATCAAAAGACCTCGGTCGCCTGCACCCACACTCAGCTCAGTCCACGACGCCGCTCCGCCACGCCCAGGCCGCGATCTCCACCCGGTTCCGTGCGCCGACCTTGCCCTGCACGGACGCCAGATGCGTCTTCACGGTGGACAGCGACAGGAACAGCTCGGCCCCGATCTCGGTGTTCGTCAGCCCCTTCGCGGCCGCCTTCACCACGTCCAGCTCCCGCGCGGTCAGCGGCTCCGAAGGCGGGGTGACGTCGCGTTTCACCGCCCCGCCGTCGAAATGCTTCAGCAGCCGGACGGTGATCTGCGGCGACACCAGCGCGTCCCCGCGCGCCGCCGCTCGCACGGCTTCGATCAGCAGCGCGGGCCCGGCGTCCTTCAGCAGGAACCCGCTCGCACCGTTCCGCAGCGCGGTGTGCACGTACTCGTCGAGGTCGAACGTCGTGACCACCACGACCTTCAGCGGATCGGCGACGTCCGGGCCCGCCAGCTGCTTGGTGACCTCGAGACCGTCGATCCCCGGCATGCGGATGTCCAGCAGACAGACGTCCGGCCGCAGTTCGCGCGCCTTCGCGACCGCCGAGACGCCGTCCGGCACGTCGGCGACCACCTCGATGTCGTCCTGCGCGTCCAGGATCATCCGGAAGCCGATCCGCACCATGTCCTGGTCGTCGGCGATCAGTACCCGGATCACTCTTCTCCTTCAAGTGGTAGCCACGCTTCGACGCGCCATCCGCCGCCCGGCGCCCGTCCGGCGGTGAGCCGGCCGTGCAGCAGGGCGACCCGTTCGCGCATGCCGATCAGACCGTAGCCGCCCGACCCGCCCGCCGGACGGCCCTGTGGCTCGCGTCCGTCGTCGGTCACCTGGAGGTGCAGTTCGTTCTCACTCACCTCCGCGATGACCAGCGCCTCCTTCGCGCCGGACGCGTGCTTGCCGATATTCGTCAGCGACTCCTGCACCAGCCGCAACGCCGACCGCCCGACCTCGTGCGGCACGTTCGGCGGCAGTTCGAGCTTCATCGACGTCTTCACGCCGTGGTTCGACCGTTCGATCAGCGTCCGCAGATCGGCGGCGAGATCGGTGGTTGCCTGTTCGCTGAACTCGCTGCTCCCGGCCGGGGCGTCACCGCGCATACTCCGCACAAGCCGGCGCATCGCCGCGAGCGCCTCCACCCCGGCGTCCTCGATCCGGCCCATCGCCTCGACCGCGACCTGCGGATTCTTCTCGCCCATCATCTTCGCCGCCTGCGCCTGCACGACGATCCCGGTGACGTGGTGGGCGACCACGTCGTGCAGTTCCCGCGCCAGCGCCATCCGCTCCGACGTCTGCGCGTCGCTGATCGCCGACTGGATGACCTGCGTGCGTTCCGAATCCCGTGACCGCAACGCCAGGCCGATCGCCACCGAGATGCCGAGCAGCAGCAGCGCGGCGACGACGAGGCCGGCGATGTCGTCCGGGTCGGTCATCAGCCGGGGCGTGGGCCGTTTGGTGTTGAGGATGGAGGCCACGGCGACCACCATCGACAGCCCGGCGATCCGCGACGCGGCCTTGCTCAGCCCGACCGCGCGGACCAGCGTGACGACCAGGCCCATCCCCGCCACGACCTGCGTGCCCGGCACGCCGCCGGGGGTCGGGTAGTCGTAGCGGAGTCGGAGGAACGGCGTCACCAGCGCCGAAAGCAGCATGACCGCGGTGAGCGCGACCATCGCGTCGGCGGGCCGCCGCGGCGCGGCGATCGCGATGATCGCCGCGACGATCGAGCAGACGAGGATGGGGAAGCCGTGCGCCCCGCTCTCGTAGGTGAAGCCGAACTCCAGGATCAGCGCGACGCCCAGCAGGCCGATGAGCGGCCATTGGCCCATCACCAGCTTGTTGAGCTTCTGCAGCTTCTCGTAGTTTTTCGGATGCGCCGTCCGGTCGCGTCCGGGGATCGCGAAGAGCAGTGTGCCGCCCAGCAGGAGACCGCCGAACAGCATCGCCTGCGCCATGGTGCCGTTCGACTCGCTGCCGTAGTAGTACCGGCCGGACACCGCGGTCAGCGTGGCCAGCACCAGACCGGAGATCACGGCGAAGGCGACACCCGGCCGCGTCCGGCGCGCGGCGTAGAACAGGACCTCGACCCCCGCGACCACCTCTGTGATGGACAGATGGGCGAGCACGCTCGAGTAGGTCGGGATGTTGAAATACCGGACGACCAGCGTGTACGCCACCAGCACGACCGAGGCCGCGACGGCGGCGACGGCGGCCCGCTTCTGCGCCCAGAGCGCGCAGAACACCATCGCGAAGATGCCGGGCAAGAGCAGGAGATCGATTCCGCGCGGGCCCGTGTCGTCGAAGGCGGCGTCGGTCACGAAGACCAGGTCGAACGCGAGCGCGGCCAGCAGGACGACGGCGGGCATGCCGATACGTCGCGCGAGCGCACTCACCCGCGCGGGGAACTTGTTCTGGGCCGGACCTGCTGTCACACCGTGACGGTAGAGGATCGGCCGCCGTCCGCACCTTGGCCGACCGGCCCGAGCCGGGTCGGCCGATCGGCCGATACGCGGGTGATCAGCACTGGCCGTCTGCCCGAAGTGGACACCGGCGGTTCACCGCGAAGCTCTTTCCCGAAGCAGAACACAAGTGACTGACTAGGGAGAATCACGGTGGCGGATCCACAGTGGACAGGGCAGCCGGTGCTTTCGGGCCGCGGGCTGGTGAAGCGGTACGGCACGCAGCACGCGCTGGCCGGGATCGACATCGACATCCAGGCGGGTGACGCGGTCGCCATCGTCGGGCCCTCCGGCTCGGGCAAGACCTCCCTGCTGCACGTGCTCGCCGGGATCCTCCGCGCCGACTCCGGGCAGATCTTCCTCGCCGGGCAGCGGGTCGACCAGCTCAACGAGCGCAAGCGCAGCGAGCTGCGGCGCACCGAGTTCGGCTTCGTGTTCCAGTCCGGCATGCTCGTCGCGGAACTGAGCGCCGAGGAGAACGTCGCGCTGCCGTCGCTGCTGGGTGGCAAGGGCCGCAAGGAATCCATCGAGGCCGGCCGCGAATGGCTGGCGAAGCTCGGCCTCGCGGGCAAGGAGAAGCGCCGCCCCGGTGAGCTTTCCGGTGGCGAGGCGCAGCGCGTCGCGATCGCACGCGCGCTGACGCACCGGCCGAAGGTGATCTTCGCCGACGAGCCGACCGGCGCGCTCGACACCCGCACCGGCCGCGCCACCATGGACGCGCTGCTCGCCGCGGCCGCCGACAGCGGTGCCGCCGTGATCGTGGTGACCCACGACCGCGAGCTCGCCGAGGCCATGCCGCGCACCGTCTCCATCCGGGACGGCCTGATCGCGACGAGGTTGGCCGCGTAATGAACAGCTTCCAGCTGGCCATGCGGGTGCTCCGGGTCGACCGCCGGACCCGCACGTCGGCCATCCTCACCGCGGTCGGGGTCGCCGTCGCGACCAGTCTGGTGCTTCTGCTGGCCTCCCTTCCCGGTGCCACGCAGGCCCGCTCCCAGCGGGCGATCTGGCAGGACATCGGCAGCTACTACTCCCAGTCCGGCGAGAGCCAGGGGCCGGCGCCGCTGCTGATGGCGGCGAACAAGGACTACTCGGGCGACCGCGAGATCACCCGCGTCGACATCGCCCAGACCGGCACTTCGCCGATGCTCAGCCTGCCGCCGGGCATCCCGCGGCTGCCCGCACCTGGCGAGTCGATCGTGTCCCCCGCCCTCGGGAAACTGATCCAGTCGACGCCGCAGGCGCAGCTCGGGGACCGGTTCGGCAAACTCGTCGACGCGCTCGGACCCGAATCGCTGATGTATCCGGAGCAGCTGGTCGCCGTCGTCGGCCACACCCCGGAGTCGATGCCGAAGACGGCGATGGCCGCGGACGGCTTCCCCAACAAGCCGGCGAAGCCCGACCCGATGCTCGAACTGCTCGCCTGGGTCGGTGTGATCGTCCTGCTCGTGCCGAGCCTGGTGCTCGTCGCGTCTTCGGCCAGGCTCACCGCCGCCCGGCGTGAGCTGCGGATGGCGGCGCTCCGGCTGGCCGGGGCGACTCCCGGCCAGGTGACGAAGATCGTCGCCGCCGAGACGGCGTTGTCCGCCGTGGTCGGCGCGCTGCTCGGCATCCTCGTGGCGCCGGCGCTCCAAGGACTCTCGACGTTCGTCCCGTGGGGCGGCGGAACCTGGCTCGCGTCGGACTTCAGCCTGTCGGTCGGCTCGACCATCGCGGTCGCCATCGCGATCCCGCTGCTGGTCGTCTTCGCCGGGGTCCTCGGCATCCGCCGAGTGCTGAAGACGCCGCTGTTCGCGGCTTCGGCACACGCCCGCAAGCCGCTGCACTGGTGGCGGCTGCTCGCGGTCCCCGTAGCCGGTGCCTTCTTCCTCTTCGCGATCAGCCAGGACAACGCCAGCTTGCCGATGGTGATGCTCGGCCTGTTCCTGCTGGTCGGGTCGGCGGCGATCATCGGACCGTGGGTCACCGCGGCGGTCGGCGGCACGTTCGTCCGGATCTGGCGCAAACCGGCCTCGCTGCTGGCGGGACGCAGGCTCCGCGACGACCCGAAGAGCGCCTACCGCGCCACCGCGGGTGTCGTGCTCGCCGTCTTCACCGGCTCGATGGCGCTGACCCTGCTGCCCTCGTTCGAGTCGATGGCGGGCGGCGGCCGGACCTTCAAGGACAACGTCCTCTACGCCCAATCCGACGCGACCCAGGCGCAGCAGATCGCCGACCAGACCAACGCGTCCCTCGCCCGCTACGGGATCACCGAGAAGGCCGTCTCGGTCGGGCAGGTCTACCTGTCCACCGGTGAGCCGGGCACCCGCTCCCAGAATTTGAACCGGGCCTTCGTGATGACCTGCGAGGACGCCACGAAACTCCTGCGGGTGAACATCGGCGGCTCCTGCCGGCCGGGTCCCGCGATCTACAGCAGGTACGGGATCAACCCGGCGGAGTACCGCGTGCTGTCGGAGTACGACAAGGCCGGTCCGCAGCTGGATCCGAAGGCTCCCGTGCACCTCTTCCCTCAGGGTGACGAGGACACGTCCAGCACGATCGTCATCGACCCGGCCCTGGTTCCCGCGGGTGTCACGCCGGAGCGCTTCGACGTGATCGTGCCGACCACCACGGAGAACGCCGAGGTCGTGCGGACGGCGCTGGTCGGGGCGGCCCCCGGCCAGGAGGTCGGCAGCCGCGGCCTGCACCTGATCGGTCAGCAGCAGGAGCTCGGCGACCTGCGCCGGGTCACGGTGATCGGCCTGATCGCGGCCGGCGTGCTCGCCGGGTGCAGCGCGGCCGTGGCGACCGCGGGCTCGGTGATGGACCGCCGCCGCACCTTCGGGGCGCTCATCGCGGCCGGGACACCGGTCCGGGTGCTGTCGAGGGCGCTGCGGATGGAAGCGGCCCTGCCCGCGATGGTGGCCACCATCGGCGCGGGTGTGGTCGGGATCGGAGTCGGCATGGGGCTCTACAGCCTGGTCGAGAAGGAAGCGGTCGTGCTGAGCCCATGGCTGCTGGCGCCCGTGGTGCTGGGAATCGGGGTGGCGTTGCTCGGGGCATCCGTCTCGACCCCGGCGCTCAAGCGGGTGCAGTCGGAGCCTCTGGCCGACGAATGAAAAGTTCGCCCGAATGGCGTCATGGCGCCAGGGCGGCCAGGTCTCGTGGGTGGAGTCGGTGGTGATCCACCCACGGGCCGGGTGCCCGGTCGTCTCTCTGTCGGGGGAGGGACGAACGGGCACCGGGGACGCGCAGGGGGCGTTCCAAGGCGCGGGGGTGTGAAGAAAGGGCCGGTCAGGGACGTGGGGACGTCCTGACCGGCCCTTTCTGTGTCGTCGTCAGACCCGCTCGAAGATCAGATCGTGCGAGATCCGGCCTTCGACGTCGGCGCGGTTCTCGAACTTCGTGATCGGCCGCCACTCCGGCCGCGGCGCCCAGCCACCGGGCTCGCCAGCATGGCGGTTGCGCAGGAGCGGCTCGGCCGAACAGACCTCCATCATCTGCTCGGCGTAGTTCTCCCAGTCGGTCGCCATGTGGAAGGTGCCGCCCGGCGCGAGCCGCGAGGCCACCAGCGAGACGAACTCCGGCTGCACGATCCGCCGCTTGTGGTGCCGCTTCTTCGGCCACGGGTCCGGGAAGAACAGCCGGACCCCGGCCAGCGAGCCCGGCTCCACATGCGAGGTCAGCAGCACGACGGCGTCACCGTGCATCAGCCGCAGGTTCTTCACCCCGAGCTTCTCGGCGCGCAACATCAGCTGGCCGAGCCCCGGGTCGTAGACCTCGACCGCGACGTAGTTGAGTTCCGGCGCGGCGGCGGCGAGCTGGGACGTGGTCTCGCCCATGCCCGAACCGATCTCCACCATCACCGGCGCCTGCCTGCCGAACCAGTCGTCGAAATCCACCTGTCCTTCGGGCAGTTCGCCGACGGTGCGGCCGAGCGACGGCCAGAGTTCGTTCCAGGCTCGCTGCTGCCCGACGGTCATCCGGCCGCCGCGTTTGACATAGCTGACCACGCTGCGCATCCGTGGCTGGTCCTCGTTTTCCACCAGCCCATTAAACGCGGCGGTTACCTGACTGCTTCGAACTCCCCCAGCCGCGAGCGCAGCCCGGCGAATCCGGCGACCGCGATCGGCGACGGCGTCGTGCTGGAATGGGCGGGGAGAACGTCGATCCAGCCGTCGTGGCGGCTCGTGTTCAGCACCGTGGTCGGGATCGAATGCCCGGACGCTCCGCGTTCAGAGGGCATGAACTCCCAGTAACCGGATTCCCCGTCCGCGGCCCACGGGACGAATTCCCAGCCGGGACGCCTGCCGAGCAGACCGGCGATCCGATCTTCGATGCGGAAACCGAGTTCCCGCGATTCGAGTCTGCCTTCCACGACGGCGCGAAGCCACCACGGCGCGGGGATTTCGCCGTGCATTCCGCTGGACGCGCGGTACAGCGCGACAACGAGATCTTCGGGCGCGCGGTGTACCCAGGCGCGGCGGATATCGGATGGCCGGGTCGCGGAAGCGACCGTGCGGGGCAGTTCGATCGCCTGTGACCATTCGAGGTCGAGCATGGGCTCGAGCCGGGGCTGCGTACTTTCCGTGCGGGCTTGCGGGATCGTGCGTTCCACTCCCTGACCGGAATCCACCGTCAAGGATCACCTCCGGGGCCGAGAGCCGAAATAGGCTCATCCCGAGCATCGCCCGGTCACGAACAGTATGTCCGCTCCGTGTGAGAGAAGCCACAGCCTCTTAACGTGGACTTAACTCCTTTGGCCGCGGTAAAAGCTCACGCATCCCTTCGATGGGTGATCATCAGTCCGGCCGCATAAACAATCACGCAGATGCCGCCGAAATAAGCCAAATAACCCCACGGCCCCAGCGGCGGTTCGAGTTTCAACATCGACACCGTGAGATCCGGCCCGGAAAACTGATTCGCCGCGAAGAACGGCATCCACTGGTAGATGTCGTCGCCCACTTTCGGAATCAGCACGACGAGCCCTTCGAGCACCTGCGTCCAGGCCAGCGCGAACCCGAGCGCGAACGCGGGGCTGCGGAACAGCAGTCCGAGGCCGACGCCGAGCAGACCGGTCAGGAAGAAGGTCAGGCCCTGACCCGCCACCGCACGCCAGTCGGCGCCCGAAGCCAGGCCCAGGTCGGCGGCCGGTTTGATCAGGTACGCGACCGCCCACGAGCCGAAGCCCACCAGCAGCCCGATCAGCCCGGAGAACACCCCGACGACGGCGCCCTTCGCCAGCAGGGCGGGCACGCGCGACGGCACCGCCTGGAAGGTGAGCTTCATCGTGCCCCAGTTGAACTCCGTCGCCGCCGCGAGGATGGCGAGGACCAGCACCACGGTGCGGCCGAGCGCGCTGGCGACCTGCGTCGAGGTGACGCCTGTCTGGCCTTCGAGCGGGACGAAGCCGAAGAAGAGCGCGGTGTAGGCCAGCGCGACCACCACCGCGATGGCCGCGCACCACCAGGGAGCGCGCGTGCTCAGCAGCTTGATCCGCTCCGCGCGGAGCATGTTCGCCGCGGTCATCGGGCCACCTCCGGTACGCCGGCGCCGTACTCGACGGCTTCGGCGGTGAGTTGCATGTACGCCTGTTCGAGCGAGCCGGCGAGCGGCTTCAGCTCGTGGAGGGTCGCGCCGGCGGCGAACGCGAGTTCGCCGATGGTGTCACTGTCCATTTCGGACACGACGAGCGCGCCGTCCTCCTCGCGGAACTCGGCTCCCTTGTCGGTCAGCGCCGTCCGCAGCTCCGGCAGATGCGGGCTGCGAACCCGCACGCCGAGGCCCTTCGCCCGGCCGACGAACTCCTCCATCGTGCCCTGGTAGATCAGCTTCCCCCGGCCGATCACGACGAGGTCCTGCGCGGTCTGCGCCATCTCCGGCAGCAGGTGGCTGGACACGAACACGGTGCGCCCCTCGGCGGCGAGCGCGTGCATCAGCTTCCTGATCCACACGATGCCCTCGGGGTCGAGCCCGTTGACCGGCTCGTCGAACAGCAGCACCCGGGGGTCGCCCAGCAGCGCCGTGGCGATCCCGAGCCGCTGCGACATCCCGAGCGAGAACTGCCCGGCCCGTTTGCGGGCGACCGAGTCGAGCCCGACCAGCCGGAGTACCTCGTCGACGCGCTTGTCGGGCAGGCCGTTCGTCGCGGCGATCCACCGGAGGTGCTCGCGGGCGGTGCGGCCGGGATGCCGCCAGGTGGCGTCGATCATGCCGCCGACCGTCCGAAGTGGATCACGCAGCTCGCGGTAGGCCATGCCGTCGATCGTCACCGAGCCCGACGTCGGGTTGTCGAGCCCGAGCATCATCCGCATGGTGGTGGACTTCCCCGCCCCGTTGGGGCCGAGGAATCCCGTCACCCGGCCCGCTTCGGCGGTGAAGGAAAGTCCGTCGACGGCGAGCTTGTCGCCGTAGCGTTTCGTGAGTCCGGTGGCCTCGATCATCAGCCCTCCCTCCAGTGGGTTCCGACATTACGCGGGAAAGGACCGGGCTGCCCCCCGATAGGCGGCCCGGTCCTTGTTCCCCTTTTCTCCCCGTCCGGATGCCTCACTCCCCCGAGCGAGACATCCGGCTTTCTCCCCTGTGGAAGTCCTTACGCGTCGCGCTTGTCCGCGACGACCAGCGAGATGACCAGCAGCACCAGCGCGAAACCGGCGAAGTAGGCGAGCGACCCGGCTTGGCTCAACGGCGCTTCCGCCGCCGCGGGGCCCGAGCCGGTGAGGAACCGGTCCGCGACGTGGAACGGCATCCAGTCGTAGATGTCCTTGCCGATCTTCGGGATGAGCTGGATCAGGTTCTCGACCGCGAGGGTGTAGATCAGCAGGAGCGAGATGGCGCCGGCGCTCTGCCGGATCAGGATGCCGACGGCGACCGCGATCACCGAGGCGAGGGCGAACACCAGGCCGACCCCGGCGACGCTGATCCACTCCGCGCCGGTGTTCAGCGCGAGATCCTCCGGCCGCATGATCGAGGCGAGGGCCCAGGCGCCGAACGCGGCGATCTCGCCGATCACCAGCGAGAGCATCGCGACGACGCCGGTCTTCGCCAGCAGCGCGGCGCGGCGGTTCGGCACGGCCTGGAAGGTGGTGCGGATGGTGCCGAAGCGGTATTCGGTGGTCACCGAAAGCGCGGCCAGCACCATGACCACGGTCATCCCGAAGACGTAGCCGAACTGGGACATGCCGACGTCGGTGAATTCCCCCGATGGCGCGGCGCCGGCGAAGATGGCGGCGAAGCCGATCACGACCGCGAGGGTGATCAACGCGCACCACCAGGGTGAGCGTGTGGTGAACAGCTTGATGCGTTCCACGGCGAGCAGAGTCATGGCTTTAATTCCTCAGAAGAGTGAGCGGCTACTGGGCGGCGGTGACCACTTCGGCGGCTTCGGCTTCGAGACCGGTGTGGTATTCGACCGAGTCGCCGGTGATCTGCATGAAGGCCTGCTCCAGGGAGCCGGTCTGCGGGCTGAGCTCGTGCAGCACGATCTGGTTGGCCGCGGCGATCTCGCCGATCTTCTCACTGTCCAAACCGGACACCACGAGCGCTCGGTCGGCGTCGGTGACCTGAGCGCTCGCCTGCGTCAGCGCGGCGCGCAACGCGGGCAGCTGCGGCGACCGCACCTTGACCGTGTTCTCGGCGGCCCGCGCCACGAAGTCCTCGGTTGAGGACTGGGAGATCAGGCGCCCCTTGCCGATCACGACCAGGTGGCTCGCGGTCAGCGCCATCTCCGAAAGGAGGTGCGAGGAAACGAAGACCGTGCGGCCTTCGTCGGCCAGCCGGTGCATGAACTTCCGGATCCAGAGGATGCCCTCGGGGTCGAGGCCGTTGACGGGCTCGTCGAAGAGGAGGACCTCCGGGTCGCCCAGCAGGGCCGCCGCGATCCCCAGTCGCTGCGACATGCCGAGGGAGAAACCGCCGGCGCGCTTCCCGGCGACGCTGGTGAGCCCGACGATCTCGAGCACCTCGTCGACCCGGCCCGCCGGGATCTTGTTGGACCGCGCCATCCACTGTAGATGCGCCCGCGCCGACCGGTTGGGGTGCACCCATTTGGCGTCCAGCAGTGCGCCGACCGTCCGCAGCGGGTCCTTCAGTTCGCGGTAGAGCTTGCCCCCGATACGCACCTGGCCCGACGTCGGATTGTCCAGGCCGAGGATCATCCGCATGGTCGTCGACTTGCCCGCCCCGTTGGGGCCGAGGAAGCCGGTGACCTCCCCCGCCGCGACGGAGAAGGACAGGTCGTTCACCGCCAGTGTCCTGCCGTACCGCTTGGTGAGGCCCGCTGCCTCGATCATGTCTGCTCCCCTCGGCGACTGCGAGAACAATCGTCGTCCATGTGGGTGGCCGAGCGCGTCATCCTGAGGTGCCAACCTGGTACCCGACCTGAGACGTAGCTTGCCGTCTTCCGGCGGCGTACGCGATCGGTGATACCCCTGAGAGTGACCCTGATTCGCCGGGGTTAATGAATCATGGTTCAATAATGGTGTGGCGAGACCCCGCAGCATCACCGACGAACGACTGCTCACCGCGGCGGGAACCGTGATCGGCATGGTCGGCCCGGGTTTCACGCTGGCACAGGTGGCGGCGGAGGCCGGTGTCGCGGTCGGCACCGTAGCCCAGCGGTTCGGTTCGAAGAACGGTCTTCTGCTGGCGTTGAGCCGGGCGAACACGCGGTCCGTCGTGGGACGGATGCGGGAATGCGGCGAGCTGGCCGATCCGGTGGAGGCGCTGCGCGCGGCGGTCGTCGTGGTCTACGAGGGACTCGGTGACGCGGAGACCGCGGCGAACCATCTCGGGCAGCTGGGCGTGGACATCGGAGACCCGGAACTCCGTGCCCTGCTGGGTGAACATTTCACCGCCGTGGAAGCCGAATTGCGGCGGCTGACGCGCGTCGCGGCGCGTGACCTGCCGGGTGCGCCGGGTGTCGTCCGCGCGGCGCGGGTGCTGCTGGGGGTGGCGAACGGGGCCGCGCTGGACTGGTCGATCCGGCCGAAGGGCCGGATCGTCGACCGGGTGGGGCAAGACGTGGACGCGGTGCTGACCGCGTGGAAAGGAGAGTCCTGAATGGACCGGAAAGTGGCCGTGGTCACGGGGGCGACCAGGGGATGTGGCCGCGCGATCGCGGTGGAGCTCGGCAGGCTCGGCTGGACGGTGTTCGTCACCGGCCGCACGACGCGGGAGCACCAGTCGCCGATGAAGCGTTCGGAGACGATCGAAGACACCGCGGAGCTCGTCGACGCGGCGGGTGGGCGGGGCATCCCCGTCCGGACCGACTTCACCGTGGTGTCCGATGTGGACGCGCTGAGGGCGCGGATCGAGTCCGAAGTGGACGGCCGGATCGACGTCCTGGTCGACGACGTCTGGGGCGGCGACCAGTTCGCGGATTTCGAGGGGGCGTATTGGGACTCCAGTCTCGACGACGCGCTCACGCTGGTGCACAACGCGATCGACACGCATCTGATCGCGTTGCACCGGCTGCTTCCGCTGGTCGTGCGGCGCGAGGGCGGGCTCGTCATCGAGGTCACCGACGGCGACCACGACGAGTACGTCGGCGCGGGGATCCCGTACTTTCTCGCGAAATGCGGGATCCGCGCGATCGGCAGGGCGCTCGGCGCCGAACTGAAGAAGTACGACTGCGTCGGCATGACCGTCACGCCGGGCTTCCTGCGTTCGGAAGCCATGCTCGACCACTTCGGGGTCACCGAGGAGACGTGGCGGGACGCGGTCGGCAAGTCCGCTCCGGTCGACTTCGCCATCTCGGAGACTCCGGCGCTGCTCGGGCGGGGTGTCGCGAAGCTGGCGACCGACCCGGAGGTCGCGCGGTTCGCGGGCAGGACGCTCGCGTCGTGGACGTTGATGAACGAGTACGGCCTGACCGACGTCGACGGTTCACGCCCCGACTTCGGCAAGTGGATGGCCGAAGTCCGGGACGCGGGCAAGGACCCGGAGACGGCGGAGCACGCCCTGTACCGCTGAGACCCGACCCCCATGAAAACCACGCCGTGAGGGCCTCCTTCCCTGCTTTCAGGGTCCAGGGGGTCGTGAGTGGCGATTCGGGTTATTGAGTGGTAAGGGCAAAGGTGGCGTGCCGGAGTTGGCGGCAGGAGCGGGACTCGCCGAAGAGACTTCCCGACTGTCCATAAGGGACAGTTTCTGCGGGGTCAGTGTCCGAGTTGAGCTATTTGTGTGTTTTGACGAGGGGGTCGTGAGTGGCAAAGAGGGTTAGAACCCTACTTGCCACTCACGACACCCTCGTCAAACCGGGCATATGGCCTTGAAGCAGGCATTTCGTCGCCGGAAAGCGTCCCTTGTGGACGCTGAAGAGCGCGGCTGACTCCTGTCGGCCAGTCCAGGGTCACGCCACATTTGACTGACCCCTCAATAGAACCCGAATCGCCACTCACGACCACCGCAGCTATCCGACTTCGCGGGGATCCTGGCTTTCCGGGTAGGGGAGGAGGCCCTACCCTCACTACTTCTTCCCGGCCAGCACGTCCAGGTAGTGCTGGTTGAACATGACGCCGAGGACATTGCCGAACGGGTCGACGACGGACGCGGTCACGAAGCCAGGCCCGCGCTCTATGACCGGCTCGTACTCCTTCGCGCCCTTCTCGAGCAGCTTCGCGAAGGCGTCCTCGACGTTGTCGACGGCCCAGTTCGCGATGGCGCCACCGGGGCCGGGCTGGGCCATCGACGGCCGGAAGTCGCCGCGGACCAGGCCGAACTCGTGCTGGTAGTCGCCGATCCGGAACTCGACGTACGCCGGCGTCCCGTCGGGGCCGTTGCGGACGAAGTACGGCTCGATCCCGAAGAGATCGGAATACCACTCGATCGCGGCGGTCATGTCGTCGGCGTAGAACGTGGTGGTGGTGAGACCTCGCAGCATTTCCTTCTCCTCAGGTAGTGGCTCTGAAGACAAGGATCCGCCCCAAAGTGCTCACCGAATGACCACTTTTCCGAGGACTTCTCAGGTGACCCCGGGACGCGCCAGCCCGGTCTCGTAGGCGAGCACCACGGCCTGCACCCGGTCACGCAGATCCAGCTTCGACAGGATCCGCCCGACGTGCGTCTTCACCGTCGCTTCGGACAGGAACAGCGTCTCGGCGATCTCCAGGTTCGAGAGGCCCTTCGCGATCAGCACGAGCACCTCCCGCTCCCGTTCGGTGAGGACGTCGAGCTCGGCCGCGTCCCGCAGGGGCTTCCCGCCGCCGCCGACGAACCGGTCGAGCAGCCGCCGGGTCACCGACGGCGAGACCACGGCGTCGCCCGAAGCGACCGCCCGCAGCGCCGACACCAGGTGATCCGGCTGCGTGTCCTTCAGCAGGAACCCGCTCGCCCCGCCCTGCAACGCCGAATAGACGTACTCGTCCAGGTCGAACGTCGTCATCACGAGCACCCGCGCCGTCCCGGCCTCGACGATCCGTTTCGTCGCCTCGACCCCGTCCAGCACCGGCATCCGGACGTCCATCAGCACGACGTCGGGCCGCAGTTCCTCCGCCAGGCGGATGGCCTGCGCGCCGTCACCCGCCTCGCCGACGACATCGATGTCGGCCTGCGCGCCCAGGACCATCCGGAACCCGACGCGCATCAATTCCTGGTCGTCGACGACCACCACCCGTATCACGTCGCCAACCTAACCGGGAGCCTCGCGTGCACCTGCCACCCTCCACCGGGGGCGGGCCCGACCTCCAGCGTGCCGCCGAAGACGTTCGCCCGTTCCCTCATTCCGATCAATCCGTTCCCACCGGGGACGGCGAGTTTTCGCGGCGGCGCGGCGTGCTTCGCCGCCGCGGGCACCAGCTGTTTCGCGCGGCCGGCGCCGTCGTCGGTGACCTTGACGTCGATCACGTCCGCCTCCCGCCGCACCACCACCTCGGCCTGCGCGCCCTGGCCGGCGTGTTTCAGCGTGTTCGTCAGCGACTCCTGCACGATCCGGTACACGCCGAGGGACACCCCGGCGGGCAGCCCGGCGAGCGCGTCCGAACCGATCGCCAGCGTCACCGGCACCCCCGCCTGGCGGATCCGGTCCGCGAGGTCGGTCAGCGCGCTGGCGTCCGGCTGCGGCACGCGCGGCTCGTCGTCGCCGTCGCTGCGGAGCACGTCCAGCAGCCGCCGCAGCTCGGCGAGCGCGCCGCGGCCGGTCTCCGAAATCGTCTGCAAGGCCCGTTTCGCCATCTCGGGATTCCCGTCGACCGCGTAGGACGCGCCGTCGGCCTGCACGACCATCACGCTCACCGCGTGCGCGACGACGTCGTGCAGCTCACGGGCGATCCGTCCGCGTTCTTCGCCGACGGCGATCCTGGTCGCCTGGTCCCGTTCCGTCTCAAGTAGATGCAACCTGGCTTCCACCTCCTCGTGATAGGCGCGCCTCGCGCCGGCGAACTCGCCGAGCGTCCAGCACAGTGCGCTGGAGAAGACGCCGATGATCGCCAGCACCCAGACGTCCTCCGGCGGGTCGGCCCACAGCTGGAGCGCCGAGGTGACCAGCGTGATCACCAGGTACAGCAGGCCCTGTTTGCGTCCGACGTAGACCAGCACCGAGTAGATGCTGATCATCATCGCCAGCCCGCTCGCCGCGCCGAGTTCCAGCGCGCTGTGCGGGATGCCGATCAGCAGCACCAGGTACGCCGACCACAGCGTCGCCTTCCGCCGGAAGACCAGCGGGGCGACCATCGCGATGTCCAGCGGAACCGTCACGTACCAGGGCGGCATCGGGACTTCCGGCGTCTCGACCGCGGCCACGTAGAGCAGCAGGTCGGTCAGCAGGAGGACGACGGCGATGAGACTGTCCCCCGCCATGGGGTGGGCACGCATCCAGAGGCTCAACCGTCGCACCTGGTGACACTATGTCGGCCCGTGCCGCTCGCGCGTCGGTCGCCGGTACCACCTTCGGTGCGACCCGAGGATGAGCGGCATGGCACGATTCCCTCGGTGTGCTCGACGACTGGGAGGGGTGGGCACCGTGACCTCAGCGACGGAGCAGGGCCGTCTCGCCGGCCCGCTGTCGATGTCGGTGGCGAACCTCTGCCACCGCCTCCAGCCCCAGGTGTCCGCGCGGACCGCGGCCGGTTTCGCCGAGGTGCTGCGGCGCTTGGGCGGCCCGCTGCAGGTCGCCGTCGCGGGCCGGATCAAATCGGGGAAGTCCACCCTGGTCAACGCCCTGATCGGGCGCCGGGTCGCGCCGACCGACGTCGGCGAGTGCACCCGGCTGGTGACCAGGTTCCAGTACGGCACGGTCGATCGGGTCGAGATCGTCTTCACCGACGGCCGCAAACAGGTGCTGCCCTTCTCCGCCGACGGGATGATCCCGGCCGAGCTGGGCATCGACATCGACAAGGTCTCGCATATCGAGGCGTACCTCACCAACGCGGTCCTGCAGGGCATGACCGTCATCGACACCCCGGGCCTCGGCTCGCTCGACGCCGCTTCGGTGTCGCGGACCGAGGAGCTGCTGGGCGCGGCGAAGCACCGTAAGCCCGACGAGGGTGACGAGGAGGAAGAAGGCTCCGACGAGCTGGACGACACCTCGCGCAACGCCGTCGCGGGCGCCGAGGCCGTGCTCTACGTGGTCACCCAGGGCGTGCGAGCCGACGACCAGCAGGCGCTCGCCGCGTTCACCGCCGCGACCGCGAGCCGCGAGGCGGGCCCGGTCAACGCGATCGCGGTGCTCAACAAGGCGGACACCATCGCGCCCGAGTCGGTCGAAGGCTCGGGCGGCGACGTGTGGAAGGCCGCGACGCTGCTCTCGGAGAAGCAGGCCGCGACGCTGAAGCCCCGCGTCGCGGACGTGTTGCCGGTGATCGGGCTGATCGCGGAGTCTGCCGAGTCCGGCGGGTTCACCTCGCCCGATGCCGAAGCACTGCGCCAGCTGGCCGAGATGGACGACGACATCCTCGAGACCATGCTGATCTCGGCGGATATCTTCACCAGCTGGGAATGCGACGTCGCGGCGGGCACCCGGCTGCGGCTGCTGGAGAAGCTGGACCTGTTCGGCGTGCGGTACGCCGTCGAGGCGATCCGCAAGGAACCCGAGATCACCGCGGGCTCGCTTCGCCGGAAGCTGCTCGACGCCTCCGGTCTCGAAGCGGTCCGCCAGCGGCTGAGCATCGTCTTCGCCGCCCGCGCCGACGGCATCAAGGCGGCCGCCGCGCTGGCTTCGGTCACCGCGCTGGCCCACGCGTCCGGCGACCCGGCCGAACGGCAGCGCGTCCACGACGCGATCGAGGTCCTGCTCGCCAAGCCCGAGGCACACCAGCTGCGGCTGCTCGAAGCGCTCACGCTGGTCGCGTCCGGCGCCGTCGACATGCCCGAGGATCTGTCCGAGGAGGTCCTGCGGGTCGGCAGCAACGCCGACATCGGCGCCCAGCTCGGCAAGCCGGGTGCTCCGCGCGCCGAGCTGGCGGCCCACGCTCTGGAGCGTGCCGGCTGGTGGCGCTCCTTCGCGTCCTTCGGCGCGACGCCCGCCCAGAGCCGCGTCGCGCACGTCGTGCACCGGGCGTACTTCCTCATCTGGCAGCAGATCCGCGACTGACCTCCCGCGATCCGCGCATTTAGTCGACTACTTGCCCCGACCGCGGTCAGGCGCCGGAAGGCCTCCAGGCAAGTAGGCGACTAAATGCGCGGATTGATAAACCGAGCGCTCGGTCTAATAATGGGCGCATGGAAACGATCGTCGACGAGCCCCAGTGGCTGCGCACGGCCTCTTGGGTCGGCTGTCCGCTGGCGGGCGCCGCGCTGGGCTGGTTCCTCCAGTCGATTTCGGGTTGGGTGGCGTCCCTGAGCTGGGTCCCGTTCAAGGGCCCCTTCCAGCTCGTCTCGGACATGCCGCGGCCATGGGGCATGGTCACCGGGATCGGCGTCGGCCTGGCCCTCGGCCTGTTCTTCGCCGCGGTCTGGGCGCACGAGCGGCTGATCGTCAAGGTGACGCCGACCCGCATCACGCTGACCACCAAGGGCCGCAGCCGCGCGTACGAAGCACAGCTGGAAGCCGTCTTCCTCGACGGCAAGGAGCTGGTCCTGCTCGCCGCCGACGGCCGGGAACTGGTGCGGCAGAAGGGCGACGTCGACCGCAAGGCCGTCGCCAAGGCCTTCCTCGACCACGGTTACCCGTGGCTTGACGAGCCGCCGGCGGTGAAATGAGGACGGTCGACCCGGCCAAGCACGAGGCGAAACGCCGAGCCATCCTCGACGCCGCCGCGGGCTGCTTCGCGATGAAGGGCTTCGAGAAGACGACGACGGCGGAGATCTGCCGCGCCGCGGGGATCAGCACCGGCAGCCTCTTCCACTACTTCCCGAACAAGCGCGCGGTGTTCGTCGGCATCTTCGAGCAGGACGCCGACGAGACCGCGGCCCTGCTCGCGGCCGCCGAACAGATCGAGGATCCGGGGGAAGCCATCCTCCAGGTCATCACCCACGTATCGGAACAGCTTCTGCACCCTGTCATCGCCAAGCTCGTCCTCGAGGTCGCGGCGCAGTGTTCCCGCGACGCCGATCTGGCCAGGCTCATCCAGGGCAACGACCGCGCACTGCGCGACGGTCTCGTCGGCCTGGTGACGCGGGCGGTGGACGCGGGCCGGATCGATCCCGGTTTCGATCCGAAGACGGTGGCCAGCTGGCTCGTCGCCTTGGTCGACGCCCCGCTTTCCCGCGTGATTCTGGAGCCGGACCTCGATCCGGCGGCGGAACTCGCGGTGATGAAGGAGCTGATCGCCAGATTCCTCCGTCCCGTTCTGCCGATTCCGCCCCCGGCTGGCGGGCACGTGCCCGACACTGGTGAAATCTCCCCGGGCTGATCGGTAGGCCCGGGACACCAGTTACGGGGGTCGATTCGGGTGGGTGCCTGGCTGCGCAAGAAGGCGGTCGAAGACGTGAATCCGGACGACGTGCCGACCGGTCAGATCTCGGCGGCGATCATCGCCGAAGCGGTCGGCGAGACTTCGCCGACCGAGGGAACCGAGGCCGTCGAAGCCGCGTCGAAGACCGATGTGGAGTCCACGACCACGGGTCCGGCCGACCTCGAACAGGCTCTCGCCGACAGGCAGGCGCTGATCCAGCTGTGCCTGTACGCCCTCGATCGCGCCCGCAGCGGCGGCGTCGTCGAGCGGCTCGAACACGGTCTCGCCGGGATCGGCGTCCGTGCCCTGCGCCCGGACGGTGAGCGGTTCGATCCCGCCGTGCACGAGGCGGGCGGCGCGGTCGCGACCGAGGATCCGGCGCTCGAAGGGCTCGTCGCGGAGACCGAGGTGGTCGGTTTCGCCGATCACGAGCGGGTCCTGCGCGCGCCGATCGTCATCGTCTACGCGAAGAAGGCCCTGTGACCGCTCCGAGCGCTGCGGCGAATCTTCCGGCGGTCGTGAAGAGCACGCGCGAACAACTGCTCACTGTCGTCCGCGAAGCCGATCCTCAGGCCGCGAAGTGGGTCGAGGACATCCGGAAGGCGCGGCCGAAGAAGCCGTCGGTCGTGGTGGTCGGCGAGACCAACCGCGGCAAGAGCTCGCTCGTGAACGCCCTCCTGTCCATGCCGGGACTGTCTCCTGTGGACGCCGACGTCGCCACCGCGACGTATCTCGTCTTCGAGCACGCCGAGCAGTGGTCCGCGCAGGCCTGCTATCCGGGCCAGCTGGCGCCGGTGCCGATCAACCTCAACGATCTGATCCACTGGGTTTCGGCCGCGCACGAACTGCCGGAAGGGCAGATCCCGCCGCGTTACGTCGAGGTCTCCGGCCCGGTCCCGCTGCTCGAACGAGTGTCCATTGTGGATACTCCCGGGGTCGGCGGGCTCGACTCGATGCACGGTGAACTCGCGAAGGAGGCCGCCGCCGGCGCCACCGCGCTGCTGTTCGTCGTGGACGCCTCTTCGCCGTTCACCTCTCAGGAGCTGCAATTCCTGCACGACATGGGCGAACGCGTCGAGACCGTGCTGTTCGCGCTGACCAAGACCGACCAGTTCCGCGGCTGGCGCGAGGTCCTCGAAGCCGACCGGCGGCTGCTCGCCGAGCACGCCCCCCGGTTCGCCGACGCGGTGTTCCACCCGGTTTCCGCGCGCATGTTCGAGACGGCGGCCAAGGCCCCGAACGAGCAGATGGCCACGATGCTGCGCGAGAAGGCCGGGATCGCCGCGTTGCAGGGCGCGTTGCAGGAGATGCTGGTCGGCCGCTCGGCGATGCTGGGCGAGGCCAACACCCTGCGCGCGCTGTCGAGCGCGCTCGGCGAGCTCAAGGCGAAGCTTCAGGCGGAAAGCCGCGCGCTGTCCGCCGGTGAGGCCGAAGCCGAACAGCTGCGCCAGCGTCGTGACGACCTGACCACCGAACGCCGGTCTTCGACGCGGGGCTGGCAACTGAAACTGCGCGCGGAGATCCAGCGGACCCGCGTCGAGGTCGGGCACGAGACCAGCAGGCAGATGCGCGACGCGTCGACGCATTTCCGGCAGCTGATCGACGGCGCGAAACGGGACGCCCTCGCCGCGCTGCCCCAGCAGGTCGACATCGCGTTGCAGACGACGTCGCAGCGGATCTCGATGCTGCTCTCGCAGCGGCTCAACCAGGTCACCAACGTCGCGCTTTCGGAGCTGTTCTCGCCCGAAGAGCTCGAAATCATCCGCGGCCAGTTCGCCAGGGCGGGCGGCCCGCCGGTCGTGCTGCGCCCGCCGGACAAGAAACCGCCGACCGCCGAGGACAAACTGCTCATCTTCATGGGGGTTTCCGGTGGCCTCGGCGCGGGCAAGGTCGCCGCGCTGCCGCTGGCGGGGGTCGCGATCCTGAACCCGGTGATCCTGCCCGCCACGATCATCATCGGCCTCGGCGCCGGCTGGTGGATGGCGCGGACCCGCAAACACGCGTCGGACAAGCAGCATATGAAGCAATGGCTGGTCGAGGCGATCGCCGACGCGCGGTCCACGCTGGACCAGCTCGTCGCGGAGCAGCTGATCGAGGCCGAACAGCAGCTGTCGATGGCGCTCGACGAAGCCCTCGGCCGCCGCATCGACGCGATCGAGGCGGAGCTGAAGGAAGTCGACAAGACGATCAAGATGGGCGCGCAGGAGCGGGCGAAGAAGATCTCAGTGGTGGCGAAGCGCCTGAAGGACGTCTCGGACGGCCGAGACCGCGCTGAGGCCCTGCTCGGTCGCATTCGGTCACTGCGCGACAATCAAGCGTGACCTTTCCCCCGCAACCCGCGAAGCTGCGGCGGCTGAGCGAAATGGCCCGTGACCCTCAGGGCCGCAAGAAGCTGATCCTGCGGGTGCTCCGCGCCATCGTGGCGGTGGTGATCCTCATCGTCGGGGTGGTCCTCCTTATCGGCGTGGTGATCGCTCCGGCGATCGACCATCTGTCGAAGTGACCCGCTCCGGACGGTTCAGGCGGGTGGTCCTGTTGTGGACCGGAACCGAACCGGCCTACGGTGAGTCATAAGCTTCGACACACCAGCAGGTCAACGAGGGGGTTATCCCATGTGGGTCGACGAGAGCGGCGGCACGGACACCGAGACTGGCTCCACGGAGGCGGTCACTGTCCACGTTGACGGCGAGGAGTACCAGGCCGAGCTCAACTACGACCTCGACAAGGACGGCGTCAACGACGCCGCGGTCATCCAGCACGAGGACGGCACCGGCCAGGCGTTCGTCGACACCGACGGCGACGGCGAAGCCGACCAGTACGCGGTGCTCGACGAGAACGGCAAGGTCGTCCAGGAGGCCGTCTACGACGAGGCCTCCGGCTCCTGGGTCGAAGCGGGTGGCGGCGGCAACGACGACGGTTCCGACGCGGGCACCAGCGGCACCATGCACGCCGACATGCCCAGCGGCGACGTCGAGGTCGGCCCGCCGACCATCGACACCGACGGTGACGGAACCCCCGACACCGCCGTCGTCCAGACGGAGGACGGCCGCACGATCGCCTTCACCGACAAGGACGGCGACGGCAGCGCCGACATCGCGGTCGAGACCGACGCCTCCGGCAACTCCAAGACCTACGAGCACACCGGGCCCGGCCAGTGGACCGAGGTCGGCAGCGGCGTGGTCAACAACGACATCGGCGCGGCTTTCGCGACCGTCCCGGCGACCGAAGGCGACCCGGCGGGCGACGCGGCCTGGGGTGGCGCGGGCACCGAAACACTCGAAGGTGTGGCGAAGATCGATTCCGCCACCGGCCAGTGGATCAGCCCCAACTGATTCCGGAAATGGCCTGGACCAATACAAGAATGGTTCAGGCCAATTTGAAGCGGCAATTCCTGTAATCCTGGTCACAGAACAGCCCGGTACGGCACCTCGTACCGGGCTTTCTCATGTCCGATTCGTCCTTCGCGCGCCTCGCGCTTGTGCCGTCGATCACCGGAAGAATTTCTGCGTATGGCCCATTCCGGTGATACTGAATCGATTCCCTTATCGTTCTTGTGAGAGAACCGACAGGTCAGCTCTCGGTTACCTGCCGGTCATCCGGCTACTCTCGGGGAATCCCAAAACCCGCACACCGGCTTTCCCGCCGGTGTGCGAAGCCATTCGGTCGCCGGCATCGAAGCCCGCATCGGAACAGCGTCGTTCCCGATGTGGGCTTCTGCCGTCGGAAGTCAGGAGTAGAGATGACCGCAGTCGCCATCCCTGGACTGGAAAATGCGCCGACGACGCACAGTGGCGTGCTGTCCTGGGTCCGGGAGGTCGCCGAACTGACCACTCCGGACCGCGTGGTGTGGGTCGACGGGTCCGACGAAGAGGCCGCGCGGATCAACGCCGAGCTGGTCTCGGCCGGCACGTTCGTGCAGCTCGACGCGAAGCCCAACTCGTACTGGGCCGCTTCCGACCCGAATGACGTCGCCCGCGTCGAAGAGCGCACCTTCATCTGTTCGCAGAACGAAGAGGACGCCGGTCCCACCAACAACTGGATGGACCCGGCCGAGATGAAGGCCACGATGACCGAGCTGTACCGCGGATGCATGCGCGGTCGCACGATGTACGTGATCCCCTTCTGCATGGGCCCCCTCGGAGCCGAGGACCCCAAGCTCGGCATCGAGATCACCGACTTCGCCTATGTCGTCGCCTCCATGCGCGTGATGACCCGCGCCGGCAAGGCCGCGCTGGACAAGTTCGTCACCGAGGACGGCACCGAGCGCGAGTTCGTCCCCGCCCTGCACTCCGTCGGCGCGCCGCTGGAGCCGGGCCAGGAGGACGTCTCGTGGCCGTGCAACACCACCAAGTACATCTCGCACTTCCCCGAGACCCGTGAGATCTGGAGCTACGGCTCCGGCTACGGCGGCAACTCGCTGCTGGGCAAGAAGTGCTACTCGCTGCGCATCGGCTCGGTCATCGCCCGCGACGAGGGCTGGCTGGCCGAGCACATGCTGATCCTCAAGCTGATCTCGCCCGAGGACAAGGTCCACTACGTCGCGGCGGCGTTCCCGAGCGCCTGCGGCAAGACCAACCTCGCCATGCTGCAGCCGACCATCCCCGGCTGGCGCGCCGAGACCCTCGGTGACGACATCGCGTGGATGCGGTTCGGCGAGGACGGCCGCCTGTACGCGGTGAACCCCGAGTTCGGCTTCTTCGGCGTCGCGCCGGGCACCGACTGGCACACCAACCCCAACGCGATGCGCACCATCGAAAAGGGCAACACGGTCTACACGAACGTCGCGCTCACCGACGACGGCGACGTCTGGTGGGAGGGCATGGGCGAGAAGCCCGCGCACGCCACCTCCTGGAAGAAGCAGGACTGGACGCCGGAGTCGGAAGAGAAGGCCGCGCACCCGAACTCGCGCTACTGCACGCCGATGTCGCAGTGCCCGATCCTCGCGCCCGAGTGGGACGACCCGCAGGGTGTGCCGATCTCGGCGATCCTGTTCGGCGGCCGCCGCAAGACCACGGTCCCGCTGGTGAACGAGGCCCGCGACTGGCAGCACGGCGTGTTCATGGGCGCCACCATGTCGTCGGAGACCACCGCGGCCGCCGCCGGAGCGGTCGGAAACGTGCGCCGCGACCCGATGGCCATGCTGCCGTTCCTCGGCTACCACGCCGGTGACTACTTCAAGCACTGGCTGGACCTCGGCAAGAACGCAGACGCGGACAAGCTGCCGAAGATCTTCTACGTCAACTGGTTCCGCCGTGGCGACGACGGCCGCTTCCTGTGGCCGGGCTTCGGCGAGAACTCGCGGATCCTGAAGTGGGTCATCGACCGCGTCGAGGGCAAGGGCAACGCGAAGGAGACCCCGGTCGGTTTCGTTCCGAACGCCGAGGACCTCGACACCGACGGCCTCAAGGAGCCGCTGGCCGACATCCAGGCCGCGCTCGACGTCTCCGCCGAAGAGTGGCGCCAGGAACTGCCGCTCATCGAGGAGTGGTTCGAGAAGATCGGCGACAAGGTCCCGTCGTCGCTGCGTGACGAGCTGGAGGCGCTCAAGCAGCGTCTCGGCTGATCGTCCGAACGTCGGAGCGGGCCTCATCCCCGGAGTCATTCCCGGGGATGAGGCCTTCTTCTTTCGCTCTCGGTACCGTGGCCGCATGGTCAAATTCGGCGTCAACATGGTCGTCCCGGAGACCCGTGCGGCGTGGGTCGAGAAGTGCCGCAAGGCCGAGGACCTCGGATTCGACGTGATCGGCACGGCCGACCATCTCGGCATGGCACCGCCGTTCCCGGCCCTCGTGCTCGCCGCCGAGGTGACGAGCCGCCCTCGGCTCAACACCTTCGTCATCAACACCGCCTTCTACAACCCGGTGCTGCTGGCCCGCGACGTCACCGGCACGGACCAGTTCACCGAGGGCAGGCTGGAGCTCGGCCTGGGGGCCGGTTACGTGAAAGCCGAATTCGAAGCGGCGGGTATGGAGTTCCCCCGCGCCGGAAAACGCGTCGACCATCTCGAAAACACCATCAAAGAGCTCAAGCGTCTCTATGCCGACGTAAACCACAAACCGCCGACGGTGCAGAAGCCGGGTCCGCCGCTGATGATCGCCGGACGCGGCGACAGGCTGCTCACCCTCGCCGCCGAACACGCCGACATCATCGGATTCACCGGCACGGCGGCCGTTCCCGACGGCGGCGCGCTCGCCGTCGACGACGCCGCCGGAATCGAAGAGCGAGTGAACTTCGTCCGCGGAAAACTGAACGGCCGCGCTGCCGAATTCAATATCCTCTCGCATTTCGTCGCCGTGGTCGAAGACCGGCGAAAGGGTTTGGAGAGCCTGCGAGAGCTGCTCGAAGGCAACCTCACCGTCGACCAGCTCGCCGAACTTCCGACGGCTCTCGTCGGCACCCACGAGCAGATCGCCGAACAGATCCTTGCCCACCGCGAGCGATTCGGTTTCACCTATTTCACCGTGCTGGAGCACAACATGGACGCGCTCGCACCGGTGATCGAGTCGTTGCGCGGCCAATGATCGACGTACGCGGGCTCGGCGTCCAGGCTGGGGAGCACTGGTTGTTCGACGGACTCGATTTCGAGGTCGAGGCGGGCGAATGTGCCGTCATCGTCGGCCCCAACGGGGTCGGGAAATCGACCTTGCTGCGGTGCCTGTACGGAACGCAGACCCCGCAGCGGGGCCGCGTCGTCGTCGCGGGCGGTAAGCCCGACGAACGCGATGTTTCCTTCCGCCGCAAGGTTTCCGTGCTGTTCGACGATTCCGATTTCTTCGCCGAGCTGACCCCGCTCCAGCATCTCGAACTGCTGGAGGGCTCGTTCGGCGCCGACCTCGGCGATTTCGACGCGCTCCTGGCGGACGCGGGCCTATCGGAACGCGCGAAGGTCACGGCGGGCAAGTTCTCGGCCGGGCAACGCCGTCGTCTGCTGCTCCTCGGTGCGACGGCGCGGCCGCACGACGTCCTGCTGCTCGACGAGCCCGAGCGGGCGCTCGATGCCGCCGGGAAGGAGTGGCTGACGTCGTTGATCAAGCGGTCGACCGAGGCCGGGGCGGCCGTCGTCGTGGCCACGCACCATCCCCCGCTGCTCGAAGCGGCCGACTCCACGCTTGAGTTGTGGTGACCACGAAAGCGCCCACGCACGTCCCCGGACGACAGCGATTCGGCGGCCTGTTCAACGGCGACTACCAGACCTTCTTGGCACTGTTCGGTTTCGGCGCGCTGTTCACCGCCTTCCAGAACCTGCCGAAGCTCCGGGATTTCCTTTTTGGACAGTCCGTTGTGGACTTCCCGGCGGTGTTCGGGCTGCTGATCGTGCTGTGCGCGATGTTCTGGCGCGGCCTGCTGCGCCGCGGCTTCGTCTGGGCCGAGCCGGCGGCGCTGACATGGATGGACTTCGCCCGCGTCGACCGGCGCCGTGTCGTCGTCAAGCGGATGTGGACGCTCTGGTTCGCGCTGGTCCTGGTGGTCGGCTACACCGGGGCACTGGTCACCGCGATCGGCGGCGGCTCGAGGGACGTGTGGATCGCGATGTCGGCGCTGACCGCGTCCGGGGCGATCCTGGCGGCGGTCACCGCGCGGCGGACGGCGATCCGCGGGGAGACGCTCGCGCCGGTCGTGCTCGCCATGGCCGGCCTGGCGGTCGCCGTCGCGGGGTGGGGCCCGATCGCCGTCGAGGTGCTGGCGGGCGCGTTGTTCGTGGTGGCGGTCGCGGTGGCCTTCGGTGGCGAGCCGATGTCCGGGGCCGGGCGTCAGGAACTCGTCGACGGCTGGAACGCGCGACTCCTGCGGGCGATGGCCGCGGTCTTCATGGATCCCATGCTGCTGATCCCGGAATCGAAGCCGGTGCCGTGGTTGTCGCTGCGGAGGCCGACGACGCTGCGGCTCGCGTGGGCCGGGGTGCTCGGCCGGATGCGCTACGCGGCGGCCAGTGTGGTGATCGCGTGCCTGGTCGGCGTCGCGCACCTGGCCTTTCCGGCCATCCCGGTCGCGCCGCTGTTCGCGCTCGGCGCGTACGCGGCGCTCGTGCCGTTCGTCGGCGGGCTCGGCGAACTGTGGCGCAACCCCGGCCGCAGGCGCTGGCTCGGCGCGTCCGACTGGGAGTTGCGGCTGGTCAACGGCCTGGTGGTCGCGCTGCTCGGCCTCGCCTGGGGGCTCCTGGCCGGCCTGGTGACGCTGACGCTCGGAGCGGTCCCAGACTGGCCGGTGTGGCTGGCGATCCCGCTCGCCGTCGTCGCCGCGTCGCGGACGGCGACCCGGCCGCCGATGAACTACGACGTCAGCGGCGGAGCGGCCGGATTCCAGGCCCTGCGGGGAGTCGATGTGCTCGTCGTCGGTGCCGTCTTGCTCAGCGTGATCGCCTGAGGTCACCCGTTCCCGCGTTCGGATCATTCGAATACTCCGAACGCGAGTTACCCTCGATGCGACGAAAGGAGCACGAGTGGGCGGCGGGCACGCACCGGGAAAGGGGCGGCGGGCGACCAGCGAGTTCCCCGCGGGCTGGACCGACGAGCAGATCATCGCGGTCATCAAGGACGTCGCGAACGATCCGAGCGAGCCCCGCGTCAGACTGCACAACGGCCGCTGGCGCTGCGCCGGCGAGCGCTACGGCGTGCACCTGATCGTGCTGGTGGAGGACAACGGCAACGTCAAGACGGGTTATCCGGTGGCAGGCCCCGGTGTGGTCCGCAATCCCGACACCGCCGCCGACCCGGCGAACCCGACCGTCGCCGACCTGGCCGCCGGCCGGATCAGCTTCTTCGGCGACAGCCTGCTCGACCAGATCTCCGGCCGGATCGCGCCGGACGTCCTGGCGTTCTACCGCACCTTGCACTGGTCGGGTGAGTGGGAAGAACTGGCCGACGTCCTCGTCGCGCACGCGATGAACGAGAACCTGCGGCTGGGCGTGGACGAATACGCCACGCTGGAAAGCCTGCTGAACAGCTTCGACCTGCCGATCGACGGCTTCCTCTACCTGAACGACCGGGCACATGCCCTGGCCGCCCTGCGCCCCTAACTCGCTTCCGCGACCTGTGAGGTGCCGTGCTCGGCTGCCGCTCGCAGCACGTCCAGCGGCAGCCCGACGGCGTCCGCGATCGCCATCACCGTGAAGAAGGCGGGCGTCGGGATCCGCCCGGTCTCGATCTTCCGGAGCGTCTCGACCGAGATCCCGGCCTCGGCCGCGACCTCGACCATGCTCCGCGACGACGCCGCGCGCGCGTCCCGGAGCGCCAGCCCCAGCCGCTCGCCGCGTTCGCGTTCCTCGTCCGTCAACGGCACTCGCACCATGGCGCCAATACTAATACCGGTACGGCCAGGCGCACGCGAGATCCGCCTTCAGTCACGCGAGTTACGGCTCCGATCACGCGAGTTCCGTCCAGGCGACCGGGTTGTCCCCACCGAGTTACCCCCAGCCTGTGGACAACTCTGTGCACAGGTCGTGGACAACCCCAAGAAAAGGGCCCCGCCGAGCCGAAACTCGACGGGGCCACAATCCCTAGTGGCTTCAGGCGCCCGCGGGCACCGGAAGTGGGAGTCCGGGGAGGCTCTGGTCGTTCGGCACCTTGCCGTCGACGAGGTAGTCCTCCACGACCTTGTCCACACCCGCGTTGCCGCCGGCGTAGATACCGTGGTCACCCTCACCGGTCACGGTGATCATCCGCGAGCCGGCGAACGCGCGGTGCGCACGGGTCGCGCCCTCGAGCGGGGTCGCCGGGTCGTTCACCGACTGGACGATCAGCACCGGCGGGACACCGCGGCCGTCGAGCTTCGGCAGGTCGACCGGCTTGTTCTTCCAGAAGATGCACGGCTGGATCAGCCAGCCGGCGCCGAGCAGCGGCAGATCGCGGTCGATCAGCTTCTGCGACTGACGGATGACGCTTTGCCGGTTGCCGGTCCACTTGCCCTCGTTGCAGGGGATGGTCCAGAAGCTGGCGTTGTAGGAGTCGCCGTCGGTCGGGACGAACAGCGGCTGCGGGCCGATGACGCCGTCACCGTCCACCGTCTCCGCCTTGACCTTCTGCGCGGCCGTGGCCTTCTGCTGCTGCGTCGAGGTGCCCTCGGTCAGCGTCTTCAGATTGACCAAGTAGTCGGCGAGTGCCGTGAAGTTGCGCTTGTTGTAAAGGTACGACGCGATGGTCGAGTCGAGGGCGTTGGCCGACACCGGGACGCCGTCCACCTCGACCGGGTTCTGCGTCAGCGCGAAGCGGACCTTCTCGTAGGTCTGGCGCGCGGCTTCACCGGTCTTGCCGAAGCCGTAGACCTTGTCGTACTTGCCGATCCACGGCAGGAAGTCCTGGCGCCAGCGGCGCTCGAAGCCGAGCGGCTGCCAGTCGAACGAGTTCTGCCAGGTGGTGGTGAACTCGGTCGCGGAGTCGAGCAGGAAGCGCCCGGTCCGGGTGGGGAACTGCTGCGCGTAGTGCGCGCCCATCCAGGTGCCCGCCGAGTAGCCGACCCAGTTGATCTTGTCGCGGCCCAGCAGGACCCGCAGCAGGTCGATGTCGCGGATGGTCTGCGCGGTGTTGATGAGCGGGCCGAGTTCGCCGGACTTCACCTGGCAGGAGTCCGCCGCGTACTTGGTGGCGTCCAGGATCAGGTTGAGGTTCGCCCGGCTGCGGTCGCGCGGGTCGAGGTCCGAGCCGGTGCCGATCGCGTTGCCGCAGGTGATGTTCGTGCTCTTGCCGGTGCCGCGCGGGTCGAGACCGATGATCTCCTGGTTCACGCGCAGCTTCGTCTGGTTACGCAGACGGGCCGGGAAGTTACGGCCCGGAGCGCCGGGGCCACCCGGGTTCGTGATGACGCTGGCCGTCGCCTTGCCGCTGGTGGCGGCGAGGCGGCTGACGGCGATCGTCAGGTCGATGTTCTCGTTCGTCTTGTACCAGTTACGCGGCGCGCGGTAGGTCGCACACTCGATGTTCTCGGCCCCCGGAGGCGGCGCGGACGGCAGCTCACTGGCGGTGCACTTGTGCCAGTCCAGCTTCTGGTCCGCGTACTTCGCCGGAATGTTGGTGGAGTTCAGCGGCTGCTGCCCGGCAGCCTCCGGCCCTGCGAACGCAGGCGTGAACCCGGCCAGCATGGTGCCGGCGACAGCCGGGATCACCACCGCATAGCGGAGTTTCTTCATCCGATGCCCCTTTGATCTTGCGTGCGAAGTTCCTGTTCGCGACTTGCGGCTATTGATATCCGGCGGGGACTCCGACGGCAACCGCCCTTCGTCGTATGGGGCGTCGCTGATCAAATCGATATCGGGCACGCGTGACCCGGGCGGGGGAGAGGTTCTAGGGTCATCGGGACCATCCGGGGGTACGGGAACGTTAGGTGAGGTCCGATGGCGTCAGGTAAGGCAGACGGGAAGGTGAGGGGCTTTCAGTTCAGCCCCTGGAACCTCCTGTTGATCATCCCGTTGCTGGTGCTGATCACGTCCTTGTTCAATTCGGACGGTCCCCGGCTGTTCGGGATGCCGTTCTTCTACTGGTTCCAATTCGTGTTCGTGGTGGTCGGTGTCGTGTGCACCTGGATCGTCTACGTGATGACCAAGGACAAGCCGACCAGTGAGCGTCCCGATCGGCTGTCCGTGGACGAGCTCGACGAGGGGGACGTCAAGTGACCAACATCCAATGGCCAGAGCTGATCATCTTCACGATCCTCTTCGCGGTGGTCACCGTGCTCGGCTTCGTCGCGTCGCGCTGGAAGGCCGGCAACACCCTCGACCACCTGGACGAATGGGGTCTCGGCGGCCGCAAATTCGGCTCGTGGATCACCTGGTTCCTGCTCGGCGGTGACCTCTACACGGCGTACACGTTCGTCGCCGTCCCCGCGCTGATGTTCAGCGCCGGCGCGATGGGCCTGTTCGCGCTGCCGTACACGATCATCGTCTACCCGATCGTGTTGATGCCGGCGCTGCGCATGTGGTCGGTCTCGCGCGTCCGCGGCTACGTCACGCCAGCAGACTTCGTCCGCGGCCGGTTCGGTTCGCCGACGCTGGCGCTGCTGATCGCGATCACCGGCATCATCGCGACGATGCCGTACATCGCGCTGCAGCTCGTCGGGCTCGAAGCGGTGCTGCGGACCATGGGCATCAACGGCTCCGGCATCGTCGGTCACCTGCCGCTGCTGGTCGCCTTCATCATCCTGGCGGTCTACACCTACCAGTCGGGTCTTCGCGCGCCCGCGCTGATCGCGTTCGTCAAGGACATCCTGATCTACCTCGTGATCATCGTGGCGATCATCTACCTGCCCTCGAAGCTCGGCGGCTGGTCGGCGATCTTCGACGCGGCCGACGCGAAGTTCGACAAGACGCCGTCGCAGGCGGACGGCATCCTGCTCAACGCCAACAACCAGTTGCAGTACGCCACGCTGGCGCTCGGTTCGGCGCTCGCGCTGTTCCTGTACCCGCACTCGCTCACCAGCGTGCTCGCCTCGCGCGGCCGCAGCGTGATCAAGCGGAACATGGTCGCGCTCCCGGCGTACTCGCTGGTCCTGGGCCTGCTGGCGCTGCTCGGCTACGTCGCGATCAGCGCGTCGGTCTCGCCGATCACCAACAACGCGACCGGCAAGCCCGACACGAACACCGTCGTCCCGGTGCTGTTCGACACGCAGTTCTCGTCGTGGTTCGCCGGGATCGCGTTCGCCGCGATCGGCATCGGCGCGCTGGTGCCCGCGGCGATCATGTCGATCGCGGCGGCCAACCTGTGGACCCGCAACATCTACAAGGAGTACATCAAGAAGAACGCGACGCCGGGCGAGGAAGCGAAGCAGGCCAAGCTCGCTTCGCTGATCGTGAAGTTCGGCGCGGTGGCGTTCATCCTGTTCATCGACCCGCAGTTCTCGATCGACCTGCAGCTCATCGGCGGTGTGCTGATCCTGCAGACGCTGCCCGCGGTCGCGATCTCGCTCTACACGCGGTGGTTCCACCGCTGGGGCCTGATCGCCGGCTGGGTCGTCGGCATCGGCTGGGGCCTGATCATGCTCTACAACATCCCCAACCCGGCGACCGGTAAGGCGCACTTCGGTGGCTCGGCGCTGAAGCTCGGCGATCTGTCGATCTTCGGCTGGCACCCGTTCAGCGGTTCGCCGGTGCAGATCTACGTCGGTTTCGTGGCGTTGATCGCGAACCTGCTGATCGCGGTGATCTTCACGGTGATCGCGCGGCGGCTGAAGGTCTTCAACGGCACGGACGACACCGAGGCCGAGGACTACCACGCCGACGAGCACGACAAGGATCTCCGCGAAATCGGCGTCCACTGAGTCAGCTGTGAGAAGGGGCCGCGTCCTGCCGGGGCGCGGCCTTTTTCATGGCCGCGGTCGAGGCCAGGTAGAGGACGAGGCCGTTCAGCAGGTGCCACAGGAAGTGCGTTCCGGCGGGGAAGTTCCCGCAGACCGTGTGGTCGGCCGTGCGGAACGAAAGGGACACCCCGAAGACACCGGCGGCTACGGCGAATCTGCGCCGGTCTTCACCCCGGAGGACGACCGCGAAGACCACGAGCCCGATCAACGCCGAGAGGTACAGCCCGCCGCTCAGCGACGCGACGACGGCGGTGAAGGCGAGGAACACGGGGATACCGAGCCAGGACAGCCCGCGGCGGACGCCGAAGAACACGTGCGGGAACACGGCGGCGTAGTGCAGGACGAACACCAGGATGAAGCCGGTGTCCGCGGCAGCGGACCAGCGGGTGGCGAGCAGGTGGAAGGCCGTGCTGCCGAGGAACACCAGTCCGATGAGGACGCCGAACACGCGGCCTTTCGGTTGCCGCCAGACGGCGATCGCCGCGATCAGGAACGCGAGATTGCTGAGGCTGTTGAGCGGCTCGCCCCAGAGGCCGGGGGCGAGGCGTTCGCAGTAGCCGTCGACGTACGCCGTCCAGTTCACTCCTCCAGAAAACCCTGCCCGCGTGAACTGCGGATGTCTTCGACGTCGCTGCCTCCGCTTTCGCAACACGTCCACCGCTGCCCGCGCCCCCTGCACCGAGTTGTCCACACCCACCCCGCCGTTGTGGACAACTCGCCCCCGAATCCCTCCGGACCCCGCCCCGCGACACCCCCTCCCGATACGCTGGTGCGGGGCGCGCCCCCCTGGGAGTGGTGGGGGTTGGGGTACGCGCGGAGCAAGAAAAGGCGCTGGTCAGAGAGCTGTCGCGCAGGCCGTCAGGCGTCGGGTGAGGAAGCGGCGTTGCGGTTCCGAGCAGGGCAGCGCGAGCGCTCGCCGGTAGTGCTCCGCGGCTCGCGCCGGGTCGCCGGCCCGCAGCCACAGGGCGCCGAGGACGGCGGGCAGCAGGGTGTAGTCCGGCAGGTCGGCCTCGATGGCTTCGAGTTCGGCGATCCCGGCGACGGCGCCATCCACCATCGAAAGCGCGATCGCGCGGTTCAGCCGGGCCACCGGTGACGGCCGCAGCGCCAGCAGATCGTCGTACAGGCCGACGATCCGGCGCCAGTCCGGCGGCGAAGCCGTGCTGTGGCACAGCGCGATCGCCGCCTCGACGTGGTACGCCGACATCTCCGGCCCGGTGCACGCCCGCTCGAAGAGCCGCGTCCCCTCGGCGATCATGGCGTGGTCCCAGCGGTCCCGGTCCTGCTCGTCGAGCAGCAGCAGGTCACCCTCCCGGTCGACGCGCGCGGGCAGCCTGCTTCCCTGCAACAGCATCAGCGCGACCAGCGCCCGCACCCTCGGCAGATCCGTCTTCGGCTCGGCCAGCAGCAGCCGCCCCAGCCGGATCGCCTCCCCGCACAGCTCGCCGCGCACCGCGACCTCGCCGGTCGTCGCGTCGTAACCTTCGTTGAAGAGCAGGTAGAGCACGGCCAGCACACTGTCCACTCTGGACTCAAGCGCGTCCGGCCCCGGCAGGGAGAGCGGCTTCCCCGACTCCCGCAACCACTTCTTCGCCCGCACGAGCCGCTGCGCCACCGTCGCCGGTTTCGTCAGCAGGGCCGCCGCGATCTCGTTCACGCCGAGCCCGCCGACGGTCTTCAACGTCAGCGCCACCTGCGAGACCGTCGGCAGCGCGGGATGGCAGCACAGCAGCATCAACACGAGTTCGTCATCCGCCCGACGGCCGGTTGCGTGACCGTCGAGCTCCACGAGCCGGGGCAGCAGGGCGCGCAACGTCTGCTCGCGCCGGACGACGTCCATCGCCCGGTTCCGTGCGGCGCGGAACAACCAGCCCTGCGGGTTGTCCGGCACCCCGCACTGCGGCCAGGTGCGCAGCGCCTGTTCCAGCGCATCGGCGACGGCCTCCTCGGCCAGGTCCAGCCGTTCGGGGCCGAGCGCCCTGGCCAGCGTGGCGACGATCCGCCCGGCACTGTGCCGGAACAGATGCTCCACCACGCCGGCCGGGCGGCTCATGAAAGCCCGAAGCGGCTCAGGTGTTCTTCACGTGGAGTGTCGAGCTCGAGCGCGATCTCGCTGACCAAGAACATCCCGGCACCGTCCACCGCGATCGGATGCGTCTCGAACAGCTTCGCCGCTTCGTCGAGATCAGCGGCTTCGACCACGAGATAGCCGGCGACGATCTCACTCGCTTCGGTGAACGGTCCGTCGGTGATCGTCCCGCCGCGCACCACCCGCGATTCCGGGGCCGGCCCGGCGGCCGCGACCAGCTTGCCGGACGATCGCAACTCCTCCTGCCAGGCGAAGTACCGCTCGATACCGTTCTCGGCCGGGCCTTCACCGGCGGGCTCGGAATTCTGCGGGAAGGTCATCAGACCCACGAACTTCGGCATCAGTCCTCGCAACCGCGTTCGCCGACCTTGCGCACCTCGATCGGCCCGAACGCCAGATGCGGATGCGTCGCGAAGATCTTCTCCGCCTGATCGAGGTCCGCGGCCTCGATCACCTGATAGCCGCCGACGATCTCGGTGGCTTCGGTGTGCGGCCCGTCGGTCGCGCCGACCTCGCCGCCCGAAGCGCGCAGCACCCGGCCGCTCCTCGACAGCCCGCCGCCACCGACGAAGCGGCCCTCCTTGGTGCGTTCGTCCGCCCAGGCCAGATAGCTCTCGAGCACGCGTTGCGCCTCATCGGGGCCGAGGTGGTCGTGCGAGTCCGTCGTGGAACGGATGAATCCGATGTAGTGGGGCATGGTGTCCTCCCTGGGAATCGATGGTCCCTAGACGAACGAGCCCGCGGCAAATCGACATCAGTACCGGAACAGCCGGTCGTGCAGTTCCCGCTGCCGCGCGAACCAGGCGCCCAGCCTGGTCCGGCGCCGCCTGCGTTTCACCACCTGCCGGACTTCGCGTACACAGGGTTCGTGGGCCGCGAAGGCCTTCCCGGTCAGGAGGACGGCGTAGTGGCCATCCGGGCAGCGACCGGAAACGGAGATCATGCCCGGTGCCAGGTCGTCGACAAAATCGATCGAACTGACCCCGACCACGGACCGGCGATCGCAGGTGGGGAAGCAGACGACGAACACCTCACAGCTCCAGCCGCCATGTCTGCCCGGTCAACTCGTAACCGAAGCCCGTGATCGTCTCTTCGCTCACCAGCTGGAAGCCGGCCTTCCGATAGATCGCCCGTGCCGCGTCCAGCAGCGAGACCGTCCAGAGCTCCATCGCCGTGTAGCCGGATGCCCTCGCGAACTCGACGCATTCGGCGACCAGGCGTTTCCCTACGCCCCGTCCCCGCGCGGCCGGTTCCAGGAGCAGCATCCGCAGTTTCGCGGTGGTGCCGTCTTCGGCGGGCATGCAGAAGATGCTGCCGACGCGCTCGCCGTCGAGTTCGGCGATCCAGCCCGCTTGGCGCGGGTCCCCGCGCCGGTCGACGTACTCGGCGACGACACGGGCGACGAGTGCTTCGAAGCGTTCGTCCCAGCCGTACTCGCGGGAGTAGAGGGCACCGTGGCGATGAACGACCCAGCCGAAGTCGCCCGGACGGGGCGGGCGCAGGACCAGCGCGGGACTCGAGGCGCGCTCGCCGACCAGCGAGGTGATCGTGTCCATGGCGCCGAGCAGCCGCTCCTGCTCGTCTTCACCGAACTTGCCGAGCAGCGAGCCGATCCTGCCCACCGACCGTTGGTCGAGGACGGCGAAGGCCTTGCGACCGTCCTCGGTCAGCCGGACGATCTGACGGCGGGCGTCCTCGTCACTGCGTTCGCGGGTGAGGAGACCGCGCCCTTCGAGTCTCGCGAGCAGCCTGCTCGCGTATCCGGCGTCGAGGTCGAGACGTTTGCGCAGGTCGGTGACCTGGGTCGAATCCTGCTGCGCGAGTTCGAAGATGACCCTGGCTTCGCTCAGGGAGTACTCGGCGTCGGCCGGTCCTTCGTCGAGGACGCCGATCACGCCGGTGTATAGGCGGTTGAAGGCCCGGACGGTCGCCACCCGGTCCGCGGATCGATTCATTTGACCACCTCAACAGATTCGTTGACTGGGTCAAGTGTTACTCCGCGAAGCGGTGAAGGCAAGAAATCTTTCGGGGGTGGACATATGGAAACCCCGTGATGCTGCCAGGTCGGGGGTCCGCCAGCATCACGGGGTCGTAGTGGGTATCGACGCCGCGTTCCGAGGCGTTACACCTCACGCACTATGTGTCGTAGGTCACTCGAATGGGCGACACCTACAACGGTTGTTGTCGGGTCAGCGCATGTGCGTGTGACGCGCCTGGGAGATAGCGATGAGCTCCTGACGAACGGTCGCGGTGGCCGCGGTGTCGATCGCCCGGTTCAGGGCCCGGCGAGTACGAGCCTCGGCGCGACGGGCACGGAGCTTGGCGGCGATGTTGTTCATCGGTTTTGTCATCCCCTTGGGAGTAGATCTTGCGTCTTCGTGGCTGTGCTTCTAGTATGCACCCTTTTTCACAAGGATGCCAACGATTATCCGGTGACTTGGCACACCTGCCGATGAATCATCGGCAACAGGAGCGTAAAACCGGAGAGATTTGATGGCGCCGGTCACTTCTTGGTAACGCCGCAGTTATCTAGCTTTTTTCCTATACGGCTGAAGAAGGTGCGATGAAGTGGCGGTAGGAGTCTCTACCGCTTTCTAGCGCTGAGACAATAAAGCTGGAGAGAGGCTTAGTCCCGGCCGAGTAGGTAGTGGCCGAAGTGCGGCACGGTGAAGGCGATGTGCCCGCGTTCGGCGGAGTACACCAGGCCCTTCTTCATCAGGCTGTCCCGCGCCGGAGACAGTGACGAAGGCTTCCGTCCCAGGTAGACGGCCACATCGGCGGTACCGGCGGACTCGTCCCGGCCCTGGGTCAGCTCGGCCATCGCGAGCAGGTACTCGCGCTCGGCCGGCGTCGCGCGCTCGTAGCGGGAGCCGAAGAAGCCGACCGCGAGCTCCGATTCGGCCTCCGGCGCCGCGACCTGGACGTCCTTCACGGTGATGGGATCCGCCGGCGCGGCATCCCAGGCGGCCTTGCCGTAGGCCTGGATGAAGTACGGATATCCGCCCGACGCGTCGAACAAGGCGTCCAGCGCCTCCGGCTCGATGCCCGCGTCCTCGCGTTCGATGGGTGCCATCACCGCGAGGTCGGCGTCTTCGCGCTCCAGCCTGTCGATGCGCGCGTAACGGAAGAGGCGTTCCGAGTACGACTTCGACGCCGAAAGGACGGCGGGCACGTGCGGCAGCCCCGCGCCGACCACGACCAGCGGCGCCCCGGACTGCGAGAGTTCGTGGCAGGCCGCGCAGAGCGCGGAAACATCCTCCGGCAGCAGGTCCTGGATCTCGTCGATCAGCAGCGCGACCCCGGTGCCGACGTCGGCAGCCAGCTCCGCGACTTCGGTGAACAGCTCGACCAGGTCGATCTCGATGTCGCCCGAATCTGCGCGGCCCTGCGCGGCGGGCACGTCGATACCCGGTTGCCAGCGGTCACGGAGCTTCGCGTCCGGTTTGTTGGCGCGCAGCGCGAACGCCTTGAGCACGCCGAGCACCTGCTCGACCCGGTCCGGCGCGCGATGGCGCACGGCGAGGTCGCGGATCGCGCGGTGCAGCGCGGCCGACAGTGGCCGCCGGAGTTCGGTGTCCGGGCGGGCCTCGATCTTGCCCGCGCCCCAGCCGTGCTTGATGGCCCGCGAGCGCAGCTCGCCCAGCAGCACGGTCTTCCCCACGCCACGCAGGCCGGTCAGCATCAGGCTGCGTTCGGGTCTTCCCCGCGCGACCCGTTCGAGCACGACCTCGAAGGCCTGGAGCTCGCGGACGCGACCTGCCAGCTCGGGCGGCCGTTGACCGGCGCCCGGGGCGAAGGGGTTGCGGATGGGATCCACTCTCACACGCTATCGGCGTTTCTAGCGTGGACCCGATATTCCGCCATAGAGGGATAGGCGTGTCGCGACGGGTTACTCCGAGTGGACGGGTCTGCAGCCCCGTCCCTCGTTCTTAGTCGCGCAGGTTGCGCTCGGCGTAGACCGCCATCGCGTCACGGATGTACTCCGCGGTGCCCTCGCCGTGCTTCTCGTCGTACTGCCCGTAGCGCGGGTCGTCGACGTATAGCTGCCCGAGTCCGGCGAAGTAGCCCTTCGACACGGCTCGCACGGCCGGCCGAAGCCACTCGTACAGGCGCTGCGTGATCGCCTGGGCCTCGTCACCGTCGGCGGGCAGCCCCTTGGCGCGGGCCTCACCGAAAGCGGCGGCGATGTCCTTCTGTTCCTGCTGGTGCGCCTTCTTGTCCTCGGCGCTCAGCGACTTCCACCACCGGTCGCCCTGCTTGTAGGCGTCGGCGCCCCAGCGTTCGGTGACCTCCTTTTCGTACTTCGTGTGGTCGAAGCCGTCGAACACTTCCGTTGCCATCAGTTGTTCACCTCTTTCTGTCTTCCTCAAGGTCGTCCTGACCGATTCGATCTGCCGTCCGAGCCGCTGTCGCTCCTGCTCCAGCCACTTCAGGTGCGAGCGCAGCGCCGCCGTTGTGTCCTGCTCCCCTTCGAGGACTTCGCCGATCGCGGGCAGGCTCAGCCCGAGTTCGCGAAGCAGCAGGATCCGTTGCAGCCGCACCAGCGCGTCCTGGTCGTAGTAGCGGTATCCGTTGCTCCCCACCCGGCTCGGTTCGAGCAGCCCGATGTCGCCGTAGTGGCGCAGCGTGCGGCTCGTGGTCCCGGCCGAGCGGGCGATGTCCTGGATCGACCACTCCTTCTCGTTCGGCATGTCCATGAAGGTAGAGGTTGACGTTGCGTCAAAGTCAATCGAAGTTCACCCGACCGTGGCATGGTTCACGAATGAAGACATTCGCGCTGGTCATCGCCACTGCGCTGACCTTGACGACGGCCGGGATCGCCGACGCGCATCCGCGTCGCGCCTTCGACATCCAGGCTCACCGCGGCGGGCTCGGCCTCACGGTCGAGAGCACGCTCGCGTCCTTCGGCAAGGCTATGGAGCTGGGGGTGACCACCCTCGAACTCGACATCCAGATCACCAAGGACGGCCGCGAGGTGATCACCCACGACCGCAAGACGACACCCGCGAAGTGCCGCGACACCGCGCCCGCGACCCCCGGCGACCCGGCGTACCCGTACGTCGGCAAATACGTGAAGGATCTGACGTTCGCGCAGGTCCGCACGCTGGACTGCGGTTCGCTCCGGCAGCCCGCCCATCCCGGCCAGACGCTCTCCCCCGGCGCCAAGATGCCGACGCTCTCCGAGCTGTTCCAGCTGGCAAGGGACCACCGCGCCTGGGGCATCAAGTTCAACATCGAGACCAAGGTCGAGGCCGCCGCACCGCACGAGACGGCGCCGCGTGAGCAGTTCGTCCAGCGGGCGGTGCGCGAGATCGTGCGCGGCGGGTTCGCGCACAACGTCTCGATCCAGAGCTTCGACTGGGGCGCGTTGATGCGGTTCCGCGAGGTCGCGCCCTGGCTCCCGACGGTCGCGCTGACCCAGCCCGAGTTCCTGCAGGCCGGTCAGCCGGGCAAGTCGCCGTGGCTCGGCGGGATCGACATCGACGACTTCGGCGGCAGCCCCGTCCGCGCGGCGAAGTCGTTCGGCGCGAGCGCGCTCTCGCCGGTGCACGGCAACCCGCAGGGTGGCAAGGTCGGCGACCCCGACTACCGGCCGTTCACGACGAAGGCGCTGGTCAGTGAGGCGCATCGAGCGGGGATCAAGGTCGTGCCCTGGACGATCAACGATCCGGCCACCATGCACAAACTGATCGACGACGGCGTCGACGGCATCATCACCGACTACCCGGACCGGCTGCGGGAGGTCGCGGCCGACCGCGGGTTCAAGCTGCCCAAGGCGTATCGAGCCCGCTAGCGGAATCTAGCCCCGTCTAGCGCCAGAGAAATATTTTGCGATACACCGTTAGCGCGGTTCGGCGACGCGGCGGGCGGGAAGACTGGGGTTAGGTTTGTTTCCCGGGTCCGGATCAGAAAGGTTACGACCGTGATTCTCCGTCGCGTCGCACGTCCGCTCCTCGCCGCGATCTTCATCTCCGGCGGGATCGGCGCGCTGAGGGACACCGAGGGGCACGCCAAAGCCGCGGAGCCGTTCCTCACCGAGTCCTTCGACAAACTGGAGGGCGTGGTGCCGGAGTCGGTGCCGCGCGACCCCGCCACCCTCGTCCGGATCGACGCCGCGGTGAAGGTCGGTGCGGGGGTCGCGCTCGCCGCGGGCAAGGCACCGCGCCTGGCCTCGTTGCTGCTGCTCGGCAGCCTTGTCCCGACGACGCTGGCCGCGCACCGGTTCTGGGAGATCAAGGAACCGGCCGAGCGTCAGCAGCAGCAGATCCAGTTCATCAAGAACGCCGGCCTCGCCGGTGGCCTGCTGCTGGCCGCCGCCGACACCGCCGGCAAGCCGTCGCTCGGCTGGCGTGCCCGCCGCGCCGCGTCGAAGACGGAGAAGCGCGCCGAGAAGCTGGCGAAGAAGGCCGAGAAGGCCATCACGAAGTGACGACCCGCGTTTAGTCCTCTGGATGCGTAAAGGCGCATCCAGAGGACTAAACGCGTGGGTCATGAGGTGAAGGCGGCGATGTCCTCTTCCTCGACGACCGTCCGCACCTCGACTTCGATCTCGTCGAACAACGCGGCGTAGGACTCGGCGAACGAGACGGCCTCGGCCAGGTCCTTGGCGTTGATCAGCGCGAACCCGCCGATGACCTCCTTGGCCTCGGTGAACGGGCCGTCGGTCGCGGTGATCTTGCCGCCACGCACCTTGCGGACCTTCGCGCCCTTCTCCGACGGGTGCACGCCCTCCGCCGTGATCAGGATGCCCTTCTCGAACGAGTCCTGGATGAAGGCGCCCATCCGGTCGATGAACTCCTTGCTGGGGTTCCAGGCCTCCGGGGCGCTCTCGTCCAACCGGTGCATCATCAGAAACCGCATCGTTGCTCCTCATTGTCTTGGCGGGCTGTTTCTACCCCGCCTTCACCAGCGCGTCGAGCGGCTCGACGGCGGTTCGACATTTCTGAGCAGAAGTTTTCCTAGCGGCTCGCGACCTTCTTGTACTGGGCCGTCGCGAGCGGTGCGAAGATCGCGATGATGGCGACGCAGCACAGGATCGCGTACAGCGAAGCGTGCTCGGCAGGCCAGCCCGTCGGTGCCGCGCCGAAGCGGTTCCCGAACAGGTCACGCGCCGAGTTGATCACCGCGGTGAACGGGTTCCAGTCGGCGATCGCCTTCAGCACGCCCGGCAGCTTGTCCGCCGGGACGAACGCCGTGGAGATGAAGCTCAGCGGGAACATCCACATCAGCCCGGCGCTCTGCGCCACCTCGACGCTGCGCGCGACGAGCCCGATCCACGCGCCGACCCAGGACAGCGCCCAGGCGAACATCAGCATCACCAGGTAGCCGAGCACCGCGTCGAGGAAGCTGCCGCGGATCCGCCAGCCGACGAGCAGCCCGCACAGCGACATGACGACCAACGCGACTACGCTGATCACCAGGTCGGACGTCGTCCGGCCGAAGATCACCGCGAGGCGGGAGATCGGCAGCGAACGGAACCTGTCGATGATGCCCTTCTGCAGGTCGTTCGCGAAGCCGATCACCGTGAACGCCGAGTTGAACGCGACCGTCTGCGCGAAGATGCCCGCGATCAGGAACTCGCGATACGCGAGCCCGCCCGCTTCCCCGCCGATCGCGTCGCCGAAGACGTACGCGAACAGCAGCACGAACATGATCGGCTGCAGGGTGGCCGCCATCAGCCAGTCCGGGTTGCGCTGGACGTTCTTCAGGTTCCGCCAGGTGATCACGCCACCGTCGGAAAAGGCCTTCGCGACCGCGCTCACTGGTTCCCCACCCCCTCTTCCGTCTTCTCCCCCTCGTCCGTGGCGTGTCCTGTGAGCGAAAGGAAGACGTCGTCGAGCGTCGGCCGGTGCAGCGCGACGTCCTGGACCGCGACGCCGTGACCGTCCAGCCGCCGCAGCGCCTCGATCAACGCCTTCGGCCCGCCCTCGACCAGGACGTCGACCTTACGGGTGTGTTCGTCGACCGACGGCGTGCCCGAGCCGACCTCGGCCAGCACCTGGGTGGTCATGGCGAGGTCGCTCGCGTTCGCCACGACGAGCTCCAGCCGCTCGCCGCCGATCTCCTGCTTGAGTTCGTCGGCCGTGCCGCGCGCGATGACCTTCCCCTTGTCGATCACCACGATCGAGTCGGCGAGCTGATCGGCCTCCTCCAGGTACTGCGTGGTCAGCAGCACCGTGGTGCCGTCGGCGACGAGCTCCTTGATGACCTCCCAGGTGTCGATCCGGCCGCGCGGGTCGAGCCCGGTGGTCGGTTCGTCGAGGATCACCACGGTCGGCTCGGCGACCAGCGCCCCCGCGAGGTCGAGCCGTCGCCGCATACCGCCGGAGTACGTCTTGGCGGGGCGGTCCGCCGCGTCCTCCAGCCGGAACCGGGCGAGCAGCTCACGCGCCCGGGACTTCGCCGCGGCCTTCTTGTTCCCGTACAGCCTGCCGACCATGTACAGGTTCTCGAACCCCGTGAGGTTCTCGTCCACGGCGGCGTACTGCCCGGACAACCCGATCGACCGCCGGACTGCGTCGGGGTGGGCCAGCACGTCGTGCCCGGCCACCTCCGCCTCGCCCGAATCCGGGCGAAGCAGCGTGGTCAGGATGCGGACCGTCGTCGTCTTGCCGGCACCGTTCGGCCCGAGCAGGCCCAGCACCTCGCCCTTCGGGATCGACAGATCGACCCCGTCGAGCGCCCGTGTTGACCCGTAGGTTTTGACCAGCGCTTTCGCCTGAACCGCGAACATGCGGTCAACCTAGACCCCGGCACCGACAAAGGCACCGGGGTTTTTCCCCGATCCGCTGCGGGCGAACGTTACTTTTCCAGGATCGCGGTGACGCCCTGGCCGCCCGCGGCGCAGATCGAGATGAGTCCGCGGCCGGATCCCTTCTCGTTCAACAGCTTCGCGAGGGTGGCGACGATACGGCCACCGGTCGCGGCGAACGGGTGCCCGGCCGCCAGCGAAGAACCGTTGACGTTCAGTTTCGCCCGATCGATGGAGCCGAGAGGTTCGTCGAGGCCCAGCTTCTCCTTGGCGAACGCCGGGTCCTCCCACGCCTTGAGGGTGGCGAGCACCTGCGACGCGAAGGCCTCGTGGATCTCGTAGAAGTCGAAGTCCTGCAAGGTGAGCCCGGCACGGGTGAGCATCTGCGGGACGGCGTACGCGGGCGCCATCAGCAGGCCCTCGTCGCCGTGGACGTAGTCGACGGCCGCGGTCTGCGAGAACGTCAGGTACGCCAGCACCGGCAGCTTCCGTGCCTTCGCCCACTGCTCGGTCGCGAGCAGGACCGTCGACGCGCCGTCGGACAGCGGCGTCGAGTTGCCCGCGGTCATCGTGCCTTCGGGGCCACCGAAGGCGGACTTCAGCTTCGCGAGCTTCTCGACGCTGGAGTCCGGGCGCAGGTTCTGGTCACGCGCCAGCTTCAGGTACGGCGTCACCAGGTCGTCGAAGAAGCCCTTGTCGTACGCGGCGCCGAGGCGCTGGTGGCTGGTCGCGGCGAGTTCGTCCTGTGCCTCGCGCGTGATCTCCCAGACCTTCGCGGTCAGCGCGGCGTGCTCGCCCATGGAGAGGCCGGTGCGCGGCTCGGAGTTGCGCGGGATCTCGGGGACGATGTGGCCGGGGCGCAGCTTCGCGGCGAGCTTCAACCGCTCTGGCAGCGTCTTCGCGGCGTTGAGCTGCACGAGGATCTGGCGCAGGTCGTCGTTGACCGCCAGCGGCGCGTCGGACGTGGTGTCGACGCCGCCCGCGATGGCCGAGTCGATCTGGCCGAGGGCGATCTTGTTGGCGACGTTGATGATCGCCTGGAGGCCGGTGCCGCAGGCCATCTGCACGTCGGAGGCCGGGGTGGCGGGGTTCAGCCTGCTGCCGAGGACGCTTTCGCGGGCGAGGTTGAAGTCGCGGGCGTGCTTGAGCACGGCGCCGGCGGCGACCTCGCCGATCACCTCGTCCTGCAGGGAGAAGCGGCTGACCAAGCCGTCGAGGGCGGCCGTGAACATGTCCTGGTTCGACGCTTTCGCGTACGGACCGTTCGAGCGGGCGAAGGGGATCCGGTTGCCGCCGATGATCGCGACCTTGCGCACGGGTGCCGTCCTTTTCGTGGCCATTTTTTCCACTCCTCCGTAGGCTCTCTCACACTGTAACCTACTAGCGAGTAGGTTAGAATGCGACGTGACGCAAACTGCACGGGAGGCACGTAATGGCTGACAGGTACCAGCAGTTCACGAAATCCCCGGTGGGGAAGTTCGTGGTGCCGAAGCTCGGCCTGCCGAATCCCGCCACGCTCCGCCGGTACAAGCCCGGTCAGCCTCCTCTCGAGGGTCCCGCACTTCTGGGTGCCGCGCCGGGCGGCCGTCTCGAAAAGGTGATCGAGGCGCAGCTGCACCGCGCGGGTATCGAGGTCCTCTCGACGGCGGCCGAAAAGCACGCCGCGCTCGTCTTCGACGCGACAGGCGTGAAGGACCCGAAGCAGCTTCGCGAGGTCTACAACTTCTTCCACCCCGTGATCCGGAGCGTCGGGCCGTCGGGCCGCGTCGTCGTCCTCGGAACGCCGCCGGAGCTGGCCGAAGGACACGAGCGGATCGCCCAGCGTGCGCTCGAAGGCTTCGTCCGTTCCGTCGGTAAGGAGCTGAAGCGCGGCGCGACCGCTCAGCTCGTGTACGTCGCCGAAGGAGCCGAAGAGGCCACTGAGTCCACGCTCCGGTTCCTGCTTTCGTCGAAGTCCGCCTTCGTGGACGCCCAGGTCATCCGCGTGGGCACCGAGACCAAGACCGCCTCGGCCCCGGCCGACTGGACGAAGCCGCTGGACGGCAAGGTCGCCCTGGTCACCGGCGCTTCCCGCGGTATCGGCGCCGCCATCGCCGAGGTGCTGGGCCGAGACGGCGCCCACGTCGTCGCGCTCGACATCCCCGCGCAGGGCGCGGACCTGTCCAAGGTGGCCAACAAGGTCGGCGGCTCGTCGCTGCAGCTGGACATCACCGCCGCCGACGCGCCGGAGAAGCTCGCCGAGTACCTGACCACGCGCCACGGCGGCGTCGACATCGTCGTGCACAACGCGGGCATCACGCGGGACAAGACCCTCGGCAACATGACCGAAGGCGGCTGGGACTCGGTCATCGCGGTCAACCTCGCCTCGCAGCTCGCGGTGAACGAAAAGCTCCTCTCCGACAAGGTGCTGCACGAGAACGGCCGCATCATCGGCGTCTCCTCGATCGCCGGGATCGCGGGCAACGTCGGCCAGACCAACTACGCCACCAGCAAGGCGGGCGTCATCGGCATGGTGAACGACGGCGCGCCGAAGCTCGCCGAATACGGCGGCACGATCAACGCCGTCGCGCCCGGTTTCATCGAGACCAAGATGACCGCCGCCGTCCCGCTGTTCATCCGCGAGGCCGGGCGGCGGCTGTCCAGCCTCGGCCAGGGCGGGCTCCCGGTCGACGTCGCCGAGACGATCGCCTGGTACGCGAACCCGGCTTCGGCCGCGGTCAACGGCAACGTGGTCCGCGTCTGCGGCCAGGCACTGCTGGGAGCGTGAGCATGGCCGTCAAGGAACTCCACGAGTCGCCGAGCCTGTCTTCGCTGTACCCCAAGGCGTTGCTCGGCTCGTTGCGCAAGAGCGGCGGGAACACGCTGCCGGTGACCGAGTTCGTCCGCGAGGGCGTCGTCGTCGACCCGGCGCACCTCGCCGCGTACAACCAGGTGTGCGGATTCCGGCTGGACGACGTGCTTCCGGCGACGTATCCGCACATCCTCGCGTTCCCGCTGCAGATGGCGTTGATGACCGAGGCCGACTTCCCGTTCCCGTTGCTGGGCATGGTGCACGTCGCGAACCGGATCACCCAGCACCGGCAGTTGCGGCTCGACGAGTCGTTCACCCTGCGCGTGCGCGCCGAGGACCTGCGCCCGCACGAGAAAGGCAAGCAGTTCGACGTCGTCAGCGAGCTGCTGGTCAACGACAGTCCTGTGTGGACGGACGTCAGCACGTACCTGCGCCGCGGTGGCGGCAGCGGCGAGAAGACCTCGCGCGGTCAGCTCTCCCAGCCGACGGCCAACGCGATCTGGCACGTGCCCGGCGACATCGGCCGCCGCTACGCCGAGGTCTCCGGCGACCGCAACCCGATCCACCTGCACCCGATCACGGCGAAGGCGTTCGGCTTCCCGGCCGCGATCGCGCACGGTATGTGGACGAAGGCGCACGCGCTCGCGGCGTTCGAAGGCAGGCTCCCGGAGGCCTTCACCGTCGACGTCAAGTTCAAGCAGCCGGTCCTGCTGCCCGCCAAGGCGGCCTTCACCACCTGGAGCGAAGGCGACGGGTGGGCTTTCGAGCTGTGGAACGCGCGCAAGCCGAAGCCGCACCTGGAGGGCTCAGTCGTCGCTCTCTGACGGCTTCCAGATCTCGCCCTCGACGAGGTCGTTGAACCCGAGCCAGACCAGGTTCATCAGCCACGAGGCGAGCACGCCGTCGGAGACGTCGGGGTGGTCGAGTGCCCAGTCGGCCAGCGACTCGGCCGCCCCGACCAGCGCGGCGGACAGTCCCGCGCCGGAGAACTCGGCCTGTTCGCCGAGGCCCTTGCGGGTGCCCGCGGAGACGACCAGCGCGGCGACCAGTTCGATCGCGCGGGTGCGCATGTCGGTGATCTCCGCGGCGAAGGCCCCGCCGACGGTCATGGCCTGGCGGTGCAGCACCGTCCAGGACTCGCGGTAGTCGGCGACGAAGCGGTAGAACGCGCGAAGCCCGTGCCAAAGCTGCATGTCGGGCGGCAGATCGGGTTTGATCCCGTCCTGCACGGCCTCCAGCAGGCGGGTGGCTTCGCGGCGGATGCACGCGCCGAAGAGATCTTCCTTGGACCCGAGGTAGGTGTAGATCATCGGCTTGGACACGCCGGCGACCTCGGAGATCTCGTCCATCGACGCGGAGTGATAGCCGTAGCGCGAGAACACCGAGACCGCCGCGTCCAGGATCTGGCGTTCCCGCACCGCTCTCGGCAGCCTTTTGGCGCGTTCGGCGGGACGCGGCACTTCCTCGGACACTCAAGACCTCCCATTAGTTCGCGTAAGACGCTACCGGGCTACCACCGGCCAGGGTGACTTCGGCACACTTGCCCGCCTACCTACTCGCGGGTAGCCTTACGCTCGGGTAGGTGGAACCGGAGGGAAGATGACCGAGATCGTGGGGCTGACCGGCCGCGCGCTGGTCGACGCGCTGGAACGGATCGAGCCGGATTCCGCCGAAGCGCACTCTCTCGACGTCAACGAGGTCGCGGGCGCCATCGACCCGAAGGACCTCGGCAAGGACGACGTCCGGCGGCTGCTGACCGCCCTGGGACGGCTCGCCGAGTCCGCGCCCGCGTTCGACCTTCGCAAGGTGGACCCGGCCCGCTTCGCGAACCTCGTCGCGCGCGCCTCGCGTACACAACTCGAGAGCGTCGTCGCCGAACGGCCGCTCCGGGAGCGCGTGCTGCGCGAGATCTTCGACCGCATGGGTGCCCACATCCGGCAGGACCGCGCGAGGACACTGCACGCGGTGGTGCACTGGCGGCTGTCCGGCGGCACCGGCGACGGCGGCTACGACCGCTACGAGACGGTGATCTCGCATGGCGAGTGCACGGTCAGCCGTGACATGAAGGAGAAGCCGAGGGTGACGATCACGATCGCGCCCGTCGACTTCTTCCGGCTCATCACCCACCAGGCGACACCCGCTGTGCTATTCGTCACCGGAAAGATCAAAGTAAAAGGTGACCTGGCCTTCGCCGCGGGTTTGATCGGTTTCTTCGACCTTCCTAAACCGTCCTGAACCCGGCTGAGCAGATACACTTCCGTGCCGTGCCCCGAAATTCCCCGAACCGGCGCTGGCGGGACAAGGTACGCCTTTCCCGTCCGTTGAGGCTGCACAAGACGCGCACCGGTGGCGAGCACGTCGTCAACGCGTTCGCGGAGAAACTCGAGCTCGCCAAACTGAGCCCCGAACAGTTCACGCAGGTGCTGGAAACCCTGCACATGCTGGGTGAAACCGGTGCGGGCATCGAGCTCAGCTCACTGGAGACCGAGGTGCTCGTCGACGTCGTGCAACGGGCGTCACGAGAGCAGCTCAAGGCGATCGCCGATCACCCGGAACTGCGTTCGGCGTTCCTCGACGAGATTTTCCGCAGAATGTCGGATCATTTCGTTCCGGAACGCGCGCGGCATGTCGACTTCGTCGTCGCGTGGCGTTTTACCGACGGTGACGGAGAAGACGGTTTCGATCGTTTTCAAACGGTCATCGAGGACGGCGTCTGCGTTTCCAGCACCGATCTCGCGCGCACTCCGGACACCACCATCACGCTGTCCGTCGACGACTTCATCCGGATGGCCACCGGCAACGCGGCGGTGGCGGCGATGTTCGTGACGGGCAAGGTGAAGGTCAAGGGTGAGTACGCGCCGGCCGTGCGGTTCAGCGGGTATTTCGACATCCCGAAGCCGAGCGCGGGCTAGCCACCTGTTTCATCGAGAGTTCGCTTGGACGTACGGCGATAGCGGACGTTGGGGCTCCGCAGATTTCGCTCGGTCGCTTCGATCAGCCCCTGCTTGAGCAGGACGGTCAGCCATCGCGTCATCGTGCGGTCGTGCAGTCCGGTCGCCGCGACCAGGTCGGCACGTGTCGCCTCGTCGTCGCCCAGCGCGTCGAGGATCTCTTCACGCCGGTCGGCGCGACGCTTCGGCGGTGCCGGACTGTCGGTGCTGTCCTTGGGAGCGGGAGCCGCGTCTTCGGCGAGGGTGTAGTGCGCGTATCGGCGACCGCCGGCCGGGACCAGAAGGCCTCGTGCGACGAGATCACCGAGTTCTTCGGTCGCCACCCTCGAATCGAGGTCGTTGGCGTTCCGGTAGGCCTGGTTGTTGAGCGTCTCCCCGTGGAACAGCATCGCGAGGCCGTGGCATTGGCTGTCGGTGAGGCCGTGCTCATCCAATGAAGCGATCCAGCGAACCGCGTCATCGCCCATCAAGGTGTGGTTCGGGAAAGTCGCCGAGAAAGTGGAAATGTCATCGGCGAACCGTGGCGGACTGAGCTTGGCGTCCCGCATCGCCGTCAGCATCGCCGGGATCCCGGAGCCGCGGTTCTCGCAGATCGGACGATCCGACCCAGGCAACGGGGTGTCTTCGAGGATCTTCAGCAGCGTCGCATTGCGAGCCGAGGAGGTCCCTTCGACGCCGAGATTCTCTTCGCGGACCGATCCGTAAAGGCCCCCTGGATTACGGATTAGCAGGCGGTCGGGATACATCTCGACCTGCACCTGTGTCCCGTGGGAGGTACCCGAGTAGTCGCGGTGCACCAGTGCGTTCACCACTGCTTCTCGTAGTGCGGTCTCCGGGTACTCGTACGTTTCGGCCCGTCCGGCGCCGCGAACGGTGGATCGTCGTTTCATATTCCGGCGGAGAGCGATGAGCACTTCGTCCACCATCGCCGGAATCGGCCCTTCGGCGGCGACGTTGTCGATGAACCGCGTTCCGTTTCGAGGATCAGGCCCGGATTTCGTCGGGTAGTGCACGAAAGTCACCATGAGCTGCGGGAAGAACTCCTGAGGGTATTCCCCCAGTGCCAGCAGTCCCGCGAGGGAAAGCTCGGTGCCGACGAGAACTTTCGCGCGGCGCAGCGCCGCGGTGGTGTCCAAGCCCGCGAAAGCCCTGCTCCGGTGGCGGCGGAGCCGGCTCAGAAAAGTATCGACCAGGGCGTGGTCGAGGTTCGCGACGGTCGTACCCGCCACGGGCTGCTCGTCATCCCGCGGTTGACCGCGGTTCGCCATCATCAGTTGGACTTCGTACGGGCTCAGCCTTCGATCCCCGTCGGCGACTCTGACGAAGCTCCCCTGCGTCATGCCGGTGCCCCGGTTGAACGAAGGCTTGCTGCCCGGCGGTAGTTCGGGGATCTCGGCGACCACGAGATCCGCGCCTTCGAAACGGTGGGTCCCGATGAGAGGGCGTAGCGGCGGCTCCAGGTTTTCCGAGCACAAGGCCGCCAGATCGGCTTCCATCTTCGCCGGGTCGCGAACCCCGGTCGCCTCGAATCCCTGGGTTTCGTCGAGGCCAAGGATCAGGACTCCGCCGCTGGTATTGGCGAACGCCGAGAGCGTTTCGCGGACACTCTTCGGAAGCTTTGACTCGGCTCGTTTGGCCTCGACAAAGGCGTGGTCGCCACCGAGGTCGCGAAGGCTCGCGATGATCTCGGCGAGTTCGTCGTAGAGCATGCCGCCGTCCCAGCTTAGACACTAGCTTAGACACTAGCTTAGACACTGGAGCCTAGCGGCGAAGCTAGTGTCCAAGCTGTGCGGCTCCTAGCCCTCGACGATGCGGCCCTCGATCACCGGCGGCTGCTTCTTGGCGGCCTCCGCGGGCGGGGTGTCCACGACGACCTCGCTGTCCACGACCATCACCGGCCCTCGCGTGCGGTTGGCGAACTTGACCGCCCGGCGCGCCATCCGCTTCTGCCAGACCTTGCGCGCGACGCTCCGTGTCGGCGGCAGGATGAACAGCAGGCCGATGACGTCGCTGACGAAACCGGGCAGCAGGATCAGCAGGCCGCCGAGCCCGATCAGCATCCCGTCGGTGAGTTCCTTCTCCGCGTCGGCGGGACGGCCGAGCCGCGCGGACTCGGCGAACGCCCGGAAGGCGCGGCCGCCTTCACGGCGCGCGAGCCAGGACCCGACGAACGCGCCGGCGAAGAGCAGCGCGATCGTGCCGAGCACGCCAACGGCCGAGCCCACCGCCCACACGGCGGCGATCTCGGCGACGACATAGAGCAGGAACGCGACAGCCATACCTGGACAACGTACGGCTTGCCCGTTTTGCTCCCAACCCCCGATACGGTGACCCCGGTCAACCGATCCGGCGCAGGAACTCCTCCGCCTCGCGGGGCCTGGTCAGCACGATCCGCCGCGCGTGCGCCCCCTGTTCCGCCAGCCGCCGCACCGTCCGCTCCCGGTGGTCCTTCGGCCAGCGCCAGACGTAGGAGCAGAACTCCAGATCGAGCCTTTCGGGGCAGCCGGACGCCTGCTTGTCCTGCCCGTATTCGCGCAGGCATCGCATCAGCACCCGCCGGAGGCAGACGCGGCGCGGGTAGTCGAGGAAGATGATCGTGTCCGCTCGCGGGAGCCGGAGGTGCATCGACGCTCCGTAGTTCCCATCGATCACCCAGGCACCGGATTCGATGATCTCCTGCTGCGCGGCGTGGAACTCGGTGTCCGGCGCGGGCGTCCACCCCGGCCGCCAGTAGAGCCGGTCGAGTGGGTGACCGGCAGGCCGAGTGCGGCGCCGAGCCGTCGCGAGAACGTCGACTTCCCGGCGCCGCTGCACCCGACGACCATGATCCGCCGCATGGTCAGGCCTCAGCCTCGTCGTCGAGATACGCGGCGGCCTGCAACGTGAACAGGTCGGCATAGCCCGCCTTCGCCGCCATCAGTTCGTCGTGTGTCCCGTATTCGGCGACCTTTCCGTGCTCCAGCAACAGAATCCGCTCCGCCTGGCGGACGGTGGAGAACCGGTGCGAGATGTACAGCGTCGTGCGCCCCTCCGAAAGCGCACGCAGCCGCGAGAAGAGATCGTGCTCGGCCTGGGCGTCCAGTGCGGAGGTGGGCTCGTCGAGGATCAGGATCGGCGCTTCCCGCAGGAACGCCCTGGACAACGCGATCTTCTGCCATTCGCCACCGGACAGGCTGACGCCCTGGTCGAACCAGCGGCCGAGCGGGGTGTCGTAGCCACTGGGCAGGCGCTCGATCCGCTCGTCGGCACCGGCCCGTTTCGCCGACGTCTCGATCCGTTCCCGGTCGACGAGGTGCGTCAGGTCGCCGAGTCCGATGTTCTCCGCCGCGGTGCCCTGATACGTCACGTAGTCCTGGAACATCGCGCTGATCCGCCGCCGCAGTTCCACCGGGTCGTACTCGCGGATGTCGACGTCGTCGAGCAGGATCCGCCCGCCCGTCGGGTCGTACAGCCGGCACAGCAGTTTGAACAGTGTCGACTTCCCGGCGCCGTTGCGGCCGACGACGGCGACCGTCTCGCCCGGCCGGATCTCGAAGCTCACGCCGTCGAGGGCGGGGTCGGCAGCTCCGGGATAGGTGAAGGACACTTCTTCGAACCGGATGTGACCCTCCACTGTGGATGGAAGAGGTCGCGGTTCCGGTGGCGCGACGATCTCCGGTTTCGTCCCGAGGAAGCGGTACAGCGTGTCGAGGTAGAGATTGTTCTCGTACATCCCGGAAAACGCGGTGAACAACCCTTGGACGGACGTCTGCACCGACGCCGCGGCGGCCGTGTACAGCGCGAGATCGCCGAGGGTGAGCCTGCCGCCGACGGCCTCCAGCGCGATGTACAGCGCGATCGCGGATCCGGCGGCGGTGCTGAGCAGACCCCACGACGTCGAGCTGACGCTGCGCTTGCGGGTCAGTGTGCGCTGCCGGTCGTAGAAGACCTGGCCGAGCCGCTGGAACCGGTCGACGAAGTACGGGCCGAGCCCGAAGAGCTTGGTCTCCTTGGCGTACGTGTCCGTGGTGACCAAAGAGGACAGATAGTCCATCCGCCGTTTCAGCGGGGACATCATCAGCGTCAGCCAGAACGCGCGGGCGCCGTACTTCGACTGGGAGATGAACGCGGGGATCGGCGCCACGAGCGCGACGAGCGCCAGCAGCGGGCTGATCGAGACGAGCAGCGCGATCATGCTGCCGAAGGTGATCAGTGTCCGGATCAAGCCCAGCGCCGACTTCATCATCGACAGCGGCCGCGTCGGCGCCTCCTGCGCGGCTTGACGCAGCATGTCGTAGGACGCGGAACCCTCGAAGTACGAAAGGTGCAGCTTGCTCGCGTGGTCCATCACCTGGTGGCGGATGGTCAGCGTCATCCGTTCCTGCAGCAGTGCTTGGCCGTAGGTGGTCAGCGCCTGCGAAACCGCGGTGAGCACGAGGATGCCGAACTGGAAGAGGGCGACACCGACGATCGCGCTCTTCGTCCCGTGCCCCTGGATCGCCGCGACCACCGAGTCGATCAGCAGTTTCGCCACGTACGCGGTCGCCGTCGGGAGAAGACCGGAAAGCAGCGTCACCAGGGTGATCACGATGGTCAGCGGAGGGCTCGCCTGCCAAGTCAGCTTCGCGACCTTCGGCAGGCCGCGGACCGTGCCCGCGATGTTGACCCACATGCGGTTGAGCCGGGACTTCAGGTCTTTCGGGAGGGCTTCGGGTTCGGGCTCCGGGATGTCGACCGGGCCGGTCAGACCGCTGTCGGGCACCGTCGACGGCGGACGGCGTCGCCTGCCGCCGCGCGCCATGAACAGTTCCAGGCCGCCTCCCCCGCCGGGCGGGCCGATCACGCGGCCGCCAAGGCGCCGTTGAGGAACACGTCGACGAGCTCCATCGTGGTGGGCTCGTCACCGGTTTCGCTGAACCGGATCCGGCCGCTGAACAGCAACGACAGGAAAAGCGCCGCGGACTGCGTCGGCGGCAGGCGGAGCCGGTCCTTCTCCGGTTCGAACAGCTCGGCCATGGCGTCGCGCATGGCGCTCATCGACTCCTTCCGCCGGTCCCTGCGGTCGCCGTGGCGATGTTCCGGCCTCTTGCCGGAGCCGTGCATGGCCGCCATGAGGGCGCCCATGCGCTGGAGGTGCGCGCTGAGCGCGTCGGCCGCCTCGATGAGCCTGTCGTCGAGGGACTGGTCGAGGTCGATGACCGCGATCGCGTCGAGTATCTGGTCGGGTTTCAGCGCTTCGGCGAAGCAGGTGGCGAACAGTTCGTCCTTGTCCTTGAACACGCGGAAGACCGTGCCCTCGCCGATGCCCGCGGCACGCGCGATCTGGCTCGACGTGACACCGGCGCCGTGCTCCACCAGCAGGGGCAGCACGGACTGGACGATCATCCGGCGCCGCTCGTCGGCACTCATCCCCGGCGCTCTCCGCCGGGAGGTGGTTTCTGTCATGGCTCCAGTCTGCGGAGTGAGCGCTCACTCCGTCAAGCGATTACGGCTGAAGTCCGTGAAGGCCTCCTTCCCTACCCTGAGAGTAGGGAAGGAGGCCTTCACGGACTTTTGGGTCAGTAGGTGATCGCGACCGCGGGGTCGGCCAGCAGAGCGCCGACGTCGGCCAGGAACTCCGAGCCCTGCTGCCCGTCGACCACGCGGTGGTCGAAGCTCAGCGAAAGCTGGAGCACCTTGCGCACCTTGATCTCGCCGTCGACCACCCACGGGGTGTCCTTGATCGCGCCGAGGCACAGGATCGCGGACTCGCCGGGGTTGATGATCGGCGTCCCGGTGTCGACGCCGAAGACGCCGACGTTGGTGATGGTGATCGTGCCGCCGAGCATGGCCGCCGGGGTGGTCTTGCCCTCGCGGGCGACGTCGGTCAGCTCGGTGAGCGCGATCGCGAGTTCCTTGAGGGACATCGAATCCGCGTCGCGGACCTTGGGCACGACGAGCCCGCGCGGGGTGGCCGCGGCGATCCCGAGGTGCACGTAGTCCTTGTAGACGATCTCCTGCGCGGCCTCGTCCCACACCGCGTTGACGTCCGGAGTGCGCTTGGCCGCCAGGCAGACGGCCTTCGCCGCGAAGGTCAGCGGGGTGACCTTGACCCCGGCGAACTCGCGCGACTTCTTGAGCTTCTCCCGGAATTCCATCATCGGCGTCACGTCGATGGTGAGGAATTCCGTGACGTGCGGGGCGGTGTAGGCGCTCTGCACCATCGCGGCGGCGGTGGCCTTGCGGACACCCTTGATCGGCACCCGGCGTTCCCGCGTCGCGGGGTCGTAGCCACTGTCCACACTGGACACAGCGGCGGCCGGAGCGGCGGAACCGTTGGCGGCCGCCCGCACGTCGTCACGGGTGATGACGCCGCCCTCGGCGGTGCCGGTGAGCGCGTGCAGGTCGACGCCGAGGTCCTTGGCGAGCTTGCGCACCGGCGGTTTCGCCAGCGGCACGTATCCGCCCTTCGGTTTCGAAGGGGCGGCGGGTTCGGGCACCACAGCCACCGGGGCGGCGGCCGGAGCGGCCGGAGCCGCGCCCTTGCGCGCACGCCGTTGCGTGACGACGGCCTTGGAGCCGTAGCCGACCAGCGGCTTCATCTCCTCTTCCGCCGGCTCTTCCGCCACGGGGGCGGCGGTGGGTGCGGGGGCCGCCTTGCCGTCCGGGTCGACGTCGATGGTGAGGATCGGCGCGCCGACCTCCACCGTCTGGCCCGGTTCGACGAGCAGTTCGGTGATCACGCCCGCCCACGGGATGGGCAGTTCGACGGCGGCCTTCGCGGTCTCGACCTCGACGACGATCTGGTTCACCGTGACCTTGTCACCCGGCTTGACCTGCCAGGCGATGATGTCGGCCTCGGTCAGCCCTTCGGCCGTGTCGGCGAGGGGGAATTGTTTGTACTCGGGCATTTCAGGAACTTCCCCCTTACCAGGCGAGTGAACGGTCGACGGTGTGCAGCACCCGGTCCAGGTCGGGGAGGTAGTGCTCCTCGAGCTTGGCAGGCGGGTACGGCGTGTCGAATCCGGTCACCCGCAGCACGGGGGCTTCCAGCGAGTAGAAGCATTCCTGCTGCACGCGCGCGGCGATCTCCGAGGTCAGCGACGATTCCGACGGAGCCTCGCTCAGCGCGATGAGCCGCCCGGTCTTGCGCACCGACTCGAACACCGGCTCCAGGTCGAGCGGGGACAGCGTCCGCAGGTCGATGACCTCGAGCGATTTGCCCTCGTCCTCGGCGGCGGCCGCCGCGTCGAGCGCGACCTTCACCGACGGGCCGTACGCGACGACGGTGGCCGTGGTGCCCTCGCGGACGACGCGGGACTTGAACAGCTCGTCCGGGGTGGCCTCCGTGTCGACCTCGGACTTCATCGCGCCCGAGTGGTACAGCTTCTTCGGCTCGAAGAACAGGATCGGGTCGTCGGACTTGATCGCCTGCTGGATGCCCCAGTAGGCGTCGACGGCGTTCGAAACCGACACGACCTTCAGGCCGGGGATGTGCGCGAACAGCGACTCCGGCGACTCCGAGTGGTGCTCGACCGCGCCGATGCCACCACCGAACGGCACCCGGATCACGATGGGCATCTTGATCTTGCCCTGCGTCCGGTAGTGCAGCTTCGCGACCTGGCTGGAGATCTGGTCGAAGCCCGGGAAGATGAAGCCTTCGAACTGGATCTCGCACACCGGGCGGAAACCGCGGACGGCGAGGCCGACCGCGGTGCCGATAATGCCCGATTCGGCCAGCGGCGTGTCCAGGACGCGCTGCTCGCCGAAGTCCTTCTGCAGGCCGTCGGTGATGCGGAAGACGCCGCCGAGCTTGCCGACGTCTTCACCCATGATCAGGACCTTCGGGTCCTCTTCCATGGCGCGCCGGAGGCCGAGGTTGATCGCCTTGCCGATGGTGAGTTTCTGGAGGTCGGCCATTTCAGTGCTCACCCGCCCCGACGAAACCGTCCAAGTAGGACAAGTACTCTTCGCGCTGCGCGTCCAGCAGCGGCGTGGATTCCGCGTACACGTTGGAGAAGATCCGGTCCGGTGGTGGCTCGGGCATGTTGAAGCAGTAGTCGCGCAGCTCGGCCGCGAACGCGTCCGAATCGGCCTGCACCTGGTCGAAGAACGCCTGGTCGGCGCCGCCACCGCGGGCGAGGTACGCCCGGACGCGCTCGATCGGGTCCTTCAGCTTCCACTCCTCCAGCTCGTCGGAGAGCCGGTAGCGGGTGGGGTCGTCGGTGGTGGTGTGCGCGTCCATCCGGTAGGTGAACGCCTCGATCAGCACCGGGCCGTTGCCGTGGCGGCACTCCTCCAGCGCCCAGCGGGAGACCGCGAGGCAGGCGAGGACGTCGTTGCCGTCCACGCGGATGCCGGGGAAGCCGTAGCCGCGGGCGCGCTGGTACAGCGGCAGGCGCGACTGGCGTTCGGTGGGCTCCGAGATCGCCCACTGGTTGTTCTGGCAGAAGAACACGAGCGGCGCGTCGTAGACGGCTGCCCAGACGAAGCCTTCGTGCACGTCGCCCTGCGAAGTCGCTCCGTCACCGAAGTAACAGATGGTCGCTTCGCTGTCGTCGTCGCCGACCTTGCCTTCGAACTTCTGGCCCATCGCGTAACCGGCGGCGTTGAGCACCTGGTTGCCGATCACGATGGTGTACGGGTGGAAGCCGTGGGCCTTGTAGTCCCAGCCGCTGTGATCGGTGCAGCGGAAGATGCCGAGCACCTCTTTGAGGTCGACGCCGCGGGTGTACGCGACACCGTGCTCGCGGTAGCTGGGGAACGCCATGTCCCCCTTCCGCAGCGCGCGGCCGGAGCCGATCTGCGCGGCCTCCTGCCCGAGCAGCGGCACCCAGATGCCGAGCTGGCCCTGGCGCTGCATCGCGTTGGCCTCGCGGTCCGCGCGGCGGACCAGGACCATGTCGCGGTACAGGCCCTTGAGGGCTTCTGTGTCGATGTCGTCGACGTAGCGGTCGAATCGCGGCGAAGAGATCCGTTCGCCTTCGGGGGTGAGCAGCTGAGTCAGCTCAGCGCCACCTTCGCTCGTTGCTCGCAAACCGGCGATCACCTGTTCGGGGGAAGGCTGCGCCGCTACGGCGGCGGGACCATCTCCAGGCTCCGGGTGCGTCCAGTGTTCGGACGGCATGCGCTGCTCTCCTTGATGTCGGCGCCTCTGGCGGCCACTTGTGGCGGCCACAGTGACTGCGCCGGCGGGGACCAGCGCGTCGGATCTGAAGCGCTGGGTCACCATCGGCGTTGACGGTTCGTGCGGACATCCTGGCATGCCGGACGCGGTTTTGGTCAGTGGCGGATGCTGATTTGTTGCTGAGAAAGGGTGCCTGATCAGGGAAAATGCTAGGAAGCCCGAGTGTGGGGCCGCCGAAAGTAGGGAATTCACCCGCGGGCCGACCAGCGGACGACTCGTCCGGACGGGTGTCCTGCCCGGCTTGGCCGATGACGATCCGTGCCCGCCGCTGTGATCCATCACACCCTCCGCGACCCGTGGCAGGATGGCGGACGTGGAGCAGAAATCCGTACGCGAAACCGTGGTTTCGAACTGGACGAACGACGTCCTTCCCAGCCTGTCCGGCCTGGTGGCGATCCCCGCCTTGTCGCCGGCGTTCGACTCCGAGTGGGCGAAGACCGGCCATCTGGCCGCCGCCGTCGAGCATGTCCGTTCCTGGATCGCCGCACGGGAGATCCCCGGCGCGACGCTCGAGGTCGTGGAGCTCGAAGGCCGCAGCCCGTTGCTGGTCGTCGACATCCCGGCGACGTCCGAAGCGGCCGAAAAGGGCACCGTGCTCATGTACGGGCACCTCGACAAGCAGCCGCCGGTCGGTGGCTGGTCCGAGGGGCTCGACCCGTGGACGCCGGTGATCCGCGACGGGCGCCTGTACGGCCGTGGCGCGGTCGACGACGGCTACTCCGGCTACGCGGCGACGACGGCGATCGAGGCCGTGCGCGCCGCCGGTGGCGAGCACTCCCGCGCGGTCGTGCTGCTGGAGACCGGTGAGGAGTCCGGCAGCCCGGATCTGCCCGCCTACGTCGAGCACCTGAAGGAGAAGCTCGGCGCGGTCTCGCTGGTCGTCTGCCTCGACGCCGGCGGCACCGACTACAAGCGGCTGTGGCTGACCACCAGCCTGCGCGGCATGCTGCACGTCAACGTCACCGTGAAGGTGCTCGAGTCCGCACAGCACTCCGGCATGGCCAGTGGCATCGTGGCGAGTTCGTTCCGCGTCCTGCGTGCCCTGATCGACCGGATCGAGAACGTCGAGACCGGCGAGATCAAGCTCGCCGAGCTGAGCGTCGACATCCCGGAGAACCGCGTCGAAGAGGCTCGCGGTGTCGTCGAGATCGCGCCCGGCGCGGCGAAGACGCTGTTCCCGGTGGTCGGCCGGACGGTCTCGGACGACGACCTGGAACTGCTGCTCAACAACTCGTGGCGGCCGACGCTCTCGGTGATCGGTGCGGCGGGCTTCCCGCTTCCGGCCGACGCGGGCAACGTGCTGCGCGACAGCACCACGCTCACCCTGAGCTTCCGCCTCCCGCCGACGGCCGACGCGAAGGCCGCGATGGAGGCGGTCCGCCGCGTGCTGACCACCGACGTGCCGTACGACGCTTCGGTGGAGCTCGGCGATTTCCAGGCCGAGAACGGCTGGAACGCGCCGGACACCGCGCCGTGGCTCGACGACGTCCTGCACCACGTGAGCGGCGAGGTCTTCGGCGCGCCGCACAAGAGCTTCGGCATGGGCGGATCGATCCCGTTCATGGGGCTGCTCGGCGAGAAGTACCCGGACGCGCAGTTCGTGGTCACCGGCGCCTGCGGGCCGGACTCGAACATCCACGTGCCGGACGAGTGGCTGAACATCGACTTCGCTCAGCGGGTCACCGAAGCGGTCGCGCACATCCTGGACGCGCACGCGCGCAGTTGAGCGCCGGGTTGTCGTGAGTGATTTGGGTCGTTGGTATGTGAATCATTGCAGGTGAGGCTGGTGTGATCGGTGGTGCACGTGGTCAGTGCCTGGGATGCCGTGAAGGCCTCCTTCCCTACCCTCACAGTAGGGAAGGAGGCCTTCACGGCGTCAGAACCGGCATTCTCATCCCACCCGCGAGCGGGCGCGCAGCGCCCCATCTCAAGTTCTGACGACCCAAATCACTCACGACAGCTCACGTCAGCCGGGTCAGCTGCACTGAGACGTCCAAAGTGGACTGACCGCCGCCGGTGAAGATGCCCTTGAGCGGCGGCACGTCGGCGTAGTCGCGGCCGTACGCGACCCAGACATGCCGCGGCCCGACCGGGATCGCGTTCGTCGGGTCGTAGGCCCACCAGCCGCCGGTCCACACGTCGACCCAGGCGTGGCTCTCGCCTTCGACCGTCTCGCCGAGCTTCGCCTCCGGTTTCGTGTGCAGGTAGCCGGAGACGTACCGCGCCGGGACGCCGATCGCGCGCAGCATCACCAGCGTGACATGCGCGAAGTCCTGGCAGACCCCTTCGCGCGCACGCCACGCGTCGGTCGCCGTGCTGTGCACGCCGGTCGTCCCCGGCTGGTACTTGAGCTGCTGGTTCACCCATTCGCAGACCGCGAGCACGGCCTCCGCCGGGTCGAGCCCCTTCCGCAGTTCGCGCGCGACCTTCGACAGCTCCGGATCGCGCGGCGTGTACGGCGTCGGCGTCAGGTACTCGGTGCGGTGGTCGACGACGGTGTCGCTCCGAAGGTCCTTCCACGTCGCCGAGCGGACCGGCTCGCCTTCGTCGGCCGTCTCGACCACCGACGTCGCGAGCACGGTGAACTCGGTGTGCGGCGCGTGCAGGTCGAACGAGGTCACGACGGTGCCCCAGTAGTCCGTGTACCGGTAGGCGCGGGTCGCCGGCGTCGTCTCGACGCGGTTCACGACCGTGGTCTGCCGCCGGTCGGAGCGCGGGGTCAGCCGCGCCTCGTTGTACGACTGCGTGGCCGGTGTCGCGTACCGGTATCCGGTCCGGTGGGCCACCCGAAGCTGCCAGGTCACAGCGAAACCTCCGCACCGCTCCAGGCCACCCAAGGCGACGAATGGAAGTACTGCACCGAAACCGCGTCGCCGATGTCCTTGATCGAAGTCTGCAGGGCGCCGAGCCGTTTCGGCAGGTCCTCCAGCAGATCCGATGGCCGCAGGAACTCCAGCTCGCTGCGCGCGCGGCCGAGCTGCCGCAAGGCCTCGGACTTCTCGTTGGCCCGCGAGTTGACGCCGGGGTCCAGCCGCTCCAGGCATTCCTCGGCCTGCCGCAGCGCGTGGAACACCGAACGCGGGAAGAGCGTGTCCCGCAACAGGAACTGCACGACCCGGCCGGCGTCGAGCGCGCCGCGATAGGTCCGCAGGTAGGTGTCCTGCGCGCCCGCCGAACGGAGCACGGTGATCCAGCCGGGTGACGACGCGCTGTCCTGGACCCGCGAAAGCAGCAGCCGTACGACCATGTCCGCGCGTTCGACCGACCGCCCGAGCACCATGAACAACCAGCCGTCGTCGCGGCTCATCGTCGAATCCGCGAGCCCGGCGAACATCGCCGCCCGTTCCTCCACGAAGGACAGGAACGCGTGCGGCCCGGCCCGGCGCGCGTACCGCTGCCTGTCCGGCACCGCGTTCCACGTCGCGTTCAGGCATTCCCACAGCTCGGTCGAAACGACCTCGCGGGCGCCGCGCGTGTTCTCGCGGGCGGAGTTGATCGAGCCGACGATCGACGCGGGATTGTCCTTGGCGTAGGCGACCAGTTCGGTCAGCTTCCACACGTCGAGGGTGTCCATGCCCTCCGGGGTGATGCCGAGGACGGCGAGCAGCTGGCGGCTCGCGTGGTCCGGGTCGACGCTCGCGTCTTCGAGCAGCTGATGCACGGAGACGTTGAGGATCCGGGAGGTGTCATCGGCGCGTTCGACGTACCGGCCGATCCAGTACAGCGATTCCGCGTTGCGGGCGAGCACATCAACCTCCCTTTATGCCTGTTGCTGCTGTTGCTGCTGGGTGGTGGTCAGCTCGGGACCCTGTTCGGCGACCAGTCCGTCCACTTGGGACAGTGCGCCGAGTGCGGGGCGCTCCAACTCCCGCTCCGCCGTCGAGGATCGCGGCGCCAGCACCCAGGTGTCCTTGGAGCCGCCGCCCTGCGACGAGTTGACCACCAGGCTGCCCTCCGGGAGCGCGACCCTGGTCAGCCCGCCCGGCAGCACGAAGATGTCCTTGCCGTCGTTGACCGCGAACGGGCGGAGGTCGACGTGCCGCGGCGCCAGCCGGTCGTCCACTTTGGACGGAACGGTGGACAGCTGGACCACCGGTTGCGCGATCCAGCCGCGTTTGTTCGCCCGGACCTTCCGCTTCAACGCGGTCAGCTCGGCCTGTGTCGCGTCCGGGCCGAACACGATGCCGTACCCGCCCGAACCCTCGACCGGTTTGATCACCAGCTCGTCCATGTGCCGCATGACGTGGTCGAACTCGTCCGGCAGCCAGCACCGGAAGGTGTCCACGTTGGGCAGCAGCGGCTTCTCGTTGAGGTAGTACTTCACCATCTCGGGCACGTAGGTGTAGACGAGCTTGTCGTCGCCGACGCCGTTGCCGACCGCGTTCGCGACCACCACGTTGCCCGCGCGCGCCGCGTTCAGGATCCCGGCCACGCCGAGCACGGAATCCGGCCGGTAGTGCACCGGGTCGAGGAATTCGTCGTCGATCCGCCGGTAGATGACGTCGACCTGCTGCTCGCCCTCGGTGGTGCGCAGGTAGACGACGTTGTCCCGGCAGAACATGTCGCGGCCTTCGACCAGCTCGACCCCCATCAGCCGGGCCAGCAGCGAATGCTCGAAGTACGCGGAGTTGTGCACGCCGGGCGTGAGCACGACGACCATCGGGTCGGCGACGTTCGCCGCGGCCGCGGCCCGCAGCGCGCGCAGGAGATGCGAGGCGTAGTCGCCGACCGGGCGGACCCGGTGCTGGGCGAACAGGTCCGGGAACACGCGCGCCATCGTGCGGCGGTTCTCCATGACGTACGACACGCCGGACGGGTTGCGGAGATTGTCTTCCAGCACCCGGAAGGTGCCGTCCTCGTCCCGCACCAGGTCCACACCGGACACGTGGATGCGGACGCCGTTGGGCGGGTTGATCCCGAACGCCTCGCGCTGGAAATGCTCACACGAGGTGATCAGCCGTCGCGGGAGAACGCCGTCGCGCAGGATCTGCCGGTCGCCGTACACGTCGGCGAGAAAGGCCTCGAGCGCGCGGACCCGTTGTGCCACACCGCGTTCGAGTTTGCTCCATTCGGCGGAGGTGATCACGCGCGGCACCAGGTCGAGCGGGAACGGGCGTTCCTGGCCGGACAGCGAGAACGTGATGCCCTGGTCCACCATGGCCCGGTCGATCGCCGCCGAGCGGGACGAGAGGTCGGCCGACGTCAGCGCGGAGATCGATTCGTACAGCGCCCGGTACGGCTGGCGGACCGTCCCGTCCGCCGTGAACATCTCGTCGTACGCGCCCGCGTGCGGCCGGGACGGCGAGAGATAGCCGTCGAACTGCGCCCCGGGCCTCGCCGCGCGCCGCGCCGACGTCGTCGTCCGTGGGCGGCGGCCCGCAGGTGGGAGCCGCGGCGCCGGGTTGTTGTTCATGGTCGCCATACTCGCTCACCCTGCCATGCCGGCGCGATACCTCATGCAACGCCCGTGACGGCCGAAACGGCGCTGTAACGTCGCAGTGCTGTGCTTGCCGCCGGATGAGTGGCAATATGCGTGCTCTCGACACATGGGAACTACGAGGAGTGACGACGTGGCTCGATTCAAAGCGCTCGCCCTGATCCCGGCGCTCGCCCTGGCCGCGGGTGCGCTGTCCGCGTGCGGCGAGGAAGGCGGAACCGCGGCCGGCGGCGTCCAGCTCGTCGCGTCCGGCAAGATCACCACCTGCACGCACCTGCCCTACCAGCCCTTCCAGGTCAAGCAGGGTGACAAGATCGTCGGTTTCGACGTCGACCTGGTCGACCTGGTCGGCAAGAAGCTGGGTGTCGAGCAGAGCATCGTCGACATCGCCTTCGAGACCATCGAGTCCGGCGAAGCGATGAACACCGGACAGTGCGACCTCGCCGCCGCGGGCATGACGATCACCGACAAGCGCAAGGAGAAGTTCGACTTCTCCGACCCGTACTTCGAGGCGACCCAGGCGTTGCTGGTCAAGACCGGTTCGCCGATCAAGGACCTGTCCAACGTCGCGGGCAAGAAGATCGGTGTCCAGTCGGCCACCACCGGCGCCGACTACGCCAAGGAGAAGGCCGCCGGCGCCGAGATCGTCACCTTCGACGACCTCGCGCTGCTGGAGCAGGCCGTCAAGAACGGCACGGTCGACGCGGGCGTCAACGACAACGGCGTGCTCTACGACTTCGCGAAGACGAACCCGGACACGACGGTCGTCACCGAGTTCAAGACGAACGAGTTCTACGGCATCGGCGTGAAAAAGGGCAACAGCGCCCTCCTTGGCCAGATCAACGAGGTGCTCAAGGCCGCCGCGGCGGACGGCTCCTACGCGCAGATCTACCAGAAGTGGTTCGGCAAGGCGCCGACCTGGCAGCCGGGCGGTGCCGCCTAGCACTAGTTTGAAGCCGCCCTGTGGCCGGTGCCAGCGCACCGGCCACAGGCTTGTCGCCACCTGTTTGAGGAGAGAAATGGCTCTGAGCCGCCGCCAGCGACGTTCGGCCTTCCGGACCGGGCAGTACGTCCTGCTGCTGGTGATCGTCATCGTGCTCGCGCTGCTGGCCGACTGGAGCCGGATCGGCAAGGCGTTCTTCGATCTCGAAGTCGCCGCCAAGCAGTTCCCGGACGTCATCACCGTCGCACTGAAGAACACCATCGTCTTCACCGCGCTGGGCTTCGCGCTCGGCCTCGGGATGGGCCTGCTGCTCGCCCTGATGAGACTTTCCTCGGTCGGCCCGTACCGCTGGTTCGCGCGCGGGTACATCGAGTTCTTCCGCGGTCTGCCCGCACTGCTGATCTTCCTCGCGGTCGGCATCGGCGTGCCGACCGCGTTCGACACGACCCTGCCGCGCAACGTCGCGATCATGCTGGCGCTGGGTATCGTGTCGTCCGCCTACATGGCGGAAACCATCCGCGCCGGTATCCAGGCGGTGCCGCGCGGGCAGGTCGAGGCCGCGCGTTCGCTCGGCATGTCGCCGGCCCGCACGATGATCACCGTCGTGATCCCGCAGGCGTTCCGGATCATCCTGCCGCCGCTGGCCAACGAGCTGATCATGCTGACGAAGGACTCGTCGCTGGCGTTCCTGCTCGGCACCACCCCGGCGCAGCAGGAACTCGCGCAGTTCAGCCGTCAGGCGCTGCTGGAGGCCAAGGGCCTGACCCCGATCGTCGTCGCCGGTCTGTGCTACCTGGTCATCACCATCCCGCTGTCGATCCTGCAGCAGCGGCTAGAGAAGAAATACGGAGCCGGAGTGCCCGGCGGAGGAACGGTATGAGCACCCAGACGATCGTCGAGGTTTCGGGACTGCACAAGGCGTTCGGCGAACTCGAAGTGCTCAAGGGCATCGACCTGCACGTCGAGCGCGGCCAGGTCGTCTGCATCATCGGCCCGTCGGGTTCGGGCAAGTCGACGCTGCTGCGCTGCGTCAACCTCCTCGAGGAACCGCAGCAGGGCAAGATCGTGGTCAACGGCAGCGAGATCACCGATCCGGACGTCGACATCGACGGCGCCCGCACGAAGATCGGCATGGTCTTCCAGTCGTTCAACCTCTTCTCGCATCTGAGCGTGCTCGAAAACCTCACCGTCGCGCAGCGCAAGGTGCTGAAGCGTGGCAAAGACGAGGCGGAGCGCATCGCGCGGGAAAACCTCGCGAAGGTCGGGCTGGCGGAGAAGGAGTCTTCGCTGCCGACGCAGCTTTCCGGCGGGCAACAGCAGCGCGTCGCGATCGCCAGGGCGCTGTCGATGAACCCGGACGTCATGCTGTTCGACGAACCGACGTCCGCGCTCGACCCCGAACTGGTCGGTGACGTCCTCGCGGTCATGCGGCAGCTCGCGCAGGAGGGCATGACGATGCTCGTCGTCACGCACGAGATGCAGTTCGCCCGCGAGGTGGCCGACATCGTGCTGTTCATGGACGGCGGTGTGGTCGTCGAGCAGGGTTCGCCGGACCAGGTGATCGGGGACCCGCAGGAGGAACGCACGAAGACGTTCCTCTCGCGGGTCCTGAATCCGAACCACCAGGGCTAGCGTCCCCGCAGCTGCGACTCCAGTTGGACGACCTTCGCGACGATTTCGTGCGGCCCGGCGCCCATGAGGCTCACCCAGCCCTTGGCGTCCGGGCCGAACACGACGCGGCCCTGTTCGGTGTCCATCCAGCCCGGTGGTCTTTCGACGCGTTTCCGGTTGCCGCCACCATCACGGATGGCGACGTAAAGCCTGCCGAAGAAGGTGTGCGGCGACCGGATCCACTGGAGGATCTTCTTCGCGTCACGGATGCTCGGGCCGGTGCCGGTCAGCATTTCGCCCTTCATCAGGACCTGCAGATCGTCTTCCGAACAGTTCAAGGACGGCGTGCGCGCGGCGGGAGCCTCGGGGAGCAGGCCGGTGAAATCCTGCGCCAGTGTGTCCGGCCGCGTCGGCGTCAGGTAGACGACTTTGTCGACCAAGACCACCGTGCCCGCTTCCCGGCCACTTCCCGCGGCGCGAACGGTCCGCTCACGCCCTTCGGACTTCACCCACGAGTAGTACTCCACTGCCGGCCGCTGCAGAAATCGCAGCGTGTCGAGGAATTCGTCGTCGATCCGGCCACGGGTGAGCAGTCCTTGTCTGTCCAATTCGGACTTTGCGGTGGCCGCGAGCTCGCGGCGTTCCTCGGGCAGATACCACTGCGCGCCGCGGACGAGGGTTGGGTGGATGTCGCCGAGATTGTGTTGGTCCAGCAGGGTTTCGTAGGTCTGGAGTGTGAGCTCGACGGGTTTCCGCAGCACGATTACGCGCCGATCACCGGCGGAACCGGCTTGTCCCCGTCGTAACCGCCGAAGAGGGAGTCGCCGTCCTCTTCCTGCAGCGTGATCTTGCGCTGGTGCTCTTCGTCCTCGCCGCCCTTGCCCTTGCCGGCACCGGCGCCCATCCCGCCGCCGCCCATGCCAGGCGCGCCGGGCCGTCCCGTGGCCGCGGGGCCACCCGCCGGTGTGCCGCGCATCGCGCCTTCACCGGGCATGCCGGCGCCGACGCCGCGGCCGGGCCCCATGCTCCCCGGCCCGCCCGTCGAGCCACCCGGCCCGAACCCGCCACCGGGCCCGAAGCCGCCGCTGAACCCGCCCGTTCCCGGGCCGAATCCACTGCCGCCACCTCCAGGACCGCCGCCAGGACCGGGGCCGAAGCCGGGCGGGCGGTGGTCGCCCGGCCGCACCTGCGTCCCACGGTCCCACTGGGACAGTTCGGTCCGATCGTTCGGCTGCGGCGAAGGCAGCGGCCTCGGCATCTGCGGAACCCTCGGCGTCGGCGGGACCTGCGGCGGCTTCGGCGCCTGATACCCCTCGGCTCCCGGAGGCGCGCTGTACGAACTCGGACCGCCGGTGTACCCGCTGGGACCACTGTGCCGCCCGGAGTCGCCGGGCCCGCCACTGAACCCGCTGACCTTGGTCTGACCGGGATCGATCGGATCCGGCGTGATCGGCCCCGACGAAACGTTCGGATCATGCGCGGCCGGATACGCCGGCGCGAGCGACTGCTGCCGCGGCTGGGTGCTCTGGTAGTACGGCTCGTAGATCTCGACGTTGTGCTTCGTGTCCGCGTCGAACTTCGCCGCCGCGATCTCGTCGTCACTCGCCCCGATGGACAAGACGTCCTCGGGCCCGCTGTCCCCCGCGCGTTCCTTCTCGACCGGGCGGACATTGCCGCGCGTGTAATGGAAAGAGGCGTTCTGGTCGAACATCGACTGACGGGCGCGGTCCATGTTCTCGCCCGCGATCTTGGAGGTCGCGATGAGCGGGGCGAGGCCCGCTGTACCGCTGTCGGCGGCCTTGCCCTTCCAGAAGGAACTCAGCGCCGTCTGGCTGGACTCCAGCGTCCTGCTCATTCTGTGATGGATGTCCATCAAGGTGTGAGAGGCCTGCTGTGCCCTGTCCAGAGTCGCTGTGGTTTCGGGGTAGGTGTTGAGCTTGGTGAAGATCTCCCAACCGCTGTAGGTCATGACCTACGCCCCTTTGAAGTTCTTGATCGCGGCGGCCGCGACCTTGGTCGCCATTCCGCACGCGTCGGAAAAACCGGGATGCCTCATCGACAGGCGCGGAATCACGGTGTACACAAGGTCGTTCCGAACACCGACCGCCAACGTGCAGGTGCCTTCGTCCTCACCGCCGTTGGCGTAGATGACCGCCGGATAGCCCTCGATGGGTTCGACCGGCTTGAAAGTGGTGAGACCACCGGACTTGTGCTGCGCGTAGAGAGAACTGAGGCCGTCCTTGTTGCCGGTCACGAGCCCGGCGTTGACGTTGCTGGGGCTCCCGGCGAACAACCAGGTGCAACCGTTGCCCAAGGCCATCTTGTCCAGACGGGAACTTTCGACCTTGCCGCCGACCTCTTCCACTTGAGCAGTCGGGATCGCGCGGCAAGGGTCTGCCTCGACCACGGAGGTGTCAGTGATCGGATCAGTCACGCTCGGTGCGCCATCAGAAGGCAGTGTCGAGGAGGACGGCGCGGTGGGCGCCGGAGTTTCGGCGGTTCCCGGATTCTTGTCGCTGCAACCGCCGGACAGTGCGACCACGGCGATGGTTGCGGCGATCATGGGAATGGCTCGAGGTCGCATCAGTCGACTTTTCCGATCTGGCGAAGCGCGTCGATCGCCGCTTGGTCTTGATTCTGATAGGCCGTTTTGATCTCGATCAGAGTGCTCACGTAGGCGTCCGTGTAGGCGCGGGCGCCTCGGAGAAAGTCTTGATAGGACCGACCAGAAGTGACAGCGGCTTGCGTGTAACCCTCGCTGCCGACCTCTGCACCCGGCGGCTTGATCTGGGTCAGCCACGTCGCTTCGTTCTGGGCGATCGCGAAGTCACCTTGAAGGCAATCCTCAAGAGACTTGATCACCTTGTCCATGGCCTCGGCATCGAACTCCCAGCCGCCGTTCGCCGAGGCGGCGGCGAAGTCGGCCTTGGCCTGCCCGGTGCCCAGATCGCGGTAGTCGGGCGTCGCCTGCGACCCCGGTCCGTTGGCCTGGTCGTTGGCCCTCTGTGGGCCGCTTCCCGGTCCTGTCATGACGTGCCTCCCCGCACGGGCCGCATGGGGCGCGACCTACCCGTAGTTCTCTGCTGACTCCAATCGGTGACGATAGCAGCAGGTAAACCGTTGATCAGCCCCTTCGCGGAAGATCACCATCGAAAGATGGGACGATCAGCGTGGTCTGGCCTGAAAGACGGTTTTGTCTGATCAAGAAAGCCCAGGCCGCCGCCCTCGGCTCGTCCTTCCCGACTCGGCGGACGTGCCGTGCGTGTGGTGCAGGAGGCGTTCTGGTCCGTACATCGACTGGCGGGTGCGCTCCGCTGCCAGCGGCCAGCCAGGGACGGCGATGAGCTCTCGCATCGCCGGAAGGTCATTGGACCGCCTTCAGATGCTGGATCGTGAACTCTGCGATCTTCACGCTCAAGCCGCACGGGTCGTCCAGGTAGGGGCTACCACGCCGCAGTTGCGTGACCAGGACGTATGTCACGTCGTCGCGGAGGCCTACTGCGAGCTGACAAGCGCCTTGACCTTCGCCACCATTCGCGTACTCGACTGCCGGATACCCGGCGATGTCCGGCAGTGGTTTGAACGTCGTTACGCCGCTACCTTGAGCTTTGAGCGCGTATAGGTGACTGAGGCCGTCGGGCTGGCTGACGTTCAATGCGCCGCTGACGTTCCCTGCGGAGTCGGCGAAGATCCAGGCACAACCGCGTCCGCTCGCGATGTCTTCGGCCGCTGTGCTTTTGAGGGCTCCTCCCACGCCTTCGACCTCGGTTTTGGTAGCAGCGCCGCAGGGATCCGTGGTCAGCAGGTCGGTCTTCAGTGGACTTCGCACGGCAGGGGCACCTGCTCGCGGTAGGCCCGAGGACGACGCCGGTGCAGAGGTGGGGCTCCCCGAGGTCTTGTCACCGTTGCAAGCCGTCGCAAGCAGCGAAGTCGTGCAGGTGATCGTCGAGGCGATGATGAGCCGTCGCATTCGGGGCCTTTCCTGCTCTCGCTTGTCTGGAACCGAGCTCGCCATGGTTCGGCTGTGGAGCGAAGTGCTACCGGTGCTGCGCGGGCGAGTGCGGCCCAGCACTGTCGTGCCTCCCCGCACGGGCCGCGAAGGGCGCGACCTACCCGTAGTCCAACACCGACTCCGCTGAGTGACCGGAGCAGCGAACCGCCGCTACGACGGCGAAACCGGTCAAGATCGCCACCGCGGACGCGAAAGACCTGTTCCAGCACCCGAGTCGGCCGTTCTGCCGTCGTAGGCACGTGGCAGCTTCCGGTCTACTGCCCTGGGCCACTTGCGAATCCCATGCGTGATCGGCTTCGCTGGTGCCCGAGGAACGACGGGGGAGGGAACGAAACGATGCCGGGTTTTCGGCGCAACAACGGGCCGCGTGATCCGGGGGAAGGCGACCAGAACGGCGACACGTCGCTGCCGCCGCTCGACCCGTTCGATCCGAACCCCGACAAGCGGTACGAGGTCCCGGCGTCCGAGCTGATGAAGCCGGGCACGACGGGGCTGCTCCGCTGGCGTCGCCAGGCGACCAACGCGCCGATCGTGCAGGTCGAGGACGCGTACATCACCGGGACGCTCGATCTGCGCGCGGCCGACATCAAGTATCTGTTCCGGTTCGAGCGGTGCCGGTTCGAGCATCCGCCGGACGTCCGCGAGGCGCATCTGCTCGGGCTCGTGTTCCGCAAATGCTGGCTGCCCGGGCTCAAGGCGCGCAACCTCCGCACCCGCAACGACGTCCGCCTCATCCGCAGTGTCGTGCACGTCGACGCCGAGCACGAGATCGAGGAGACCACGGTCCAGCGCGGCGACGATCGTGAGCGCGGGATGCCGAACGCGGCGGTCAACCTGACCGACGCGGTCATCGAGGGCTCCGTCGTGCTGACCCGCACGGTGATCACGCATCCGCGCGGCAAGGCGATCCAGGCCGACCGGGTCAACATCGTCGGCGCGTTGCTGGCGTATCGGTTGGTGGCCAACGGAGAAGTCCGCATCCCGGGGATGCGCGCCGGCGGTAACGTCAACTTCTCCGGCGCGACGCTGAACAACCGGGACGGGTTCGCGCTCAACGGGAACGGGATCCACATCGGCGGCAGCCTGTTGTGCGAGGTGGACAACTACGGGCCCGCCGCGCAGCGGAAACGCTTCTCCGCCAGTGGGATCATGTTCCTGCCGAGCGCCACTGTGGACAGTGACATCATTTTGCGCGAGGCAAGGCTTTCGGTGAACCAGGCCGGGCCGATCGTCGTCGACGCGTGGAAGTCGAACGATCCGTACATCGATCCGCGGCCGGCGCTGGTCGCGGATCGCTCGACGGTCAAGGGGAACCTCGAGCTGAGCGACGGGATGCAGGCGACCGGGACGCTGCGGATGGTCAACGCCCGGATCGGCGGGTCGCTGCGGCTGGCCGGCGCCGAGGTCCAGGTCGTCCGCGGGCAGACCATTCCCTACTACGACCGCGCGATCCACCTCGACGGGACCACCATCGGCGGCGATCTGGAGGCGACGAGCCTGCGGGTGCCGTCCGGGCAGTTGCGTATGGCCGACATCACCGTCGGCGGCAACGTGCTGGCGTGGAACTCGATGTTCCTCCACCCGCGCCGCGACGTCTTTTCCGCGCGACGCGCGAAGGTCGCGGGCAACTTCCAGCTCACCGACGCGACCGTTCAGGGCACCCTGCGGCTGCAGGGCGCCGAGATCGGCGGCAGCGTGAACCTCTTCGGCACGAGCCTGACCGAGCCAGGCGCGCGCACGCGCACCAGTTACTCGCTGGACGTCCGCACCGCGCGGATCGGCCGGGACCTGATCCTCACCGAGAACAAGGAACGCCCGTTCGTCGCGCAGGGCGGGGTCAACCTCGACGGCGCACAGGTCGCGCGGCGCGTCGACTTCCGCGGCGCGCGACTGGGTTCCCTGCCACAGCACGGGATCGCGCTCGACGGCAGTGATGTCTCGGCCGACGAATTCCTGCTCACGCCCGGCGCTCCGCCGGACGGCCGGATCGTGCTGCGGCGCGCGCATTGCGGGACGCTGGGCGACAACGAGGCGTTCTGGGCGTCGGCGAGCGGGATCGAGCTGGAGGATTTCCGTTACGACGCACTGCAAGAGGACATCGCGCTCGACGACGACCGGGCGATCGACCATCGGATCGCGTTGCTGCGCAAGGCGATGGACGGTTACCGCCCGGGGCCCTACGACCAGCTGGCGGCGACGCTGCGCGCGTCCGGTAATGAAGAGCACGCGTCCACGGTGTTGCTGAAGAAACAGCAGTTCCGGTACGAGGCACTCGCGAAGGGCTTCAAGTTCTTCGGACCCGGCGTGCACGTGTGGAGCTGGTTGCAGCGGTCGATGGTCGGCTACGGCTTCCGTCCGGTGCGCGCGCTCGGCTGGCTGCTGACGCTGCTCGTGCTGGGGAGCCTGTGGTTCGGGCTCGGCGTCGACGACTGCATCACGAACCCCAAGCTCACGGTGAGCGGGCCGCGGTGCCTGGTCAACCAGGACGACACCGGGCTGCAGTGGAACCCGGTGCTGTACACGATCGACCTCCTGGTCCCGATCGTCGACTTCGGCAACAAGTCGCGCTGGTACATGCACGGCATGGACAACTGGGTCGCGGCCGGGTTCACCGCCTCGGGCTGGGTGCTGGCGACGACGGTGGCGGCCGGCATAAGCCGGATGCTCCGCCGCGACAACTGAGGGTATTTCACATACCCTCAGTACGGAGGTATGTGATGACGCAGCCCAGCGCCACCGGCAAGATCGCGATCGCCGCCCCGCCAGAGAAGGTGTACGCCCTGGTCAGCGACCTGGGCGCCCTCGCGGACATGGCCGAGGAGTACGAAGGGCACCGCTGGGTCGGTGCGGCGAAGGAGCCCGCCGTCGGCGCCAAGTTCCGCGGCCGCAACCGCCAGGGGTTCCGCCGCTGGAGCACTCTCTCGACGATCACCGACGCCGACGAGGGCAAGCGGTTCGCGTTCGAGGTGACCACCGTCGCCGGTCTTCCCGTCGCGCGCTGGCAGTACGACATCGAGCCCTCGGGCGACGGCTGCGTGGCCGTCGAAAGCACGTGGGACCGGCGGCCGGGCTGGCTGCGCGGGCCGACGTCGCTGTTCACCGGGGTCTGGAAGCGGGACGACGCCAACCGGGCGAACATCGCCGCGACGCTGGCCCGGCTGAAGGCCGCCGCCGAGTCCGTTCACTCCACGAACCGCGACCAGAACTCGACCTGACGCGGCCCGCCGGACGGCGGCGGGCCCAAGGGCTCGCCACAGAAATCGTGCCGCAGGTACCCCCGCAGGTCGTAGCCGTAGTAGACGATGTCGGTCTGATACACCGACAGCACCGGATATCCCGTGCTCCCGGCGATTCCCGGCAGATACCGGTGCCCGCAGACGGGAACCAGCTGCGGGGCGAGCGCCAGATGCGAGCGGGCCCGCGAAAGCGCGTCGGCGAGGTGATGCGGGCGCATGCCCCAGTCCGGCAGCCAGAAGCCGTTGTGTTCGACGTCGTACAGCACTCCGTCGACCGGCCAGTCCAGGCGTTTCCGCAGCTGGTCGGGGTTGCCGCAGCGCCAGTCGGGCCAGCGGTCGCCGATCGGCACCCCGGCCGAGAGGAAGGTGCGGTGGTCGGCGGCGAACCGGAAGCCGAAGCGGGCTTCGACGTCGTCGAGCTCGGCCTCGCTCAACCCGGGACGCACGGGTTCGGCCAAGCTCGCCTGGAGATCGTGTGCCTCCTCGATGGTGAAGGCGTGCTCAACAGTGGACATGTGTTCGAGCCTAAATTGCCCAACGCGAAGGCGCCTTCTCTTTTAACACCACTCCCTCGTCACCCACATGGGGCTCCTCCCTCGGGGTGAGCTCGCCCTCTCAACGCCTGGACCTCGGAACAGCACGGCCGCGCGTGTAGTTCACTCATGTCGTGACTTCTCCACGAACGCAGTCCCGCGTCCGGGCGCCCGAGCTCGACGGCGACGGGTGGCTCAACACCGGCGGTGAGCGGATCACGCTCGCCGGGCTGCGCGGCCGCGTCGTCCTGCTGGACTTCTGGACCAGTGGCTGCGTCAACTGCCTGCACGTGCTGGACGAGCTGCGCCCGCTGGAGGCCGAGTTCGCCGACGTCCTGGTGACCATCGGCGTGCATTCGCCCAAGTTCCTGCACGAGGGCGAGGCGGCCGCGATCGAGGCCGCCGTGCGGCGCTACGAAGTGCACCACCCGGTGCTCAACGACCCGAAGATGGCCACCTGGTCGCAGTACGCGGTCAAGGCGTGGCCGACGCTGGTCGTCGTCGACCCCGAGGGTTACGTCGTCCACGTCGCCGCCGGTGAAGGGCACGCCGAGGCGCTGCGCCGGGTGATCGCCGACCTCGTCGCCACCCACGAGGCCAAGGGCACGCTGCGCCGCGGCGGCAGCCCGTACGTCCCGGCCGAGGAGAAGCGCACCGAGCTGCGCTTCCCGAGCAAGGCCGTCACCACCGCCGAAGGCCGCATCCTGGTCGCCGACACCGGCAATCACTCCATCGTCGAGTTCGCGTCCGACGGCGAGACGATCATCCGCCGCTTCGGCAGCGGAGAGCGCGGCGCGCAGGACGGGCCGTTCGACCTGGCGAGCTTCACCGAGCCGTCCGGGATCACCCTGTTGCCGTACGAGGTCGCCGAGCGCGCGGGGTACCACGCCGTCGTCGCCGACACGGCCGGTCACCGGCTGCGCGGTATCGACCTGATCACCGGTGAGGTCTCCACTGTCGCCGGCACCGGCCGTCAGTGGCGCGACGGCGTCGACACCGGCAAGGCGCTCGACATCGACCTGACCAGCCCCTGGGACGTCGCCTGGTGGGGACCCGCGGGCGGTGTCGTGGTCGCCATGGCGGGCAACCACACGCTGAGCGTGTTCGAGCCCGTCTCGGGCACCATCCGCCGCTTCGCCGGCACGACCGTCGAAGGCCTGCGTGACGGTGACGTCCACGAAGCGTTCTTCGCGCAGACGTCCGGTCTCACGCCCGACGGACGGAAGCTGTGGCTCGCGGACGCGGAGACGTCGGCGCTGCGCTGGATCCAGCCCGAGGGCGAGACGTTCACCGTGCACACGGCGGTCGGCGTCGACCTGTTCTCCTTCGGGCACGTCGACGGGCCCGCGGACAAGGCGCTCCTGCAACATCCGCTCGGCCTCGCCGTGCTGCCCGGCGACACCATCGCGATCGCCGACACCTACAACGGCGCCATCCGCCGCTACGACCCGCTCACCCGCCGGGTGACCACGCTCGCGACCGGTCTCGCGGAGCCGTCCGGACTGCTCGTGCACGACGGCGAACTTCTGGTCGTCGAGTCGGCGGGAAGCCGCGTCGGTCCGGTGCCGCTCGGTGAGCAGGCGGTGGCCGGGGACGCGCACGCGGTCCGCCGTCCGCCGACCGTGCTGGCACCGGGTGAGCTGGAGTTCTCCGTCGTCTTCACCCCGCCACCGGGTGAGAAGCTCGACGACCGGTTCGGCCCGTCGACGCGGCTGGAGATCAGCGCGTCGCCGCCGGAACTGCTCGCCGACGGCGCCGGGGTGGGCACGGATCTGTTCCGCAAGCTCCGCTTCGCCGAGGGCGTCACCGGCGGGGTCCTTCAGGTCGTCGCGCAGGCCGCCAGCTGTGACGACGGAGGCGAGCACCCCGCGTGCCGCATCACCCGGCAGGACTGGGGCGTCCCGGTGCGGTTCGAAAAGGGCGGAGAAAGCGTGCTGAGCCTGGTCATGGCGGGCGATCCGGGTAAGTAGAGTCGTACTCGTGTCAGATCGGCCGAAACTCGAGATTCAGATGCTGCAGGACAGGGTGCTCGTGAAGCTGTCCCCCGAGGACGGGGAGCGCCGAAGTTCCGGCGGCATCGTCATCCCCGCCACCGCGCAGGTCGCGCGGCGGCTCGCGTGGGGTGATGTACTGGGCGTGGGCAACAGTGTGCGGAACGTCAAGACCGGCGACCGCGTGCTGTTCAACCCGGATGACCAGCACGAGGTCGAGATCCAGGGTGAGGGGCACCTGGTGATGCGGGAACGCGACATCCACGCCGTGGCGACCGAACGGACCGAACACGGCACGGGGTTGTACCTGTAACTCGAGCCACGGGAGGGGCGGTGCGCGAAGACCGTGACGAGCCGGGTGCCGGCCTGTTCACCGACGATCTCCTCCCGGACTCCGACCAGGGCCTGGTGGACGAGCTCTTCGAGGGTGACAGGGTGGTGCATCCGCCGCCCACGCCCGCGTCGAAGTTCCGCCGGGGACTCGGCAAGGCCCTCATGGGCACCGGGGTGCTCATGGGCCTGTTCGTGGTCGCGTACGCGGTCGATCTGATCGTCAGCGCCGGGGACGTCCCGCGCGGCGTCACGGTCGCGGGGATCGACGTCGGCGGCCTCACGCACAAGGAGGCGGAGTCGAAGCTCCGCCGTGAGCTGGAGCCCAGGCTGATCGAGCCGGTGCGGGTGCGGGCCGGCGACGTCCGGACGGTGCTGTACCCGACGTCGTCCGGTCTCGGTCTGGACTGGCCGCAGACGCTGGGGCGCGCCGGTCATCAGCCGCTGAGCCCGTACACGCGGCTGATGTCGTTCTTCAGCAGCCGAGAGGTCGGTGTCGTCACCTGGACCGACGCGCCGAAGCTCGAAAAGGCCGTCTCGGACCTCGCCGCCGCGCAGCTGAACCGCCCGCCGGTCGAGGGGAACATCACGTTCCAGCCCGTCGCGGGCAGCGACGGCGGCGTCGTCGCCACCGCGGTCGAGCCGCGGAACGGGCAGACGCTCGCCGACGTCAAGGAGGCGGTCACCGCGGTCATCGACCGCTGGCTGGGCGACGAAGGTGTCGAGCTGAAGGTGAACGTCGCGCCCGTTAAGGCGACTTCGCCCGGTGTGCACGCCGCGCTCGTCAAGATCGTCGTCCCCGCGGTCGCGAAACCGCTCGTCATCCGCGGCGAGGGCAAGGATGCGACACTGAAACCCGCCACGATCGCGGAGTCCTTCCAGTTCGCCGCGCGCGACGACGGCAACCTCGAAGTCCGCATTGACCAGGGCAAACTGCGCGCCGCCGCGCAGCCTCAGCTCAAGGAGACCGAGACCGACGGGGCGGACGCGCAGATCGTCTTCGTCGGCGACAGGCCGGCGGTGCAGCCGTCGAAGGACGCGCGGAAGATCAACTGGGACCACACGTTCTCGACGCTGACCTCGGTGCTCGCGAAGAGCGAAGAGCGGGAGCTGAAGGCGGTCTACGACGCCAGCAGCCCGGCCGTCAGCACCGACGCGGCGAACGTCCTCGGCATCAACGAGATCATCGGCGAATTCACCACGTCGGGCCTGAGCGGGCCGGCGATGACGAACGTGCAGGCACTGGCGAGCAGGGTCTCGGGCGCCATCGTGAAGCCGAACGAGACGTTCAGCCTCGGCGCGCGGTCCGGAGCGAGGACGGCGGACGCGGGTTACGTCCCCGCTCCGGTGAACGAAGACGGCACCGGGCCGGTCGTGGTCGGCGGCGGTGTCTCCCAGCTCGCGACGACGCTCTACAACGCCGCGTACCTGGCGGGGCTGGCCGATGGCGGGCATCTGGAACACGACCACTACCTCGACCGCTATCCGGTCGCGCGCGACGTGAAGGCGATCAACGACGACGGCTCGCCGGTCGAGCTGCAGATCGTCAACGACGCCCCGACCGGGATCGCGATCCAGGTGATCCCCGCCAACGGTTCGGTGACCGTGCGGATCTGGGGCACCAAACGGTTTTCGGTGCAGAGCGTCGGCGGGGAGAGGCACTCCCACGTCCCCCAGCCCGTGCAGATGGGCTCTGGCCCCGGGTGCGTACCCGATCCCGGCGCGGCCGGGTTCAGCACCTCGGACACCCGCGTGCTCGTCGACGTCGTCACCGGGACGGAGGTCCGCCGGGAGACCCGCAACGCGACCTACTCGCCGCGGGCCGCGATCATCTGCACCTGAGTTCCTGTTGGTGAACCCGCGTCCGCGATCGACGTCGGCAGGGCGGGTTCACGCGTTCGGCCACTTTTCGGAGTACATCTTCAGCTCCGCCATCAGGCTCTGAGGCTCACCGCAGCACCATGCAGCCGCGAGCCTCGAAGTCCGCGAGCCACGACGGCTCCCGCAACTCCTTGTTCCAGCGCAGGTCCAGTTTGTCCAATTTGGACAGCCGGGCGATGGACGACGGCAGCGAAGTGAGCTTGTTCTCGCGCAGGTCCAGCTGACGCAGCTCGTTCAGCTCCCCGAGAGAGGACGGCAGGGAAGTCAGCAGGTTCTTCCGCAGGTGTAGTTCGCGTAACGCGGAAAGCGTCCCGATCGATTCCGGTAGTTCGGTCAACCCGTTGCCGTACAAGCGGAATTCGCGCAACGAGGCCAGCCCGGAGAGGTCTTCCGGAAGTGTGGAGATGCGATTGTCCGTGCAGCCCAGGTATTTCAGCCGTCCGAGCGAGCAGAGCGCGGCGGGGAACTCGGTGAGCCGGTTGTCGCTCACGTAAAGGTATTCCGTCAGCCCGGACAGCTCGCCGAGTTCGTCCGGCAGGGTCGAAAGCTCGTTGTGCCCCAGATCCAGGGTGTGCAGGTTCCGCAGGGCGCCGATCGAGGGCGAGACGGTGGTCAGCCGGTTGGCGGCCAGATTCAGCACACGGAGCCCGGACAGGGACCACAGCTCGTCGGGAACGGACGTCAGCCGGTTGTCGTACAGGTCCAGGTACTCCAGCGAGGCAGGGAGAGGGAGGTCGCGCAGGGAAGTCAGCCCCTGGCCACTGAGATCGAGTCGAGTGGTCACAGGGGCCGACCGTAGCCCCGGTCAGGTCACGGCGCGGTGCCCGCCGCCCTTGACCTTCGCGTAGATGGCGGCCGCGGCGATGACGCCGACGACGGCCGCGCCGACCTGGAAGGCGTGCCGGATCCAGTCGATGCCCGGGGTGTCACGGACACCGAACACACCGGCCAGCCAGTTGCCGATGAAAGCGGCGATGATGCCGACCACGATCGTCAGCCACATCGGGATCTTCTGATCGCCGGACGCCAGCATCCGGCCGATGACACCGAGAATCAGCCCGACCACGATCGTGGTGATGATGCCCCAAAGGCCACCCAACATGGTTCCTCCTTCGCTGGAGATCGATGAGCCCACGGTGACACCGATTCGGGCTCATCGCGCCTCAAGACCCCTTACCGGGTGACACCGCGGCGTCCGTAGAGGTTCGCGGCCAGGGTCACCCCGATACCGGCGATGACGATCTGGGTGATGAGTTCGAGCCAGTCGAAGCCCTTCGTGTCCGCGTAGCCGAGTCCACGGGCGATCGCCGTACCGATGAAGGCGGCGACGATACCGACGATGATGGTCAGCCAGATCGGGATGGACTGCTTGCCGGGGGCGAAGAACCTGCCGAGCACCCCGAGGATCAAACCGACCACGATCGCCGTGATGATGCCGGTGACTGTCATTGAAGACTCCTTTGCCGAGGTCTCCGCCCGCGGGCGGACTCAGCACGGAAATGCCCCCGGAAAACCGCCTCGAAACCACGAAGAGCCCCCTCCGGACCGGAGAGGGCTCTTCGTCACTAAACCGTTTAGAACGCGGCTTCGGGGATCTCCATGAGGCTGTTGTCCGCGGCTTCGACGATCGCGCGGCGCGACGTCAGCTCCGGCAGCACGTTCTTCGCGAAGAACGACGCCACGGCGAGTTTGCCCTCGTAGAACGGGACGTCCTTCGCGGACGCGCCGGCGTCGAGCTTGCCGATGGCGACCTCGGCGTGCTTGATGAGCTGCCAGCCGATGAGCAGGTCGCCGACCGACATCAGCAGGCGGACCGTGTGCTGGCCGACCTTGTTGATGTTCTGCGGGTCTTCCTGCGACGAGGTCAGGTAGCCGATCAGCGAGCCGAGCATGCCCTGGGTGTCTTCCAGCGCCTGCTTGAGCAGGGCGCGCTCGTTCTTGAGCCGCCCGTTGCCGATCTCCGACTCGATGGTCTTCGTGATCTCGCCGGCGACGTAGGCCAGCGAAGCGCCCTTGTCGCGGACGATCTTGCGGAAGAAGAAGTCCAGCGACTGGATGGCCGTGGTGCCTTCGTACAGCGAGTCGATCTTCGCGTCACGGATGTACTGCTCGATCGGGTAGTCCTGCAGGAAGCCCGACCCGCCGAGGGTCTGCAGCGACTGCACGAGCTGCTCGGTCGCGCGCTCGGAACCGACGCCCTTGACGATCGGCAGCAGCAGGTCGTTGACGCCGTGCGCGACCTTCTGCGAGGCCTCGTCGCCCTCGCCGGTCCACACCTGGTCCTGGAAGGTCGCGGTGTAGAGGTACACCGCGCGCAGGCCCTCGGCGTACGCCTTCTGCAGCATCAGCGAGCGGCGGACGTCCGGGTGGTGGGTGATGGTGACGCGCGGCGCCGCCTTGTTCAGCATGTTCGGCAGGTCGGCGCCCTGGACGCGCTCCTTGGCGTACTCGAGCGCGTTGAGGTAACCGGTCGACAGCGTCGCGATGGCCTTCGTGCCGACCATCATGCGGGCGTACTCGATGACCTGGAACATCTGCGCGATGCCGTCGTGCACCTCGCCGAGCAGCCAGCCCTTGGCGGGCGTGCCGTGCTGGCCGAAGGTCAGCTCGCAGGTGGTGGAGGCCTTGATGCCCATCTTGTGCTCGACGTTGGTGACGAAGGCGCCGTTGCGCTCGCCCAGCTCACCGGTCTCGCCGTCGAAGTGGAACTTCGGCACGAGGAAGAGCGAAAGGCCCTTGGTGCCGGGCCTGGTCTCGATGCCGGGGCCCTCGGGGCGGGCCAGCACCAGGTGCATGATGTTCTCGACCATGTCGTTCTCGGCCGAGGTGATGAACCGCTTCACGCCGTCGATGTGCCAGGAGCCGTCCTCCTGCTTGACGGCCTTGGCGCGGCCGGCGCCGACGTCGGAACCGGCGTCGGGCTCGGTGAGCACCATGGTGGCGCCCCAGCCGCGGTCGATCATGATCTGCGCCCAGCGCTTCTGCTCGTCGGTGCCGTTCTTGTCGACGATGCCGGCGAAGTTCGGGCCCGCCATGTACATGAACAGCGGCGCGTTGGCGCCGAGGATCAGCTCGGCCGCGGCCCACTGCACGGTCGGGGGCAGGCCGAAGCCGCCCAGCTCGTTCGGCAGGCCCAGCCGCCACCATTCGCCGTCCATCAGCGCCTGGTAGCTCTTCTTGAACGACTCGGGGATCTTCACCGAGAAGGTCTTCGGGTCGTACACCGGCGGGTTGCGGTCCGCGTCGGCGTACGAGTCGGCGAGGGGACCGGAAGCGAGCTTGTTCAGCTCGGTCAGCACGCCGCGGGCGGTCTCCTCGTCGGATTCCGCGAGGACGCCCTTGCCGAGGCGGTCCTGCACGCCGAGTACCTCGAAGAGGTTGAACTCCAGGTCTCGGACGTTGCTCTTGTAGTGGCCCATTTCGTCACTCCAATGTGTTCGGCTCCCCGGCCGGGCACACGTCCCCTACTCGCCGGTAACTTCAGGATATTACCTGTGGGTAACCGGCGGCAAGTGAATGGCCACTGTTGTGATGTGTAAATCAGCAATACGGGGGGGCTCAGCGGGAGGACGGCGCGATCGAAGTGGTCGTGGGCGGCTCGACCGGCGTGTGCGCGTCGTCCGGGTTCGTGACCAGGATGCCGGAGCGGAACGCGATCGTCACCGCGTGTGTCCGGTCGCGGGCCGAAAGCTTGCGCAGGATGCTCTTGACGTGCGTCCGCACGGTTTCCACGGACAGGAACAGGATCTTCGCGATCCCGGAGTTCTCCAGCCCTTCCGCCACCAGTTGCAGGACCTGGTACTCGCGGCGGGACAGCGGCATCAGGCCGCGCGCGGTCGCCGGTTTGGGGGCGTCGCCCGGCTTCGGGAGCACGGGCTGGCGTTTCGGCCGCGCGGTCAGCGCCGCCAGCGTCGGGTCGATGTAGCGGCGGTCGCTGTGCGCGCGCCGGATCGCCTCGGTCAGGTGCCGCCCGTCGGTCGCCCGCGGCACGATCGCGTGCACGCCCGCCGCGATCGCCGCGGCGAGGTACTGCTGGGTGCGGTTGGTGTCTCTGATCATCGTGATGATGACCAGGGCCGGGTCGCCGCCGCTGAGCAGGCGGGACAGGTGGCAGTTCGGGTCGAGCGCCGAATCCAGCACGATGACGTCCGGTTTGAGCTGTTCGCACAGTTGGAGCGCCGCGTGATGGCTGGTCGCGTGCCCGAGCCACTGCAGGCCCGGCGTGCGGTGGACCAGCGAGCTCAGGCCCTCGCAGAAGATCGGGATCGGATCGACGGCGGCCACGCCGAGTCCGCGGCCGCCTGGTGACAGTCCGCCAGGCCTGCCGGCCTGTGTTCGGTTCGGCTCGATGGTTCGCATCACGGACCCCTCCGTTTTCCTGCCCCGCCATCTCCGGACGAGAGGACTCGAAAGCCCATTCGGTGACCACCGCCCCCCGGCGTGGTCACCCTCGTCAACCGGTCCCCCCTGCGGGACCGGACAGAGATGACACCTCGTAACTATTACGAGTCAGTAGGTCGGAGCACGTGACGCGATATCCCCCTCATAGATGTATCGCCCCGTCGCGGCAAACTCTGCGTATCAGCTGGTTGTGGATCTCTTGCTCAAATGAGCCCGCCGAGGGCGGAACTTGACATGTTCGCTACTCAGAGTGGACTTCGGTGCGAAGGCGGCCGAATTCGTCTCCGAGTGCCGCGGGCGTCCAATGCGCGTTCAGCCCGCTGGGATTGGGAAGGACCCAGACCCGTGCCTCGCCGATCTCGCCGTCCTGCGGGCCGATCTTCGCCTTCGGCAGTCCGAACGCCGTCCGGAAGGCCGTGATCCCGACCACGGCGAGCCAGCGTGGCCGGTATTCGGTGACCCTCGCCGCGAGGAGGCGCCCGCCTTCACGGAATTCGTCCGGGGTCAGCTCGTCGGCCCGCGCCGTCGTCCGCGCGACGACGTTCGTGATGCCCAGGCCGAGGCCGAGCAGCTCGTGCTGCTCGCTGGGGTCGAGCAGGCGCGGGGTGAAGCCGCCGCGGTACAAGGCGGGCCAGAACCGGTTCCCCGGCCTGGCGAAGTGCAGGCCGAGCGCGCCCGAGTAGAGGCCCGGGTTGATCCCGCAGAACAGCACGTCCAGATCGGGCGCGATGACGTCTTCGATGGTCTTGCCGTAGGCGGCGGCAAGCTCGTCCTTGGTCGGCTTGGTCCTCACCCCGCCAGTTTCCGGCACGCTGGCGGGTATGGAGCAGGGGGCGTTCACGGCCGACGGCTGTGATCCCGGACATCCGGTGGTCGCGCGCATGTCGCGCCCGGTGGCCGGGGTGCGCGTCGAGTGGCATCCGCGGGAGTGGTTCGAGTCCGTCCGTGACGCCCAGGGCGGCAGGCTCGGCGAGGTCGAGGCTGGCTGGACTCGGAGACGCCGGCTACCGCCCTGGCCAGGGCAGACCTGACCTTTGAGCGCTGGTGTACCGGCGACCGGACCTGGTTCTCGGCGACCCCGGCGTGACCTGGGACACCCGCATTCGTCTCAAGGGGTGGTCAAGTCACCACGATATGCGTACTGTTTGTGATCTCGCACACAAGGTCGTCTTCGAGGAGGCGTTTTGCAGCTCTCGCTCATCCTCGGCCTGGTCGCGTTGATCTTCGTGGTGGCCACCGTGCTGGTGATCGCGGAAGACCGGCGGGCCGCGCGGCGCGCGGCCCAGCGACGGCAGGCGAGGCTAGCGGACCTGGGCGAGGTCGACCCGCTCGCCACGCAGCGGCTGCATCTCGATCGTTGAGGGAACGGGCTTCCGCACGAGGCTGAGCAGCAGTGTCCCGGCGATCCAGCCGAGCATCGCGCCACCGGTGTTGTTGAGCAGGTCGTCGACGTCGAAGATCCGGTAGACGTAGGGCGCGGTGCCGAAGTTCGCGGTCAGCTGCGTGATCTCGATCAGCAGCGACACGGCGAGCCCGATCAGCGTCGTGCCGATGAGGCCGCGCTTCCAGAGCGTACTGGTGAAGAAGCCGAGCGGGACGAACAGCAGCACGTTCATGGTGGCCTGCTGGAAGGTCTGGGTGGTGAACCAGTCGGCCATCGGCAGCCCGTGCTTGAGCAGTTCGGTGTGGATGTCGGTGACCCACTGGAACGGGTGCGGCTGCACGGTCTGACTCAGCCGTTTGACGCCGGGGCCGGGCAGCGGCAGGAAGGTCACCGCCAGGGTCATGGTGGTGTAGAGCAGCACGGCGGCCATGGTCAGGACGGGACGAAGCCGCACCCGGCCGTACCGCGCGTGCAGGACGATCAGCTGCGGGATCAGTACCGTCGCCCAGAGCGCGAAGAAGCCGATCAAGCCGTACTGCAGGGCGGTGACCTGTGCGTTCGTCATGACCACGACGTTATGGATCATGCGGGTGCGGCCACTTCGGTCGAAGGGCCGCCGCTGCCGGTGGCGGATCGGCCGAGTGGCCGACCCCGATCTTGGCCGATCGGCGATATTCGTTCCCTGATCCGCCGGTGGACGTGGGATTCTGCCCGGATGGTGCTCGTTCGACGGCTCATCCCCGCGGACCTCGACGTCTTCCGTGAGGTCCGCCTGCGTGCCCTGACGGACACGCCCGAGAACTACGGCTCGATCGCCGCGGCCGAACGCGCGCAATCCGACGAGGAGTGGCTCGCGAAACTGACCGGGGACGTCTGGTTCGCCGCCTTCGACGACGGGCGTCCGGTGGGTCTCGTCGCCGGTCGGGCGCGGGACGACGGCTGGATCCTCTACTCGATGTGGGTCGCGCCCGAAGCCCGTCGCCGGGGGGTGGGCACCAAGCTGATGGGTGAAGTGCGGTCGGCCGCCGAGGAAGGCGGTGCGCGCGAGGTGTGGCTGCACGTCGCGGAGGACAACGACCACGCGCGGCGGCTGTACCTGCGGCTGGGATTCATCGCGACGGGGGAACTGGAGCCGATGCCGAACGACGTCACCCGGCGGCGCGAACGTCTTTATCTGCCTGTCGCCGTGTGACGTTTGCCTATCGTCCTGCTTTCTGCCCTGGTGAAGGTCAAATCCGCAAGGCAGACTCCTCCGCCGTGCGAATCGGAGGAAGCATGAAACTCTCTGCCCGGCTGGCCGTGGTCGCCGGCGCCGCGCTGACCGCGCTGGCCGCCGTCGCCGCGCCCGCGTCCGCCACGTCGGCGACCACCGACGTCCGGCTGATCACCTTCAACGACCTGCACGGCAACCTCGAACCGCCGTCCGGTTCGAGCGGCCGTGTCACGCTGCCCGACGGCACGACCGTCAACGCGGGCGGCGCCGCCTACCTCGCGACGCACCTGAAGAAGCTTCGCGGCGAGGCGCGCAACTCTGTCGTCCTGTCGGCAGGTGACAGCATCGGCGCATCGCCGGTGATCTCGGCGCTGTTCCACGACGAGCCGACCGTCGCACTGCTGAACCAGCTCGGTGTCGAAGCTTCCGTGGTGGGCAATCACGAATTCGACGAGGGTCTCGAGGAACTCCGCCGGATGCAGCACGGCGGCTGCCACCCGACCGACGGTTGCCAGTTCCGCGAGTCCTTCAAGGGCGCGAACTTCCCCTTCCTCGGGTCCAATGTGTACTACGAGAACGGCTTCCCGGTGTTGCTGCCGTTCAGCATCGAGTTCTCCGGCGGCGTCCCGATCGGCGTCATCGGCGCGACGCTGAAGGATCTGCCGCAGGTCGTCACCCCGGAGGCGATCAAGGGCCTGAAGTTCGGCGAAGAGGTCCAAGCCATCGACCGCACCGCCAAGCTGCTCGACCTGGTCGGGGTCAAGGCACAGGTCGTGCTGCTGCACCAGGGCGACAACTCCGAGACCGCCGGTCCGGACGAATGCAAGGTCAAACCGGGCGCGGCGACCGCGATCGCACAGAAGGTGACGTCCACAGTGGACGCCATCTTCACCGGGCACAGCCACCAGCAGTACAACTGCGTGATCAACGACCCTGCCGGCAATCCGCGCCCGGTGATCCAGGGCGCGTCGTTCGGGCGCCTGCTCTCGGTCGTCGACCTGAAGATCGACCGCCGCACCCTGGACGTCGTCCGGGGCGAAACCAAGGCGCACAACCAGATCGTCACCCACGACGTCAAGCCGGATCGCGACGTGCAGGACCTGATCGACGAGGCCAAGACCAAGGCCGCGCCGATCGCGAACAAGGCGGTCGGCACCATCACCGCGGACCTGAGCGCCAAGGGCGCCGCCTCCGGCGAGTCGCCGCTCGGCGACGTCATCGCGGACGCCCAGCTCGAAGCCACGAAGTCGAACGGCGCGCAGATCGCCATGACGAACCCGGGCGGAATCCGCACGGACTTCACCTACGCGTCGTCACCCGCCGGCGAAGGCGACGGTGTCGTGACCTACGGCGAGGCGTTCGCCGTGCAGCCGTTCGCGAACATCATGCAGACGATCACGCTCACCGGGGCGGACTTGAAGAACGTGCTCGAACAGCAGTGGCAGGCCAACGGGGTCGTGCGGATCCTGCAGATCTCGAAGTCACTGAAGTACTCGTACTCGGCGTCTGCGGCACAGGGGTCACGCGTCTCGAACCTGACGCTCGACGGCACGCCGATCGACCCGGCGGCGTCGTACCGCGTTTCGGTGAACAACTTCCTCGCCGCCGGCGGGGACGGCTTCACCGAGTTCACGAAGGGGACCAACCTGTCGGGTGGTCCAGTGGACCTGGACGCGCTGATCGCGTACTTCGGTGCGCACCCGGGTATCGCTCCGCCCGCCGCGGACCGGATCACCGTCCTGCCGTAGCCCTCGCGAGTGCCATGAAAGGTCCCTTCCTTGCGAAATTTGCGAGGAAGGGACCTTTCATGGCGTCTACGGGGTGGTTTTGTCAGTGACCCAGGGCACAATGGCCGCCATGACGACCTGGGAAGAAGTCGTGGAACTGGCGGGCAGGCTGCCTGAGGTCGAGGAGTCCACGTCGTACCGCACGCCGTCGCTCAAGGTCGCGGGCAAGAGCTTCGCCCGGCTGCGCACCGAGGCCGAGGGCGGGCTGATGCTGCTGTGCGAGCACGCGGAGAAGGAGGCCCTGCTGGCCTCCGGCGAACCCGCGTACTTCACCACGCCGCATTACGACGGCTACGGCGCGATCCTCGTCGACCTGGAGAAGGTCGAGAAGACGCAGCTGCGCGAACTCATCGAGGAGGCCTGGCGGATGAAGGCGCCCGCCAGGCTCACGAAAGGACTGAACGACTAGCGGAGTTCCCCTTCGAGCAGGCTCATGAGGTACTCGTCGTGCCACTGGCCGTTCTGGCCGCGGAACGACTGCCGATGCCTGCCGTCCACCTGGAATCCGAGCTTCTTGTAGACGTGGATCGCGGCCTCGTTGTCGACCACGACCCACAGCGCGATCATGTGCAGCCGCATCATGTCGAAGCCGTAGCGGCAGAGCGTGCGCATGGCATCGGTGCCGTAGCCGCCGCCCCAGTGGTCCTTCTCGCCGAGGTAGATGTCGAGTTCCGCGCGGCCTCCTTCCGGCGTGGCGTCGCGCAGGGTGCAGGTGCCGATCAACGTGCCGACGGCCAGGCTCTCGATCGCGAAGTTCACCTGGCTGAAGCTGTTGGGCTTCCGGTGGGCGAAGCGCTCGCGGATCTGGGCGAGGGATTCCGGGTGGTCCGCGGTCAGCCAGCGCGTGACCTCCGGGTCGTTGTGCCAGCGCCACAGCGTGTCCGCGTCCTCGGGTTCCAGTGGGCGCAAGCGGATCAGTTCACCGGTCAGCATCGTCCATCCCAAAGATCGGTATCGGACTTTCCAGACTATTGGGCGACACCCGCGAGCAGCCACCGCTTAACGGGGACTTCCAGCAGCACCCTGGCGCCGAACGGCTCGATCTCCTCGCCTGCCGCCCAGCCGTCGTACTTCGCCGCCAGCGCCTCGAGAACGTCCGCGCGCAGCGTTCCGCGATGGACTCGTACCAGGCCTTCGGCGACAACCGGCGCGTCACCGTCTTCCAGCGCGAGACTGACGCGCGGATCGTTGCCGACGTTGCGCACCTTCACGTTCCGCTCGCCGCTGCCGATCCAGAAGACGTCGTCGAGGTACACGAACCACACCGGCGTGACGTGCGGCGATCCGTCCGCCCGGAGCGTGCACAACCAGGCGTTGCGCTCCCGCGCGAGACGTTCGATAAGCGATTGGTCACGTTTCACCTGGTCAGCCTGCCCGAAAGCTAGGGTGCCGGGCGTATGAAGGTCCACCAGTACTGCTACTTCGCCTTGAAGAGCGAAACCGTGTCCGCCGGGGAGATCACCGCGCGGCTCGGCATGGAGCCCGACGAGGTCCTGGTACTGGGTTCGCGGTCCGCCGAACACCGGTTGCCGCGGATGCACGCCTGGAAGGTGACGCATCGCGGTCCGGAACCGGTCGACGACCAGATCGAGAGCGTGATCGGCAGGCTCGCCCCCGTCCGCCCGGAAATCCGGAGGCTGGTGGACGAAGGCGCGAGCGCGGTGCTGCAAGTGGTGCGCTACTTCCATCACCGGGACGGCGGCGAGGAATTCGGCTGGCATCTCTCGCCCGCCGTCATCGCGTTCCTCACCGAAGCCGCCGCCGCGCTCGACGTCGACGAGTACGACCTCAGCGAATGACCTTCCGCCGGTCCGGTGCGCGGCGGGAACGCCGAAGATGGTGGGATGGTGCCCCACAGCCGGACAACCCCGTTGGGAGCCCAGCATGTCGAGCGAGAACTGGCCGCTGAGTCAGGATCCCGAGTCGCCGGTGATCATCTCCCGGTCGCTGGTGGAGGACCCGTCGAACCTCGCGTTCGTCGTCCTCGACGACGACGGTGACTGGTTCATCAGCGACGGCAACGAGTTCTCCGAGGACATGGAGGAGAACAAGGACGCGTTCGGCGCGCTGCCCCTGCGGGACGCGGTGGAGCTCATCCCGGAGATCGCCGCGCTGGCCGGCCTCCCCACCGGCATGGCCGCCGACTGGGATCCGGAACGGCGCACGTGGCTGCTGAGCTCGGTCGCCGACTCGGACGACGACGAGGAAGACCTCCTGGTGCGCGCCGCCCGCCTCGCCGCGTGGACGCATCCGGGCTCGCCGCTGGAAGAAGTCCACGTGAGCACCGAACTCGCCGAGATCTCCACCGACCCCGCCGCCCCGGCCCGCGCCGTGCGCCAGGTCGTCCGCGAGGCCGACGGCAGCTGGCTGCTCGTCGGCTTCCAGGTGCCGGAGAACGAGGACTTCGAGGTCGAAGCCCTCGAAATGGAGCACGCCGTCACCCTGTACCCGGACGTCGCCCTGGTGCTGAGCGCCGCGCCCGGCCAGGTGTACGACCGGCCGAGCGCCGGCGCCCCCTGGGAACTCGTCGAAGGCTGACCCTCAGCCGAAGTCGCAGTACATGACGTGCAGCCCGATGCGCCCCAGCGTCGGGTGCTCGAACGCGCCCGGCACCGTGCCGACGATCTCGAACCCGAGCCGTTCGTAGATCCGGACCCCGGCCACGTTCGATTCGGCGACCGCGTTGAACTGCATCCCCGCGAAACCCTGCTCCCTGGCCCACCGCAGAGCGTTCGCGCACAGCGCACCGCCGATGCCCTTGCCGCGAACTTCCTTGTCCACCATGAAACTGGCCGTCGCCACATGCGACCCGGGTCCGCCGCGGTTCGGCCCCATCTTGGCCGTCCCGAACACGCGGCCGCCCTCGACCGCGACCACCGTCCGGCCCGGCGGCGTCTGGATCCAGCTCGCGCGCGCGGCGTCCTCGGTGAGGTTCGGGTCGTAGGTGTACGTGTCCGCGGCCCGCACGACTTCGCGCACGATCGGCCAGACCTGCACCCAGTCCTCTTCGGTGAATTCCCGGATCTCCATACCCGGCAAGGTAACAACGCTGGGAAATCAACAACCGGTCCGGCGGTTCTGCCGCCATCGCCAGACGAAGTCGGAAAGCAAGAGCAGGCCGGCGACCGTCAAACCCGAGCCGATCCAGATCCGCGTCGAGCCGGATTCCCGCTCGACGCGGATCCCCGGCGGCAATCCGGCCGCGATCCCGTCGATCTTGGCCTGGACAGAACGATGGTCGAAAACGCTCAGATCGCCGTCTTCCGCCAACGTGGCCAGCAAGCGGCGAACCTCGTCGTTCTGCTCGCGGGAGAAACCGGGGAATTCCATCGAGGCGTCCCGGAGCACTCCCGGACCCATACATCTCAGCGGTTCCCTGTGGACGCGTCGAGATATTGCCCTGTCGCCCCGCATTCGTCACCCGCCTTGGCGAAAACGACGGTGTACGGCCCAGGGGTGCTGCCCGTGTTCAAGCCGACGATGAGGAAGATCCCGCCGACCAGGAGGAGCGGAAGGAACAGCGACCCGGCCAGCACGGTCAGCAAGGCCGCCGTACTGTCGCTCGACATTTTCCGCACGCGCCAGAAGCTAGCCGCTCAGCGAGGGACGGTCCCCGGCTTCGGCTCAGGTCGCGACAGGGCCGGTGACGCGGGACTGTGTGGATTTTGGGACATCTGACGTCCCGAAATCCACACAGTCACCAGTCCTGAGGCAAAAGGCGTTCTCTGAAGCCAACCTGGACCAAACGATCGTAAGCCTCGGCGACGTTGTTCGGGATGTCCTGCTGGACAGCGAAACCGCGCTCGGCATAGACGGTGATCCGTTGCGTGTCACCGACGAGCATGGTGATGACGCGGTCCACGTCGCCGATGCTCGCGACGTAGTCATCCAGCGGCAACGGTCGGGAAGCGCAGATGACGTCGACCTCTGGCCAGAGCTTCTTGCAGGTCGCGTAAGCGCGCCGCTGCTGGTACGGCCGCGAGATGAGAACGACCGACCCGACCTCACGAGACTCCAACAGCCGACGCGTGAGCGCGATGTTGTCCCCCGTGTTCCGTGCCTCGGGCTCGACCAGGATGGCGTCGTCCGGCACGCCCAGCTCAAGTGCGTGTTCGCGGTAGTGCACTGCCTCGCCGCGAGGGAACCGTTCGACAGTGGTCGGCGCGTTCGCCCCGGTGAAGACCATGAGCGGGAACATCCCGGCGTGGAACAGTTCCGCGACGTAGGTGGCGACGCCGAGGTCGTGGCTGCCGAGTCCGATCTCGACGTCGGCGGGCCGGAGTTCGTGGTGCATGTCGTGGTAGTCCCAGAGCGTCTGGACGTCGGCGCGAAGATCGTCCGGCAAGGTCTCGGTCATCGAGTACTCCGAGGCAAAGCGAAAGCCCCAGGTCTACAGTGGACATCCACTGACCTGGGGCTTTCGCATCTGAGCGGATGACGGGAATCGAACCCGCGTATTCAGCTTGGGAACCAGGGTGATCATGCTGGAAAGTGCCCCTGACCTGCGGGCGGCGCTTGCTGGGGGTGGCCGCGATTGACCGTGGTTGACCCCTCTGAATGGCCCGTTAATGGCCCAACGCGCCCCGCCTCTACCTGCGTCTTTGTGCCTGTTCGCTCCGCTTCCCTCGCCCCTGCCGCCTCTAGCGCCGGGTCGGTCGTGTCAAGGCACGCTTTCCCGCCTTGATGCGACCGGCACGGTGTTAGACGCTGAGCAGCGAGGGACACCCGGTGACCACTGCCACGCGGCCAGGTGGGTCGGGTGATCTGGCTGTCTTGCTCCGTGGGTCTCCATTGGCGGCGGCGCGCAGCGCGGTGCTGCATCTTCGGCGGGCTCGCCCGGCGGCGCCTGCCGGAGCGGAGCGGGAGGCCGGCGTCCGCCATGGGGCGAAGCCCGCCGTACGGGCGGTGACGTGCGCGCCGCCGGTGGCGGCGCCTTGATCCCATAGAGCCAAGTTCGGCAAGGAACATTCGGTATGTAGGTGGAACGCCCTTAGTGAGTTCTCGGTGGCTGTCTCCGCGAGCGTGATCGCTACCATGCTCACAAAGCGACAGGCCGGAGGCGGCGAACTGGAAACCTGCTTGGCTTGGTTCATCTGGCCGGTCGCTTCTTGTTCAGCCTGTGACGTCTCGAAAAGGGTCTCGTCACTGAGACTTGCGTGAGCTCCTGTTGCAAACCGGGATCCGGCGGGCATACTTACGTGCGCTGATGGAAGCCCGAGAATTCTTTAACGGGAAGGGGGGTGACATGTGGAGTCTTAACATAGCCGACCTCGTCAGCTTTGTGGCGTTCATTATAACAATCTGGCAAATTCGTCGTGCGGCGTCAATTGCGCAAACCGCAAAAGACGCAGTTGAGTCAGCGTCCATGCGAGCAATAATATATCAGCTTTTACTTTTGGCTCCAAGCTTTGAACGATGTGAATCTCAGCTGGAGGCTGCTGCGATGGGCGATGATAAAGAACTGGTCTTGAATGGCATTAGAGAATGGCGAAGGTTGTCTGCGGAAATATTGGGATTGTTGAGTGAATCTAATGGCCAGCACGCTCCTTTGATTGCAGGTCTCCAGGAAGCGGCAGTTCTGATAACGGCCGCCAAGAAACGCATTATGGCGTCAGAGGCAGGTGAGCTTCTGAAGAATACGGAGAAACTGAGAGAGTCCGCCTCTGAGGTTACCGGCCTGGTGGTAACCTTGGCATCACAAATTAAAACGAACCTAAAGCCGTTAGAAGTTGCGTCGACACAGGCTGGGAAGTGAAATTTATGGACTTTGATCAGAAGTTCAAAGAGCTGGTGGACCGACTCGCGTATGGGACGGAATCTGGCAGTCTGTCATGGGGTTTAACCGATAGGCCGTCTGCATATGTCGTCGACTTAGCTAACTACAATGTAATGGTTGCAACGGTTGACGATGACGGAGAGGCGCCATTTGAACTGACTATCTTTGCGTCGACCGGTGAAATAATTGATCAGTTTAAGGCGACAGCTGAGGAACGCAGGCTCAATCTACTGCTGGGGCCGCTGCATAACGCGGCTAGAAGGAATGCGGTCGGCGTTGACCGTGTTGTAGACCAGCTTCTTGGCGAATTGCGAGAGCGACCTCGGTCGGATGAACCTCCATTTTAGTCCATGGCCCTGGGTGCTGGTAGGAGGATCTTGTTCACCTTGGCTATATAAGGCGCTCTATGAAGCCCGCTCGGGTTAAGCGATCGTATGCGGCCAAGATTTTACTTGGAATCTCTTGTGGGACTGCGAAGCCGCGTTCGGCGTAGACCGTGATGCGCTGGGTGTCGCCGACCAGCATGTTGATGACGCGGTGCACGTCGCCAATGCTCTCGATGTATTCGTCCAAAGGCAGCGGCCGCGAAGCGCAGATGACGTCCACTTCGGGCCAGAGCTTCTTGCAGGTCGCGTAGGCGCGTCGCTGCTGGTACGGCCGCGAGATGAGGACGACAGACTTGACCTCGATGTCGCGTGACTCCAGTAGGGCGCGAGTGAGCGTGATGTTGTCCCCGGTGTTCCGTGCCTCGGGCTCGACCAGGATGGCGTCATCGGGTACGCCCAGCTCAAGCGCATGTTCGCGGTAGTGCACCGCCTCGCCGCGCGGGAAGCGTTCGACGGTGGTCGGGGCGTTGGCCCCGGTGAAGACGATGAGCGGGAACATTGCAGCGTGGAACAGTTCCGCGGTGAAGGTCGCGACCCCGAGATCGTGGCTTCCGAGTCCGATCCCGACGTCGGCGGGCCGGAGTTCGTGGTGCATGTCGTGGTAGTCCCAGAGCGTCTGGACGTCGGCGCGGAGGTCGTCCGGCAGGGTGGTCGAACGCTCGGGCATCTGGGTCTCCGGGTCAGTCGGGGATCTTGAAAGTGTAGGTCCAGGAGAACCGGCTTGCGGCGTGCACGCCTCGTGCGAACTCGACCACGCGGCCGTCCTCGGTGTACGTGCGGCGTTGCAGGACCATGACGGGTTCGCCTGCGGGCAGTTCGAGCTGTTCCGCCTCGTCGGGCGTCGGCATCCGCGCGTAGAAGGTCTCGGTCATGGTGTCCGGCTCAAGACCTTGCAGGGTGAGGACCAGAAACCCGCCGCCTCGTCCGGCTGGGCCGGGGGTTGGGTCGACGATGGGGGTGCCTTCGACGTCGGCGGGCCGGTAGTAGCTGGTGAGTACGTGGGTGGGCTGGCCGGCGTCCTTGACCAGTCGTGCCCGCTCGTAGACGGGTGATCCGACGATGACACCGAGGGCGTCGGCGACCTCTCGGTCAGCTTCGATCTTGGCGACGGTCTGCGTCTGGTCGGTCGGCTTCCAGTCTCGGCCGGACGCTTCACGGTCTGCGACGAAGGCGACGGTATCGCCGTACTTCCACTTGCTCTTCGCGTACCGATCCCTGCCCAGGCGCTTCATGGGCGGGCGTGCACGAACGACTGTCCCGCGTCGTCTGATCGGCGTGACCAGTCCTTCGGCTTCGAGGACCCCAACGGCCTTGCGAACGGTGTTGACGTTGACGTCGTACTCGTCGGCAAGTTCGTCTTGCTTGGGCAGCGTGGTGTCCGGGGCGTAGTCGCCCCGCTGGATCGCGTCTCGCAGGATCGCGGCCAGCTCGCGGTAGCCAGTGCCCACCTGGTCCTCCTTCGTCGGTCGATAACGCTAGCGGTATCACCCCATCATGGTCTACGGAGCCCGATAGAGATAGTTCTATTGACAACTGGCACGGCGAAGCGCTTAATAGAACTACCTCTAACAGGTGCAAGCCCGGTAGGGCTCCAGAGACGACAGGAGACAGACGACATGGCGATCGCCAAGGGACACCGTTTCGAGATCGACTTTGATGCCGCGTTCCCGCTGGGGCTGGTGATGGTCGGAGAGGTCGCGCCGGACAACGAGTACCAGTCGCGGGAAGACCGCTCCGCAGGCCGACCTGTTCGTCAGCGGGTCGACGAAGTGACGGGCAAGCGGCAGTGGAAGGCCACGGTCACCGACCCGAGCGAGACCAACTCCAAGCGCGCGTCCTACGACGTTACGTTCCTGGCCGATGTGCAGCCAGTGCCGACCACGTCGGAGGTGCTGCCGGGTATGCGGCCGATCGAGCTGGAGGGCCTGACGGCTGAGCCGAAGGTGGCTGGTCAGGGCGAGTTCAAGTACCAGTCCTACGTATTCCGCGCGACCGGTTTCAAGGCTGCGGCATCGGGTGGTGCATCCAAGTCGGGCCGTGCCTCCAACACTGCCGAGTCCACGCCCAAGGCGGCGTGATGACGGGCCGGGTGCCTGGCAGTCAGGGCGTGGCCGTGGTTCCACCGCACCTGGTCCAGAGCTGGGAGACGGCGTATCGCCACTACAGCGCGATGACGCAACGGACCGCACAAGGTGGGGATGCCTTGGCGGCGCATGACATGGCCGTCGCTTCCTTCGCGGTGGCAACTGCGTGGCGGGAGCTGGCGGCTCAGGGTCAGTTGCCGTGGTGGGTGCTGGCTGCGGTGTCGGCGGCGGCCGAGGGGTTCGAGGAGAACGCGCGGTCCTGGGAGATCCGTGCATACAGCGAGGAAGGGCAGGTCCGTGGCGTTCAACGCGATGTGGAAGCCGGGACGGCAGGCGGTCGCGGGGATGCAGGGGTTTGGTTCGGCGAACCCGGCGCTGGTGATCTACCTGGATCCGGACAGCCTGGCGATCCTGCCGCCGTCCGATCCGGCCGCGTGGCCGGAGTTCATCCGGCTCCTTCGCCAAATCCGCGACAGCGCGGACGAACTGGCCGTGTTCCTCGGCAAACACACGACGGTGCGCGATGACGACACCCGGCCGGAATGAACCCCAAACCCTCCGAGACGCGCACGCGGTCGCCTCGGCCCGCAGGCCGAAGCCGGGGTCGAACCTGGAGACGTGGCTGAAGTTCCACCAGACCAACGCGCGCATGTACCGCGCTGTGTCTGATGTGGACCGAGGACATCACCACGAACTTCGTTACTGGGTGGGCTATGAGGAGCGGAAGGCCGAGGAGGTGGCCGCGCAGATCCAAAAGGGCAAGTCGCAAGTCAGCTAGAAACTGAATGACAGAGCGAAAAACGCACGCGGGGACGTGCGGCGTACAAACACGTCCTCACACGCTTCCCTTGTCTCGTAAGGCGCAGAACCGGTAACTGGCCTAGGAACCTCGCCGGTTCTGCGCTGTCCACAACCTCTGGAAGTGAACAATGACAACGCTAAACGATGGCAATAAGCGTCCGCTAGACGGGGTCACCCGAACGCGCTGCACAGTCTGTAAGCGGTTCGCCAAGCTCCTGCCCGGCGAGACGGAATGCGCTCCCTGCCGGGGAATGCTGCCGCTGGACCTGACTGGCGGTGGTCGTCGATGAACGCGAACGGGGTCGGTCTTCTCTTGGTCGGCGGCGGGGTGCTGGGTGTGGTGGTGTGGCTGCTGCACAAGCTCGGCCGCGCCTTGGCCACGATCGCGGAAGTCCTCGCCGCCGCAGCGGTGGTCTTCATCGCCCTGTGGCCAGCCGTGAAATTGTTAGTGTGGCTGGGAAAGCAGGTCTTCACGCACTGGAGGACCAGCCTCGCCGTGATCGGTGCGGTGGCCTGGTGGCAGTGGCTAGGCTGGCTCTCACTCGCCATCACCGTCGGTTCGGTCGGCGTGGTGCTGGTGGTGTGGCGGCTGCTCGACGTGGTGTCGTTCGACCGGTGCTGTGGCCGGTTCCTGCGGGCGTGGTGGCTGCGCTGGTTCACCTACGCCCGGAAACTGCCCGGCTGGCTGCACGCCTGCGGCCTGTCCATCTCCGACGGCACGGTGCCCGTGGAAGTGACGGTCAACTTGGTCGGCCGTCGCCGGAAGGCGGTCTCTCGCGCTACTGTTGGTGCTGCGGTGCAGGTGCCGAAGGTGCTGGGGGTGAAGTCGGGTCCGTCGTGGGATGAGGTGCGTGTCCGGCTCGTGCCGGGACAGAAGCCGGAGGACTTCGACGACGCTGCCCGCGCTTTGGCTGTGGCTCGCAAGGTCACGCGGTGCCAGGTGCGCGAGCTGGAACCCAAGGTCGTCTCGCTGGACTTCCAGCGCCGTGACCTGCTCAAAGCACCTGTGGACTGTGCGGAGCTGCCCGAGCTGGCGGTAGTCGACGGCGTGGATCTGCGGCGGGTGTTCGCCGGACGGACCGAGTACGGGAAGGACTGGCGGCTACCGCTGACCGGTCCGGGCGCTCACATGCTCGTCGCCGGGGCGACAGGAGCCGGGAAGAACTCCGTGATGTGGTCCCCACTGGTGTCGGCCGCCTCGGCGATCCGGGCCGGGACCGTGCGGGTCTCGGGGATCGACCCGAAGGGGATGGAACTCGCTTACGGGCGTGGAGTCTTCGCCCGCTACGGGGTTGCGGGCAAGGAAGCGATCGAGGTCCTGGACGACCTGCTCGACGGCCTTGAGTCCCGCAAGCGCGACTTTGCCGGGCACACCCGCAACGTCCCGATCTCCACCGATCACCCCTTGGAGATCTTGGAGTTCGACGAGATCGGCGCGCTCACCAAGTACACCGACCGCAAGACCCGCGAAGCCATCGTCGAACGGGTCGCGATCCTGACCACACAGGGCCGGGCGCTGGGCTACACGGTGCGCGGATACGTCCAAGAGCCGACGAAGGACACCGTTCCGGTTCGAGAGCTGTTCCCCCGGCGGGTGTGCCTGCGCGTCACCTCGAAAACGCACGTCGGGATGGTCCTGGGCGACGGCGCTTACGAACGCGGGGCGTGGGCTAACCGGATCGAGGAGTCGGCTGCGGGTGTCGGCTACATCTGGGGTGAAGGCATCCGCGAACCGCTGCGGGTCCGCGCGGGCTGGGTCCCGGACGAGACGGTCAAGGCACTGGAGACCTACGTGACCAACGGCGGTGCTCATGTCGTCGACCTGGCCACCCGTCGCGGTCCCGAGGGGGTGGCGGCGTGAATCGCGTTTTGGTGTTCCTCGATGCGATCCGCGATCACCTCGACTCCTACGCCTTTCCGCCGGTTGCGTCCGTGCGCGTTGGGATTGGTCCGGACCCGGTGTCTGTCCAGCTCGACACCGACCGTCTGACGGACGTGGCGCGGGGCCTGGTTTTCTGGGCGGATTCGCTAGAGAACGTGACCGCCTCGATCTGGCGGGTTCCCCATGGCGGCCGTGTGCACCTGGAAGTACAGGGCCGGACTCCCTGCGGCATCCCGGTCGTGGTCTACGGCGGAGTCCGGTTCGACGAAGTGACCTTCCCGGACCTGCCTGCGGGGATACGGCAGGAGATGCCGGTGTTCGTGCTGCGGCAGTGGAGCACGCCTGGGGAGGTGGCCGCCTGATGAGCACCACCGAATCCGCGGTGACCATGCCGGCCAAAACGCGGGCCGCTCGGATGCGCGAACCCCTCGCCTCCGACGTGGTCAAGGCGACCGCTGAGAAGCACGGCGTGTGCGTCCGGCCGTTCACGATGGAAGTCGGCGACACCGACACCGGCGAACTCCGCTACGTCCCCGTTCCTTGCGGCTCGACCATCGAATCGGTCTGCCTGCCGTGCGCCCGCAAGGCGAAAGCACTGCGACAGGTCCAGTGCCGCGAAGGCTGGCACATGACCGAAGAACCCGACTTCACCGCAGAGCAACCAACCGAGACACAGACGGAGCTGTTGGCGTTCCGGGCTGATCTGGTGGCGGCCTACCGTGAAGTGAGCGACCAGGCCGAGGCCGATGAGCTGCGGGAGGAGATCCAAGGAGTCGACGACGAACTTCGGCAACTCGGGATGCGGGGCCGTCTTCCGTCGATCGACCTGCCGACGAAGCGGGCGGTGAAGCGCTCGACCAAGCGGCGGCAGGACGCGCCGAACCTGCCTCGACGCAAGGTCGCCAAGACCACCGTGGGCCGGGAGTACGCGGGACGGTTTCGGCCGTCGATGTTCGTCACGCTCACCTGCGACACCTACGGTCCGGTTCGGTCGGACGGTTCCCCGGTCGATCCGTCGACTTATGACTACCGGCGGGCGGCTCGGGACGCGGTGCACTTCTCCGCGCTGGTGGACCGGTGGTGGCAGAACCTCCGGCGGGTCGTCGGCTGGGACGCGCAGTACTTCGCGACCGTGGAGCCTCAACGCCGGGCGGCTCCGCACCTCCACGCGGCAATTCGAGGTTCAGTGCCGCACGACGTGATCCGCCAAGTCACCGAAGCGACCTATCACCAGGTCTGGTGGCCCAACCATGACCATGTCGTCTACGTCGATCGGATGCCGCTCTGGGACGGCGACCGCCGGGTGTTCGTCGACCCGGACACCCGCGCACCACTGACCGACTGGGACGACGCGATAGAAGCCGTGGAAGACCCGGCCCACGTGGTCACCTTCGGGCGACAGGTCCACTCGAAGGGCATCCTCGGAGGGACGGAGGAAGCCGGGCGGCACATCGGCTATCTCACGAAGTACCTCACCAAATCCACGGGTGAGGTCGTCGAAGCTGACACCGCGCGGCAGAAGGATCACCACGACCGGTTGCACGCGGAGCTGTCGGTGACACCGTGCTCGCCTCGGTGCGCGGTGTGGTTGCTCTACGGGATCAATCCCAAGGGCGCCAACGGAAAGACCACGCCAGGGCACTGCAAAGGACGGGCGCATCGGCGGACCACGCTCGGCCTGCCGGGGCGGCGAGTGCTGGTGTCGCGGAAGTGGTCCGGCAAGACGCTCGTCGACCACAAGGCGGACCGGAAGGCGTTCGTCCTGGAGGCGCTGGCGGCGGTCGGGATCGAGAAACCAGCACCGGACCCGGCTCGGCTGGTCTGGCGCAAGGTCGACTCCGGCGACCCGTCCGTGCCACCTCGGGACCACCTGGTGATGCACGCGATCTCGGAACGGATCACCTGGAAAGCCGAGTACGACAAGGCATTGCTTGCCGCACAGAGCCCGCCCGATCTTTCGGCAACTCCGCTGGCGGCCTAGGAACTGGGGAGGCGAACGTGGAAAAGAACTACCTGACCGTCGAAGAAGCGGCGGCGTATCTGAACACGCGCGTCCGGTTCGTGCGGCGCTTGATCGCTGAGCGGCGCGTGGCGTTCCACAAGGTCGGCGTACATGTGCGGTTCGCCGTCGCTGATCTTGAGGAGTTCATCCAGGCCGGTCGGGTCGAGCCGATCACTCGGGCTTCGGTGGTCCGGGACCTCGGAAGGGCGGCCTGACATGGCGAAGAAGCGCGGGCGGCGCGGTTTCGGCAACGTCCGGCAGCGCGCGTCGGGTAAGTGGCAGGCGCGTTATCCGGGGCCGGACGGCCAGATGCGGAACGCTCCCACCATGTTCGCCAGCAAGCGCGCGGCCGAACAGTGGTTGTCGGTGACGGAAACGCAGATCATCCAGGGCGAGTGGATCGACCCTGAGAAGGCGAAGATCACGCTTGGGCACTACGCGGACCAATGGATTACACAGCGACCCGGCTTGCGTCCTCGTACGGTCGAGTTGTACCGCTGGCTTCTGAGGAAGCACATCGAAGCGGATCTCGGCGGCGTCGAGCTGGGCAAGTTGTCGACGGCGATCGTTCGGCAATGGCGCGCGGATCGGCTGGCGGCCGGAGTGTCGGAGTCGGTCACTGCCAAGGCATACAGGCTGCTTCGGGCGATCCTGACTACGGCGGTGGACGAAGACAAGATCTTGCAGCGGAATCCTTGCCGCGTGCGGGGTGCCGACAAGGAGAACCCGGCAGAGCGGCCGATCCTGACCGTTCCGCAGGTGTTCGATCTGGCCGGGCGGATGCCGGAGCGGTTCCGGGCGCTCGTGCTGCTGGCCGCGTTCGCGTCGCTCCGTTGGGGTGAGGTGTCGGCGCTGCGGCGCTGCGACGTCGCGGAGGATGGGAGCTGGGTCCGGATCTCGCGAGCGCTGGTCGAGGTTCCGGGGCGGGGGCTGATCGTCGGTCCACCGAAGTCGCGGGCAGGAATGCGGACGCTGATCGTTCCGGCGGCGATCCGGCGGGACGTCGTGAAGCACCTCGACGCGTTCGTGAAGCCGGATCACGATGCGTTCCTGTTCACCGGTGAGCGTGCAGGTAACCCGGTGCGTCGGCCGAACTTCAGTCAGCGGACCAAGTGGACGGAGGTCGTGACGAAGATGGGGCTCAAGGGTCTGCACTTCCATGACCTCCGGCACGCGGGGAACATCTGGGCGTCGAAGGCGGGCACGTCGACCAAGGACCTCATGGCGCGGATGGGGCATGACGACATGCGGGCGGCGCTCATCTATCAGCGGGCGACCAGCGACGCTGACGAACGGATCGCCGACAGGCTGTCGAAGCTCGTCGACAAGCACCGTACTGGCGGCACGGACGACGATGACGACGGCCTGAGCGGTCAGCCGGTTCCGGTCGGCTAATGGCCCATTAATGGCCCAGCTCGGAAAATGATCTACCAAAGCGAAGGCCCCAGGTCTAAAGTGGACATCCACTGACCTGGGGCTTTCGCGGGAGAGCGGATGACGGGAATCGAACCCGCGTATTCAGCTTGGGAAGCTGATGTTCTACCATTGAACTACATCCGCAGTGCGTGGTCAGCATACATGGTCCGGATCTCCCCTTGCCAAGCCCCACCCCATCCTTGACGTCGCCCGCGAAAGTGACAACACTTGTTGTCGACCTCGGAGGTGATCCGGATGGGCGAGCGGCTGCCTGATCCCGAACTGTTCCGTCAAGGCGGGTTCCGGGTCGCGTCGAGGTTGTTCATCGAGGGCGACATCAGGGGCGACGAGCGCCAGGTGGCCCGGTTGCGGCGGTTCGCGCAGCGGGAGGATCCGGCGGCCGACGTGCTGGTGCCGCTGTTGCGCGAGGGTGCTCAAGGCCAGTTCGAACAGGCGCTGCGGCAAGGCATCGACAGCGTCGAGAGTCCGCCGGAGGAGCTCGAAGCCTTCTTCCGCGACGTCGAGGCGACGCCGTACTGGGTCGATTCGGACCGGTTGGATCGCGGAGCCCGTGCGATCACGCGCGCCGGGTTGCTCGGTCTGTTCCCGCTCGGCGACGTTTCGCTGATGGGCGGCTACCTCGCGTCGCGCGCCACGAAGGCGCTCGTCGGCACCGGCGAGATCGAGTACAAGGCGGCGCGGCGCCTCGTCGAGACGGCGACGTGGTGGATCCACGTGACGACGCCCGGCGCGCTGGTGCCCGGCGGGCGCGGGTACGAGTCCGCGTTGCGGGTGCGGATCGTGCACGCGCACGTCCGCGCGGCCATGAACCGCCGCAAGGACTGGGATTACGCCGCTTGGGACAAGCCGGTCAACCAGGTCCAGACCGCGGGCACGCTCCTGCTCTTCTCGCTCGTCTACGTCTTCGGCACGCAACTACTCGGGCTCCGCTACAGCGCCCGCGAGCGCGCCGACATCCTGCACCTTTGGCGTTACGTCGGCTGGCTGATGGGCGTCGACGAGGAACTCCTGCCCGCCGGCGAGGACGACGCCTGGCGTCTGCTGTGGCTGCTCGCCACCACCGAGTTCATCCCCGACGACGATTCCAAACGGCTCGCCGCGGCGCTCATGAAGTCCCATGCCGCGATCGGCGAGGGCCGGGGCGCGGTCGGCAAGGTCCTTTCGCACGTTTCGGTCGCCGGGCACGGGGCGATCAGCAGGCTCCTGCTGGGCAAGACCAACGCCGACTTCCTGGAGCTGCCCGACGATCCGCTCGCGCAGGCGACCGTGGTCGCGGTGGCGGGCGTCAACTTCGCCGCCGAGACGGTCCGGCGGGTGGTGCCGGGCGCGACGGCGCTCCAGGAGCTGATCGGGGCCGCCGGACGGCGCCATTATCTCCGGCAGGTCACCAAGGTGTTCGGGCTCGACCCGACCTACGGCAGGCACATGAAGGCCGCTTGACTACGCTGGCCGCGTGCTCCTCAGCGACCGTGACCTCCGTAAAGAGCTCGACGCCGGCCGTCTCGGCGTCGACCCGTTCGACCCGACGATGGTCCAGCCGTCGAGCATCGACGTGCGACTCGACCGCTACTTCCGCGTGTTCGACAACAGCAAGTACACGCATATCGACCCGCAGCTCCAGCAGGACGAGCTGACCTCGCTGGTCGAGAAGGAGGGCGAAGACCCCTTCGTCCTCCACCCCGGCGAGTTCGTCCTCGGCTCCACCTACGAGACCGTCACGCTCGCCGACGACCTCGCCGGCCGTCTGGAGGGCAAGTCCTCCCTCGGCCGCCTCGGGCTGCTCACGCATTCCACCGCGGGCTTCATCGACCCGGGCTTCTCCGGCCACATCACCCTCGAGCTGTCTAACGTGGCGAACCTGCCGATCACGCTCTGGCCGGGGATGAAGATCGGTCAGCTCTGCATCTTCCGCCTGTCCAGCGCGGCGGAGTTCCCGTACGGCTCGAACGAGGCCGGTTCGCGCTACCAGGGGCAGCGGGGTCCGACCCCGAGCCGCGCGTACAAGAACTTCCACCGCGTCGACACCTGGCGCTAAGCGACCGGGGCTTCCCAGTCGATCCGATGCCGCCACATGAAGGCGTTCGGATCCTCCTCCGGCAGGTTCTTGAACGCCCGCGTGAGGAAGAAGTCCCGGATAACCCGTCCGATGGGCCCTGCCGCTTTCGAGTCGCCGTTGCGCTTGCCGCGCTCGACGACCGCTTCGACGCGCTCGCGTCGCAGTCCTTCGTAGACGGCGAGCGCCTTCGGGATCGCGGGCACGTCGCGCAGGCATCGCGCCAGCGTGACGGCGTCCTCGATGGCCATCGCGGCGCCTTGCCCCGCCGCCGGTGAGGTCGCGTGGGCGGCGTCGCCGAGGATGACCATCCGGTCCGTCCGCCAGGCCGGCACGCTCGGGAAGTCGTACGTCGCCCACGGCCGGTAGATCTCCCGCGTCGCGCGCACGATCTCGACGGCCGGGGTGCGGTCCACCGCCAATTGCCGGATCAGGTCCTCTCGCCAGGTGGTCGGCACGGCGAGGTCGGCCGGAGACGGCTCATGCTTCCGGGGCACGTTCGCGAACCACCAGACGCCGCCGTCCGGGTGGACGATGTGGGTGAAGAACAGCCGCTTGCCGAACGTCATGTGCATGACGCCGGGTTCGTCGTCCAGCCGCAGGCTCTCGGCCACCCCGCCGGTGTTCAGCAGCGGCACGTAGCGCGGTGACGGCGCCCGTGGGTCGATGATCGTCCGCACCCGCGAGCGGAGCCCGTCCGCGCCGATCAGCAGGTCGCCCTCGGCCGTCGAGCCGTCCTCGAAGGTCGCGAGTACACCCGAAGCGGTCTCGCGCGCGTCGGCCAGACGCTTGCCGTAGCGGATCTCGATGCCGCGTCTGACGGCTTCGTCGCGAAGCCCGATGTACAGGGCGGAGCGCAGCACGGTTTGGCTCACGGTGCCGTCCTCGAGCTGTCCACCGAGGGCGAGGTCGGCCAGTTCGCGGCCGTCGCCCAGCCGCATCCTGATCCGTGGCGTGTCGAATCCCAGGCCCTTGACCAGTCCTTTCAAGCCCAGTGGGCCCAACGCGTCGAGTCCGTTCACCGCGAGGGTCAGGAACGCGCCGACGCCCTCGGCGGTCCGGCCGTACGCCTCGTGGATCACCGGCTCGTGGCCCGTCTCGTGCAGTGCGATCGCCGTGATCGTGCCCGCGATACCCCCGCCGGCGATCAGTACCATCGCCATGTCGTTCACCCCATCGAATATCTTAGAAACTAATTCGTTCTGTCGAACTAAAGACTCCGCTAGGCTGGCCGACGTGTCAAGCGAGCGGGCGGAACTGATCGAACGAGTCCTCGGTGGAGCGCGAGCGCTGTCGACGGAGACGGTCATGTTCCACGCCGCGATAGCCGAGCAGCGCGGTCTTTCGGCCGTCGAAAGCAAGGTGACCGACTACCTCGCCCGCTTCGGGCCCCAGACGCCGAAGGCGCTTTCGCGACTCTCGGGGCTCGCGCCGGCCTCGATCACCGCGCTCATCGACAGGCTCGAGAGCAAGCGGATCGTCACCCGGAAACCGCATCCCGAGGACCGGCGAAAGGTCCTCATCGAGATCGACGGGGCGATGATGGCCTCGGCCGCGCCGCTGTGGGACCACCTGGTGAAGTCGGTCCGTGAGGCCTGCGAGAACTACACGGACGGTGAGCTCGAGACCGTGATCCGGTTCCTCGCCGACGCGGCGGCGATCACGCGCGACTCCACGGGCCGTCTCGGCCGCTGACCGGTATTACTACTTTCGGGGGTATTGCCGTAACCAGTTCGTGATAGTTTTCGGCCCCGTGTCCCCCAATAGAACACGAAGCCGGTTACTGCTTGTCACGCTCAGTGTCCTGCTGGGCGGGGTGATCGCCAGTGCGAGCTACCTGATGGTGACCGATCGGTTCCAGGGCACCGCGCTGAGCAACCTCTCGTTGAGCGTGCCCGACACCAAGGGCAGGCCCGGTGACGCGCTCGCCAAGCCTCCCGCCTACTTCGGCCAGACGTCCGCTCCGGCCCCTGGCGGCCCCGCGTCCGGCTCGCCTGCCCCGACGTCGTCTTCGGCCGCCCCCACGTCTTCCTCCGCGCCGCCGAGTTCGTCCTCCGCCGCGGCCGAGCCGCCCGCTCAGACCTCCGAGGCTCCCAAGCCCACTCCGAGCAAGGCTCAGGAGCCGCCTCGTTCGCAGGCCAGCTCGCTCGCCGGGCAGGTCATCGACCTCGTCAACGCCGAGCGCGCCGACGCCGGCTGCTCGCCGGTGGGCAACGAGTCGCATCTCGCCGCCGCCGCGCAGGGCCACAGCGACGACATGTCGGCCCGCAACTACTTCTCGCACACGACACCGGAAGGCGTCACGTTCGACCAGCGCATCCGTGCCGCCGGGTACGACAAGCCCGGTGCCGAGAACATCGCCAAGGGCCAATCGAACGCCGCCAAGGTGATGGACGCCTGGATGAACTCCGAGGGCCACCGCGCGAACATCCTCAATTGCAAGCTGAAGAAGATCGGCGTCGGCGTCAACACCAAGGGCATGTACTGGACGCAGAACTTCGGCTACTGACCCTTGCCCCAGTCGCCGTAGCGGGCGAGCACGGCCGCGCGCAGCTCGGCGTCCGTGCGCGGGACGGGTTCGATGAACACCTCGGTGACGTCGCCGAAGGCCTCCGCCAGTTCGGCCGCCATCCGGACGCAGGCGCGTTCGACCTCCGCGGCGCCGAGTGAATCGTCGAAGTCGACGCGGGCGCAGACGAGCACCTGGTCGGTGCCCATCAGCATGGTCTGCAGGTCGACGACGGCCTCGATCTCGGGTGCGCCCATCAGGTGATCCCGGACCCCGCGCACCAGCCTCGGATTCGCCTGCCTGCCGATCAGCAGGCCGCGGTTGGTGCGCCCGAGCATGTAGGCGACCAGCGCGAGCAGGACACCGATCGCGATCGACGCCGCGCCGTCCCAGACATGCGAGCCGGTGAGCTGGTGCAGCCCGATCCCGGCGAACGCGAGCAGCAAGCCGATCAGCGCGGCCGAGTCCTCGAACAGGACGGTCTTCGGGGCCGGATCGTCGATCATCCGCAGATAGACCGAGACCTTCTGGCCCGACTCCGCGGCGTCGCGCCGCACCTGCCGCACGGCCTGGAACCACGAGACGGACTCGAGGGCGAACGCGATCGCGAGGACGACGTAGCCGACGACCGGATCTGTCTGCTCGGTCGCTTCGCCGAAGACCGTCGAGAAGCCTTCGTAGAGCGCGAACATCGCGCCTGAGGCGAAGATCGACACCGCCGCGAGCAGCGACCAGAAGTACCGTTCCTTGCCGTAGCCGAACGGGTGGACGCGGTCGGCGGGCCGGTCCGACCGTTTCAGCGCGGTCAGCAAGAGGACTTCGGTGATCGTGTCGGCCACCGAGTGCGCGGCTTCCGACAGCATCGCGCCGGAGCCGGTGATGATCCCGGCGATCAGTTTCAGCACGGCGATGGCGAGGTTGACCGCACCCGCCAGCACCACGGTCAGGGTGCTTTCGTCACCGGATTCTTCACTCACCTCGCGTAGCGTAGTGCGAGTGCGGTGATCTCACAGGCGACGCAATCCCTGCAGGACGCGTTCCATCAAGGCGAGTGCCGGATGACCGTCGAATTCAGCTTGCGTTTCATGAACGGTGACCAAACCGAGTTCGGCCATATCACCCAAAAGGACCTTTGCAACGCCGAGTGGAACGCTTAGTGACGCGGCTACTTCGGCGACCGAAGTAGGACGTCGGCAGAGCGATCTCACGGAATGGAATTCGATGCTGAACCCCGGCGCGTTCCACGGCGCGTCGTTCCGGATGGAAATCATCGCTTCGATCGCGAAGTTCCGTTTGGACTGGGTGCGTCCGCCCGTGCGGACGTACGGGCGGACGCGCGTGCGACGACGTTCCTGCCGCGGCGGCCGCCGGGCGGCCGGGATGCTGGGGATGGTCGCTTCCTGGGCTATCCTGGCGAATGCCGCGGACGAAGGGACGCGGGCGGGCGGGCGAACGGTCGGCGATCCCGGCATCGCGAGCCGGTGTTCCTTGATCGAGCGGAGTTCGTGCCGGTTGCCCATCGATTTCCTCGCCCCCCTTTTTTTTCGGATCCGTTGCAGCCTATCGCCACGGTGTACCGCCGAACGGGTAACGGGACCGAATGGTCCGTACGCCATAAAACAAAAGGGGACATTCTCTCGCATTATGTGCGAGAGAATGCCCCCTCCGGTTGTGACGTTCTACTTGTCTTCCTCCGGCAGCGGGGTTCCGGTGGCCGTTTCGTCGGTGGGCACGTCGGCCTTTCCGTCGAGTTCGGCGTCCGAGACGGCGTCCAAAGAGGGCGCTCCCGCCGGGACCAGTTGCGGCTCCGGCTTCCGCTTGACGGCGGTCAGCAGCAACTGGGCGACGTCGACGACCTCGACCTTCTCGCTAGCCTGTCCGTCGCTCTGGCGCGCCGTGACGCCGTCGGTGAGCATCACGCGGCAGAACGGGCAACCGGTCGCGATCTTCGAGGGGGCGGTGCCGAGCGCTTCGTCGACGCGCTCGACGTTGATCCGCTTGCCGATCTTCTCTTCCATCCACATCCGCGCGCCACCGGCACCACAGCACATCGAGCGGTCGCCGTGCCGCGGCATCTCGCGCAGCTGCGCGCCCGAAGCGCCGACGAGCTCACGAGGAGCGTCGTAGACCTTGTTGTGGCGGCCCAGGTAGCACGGGTCGTGGTAGGTGACGTCCTCGGCGACCGGGGCCACCGGGGTCAGGTGCTTCTCCCGCACCAGGCGGTTGAGCAGCTGCGTGTGGTGCACGACGTCGAACTGGCCGCCCAGCTCCGGGTACTCGTTCGCGAGGGTGTTGAAGCAGTGGGCACAGGTGACGACCACCTTGCGCGCCTTGCGTTCGCGGCCCTCGAACACCGAGTTCAGGATCTCGACGTTCTGCTGCGCCAGCATCTGGAACAGGAACTCGTTGCCCGCGCGGCGGGCCGGGTCACCGGTGCAGGACTCCTCTGAGCCGAGCACGGTGTACTTGACGCCGGCGATGTGCAGCAGCTCCGCGACGGCGCGCGTGGTCTTTTTCGCGCGGTCCTCGAACGCGCCGGCGCAGCCGACCCAGAAGAGGTACTCGGTGTCGCCGAGGTCGCCGTCGAACACCGGCACCTCGAAGTCCAGGTCCTCGGTCCAGGCGAGCCGGTCCTTGGCGTTCTGGCCCCACGGGTTGCCCTTGTTCTCCAGGTTCTTGAACATCCCGTTGAGCTCGCTGGGGAACGCGGACTCGATCATCACCTGGTAGCGGCGCATGTCGACGATGTGGTCGACGTGCTCGATGTCCACCGGGCACTGCTCGACACACGCTCCACAGGAAGTGCAGGACCACAGCACCTCGGGGTCGATGACGCCACCGTCGTCGCCGATGAGGGCCTTCTGGGACTCCGCGATCGCGAGGACGTCGATACCGGCGTACATGTTGTCGCCGGACAAGCCGACCTCGTCGCCGGCCATGTCGCGCTTGCCGCCCGCGAGCAGGTACGGCGCCTTCGCGTAGGCGTGGTCGCGAAGCTGTGTGATGAGCAGCTTCGGCGAAAGCGGCTTGCCGGTGTTCCACGCGGGACACTGCGACTGGCAGCGGCCGCATTCGGTGCAGGTGGAGAAGTCCAGCCAGCCCTTCCAGCTGAAGTCCTCGATCTTGCCGACGCCGAAGGTGTCTTCGTCCGGGTCCGCCTCTTCAAGGTCGAGCACCTTGCCGTTGCTCATCATCGGCTTGAGCGCGCCCAGCGCGACGCCGCCGTCGTCCTCGCGCTTGAAGTAGATGTTGAAGAAGGCGCTGAACCGGTGCCAGGCGATGCCCATGGTCATCGTGCGCGCGATGACGATCAGCCAGATCGTGGCGCTCATCAGCTTGACGAACGCGAACACCGACACCAGGTTCGGGCTGGCGGGCAGCAGCTCACCGATCGGGTGCGAGACGAACGCGGCCCAGATCGGGGTTTCGTGGACGTTCAGCGCGGACTTCGCGGCGCGGACGCCGATGATGCCGATGCCCTCGATGAGCACGACGGCCTCGATGAAGTACGCCCACTTGAAGTTGGAGCCCTGGAAGCGGGACTGCCGGTCGGCGCGGCGCGGGTGGTTCTTCTGGCGGACCCAGATCAACACCAGGATGCCGACGATCGTGCCGACCCCGAGCAGTTCCATGAGCAGCTGGAACAGCGACCAGTCGTCGAGGATGGGCCAGCCCCAGGTCGGGACGAAGACCTCGCCGTACGCCTCGAACAGGGCGAGCGACCCGATCAGGAAGCCCCACATGACCAGCCAGTGCGCCGGGCCGACGCTCTTGACCTTGTTCATCCGGGTGTGCGCGGCGAATTCCTTGATCAGGGTCTTCATGCGCGGGATGAACGGGCCGTTGCGGGTCGAGTCCGGCTGACCGAGGCGGATCACCCGCACGAAGCGGGCGATGGTCGCGAAGAACATTCCCCAGGCGACGACGCCGAGCAGGACCGCGATCCCGCCGAGCGTCAGCTGTACAGCGCCCATCGTCGGGTGCCTTTCGTCCGAGTGAAGCTGTGGTGGTGGAGGCAGACTAATGCTTCTTACTGATGGGTAACCCACTGACCGCGCCCAAGTCCCACCGATGTGGTGTACGCCTCTCTTTGTTTTAAGACGATCGTCCAGGTAGTTTTTGTGACATGGGTGCGTACCTTCTCCTCGCTTTGGCCATCGCCGCGGAGGTGTCCGCGACGGTGTCGTTGAAACTTTCCGAGGGCTTCAGCAAGGTGGGCCCGTCGATCGTCGTGGTCGTCGGATACGCCGTCGCGTTCGTCGCGCTCGCGTACGTGCTTAAGGCGGGCGTTCCGGTGAGCATCGCCTACGCGATCTGGGCCGCGGCCGGGGTCGCGCTGGTGGCGGCCGTCGGCATCGTGTTCTTCAAGGAGCCGGTCAACCTGTCCGTGATCGCCGGGCTGGTGCTGGTGATCGGCGGTGTCGTGTTGATCGAGGCAGGAGGCGCGCACTAAGTGAAGATCCAGGTCGACGGCCGGAAGGCCAGGGGCGAGAAGCGGCGCGAGGAGATCATCGCGGCCGCGCTGCGGGTGATCGAACGCGACGGAGTCGCCGGTGTCACCCATCGGACGGTCGCCGCCGAGGCGGGCGTGCCGACGGCTTCGACCACCTATCACTTCTCGAGCCTCGACGACCTGCTGATCGCCACCCTCATCTCGTGCGCGAGGGATATGGCGACCGAGGTTTACTGGATGATCGACCGCGCCCGCTCCCGGGGCAGCCGCGGCGCGGAGGAGGTCGCCGGTCTGCTCGCGGAGGCGTTGGGCCCGCGTCGCGGGCGGACGATGGCGGAGTACGAGCTGTACCTGCTGGCCGCGCGCAAACCCGAACTGCGGCCCGCCGCCCGGCGCTGGCTGGACGTGCTCACCTCGATGGTCCGGCACGACGACGAGGTCGCGTTCCGGGTGTTCCTCGCCGGGATCGACGGCCTGCTGATCCAGGGCCTCATCGACGACGAACCGCCGTCCGCCGACGAGCTGCGGCCGGTGGTGGACTACCTGCTGAAACCCCGTTGACGGGCACCTCAGGTATCTGAACACGAACTCGCCATGTGGTGGATGCGCGATTCGTTGTCGGCCTGATCGTAGAAGTTGGCCTTCTGTACGATGTGCAACTGTGGCGATCGCTGATGCAGTCCTGGCGCGGCTTCCGCAGCCTTTTCGGAAGGTGGCGATCAAGCATCGCGAGTTGATCAAGTTCACGGTGGTGGGCGCGACGACCTTTGTGGTTGACAATGGCGTGTGGTACCTGCTCAAGCTTTCTATTTTGACTGGCCATCCCACGACTGCAAAGGGAATTGGAATCCTTGTGGCGACGGTCGTCTCTTATGTGCTTAATCGAGAGTGGTCATTTCGAACGAGGGCTGGCAGGGAGAGGCCGCATGAAGCGACGCTGTTCTTTGCGGTGAGTGGATCCGCATTGGTCGTAAACCTTATCCCGTTGTATGTATCGCGATACTTGTTCGATCTCGAAGTCCCCCATGTTAGCAGACTGACTCAAGAGCTTGCGGATTTCGTTAGTGGATCAATAATCGGTGTCGTCCTTGCGATGATGCTCCGGTTCTATGGATTTAAGAAATGGGTATTTCTCGACGAGTTGGGTACTCGTCGGCGCCCCTAATTAATCTTCTCTAGTCCGGTTCACTCATGTGGTGGTACCACGGCGCCTTGATCTTCGCCGAAGATCATACGTCGGCAACGGTACTCTGGAGGGGCCTTGAACGAAATTCGTAGCGATGCACGGTTTGTGTTGGCTTTTGATGGTGGATGTCAGCTATGTCGGCGTATTTCGCAGTCTGTGGTGAAAGTCAGCGATGGCCGCCTCGACGTAATGCCGCTAAACCATGAGGATGTCAAGGGATGGCGGCTGCGGCTCCTTGGCGCTGACGCTCCCTGGGCTCCTGCTCTGTTCGAGGTGAGAGGCGGAGAAGGAGTCAAGGCTTGGACTGGCCGCGCCATGGCCATCCCGTTGCTTCGACGCCTTGGCGTACGAGCCACGGTCCGCGTCTTGAGGGGGCTCGGCGAACTGGCTGAGAGTGAACGACAGTCGGGTAGCTCTGCTGGTGGCCAGGTGATGGGGCGTAAGAACTTCATTCGCTTGGGGGCTGGTGCGGCTGTTGCGGTTGGCTTGATGGCGACTGGTCAGCTCCCGGCTTTCGCGGATGAGCAATTAAAAGCTAGGAAGTGGGTTGAAGCTAATCGTGAGAGGATTCCGTTTCGATATGATGACGTGATCGAGTATTCGCTCGAATATCGGAAGGCGATATTTGCTGAACTTCCTGTCGAGACGCGCGCCTCCTTGTGGATTGAACAAATCAATCGGTATGTTAGTGCGCGTGAACAGTTGACTTCCGGGCAGGCTCAGGTTATCGAGGATTCACTTCGATTGCTTCGAGAGGATGCTCACATACTGTATTCATTGAAGACTGCCGAAAAGAGTTCCGCGGACCGAGTTGAAGCAGCGAAGCTGAGCATTAGAGAGAAGGCGATCGCTGAATTTGGATTTGATGAGGCTCGATCGTTAGTTGCAACGCTCGGTCCTGTTCCTGCTGAAACTAGATCGACATCTCCGGAGGCAATCCAGGCGGACTGTGAGTGTAACAATCCGGATTCATGGTGTGGCTGGGGTTGGGCGTGTTGGACATATCCCGACGTGCCTTGGTGTAATAAGAGCTGGGGGTGTGGAGAATTCTATTGTTGTGAATGCAACGGTCAATGCGTTGATGTGTAGGTGATGTGAGGTAGTGCCGAGAGGCCAGGTCCAGCCTGGTGCCCTGCATATAGGGCCTCGGCTGGGCCTGCAACCTTACCGTTGCAGGGAATGTGGATTTGGGGGTGTCTACGAATTCGACTATTATCCGGCGCGCGTAGGCCTCGATTTAGTGTGGCAGTTGACGTTCACCGAGGAGCGCTAGGGCCAAGGCCGTGTAGTTAAGGCTGGCTGATCGCGACTCTTATCTCGTGCGCGAGGGATATGGCGACCGAGGTTTACTGGATGATCGACCGCGCCCGCTCCCGGGGCAGCCGCGGCGCGGAGGAGGTCGCCGGTCTGCTCGCGGAGGCGTTGGGCCCGCGTCGCGGGCGGACGATGGCGGAGTACGAGCTGTACCTGCTGGCTGCGCGTAAACCCGAACTGCGGCCCGCCGCCCGGCGCTGGCTGGACGTGCTCACCTCGATGGTCCGGCACGACGACGAGGTCGCGTTCCGGGTGTTCCTCGCCGGGATCGACGGCCTGCTGATCCAGGGCCTCATCGACGACGAACCGCCGTCCGCCGACGAGCTGCGGCCGGTGGTGGACTACCTGCTGAAACCTCGTTGACCTGCTGGGTAGCGTTCGGATCATGAGGACTGTCGGCGCGTACGAACTGGATGACGACCCGGCTCGGGTGGACCTCGACGTGGTGTGGAAGTGCCTGTCCACCGAGGTCTACTGGGGCAAGTGGCGAGACCGCGAGCAGGTCGAGAAGGTCTTCCGGAACGCGTGGCGGGTCGTCGGCGCGTACGAGACTTCGAGCGGCCGGCTGGTCGGGTTCGCGCGGGCGTTCTCGGACACCATCGGCAGCGCGTACCTCGCGGACGTCTTCGTCGTCGACGAGGCGCGCGGCGCGGGGCTCGGCAAGGAACTGGTCCGGGAGATGATCGACAACGGACCGGGTGCGGAGTTCCGGTGGATGCTGCACACCGCCGACGCGCACGGTTTGTACCGGCGGTTCGGCTTCGGCGACCCGCCCGAGGGGCAGTACATGGAGCGGAACCGGGCGAACGGGCAGGTCTAGCGAGAGCGGCCAAAGTCCGTGAAGGCCTCCTTCCCTACCCTGAGAGTAGGGAAGGAGGCCTTCACGGAAAGCCGGTTCAGCCCTTGTTCTCGTGCAGGGCCGTGAGCGATGCCCGGGCGATGGCGTGGCTGAAGAGGTTGAAGCCAAGGAAAGCCGGCGTGGCGTCTTCGCCGACTTCCAGCTTTTCGACGTCGACGGCGTGCACCGTGAAGATGTACCGGTGCGGCCCGTGTCCGGGCGGCGGGGCGGCGCCGAGGAACCGCTTCACGCCACCGTCCCCCTTCAGGGTGACAGCGCCCTCCGGCAGACCGGAGCCCGTCTCGTCACCCGCGTTCGCGGCCAGCGCCGTGACCGACGCGGGGATGTCGAACACCGCCCAGTGCCAGAACCCGCTCGCCGTCGGGGCGTCCGGGTCGTAGCAGGTCACGGCGAAGCTCTTGGTCCCGTCGGGGAAGCCCTCCCACGACAGTTGCGGGGAACGGTCCTCGCCGCCCGCGCCGAAGATCCCGGAAAGCTGGGGCGTCGGCAGGAAGCCGCCTTCCTCGATGTCGGTGCTGCTCAAGGTGAAGGCAGGCAGATCGGGCAGGAAGTCGTACGGATCGGGTGCCTGCGGCATGCGTCCTCCTGATCGTCGAACAGATGACGGAGCCAGGTTATGACCCCGAGGACCCCGGTGCGGGTTCAGGGATGAATCCGGGGGTTACCCCTATGTCCAACCCGCCGCGCTGCCCTTAGCGTCGAGCTACACGAAAACCTGCTCTGGAGGGACTCAAGACCATGGCGCGCCCACTCCTCGCGATCGGAGGCATCGCGTTGATCGGCGTCGGTGTCCTCACCGGCCTCGGCTGGTGGTGGCCGTCCGACGCGGAGGCCACCTCGGAGGTCACCCAGCCGATCCGCAGCGTGCGCATCGACAACGACGAGGGCCGGGTCAAGATCCGCACCGGCGAGGGGCCGGTCCGGATCCACCAGGAGTTCGAGTACCGCTGGAACAAGCCGGGCGACTCCTTCCGCGTGGAAGGCGACACGCTGGTCCTGGCCGGGTGCGGCACCACCTGCGAGGTCCGCTACGACGTGGTGGTCCCGGCCGGAATCCCGGTCTCGGGCAAGCTGGACTCGGGTGCGCTCGACATCGCCGGAGTGTCCACTGTGGACGTCACGGTCGATTCCGGCGCCGTGTCCGTCACCGACGTGCCGGGCACCGTCAAGGTCCGGTCCGACGCGGGCCGCGTCGAACTGGCGAATATCGGGCAGGCCGTCACCGTGCGGGCGGCTTCCGGTGCCATCAAGGGGGAACGGCTAGGCGGCAACGTCGATGCCCACACCGACAGCGGCCGCATCGAACTCGAACTGGTCAAGGGTGCCGACGTCACCGCGCAGACCGACAGCGGTTCGGTCGAGGTCACCGTCCCGGCAGGCGAATACAACGTCACCGGCGGCACCGGCAGCGGCCACCGCGACATCGACGTGAACCAGTCCGGTTCGGCACAGCACAAGCTCGATCTCAACACCGACAGCGGAAGCGTCAAGGTCAAAGCGGCCTGACGGACTTATCGGGGGAAACACTTTCTCATGGGGAACAAAGAAAAGCGCGTCCTCGGCGCGCTCGCTCTCGGCGCGCTGACCGCCTTCGGGATCGTCGGCTGCACAGGGGAATTCCAGCAGAAACTGAGTGACGGCGCGCCCGTCACCGAGCAGGTCACCGCGATCCGGGTGGACGTCCCGGTCGGCGCGGTCACGCTGCGGGTCGAGGACGGCGCGCCCGTCTCGCTGCGCCGCGAAGTGACTTATAACGGCAAGAATCCCGGCAAGACGTACAGCGTCGAGAACGGCACGCTGGTCCTCGGCGGCTGTCAGCAGTGCGGCGTGGACTACGACGTCGTGGTGCCGCGCGAGCTGGCGATCTCCGGGTCCATCGGCACCGGCAAGATCACCCTCGCCCGCGCCGCCTCGGTCGATCTGAAGGGCGACGTCGGCGACTTCAAGGTGATGAACACGTCCGGGCCGGTCAACCTGCGCACCGGCACCGGCGACATCGAGGTCGGTCTCGCGAAGCCGGGCGCGGTCACCGCGAACGCGGAGGTCGGCAAGGTCGTCGTCACCGTTCCCGACGGCGCGTACCAGGTCCGCGCGAAGGCGGAGGTCGGCAAGGTCGAGACCGGCGGCGTCCGGCAGGACCAGGGTTCGGCGAACGTCCTCGATCTCCAGGCCGGCACCGGCTCGATCACGGTGAAGCCTGTATGAAGACGCTCGCCGCGATCATCGCGCTGACCCTGCTGCCGCTTTCCGCGCTGCCCGCGTCCGCCGCGCCAGGGATCGACTGGAAGCCGTGCGCGACCGAGTACGCGCCGACACTGGAATGCGCGAGCCTGCCGGTGAGCGATGGCTTTTCGATCGCGCTGGCGAAACTGCCCGCGACCGATCCCACGCGGCGCGTCGGTTCGCTGTTGACCAATCCGGGCGGGCCGGGCGGTGCCGGTGTCACCGTGCTGAAGTACGGCGGCCGCGGTTTCGCGCTGGATCAGCCGGAAATGGCCGAAGTGCGGCAGCGGTTCGACGTCATCGGGTTCGACCCGCGCGGCGTCGGCGACAGCGGGCCCGCGATCACCTGCGGGCCGGGTCTGCACGATCCGGCGATCAGCCGATTCCCGCGGAGCCGCGCGGACTACGACAAGCTCCTCGCGCACAACCGCGCTTCGGGCGGCGAATGTCTGAACAGGACCGGTCCCGGATTGTCCTCTGTGGACACTTGGCGGGCCGCGGGCGACATCGAAGCGATCCGTGTCGCCCTCGGCGAGCCGAAGGTGAACTGGCTCGGCGTCTCCTACGGTTCCGAACTCGGTGCCGTGTACGCGGAGAAGTACCCGAAGCGCGTCCGGACGATGGTGCTCGACGGCGCGGTCGACCACTCGCGGCCGACCAGGCAGGCGATCCTCGAAGAGGCCGTCGCGACCGAAAGCGCGCTCAAGGACTTCGCGAAGTGGTGCACGACGTCGGCCGACTGTGCGCTTCGCGGCAAGGACGTCCTCGCCGCTTACGACGCGCTGATGCGGACGCCCGGCGGCGTGCCGTCGAAACAGCTCGGGCGGAATGTGACCGCCGAGGAGATGGCGGCCGGCGTCTACGGCAGCCTCATCCTCCCCGCGTTCTGGCCGGACCTCGCGAAGGCGATCGAGGCCGCGACGGCGGGGAACGCGGACGGACTGCTGCCGTACTCCCAGCTCGACCCGTCCTACGGCGCGTATCGCGCGATCGGCTGTCACGACTTCGGCTCGCCGTTCACCTCCTACGCCGACATGCTGGCGATGCAGGGACTGGTGAAGACCCTCTCGCCGCACGGCTGGCGGTATTCGGAGTTCTGGGACATGGCGAGCGGGTGCGCGGGCTGGCCGGTGCCTTCGGCAGGTGACCGAGCTTGAGGTGGCCGGAAGCCCTTGATCTTTTGGAGTCGCGCGTTTCGGCCGTCAGGCCCCGTGATCGGGATGGCAGGGCGCCTTCGACGGGAGGTGACGTGCATGCGGTGTGCGCCCTGGCAGCGCGAGCGCGGTCGCGCGATAGAGAACACTGCGAGCGGCGTCACACCCGCTCCGGGCACGGTCTGCCGGTAGTCCGGGAACAAGACGATCGTGCCGCACGTTGAGCCGGATACAAGGTTGAGTGAGGGTGACTCAAGTCCGGCTTGACGGAAGCCCCACCATCCCGATACAACTTGCGTTGAGCCCACTCAAGGTGGGCCGAAACGTGCAGGTCACGAACTAGCAGGAGGATCACACCATGGCGCGAGCGGTCGGCATCGACCTCGGCACGACCAACTCGGTCGTCGCTGTCCTTGAGGGCGGCGAGCCGACGGTCATCGCCAACTCGGAAGGTTCACGCACCACCCCGTCCATCGTCGCCTTCGCCAAGAACGGCGAAGTGCTGACCGGCCAGCCGGCGAAGAACCAGGCCGTGACGAACGTCGACCGGACCATCCGGTCGGTCAAGCGGCACATCGGTACCGACTGGAAGACCGAGATCGACGGCAAGGCCTACACCTCGCAGGAGATCAGCGCCCGCGTGCTGATGAAGCTCAAGCGCGACGCCGAGGCGTACCTGGGCGAGACCATCACCGACGCGGTCATCACCGTCCCCGCCTACTTCGAGGACGCGCAGCGGCAGGCCACCAAGGAGGCCGGGCAGATCGCCGGCCTGAACGTGCTCCGCATCGTCAACGAGCCCACCGCGGCGGCGCTGGCGTACGGCCTCGACAAGGGCGAGAAGGAACAGACCATCCTGGTCTTCGACCTCGGTGGCGGTACGTTCGACGTCTCGCTGCTGGAGATCGGCGAGGGTGTCGTCGAGGTCCGCGCGACCTCCGGTGACAACCACCTCGGCGGTGACGACTGGGACGAGCGCATCGTCACCTGGCTGGTCGACAAGTTCAAGTCGTCCAACGGCATCGACCTCACCAAGGACAAGATGGCGCTCCAGCGCATCCGTGAGGCCGCCGAGAAGGCGAAGATCGAGCTCTCCAGCTCGAACTCGGCCAGCATCAACCTGCCGTACATCACGGTGGACGCGGACAAGAACCCGCTGTTCCTCGACGAGCAGCTCTCCCGCGCCGAGTTCCAGAAGATCACCTCGGACCTGCTCGAGCGCACCCGCAAGCCGTTCAACAACGTCATCCGTGACGCGGGTGTCGCCGTCGGCGACATCGACCACGTCGTGCTCGTGGGTGGTTCCACCCGCATGCCCGCCGTGTCCGAGCTGGTCAAGGAGCTGACCGGCGGCCGCGAGCCGAACAAGGGCGTCAACCCGGACGAGGTCGTCGCCGTCGGCGCGGCGCTGCAGGCCGGTGTGCTCAAGGGCGAGGTCAAGGACGTCCTCCTGCTCGACGTGACCCCGCTTTCGCTGGGCATCGAGACCAAGGGCGGCGTGTTCACCAAGCTCATCGAGCGCAACACCACGATCCCGACCAAGCGTTCGGAGATCTTCTCCACCGCGGACGACAACCAGCCCTCGGTGCAGATCCAGGTGTTCCAGGGTGAGCGCGAGATCGCGGCGCACAACAAGAAGCTCGGCATGTTCGAGCTGACCGGTCTCCCGCCCGCCCCGCGTGGCGTGCCGCAGATCGAGGTCACCTTCGACATCGACGCCAACGGCATCGTGCACGTCCTCGCGAAGGACCTCGGCACGAACAAGGAGCAGTCGATGACGATCACCGGTGGCTCCGCGCTGCCGAAGGACGACATCGAGCGCATGGTCAAGGACGCCGAGGCGCACGCAGAGGAGGACAAGCAGCGCCGCGAGGAGGCGGAGACCCGCAACCAGGCGGAGACGCTGGTCTACCAGACCGAGAAGTTCGTCAAGGACAACGAGGACAAGCTGCCCGACGAGCTCAAGGGCAAGGTGAAGTCCGCGATCGACGAGGCCAACGAGGCGCTCAAGGGCACCGACTCGGCGAAGATCCGCGAGTCCATCGAGAAGCTGAACACGGCTTCCCAGGAGCTGGGCACCGCGCTCTACGCCAACGCCACCCCGGGCGCCGAAGGTGCCGCCGGTGATGGTGCCGCCGGTGCGGCGGGCGCGGGTGCCGGTTCGCAGGCCAAGGCGGACGACGTCGTCGACGCCGAGATCGTCGAAGAGGACGAGAAGGACAAGAAGTGACCGGACGCTACGACGAAACCGAGGGCCGGGGCCCGGACGAACCGGTGGTCGTGCGGGACCGTAGGCGGATCGATCCGCTGACCGGTGAGGTCCGCACGGCCGCCCCGGCGACCGAGCCCAAGGATGGTCCGAAGCACGCCGCTCCGACCGAAGAGCCGGCTGTCCCGACGGAGCCGGAGCCCGCCGCACACGCGGGCCCCGGCCTCGGGGAGTCCATTGTGGACGACTCGGTGTCGGTGGCCACCGGACTGGAGAAGGAGCTGGCGGAACGCACCGCCGACCTCCAGCGTCTTCAGGCGGAGTACGCCAACTACCGCAAGCGCGTCGACCGTGACCGCGAGCAGGTCGTCTCCGGCGCGAAGGCGTCGGTCGTCAACGATCTGCTCCCGCTGCTCGACGACCTCGAGCGCGCGGAGCAGCACGGCGATCTGACGGGCGCCTTCAAGGCGGTCGGCGAGAAGCTGGTCGGCAGCCTGCAGCGGTCGGGTCTCGAGCCGTTCGGCGCCGAGGGCGAGCCCTTCGACCCGAGCGTCCACGAGGCGGTCCAGCACAGCACGTCGCCGGACGTCACCGGGCCGACGGTCACCACGGTCATGCGCCGCGGATACCGCTTCGGCGAACGCGTGCTGCGCGCGGCGCTGGTCGGGGTCACCGACCACGAGCCGGGTGCGGCTCCCGCGCCGTCGGCGCAGGGCGCCCCGGTGGACCCGCCCGTCGGTGGCGAGCTGCCGCTCGAGGGCGAACTTTTCGATGAGAACAACCGCTGATCGGCGATACGGCGTGAAAGGAGGAGACGTTCGGTGAGTGCACGGGAATGGATCGGTAAGGACTTCTACCGTGAGCTGGGCGTCTCCTCCGACGCCACCGCGGACGAGATCAAGAAGGCCTATCGCAAGCTGGCCAAGGAGAACCACCCCGACGCCAACGCGGGCAACGCGGAGGCCGAGAAGAAGTTCAAGGCGGTCTCCGAGGCGTACGGCGTTCTTTCCGACACGTCCAAGCGCAAGGAGTACGACGAGGCTCGGCGCCTCTTCGGCTCCGGCGGTCCCGGCGGCTTCGGCTTCCCGGGGGCCGGCGGTGGCGGCGGCGGTTTCGACGTCGGCGACATCTTCGGCCAGGCGGGTCAGCAGCAGGGCGGCTTCGGCGGTCTCGGCGACATCCTCGGCGGGCTCTTCGGCCGTCGCGGCGGCGCGGCCGGTGCCACGGCGAACCGGCCGCAGCGCGGCGCGGACGTGGAGACCGACGTCCGGATCGATTTCGCCGAGGCGGTCAAGGGCGCGACCCTGCCGCTGCGGCTGTCGAGCCCGGCGACCTGTTCCACCTGCGGCGGCAACGGCGCGAAGCCGGGTACTTCCCCGAGGACGTGCGCGACCTGCCAGGGCAGCGGGCTGGTCAGCCGGAGCCAGGGCGCGTTCGCGTTCTCGGAGCCGTGCCGTGACTGCCGCGGCCGCGGCACGATCATCGACGACCCCTGCCCGGAATGCGCGGGCGAGGGCATCAGCACCCGCACCCGCACGCTGACCGTGCGGATCCCGCCGGGCGTCGCCGACGACCAGCGGATCCGGCTGGCAGGCCAGGGTGAACCGGGCCGTGGCGGCGCGCAGCCGGGCGATCTGTACGTCCGCGTGCACGTCGCTCCGCACGCGGTGTTCGGGCGCAAGGACCTCGACCTGACGATCACCGTGCCGGTGTCCTTCACGGAGCTGGCTCTCGGCGGCACGATCACCGTGCCGACGCTCGAGGGCAAGGTCTCGCTGAAGGTGCCGCAGGGCACAGCGAGCGGTCGCGTGCTCCGGGTGCGCGGCAAGGGAATCGCGAAACGCGACGGCTCGCAGGGCGACCTGCTGGTCACCCTGCAGGCGGCCATCCCGGCCAAATTGGACGACAAGGCCCGTGAAGCGCTGGAGGCCTACGCGGAGGCCATGGCCGATCACGATCCGCGACCGGAGATCACCGAACTTCTCGAAGGCAGGTGAGCACGATGTTCGGCGGGCTGCCGCACGGTGCGGACGAGGACACCCCGGTGTTCGTCATTTCGGTGGCGGCGCAGCTTTCCGGCCTGCACGCGCAGACCCTGCGGTCCTACGACCGCCAGGGTCTCGTGTCGCCGGGCCGGACCTCCGGCGGTGGACGGCGTTACTCGATGCGGGACATCGCGTTGCTGCGCGAAGTGCAGCGACTGTCCCAAGAGGACGGTGTCAACCTCGCGGGCATCAAGCGGATCATCGAGCTGGAGAACCAGGTCGACGCGCTCCGCGCGCGAATCGCCGAACTGACCGAAGAGCTCACGGCGGCGTACGTCGCCGCCGAACAGACGGCCGCGGCCGTGCACGCCTCCTACCGCAAGGATCTCGTTCCCTTGCGGCAGCAGACGGCACTCGTGGTCTGGAAGCCCAGAAAACGCAATTAGTCCTCTGAATGCTCCGGGTCACCTTTGAGGTACCTGCTGCGGGTGGGGTCCGGAACGCCACCGCGGCAGCACCTTGCCAAGTACATGAAGGCCCCCTTCCTCGCGCCTAGGTGCAGGAAGGGGGCCTTCATGTACTTCTTCGCAAGGCGGAGGTGGCGGAGCCTGAGCCCAGCGCGCGTGTCGCCTTACCCCGCATTCAGAGGACTAAATGCGTTATTGGCCGGGCACCAGGGTCCGGATCTGCTGGACCTCGCCGGTGCGCGAGTCCATGATCCGCTGGGCCAGCGCCTTCGCCTCCGGGTTCTTGCCGTCCTTCAGCTCGGTCCTCGCCAGCGCGACCCCGTTGTGCTGGTGCGCGACGAAGATGTCGGCGAAGTCGAGGCCGAACTCCGCACCATCCTTTTTGGACAGTGCTTCGAGGAGGCCCTTGTCGGTGAGTCCGTCGCCACCGTGATGGTGGTGCGCGTGCGGATCCGCCGAACCCGTCTCGGGTTTGCCCCAGGCCTTCAGCCAGTTCCGCATGTCGGTGGTCTCGGTCTGCTGCGTCGCCTCGATGGCGGCCGCGAGATTCGTCAGCTCCTGCTTCTGCCCCTGCTTGGCCTTCACCAGTTTGACGATCTCCACGCCCTGGTTGTTGTGGGCGATCATCATCTGCAGGAACATCACGTCGGCGTCGTTGTACGCCGCGGACGCCTCCGCCGACTGGGGGGCCGGGGAGATCGGGGCGCCGGCGTTGGGCGGTGAGCCGTCGCCGGCCCCGCAGCCCGCGAGGGCCACGAGGCCGGCGACGAGAACGAGGGCCAGCTTCACTGCCGTGTCCACAGCGCGGGTGTGTTCGGCGGCTCCCAGCCTTGGATCGCCGTATGTGTCATCTGGCACCGGTAAGTGACGCCGCCGTAGGTCACCGTGTTGCCGACCGCGTAGGACGTCCCGGCCGCCCAGGTGCCGCCGGTGGGCGGGTTGGTGGTGCTGGTCGGCGGGTTCGACGTCGTGGGCGGGTTGCTGGTGGTCGGCGGGTTGCTCGTCGTGGGCGGATTGCCGCCGCCGATCTGCAGGTCGATGCAGCTGTAGAAGGCCATCGGCGTGTCCGCGATGTTCCAGATGGCGAGCACCTTCTGGCGGCCGCTGAAGCCGTTCAGGCTCACCGTGTGCGACGTCGGGTCCTTCGGCGCGGAGTTGTTCCCGCTGATGTCGGCGATCTTGGTGCCACCGATGTAGTACTCGTAGTTCGTGGTCCGGTGGTAGGCGGTGAACTTCCAGTTGAAGGTCACGCTGTTGCCGACCGACGCGGCGGGCCACGGCTTCGATTCGTCGTTGAGCTCGGCGAATCCGGGAACGCCGCCGTTGCAGCTGCGGAGCCCCTTGGGGCCTTCGACGCTCTGCGGTTCGTAGACGATGGCACCGCAGCCGGAAACCTTGCCTTGGGCGCAGTTCGCCTGGCGGCTGGGCGGGGACAGTACGTAGCCATGGGCGCTGGCCACCTGCGGGATGGCCACGATGGCGATCGGGGCGAGGATCGCACCGGCGGCGGCTGCCACGAGCTTGCGTTTGACGGTCATGCCGGCTCCTGGGGGATGGAACGACGGTGTTCCCGTGAGGGGGAGCAATGTGGTCTAGACCATAAATCCGCCGGTGACCGCGGTCAATGATTCACTGACCTACTGCTGCGTCAAGCCCAGGTGGAACAGCCGATCGGCCTAATACGAAGGACGCATCGGTTCAGTCCAGGGTGAAGGGGTCGTACTTGATCCGCTCCAGGTCGGTGCCCGCGGCGAGCAGTTTCGCGATCGTCGCCCGGATCATCGGCGGTGACCCGGCGACGTACACGTCGCGCTCCTTCCAAGCGCCGCGCTGGGTGACCGCCGTGGCCAGCGTGCCGCGGTCGCCACCGGCGATGGTGCCTTCCTCGGTCACCGGGGTTACCGTCAGCCAAGGGCAGGTGACGGTGAGCCCGCGGAGTTCGTCGAGTGCGTAGAGGTCTTCCGGACGGCGGCCGCCGAAGAACAGGTGCACCGGAGGGTTGTTCTTCCAGCGCGACATGTCGTCGAGCAGGGCGAGCAGCGGCGCGACGCCGGTGCCGCCGCCGATCATCAGCAGCGGACGTCTTTCCGTGTGGTTCACCGAAAGCGCGCCGAGCGACGGACCGAGGCGCCAGACGTCGCCGAACCGGGTGTGGTGGACGATCGCGCGCGAGACCCAGCCGCCGCGCACGGCGTGCACGTGGAACTCCATCGTTCCGTCTTGGTGCGGCGCGGTGGCGGGCGAGAAGTATCGCCACATGCGCGGCCGCTGCGGGACTTCGACGCTGACGTAGCCGCCGGCCCGATACGGGAGCGGCTGGTCGGTGCGCACCTTGACCACGGCGACGTCGCGGGAGGCGAGGCGGTGCTCGATGACGGTCGCCTTCCACCACGCGGGCCCGGTCTGCTTGCTCGCGGCCTCGCGCATGTGCTTCGAAATGACGCCGTACGCGGTGACCCAGGCGTCTTCCAGTTCCGGTGTCCAGTCGTCCTTCAGGAACCTTTTCAACGCGGCGATCAGCGCGACGCCGACGGCGTCGTAATGGCGGCCGACGACGTCGAACTTCCGGTGGTCACGGCCGAGCTGACCGAGGAACGTGGCCAGCTCGTCGGGCCGGTCCACCATCTGGACGACGTAGACGAGTGCGCGCAGCAAACGATTTCGCTGCGTGGCCATGTTGATCGGGAACAACGCCCTGACATCCGGCGAAACGGAGAAGAGCACGCCGTAGAAGTACTGGGACAGCTCCTCGGCCTTCGTTTCGACGGCGGCGAAACTCTCCCTGATGAGCTTGGCCATCGCGACGGTCTTGTCCGCCGACGGTGTTTCGATCAAGGGTGGAACGGGAATCGGTGAAGATCTCGACGGACTCGGTGGATGCTCGTACTTCACTGTTTCGGCAGTCATGGGTGAACGATTTTCTCCAGTTGGATCGGGCATATTCTCCAGACCCGATGTCATCGTGCTCGTGTTCCCCCGAGGGGTCCCGACTGTATGCCCGAACGTCGCGAAAGGATCCACGAATGGTTGTTTCCCGCTCGAACGGAGCAAACGATATACGCGCCGTCAACACCGTCTGGCACTAAGTAAAGGTGATCAAGCAGGCGGGATTTTCCTTGCTAACCAGTGTTTTTCGCCACTGGGGCCGGAAAGCGTGATCCGCCGATCGGGTGGGTTTTTCTCCGTGATTACCGGGTCACGTAACGGTATGCGTCCGGTGACTGATCCCCATTATGGAATCGCATTCGGACAGTGCCTAGTCGATGGTGAAGGGGTCGTACGCGATCTGGTCGAGCGCGCTGCCCGCGACCAGCATCCGGGACACCGTCGCGCGGATCATCGCGGGCGAGCCGGCGACGAGGATCCGGTGCCCCGGCCAGGATCCTTGCTGGGTAACGGCTTCCGCGAGCGTGCCCTGCACGCAGCCGGGGGCCTCTTCACCGTGTTCGACCACCGGCGTCACGGTGAGCCACGGGTTCGTGGCCGCGAGAGCGCGCAACTCGTCGAGGTCGTAAAGGTCCTCACGCGACGGTCCGCCGTAGAACAACTGGACCTTCGGGTTCTCGCCCCACTGCGCGAGGTCGTCCAGGATGGCGCGCAGCGGCGCGATGCCGGTGCCGCCGGCGATCATCAGGACGTCGCGGCCGTCGGTCCGGTCGATGGACAGCCTGCCGAGCGGCGGTCCCAGCCGCCAGACGTCGCCGGGCTGCGTGTGGCTGACGATGGCGCGCGACACCCAGCCGCCGTCGACGGCGCGCACGTGGAACTCGATGCCGCCGTCCTCGCGCGGCGCGTTCGCCGGCGACAGGTAGCGCCAGAGCCGTGGCCGCTGCGGTACTTCGACGCTCATGTACTGACCGGGCTGGTACGGCACCGGGAACTCGGGCTGGACGCGGACCAGGGCGAGATCCCAGGTGAGCCGCCGGTGTTCGAGCACGGTGGCCGACCACGACGCCGGGTTGACGTCGGCCGCCGCTGCCTCCTGCATCGCGCGGGCGACGATGGTGAACGCCTCCGCCCAGGCCCGTTCGACCTCCGGTGTCCAGTCCGGACCGAGGTGGTTCTTCAGCGAGGCGAGCAGCGCGGTGCCGACGGCCTCGTAATGCCGCGGGATGACGCCGAACTTGCGGTGGTCGCGGCCGAGCTGGGTCAGGAACGGCACGAGGTCGTCGGGCCGGTCGACCATCTGCACGATGTGGACCAGCGCGCGGACCAGCCTGCCGCGCTGGACCTCCATGTTGATCGGGAAGAAGTCGCGGGTCGCCGGCGCGAGGGTGAACAGCATCCCGTAGAAGAACTGGGATATCTCCGGGATGAAGGGCTCCGACTTCGCCCAGGTGTCCCGGATGAGGCGCACCATCGCGGTGACCGCGGGCGGGGCTTCGCGCGGCGCCGAGGACCGCGGGACCGGGCTGACCGCGTCGGCCGTCACGGGCTGGGAGTCGCTGATCGGGTAGCGCATGCCGGAAGACGGTTCCCCAGGTTCACGAACGAGGGTCCACTGGAGAAGAATTCACGGATCATTCACCTCTCCGGTCAGTGGCTGTCGGGCCGGTCGGCTGGTTCCGGCTCGCTCGCGAGACTAGCTGCCGAGAGCCCTTTTGCCCGCATCGTTGCTCCGGACGGGTGTACTCGAAACCGGTCGGCAGTGGGGGATCTCACGAGGTAAATAGTTGTCTTACGCAAGTGTCACCCAATAAAGTTGTACTGTACAAGTAGCCAGGAGGCACCGATGAGCTCCGCCGACGACGCCAGGGTCGAACTGATGCGTGAGTTGAAGGCCGCCTCCCAGCTGCAGCACGCCTGGATAATGCAGGCCTGGCAGGACGACCCCGGCCTGCATCCGGCGGCCGCGATGCTGCTGTCGGACCTGGCGAAGCACGGCGAGGCGCGCCCTTCGGAATTGGCAAAACGACGCTTTGTGGACCTTTCGGTCATAAGTCGTCAAATTTCCCAGCTGTCCGCGGCGGGGATGGTGGACCGCCGTCCCGCGCCCGAGGACGGCCGCGCGTCGATCATCAGCATCTCCGAGCGCGGGCGTGCGGAACTGGGGCGCAGGCGGGCCGGGTATCTGGAGTTCATGGAGCGTGCGCTCGGTGACTGGGACGACGAAAAGGTCCTCGAGCTGACCACGCGGCTGGCGGAGATGAACGCGGACGTCCGAGCGGCCCTGTCCGCCCGGACATGCGACGTTTGACGGCGGCCGTTCTTACCCACCGGTCTTGACTGAACGGACCTTTCGCGACGCCGTCACGCCGGTAGCGTCGAAGGTGTGCGAAGCAGGGTCGCGTTGCTGGTCGCGTTGGGTATCGACAACTTCGGCTCGGGACTCTTCCTTCCGCTGGGCCTCGTCTTCGTCATCCGCGTGGTGGGTTTGCCGCTCGCCCAGGCGGGAGGTGCGGTCACGCTCGGCGCGTTCGCCGGGCTGCTCGTTCCCGCGCTCGCCGGCCGCCTCGTCGACCTGATCGGCCCGCGGACGGTGATGATCTGTTCCCACGTTCTCCAGGCCGCCGGAGCAAGCGCTTTCCTGCTGGCCGACGGGTTCGCCGGCGTCGTCGGCGCGTCCGTCATGCTCGCGGCCGGGCAGCAGCTGTTCTACAGCTCGCAGTTCTCGCTCATCGCCGACGTCGCGGGCGAAGGGCCGAAGGACCGGCCGTTCGCCGAAGCCGCGATGGTGCGCTCCGCGGGCTTCGGGCTGGGCGGGCTCGCGGCGGCCGGACTGCTGGTGTGGATCGGGCGTGAGGGCCTGTACGTCGCCGTGATGGTCGACGTCGCGACCTTCGTCATCGCCGCGGCCATCCTGTCGACGCTGGTCACGCCCGCCCCGCGGCCTTCGCCGCGCTGCTCGGGGCCCGCGCGGGTCTGGCGGAACCGCCCGTACCTGGCGCTCATCGTGTTCAGCGGGCTGTTCGCGCTCACGATGGACTTCTTCCTCATCGGGATGCCCGTGTACGTGTTCAACGCCTTGCAAGGCCCTCGATGGCTTCCCGGGGCCATCATCGCGCTCCTCACCGTCGTCACCAGTCTGGGTGGAGTCATCGCGTTGCGGCTCACCAGGAGGATGACCCGGATCGCCGCGATGCGTGCGGGTTCGGCGTTGTTCGCGGTGTGGTGCCTGGCGTGCCTCCTGGTGGTGTTCGTGCCGAAGGTCTTCCAGCCGGTTTACCTGCTCGGTGCGACCCTCGTGCTGGCCGCGGGCGATCTCGCGTTCGGCCCCCGGTCCGGGGCGCTGGCCGAAGCCGCGGCGCCGCCGGAGGCGCGAGGCCGGTACCTGGCGGCCTTCCAGTACGCGTTCACGCTCGCGGCGGTGATCGCTCCGGCCGTCGTGGCGTTGTTCTCCGTGGCAGTCTGGATCCCGTGGGTGCTCGTGGCCGCGTGCGCCTGTACGGCCGTGGTCGGCCTCGGCCGGGTGGGTCCCCGCCTGCCCGTGGAGGCGGTCTCCCCGACCGGAGGCTGAAACTTTTCAGGGTTGAGCGGAACAGACTCAACTTTGCTGACGTTGTACCTGTCGACAAGAACTTCGCAGGACCTAGTACGAGGTGAGGGATGGACGCTTTCAACCCGACCACGAAGACCCAGCAGGCGATCTCGTCGGCGGCGCAGGCGGCCACGATGGCGGGAAACCCGCACGTGGCGGCCGCGCACCTGCTCGGCGCCCTGCTGGCGCAGGGTGAGGGGCTCACCGCACCGCTGCTGACCGCGGTCGGGGCCGATCCGGCGCAGGTGCACAAGGAGCTGGAGCCGCTGATCGCGGCGCTGCCGTCGGCGACGGGCGCCACCGTGTCGAGCCCGCAGTTCGACACGAACGCCGTCAAAGCGCTGACGCACGCGCAGAAGCTCGCGACCGAACTCGGCGACGAGTACGTCTCGACCGAGCACCTCCTCGTCGGCCTCGCCACCGAAGGCGGGCCGGTGGCCGAGCTGCTCAAGCGGCACGGCGCCACCCCGGACGCGCTGCGCGAGGCGTTCGCCAAGGTGCGCGGCTCCGCGCGGATCACCAGCGCGGATCCGGAAAGCACGTTCAAGGCGCTGGAGAAGTACGGCGTCGACCTGACCGAACGCGCCCGCGCCGGCGAGCTGGACCCGGTGATCGGCCGCGACACCGAGATCCGCCGCGTGGTGCAGGTGCTCTCGCGCCGCACCAAGAACAACCCGGTGCTGATCGGTGAACCCGGTGTCGGCAAGACGGCCATCGTCGAAGGGCTCGCCCAGCGCATCGTCGCCGGTGACGTGCCGGAGTCGCTGCGCGGCAAGCGCGTGGTGGCGCTGGACCTCGGCTCGATGGTCGCGGGTGCCAAGTTCCGCGGTGAGTTCGAGGAGCGGCTGAAGGCCGTGCTCAAGGAGATCACCGACTCCGCGGGCGAGGTCGTCACGTTCATCGACGAGCTGCACACCATCGTCGGCGCCGGCGCGACCGGCGAGGGAGCGATGGACGCGGGCAACATGATCAAGCCGATGCTCGCCCGCGGTGAGCTGCGGATGGTCGGCGCGACCACGCTCGACGAGTACCGGCAGCACATCGAGAAGGACGCCGCGCTGGAACGGCGCTTCCAGCAGGTGCTGGTCGGCGAACCGTCCACTGAGGACACCATCGGCATCCTGCGCGGGCTCAAGGAACGGTACGAGGTGCATCACGGTGTGCGCATCACCGACGCCGCGCTGGTCGCCGCCGCGACCCTGTCCGACCGCTACATCACCGCCCGGTTCCTGCCGGACAAGGCGATCGACCTGGTCGACGAGGCCGCGTCGAAGCTCCGCATGGAGATCGACTCGCGGCCCGTCGAGATCGACGAGGTCGAGCGCGCCGTGCGGCGGATGGAGATCGAGGAGATGGCTCTGTCCAAAGAGGACGACGCCGCCTCCAAGGAACGGCTCGCCGCGCTGCGCTCGGAGCTGGCCGAGAAGCGGGAGACGCTGACCGCGCTGACCGCGCGCTGGCAGAACGAGAAGGGCTCGATCGAACGCGTCCGCGAACTCAAGGAGCAGCTGGAGCAGCTGCGCGGCGAGTCCGAACGCGCCGAACGCGACGGCGACCTCGGCAAGGCCGCCGAGCTCCGCTACGGCCGGATTCCCGCGCTGGAGAAGGAGTTCGAGGCCGCGACCGCGGCCAGCGAAGTCAGCCAGCAGAACGTCATGCTCAAGGAAGAGGTCAGCGCGGACGACGTCGCCGACGTGGTCAGCGCGTGGACCGGCATCCCGGCCGGACGGCTGCTGGAGGGTGAGACGGGCAAGCTGCTCCGGATGGAGGAGGAGCTCGGCAAGCGCGTCATCGGGCAGAAGGAGGCCGTGCAGGTCGTCTCGGACGCGGTGCGCCGCACCAGGGCGGGCGTCGCCGACCCCGACCGGCCGACCGGTTCGTTCCTGTTCCTCGGCCCGACCGGTGTCGGCAAGACCGAGCTGGCGAAGGCCCTCGCCGAGTTCCTGTTCGACGACGAGCGCGCGATGCTGCGGATCGACATGAGCGAGTACGCCGAGAAGCATTCGGTGGCGCGCCTGGTCGGGGCGCCTCCGGGTTACGTCGGCTACGACCAGGGCGGCCAGCTGACCGAGTCGGTGCGCAGGCGGCCGTATTCGGTGGTGCTGCTCGACGAGGTCGAGAAGGCGCATCCGGACGTGTTCGACGTGCTCCTGCAGGTGCTCGACGACGGACGCCTCACCGACGGCCAGGGCCGCACGGTGGACTTCCGCAACACGATCCTGGTGCTGACGTCGAACCTCGGCTCGCAGGCCATCGCCGACCCGTCGCTCGACGAGCGTCAGCGCAACGACGCGGTGATGTCGGTGGTGCAGCGGCAGTTCAAACCGGAGTTCCTGAACCGGTTGGACGACATCGTGGTCTTCCACGCGCTGGGCACCGACGAGCTGACGTCCATTGTGGACATCCAGATCGAACGGCTCGCCACGCGGCTGTCGCGGCGCCGCCTGACGCTGGAGGTCACCGACGGGGCACGCGAGTGGCTCGCGCTGAACGGCTTCGACCCGATCTACGGCGCGCGGCCGCTGCGGCGGCTGGTGCAGTCGGCGATCGGCGACAAGCTGGCGAAACAGCTGCTGGCCGGTGAGATCCGGGACGGCGACACGGTGCGGGTGGACATCCCGGCCCAGGAGGCGTCGGAGGCGCTGACGGTCACCCGGGTGGACTGAGGCCGGTCGGTCACCCGCCGAATGAGATGAAGGGGTCTTTCATCGCAGAATTTGCGATGAAAGACCCCTTCATTGCCTTGGCGACACAGCGATTTGTCGACCTTTCGCCGCGTCTTTCGTGGTCCTTCCCGGGTGCGGCACCGAAAGGGGTGGCGCGACACGGCGCCCGGCGGTCACATCCGGTGAGGGCAGGGGGATACCCTGACCGTCGTGGGTATTCCGGCGTGGATCTGGTTCGTCATCGCCGCCGTCGCCTTGGTGGCGGGGCTGGCGCTGCTCGCGGCCGACCGGGCGAAGGAGGGCTCGCGCAATCGCGAGCGCATGCGCTGGGCCGAGCTGCGCGGCTGGCAGTTCGTCGAAGAGGACGAACGGTTGCCGCGGCAGTGGTCCAACGGCGCGATCGGGTACTTCGGTGCCCAGCTGGCGGTCAACGTCGTCGCCGGGTCCACCTTCACCTCCGACGGGCGGCGTCCCGTCTTCATCTTCGACATCGAGACCGAGGGCCAGATCCCGGCGGTCGTGGTCGCCGTGCGGTGCAACCGCGTGCACGAGGTGCCGCTGGAGATGTGGCTGTCCAGTGTGCCGTTCCAGCGCCAGGACATGCCCGAGATGCTCGGCCCGATCGGTCAGCGCTACGCCTTCGCGGACGACGCCGAGGGCGCGCGCAAGGTGATCACGCAGGATCTCGTCGACGCGGCGGACTCGCTCGGCGGCGATGTCGGCGTGGCGTGGCTGGAGAACGAGTGGGTGCTCGCGAGCGTCGCCCCGAACGCCGGGCCGTCGCGGCTCGAGCGGCTGCTGCGCGACCTCGGCGAGATCGCCGACATCGTGGACCCGTTCGACGAGGAGTACGACAACGCCTCGACCCCTGGCCGTCACTGGCAGGCCGAGGCCGCCGACGACATCGAGCCCCAGGCCTGATCAGGACCGCTTGAGCTCCAGCGGGAGCGCCCCGGCGATGAATCCGGTGTGCGCCGGCTGACCGAGCAGGGTCAGGTCGAGTGTCCCGGACTGCGTCAGATGCCCTGCCTGTGCGGGATCTGTGGTCGGCTGTACCCCGCGCACGGACGACGTCGAGGTGCCGCGGACGGACGCGACTTCCCCGATGCCGAGGTCGCCGCTGATCGTGTGCGAACCGGATCCGGTGAGCCCGGCATCGTGCTGCGCCAGATTCACGTTCTGCCCGGTGGTGACCAGCCCGGACGACGGACCGATGGTGCCGCCGAGAGCGTGCTCCTGGCCGTAACCCGCGCCCGAGCCGACGTCGAGCGGCAGGACACCGCTGAACCGGCCGTTGCCGTGCTGCGCCGAGGTCGACCCGACGGCGGCGAGGTCGCCGACGTCGACCGCGTGCCCGGACGACCGCCCGGCCTCCAGCACGCCGCCGAGGTCGCCGGAGAAACCGCCGTCGAGCCGGAAGGCCCGGTCGAGGGTGCCGCCGGTGTGCTGTTCCGTCTCGTTGATGACGCCGACCCCGGGCAGCGGGCGGACGGCGTGATAGGTCCCCTCGGCCACGCGAAGGGCGCGGCTGTCCTCGGAGACGAAGGTGGGGACGCCGGTGCGCGGGTCGAGCGCGACCTCGGTCAGCCGTGCGCCGGTCCGTTCGAGTTCGGTCTCGTTCCCGGCGACGACGCTTCCATAGCGATCGACCTTCAGCGCTTCCCGCTGGCCCTGCTTGACGGCCTCGGAAGTCTTCGCCGCCGCGAGCGCGCCGACCTTGTCCGGACGGGCCGTGACACCGTCGCGGGTCTCGATGGTCTCGCTCACCGAGCGGCGGACGTCAGCGACGGTCTTCGCGTCACCGAGGTCCTTGCTGAAGACGTTCCGCTCGGTGTTGGTCAGGAAACCGCGAAAGACGGTCGTGTCGCCTTCGCTGGTGAAGCCGACTCCGCGATCGAGGCTGCCTTCGCGCTGGTGATCGAGTGGAAGCGGGATCGACGGGTCGGTCTGGGTGGCGAGCGCGGTGGCCGGACCGGCGAGCAACAGCGCCAGCGGCGCCGCGCCGGCCGCGACTTTGGGCAGGTAGCTCGGCTTGCGCCTGCTGTGCTTCCCCATGGGGCCGGACGATACTTCCCGACTTCGGCAGTTGCACGTCAAATCCCCACGGTGGGTGACCCCCACGCCTGCCCCATCCGAGCGTGTTCCCGGAACCCGACCGAGGAGTAGGTTCCCGATATGACACAGACCGCCCTGATCACCGGCGCCACCGCCGGCATCGGCGCGCAGTTCGCGCGCAGGCTCGCCGCCGAGGGGTACGACCTCGTACTCGTCGCCCGCGACGTCGACAGGTTGGAGGGCTTCGCCGCGGAACTGGTCGAGGCGCACGGCGTCGACGTCGTGGTCCTGCCCGCCGATCTGTCCGAAGTGGACGGACGCGCGCTGGTCGAGGACCGCCTGGCCGAAGCGCCGGTGGACCTCCTGGTGAACAACGCGGGCTTCGGGCTCAACGGCGACTTCTGGACCATCCCGCCGGACGCGCTGCAGCGTCAGCTGGACGTCAACGTCACCGCCGTCCTGCGGCTGACCCGTGCGGCGCTGCCGGGGATGATCGACCGCGGCGAGGGCGCGATCATCAACGTCAGCTCGGTCGCCGGCTTCTTCAGCGGCCGCGGTTCGACGTACACGGCCAGCAAGAACTGGGTCACTTCGTTCACCGAGGGCATTGCCGCCTCGCTGCCGGAGAACATCCGCATGATGGCGCTCTGCCCTGGGTTCACCACCACGGAGTTCCACGAGCGGGCCGGTCTGGACAAGCCCGGTCCGAAGGCGTTCTGGCTCGGCGTCGAGCAGGTCGTGGACGAGGCCCTGGCGGATCTGCGCCGCGGCAAGGTGATCTCGGTGCCGAGCCTGCAGTACAAGGTGCTCGTCGCGGTCGGCGGGCTGCTTCCCAGGGCGGTGCTGCGGAAGCTCGGCGGCGGTTTCGGCGGCAAGGGCCGAACTTAATCGTCATCGGTGGTTTCGATCGAGCGCACGCCGTCGGTCGCGGCGAGCACGGTGGGCGCGGCGGCGTGATCGGGTCCGGTGAGGTCGAGTGAGACCGTCACCTCACCGTCACGGTCGTCGGTGATCCGCAGTGACGTGATCGACCATCGACGGCTCGTGCACAGCGCCAGCAGCTCGCGCAGGACACCTTGCCCGTCCACGTAACTCACGCGAAGCCTGGTCATGCCCGTGCCGCCGGGCAGATACGCGCTCAGCCAGGTGAAACCGAGGACCACCACGAAATGCAGGGCCGTGACAACGACCGCCAGCACCAGCAGACCGGCGCCCGCCGCCATGCCGATGGCCGCGGTCTCCCAGACGGCGGCGGCCGTGGTGAGCCCGTGGATCGCGCCCTGCCTGGTGATGATCAGCCCGGCGCCGAGGAAGCCGACACCGGAGACGATCTGTGCCGCGATCCGGGACGGGTCGAGTACGACCTGCCCGGTCGCGAGGATGTCGCCGAAACCGTACTTACTGACCAAAAGGATCAGTGCGGACGCGGTGCCCACGATGGTCTGGGTCCGCAGTCCGGCGCTCTTGCCCCTGAGCTGCCGTTCCAGCCCGATCGCCGCCGACAGCGCGAACGCCGTCGTCAGCTCACCGATCTGGAGCCAGCCCTGTCCGTTCGAGACCATCACCCCACGGTGCCATCGGCCGGACGACGGTTCGAGCCCGTGCGGGGCGGGTACGCGTGGATCATGAAGTCATCACTTCTTGTCATCGCGGTGGTGCTGACGCTGGCCGCCTGTTCCACCGAACAGGCGCCCGCCCCGGCGGTACCGGGACCGGTCGAAGCCCAGCCGGTGAAGGCGATCCAAGCGGCGGCAGGCGCTTTGCCCGACGGGCGGGTGTTCGACGTGGAGCCCGCGAACGACGGGTGGGCGATCAAGGTCGCGTCACACGGGCAGGAACACAAGGTGCGCGTGAGCCCGGACGGCGGCCAGGTCCTCGGCAAGCAGCAGACCGCCAAGCCGAGCGACGACCTGGCGAAGGTCGGGCAGGCGGGTGTCGACGCGGTCAAGGCACTCCAGGCCGCGCAGCAACGCCGGCCGGGTGAGCTCGACGAGATGGAGGTCGACCACGCCGCCGACGGCACCCTCGTCTGGGAGGTCGGGCTCCGCGACGGCAAGGGGATCGAGCACGACGTCGACGTCGATGCCAGGACCGGCGCGGTGAGGTAGGGCCCGCCCTACCAAGGAGACGCACGCTCGCCCCAGGGTGCTTCCGACCTGGGATTCCTAGTGTTTTCCCATGAACACTGGGTGGAACGGTGACGCGGTCCGGCTCGACGGCGTCCGCAAGGAATACGGCAAGGGCGTCGTCGCTCTGGACGGGGTGACGCTGGCGTTCCCGCGTGGCGGTTTCACCGCGGTGATGGGACCTTCGGGCTCGGGTAAGAGCACCTTCCTGCACTGCGCGGCCGGGCTGGACCGGCCGACGTCGGGGTCCGTCGTGCTCGACGGGCAGGAGCTGGCCGGGATGAGCGAGACGAAGCTGACGAAGCTGCGCCGCGACCGGGTCGGCTTCATCTTCCAGGCCTTCAACCTGCTTCCGGCGCTGACCGTCGAGCAGAACGTCACGCTCCCGCAGCAGCTCGCCGGCGCCAAGCCGGACCGCCGTGTGGTCGAAGAGATGCTGGGCCGCGTGGGGCTTTCCGGCCGTCGCAAGCACCTTCCCGGCGAACTGTCCGGTGGGCAGGCGCAGCGCGTCGCGATCGCGCGGGCGCTGGTCACCCGGCCCGCGGTGGTCTTCGCCGACGAGCCGACCGGCGCTCTCGACACCCGCACCGCCGCCGAGGTTCTCGCGCTGCTGCGCCATTCCGTCCGGACGACCGGCCAGACGGTGATCATGGTGACCCACGACCCGATGGCCGCCTCGTACGCGGACCGCGTCATCTTCCTCGCCGACGGCCGGATCGCGGACGAGCTGCACGCGCCGACGGCGGACGTCGTCGCCGAGCGCATGACCCACCTGGGTGCCTGGGGCAGCTCGGTCAGGGCGGGTGCGTGATGCTGCGACTCGCCTTCCGGACCCTGCGCCTGCGCAAGGGTGGCTTCATCGGCACCTTCATCGCCGTCTTCTTCGGCGCGCTGATCGTCGCCTCCTGCGGCGGCCTGATGGAGACCGGGATCCGCAGCAACGCGGAGCCGCAGCGGCTCGCGGCCGCGCCGATCCTCGTCACCGGCGGCCAGACCTTCGCACTGCCCAAGGAAGATCCGGCAGCTCTCGAACCCGATGACAAGCGCAAGTTCGAGGACGCGCGGCTTCCCGAACGCGTCCGGCTCGACAGCGGACTGGTGTCCCAGCTGCGGTCCGTCCCCGGGGTCTCGGACGTCGTCGGCGAAGTGAGCTTCCCGCTCGCGGCGGGCGGGAAGCCCGCCCTCGGCCACGCTTGGGACTCCGCCGTCCTGACCCCGTACGCGCTGGCCGCGGGTGCCGCGCCCGCGGCGGGCGAGGTGGTCGTCGAATCCGCCTCGGGAGCGAAGCCCGGTGACCTCGTCGAGGTCGCCGCGCGCGGCAAGACCGAATCGTTCCGCGTCGCCGGAGTGGCCGGAGCGCCGCGTTCGATCACCCAGGCCGCCGTGTTCTTCTCCGCCGCCGACGCCGCCCGGCTCTCGGGTCACCCCGGCAAGGCCGACGCGATCGGCGTCTTCACCGCGCCGGATGCGGACGTCGAGGCGGTGCGGGCGAAAGTCGCCGAGGTCGCGACCGGGGCGAACGTCCTGACCGGCATCGACCGCGGTGTCGCGGAATTCCCCGAGGCCGATTCGAGCGGCTCCAACCTGATCGTCATCGCCGCGGTGTCCGGCGGGCTCTCGGTGATGGTCGCGATGTTCGTCGTAGCCAGCACACTGAGCCTGTCCACCCAGCAGCGTTCGCGCGAACTCGCGTTGATGCGGGCGATCGGCACGACCCCGCGCCAGCTCCGGCGCATGGTGCTCGGCGAAGCGCTGGCCGTCGGCCTGCTCGCCACCGCGCTCGCCGCGGTACTCGGCCCGTTCCTTGGCGAGTGGCTGTTCGGGCAGCTCGCCGAGAACGGGGTGGTGCCCGCGGTGCTGCGGTTCTACCAGGGCTGGTTGCCCGCCGTCGTCGGCGCGGGGGCCGCGATGCTCGCGGTGTTCATCGCCGCCTTCTTCGCGGGCCGCCGCGCCGGGAAGATCCGGCCGACCGAGGCGCTCGCCGAGGCCGCGGTCACCCGCCGCTGGCTGACCCCGACACGCGTCATCGTCGCCGTGCTCTGCTTCGGCGGCGGCACCGCGCTGGCCATCGTGACCGTCGCGGTGATGACCGGCCCGATCGCGGCCAGCACCGCCGGACCCGCGGTGATCCTCTGGGCGCTCGGCGTCGCGATGATCACCCCCGGTGTCGCCAAGGTGATGACGGCGATCCTGCAGTGGCCGATGCGCCTGCTCGGCGGCATCGACGCCCGGCTCGCCGTGCTCAACACCCGCGCGGGCATCGTCCGGGCGGCGGGCGCGGTCACCCCGATCATGCTCGCCGTCGGGATCGCGACCGCGAACATCTACCTGCAGACCACCCAGCAGGAGCTGGCGAACCAGGCGTTCACCGAAGACGTCCGCGCCGACGCCGTGATCGCCTCCGCGACGGGCGGGCTGTCCCCGGACCTCGTCCAGCGGATCCAGGCCGTGCCCGGGGTCGCCGGAGCGTCCGAGTACGTCACCAGCAGCGTGTTCCTCGAGAACCCGTACGACTCCTCCGACGAGGGCCGTCCTGCGGTCGGCCTCACCGCTTCCGGCGCGGGCGCGACGACTGACACCAAGGTGACTCAGGGTGACCTGAAGGCGCTGACCGGCAACACCATCGCGCTGCCCGAGGTCTTCGCGAAGGACTTCGGCCGCGGCGTCGGGGACACGCTCAGCCTGAGGCTCGGGGACGGCACCCCGGTCGACGTCGAGGTCGTCGCGGTGACCAGCCAGCGGCCCGGTTTCGAGAGCCTGCTGCTCCCGGCCGGTCTGCTGGCCCCGCACACCACCGCCGGGCTCGCCCCGCAGATGCTGGTCCGCGCCGCTCCGGACGTCGATCCGGCGGCGCTCACCGAGCGGCTTCGCGAGGCGACGGCCGGGCTGCCGGTGTCCGTCGGCGACCGGGCGGCGCTCGTCGCGGCGCACGACAAGGACCAGGCCGTCGGCGCGTGGGTGAACTATCTGCTGGTCGGGATGATCATCGCCTACACGGTGATTTCGGTCGCGAACACGCTCGTGATGGCGACCGTCCGGCGGCGCCGCGAGTTCGGCCTCCAGCGGCTCACCGGCTCGACCAGGGCGCAGGTGCTGCGGATGGCCGGTTTCGAAGGCGGGCTCGTCGCGTTGGTCGGGATCGTGCTCGGCACCGTCGTCGCGGCGGGCTCGATCGTCCCGTTCTGCCTGGTGGCGACCGATTCCCTGCTGCCGATGGGCTCCCCGCTGATCTACCTGACCATCATCGGGACCGCCGCGGCGCTCGCGCTCGTGGCGACCCTGGTCCCGGCCTGGGCGGCGACGCGGGGCCAGGCCGTCGACGCGGCGACGGCAGGCAATGACTAGAGCTACCGTCGAAGGACCCGGCGGGCCGTGTGTAAGACTCTCGGCCGTGGCGTACCCCGGTGTTGATCAAGCGGCGAAACTCGAACTGGCGAGACTGGTCGGCGAACTCGCCGTCGTGCACGGCAAGGTGACCTTGTCCTCGGGCAAGGAGGCCGACTACTACATCGACCTCCGGCGGGCGACGCTGCATCACGCGGCCGCTCCGCTCATCGGGAAGCTGCTTCGCCAGCTCACGCACGACTGGGACTACGTCGCCGCCGGCGGTCTGACCCTCGGCGCGGACCCGGTGGCGCTGGCGATGCTGCACTCAGCGGCGACCGACGGTGTCGTGCTCGACGCGTTCGTCGTCCGGAAGGCCGTCAAGGAACACGGCATGCAGCGCCGGATCGAAGGCGTCGAGGTGCTGGGACAGCGCGTGCTCGCCGTCGAGGACACCTCGACCACCGGTGGCAGCGTGCTCACCGCCGTCGAGGCTCTGCGCGAGGCTGGAGCCAACGTGGTCGGCGTCGCGACCGTCGTCGACAGGGACACCGGAGCGCGCGAGGCCATCGAGAAGGAAGGCCTCGAATACCGTTACATTCTGAACAAGGACGATCTCGGTCTGTCCTGAGTAAAGCGTCCCGAACGGGGCATCCTCCGTGCGAACGGAGGATGCCCCGTTTTTTCGTGAGCGTTTCTCAATCCGAAAGGGGTAACGTCGCAGGTAGGGGTGTGAAAGGGGGCTTGAGGTGGCGGGTTTCCTGGCGAACGTGACAGTCGCGGTGCATATTTTCGCGCTGTTGTTCATCGGATTCGGTGGTTTCCTCGCGTGGCGGTGGCCGAAGGTGATCTTCGTGCATGTGTTCTTCGCCGCATGGGGTGTCCTCGTCAACGTCTTCCCCTGGCCGTGCCCGCTGACGGCCGCCGAGAACTACTTCCGGCATCAGCAGGGCCTCGGCGACCTACCCGGCGGCTTCAACGCCTACTACCTCTACGACACCGTGTTCCCGCGTTCGTCGCTGCCGTTCGTCGTCGTGATCGCGATGGCGACGGTGATCATCTCCTACATCGGCGCGTACCAGCGCCGGCGTCACCGCCACCACGACGGGGACGCACCGGCGCACCGCGTCAGCATGGGCTGAGTGACAATCCTCGGGTGAACTCGGAAGAAGCCGGTCCCACCGAATGGGTGGCGAAGGAAGAGGTCGGCGTCGGTCCATGGGAGGGCGACTGGCCTTCGGACGAGCGCTACGACCCCGAACTCCTGGCCAACGGCGACCGCCGCAACGTCGTCGACCCGTACCGGTACTGGCGGCGCGAGGCCATCGTGTCCGATGTGGACAGCCGCCGGCATCCGTTCCACGTGGCGATCGAGAACTTCCAGCACGACCACAACATCGGCACCGTGGTCCGGACGGCGAACGCGTTCGCCGCGGCCGCGGTGCACATCGTCGGACGGCGGCGCTGGAACCGGCGCGGCGCCATGGTGACCGACCGTTACCAGCACCTTCTCCACCATGAGGACGTCGACGGGCTGCTGACCTTCGCCGCGACGGAGGGGCTCGCCGTGGTCGCCGTCGACAACACCCCCGGCTCGCAACCCGTCGAGACCGCCGAACTGCCGCGCGAGTGTGTCCTGCTGTTCGGCCAGGAAGGGCCGGGTCTTTCGGCCGAGGCGCAGAAGACGGCGGCGCTGGTCGTCTCGATCGCGCAGTTCGGCACGACCCGCTCGATCAACGCCGGCGTCGCCGCCGGGATCGTCATGCACGCCTGGATCCGGCAGCACGCCGACCTGTCCCAGGCCTGGTGATCTCCCGCATTTCGTCCTCTGAATGCGGCTAGACGGGGGTGACCTCCACCGGGATGCCGTTCAGCACGGCGTTCCCGGACGGGACGTCGAGCAGGGTCTCGTCGGCGACCAGATTCGAGTTGACCCCGGCGTGCGCGGCCGCGACCCGCGTGCGCGTGCCGTCGAGGTCGTGGCCCCAGCCGTGCGGCATGCTCACCACACCGGGCCGGACGTCGGCCGTGACCTCCACCGGCGCTTCGAGCTTCCCCGCCCGCGACGTCACCGCCGCGAGTCCGCCGTCGGTCAGCCCGAGGCGAGAGGCGTCGTCCGGATGCACCTGGACGGTGCACCGGTTCCCGCCGCGCACCAGCGGCGTCAGGTTGTGCATCCACGAGTTGTTCGAGCTCAGGTGTCGCCGTCCGATCAGCAGCAGCCCGCCGTCCGGCGCCTTGTCCAGCTCCGCGCGCAGGCGGCGGACGTCCTTCGTGATCGCGTCCGGCGCCAGCTCGACCTTCCCGCTCGCGGTGGCGAGCGCCTCCGGCAACCGCGGTTTCAGCGCGCCGAGGTCGACGCCGTGCGGGGCGGCTTCGAGATCGGCCAGGCTCAGGCCGTACGGTCCGCCGCGCAGCATCAGGTCGATCATCCGCGCCGGCCCTGTGCGGCCTTCGGCGAGCGCGAGGTCGACGCCGGTGCGCCGCGCCGTTTCGCCCGCGACCATCGCGTCGAAGGCCGCGACGTCGACGTCCGGGCCCTGGCCGGCGGCGATTCCCGCCATCCGCAGCAGGGTCACCCATTCCTGCGGCATCTCGGTTTCCAGCGTCCGGGGTGTCCAGTTCGCGACGTTGCGCACGGCGAGCGCGTACAACGCGACGTCGTAGTGCGGCCGCTCCAGCGGTGACGGCCCGGGCAGGATGACGTCGGCGTGCCGCGTGGTCTCGTTGAGGTATACGTCCAGCGAGACCATGAAGTCCAGCTGCCGCAACGCTTCCGTGAGCCGCGCGGAGTTGGGCGTGCTCAGCGCGGGGTTGCCGCTGATGGTCACCAGCGCCCGCACCTGGCCTTCGCCGGGTGTCTCGATCTCGTCCGCGAGCGTGGCCACCGGCAGCTCGCCGAGCACCTCGGGATACCCGCGCACCCGGCTCGTCCAGCGGCCGCTGGTGAACGGCGAGGACCGGCGCGGCCGCCAGAGGGCGGGCAGCGGGAACATCACGCCACCTTCGCGATCGAGGTTGCCGGTGAGCGTGTTGACGACGTCGACCAGCCAGCTCGCGACGGTGCCGAACGACTGCGTCGTCGTCCCCATCCGGCCGTACACCGCGGCGCGCCCGGCGTCCGCGAGTTCGAGCGCGATGCGGCGGATCTCGGCGGCGTCGATCCCGGTCGCGGGCGCGACCGCCTCCGGGGTGAAGGGTTCCGCCAGGGCACGGACTTCGTCGACACCGTTCACGTGCTCACTGGGACGGACGCGGTTCTCCGCGAACAGGACGTTGACCAGCGCGAACAGGAACAGCGCGTCGGTGCCGGGCCGGATCGCGTGGTGCTCGTCGGCGAGCTGCGCGGTCCGGGTGCGGCGCGGATCGAGGACGACGATCTTGCCGCCGCGCTTCTGGATCCCGCGCAGCTTCCCACGGGTGTCCGGGGCGGTCATCAGGCTTCCGTTGGACACCAACGGGTTCGCGCCCAGGATGAGCAGGTGTTCGGTGCGGTCCAGATCGGCGACGGGAATGGTCTGCGGGTCGCCGAAGAGGTAGCCGGAGGAGAAGTGCTTCGGCATCTGGTCGACGGTGGTCGCGGTGTAGAAGTTCCTGGTGCCCAAGGCTTTGAAGAACACGCGGCCGTAGAGCACCAACGCCGCGTTGTGCACCGTCGGGTTGCCGGAGTAGACGGCGACGGCGTTCCTGCCGTGCTCGTCGATGATCGGCCGGAGCCGCCGGTCGATCTCGGCGAACGCCTCGTCCCAGGTGACCTCGACGAATTCGCCGTCGCGTTTCACCAGCGGCGCGGTGAGCCTGTCCGGGTCATGGTGCAGCGCGCCGAGCGAAGCGCCCTTCGGACAGATGTAGCCCTGCGAGAAGACATCCTCGCGGTCCCCCTGCACGCGGGTGACCAGGCTCTTCTCGTCGATCGTCACCTCCAGCCCGCAGGTGGCTTCGCAGAGCGGGCAGGTCACGTGCGCCGTGGTCATGAAGCACCTCGCGGGTTCGGGAGTCCTCCCAACATACTGAGCGGTATGTCGGCGGGCAAGGGATGATGGCGCGATGACTGCTCTCGCCGACCGAGCCGCGATCGCCGAGCGCGCGATCCGCGACCGGCATCTGCGCCGCGTGTGGGCGCTGCCCGGGACCGTGCTCGGCCGGAGCGGCTGGCCGCCGTCGGCGGGGCAGCGCGTCCACTGGCACTGGAACTACTGGTGGCAGGCACACCTGCTGGACACTCTCGTCGACGCCCAGCTGCGGGACCCTTCACCGCATCGGCTGAAGCTGATCGACCGATTCGTGGTGTCCGTGCGGCTGCGCAACTTCGGCAAGTGGATCAACGACTACTACGACGACATCGCCTGGCTCGGTCTCGCGCTGCAACGCGTCGGACATCTCGGGCTGGACGTCCGCGGCGGACTGGAGGCGATCAGCTCACGGCTGCGCGAAGGCTGGACCGACGACGCGGGCGGCGGGATCTGGTGGCGCGTCGGCGACGACTTCAAGAACGCGCCCGCGAACGGCCCGGCCGCGATCTTCCACGCCCGCGAAGGCGCCACGCAGCACGCTCGTGGTCTGACCGACTGGATGACCGAGCGGCTCGTCGACCCGGATTCCGGACTGGTGTGGGACGGCCTGCGGGTCGGCAGCGGGGAACTAGTCAGGCATATTTTCACGTACTGCCAAGGTGTTTACCTCGGCGCCTGCCTCGAACTGTCCGAAGTGGACAGGGTGGGGCGCACGATCCAGGCCGTTGCGGAACATGTCGCGCCGAACGGGGTGATCCGGGGGCAGGAAGGTGGTGACGGCGGCCTGTTCGCCGGGATCCTGGCCCGGTATCTGGCGCTCGCGGCACCGCTGCTGCCGAGCGGGATCGCGCGCGAACTGGTCATCCGGTCGGCTGACGCCTGCTGGTCCGGTGCCACCGAGACACCGCACGGGCCGCTCTTCAGCGCCGACTGGGCGACTCCGGCGCCTTCGCTGCCCCTGGCCGCTGACGCTCCCGAACGCGACCTGTCCGTCCAGGTGAGCGCGTGGATGCTGCTCGAAGCCGCGGCGACCCTGGAACACCGCATTTAGAGGACTAAATGCGGTAGCTACCAGACGTCGCCCGCCCGCCAATCGCAGGTGATCTCCCCGTCCAGATCGAGAGTGACCCCCACCGGCAGGACGTGGATCGACCCGTCGTCCTCCTTCGTCGCCTCGATACCCGAAGGTGTCATGGCCGACGAAATACCGCGCCACAGCAGCCAGCCCCGCGACGCGTAGAACTCCAGTGCCTCGTCGGACGCCGAAAGGGCCCCGAGGTCGTACGCCTTCCGCAGGACCCGCTCCAGGGCGTCCATCATCGCGGCGCCGTGGCCGCGCCGCCGGTGATCCGACCGGATGGCGACCGCCTCGACATAACCCGTCCGGAGGACCCGTCCGTCGTGCACGAGCCGCCGCTGCACCAGTGACGCGTGCCCGATCAGCTCACCGCTCTCCCACACCAGCGTGTGCATGCCGCCGAGCGCGTTCTCCCAGTCGTGGTCACTGAAATCGCCGTCGAACGCGTCGTCCAGCAGAGCGCGTGCCGCCTTCAGCACGCCTGCTTCGAGGTCGGCGGTGTGCACGGTCCACAGGTCGGTCATTCCGCCATCTTCACCCGGCGGCGGCGTTCTGACCAGCGAGTTGTGACTCAGCAGCCGCACGACTGACGGTGTATGAAGCGCGGCGCGAGCCGTACGGATTCGGGTCGTCGCTCAGGGTCGGTGATCCGGGCCAGCAGGAGCTCGACGGCCTTGCGCCCGATCTCCTCGATCGGCTGCGCCATCGTGGTGACCGCCGGGGTCACCTGGCCCGCCCACTCCATGTCGCCGTAGCCGACGATCGCGAGGTCACGCCCGATCCGGATGCCGAGCCGGTGCGCCTCGTACTGGACGCCGATCATCATCGCCTCGCTCGCCACCACGAGCGCGGTCGGCGAGGGCCAGCTGTCGAGCAGTTTCGCCGTCGCGGCGGCGGCTCCGCCCGGGGTCGACTGCCCGCACGCGACCAGCTGCGACGTCCATCGGAGGCCGGAGCGGCCGAGGCCGAGCCGGTAGCCCAGCGCCCGCTCCTCGTAGGTGGTCATGTCCTCTTCGCCCGAGATGAAGCCGATCTTGCGGTGCCGCAGCCCGGCGAGGTGCCGCACGAGCGCGCACACGGCCTGGATGTTCTCTGAGCCGACCTGGTCGACGTCGTTGCGGCCGGCCATCCGGTCGACGAGCACGGTCGGCACGCCCATCCGGACCAGTCCGTTGATCACCGCTTCGTCGCCTGCCGCCGGGACGAGCAGGACACCGTCGACGCGGTCAGCCCGCAGCGCGCGGATGACCGCGGCTTCTTCGGCGACGCTGTCGCCGGTGTCGGCGAGGGTGATTTCGCAGCCGTGACGGCGTGCGGCGCGGCGGATGGCGCGGACGAGTTCACCCGAATACGGGTTCGCGTGCATCGCCATGGCCACCCCGAACCGGTGGGTGACAGGGGTGTCCTCCCACAGGGGTAACGCCGGGGACAGTGCGGTCATCGCTCCACGCCTTCATTCGAGCTTGAACGACGGTAACGGCTGACGGAGCGTCGCTCGGCGGCGAGACCGGAAAGTCTCCCAACAATCATCAATGTGAGTGAACGAGAGCGCATCCGCAGGACGCGCGATGGCGGAGCGTAGGCGGAATCCGCATCGTCTGGGCCTTGCGTGCCGGATCGTTGATCCGGGCCAGCAGCAGGCGTACCGCCTGTGTGCCTATCTCCTCGATCGGCTGCGCCATCGTGGTCAGCGGCGGATCGACCAGATCGGCCCATTCGACGTCGTCGTAGACCACCACCGGGAGGTCGACGCCCGCCCGCAGGCCGCGGCGCCGAAGCTCGTGCAGCACCCCGACCATCATGGTGTCATTGGCGACCACCAGCGCCGTCGGCGGCTCCGGCAGCGCGAGCAGCGTGCTCAGCGCGAGTGCCCCGCCCGCCTGCGAGGACTGGCCGCACGCGACCAGCTCCTCCGACCAGGTCAAACCCGAGCGGCCGAGCCCGAGGCGATAGCCGAGGATGCGCTCCTCGCTGGTGCTCAGGCCCGCGGTGCCGCTGATCATGCCGATCCGCTGATGCCCGAGCGACGCCAGATGCGCGGTCAGCGCGGACGTCGATTGGATGTTCTCCGCGCCGACCTGGTCGACGTCGGTGCGGGTGGAGAGCCGGTCGATGAGTACGGTCGGGACGTCGAGCGAGACGAGTTCGCCGATCACCGATCCGTCGCCCGGCGACGGCGTGATCAGCAGCCCGTCGACCCGGCGCGAACGCAGGGTCCGCACGGTCTCACGTTCGGTGTCGACGGTGTCGTGCGTGTCCGCGAGCAGGACCGTGTACCCGGCCAGCGCGGCTTCGCGTTCGATCGCCTGGATCAGGACGGCGAAGTACGGGTTCGCGATGAGGGAGATCGCGACGCCGATCGACCGCGTCCCGCCGGTCACCAGCGAGCGGGCGATGGCGTCGCCGGTGTAGCCGGTCTGCTCGATCGCGCGGAGGACGGCCAGTTTGGTGTCCTCGGCCACCGCCCTCGTCCCGTTGACCACGTGGGAAACGGTGGTGATCGAGACTCCCGCCAGCTCGGCGATGTCGCGTTGGGTGGGACGGGACGAGCGAGACGGCGGCATTACCTATCCTCGGAAAGTCAGCTGGCAAGCGTTTGCGCAAACGCTTGCGAGTGAGCATAACCCTGTCTACCTTCCGGTCCATCACGGACAGCCTTGAATCGGAGGGCATCCCCATGAGACAGCGCAGTCTCGCCGCGCTCGCCATGGCCGCCGCACTCGCGGTGACCTCGGCCGGGTGCACCGTCGAACGCCATTGGGGTGGCGGTTCGAACGCGGGCGGCGGTGGCAAGGCCAAGGTCGGCCTGGTCACCAAGACCGACACCAACCCCTACTTCGTGGAACTGAGAGCGGCCGCCAAGGCCGCCGCCGAGGCGAACGGCGCGGAGTTCAGCGCGCTCGCCGGCCAGTTCGACGGCGACAACGACGGCCAGGTCCGGGCCATCGAGAACCTCATGCAGCAGGGTGCGAACACCATCCTGATCACGCCGAGTTCCTCGACCGGCGTCCTCGACGCCATCGACCGCGCCCGCAAGGCCGGGGTGCTGGTCATCGCGCTCGACACGGCGACCGAACCGGACACCGCCGTCGACGCCACCTTCGCCACGGACAACTTCGAGGCCGGACGGCAGCAAGGTGCCTACGTCAAGGCGGCGCTGGCCGGCAAGCCGCCGAAGCTGTTCATGGTGGACGGCACCGCCGGGTCCACAGTGGACACCCAGCGGCACACCGGGTTCCTCAAGGGCATCGGGCTGACCGACGCGTCGCCGGAGATCAAGGGCAAGACGCCCGCGAACGGCGACCAGAGCCTCGCGCAGCAGGGCGTGGAGAACCTGCTGCAGCGCACCACCGACATCAACGCCGTCTACACGATGAACGAGCCGATGGGCCGCGGCACCTACGCCGCGCTCCAGGCCCGCGGCCTGGTGAACCAGATCGTGATGGGCTCGATCGACGGCGGCTGCGAAGGCGTCAAGAACGTGCGCGACGGCCAGTACGCCGCCACGGTCATGCAGTTCCCCAAGAAGATGGCCGAGCAGGGTGTCCTCGCCGCCGTCGAGTACGCCAAGACCGGCAAGAAGCCGAGCGGGTTCGTCGACACCGGATCCGCGGTGATCACCGACAAGCCGATCCCCGGCGTGGAAAGCCAGGACACCAAGTGGGGCCTCGAGAACTGCTGGGGGACGAAGTGACTACCGCAACCCTGAAAGGCAACGAACGCCCGTCCATCGGTGAGTTCTTCCTGCGCGCGCCCGCCGTCGGGCCCGCCCTGGCCCTGCTCGTCGCGATCGTGGTGTTCTCCCTTTCGACGGACACCTTCCTCGATCTCGACAACCTTTCCCTTGTGGTGCAACAGTCCCTGGTGGTCGGCACACTCGCCCTCGGGCAGACGCTGATCATCCTGACCGCGGGTATCGACCTGGCCAACGCGGCCGCGATGGTGCTCGCGACGCTGATCATGGCGAAACTCGTGGTCGGCGGCGTCTCCGGGATCTGGGCGCTGCTGCTGGGAATCGTGGCGACGGTGGTGATCGGCATGGTCACCGGCTCGCTGGTCACCCGGATCAAACTGCCGCCGTTCATCGTCACGCTCGGTCTGCTGACCGTGCTCACCGCGGCCGCCAAACTGTTCGCGAGCGGGCAGGCCGTCCCGGTCGCCGACGAACTGCTCAAATGGCTCGGCACCCGCCGGTACCTGTTCGGCGGCATCCCGATCACCTACGGCATGACGCTCGCTTTGCTGATGTACCTGGGACTTTGGTACGCGCTCACGCGGACGCCGTGGGGCAAGCACGTCTACGCGGTCGGCAACGCGCCGGAATCCGCGCGGCTGTCCGGGATCAAGGTCAACCGCACGATCCTTTCGGTGTACATCGTCGCCGGCGTGATCGTCGGGATCGCCGCCTGGCAGGCGCTCGGCCGCGTGCCGAACGCCGACCCGAACGCCTTCCAGCTCGGCAACCTCGACTCCATCACCGCGGTGGTGCTCGGCGGCGCGAGCCTGTTCGGCGGCCGGGGTTCCGTACTCGGCACGATGATGGGCGCGCTGGTCGTCGCGGTCCTGCGGTCCGGGCTGACCCAGCTCGGCGTGGACGCGCTCTACCAGGACGTCGCCACCGGTGCCCTGCTCATCGGCGCTGTCTGCGTCGACCGTTTCGCGAGGAGGCGGCAGTCATGACGACACCCACGTTGTCCGCGCAGGGCCTGGTCAAACGCTACGGCCGGGTCACCGCCATCGACGGTGCCGATTTCGAGCTGTTCCCCGGCGAGGTGCTCGCCGTCGTCGGCGACAACGGCGCCGGGAAGTCGAGCCTCATCAAAGCCCTTTCGGGCGCGGTGATCCCGGATTCCGGTGAGATCAAAGTGGACGGTCAGACCGTCCACTTCAAGTCCCCTTTGGACGCTCGCCACTACGGGATCGAGACGGTGTACCAGGATCTCGCCGTCGCACCCGCGCTCGACATCGCGTCGAACATGTTCCTCGGCCGGGAAAAGCGGCGTAAGGATCTCTTCGGGCAGCTGTTCCGGAAGCTGGACACGGCGGCCATGCGGGCCGACGCGCAGCGGATCCTCGACGAGCTCGGCATCAACATCAAGTCCATCACGCAGCCGGTGGAGACGTTGTCCGGCGGGCAGCGCCAGGGTGTCGCGGTCGCGCGGGCGGCGGCGTTCGGCACCAAGGCGGTGATCATGGACGAGCCCACCGCCGCGCTCGGCGTCGCCGAATCCGGCAAGGTGCTCGACCTGATCAACCGTATCCGCGAACGCGGCCTGCCGGTGGTGCTGATCAGCCACAACATGCCGCATGTGTTCGACATCGCCGACCGCATCCACGTGCACCGCCTCGGCAAGCGCGTCGCGGTGGTCTCGCCGAAGACGCACACCATGAATCAGGTCGTCGGCCTGCTCACGGGTGCACTGAAGATCGGTGAGAACGGCGAGGTCGAAGAGGTCGCGTCGGCCGTCCACACGGGGCTGTAGTGCGGGTGCTGCTGGCGGGCCTGTGCACCGTCGACCAGGTTCAGCGCGTCGCCGAGATCCCGGCGCCGGGCGAGAAGGTGCGTTCGCTGTCGATGGACGTCGCCGCCGGGGGGCCGGCGACGAACGCGGCGGTGACCGTGGCCGCGCTCGGCGCCGAAGCGACGCTGCTGACGGTCGCCGGTGCGCACCCGCTGGCGGCACTCGCCCGAACGGACCTCGAAGCGCACGGCGTCGACCTGGTCGACCTCGATCCCGAACGGCCCGATCCGCCCGCGATCAGCGCCATCGTCGTCCGTGACTCCGACGGGGAACGCACCGTCGTCTCGCGCAACGCCCACGCCTCCACGCATTCAGTCCTCTCGATGCGGTCCTTGCACGCGCAACTACCGCATTCAGAGGACGAAATGCCCGGGTGTGTGCTCCTGGACGGGCACCATCCGGAGGTCGCGTTGGCGGTCGCGCGCTGGGCGCGGGAGCGGAAGGTGCCGGTGGTACTCGACGCCGGGAGCTGGAAGCCGGTCTTCCCCGAACTCCTGCCGCTCGTCGACGTCGCCGCGTGCTCGTCGCTGTACCGCGGGGACGACCCGCGCGAGCACGGCGTGCCCGTGGTGATCACGACCGCGGGCCCCGATCCGGTGCGCTGGTCGACGGCGGACGGATCCGGTGCCGTCCCCGTCCCTGTCACCCAGGCGCGTGACACGCTGGGCGCGGGCGACGTCTGGCACGGAGCTTTCGCGTACGCGGTCGCCCGGGACCAGGGGGACGTTCCGGGCTGGATCGCGTTCGCCAACGAGGTGGCCGCCGAACGGGTGCGGCATGAAGGACCGAGGTCGTGGACGGCCGCGGTCGCGAAGATGGGAGAGGGACAGCCATGACAGCCATGCCTCCGGTGTTCGAGGACCTGTTGAGCAGGGCTCAGACGCTGGCGAAGCCGGGACAGCGCAGTGTGCTCGGCATCGTCGGCGCCCCCGCGTCCGGCAAGACGACGCTGGCCTGGGGCCTGGCCAAGGCGCTGGGCACGAGGGCGGCGGTGGTCGGGATGGACGGCTTCCACCTGGCGCAGGTGGAACTGCAGCGGCTCGGGCGGGTGGAGCGCAAGGGCGCCCCGGACACCTTCGACGCCGCCGGGTACGTGCACCTGCTGCGCAGGCTCGCCGAAGGCCGCGAGACGGTCTACGCGCCCGAGTTCCGCCGGGAGATCGAGGAGCCGATCGCCGGCGCCGTCGCGGTCACGCCGGACGTCCCGCTGGTCATCACCGAGGGGAACTACCTGCTCATGCAGGACGACCCGTGGAGCGGCGTGAAGCCCATCCTCGCCGAGTCGTGGTTCCTCGCGCCGGACGAGCCCGAGCGCATCGAGCGGCTCGTCTCGCGGCACCGCCGTTACGGCCGTTCGCTGGTCGAAGCGCGTCGCCGCGCGCTCGGTTCCGACCAGCGCAACGCCGATCTGATCGCGTCCACCAGCAGCCGGGCCGACCTGGTTCTCGAGAACCTCCCGCTGGTTAACTTCGCCATATGAGTGGTGTTCTCGTCGTCACCGGCGGCAGCAAGGGCATCGGCGCGGCGGTCTGTGAACTGGCCGCCGCGCGCGGTTACGACGTCGTCGTCAACTACGCGGGCGACGCCGAAGCGGCCGAGGATGTCGCCTCGCACGTCCGGAAACACGGTGTCCGGGCGATCACCCAGCGCGGCGACGTGGCGTCCGAAGACGACGTGGTGGCCCTGTTCGACGCCGCCATCGAGTTCGGCCCGCTCGCCGGGCTGGTCGCGAACGCGGCCATCACCGGCAACACACCGGGCCGCTTCGACGAGTACGACGTCGATGTCGTCCGTCGTGTCGTCGAGGTCAACATCACGGGGGTCTTCCTGTGCGTCCGCGAGGGCATCCGCCGGATGTCGACTCGGTACGGCGGTGACGGCGGCGCGATCGTGACGCTGTCCTCCACCGCCGCGCGGACCGGTTCGCCAGGGGAATGGGTCCACTACGCGGGCACCAAGGCGGCCGTCGAAACGATGACCTACGGCGTGGCGCAAGAAGTCGCGAAAGAATCCATCCGGGTCAACGCCGTCGCACCGGGCATGATCCACACCGGACTGCACGCCGCGGCGGGAATGCCCGATCGCATGGAGCGGATCGCGCCGACCATTCCGATGGGACGGGCGGGCGAACCCGGCGAAGTCGCGGAAGCCGTGCTGTGGCTGCTTTCCCCGGCCGCGTCGTACACCACCGGGACGGTGCTGACCGTCGGCGGAGGGCGTTGAGACCCAGGGCCACGGCGCGGTCACGGGGCGATATCGGCTCCGCGTGCGGTTCAGCCACTTTTTAACACTGTTTCCCGGCGGATATCACGATTCATGTGGGAAGTCGGCGGATCACCTCGTGGCCCGAGGCGCCTGTGTCACCCTGGTGGCGCCCCCAAGCTCTTGATCAGGACGGTCATCCCCGATGTCCAAGCTCATGTCTGTGCACCACCTGGCACTCACCGTGACCGATGTGGACCGGAGCGTGCCCTGGTACGCCCGAGTGCTCGAACTCGAAGAGTTCACGCGTCGTGAGGACCCCGAAACGGGTCTGCGGAAGGTCGTGCTCAGGTCGCCCAGCGAGGGTTTCGCGGTGGTACTCGTCGAGCACCAGGACACCGAGCGGCCGCGGTTCGACGAACGGCGGACAGGTTTGGACCACGTGGCGTTCAAGGTCTCTTCGCGTTCGGAGCTGGCCGAATGGGAAGCGCGGCTTTCGGAATACGGCGTCGTCTACTCGCCGTCGAAGGGTTCCCGGACGTTGGAAGGCTCGTCGGTCATCGTGTTCCGTGACCCCGACGGCATCCAGTTGGAGATCTGGGCCGATCCAGAGTTGTAGGCGTGGGAGCGCAGCTCCTCCGTTGAGGGCGGCGGCGGGGGCATGGATGGATTAGGCAGTGCTCTCTTCGGTCTCCTCGGCGGGACGCCGCATCTCCTGGCGGTAGCGGATCACGCCGTAGGCCGTGCCCACCACGAAGAACGCGACGCTCACCCAGAGCGCGACCGTCTTCACCCACGGAAGCTGGTCCAGCAGGCCGGCGCCGTAGTAGCCGAGCAGCACCAGCGTCGGTACCCAGAGCAGCCCGCCGAGCGCGGTCGCGAGCGCGAACCGGCGCGGATCCATCCGCGCGGTCCCCGCGATCAGCGGCGCCAGCGTGCGGATCCACGGGATCCAGCGCGCGGCGACGATGGCGAAGAAACCCTTGCGATCCAGGAAGGCCCTGGCGCGGTCCAGGTTGTGCCGGTTCAGTACCTTGCCGCCGCGGCGCGCGATCAGTTTCGTGCCCGTCGACCGCCCGATGTAGTACCCCACCTGGTTGCCGAGGATCGCGACCAGCAGTGCGGCGGCCGACAGCAGCCACGCGTTCAGGTCGGAGCCGTGCTGCGCGAGGACGACCCCGGCCGCGAACAGCAGGGAGTCGCCGGGCAGGAAAAGCCCGATGATCAGCGCGCACTCCACGAAGATGAAGCTCAGCACGATCACCCAGACGAGCACCGGCCCGGCGGTGTCGAGCCAGCTCACGCCGATGCCCGCGGCCTCGGTGTACACCTCACTCACGACGCGAGCCTACGTGTACTTCGCGAACCGCATGCGGCCGAACCGTGGAATCGGGGTGTCCGAAAGGTCCGGTCATGCGCTCCGCACGTGCGATGAAGGGGCCTTTCATCGCAAAATTCGCGATGAAAGGCCCCTTCATTGCAAGCCGGACTAGTGCTCGACAAGCTCGTCGAGCGCCTGGTCGTAGCTCAGCCGGACGTCATGTTCGGCCTGGTCGCCGCCCAACAGCTCCACCCGGCTGGTCGCGGGCGGGTAGCCGCTGGCGATCACCGTGTAGGTCCCGGCGGGCAGGTCACTGACCGTGTAGTTGCCCTCCGCGTCGGTCCTCGCCACGGCGGCGACGCCACCCGAGGAGTCGAGCACGGTGATCCGCGCGTCCGGCACCACCCGGTCACCGTCGGTGCGGGCGACACCGCTCAGCAGGATCGTGCTGACCAGCTCGAAGTCGTGACGCAGCACCCCGGCTCCGGTGGCGGTCAGCGTCGCCGCGACCGGCCGGAACCAGCGGCCGCTGGCGACGAGCGTGTACCGCCCGCCCACGATGCCGGCGAACGAGTAGACGCCGTTCTCGTTCGTGTGCGTCCTGGCCACCTGATTGCCGTTGTGGTCGATCAGGGTCAGCGCCGCACCCGCGACGTTCGTGGCGTCGTCCCGGCGGACATGCCCGCTGATCTGAGCGGATCCGGCCCGGTATGCCCCGTTCCCGTTGGTCATCGCGTGCTTGCCCGCCTCGACGGGCGCGGTCACGACCGTCTTCTCGGACGCCGTTTCGACAGGCGCGTCGTCCTCTTCGAGGAGCGCTTCGCCGCCTTCGAGAGCCGAAGCCGCCGAAGGAGCCGAGCCGCCGAGAAGCGGGATCTCCTTCATGAACATCAGGACCAGCGTCGCCAGCAGCGCGACCGCGCCCGCCACGTAGAACACCGTGGTGATCGACTCGGTGAAGCCGATCAGAACCGGGGTCTTGATGGCCTCGGGCAGGTTCGCGATACCGCTCGTGTTCGTGGTGAGGTCGCCCAGTGCCGCGGCGCCTTCACCGGTCGGCGCGTTGCCGCCGAACGCCTTGGTGATGTTGCCCGGCAGGACGTTGAACAGGATCGTCAGGAACACCGCGACACCCGCGGTACCACCGATCTGCCGGAAGAACGTCGCCGAAGCGGTCGAGACGCCCATGTCGCTGCGCGGGCCCGCGTTCTGCACCGCGATGATCAGCGTCTGCATGCAGGCACCGAGGCCGAGCCCGATGATCGCGGCCGCGACCAGCGGGTGCCACAGCGCGCTGTTGTACTCGACCTGCGCGAAGAAGAACGCGCCTCCTGCGATCAGCAGCGTGCCGACCACCGGGAACACCTTGTAGCGGCCGGTCTTGCTGGTGATCTGGCCCGAGATGATCGAACCGCTCATGATGCCCGCCATCAGCGGGATCATCAGCAGCCCCGACTCGGTCGGCGAGAACTCCTGCACCACCTGCATGTACTGCGGGATCATCATGATCGCGCCGAACATCGCGACACCGACGATGACGCCGCCGATGATCGCGACCGTGAAGGTCGAGTTCTTGAACAGCCGCAGCGGGATCAGCGCCGCGTCCTTCATCAGCTTCTCGATGAAGATGAAGGCGACCACGCCGATGGCGCCGATGACGTAGCAGATGATCGCGTTCTGCGAGCCCCAGCCCCACTTGTTGCCCTGCTCGGCGACGATCAGGAACGGGACGACGGCGACGATGAGCGCGAGTCCGCCCCACCAGTCGATCTTGTGGTCGTGGCGCTGGTGCGGCACGTTGAGCACGCGGGCGACGACGAACAGCGCGACGATCGCGATCGGCACGTTGATCAGGAAGACCCAGCGCCAGCCGTCGATCTGGTAGCCGAAGACGGTGCCGAGCGTGTCGAAGTCGGCGAAGAACCCGCCGAGCACCGGGCCGAGCACGGTGGAGATACCGAACACGGCGAGGAAGTAACCCTGGTAGCGGGCACGTTCCCGCGGCGGAACGATGTCGCCCATGATCGTCATCGCCAGCGACATCAGGCCGCCGGCACCGAGGCCCTGGATCGCGCGGAACGCGGCGAGCTCGTACATCGACGTCGCGAAGGCCGAGGCGACCGAGCCGATCAGGAAGATCGAGATCGCGGCGATGTAGAACGGCTTGCGCCCGTAGATGTCGGACAGTTTGCCGTAGATCGGCGTGACGATCGTCGAGGTGATCAGGTAGGCCGTGGTGATCCAGGCCTGCAGGTCGAACCCGTTGAGGTCGTTCGCGATGCGGACGATCGAGGTGCCCACGATCGTCTGGTCGAGCGCGGCGAGGAACATGCCCGACATCAGGCCGATCAGGATCGTGACGATCTGACGGTGACTGAGCCGGGGACCGTCTTCTTCGACGGCTGGTGGACTTTCTACTGCGGAACTCATTGCTTCAGGCCCCCTTGGCCTTCGACGCCGACGCGGGGTCGGCGAACTGTGGAGATGTTTTTTCGAGGTCGTCGTTCAGCCGGTGGAACAGCGAGTTGAGGGTTTTCCGGTCGTCGTCGGACCAGTCGCCGAGCACCTCGGCGAGCCACTGGTTCCGCTGCTTGCGGTTCTCCTCGAACACCCGATGCCCTTCGGCGGTCGGTGCGAGCAGGCAGGCGCGGCCGTCTTCGGGGTCGGCCAGGCGCTCGACCAGCCCGTGCTGGACGAGAGAGCTCGACTGCCTGCTGATGGTCGAGATCTCGGAGTGCAGGAACTCGGCGAGTTTGCTGGTCCGCTGGGGCCCGACGTGGATGAGGCAGAAGAGGATCGCGTACGCGGCCCGCTCGATACCGTCCGGTCCCTGCTTGGACACCTGGGACTTCGCCCGGTTGACCAGGCGCACGAGCCGCACGAGCTCATGCCCGAGGGTGTCGGCCAGATCGAGGTCGGCCTTCGACCTGGTGCCGGGTGTCGTGGGTGTCATGGTGGTCTCTCTCGCCGGTTGCTTGGTCACTGCAACTAGTTGCCTAGAGCAAGGATGTTCCTCCCAAGGATGCTTCGCAAGGAGAAAGTGACGTTGTGTGTCGGATGACACTTTAGTTGCCGCATGCAAGCACATTTATTCGTGCATGTTTGTCCGGTTCGCCCTGAGCTGCACTTTTGCTTTGATGGAGTCATGACCGACTCCGCGCTCTTCGCGATCCTCGCCGCCCGCGACTTCGGCACCCTCGCCACCATCAAGCGGGACGGCAGGCCTCAGCTGTCGACCGTCAATTACCTCTACGACGCGGACGCCGGCGCGATCCTGATCTCGATCACCGCACCGCGTGCCAAGACGAAGAACCTTCAGCGCGATCCGCGGGCGACGTTCCACGTGTCGACCGAGAGCGGCGACGGCTACGTCGTCGTCGAGGGGCCGGCGGTGCTCACGCCGACCGCCGCTTCGCGCGACGACGCGACCGTCGACGCGCTGGTGGACCACTACCGGCGGGCCAGGGGTGAGCATCCGGACTGGGACGAGTTCCGTGACGCCATGGTCGCCGACCGGCGCGTTCTGCTCACCATCCCGATCGAGCGCGTCTACGGCCTGCGGATGTAGGCCCCCTGCGTTTAGTCCTCTGAATGCGGTGGTTGCACGCGCAAGGACCGCATTCAGAGGACGAAACGCGTCAGCGCTGGATGCGGGCCTTGATCTCGTCGATCCGGTCGAGCAGGGGGCTCGCGTCGTCCCGGCCGAGCGCCGCCCGCAGGTAGAGGCCGTCGCCCACCAGGATGATCAGCTCGGCGGTCAGCGGGTCGTCGACGTGCTCGCTGATCAGGTCGTGGATCTTCTGGTTGTAGACCTGGACGACCTCGGCGACCCGCGGTTCGTTGAGCATGATCCGGATCGTCGCCATGGTCGTGCGGTGCAGCGGCTTGCGCTGGGTCACGTCGGTGATGGCGGTGCGCAGGTACCAGGAAACGACGCCTTCCGGCGCCTTCTGTGCCTGTTCGAGGTCTTCGTCCGACAAGGTGGCGAGACGCTCCATCAGGCCGTCCACCAGGGCTTCCTTCGAGCCGAAGTGGTAAAGCAGGCCACCCTTCGAGACGCCCGCGTGCGCGGCGACGGCGTCGAGGGTGACCCCGCCGGGGCCTTGCTCGATGAGGATCTCCTCGTAGGAGTCGAGGATGCGTTCCTTCGCGGTGGGCTTCGCCATATCAGTTGACTATACCGTCTGGACGGTTTACCTTCGGACGAGGCGGTAACTGTACCGTCCAGACGGTTTAGCTAAAGGAGAGTGCGCCATGGCGAGGCGCAAGCAGTGGTGGGCGTTGGCGGTACTGGTGCTTCCGGTGCTGCTGATCAGCGTGGACATGACGGTGCTCGGGTTCGCGCTGCCGTTCCTGTCCGAGGATCTGGCGCCCACCGGTGCGGAGCAGTTGTGGATCGTCGACATCTACTCGTTCATGCTGGCCGGCCTGCTGGTCCTGATGGGCACGCTCGGTGACCGCATCGGCCGTCGCAAGCTGCTGCTCATGGGTGCCGCGGCCTTCGGCGCCGCATCGGTGCTCGCGGCCTTTTCGACCAGCGCGTTCATGCTGATCATCGCCAGGGCGCTGCTCGGCGTGGGTGGCGCGACGCTGATGCCGTCGACGCTGTCGCTGATCCGCAGTATCTTCGTCGACCCGAAACAGCGCCGGATCGCGATCGCCGTGTGGAGTGCCGGGTTCTCCGGCGGGATGGCGGTCGGGCCGGTGCTCGGCGGCTGGCTGCTGGAGCACTTCTGGTGGGGTTCGGTCTTCCTCATCAACGTCCCCGTGATGGTGGTGCTGCTGATCGTCGGACCGTTCGTGCTGCCGGAGGCGCGTGACCCGAAGCCGGGCCGCTTCGACCCGCTGTCGGCGCTGCTGTCGCTGGCCGCGATGCTGCCGGTGGTCTACGGCATCAAGCTGGTCGCCGAACACGGCTTCACCTGGAAGGCCGCGGTCAGCGTCGTGATCGGGCTCGCGCTCGGTGTCGTGTTCGTCCGCAGGCAGAACAGCCTCGACGAGCCGATGCTCGACCTGAAGCTGTTCTCGAACCGGGCCTTCAGCGGCTCCGTCGTGACGAACATGCTCGGCGTGTTCGCCATGGTCGGCCTGCTGTTCCTGGTGCCGCAGTACCTGCAGCTGGTGCTCGGGCTGACTCCGGTCGTCGCCGCGCTGTGGATGCTCCCGGCGACGGTCGCCGGTGTCGCCGGAGCGCTCCTCGCGGCGTGGCTCGCGAAGCGGATCCGGGTATCGCTGCTGGTCAGCGGTGGTCTCCTGGTCGCGGCGGTCGGCTTCCTCGCGCTGACCCAGGTGTCGTCCGGCGGCGGGCTCGCGTACGTGGTGGTGTCGTTCACGCTGCTCGGCGGCGGTGTCGCCCTCTCGGAGACGCTGACGAACGACCTGGTCATCTCGGCCGCCCCGGCCGAACGCGCCGGAGCCGCTTCGGCGATCTCCGAGACCGGGTTCGAGCTGGGCGGGGCGCTCGGCACGGCCATCCTCGGCAGCGTCGCGACCGCGGTCTACCGGTCCGGCCTGCCGGAGGGGACGGCCGAATCCGCCCGGGACACGCTCGGCGGCGCCGTCGCGACGGCGCAGCAGCTCGACCCTGCCGCGGGGCAGGCGCTCCTGGAATCGGCTCGCGAAGCCTTCACCCAGGGGGTGCACGTTACCGCATGGGCGGGTGTGGCCGTGCTCATCTATACAGGCGTCCAGGCCTTCATTCTGCTCGATCGGAAAAAAATTTCCGCAGTGCGGATCTAATCGAGCTTACGATGGGGGCATGAGCAACCATGCCCTGGTCACCCGGCTCCGCGAGCGTCTCGGCGACGCCGCGGTGCTCACCGACACCGACGTCACGGACGCCTACTCGCGCGACATGATGCCGCTGGCCGCCAGCGGCAAACCCCTCGCGGTGGTGCTGCCGTCCGATGCGGAGGGTGTGCAGGCCGTGGTCAAGGCCTGTGCGGAGTTCGAGGTGCCCATCGTGCCCCGCGGCGCCGGCAGTGGTCTGTCCGGTGCCGCGAACGCGATCGACGGCTGTGTCGTGCTGGTGCTGACCAAACTCGACCGGATCGTCGAGATCGACGAAGGCAACCGGCTCGCCGTCGTGCAGCCCGGCGTGGTGAACCTCGATTTCCGCAACGCGGTGGAGAAGCACGGCCTGTTCTATCCGCCGGACCCGTCCAGCTACGACTGGTGCACCATCGGCGGGAACCTGTCCACCAACGCCGGTGGCCTGTGCTGTGTGAAGTACGGCGTCACCACGGATTCCGTGCTGGGGCTGGAAGTCGTGCTCGCCGACGGCTCCGTGCTGAAGACCGGGCGCCGCACGGTGAAGGGGGTCGCGGGCTACGACCTCGCACGGCTCTTCGTCGGCAGTGAGGGCACGCTCGGCGTGATCACACAGGCGACCGTCGCGCTGAAACCGTTGCCGCAGCTGCCCGCCACACTCGTCGCCGCTTTCAACAGCACGGAGGCCGCGGGCGAGGCCGTCGCGCGAGTCGTGCGTGAGGGGCTGGTGCCGTCGCTCATGGAGATCATGGACGCGACGTCCATCAAGGCGGCCGAGGCCTACCTCAAGACCGACCTCGGCACGAGTTCGGACTGCAAAGCCTTGCTGCTCGCGCAATCCGACTCCGGCGGCGAGGTCGCTCGCCGGGAACTCGCGGCGCTGGAACAGATCTGTGTCGACTGCGGCGCGGATCTGGCCTACGCCACCGAAGATCTCGAAGAGGGCAAGATGCTGCTGCAGGCGCGGCGGGTCGTGCTCACCGCGCTGGAGATGTACGGCGTCTGGCTGACCGACGACGTCTGCGTGCCACGGACGCGCATCGCCGAGCTGATCGCCGGCTGCGAGCGGATCAGCGAAGAGGTCGGGTTGCGGATCGCCGTCGTCGGCCACGCCGGTGACGGCAACATGCACCCGACGATCGTCTACGCGCCCGACTCCGAGGAGGAGTTCGCCCGCGCGCGGACGGCCTTCGACGCGATCCTCGACGTCAGCCTGTCGCTGGGCGGGACGGTCACCGGTGAGCACGGCATCGGCCGGATCAAACGCGAGTGGCTCGCGAAGGAGATCGGCGAGGTCGGCATCCGCGTGCACCGGCAGATCAAGCAGGCTTTGGACCCGGGGAACCTCTTCAACCCGGGCTCGATGTTCTCTCTCTGAACGCCGAGGTCTGTGGGAATCGTCCGCTCGGCGTGACTCGCGTGCTTGGGCACGGAACTCACGTGCTTGAAGGCCGCACTCGTGTGTGCGGTCTCCGAGCACGCGAGTTCCGTGTCTGAGCACGCGAGTGCGGTGCCGGGTCACCCAGGACAGCCGCTCGCCCGAACACCGCTGAACGCCATGAACGGTCCGTTACTTGCAAAATTTGCAAGTAACGGACCGTTCACGGCACTTCGTAAGGGGTCAGTCCCGGATGCGCGGGATCTGCTGAGTGACGTCCTCGGCGGTGTCGACGACGAGGCCGGTCGCGGTGTTCGCGTGCTTCTTCTCGCGGCGCGCCTTCAGGTACTCGATCACGATCGGCACCACCGAGACCAGCACGATCAGGATGAAGATCGCGTCCACGTTGTCGCGGATGAACGCGACGCCGCCGAGCAGGTGACCGAGCGCGGTGATCCCGGCGGCCCACAGGATGCCGCCGATGACGGTGTAGGTGAAGTACTTCTTCGGGTCCATCTTGCCGATGCCGGCGATCCACGTGATGAACGTCCGCACGAACGGCACGAACCGCGCCAGCACGACCGCCTTCGGCCCGTGCTTCTCCAGGAAGGCGTGGGTCTGGTCGACGTACTTCTTGTTGAAGAACTTCGAGTCCGGTTTGCGGAACAGCCAGGGCCCGACCTTCCAGCCGAGGCCGTAGCCGAGCAGGTTGCCGACCAGCGCGGCGACCGTGACCAGCACGCACACCAGCCACAGCGGTGCCTCGATCGAGCCGTTCGCGATGAACAGGCCCGCGGTGAAGAGCAGGGAGTCACCGGGCAGCACCGGGAAGATGCTGCTCTCGATGAAGATGATCAGGCAAAGCACGGTGATGACCGGAACGGTCAGTCCGCTGAGCAGGTGCTGCGGGTCCAGCCACTCCGGCAGGAGGCCCATCGTCGTCACGGTGTTCTGCGCCAGGATCACACCAAAACGGTACAGGGTGACGCTGAGTGCCTTGACCCGGCGGGAGAGGGCGGCTCAGATCAGCGTGAGCAGCCCGATCACGGAGCCGGCTGCGAGCCCCAGCAGGACAGCCAGCAACAACACCCAGTACGCGGGCAGAGGCGGGCTGCTCGGCGAAGGTGCCCGAGGCGGGGTCGGACGCTCTGCCAGCCTGGCCGTTTCCGCATCCTCCAGCGCGACGCGCTCCCGTTCGAGCGAGCCGGCACCGGCACCGGACAGCAGGCCGTACTGAAGCGGCAGTTCGTGTTCTCCGGGAGCCCCGGGGTTACTCTCGGTGTCCGTTTCGGCCGGTTTGTCCGCAGTCGTCTCGGAGACCCGCTCCGCCGAAGGGGCGAAGACGGCTTGAGCGCGCAGGGCGTCGGCTAGGAGCTTCTCCGGGTCCTTGGGCTCGCTCATCCGGGACTCCTTTCGCCGCTACCCGTCGCTGACCGACACGCCGCCTTCGACCGCCCCGCTCAGCGGGGCCGTGGCGCTCAATGTAGCCGCAGCGTCGTCCTTGACCCACTCGCCCTGACGAAGCACCCTGACCGGCCGCAGGTCGCGGTCGAGCACGACGACGTCGGCCGCGAGCCCGGCGCGCAGCGAGCCGGTCCGGTCGGCGATGCCGAGCAGTTCCGCGGGGCGTCCGGAGGTCGCACGGACGGCGTCGAGCAGGTCGATGCCCGCCCCGCGGACCATGTTGCGGAAGGCCGCGTCCATGGTCAGCGTGCTGCCCGCCAGCGAACCGTTGCCCGCCAGGGTGGCGACACCGTCACGGACGTCGACCTCGAGGCGGCCGAGGATGTAGCTGCCGTCGGCGGCGTCGGTGGCCGACATGGCGTCGGTGATGAGCACGGTCCGGCCCTTGCCCGCGTGGTGCGCGGCCAGCCGCAGCACGGTCGGGTGCACGTGGACGAGGTCGCAGATCAGCTCGACGGTGATGCGCTCGTCGTCGAGGAGCGCGCCGATCGGGCCGGGTTCGCGGTGGTGGAGAGGCCGCATGGCGTTGAAGAGGTGCGTCGCGACGGAGGCGCCCGCGTCGATCGCGGGGATGATCTGGTCCTCGACGCCGTCGGTGTGCCCGATGGCGGCGATGACGCCCGATTCGGCCAGTTGCCGGACCGCCTTGATCCCGCCGTGCAGTTCGGGGGCGAGGGTGACCATCCGGATGTCGCCGCGGCCGGCGCCGAGTAGCGCGTTGACCGTCGCCGTGTCCGGCTCGATCAGCGTCGCCGGGTCGTGCGCTCCGCACCGCGCCTTCGAGATGAAGGGTCCTTCAAGGTGAATTCCGGCAAGTTCACCCTCTTGGACCAGCTCACGCAGGGCCGCGATCTGGTCCCTGAGCACGGGGACGGGATCCGAGACCAGACTGCCGAGCATGGTCGTGGTCCCGTGCCGCCGATGCGCGCGGACCGCGCGGAGCAGCTCCTCGGGGTTCGCGCTGGAGAACGACCCGCCCCCGCCGCCGTGGCAGTGGGTGTCGACGAAGCCGGGCACGACCAGGCACCCGTCGACGTCCACGCGGTCGATGTCCGGGGGTGTCCCGGAACCGATTTGGACGATCTTGCCGCCGGCGATAGCCAGCCAGCCGTCGTCGAGTACACGGTCCGGGGCGACGACCCGGCCGCCCACGATCACGAAATCTCCGGCGCCTCTCACGCCCCCCAGCATATATTGGTCTGGACCAAGCATGGCGGCACAACCCAGCGGTCGAGATGAAGGCCGGGCATCAGTTCGGTGACTGCATCGCTTTCTGCAGTGCCTCCAGCGCCCGGCTGGCGGTTGACTTAACGGTACCTTTCGAGATCCCCGCGGCCTCGGAGATTTCGGCCTCACTCAGCCCACCGTAGTAACGGAGGACCAAAACCTCGCGCTGGCGAGGGGGCAGTTTGGACAAAGCGCTCACCACGGCCTGATGTTCACTCGACAGCATGGCGAGACTTTCGGCCGAACGCGCGTTGACGGCGTGCGGTGCGACGTACTCGCGTGCGGTCTTGCGGCGGCGCAGCACACTGCGTGATCCGTTGACCACGGCGGTGCGCAGGTATCCGACGGCCGCGGCGGCGTCACGCAGGCGTCCCCAGTTGCGGTGCAGCCCGGTGAAGGCCTCCTGGACGACGTCCTCGGCGGTCGCGGGTTCGTCCACGAGCAGGATGGCCAGCCGGACGAGCCGCATCCGGTGCTGGCGATAGAGATCCTCAAGGGTCAGCGGTGCCGCAGGCGGCGGTGGCGTGACCGGTCCGTCCATGGTGCGCAAGTGGCCGAGGGTCGCCTCGACACTGCGTTCCGCGTTGCCCTCGAGCATGTACCCCTACCTGTTCATTTACCCCTTTGAAGCACAACCTGTGCGTGGCGCTCGATCAGCGTATCGGGTGGGGCGGGAGTCCTGCCTGATCGGATCCTGAGAAGCTGGGGGCGTCTGTTGGAGCGACCTTGGAGATGTCGATGGCCTGGTTCCTGGTGGAGATCACGTACGTGCAGGAGAAGCTGGCGGACGTGCGCCCCCGGCACCGGGAATTCCTTTCCCGCCTCGCCGACCAGGGCGTCGTCGCGCTCGGTGGTCCGCTGGGCGACGGCTCCGGCGGGATCTCGATGTACCAGGCGGCGGACGAGGCGGCGCTGATGGAGATCATCGACCAGGACCCGTACCACCTCGAAGGTGTCGTCGCGGAGCGGACGGTGCGCGAGTTCAAACCCGTGATCGGCGCCTGGATCCCCTGACGGCTCAGAGATCGAGGGTGACCGGCTCGCGTTCGACGCAGACCCGGACGCGGTCGCCGGTCACCGTCGGCAGTTCGCACGTCCCGCAGAACCCCTGACGGCACGAATACGCGATACCGGGCACGGTTTCGCGCAGGACGTCGAGCGTCGTCCGGTCGGCGGGCACGTCCAAAATCCTGCCGCTGCGGGCCAGTTCGACGCGGAACGGCTTGCCGCCGACGATCGGCGGCGTCGAGAACCGTTCGAAGAACACCGGTCCCGAAGCACGCAGTGCCGCGTCCGTGCGGACGCCGACGATCATCGGAACCGGGCCGCAGCAGTAGATCGGCGCGCCTTCCGGGGCGCCGTCGAGAAGTTCGGCGCCCGAAGCGGGGATCCCGTAGTCCGTGTCCGGACGAATCCAGACACGGTCGGAGAATTCGGACAATTCCTCCAGGAATGGCATCGAGGCTTCGTCGCGCCCGGTGTAGACCAATCGCCAGTCCGCGCCCGCCGCGGCGGCTTGCCGCACCATCGGCAGGATCGGCGTGATCCCGATACCGCCCGCGATGAACAGGTACGCCGGGCTCGCGACGAACGGGAACGCGTTGCGCGGGCCGCGCGCCGTGATCCGGGCGCCCTTCTTCAACGCGTGCACCGCCGTCGATCCCTCGCCGAGCAGGCGGACACCGACGCGGTAGGCCGAGCGGTCGTCCGGATCGCCGCACAGGGAGTACTGACGGACCAGCCCCGGCCGTGGCGAAAGGTCGATGTGCGCGCCGGGCCGCCATCGCGGCAGCGGTTCGCCGTGTTCGTGCACCAGCCGCAGGCCGGCGACGCCGTCGGCTTCGGTACGGACCTCGTCGACGACCAGCGGGAGATCACGGTCGACGGCGACCACCGGCGGACGACGGCGGCCGCTCACCCCGCTGAGCCTGCGGTACAGCGCGACGACACCGGTCAGGGCCGCCATCGCGCGGTCGGTCCGCCCGCTGCCGTCGAGCCGCAGCGGCCGGGTCATCGTGGTTCGTCGGCGGCCAGCGCGGCCGGCGAACTCGCGAGGTACGCGACGGCCTGATCGGTATTGCCCGTTTCCGTCGGGTGATAGGACTTCCGGAAGTACGGCCGGATCTCGCGCCGCAACTGCTTGCCCGACGGCAGGAGCCCGAGCTTCGCCACGCGCAGATAGGTCCGGAAACTCGTCTTGCCCGGCCGCGTCGGGTCGTTCTTCATGAGGAACCTGGTGCCCCGCAGGAAAACCCAGGCGAGCACCGGCGTTACCACGAGCATGCTGCGCACGCGGCGGGTGTAGCGGCCGTCGAGGTGCATGAACAGATCGAAGGCGACCGAGCGGTGCTCGACCTCTTCGGCACCGTGCCAGCGCAGGAGGTCCAGCATCGTCGGGTCGGCGCCCGCTTTGTCGAGCGCTTCGGCGTCGAGGATCCACTGGCCGAGGAAAGCGGTGTAGTGCTCGATCGCGGCGATGACGGCGAGCCGTTCGATCAGCCATTCCTCGCGCCGCTTGGCGGAAAGCTCGCGGTCGCCGAGCAGGCGGCGGAACATCCACTCCATCTGCGCGATGTACGGCCGGACGTGGACGCCCGCCGCTTCGAGGTGTTCGGCGGCGCCGTCGTGCGCCTCGGCGTGCATGGCTTCCTGGCCGATGAAGCCGAGGACGTCTTCTTTGAGGCGCTCGTCGCGGATCAGCGGCACGGCCTGCTTGAACACCTCGACGAACCAGCGTTCGCCCTCCGGCAGCGCCAGATGCAGCACGTTGATGGTGTGCGTCGCCTGCGGTTCGCCGGGAATCCAGTGCATCGGCAGCGACGCCCAGTCGAATTCGACGTCGCGAGCGTGCAGGACGATCTGCTCGTGGTCCGTCACGACGACCTCCCGCTGAGTTCGTAGTCGCTCGGGTCGACCTTGCGGGTGTCGAGCCAGTAGCGCCAGGTGAAGCCCGGCCAGATCGTGCGGTTGACACCCTTCGCGTCGAGGTACCAGCTCTTGCAGCCGCCCTGGGTCCACACGCCCTTGACGAGTTTGTCCTGGATCTCGCGCTGGAACTTCTCCTGCACACCGGCGCGGACGTCGAGCGCGGCGGCGCCACGGGAATCGGCGAGCTTGATCGCGTCGACGACGTACCGCGCCTGCGACTCGATCATGAAGACCACGGAGTTGTGGCCCAGCGCGGTGTTCGGGCCGAGGAGGAAGAACAGGTTGGGGAAGCCGGAAACGGTGATGCCCTTGTGCGTGTGCATCCCCTCGGTGGCCCATTCCTTGGCGAGGTCGCGGCCGTCGATCCCGGTGATGTCCAGGTATTCCAAGGCATCCGTGACCTTGAAGCCGGTGCCGTAGATGATCGCGTCGACCTCGTGCTCGACGCCGTTCCCGTCGACGACACTGCGCGCCTTGACCTCGCGCACGCCTTCGGTGTTGACGTCCACATTGGACCGGTTGATCGCCGGGTAGTAGTCGTTGGAGATCAGCACCCGCTTGCAGCCCATGGTGTAGTCGGGGGTGACCTTCTTGCGCAGCTTCGGATCCTTGATGGCCTTGCCGATGTGGCGCTTCGCGATCACCTCGCCTGCCTTCATGATCGCGGGATGGCCGTTGAAGCCGACGGCGCGCACTTCGAGGAACCAGTAGAGCGCGTTGCGGTAAAGCCGCTGCACGCCGGGAATCCGGCGGAACGCGGTCTTGGCCCAGCCCGGCATGGCGTGGTCGGGCTTCGGCATGATCCACGGCGGCGTGCGCTGGAACAGGGTCAGCTCGTCGACCTCGGGGGCGATCTTCGGGACGAACTGGATCGCGCTGGCGCCGGTGCCGACCACGGCGACCTTCTTGCCGCGAAGGTCGTACTCGTGGTTCCACTGCGCGGAATGCCAGGTCTGGCCCTTGAACTTCTCGATTCCGGGCAGCTCGGGCACCTGCGGGATGTGCAGGCCGCCGACGCCCGAGATCAGGAACCGCGCCTCGAACTCACCCGACTTCGTGTGCACGTGCCAGCGGCGCGAGGTCTCGTCCCACGTCGCGCCGGTGAGCTCGACGCCGAAGCGGATCTTGCGCCGCAGCCGGTACTTGTCGGTGACGTCCTTGAGGTACTGGAAGATCTCCGGGGCGGGTGAGAACGACCGCGACCAGTCCGGGTTCTGCTCGTACGAGAACGAGTACATGTGGGACTGCACGTCGCAGGCGCAGCCGGGGTACGAGTTGTCGCGCCACGTACCGCCGACTTCGTCCGCCTTCTCCAGGATCACGTAGTCGGAGATCCCGGCTTTTTCGAGCTGGATGGCCTGGCCGAGCCCGGAAAAACCGGTGCCCACGATCACGACCTTGAATCGCTCGGTCATCTGGCAATCCTCCACTTCGAGGCGTTCGTGCCCAGATGACGTTACCTCAAGTAACAGTTACTTGCTAGTACTACCTACCCGTCAGTATGTGCCGCCGAGCTTCGTGTGGTCCCAGCTCACGATCTTGGTCGGCCGGAAGATCAGCCCGATCCGCTTCGGGGCCTGCTTGCCGATGAAGCCCGTGAGCTCGTCCGGAACGGGATCGCCCGGCTTCGCGCCTGCGTAGCGCTGCATGAGCTGGATACCCATCTGGGTGACCACGGCCGTATCGGTGATGACCTCGACGTCGGCTTCGAGTGAGACCCCGCGCAGCTTGTCGTAGCTTTCGCCGTCCTCGATGAGCACGGTGGCGCGGGGGTCGCGCTCGAGGTTCTTCGCCTTCTGGGACGTGCCGTAGGTCCAGGTCGCGACGCCGGACTCGTGCGGGTAGTACCAGAGGGGCGCCAGATGCGGGCGGCCGTTCGGGCCGATCGTCGCGACGTTGATGACCTTCTGCTCGTCGAGGTACGCGGCGAGTTCGTCAGGTGACATGCGGATCTGGTCGCGACGGGACATACGTCAGCCCTTTCGTGTGGCGGCCCGGCCTGCCTGACCGGTCACTGAAGATTCGTACGCGCCGCGCTCCTTGATGTCCATGAGCGCCGCGGCGTCGGCCTTCTTGATCCGGCTCTTGGCGCCGATCTCGATGATCGGCGGCAGGAACGCGCGGATCAGCTTGAGACCGCCGACCCAGCGGGGAACGTGCACGGTGCGGGCGCGTTTGTTGACCCCGGCCTGGAGGTGGTCGAGCGCGACGGACAGCGGATAGGTCTTGCCGAGCAGGCCGGGCATGCCGGCGCGGAGCTTGCCGAAGACCGGGTGCTGGTCGGCGCTCTCGACGAGGTCGGTGCGGATCCAGGTCGGGTGCGCGACGCCGACCTTCACGCCGAGGTGGGCGACTTCGGCGCGGAAGCTGTTGCAGAACGCCTCGACGCCGGCCTTCGCGGCGGCGTAGTTGGCCATGCCCGGGGCGTGCGTGATCGCGGCCAGCGAGGAGATCGCGAGCAGGTAGCCCTTGCGGTCGATGACATGCGGAAGGGTGACGCGGAAGGTGCGCCAGACGCCGAGGAGGTCGACCTCGATGACCTTCTCGAAGGCGGCCGGATCCACCGACCGGACGAAACCGGAGGTCGCGATGCCGGCGTTCGCGATGACGATGTCGATCCCGCCGAAGTGTTCGACGACGCCCGCGGTCGCGCGTTCGAGGTCGTCCCAGCTGGTGACGTCGGCTTCCCAGGCGTGGGCGCTGGGGCCGATCTTGTCGGCGACCGCCTGCTGTTCCTTGGCTTCGATGCCGACCAGTGCGACCTTCGCGCCCTGCGCGGCCAGGCGCTCGGCGAGTCCCGCGCCGATGCCCCTCGCGGCGCCGGTGATCAGGACGACCTTGCCGTTCACGCTGTTCTTGGCCACGTTGCCTCCTCGTCCGAGCCCTAAGGCTTTCGGACGGTACCTCAACCTACCCGGAGTAAGCTACCCGCAAGTAAGTCCGCGCTCCGTCCTCTGGATGCGGTAGTTCGTGGTGCCAACTACCGCATTCAGAGGACGAAATGCGGGGGGTGTCAGCGCGAGGCGGAGGTGAGGGCGTCGATCTCGTCGGGGGTAAGCGAGAGGTCGACGGCGGGCAGGAGGTCGTTCAGCTGCTCGACCGAGCGGGCGCTCGCGATGGGCGCGGTGACGGTCGGCCGCGCGAACAGCCAGGCGAGGGAAACGGTGGCGACCGGGACGCCGCGGGACTCCGCGACCTCGTCGAGCGCCGAGAGCACCCGCTCGCCGCGTTCGTCCAAATAGGACGAAGCGCGGGCGGCGCGCGGACTGTCGCCGAGGTCGTCCTTCGACCGGTACTTCCCGGCGAGAAAACCCTTGGCCAGCGAGAAATACGGCAACGTGGTCAGACCTTCGCGCTCGACCGTCGGCGCCAGGTCCCGCTCGTAGTCCCGCTCGACGAGGTTGTAGTGCGGTTGCAGCGCGACGAACTTCGCCAGCCCCTCGCGATCCGAAATGGACAGTGCCTCGCTCAGCCGTTCGGCCGAGTAGTTCGACGCCGCGATGTAACGGACCTTGCCCGCGCGCACGAGCGCGTCGAAGGCGCGCAGCGTCTCCTCGATCGGGGTGTCCGGATCGTCGATGTGCGCGTAGTAGAGGTCGATGTGATCGGTCCGGAGCCGTCGGAGCGAGTCTTCGGCCGCCGCCGCGATGTTCGCCGCCGACAGGCCCTTCCGCTCCTCCCACATACCGGTCTTGGTCGCGATGACGACGTCGTCGCGTCGGCCGCGCTTGGCCAGCCACTCGCCGATGATCGTCTCGGAACCGCCTGCCGAATAAAGGTCGGCCGTGTCGATGAAGTTGCCGCCCGCCGCCGTGTAGGCGTCGAGGACGGCGAAGGACCGCTGCTCGTCCGCGGTCCAGCCGAAGACGTTGCCGCCGAGGTTGATCCCACGGACGTCGAGGTCGGTATTCCCGAGTTTCGCCATGGCTCGAACTTAAGGGAAGACATCGCCCGCTCGCGGTGTTGCCTCGGTACATGGGAATCGAACTCGGCAGGATCGGCATCTGGCAGCACGAAAGCGTGTTCACCCCCGGACTCGCGCGCGAGCTGGAGGAACTCGGATACGGCGCCATCTGGCTCGGCGGATCGCCCGCGGGTGACCTCGCGAAAGCGGAGGAACTCCTCGACGCGACGAAGACGATCAAGGTGGCCACCGGCATCGTCAACATCTGGAAGGACGACGCGGCCACGGTCGCGGAGTCCTACAAGCGCATCGAAGCGAAACACCCGGGCCGCTTCCTGCTCGGTGTCGGCGCCGGGCACCGCGAGCACACCGCGGAGTTCAAGAAGCCGTATACGGCGCTGGTCGAGTACCTCGACGCGCTCGACGCCGCCGGAGTGCCAGTCGAAGGCCGCGCGCTCGCCGCGCTCGGCCCGAAGGTGATCAAACTCGCAGGGGACCGCACGGCGGGCGCTCACCCGTACCTGATGACGCCCGAGCACACGCGCCAGGCGCGGGAAATCCTCGGGGAGGGGCCGCTGCTCGCGCCCGAGCAGAAGGTCGTCCTCGAGACCGATCCGGCGAAGGCCCGCGAGATCGGGCGGGGCACCGTCAAGTTCTACCTTGGCCTCGTCAACTACACGAACTCCCTGCGGAAACTCGGTTTCACCGACGAGGACCTGGCGGGCGAGGGCAGTGACAAGCTGGTCGACGCGCTGGCCGTGCACGGCGACGCCGAGACGGTCGCCCGCGGCGTCACCGCGCATATCGAGGCCGGGGCGGACCACGTCAACATTCAGGTACTGAACTCCGACCCCCTGCCGGTCTACCGGGCGCTCGCCGCGGTCCTCCTCTGACGCGACGGCTGTAGGCACCTCCCGGCCGACCTCGTACGATGCGGCCGAGAGGTGCACCAGCCTGCTTCGAGGAGGAGTAAACGATGCCCATCGCCACCCCCGAGGTCTACGCGGAGATGCTCGACCGGGCGAAGGCGAACGAATTCGCCTACCCGGCCATCAACGTGACCTCGTCGGAGACCCTGAACGCCGCCATCCGCGGGTTCGCCGAGGCGGAGAGCGACGGGATCATCCAGTTCTCCACCGGCGGCGCCGAGTTCGCGTCCGGCCAGAAGGTCAAGGACATGGTGACCGGTTCGGTCGCGCTCGCCGAGTTCGCCCAGGTCGTCGCCGCCAAGTACGACGTGAACGTCGCGCTGCACACCGACCATTGCCCGAAGGACAAGCTCGACGGCTTTGTCCGCCCGCTGATCGAGATCTCGGCGGAGCGCGTCAAGAACGGTCAGCACCCGCTGTTCCAGAGCCACATGTGGGACGGTTCCGCGATCGACCTCGACGAGAACCTCGAGATCGCGCAGGAGCTGCTCGCCAAGGCCGCGGCCGCGAACATCATCCTCGAGGTCGAGATCGGCGTCGTCGGCGGCGAGGAAGACGGTGTCGAAGCCGAGATCAACGAGAAGCTGTACACCGCCGAGGGCGACTTCCTGAAGACGATCGACGCGCTCGGCTCCGGCGAGAACGGCCGCTACCTGCTGGCCGCGACCTTCGGCAACGTGCACGGCGTCTACAAGCCCGGCAACGTGAAGCTGCGCCCGGACGTGCTCAAGGGCGGCCAGGAGGCGGCGGCGAAGAAGCTCGGCCTCGCGGCCGGTTCGAAGCCGTTCGAGCTCGTGTTCCACGGCGGTTCCGGCTCGCTGCCGGAGGAGATCCGCGAGGCGGTGTCGTACGGCGTCGTGAAGATGAACGTCGACACCGACACGCAGTACGCCTTCACCCGGCCCATCGCGGACCACTTCTTCAAGAACTACGACGGCGTCCTGAAGATCGACGGCGAGGTCGGCAACAAGAAGGTCTACGACCCGCGTAGCTACCTGAAGGCCGCCGAAGCCGGCATGGCCGCGCGCGTCGTCGAGGCCGCTCAGTCGCTGGGCTCCGCGGGCAAGAAGCTCTGACCAGTACGCATTTAGTCCTCTAAATGCGGAAGTACGTGAAGGCCCCCTTCACTGCGCTAGGCGCAATGAAGGGGGCCTTCACGTACTCAGAGCCTCAGGCGGCGGGGAGCGTCGTCTTCTCGCGGCGCTTCTCCAGCAGCGAGTTCATCGCCCGCGTCCCCGGACCGGCGGCGGCCCACAGCACGCCGACCCCGGCCAGGCAGACCGCGGCCGTCCAGTAGGCCACCGGCGGCGCAGACTCCGTCTGCGCGTCACCGAGGATCCACGGCCGGAACTGCGACTGCACCCACAGCATCCCGTAGCCGAACGCCGTCACCAGCAGCGCGCCCGCGCCCGCCGTCAGCAGCGGATGGCCGCGGCCGATGCGGAACGCCAGGTCGACGGCGAGGCCGACGGCGAGCAGGTAGAACGGCACGACCGAGACCGGGAAGCCCATCCCGAGCAGCAGCGGCCACATCACCAGCCGGTAGGCGAGGTAGGCGGCGGCGACCGTCGTCCCGGCCCAGCGGAAGCCGGTGGTGTGCCGCGCCAGCGCGAAGATCAGCGCCATCACGCCGATACCCCACAGCGGGTAGACCCAGTCGTCGATCGGCATCGTGAAGTACTCGACGGCCACCCGATCGACCGGATGCCCGATCTGGTTGGCGGCGAAGTTCAGCAGCTCGGGCTCGGCCTGGGGCGTGCCGCGCTCCCAGGCGCGCAGGCCGAGGATGCCGTACTCCTGCTGACCGTTCGGGAAGAAGGTGTTCTCCAGGAAGAACGCCCACAGTCCGATCAGGACACCGGTGCGCCGGCGGCCGGGCTTCGCGTACTTCAGCCAGCCCATGATCACTCCGGCCTGCATGATGCCCGTTCCGATGTAGAGCATCATGTGCGACGGGCTCCACGCGGTCAGGTCGAGACCGTTGACGCGGTGGTTGATGACGTCCAGCGGCGCCGCGATGAGGAACACCACGAGCCCGACCTGCATCAGCCGCAGGGACCGCCGGTCGGCGCCCATCCCGGTGTAGCTGTGGATCGCCACCAGCACCATGATGATCACCGTGCCGACGGTGTTGATCAGGTGCGGCGGGGCGAGGTCGTCGCGCAGCCACATGAAATGCCACGACATGTCCCACGACGAGCCGACCAGCTTGAAGGCGAACGCCGCCAGCCACATCGAGTAGCAGAAGTTCAGCACCCAGTCCGGCGTCGCCTGTCCCGGCGCGCCGCGGTGCCAGTGGAGCTTGAAGAACAGCCTCGTCTTCGCGATCGGGCTGCGGGGGATGACACCCGGCGAAAGGTCCCCGGTCACTTCTGTCGCCTTTGTCATGCGGGCCATCTTCCCTGCTCCAGATCACGGGATGAGCATTTGGGGTCGAAAATCGGGGTTCACCCGTAGGGGTGGCTGATTTGCGGTCGGCGTGCGAAGCAGGGCAAGGTGTGCCGCCATGATGCCGAAACGACTCGTCGCGGCGGTCCTCGTCGCCGCTCTGGTGCTGGCCGGTGGGGGCATTCTCGGGAGCCTGTTCTTCTAGTCACACGGGGTGGGCACAATGGCCCGTATGACGAACCTCCTCGGCCCCCAGCCGACGCATCTCCCCGAGCACACCGCCGCGCAGGCGGCGCTGGACGCCGGGACCGATCCGGCCGCCGTCGCCGCCGAGCACCCCGACTACAGCGAGGCGTGGGCCGCCCTCGCCGAGAAGGCGCTCGAAGCCGGCGAGACCGTCGCCGCGTACGCGTACGCCCGCACCGGCTACCACCGCGGCCTCGACCAGCTTCGCCGCGCGGGCTGGAAGGGACACGGTCCGGTGCCGTGGTCGCACCGCCCGAACCAGGGTTTCCTGCGTTCCCTCGCGGTCCTCGGCAAGGCCGCCGGCAAGATCGGCGAGACCGAGGAGTACGACCGCTGCCGGACCTTCCTCAGCGACTCGGACCCCGCCGCCGCGGAAGCCACCGGCCTCAAGTAGCGCGCTATGAAAGGTCCCTTCCATGCAAAATTTGCAAGGAAGGGACCTTTCATAGCACTCGGTGAGCCCTAGAACAGGCCGCAGTTCCCCACGGCCGGCAGCCCCGCGAAGCGTCCTTCAAGCCAAGCGAAAGCCTCCGGGAAAGCCCGGATCGCCCCGCCGACGTGCGTCGGAACCAGCGAAGTCGAGAACTGCACCTTCGCGCCCTTCGCGCACCACGAGCGCGCCATGGTCCGTCCCTGCGCGTAGGGGACGATGTCGTCGAGTGCGCTGTGGACGACCAGCGTCGGCGCGCCCGGCTTCCGTGCTCCGATGAGCTGCTCGCCGACTCGCGTCTTGTACGGCTCTTCGCCGAGGTACGCGGTCAGCGGCCTTCCGTCCTTCGTCAGGTCCTTCGACTGCGTGAAGGCGTGTCCGAAGATCGCGTCCCCGGTGCACTCCTGCTTGACCTTCTCGAACGCTTCGGCGCCCTTCGCGTTCAGCAGAGAGGGAATGTTCAGTTCCGGGTACGCCGCGTCCATGCTGACCAGCGTGAATCCGAGGAACCCGAAGGCGTAGTGCCCGTCGATGTTCTTGCCGACCTCGGCCAGGTCGGCCGGGACGGCGCCCGCGTACGAGCCCTTCAGCTTGAGTTCGGGCGCGTACGACGGCTGGAGTTCGGCGGCCGACGCAGATGCCCCGCCGCCCTGCGAGTAGCCCGCGGTCGCGACCGGGCCGTTGTCCGGCAGGTTCGCTTCGGGGAGGCGCTGTGCCGCGCGGATCGAGTCGAGGACGGCGTTGCCCTCGGCCGCGCGGTTGACGTACGTGTGGACACCCGGGGTGCCGAGGCCCTCGTAGTCGGTGACGACGACGCCGTAGCCGCGAAGCAGCAGCCCGGCGATGAAGGGGCCTTCGTACTCCATGCCCGCAGCGAGGGCTTTCGACGGCGCGCACTGGTCGCCGACGCCCTGCGTCCCGGCCGCGTAGCCGATGACCGGCCGTTCGCCCGCGCCGGTCCACGCCTTCTTCGGGGTGAGGACGGTGCCGGTCACGGCGTTGGCCTTGCCGTGGGTGTCGGTGCTGCGGTACATGATCCGCCGCACGTCCGCGTCGGCCTTGATGAGTTTCACGGGATCGACGTAGAAGGTGGACGGTTCGTGCCGGATGATGTCGCCGGGAGCACCCGCGGGCAGCGGCGACGGGGGATCGTAGAAGGACGGGGCGGCCGTGGCCTGCGGTGCCCCGAAGGTCAGCAGGGCCGCGATGGTGGCCGCTGAGACGGCGGCGGAAACACCGCGCCGGGATCCTGGACGCATGCTTGCTCCTCGTTGAGCACAAACATTTTCGACAGATGTGTCGAAAAAGAGAGTCAGTGAGGTGGCGCACAATGTCAAGCCCGGCGCCGCGAGGGAGACCCCGCAAACTCCCGATCGGCGAGCAACGCGCGCGGGTGCTGAGTTCGGCCGCCGGTGTCTTCGCGGTGCACGGCGCGCAGGCCGCGACGATCGAGCAGATCGCCCGGCGCGCGGGCGTGTCCCGCCAGGCCGTCTACGAGCAGTTCGGCGATCGCACGACGTTGTTCACGCAGGTCGTCGCGGATATCGAGGAACGGGCCTTCGAGGCGATCGGCGCACCCGCCCTGGACCTCTCTCAGCCCGAGCTGCGGTCCTGGGCGCGCGCCAACTACGCCAACATGTTCGCCTTCGTAGCGGCGAACCCCGACGCGTTCCCCGTCCTGCGCGAGGCGGAGCGCATGGGCGACCCGGCCCTCACCCGGCTGCGGGAACGGCTCGCCGGCGTCTACACCGAGGCGAGCAGGCAGCGCTGGGCCCGGCACGGCGTCGACTCCGGCCGCGCGGACAAGGCGCTGGTCACGCTGTTCTTCGCGATGACCGAGGCGCTCGTCCAGGCGAGCTGGGACGGTGAGCCGCCCGACGCGGACGCGCTCATCGACCTGCTCACCGAATTCACCGTCGGCGGCGTCGTCCGTCTTCGAACCGAGGCCGCCGACGTGATGGAAAGACTCCGTTAGGCCGCGACGGCCTCCAGAGGCATTCCAGCCACGTCGGCGACCGACGCCAGATCCGGGGACGAGACCACGCGGTTGCGGCCGTTGCGTTTGGCCGCGTAGACCGACGCGTCGGCGGAGGCCATGACCTCGTCGATCGTCCGGCCGTCGAGCGGGTACGTCGCGACGCCGACCGACGCCGTCCGCTGTTCGATGACCACGGGGTTGCCCTCGTTGTCCTGGGTCCTGATGACCATTTCGCTGATGCGCTGCCGGATGCGCTCGGCGACCGCGACGGACTCGTGCTTCGAAGACGAGGTCAGGAGCACGACGAATTCCTCACCGCCGAAGCGGCCGGCGAGGTCCTGCGTCCGCGTTTCGGCCTTGACCAGCGCCGCGACACCCTTGAGCACGTCGTCGCCCGCGAGGTGGCCGTACGTGTCGTTGATGCTCTTGAAGTGGTCGAGGTCGATCATCAGCGCGCCGAACTGGCCGTTCTCGCGCTCGGCGCGGGCGACCTCGCGGATGGCGCCCTGCTGCCAGGTCGTCGCGTTGAGCAGCTGGGTCTTCTGATCGGTGGTCGCGAGCTCTTCCAGCTGCTTGATCAGCACCGAACGCTGCAGCACGTACAGCGGCAGGAAGATCAGCAGGACGAGCGCGGGCTGGTACGGAAGGGCCGCGATGACCAGGCCGCCGAGGCACACCGTGGAGAGTTCGAGGATGTTGTCGTCCCAGGTGCCGAGGCAGTTGGGGACGGAAGCCTTGCCGGGGGCGGCCAGATAGAGCCCGATCCCCGTGAGAGCGGTGTTGACGACGAAGAAGGCGAGGCCCGCGAAGCAGATCGAAGAGACCGTCACTGAAGCGTCACCCACGAGCTGCACGGCCCCCCAGCCGGCGAACGCGGACATCGTCATGGTTGTGGCGTTCGCCACAGTCCGATGGGGATTCACGTGACGAATCCCCGACCAGCTGCGGAAACCGAGGTGAAGATAGATCACCGCGACGAGAAGCGCGGAGAGCTGCGGCGGCAGGATGAACGCGCCGGGGAAGACCCAGACCGACGTCATGCTGACGTGCGGGGTGATGCTCAGGCTGCGCCGCTGGTGCTCGATCCGCCGGGTCGCCTCGGCCTGCACGATCGCCAGTGCCGCGAGCAGCAGGCAGGTCATGACCTGCGACGTTTCGATCGCGACGGTCATGGTGAAGATCCCGGTCAGCGCGAGCATCGCCGCGACCGTCAGCCCCGTGAAGGTGATCCAGTTCGTGGGCCGCTTCCAAAGCTCCCACGCCGTTACCGTGAGAGCCGAACGATGTCCAGCGCGTTCCTCCGATGTGATCATCTTTCCCCCTGACTGTTGCGTCATTCTCCGAAACCCCCTACTTACCGACAGCTTCCACTGACTTGCGGGCTGTCGACAAGCTCCCTAGGTGTGTACTTTTCTCTGAGAGACCGAGGGAAAGGTGCCAGCGATGGCCGGTAAGGAGCAGTGACACAGGGCGCCAGCCGCACGGCTGCGCAGGATTGACCACGCGTGGAGCACCTCAATGTTCCGCGCGTGCGTCGTCATGCTCGATCCACTTTTCCGGGGCCGCCCTGAGTGTCTTTCCCCAGGCCACCGCCAGCGGAACGGTCAGCAGCAATCCGGCAAGACCGAAGAAGCCGACCGTCGACTGCGCGCCGGTCTGGTCGGCTAGGATGCCGCCGATCAGCGGGCTCACACCCATGGTCGTGGTCAGTCCGGTGTTCGACAGGCCCATCACCTGAGCGCGGCTTTCGTCGGGGACCGCGAGGGTCAGCGACGCCGTCGCCTGCATGAGCGCGACCGTGCCCAGCCCGCCGGACACGACGAACAGGGCGATCGACGCCCACGGCCCCGGCTGCAGGAAGCACAGCAGCAGCGGGATCGCCGTCAGCGCGGAAAGCGGCCCGATCAGTTTCGGTCTGACGTGTGCCGGCACCCAGCGCGAGTAGATGAACGCGCCGATCACGCTGCCGATCGGGTCGGCGGCCAGCAGCAGGCCGATGACCTCGGGGCCTCCGCCGGACGAGGCGACGTAAGGCGCCGCGATGCCCTCGTACACCGGCAGCAGGCCCATCAGCCAGGTGAACAGCAGCAGCGAACGCAACCCTGAGCTGGCGAAGACGATCTTCCCGCCCGAACCGATCGAGGCGAAGAACGACTTGCGCTTCTCGCCGGACGCCGCGGCCGGGCGCGACGCCAGTCCGAACCGGACGAACAGCGCCGAGACCACGAAGGTGACCGCGTCCAGCGCGAGGGCGATATGGGGTTCCAGCGCGGTCAGCAGGAGACCCCCGCCGGCGAATCCCGCCAGCTGTGCCGATTGGACGGTCATGCTGCGGATCGCCATGCCGACGACGAACCGGTCGCCTTCGAGGATCTGCGGCAGCAGAGCCAGCTGGGCCGCCTTGAACGGAGGATTCAGCAGCGAGACGGCGCCGACGAGGACACACAGGACCCAGAACGGCAGTACCGGCACCGCGACCAGCGCGATCAGCAGCGCTCGCAGCAGATCGACGGTCACCATCACCGTTCGCCGGGGGAAGCGGTCGGCGAACCCGGTGAGGAAGATGCCGCCGAGCAGCGACGGGGCATAGGTCAACGCGTAGGTGAGACCGGTCAGGGTCGCGGAACGGGTTTCGGTGAAGACGAGGACGGAGAGGGCGACCCTGGCGAGTTGATCACCGAAGATCGAGAAAAGCTCGGCGAACCAGAGCGAACGGAACTCGGCTACACCGAACACCTCTCGGTAAGTGACCCGTCCGGCCGAAGCCATGCTGCCCCCAATAGGGTCCTTATTACGCGACAAACTCGTGACCGAGAGTAACGCGGTCACGAGCTAGTCACGAAGCGTCATTCGTTCACGTAAGTGTCTCCTGACTGTTGGTGATTGGCTAGGTTCTTTCGCCGGGTTTCTGGAGTTGGAGATCTTTTTCGTGGACGCACGGCCGTTCGCGAAGATGTCCCGGTGACCGGTGCCTCGGCTCGGACCTGCGGCTTTCGGTGGCTTTGGGCCTTTCGCCGGGAAAGAACCGGCCGCGGCCGCGTCACCCGGCTCGGAGGTACGGCGCCGCGAAGACGGCCGCGGGTACCCCCGGGCCCGCTTGTGTTCGCATGGTGTGCGAACGCGTTCCGACTCCGCTCCGCGACCGTCGGGTCCCTCAGACGGCACCGACGCGCTCCACCGAATGGATGATCGACCGCCATTCGGTGCAGTGGCGGCTCAACCGTCGACCGCGAGCACCTCGCGGGCCGAAGCCGCGTCGCGTTTGGCGACCTCCTCGCGCACGATGGGGATGACGTGACGGCCGAAGTCGATCGTGTCGTAACCGCGCGCGGAGAGGGTGTCGACGCCGAGGTCGTAGTAGTCGAGCAGGGCCTGCGCGACGGTTTCGGGCGTGCCGACCAGCGCGTTGGAGTTCCCGGCGCCGCCGGTCGCGGCCGCGGTGGGGGTCCACAGTGCCCGATCGAACCGTTCGCCTTCGGCGGCGACCGCGAGGAGCCGCTGCGAGCCGGTGTTCTCCGGGTTCGTGAGCGAAGGCCGCCGGGTCAGCTGCCGGCCCCCTCCATCCATGGCGTCGACCGTGCGATACGCCTTCTCCCAGGCGAGTTCCTCGGTCGGCGCGATGATCGGGCGGAAGGCGACCTGGATCCGCGGGACGTCGGTCTGTGCGAGAGGCTCACCCCAGAGGCAGAAGGTGTCCGCCTCCGCCCCGCCCGCCGCGTACGCCGCCGGGGACGACCCGCCGAACGACACATCGGGGCGTGGCCGTCGCACAGGACCGACGTCGAGGACGAAGTCGGCGAAGCGGTAGTGGTCGCTGCCGCCGGTGATGAAGTGCACCGTGAGCTTTCCGTCCGAAGGCCGGTCCAGCGTGGCGAACGTCTTCGCCGCGAAGGTCGGGTACGAGACGTTCGGCCGGTGCGCCTACAGGATCCGGAGTTTGTCGAGCTTCGACGCGACGTACGCGGCCGCCTGCACCGGGTCCGGCCCGCTGGAGCCGTACGCGAACAGCACCCGATCGCGGATGAGTCTCCGAACCGTCGTCGGTGCCTCCGATGCCCAGGAATTCGACCGGCATCGCGCGTTCCTCTCGTCCGTGACCCCCCACTTCCTCGAGAACCCGAACGCCGCCCGGAATCCCGGCGTGGCTTCGGCTTCGTGAGTACCGCAGACCTTCCCTATGTGCTCGCGGTGGTCGGCGCCGGTCCACGTGGGGTGGGCGTGCTCGAACGGCTCGGTGCCAACGCCGCCGAACTGCTCGGCGGTCGGCGGCTGGTGGCACATCTCGTCGATCCCTTTCCGCCGGGGCGTGACGGGTCTGGCGCTACGAACAGTCGCCGTTGCTGCGTATGAACTCCATGCCCGAGGACGTCACGGTCTTCACCGACGACACCGTGCGGATCCACGGCCCGATCAGGCCGGGCCCGTCACTGATCGAGTGGGCGCGGCTGGTCCGCTCGGGCGGGCTCGACACCGGAATCGACGACAGCCTGCGCGCCGAACTCGAGGCACTGCGAAGCGATCCCGGCGCCGGACGACCGGCTGGACCTGGATCGTCTCGACCGGCCCATGGCGGGCAAGGACTTCGGCACCGCGGAGGAGTACGGCAAGGAACTGCGCGAGTACGTCGAAGCCGACTTGAGCCGACGGGCGGACCCCGAGTACAGCGCGGATCTCGGGGCGTTCACGGCACTGCTGTCCGTGATGGGCCAGCTTCCCGCGCTGGTGGGGACCGGACGGTTCGACGCGGTTTCGCAACTGTCCGATTTGGACGGTTGGTTCCTCGGCTTCTTCTCCTGTTTCGCGAGCGGCCCGCCTCCGCGGCGGCTCGAAGAACTGCTCGCCCTCCAGGAAGCCGGCCTCGTTTCCTTCCTGGGCGCCGAAACGCGTGTGTCGGCGGACGAGGAACGCGGGGTCTTCGTCGCTTCCGGCGCGAGTTTCCCCGGCGAGACCGGGTCGACGCAGTCCGGGCTCGACGAGATCCCGAGGCGCAGCGTGCCTCCGGGTTTGGGTGGCCCCGCGTCGGCACCCGTCGAGCCGCCCGCGGACGAGCAGGCGGTGGCGAAAAGTGCGGTGAGCGCGAGTAAGGAAGTGGCGGCGGGACGGGACGCCGGGTGGCCTCCAGCGGGAACGGGGAGGGCGCTTTTGCTTGCGCCTGACCGATTCACGCTAATCACGGCCTTGAGGCCCGCCCACATACTGAGTTCGGCTCCCAGCCCGCGAAACGTCCCGCCTTTCCGCTTGACAGCCCCGAAAGTCCGTGAAGGCCTCCTTCCCTACTCTGAAGGTAGTGAAGGAGGCCTTCACGGACAGAGCAGGTCTAGCAGCGGTTGAGCATGTCCGTCAGCGCGGTCTTCTCCGCCGACTTGATGCTCAGCTTGTACTTGTATTTCACCGTGGTCCACATCTTCGCGTAGGTGCACCAGTAGCCGACGGTCGGCGGCTTCCAGGCGTCCGGCGACTTGTCACCCTTCTCCTGGTTGACGTTGTCGGTGACGGCGATCAGCTGCGGCGCGCTGAGGTCGTTCGCGAACGCCTGCCGCTGCGCGGTGGTCCACGACGACGCCCCGGTGCGCCACGCGGCGGCCAGCGGGACGACGTGGTCGATGTCCACATCGGACGCCGCGCGCCAGGTGGCGCCGTCGTACGGGCTGAACCAGCTGCCGGAGACGGCGGCGCAACTGCTGTCCTGCTGCACGTTCGTGCCGTCCCGCTTCAGCACGACCTCGCGGGTGTTGCAGCTGTTGCCCTGGTCGGACCAGTGCGGGAACTTGTCGCGGCTGTACCCGGTCGACGAACCGTCCGGCTTGACGGTCAGCGCGGCGAGCTGGGTCTTGGCGGTGTCCGCCGATGGGATGCCCGGGGGTGTCGCTTCGGCGACACCCACCACGCCCGCGGAGACGATCGCCGAGACGGCGAGGACGGTGAAGGAGCGACGAACGGCAAGCGCAGTTGGCATATTGCTGCCTCCGTGTCAGGTTTGGGGACCTGGTCACCATGCGGCACGGATATGACCCACGCAACACCATCGGATGACACTCTGCTGGCTATTCGTGAACGGAGGGTGTCACGAGCAGGTAGGACAGGGTGTCCGCCGCCGAAAAATCTTCGGAAAGTCCAGCTGATGGTTCTGAGCCGAACGGGCTAGTCCAGCCCGCGGACCAGCCGGAGGTCTTCGGTGTGCCGGTACCAGGTCCACCGGCTCATCGCGCGTGGATGGGCGACGCCGTCGATGCTCGGCCGGGTCGGGATGCAGCCGAGCTGGAACGCCCGCGCGTAATGCGTCGAAGGCCGTTTGAACAGCGTCCCCTTGGTCACCCGGACCATCAGCCCTGGGCCGCTCGTGTCCGGCTCGACCTCGATCGAGCGCGCGGGCCCGCGCAGGACGGTGTGCTCGTCGCAGTAGGCCACCCCGCGGATCATCCCGATCACCCCGCGCCCGACCAGCACCCCGCCGGTGTCGTCGCGGATCAGCGGCACCGGGTCGACCTCGCCACGCAGGGCGAGCGAGAGGGCGCGCAGCGGCTGCGTCGGCAGGCTCCAGATACGGGCGACGTCGGAGTCCGGAGACGACGGCACGAAGCCGAGCGACACGCCCGAGAGCTGTTCTTTTCGTAACAGCCGCAGCGCGACGGCCGCGAGGTCCGCGTCGGTGCCCGCGACCACCAGATGATCGTGTTCCCCCAGCAAGGGGTCGATATCCGCCTTGCCGGGGCGGCTCGGGACGTGCACCATTTCGACGTCGTCGATCTCCGGGAGTGTGGGCTCGCCCTCCGGACAGACCACCACTATTCCGCGCACCCGAAGGCCCTCCGTTACGCTCATGCACCGGCATTTACCAGCGCCAAACCACCAGTCGCCGAACACCTGGAGTGTCACATGCCGGCCATCGTGCTGATCGGGGCCCAATGGGGGGACGAGGGCAAGGGCAAGGCCACCGACCTGCTCGGCGACCGCGTCCAGTGGATCGTGCGTTACCAAGGCGGTAACAACGCGGGCCACACCGTAGTCCTTCCCGACGGGCAGAACTTCGCCCTCCACCTCATCCCGTCCGGGATCCTCACGCCGGGTGTCACCAACGTCATCGGCAACGGTGTCGTCATCGACCCGGGCGTGCTGCTCGACGAACTCGCCGGGCTGGAAGAACGCGACGTCGACACCAGCAAGCTGCTGATCTCCGCCGACGCGCATTTGATCATGCCGTACCACGTGGCGATCGATAAGGTCACCGAGCGTTACCTCGGCAGCCGCAAGATCGGCACCACCGGCCGCGGCATCGGCCCCTGCTACCAGGACAAGATCGCCCGCGTCGGCGTCCGCGTGCAGGACCTGCTCGACGAGAAGATCTTCCGGCAGAAGGTCGAGTCGGCACTGGAGTTCAAGAACCAGGTGCTGGTCAAGGTCTACAACCGCAAGGCGCTGGACGCGAACCAGGTCGCCGACGAGGTGCTGGCCGCGGGCGAGAAGTTCGCGCACCGCATCGCCGACACGCGCCTCCAGCTCAACCAGGCCCTCGAACGCGGCGAGACCGTGCTGCTCGAAGGCTCGCAGGGCACCCTCCTCGACGTCGACCACGGCACCTACCCGTTCGTGACGTCGTCGAACCCGACCTCCGGCGGCGCGAGCGCGGGTTCGGGCATCGGCCCCGGCAAGATCGACACCGTGCTGGGCATCCTCAAGGCCTACACCACGCGTGTCGGCTCCGGCCCGTTCCCGACCGAGCTGGACGACGAGTCCGGCGAGTACCTGCGCAAACAGGGCGGCGAGTTCGGCGTCACCACCGGCCGCTCGCGGCGCACCGGCTGGTTCGACGCGGTCATCGCGCGCTACGCGGTGCGGGTCAACGGCATCACCGACTACTTCCTCACCAAGCTGGACGTGCTGTCCGGCCTGGAGAAGGTGCCGGTGTGCGTCGGCTACGAGGTCGACGGCTTCCGGACGTACGACATGCCGATGACGCAGACCGACGTGCACCACGCGCTGCCGATCTACGAAGAGCTGCCGGGCTGGTTCGAGGACATTTCGGGCTGCCGCACCTTCGAAGAGCTGCCGGCCAACGCACGGGCCTACGTCGAGCGGCTCGAAGAGCTGTCGGGCGCGCGGATCTCGGCGATCGGCGTCGGACCGGGCCGCGAGCAGACGATCGTGCGGCACGAGTTCGTCTGACCCCTCGCGCGTGCAAGGAAAGGTCCTTTCATTGCAAAATCTGCAATGAAAGGACCTTTCCTTGCGTCTCAGGCGAGCGAGGTCTTCACCGGCGTCGGGTTCCGGAACAGGTCCAGCACCGGGCAGTGTTCGTCCACCTGCCGCTTCAGGTCCTCGTAAACCTCCGCGCCCGCGGGGCGAGTCTCCGAGAACCCGAAGAACCCGTGCAGGTCGATGTCGCCGTCCACGGTCACCTTCACGCCTTCGAGCGGCACACCGAGCTTCGCCGCCCAGAACTGATAGGTGATCACCTGGCACGAGCCCAGCGCGGCGAGCACGTATTCGACCGGGTTCGCCGCGGTGTCGGTGCCGCCGAGCGCGGCGGGCTCGTCGACGGCGAACGAGTGGTCGCGCACCCGCACGTCGACCCGCGTCGCGGTTCCGGGGGGCAGCGCGTTGGCGACGCTGAACGAGACGGCGGTCTTGGTTCCTTCGATGACATCGGTCAACGACATCGGGTCTCTCCAAAATCGAGGTGTCGGACGCCGCCCAGGGTGGGTCTACACCGGGATCCGCGCGCATGATCCCAACTGGTGAACGGCGAAATATCCTTTAGGCAGCATGGTTAGCGTTGAACATGACCATCGGAGTGGCACTCCCGTCCGGGGACACCGCGGACGCCGTCAACATCGTCGACGAACTCATCACGCAGACCCGGCAGGCCGCCGACGCGGGCCTGACGTCCGTCTGGTTCTCGCAGCAGATGGAGCACGACGCGATCACCGTCGCCGCCCTCGCGGGGCGCGCGGTCGCGGGAATCACCGTCGGGACCGGCGTCGTCCCGATCTACCCCCGACATCCGTTGCTGATCACCGGTCTCGCGCAGACGGCACAGGCCGCCACCGGCGGCCGATTCGTCCTCGGCCTCGGAACCGGTGCGAAGAACTGGCTCGAACCGGCGTACGGCATCGAGTACCCGTCGCCGATCAAGCACCTTCGCGAGTACCTCACGATCCTTCGGCAAGTGCTCGACGGCGGCGAAGTCGATTTCCGCGGCGAGACGGTCCGGGCGCACGCCAAGGGCTTCGCGGCTTCGCTGTCTGTCGCGGGGTCTTCGGGCATCCCGGTGATCATCGCGGCGATGGGACGGCAGGCGCTGCGAGTCACCGGCGAACTCGCCGACGGCACGATCCCCTTCCTCGCCGGACCGAAAGCCCTTTCCGGGCTCATCGTCCCGGAGATCACCAAGGCCGCCGCCGGTCGTCCGGCGCCGCGGATCATCGCGATGGTCCCGGTCGTCGTGACCGACGATCCCGGCGCCGTACGCGCCCAGGTCGACCGGCAGTACGCCTTCTTCCGCGACATCCCTTCCTATCGCGCGATCTTCGACGCCCAGGGCGTGGATTCCGCCGGTGACCTGGTGATCGCCGGGGACGAGGAGACCGTCGCGGCCGAGATCCGGCGGTACTTCGACGCCGGGGCGACCGAGGTCGTCGCGACGCAGAGCGGCATCCGGAACGCGGAAGAGCGGCTTCGCACCTGGAGCGTCCTCGGAGACCTCGCCCAGCGCTGACTCACGTGTCATGAAAAGGGGCGTTCAGGACATCCAGGGGCCCAGTGGCCTTGCTCACAACGTTCGGATTGTGCATACTCGTGCGCATAGCGAACACAGCTGGAGGTCTCCAATGTCCCCTGCCGCGGCCCGTTCGTGGGTGGTCCCACTCGCCTGGACGGCGGTACTGCTCGACGGATTCGACCTGGTCGTCCTGGGCACGGTGCTGCCCGCGCTGCTCCGTGACCACGTCTGGGACCTGACACCCGGCACGGCGTCGGTGATCTCGACGTTCGGCCTGATCGGCATGATGATCGGTGCGATGGCGATCGGCACGATCACCGATCTCATCGGCCGTCGCAAGGCGCTGATCATCGCGGTCACGGCCTTCTCGGCGTTCACCGCGCTCTGCGCGATCTCGCCGTCGGCGTTCGTCTTCGGTCTGCTGCGTTTCCTCGCCGGGCTGGGTCTCGGCGGCTGTCTGCCGACGGCGATCGCGCTGGTCACCGAGTACGCCCGCAAGGGGAAGGGCGGCAGCGCGACCACCACGGTGATGACCGGCTACCACGTCGGCGCGGTGCTCACGGCCCTGCTCGGCATCTGGCTGATCCAGCCGCTCGGCTGGCGCGCGATGTTCGTGGCCGGCGCGCTGCCCGCGCTCGTGCTGATACCGCTGATGATCAAGTACCTGCCGGAATCCGAGTCTTTCGAGCGGGCGCGGGAGACGCAGGAGAAGTCGGCGACACAGGTTGTCGGCGGGCTGTTCCGCGGCGGGTTCCTGCGCGCCACCATCGCGTTCTGGGTGACGTCGTTCATGGGGCTGCTGCTGGTCTACGGGCTCAACACCTGGCTGCCGGAGATCATGCGCCAGGCCGGGTATCCGCTGGGCGCGGCGCTCGGGCTGCTGCTCACGCTGAACCTCGGCGGCGTCGTCGGCCTGCTCGTCGCGGGCCGGGTGGCGGACAAGGTCGGCGTGCGGCCGGCGGTGATCTTCTGGTTCCTCGGGGCGGCGGTGTTCCTGGCCCTGCTGAGTGTGAAGCTGCCCGCTGTCGGCCTGTACGTGGCCGTGTTCCTCACCGGCGGTTTCGTGTTCAGCGCGCAGGTGCTCGTGTACGCCTACATCGGCAAGACGTACCCGGACGTCATGCGTGCCACCGGGATCGGCTGGGCGGCCGGTGTCGGCCGCGTCGGCGCGATCTGCGGCCCGATCCTCGGCGGCGCGCTGCTGACTGCCGGAATCGCGTACCCGTGGGGTTTCTACGCCTTCGCCGGAGTCGGGGCGCTGGGAGCGGCCGCGGTGACCGTAGTCCGCGCCGGCCGCTCCCGGGAGGAGACCGCTACCCCAATTCCTTGAGTTCCTTTTCCACCGCGGCGAGTTCTTCCTCGGAGCCCTGCACCTTCGGGCCTGTGAACCACTTGCGCGCCGAGGCGAACCACCACACCGCCGCACCACCGAGTACGACAAGGAAGGCGATAGGCGTGTAGTTGAAACTGTCGATGGTGATCGGTGATCCCTGCGGAAGCATGAACAGCACGAAGATGAAGCACACCCAGACGGTCGCGACGGTCCCGACGAGCTTCCCCCAGCGGCCGAGGTTCCACGGTCCGGGTTCGAAGTCGTCGCCCTTGCGCACCCGCAGGAACACCGGGATCACATAGGCCACGTAAAGGCCGACGACGGCGATCGAGGTCACCGCCGCGTAGGCGGTCGCGCTCCACAGGTACGGCAGGGCGAGCAGGAGCGCGCCGCCCGCGGCCAGCCACACCGCGTTGGTCGGAGTCTGGGTGCGCTTGTTGATGCGGTGCCAGAACTTGGAACCCGGGATCGCGCCGTCGCGAGCGAAGGCGTAGATCATCCGCGAGTTCGCGGTCACCGACGCCATTCCGCAGAACAGCTGTGCGCCGATGCAGATCAGCAACAGGAACTTGCCGGTCGTCGCGCCGGTCGCGTCGATGAAGATCTGCGCGGGCGGCACCCCGGTTTCGGAGCCGACGGCGCCCTCATAGTCCTGGATGGCGAAAGTGAGGCCGATCAGCAGGATCCAGCCGGCGATCAGGGAGACGAGGATCGAGTTGATGATCCCGCGAGGTCCGGCCTTCGCCGCGTTCTTGGTCTCCTCGGTCATATGGGCCGAGGCGTCGTATCCGGTGAGTGTGTACTGCGCGAGCAGGAGGCCCAGTAAGAAGACGTAGACAGGCGACGCCCAGCCGGTGTTGTTCACGAACTCGCCGAAGACGAACGACGCGTCCTGGTGTTTCTCGGGAACGATGATCAGCACCCCGACGATCACCAGCACACCCGCGAGATGCCACCACACGCTGATGCTGTTCAGTAGCGCGACGATCTTGACACCGAAGGTGTTCAACAGTCCGTGGATCACGAGGATGATCGCCAGCAGCAGGATCGTGTGGCCCGGCGTCGCCTCGAAGCCGAACTGCAGGTCGAGAAAGGCGTTGAGGAACAGCGCCGCGCCGAAGTCGATCCCCGCGGTGACGGCGATCTGCCCGATGAGGTTGAACCAGCCGGTGAACCATGACCACGCCGCGCCGTTGCGCGGGGCGAGCTTCGCCGCCCAGTAGTAGAGGCCGCCCGCGGTCGGGTAGCTGGAGCAGACCTCGGCCATGCCCAGCCCGACCAGGATGACGAAGAGGCCGACCAGCGGCCAGCCCCAGATCATCGCGGCGGGCCCGCCGGTTTTCATGCCGAATCCGTAGAGGGTCAGGCAGCCGGAGAGGATCGAGATGATCGTGAAGGAGACGGCGAAGTTGGAGAAGGCCGACATCGTGCGCCGGAGTTCCTGCGCGTAGCCGAGTTGGTGGAGCCGGGCACTGTCTTCGTCGGCGGGTTCTGCGGCCTGCTTGTCAGAGACATCCATCGGGCACCCACTTAAAAGGTATGCGGACAGACCATTGAGATCCGCCGAAATTAGGCCCGTCGACCTGCGCATGTCAAGGTCCCGTCAAGAAACCCGTCCCCAGCTGTCAGGAAAGGGTCGTTCAGGACACTCACCGCCGCAGCGCAAGGACGGCGACGGGAGTAGAGAGGCCGCCGATCAGCCCTGGCCGGGTGGGTCGTGAGTGGCGGTTCGGGCGCTCTCCAGGGGGTGGGCAAAGGCGGCGTGGTAATCGCGATCGATCGCTGGGGGACCGCGCCTTCGCCTCATGTGGCCACTCGGCGTGGTTGGTGGGCGGGTGAGTGTTACCGCGAGTGAGGGGTGTGCGGAAAACGGGACGTTGAGCGTCTCTATTTCCACACACCCCTCACGTCTCCGTCGGGCACTGTGTGGATTTCTGGTCGTCCAACGCCCCAAAATCCACACAGTCGGCGTCCCGGGGCGGTCGTCACGTAGGGCCGCTGACCTGCGCCACGAACACCGGACCCACCCGGTACCGGCGCCCTGGCTACTTGGGTCGAGACCTCAGCGCCCCCGGAACGCCTTCACGGCCTCCAGCGCGGTGTCCGGGTGGTCCGCGAAGTACCCGTCGACACCCGCCTTGAGGAACGCCTCCTGCTCGGCGAACGCGTTGCCGTATTCGGCGAGGTTCGCCGACGAGCGCAGGCTCTGCGGGAGGAAGTTGTTCTCGTTGCGGAACGTGTACGGCCCGACCTTCAGCCCTGCCTGGTGCGCGTCGGCGACCAGCTTGGTCGGCTGCCCCAGTGCGCCGTTCACCACCGGGATGACCTGTGCCTTCTCTGGGCCCAGGTAGTCCGCGTACTTCGAGATCTCCTTCAGGCCCGCCGGCGTCACGAGGTCGGCGTACGTCCGCGGGTCGCCCTTGGCGACGAAGTCGGCCGGAGCGCCGGTCGCCGAAGTCAGCTGCAGCAGCGGCACCCGCACCTGGCGCGAAAGCGCGATCAGGTTCGACACCTCGAACGACTGGATGATCACCGGCGCCTTCGGGTGGTTGAGCCCGTTGCGCTTGAGCAGCTCGACCAGCTTCGGCTCGGTCGGGTTCTTGATCGAGGAGAAGTAGGTCGAGTGCTTGATCTCCGGGTACGTCCCCAGTTCACGGCGCAGTTCGCGGCCCAGGCGGCGCGTCAGGTCGATGACCTCCTGGTAGGTGGCGATCTGGTAGCGGCCGTCGTAGATCTTGTTGTTCGGCCGCAGTTGCGGGATCCGCTCGGTCGCGCGCAGGGTCTTCAGCTCGGCGAGTGTGAAGTCCTCGGTGAACCAGCCGGTGAACGACGTGCCGTCGATGACCTTCGTCGTCTTCCGGTTCGCGAACTCGGGGTGCTTCGCGACGTCGGTGGTCCCGCCGATCTCGTTCTCGTGTCGCGCGACAAGCTGGCCGTCCTTGGTGGGCACGAGGTCGACGTCGACCCAGTCGACGCCCTGGCGGTAGGCGAGCTCATACGAGGCGAGCGTGTGCTCCGGGCGGTAGCCGGGGGCGCCGCGGTGTCCGACGATCACCGGACCATCGTGACCCTTCGCCAGCGCCGACACATCTTGGGCGCTCGGCTCGGCAGCGCCTGCCAGCCCTGTGACGCTGAGTACGGCGAGTCCGGACAGGGCGAGCACGCCCAGGCGCTTTCGCATGGTGGGTAACCTCTTTCGCTTGAACTCGGGGTACCGCGCAACCCTTGACGCAGGAGGCGTCCGGACGGCGAAGACGGACCGGCGGAGCGCTGACCGCCGGGTGAACGCCGGATGGAACCACCCGCTCGAGGACGGCGACGTGTTCGGGGCTGTGTTGATCGGTGACCCGCGACCGCGATCGCATCGCCGAGTCAGGTTCGTGTTTTCGCAGGTCAGACGTTATGGTGCCCCGCCGCCACGATAGCGGGGCCTCCGGCCGGGGCGGGTTTCACGTGGCTCCGCCGACAGGGCGTCTCCGGCCCGGTTACCCTGTGCGTCGTGCGCGTACTGGTAATCGGGTCCGGCGCCCGTGAGCATGCACTCGTCCTCGCGGTCGCGGAAGACCCTTCCGTCACCGCGCTGGCCTGTGCCCCGGGCAACGCCGGCACCGCGGCGGTGGCCGAACAACTCGGCGTGGACGCGGCCGACCCCGAGTCCGTCTCCGCCCTCGCCAAGCAGTGGCAGGCGGATCTGGTGGTGGTCGGTCCCGAGGTCCCGCTGGTGGCCGGTGTCGCCGACGCGGTCCGGAAGGCGGGCATCGCCTGCTTCGGTCCGTCCGCGTCCGCGGCAAGGATCGAGGGTTCGAAGGCGTTCGCGAAGGACGTCATGGCGGCCGCGAAGGTGCCGACGGCGCACTGCGAGGTCGTCGACAACCCGGCCCGCCTCGACGCCGCGCTCGGCCGCTTCGGCCCCACCTGGGTGGTCAAGGACGACGGGCTCGCCGCGGGCAAGGGCGTCGTGGTCACCACGGACATCGACGTCGCGCGCAAGCACGCCCTGATGCTGCTCGACGGCGGGCACCCGGTGCTCCTGGAGTCCTTCCTCGACGGTCCGGAGGCCTCTCTCTTCTGCTTCGTCGACGGCCGTACGGTCGTCCCGCTGCTGCCCGCGCAGGACTTCAAGCGCGTCGGCGACGGCGACGCGGGCCCGAACACCGGCGGCATGGGGGCGTACGCGCCGTTGCCGTGGGCGCCGAAGGACCTGGTCGACGACGTCGTCGCCCGCATCGTCCAGCCCGTGGTCGACGAACTCGACAACCGCGGCGCCACCTTCTCCGGCCTGCTCTACGCCGGTCTCGCGCTGACCTCCGAGGGCCCGCAGGTCATCGAGTTCAACTGCCGTTTCGGCGACCCGGAGACCCAGGTCGTCCTGGCGCTGCTGCGCAGCCCGCTCGGCAAGGTCCTGCACGCGACGGCGACCGGCAAGCTCGCCGAACTGCCGCCGCTGGACTGGGATTCCGGCGCGGCGGTCACCGTCGTGCTCGCCGCGGACGGCTACCCCGGCAAGCCGAGGACCGGCGACGTCATCACCGGCGGTGAGCTCGAAGGCGTGCTCCACGCCGGCACCCGCCGCCGTGACGACGGCGCCGTGGTCTCCTCCGGCGGCCGCGTGCTGTCGGTCGTCGGCACCGGCAAGAACCTGAAGGCCGCCCGCAAGGACGCCTACGCGACGGTCGAGAAGGTCCACCTGGCCGGCTCCCACCACCGCACCGACATCGCCCTGCTCGCCGCCAAGGGAGAGATCGCCACCCCGGTCTCGTGAATTCCGGACGGAACCGCTCGGGCGGCCGCTGCGTCTAACCCGGTATTTCCTGCAAAGCTTAGGCAGCCGATACATCCGCGTTGGTAGCCTCGACAGGGCGAACGGTCACCGTGCGTGTTTCCAAGGGGTGGGGAATGGCAGCATCGAGCAAGGTCCAGGACCTCACGTCGGCGGTCCCGACGCCACCGTCGGTGGCCGACATCAGAGTCGACCCGTCGAAGCTGCTCGAAGTGGCGAAGATCGTCGAAGAGCAGGTCGACGCGTTGCAGGACAAGCTCATGACGCGGCTCGACCAGCTGCGGATCGACACTCCGGCCAACGACACCGTGAGCGTGCACGCGACCAGCGTCTGGAACGAGCTCGTGGCCGACGGCGACCAGTCGTACGCCGCGCAGGTCCGGGCGTACGTGGCCGGTCTGCGGGGCCTGGTCAACCAGCTCCGCACGGCGGCCAAGGAGTACAAGACCAGTGATGCGGACAAGGCCGCCGCGTTCGGGGACCGTGGTGTACACCGGGCGTAGGCCTCGTGTGCTGGTGACTGCCGGGGTGCTCACCCTCGTGCTGGCCGGATGCGCCACGGACACGGGCGGGCAGGCGTTCCCCGACGAACCCGCGCTGGCCTCGGCCACGCAGGGCGCCAAAGCGTCGGCACTGCCTGCCAGGCCCGCCGAACTGAGCCTGCAGGGCGTCGATCCGTGTGCCCTGCTCACCGATCCGCAGCTCGACCAGCTCAAGATCAACAGCAAACCGCGCGCGGCGGCGGAACCGATCGACGGCCCGACCTGTGTCCTCGACTCGGACGCCGCGCAGCCCTTCCATGGCTATTACGTCCGCACGATCACCGCGGACGTCGAAGAGTGGTTCACCGGCAAGCGCCGCAAGAACAGCATGACGACGGAACCGACGGCGGTCGGCGGGTTCCCGGCCATCCGGAACCACCGTGACGCCGGCACGCCGGGCGACTGCGAAACGCTCGTGGGTGTCGCTCAGGGACAGACGCTGGCGGTGCGGGCGGTCGCCGTCACCGCCGGCGCGTTCACCATGCCGCAGCTGTGTGAAATGTCCGCACAGGCGGCCGATTCGGCTTTGCAGACCTTGAAAGCACGCAACTAGGGAGGGCGGCGTGAACGTTTCCGACCTCGCGGGCAGGCTCCGCGATCTTCGGTTCGACGGCTACACCGACACCGGGATCGCGACCGAGATCGAACGCTTCCGCAGCGGTGACGGCACCGGCAGTATCGGTATCGCCGTCGACGCGTTGAAATCCGTCGCGGGCGCGCTCGCGGACACCGACAAGACGCTGCGTGACGAGCTGGGCAAGCTCGGCGTGGAATGGCAGAGCGAGGCCGGTGGTGCCGCCGGTCAGGTGTTCACCGAACAGGCCGGCTTCTCCCAGGACGCGAACTCGAAGGTCTCGCACTCCGCGGAGATGATCTTCGCGCAGGGTGAGGCCTTCAACCGGACCCTGCACAAGCTCCCGGATCCGGAAGTGGTCCGGAAGGGCGCCGGCGGCCTGACCATCGGTGACGTCGTCCTGAGTCTCATCGGGTTCGAGACCGACCACGCCAAGAGCGTCAGCGCCGCGAACAACGCGCGGGCGCAGGCACAGGAGGCGTTGAACGACTACGCCAAGACGAGCGGCGAGAACCTGCTGTCGACCGACACGCTGGCCGACCCGCAGGCGATGAACCTGACCCAGACCACGACGGCCGCCGGAGCGGGTGGTGGTTCCGCCCCGCTCGACCTGGCGGGCACGGCCACGGACCTGACCCCGGACGGCAGTGTGCGGCCCGCGTCGGCCGCCGTCGAATCGAAGTACGTGCCGCCGGTCGCGCAGCCCGTCGGCAACCCGAAGGCGCCGTCCTACGACGCGCCGACCCCTGCCTACGGCGTCGCCATGGGCGGCGGGACGGCACGCAAAACCGGTGCGTCGGCGCCGAACGCCGGGGCCACGGCTCCCGCGGCCGCCGCCCCGACCACGCCGTCCGGCACGTCGAGGCCGGCTCCCTCGCCGGGGGCCGGCTGGGTGACGCCGAACCGGCCGTCCCCACAGCCCGAACAGGGCAGGCCGTCGTACCCGGTCACCGGCTCGCCGACCTCGCCGCCGTTCGTTCCGCCGGGCGCGCCGAACACCCCGAACGTCCCGCCGGGTCAGTCCACCGGCAGCGCGCCGCCGAACAGCACCACGTCGGCGCAGCCGGTCGGCAAAGCGTTCGGCACCGGCCCCGGTCTCGACAGCGCTGTCGGCAAGGGCCCGGGCTCCAGTTCGGGTCCCGGTGTCTTCGGCAACGTCGGTGGTGGCGCGGGCGGCGACCAGGCGCTCGGCAAGGGCCGCTCGGTCGGCTCCGGACCGCAGGCGCCGATGGCCCCCGGCAACGAATCCGGCCGCGGTTTCCCCGCCGTCCCGAAGATCACCGGCCCGGCCGCGGGCGACCTGGGTGCCGGTGCCGCGGCGCTCGGCGCCGGTGTCGCCGGTGGTGCGCTGAGCGGCGACAGGGAACGCGACCGCCGTCCCCGTCAGGAAGGCGGCGTGAAGCCGACCCGCCAGCTCCCGATCGGCGAGCTTCCCGAAGAGGAGGCCATGCGGCGCTCGGAGAAGATCGGCGCGAAGCAGCCGAAGCCCGAGTCGAAGTTCATGGAGCGCGCGGCCACCCAGGACGTCGAAGAGGACGCGGAGCACATCAGGCGTTACGGCGTCGACGACAAGGATCTGTTCACCGACGAGCGGCTGGTTTCGCCGGACGTGATCGGTGACCACGGCAACCGGGAAGCGCGCTGAACCTGTGCCGAACGACAACGGCAGCCTGGTGCTGTCCGCACTCGAGTTCGAAATGCTCTGGGAAGCCGAACGGCTGCCCGGCCGCCATGTCGCACTCGACGTGCCGAGCCCCGGAACGACCCACACGGAGCGGGCGGCGCTGATCGAAGAGGCCTGGGAATCCCTGCGCGCGCGAGGTCTCGCGCGGGGACACCAGGCGTCGGGCGAGCTGGTCGACATGCTGAACCTGTTCGCGCACCCCCGCGTCGCGATCGACGTCTGGGTGTGGACCGACCGTGAGATCAAGGGCCAGGCGGTGAGCGTCGGCAACCAGGCCTTGCTCGGCGTGATCGACTCCGGTCAGGTGTGGCTGATCCCCGCCAGGGAGAGCTCCCTCGCCGAGGCCGCGGTCTCGGTCGCGGGGGATCTCGGCCCCGGCGTCGGCCAGTCGATCAGCATCCCGCACGACGTCCTCGTCCAGGCCGACGCCGCCGCCCGCGGCGACGCGAAAGCCCTGGTCACCGCGCTGGAAGACCTGGACGTGCCCCTCTGGCAGGCCCAGGAGGTGGCGGGCATGCTGCTCGGCCAGGAGGCGCGCGGCCAGTTCGGTGTCGAACGCGCGGGCCGCGACGGCCGTCCCCGGCGCGCGGACAGCGTGGTCGCCTTCTACGACACGGACGCGGGCCGGTACCTGTTCCAGGTCGCGCGGAACCGGGACGGGCGGGATTGGGCGACCATCACCCCGGCGGACAACCAGTTGCTGGCGACCCGGATCCGGGAAGTCGCCGATTTCTGACTTGCCCGATTCGGCTGTTTCGCGAAGCCGATATCGGCGGGGTGGAAGTTGGCGTGGATACGCGCACGCCTCACTGCCGAGGTCTTAAAGTATGCGCGGGAACCGTCCTGATCGGCCGCGCGTCTGATCGGGCGGATACGAGTTTTTCCGTGAAGGGGATGACGAACCGTGCCTGTGTACGACCCGGAATCCATGGGGATCGCCGCCGGTCAGGTGGAGAAGCTCAAGGACGAGTTCGAGAAGACCAAAAAAGGCGTCACCGGGATGGATGACGAGAAGGAAAGCCCCTTCGGCGGAGTGGACGAGCACGGCGACGCGCAGGGCGCGGTCGGCAAGTTCAAACAGGGAGTCCACAACGAATTCGATTCGGCCGGTCAGCTGATGGAGGCCACCGCCTTCGTGCTGCGAAAGGCGGCGGGGCTGATCAAGGAGACCGAAGCGGTCCACGTGGACAACCTGAAGGTGCACGGAGACCTGTGACGATTCGCCAGGCCGGGGGCCGGAGAACAAGGGGGCTTGAGCAGTGGGTTTGAACGGTGTCGGCGCCGGGGTGCCGGACGGCTGGGGCGAACTGGTCAAGAAGGCCGAGCAGATCGAAAAGGTGAACCTGGCCGCCATTCAGAACGCCTCGAAGCAGTTCAAGACGGCCGCTGACAACGCGGGCGACCACAGCGCGGCGTTGTCCAACTCGACCCAAGCGTTGAACGGCGGGGTCTGGGCCGGGCCCGCCGCGGACGCCTTCTTCGAGTACGTCAAGTCGATCACCAAGGCCGGGAAGAACGTCGAAGAGCAGCTGGGCAAGGTCGTCGACGACCTCGACCGTGTCCACGCCGATCTCGGCAACATCAAGACCCAGGTCGCCGACGCCTACAAGGGCGCCGAGGAAGCGATCAACAAGCGGAACACCCAGGCGGAGACGGACAAGAACGCGGCGATCCAGGCCGCCGCGCAGGCCGAGAAGGATCACAAGCCGGCGCCGAGCCCTTCGGCCGACGAGATCATCCAGAAGGCCAAGACCGACATCAACAAGATCGCCGGCGACGCCGACACCCGGGTCAAGGGCCTGCTCGACCAGGCCAACCAGATGATCCAGAAGTCCCAAGAGCTGATGAAGAAGGACATCGAGGGCGGCTACTCGAAGGTCCCGATGCCCGGCAAGGACGGCAGCGTCCCCAAGCGCACCGGCGGTCTCCACGCCGGAGGCGGTGGCGGCGGTGGAGGAGGTGGCGGTGGCGGTGGGGGCGGCGGCCTCGGGCCGAGCGGTGGCCCGCCGTCGACGACGCCGCCGGGCAACGTCCAGCAGTGGATCCAGGAGGCCATCAAGATCCTGCAGGCCAACGGGATCCCGGTGACCGAGGCGGATATCCAGAAGATCTGGACGATCATCGAGAAGGAGTCCGGCGGTAACCCCAACGCCATCAACAACTGGGACTCCAACGCGGCGAAGGGCACGCCGTCCAAGGGATTGATGCAGTGCATCGACCCGACCTTCAACGCGCACAAGCTTCCCGGGCACGACGACATCTACAACCCGGTGGACAACATCATCGCGGGCGTTCGGTACACGTTCTCGCGATACGGCGGCTTCGAGGGGCACCCGGGGCTGAAGTCCATGGCCGGCGGCGGCGGGTACCAGGGCTACTAGCGACCTCGTGAGTGGCGTTTCGGGTTATAGAGGGGTAAGGCAAACGTGGCGTGCCGGAGTTGGCGGTAGGGGCGGGACTCGCCGACCAGGCACCTTTCCAACTGTTCATTACGGACTTTTTCCGCGGTGACAGTGTCCGACTGGGTGATTTGCCCGGTTTGGCGAGGGGGTCGTGGGGGGGGGTTTTGGGTGGGAACCCAAAAACCCCCCCCACGACCCCTCGCCAAACCGGGCATATGGCCTTGAAGCAGACATTTCGTCACTTGAAAGCGTCCTTGTAGACGCTCAGAGCGCAGCTGACTGCCGCCTCTCTTCTTTGACCCCAGCGAAGAGGCCCTTCACCGCAGAGGCTCGGTCACGCCACATTTGACTCACCCCTCAAGAGAACCCGAAACGCCACTCACGACCGACGGAGGGGCTGGCCGCCACGCCGACTGGGCCACCCACGCCCTCGATGGGTTCTCCTCGCAGGCAAGTTAGCCTCACCCGCATGTCCTTCCCTGGCCCTGCCGCACGTTCCGCCGTCCCGCCGTTCCACGTCATGGACGTCCTTTCGGCCGCGCAGGCGCGGCAGCGCAGCCACGGGGACCTGGTCCCGCTGCTCGCGGGGCAGCCGTCCGCGCCGGCGCCGCGGCCCGTGCTCGAAGCGGCGCAGCGGGCGCTGAAGGACCACAACCTCGGCTACACCGAGCAACTCGGCATCCCGGAACTGCGTGAGGCCGTCGCGGAGCACTACAACCGCACCTACCCGGTCGACGTGAGCCCGCAGGACGTCATCATGACGACCGGTTCCTCCGGCGGCTTCCTGCTCTCGTTCCTCAGCGCCTTCGAGGCGGGCGACCGGGTCGCGATGGCGCGTCCCGGCTATCCGGCCTACCGCAACCTGTTGAAGGTGCTCGGTTGCGAGGTCGTCGAGTTCGCCACCGGGGCCGAGACGAACTTCCAGCCGACTGTCGCGTTGCTCGACGAGCTGGGGCCGATCAAGGGGCTGATCGTGGCCAGCCCGAGCAATCCAACCGGCACCGTCCTGCCGCCGGGTGAACTGGCGGCGATCAGCGGCTGGTGCGCGTCACACGGCGTGCAGCTGATCAGCGACGAGATCTACCACGGGATCTCCTACGGCGCCGGACTCGATTGCGCCTGGCAGTACGGCGACGAGGCGCTCGTCCTCGGCTCGTTCTCCAAGTACTTCGCCATGACCGGCTGGCGGCTCGGCTGGATGCTCGCGCCCCAGCGGCTGCATCGCGCGATCGACGTCCTGACCGGCAACTTCACCATCTGCCCGCCCGCGGTCTCCCAGCACGCCGCGGTCGCCGCGTTCACCCCGGAGGCGTACGCGGAGGCCAACGGCCACGTCGAGCGCTACCGGGCCAACCGCGATGTGCTCTTCGCCGGCCTCAAAGGCATCGGCATCGACAAGCTCGCGCCGGCCGAAGGCGCCTTCTACGCGTACGCCGACGTCTCCGCGTACACGAACGACAGCCTCAGCTGGTGCCAGCGGCTCCTCGCCGACACCGGTGTCGCGATCGCTCCCGGGATCGACTTCGACGTGAGCGACGGCGGCCGGTTCGTGCGGTTCTCCTTCGCGGGCTCGCGCGAGGACATCGACGAGGGCGTCCGCAGGCTCGGCGACTGGCTCGCTCAGGGGGAACCCGGAATTCACCCTGAACGTTAGGCAGAACGAAGGCGCTCGCGAGCTCCGCCTGACAACCTGGACTCACCGGGCCCGCACGGGCACGGTGAGGCAATCGGAGGATGCCATGTTCTGGAAGATCGTCGGCGGGCTGATCCTGGCTTGGGTGGCCTTCATGGTGCTCGGATCCGTGCTCGGTTTCCTCGTGAAGGCCGTCTTTTGGATCGCCGTCATCGGCGGCGCGGTCTTCCTCGGCACGGCCGCGTACGGCGCCATCAAGGGCAAGGGCACCCCGAAGCAACTCCGCCGTTAGGGCTTACGCGCCACCCCGCCGAGCGACGTGAAGTTCACGGGCGAAAGCGGGGTGAAGCGCGGCCCGTCCGGCCACCACAGGTGCGGATAGGTCAGGCCGGGCTCCATGAGATCGAGTCCCTCGAAGAAGGACTCGATCTCCTCGCGCGTCCGGTACAGCGTGTCCAGCCCTGTGCCGTCGAAGCGTTTCTCGAGTGACGTCGCGATGTCGGCCGCTTCGGAGCCGTCGGCGGGATTGTGCTGGTGCAGCAGCGCGACGAACGAGCCCGGCGCCAGCGCGTCGACGTAGGCGCGGACGATCTTCCGCGCCTCGTCGAGATCCGGGATGTGGTGGACGATCGCGCACAGGATCAGCCCGATCGGCCGGTCGAACTCCAGCCGGTGGGTGCGGGCGAGCTCCTCGATGACCTCGGCCGGTTCGGTGAGGTCGGCGGCCGTCATATGCGCGAAGTCGTTCGCCGCCAGCAGCGCGCGGCCGTGCGCCTGGACCACCGGATCGTGATCGACGTAGACGACCTGCGCCTCGGGGTTGTACCGCTGCGCGACCTGGTGCGTGTTCTCCACGGTCGGGAAGCCGGAACCGAGGTCGAGGAACTGGTCGATGCCTTCCCGGTCGGTCAGGTACCGCACGGTCCGGACCAGCCAGTGCCGGACCTCCTTGGCCATCGCCTGGGATTCCGGCGCGAGCTCCAGGATCTGGCGCAGCACCACCCGGTCGGCCTCGTAGTTGTCCTGGCCGCCCATCAGTGCGTCGAAGACCCGCGCGATGCTCGGCCGGTCGAAATCGACGGGCACGAACGGGCGTTGATCCGCGGACATGGGCACCTACCGGGGGTGAATCGGTTCGGACGAGTTCAGCGTAGGTCATCCGCTTCACCGCGCGTAAGCGGATGAGCGGCGAGGGTGAATTATTCCTCCGAAGAGCCGAAGCCGGATTTCGCCGTGGTCACGCCGACCCAGCGTTCCGCCCGCATCCCGACCGCCCGCGCACCGTCTACATTGGACTGTCGGTCGTCGAAGAACAGGCAGTCGGCCGGTTCGGCGCCGAGTTCGGCGAGCAGGATCCGATAGATCTTCGCGTCGGGCTTCATGCAGCCGAGGTCACCCGAAAAGAGCTTCACGCGGAACAGCTTCGCCCACTCCTGCTCGCGCACCCAGCGGCCGAAGGTGGACGACGCGTTCGAGAGCAGCGCGAGCGCCGCGCCCGCCTCGTGCAGTCCTTCCAGCAGTTCGAGCACGTCGGGCTCGACGTGCGTCCAGCCGGTGACGTCGATGGCGGTCAGTTCGTCGGAGAACGCCTTGTCCACCGGGACGTCCAGCGCGCGGCCGATGCTCTGCCAGTACTCGAGGTCCGTGCCGCCGGAGTCGTACCGGACCCGTTCGGCCCAGTAGTGCGGTTCGAAGTCGGCCACTTCTAGGCCGAAGGCCTTGGCCAGGGTCGGCAGCGCGTCGGTGTGCGCGCTGATGACGTCGCCGTAGTCGAAGACGATCCAGTTCACGTTCAGCCCCCGGTCTTGATGCGTTGAAGGGTTTCCTCGATGTCCGCCGCCGAAAGGTCCCGGTGCGCCACGAACCGGATCCGGCCCGAGCTGGGCAGCGTCCGGATCCCGAGCCCGGCCAGCCACGCCAGCCTGCCTTCGAGGTCGGGAGCGGTCACTTGCACGATATTGGTTTCGGGAGTGTTGACCTCCCAGCCGTGTTCCGCGAGCCCGGTCGCGAGCCGTGTCGCGTTCTCGTGCGTCTCGGCGAGGTCGCCGATGCGATCCAGCGCGACCATGCAGGCCGCGGCCAGCACGCCGCCCTGGCGGATGCCGCCGCCGAGCATCTGGCGCATCCGCCGTGCCTTCTCGACGAACTCCGTGCTGCCCGCCACCACCGAGCCGACGGGCGCGCCGAGTCCCTTGGAGAAGCAAGCGGAAACGGTGTCGACGCCGACCGTGAGCGCCGCGGGCGGGATCCCCAGCGCGACCGACGCGTGCCAGATGCGGGCGCCGTCGAGGTGCACGGTCAGCCCGGCCTCCTTCGCCACCGCGACCAGCTGGGCGTGTTCGTCGGGCGGGGTGACCGCGCCACCGGCCGTGTTGTGCGTGTTCTCCAGGCACAGCAGCGGCGTGCGCATCGCGTAGTACGGCCCGCGCGGGACGCCGATCGCGGCCGAAAGCGTCTCCGGCGTCGGACGGCCCGGTCCGGCGTCGTGTTCCAGCGGCTCCGGCATACCACCCGCGAGCCAGGCGGCGGACCCGAGTTCGTCGGTGATCACGTGCGCGCCGCGCGGCGCGAGGAACCGGTCGCCGCGCTGGAGATGGCTGCTCAGCGCGATCAGGTTCGCCATGGTCCCGGTCGGTGTCCAGAGCGCCGCGGGCATGCCGAGCAGTTTCGCGGCGCGCTGTTCCAACGCGCCGACGGTCGGGTCGCCGTCGAGGACATTGTCGCCGACCTCGGCCTTCGCCATGGCCTGGCGCATGACGTCGTCCGGCCGGGTCACGGTGTCGGAGCGGAAATCGATCTGCGGGAGAGAGCGCGAGGTCACGGTACGATCACATCACATCGACGGGCCCGCCATGAATCTCCTCCCCGGCTGGTCCGCCACGCCCGCTCATGCAACCGTGGACGCCCCCGGTTCCGTCCTACCCACCGACGAGGCAAGAGCGGAGACAAAAACCGCGTGAACCAGCGCGACGAACAAGAGTTCGCGGAGTACTTCGCCGCGAAGCGGGACTCCGTGCGCAGGACCGCGTACATGCTCTGCGGTGACTGGCATCGTGCGGACGACCTCGCGCAGACGGCGTTCGTCGCGCTGCACCGGAGGTGGAAGAAGATCAGAGAACGGGCGGCGACCGACGCCTACGTACGGAAGACGCTGGTCAGGGCGGCCATCGACGAGTCGAGGCGGCCGTGGCGGCGGGAGTGGCAGACCGAAGAGCTGCCCGAGCCGCCGCAGGACGGCTTCGACCTCGGCGAACAGGTCGTCACCAGGGAAGACCTGCTGGCCGCGTTGCGCGAAGTGCCCCCGAAGCAACGGGCCGTGCTGGTGCTCAGGTTCTTCGAGGGGCTGGACGTCGGTGCGGCGGCGAAGGCGCTCGGCTGCAGCGAAGGAAACGTGAAGAGCCAGACCGCGCGCGGGCTGGCGAACCTCAGGCAGGTCATGGAGAAGGAGGAGGTGGCACGGGATGGACGAGAATGACCTGAAGGCGTTGTTCCGTGACGCCCCCGGCGAAGCGCCGTCGCCGACCTTCGACACCGCCGACGTGGTCCGCGCCTCCAAACGCGCCACCGCTCGACGCCGAAACGGTATCGCGGTGGCCTGTAGTGCGGTGGTTTTGGCCTTGGCCGGAGTGGGCATGTCCGGCGTGCTCGGCGGAACCGAGCTCCAGACGGGGAGCGCGGTCAAATCCGACAACGAAGCGGCTTCCGCGGAGCAACCCGGGGCGCAGTCCGCACGTCCTCTTGATAGCGGGGACCCCTCGAACTTCTCGAACCCGCCGCCTCAGCAGGGGGGCGGCGGGCCAGAGAGGACCGGCCAGAAGACGGCCGAAGGCACCTACGGGTGCGACCAGGTGGACCGGGAGCTCGCCACCGCCCTCGCTGGCGAGCTCCCGGTCCCCGTGGATGTCGCCAAGTCGACGCCCGGCGACCTCTGTACGACGGGAGCCAGGTCCGCGGGGTTCCAGGTGCCGGGCGGCACGGTCTCCGCCGCGGTTTACCCGGCGGGCTCGTCCGTCCCGGTGATGCCCACCGGAGCGGCCGAGGCGCGGCGGACCACCCCCAAGGGCTCTCTTGTGGTCGTGGTGAGCCTCGGCGACGGCTCGGGCAGGCCCGCCTTCCCCGAGTCCGACGTCGACAGGCTGGTCGGCGTGCTCGCCGCCCGCTACTGACCGAGCTGGCAAAATAGCCCGCCATGACCGCCGCAGCGACCACGCCAAAGGGTGAGCGACGCCGTGCCGAACTCATCGAGGCCGCCGCGTCGCTGCTGGCCGAGGGCGGTTTCGACGCCGTGCGGCATCGTGCGGTCGCCGAACGCGCGGGGTTGCCGCTGGCTTCGACGACGTACTACTTCGATTCGCTCGAAGAGCTGGTCACCGCCGCGGTGGAACATCACGCGAAGGTGGAATTGGAGACCGGACGGCGACGTCTCGACGAGCTGGCGACCCGCCACCGCGGTGTCGAGGCCACCGTCGACCTGGTGCTGGACATGCTCCTCGGTCCGCTCCGCCCGGATCGCGAGGCCGACGCCGAAGCGGTCCTCCTGCGCTACGAACGCCTCGTCGGGACAGGCCGCCGCCCGTACCTCCGCCCGCTGATGCGGACGCTGTCCGCGCAGCTGTACGAGCTGCTCCACGAGATCTTCGCGCGCTCCGGCACGCCTGTGGACTCCACCGAGCTGGAGCGGCTCGTCGCCCTCGTCGACGGTGCCGTGGTCAACGCGCTGATCGAGGTCGACCCGGAGCCTCGGGCCGCCGCCGCCCGGATGCTGCAGGCCGCCCTCGCCTGAACTCTCGCGTTTCGTCCTCTGAATGCGGTGGTTCGTGACGCCAACTACCGCGTTCAGAGGACGAAACGCGGGGCGGGTTAGTCTGGCCGCGTGACGGACAAGCCCCGCATCCCCAACGTGCTCGCCGGCCGCTACGCCTCGCCTGAGCTGGTCGAACTGTGGTCCCCGGAACGCAAGGTCGTGCTGGAGCGTGAGCTCTGGCTCGCCGTGCTCCGCGCGCAGGCCGACCTCGGCGTCGAGGTGCCGGACGGTGTCGTCGCCGACTACGAACGCGTGCTGGAGCAGGTCGACCTCGACTCGATCGCCGCGCGCGAGCGGGTCACCCGGCACGACGTGAAGGCCCGCATCGAGGAGTTCAACGCGCTCGCCGGGCACGAGCACGTCCACAAGGGCATGACTTCGCGTGACCTGACCGAGAACGTCGAGCAGCTGCAGGTGCTGCGTTCGCTGGAGCTGGTGCGCGGCCGCGTCGGGGCGGTGCTGGCCCGGCTCGCCGCGATCGCGGTCGAGCACGCCGACACGGTGATGGCAGGTCGTTCGCACAACGTCGCCGCGCAGGCGACGACGCTGGGCAAGCGCTTCGCCACCGCCGCGGACGAACTGCTGGTCGCCTTCGACCGGCTCGAAAACCTCATCGGCCGCTACCCGCTGCGCGGGATCAAGGGCCCGGTCGGCACCGCGCAGGACATGCTCGACCTGCTCGGCGACGAGTCCACTTTGGACGAACTGGAGTCGAGGGTCGCGGCCCACCTCGGTTTCGAGAACGTGTTCACCAGCGTCGGCCAGGTGTACCCGCGCTCGCTCGACTTCGACGTGCTGTCCACCGTCGTCCAGCTCGCGGCCGCCCCGTCGAGCCTCGCGAAGACGATCCGCCTGATGGCGGGCCACGAGCTGGTCACCGAGGGCTTCAAGCCCGGGCAGGTCGGCTCGTCGGCCATGCCGCACAAGATGAACACCCGTTCGTGTGAGCGCGTCAACGGGCTCGCCGTGGTCCTGCGCGGCTACCTGTCGATGATCGGCGAACTCGCCGGCGACCAGTGGAACGAAGGCGACGTGTCCGACTCCGTCGTCCGCCGGGTCGCGCTGCCCGACGCGTTCTTCGCGCTCGACGGCCTGCTGGAGACCTTCCTCACGGTGCTGGCCGAATTCGGCGCCTTCCCGGCGGTCATCGGACGTGAGCTCGATCGCTATCTGCCGTTCCTCGCGACCACCAAGGTGCTCATGGCCTCGGTCCGCGCGGGTGTCGGGCGTGAAACCGCTCACGAGGCGATCAAGGAGAACGCCGTCGGCGTCGCGCTCGCGATGCGGGAGCAGGGGCTGGCGGAGAACGACCTCCTCGACCGGCTCGCCGCCGACGAGCGTATCCCGCTCGACCGCGGTGAGCTGGACAAACTCCTCGCGGACCGGATCTCGTTCACCGGTGTCGCGCCCCGTCAGGTGGCCGCGATCGCGTCGCGCGTCGCAGGCATTCTGGAGCGTTTCCCGGAGGCTGCGGGCTACTCGCCGGCACCGATCCTCTGACGTGTGAGCAGCCCCACCACGGGGCGTTCACAGAGTGAGACGAAGTTACTCGATCGGGCGAAATGCCTAATCTCGATCGCTGAACCCGGAGCGCCAGGCCGCCCATGAGGCGGCCTGGCGTGTTTGTATCGCGCCTTGCGCGCCGAAACCCACGGAAGAAGCGATGAGATCCACGCTGTCGAAATTCGTCGCCGTCGTCACGGCCGGAGCGGCCACCCTCGCCCTCGCCGCCTGTGGCTCCGGTGACGCGAGCGACCGGAAGCTGCGGGTCGGCACCCTGACCGACGCGCCGCCGTCCATCTACCTGGAGAACGGCACCTTCACCGGCTACGACAACGAGCTGCTGCGCGACATCGCGAAGCGCGAGGGCTTCGAGGTCGAGTTCGTCGGCACCGAGTTCGCCGGCCTGCTCGCCGCCGTCGCCTCCAACAAGTTCGACATCGGCAGCTCCACGATCTCCACCACCGAGGCCCGCAAGAAGACCGTCGCGTTCAGCAACGGCTACAGCACCGGGTTCACCACGATCCTCACCAAGAAGGGCGCGTCCCTCAAGGACGTCGGCGCTTTCGACGGCAAGCGGCTCGGCGTCGTGCAGGCGTCGGTGCAGGACGACTTCGCCAGCGGCAAGGTCCCGGGCGCCAACGTCGTCCGCTTCCCCGACTACAACGCCGGTTTCGCGCAGCTCAAGGCGGGCAGCCTCGACGGCTGGGTCGTGCCGAAGGACATCGGGCAGAAGTACATCGACCAGAATCCGGACGTGCCGCTGGAGTTCGGCTACACCGTCGAGACCAAGGACACGCCGTCCGCGTTCGCCGTCCGCAAGGACAACAAGGAACTGCTGACGAAGCTCAACGACGGCCTCGCGAAGGCCGTGGCGGACGGCACCGTCGCCCGCCTGCACGCTCAGTTCTTCAAGACCGAGCCGCTGCCCAAGGAACTCGAACAGGGCGGCCCCGGCCTGCCCGTCCAGAACGCGGGGGTCTGAAAACCATGAAGAAAACCTTGCTCGCCACGCTGGCAGCGGGCCTCGTCGCCGTGCTCGCCGCCTGTGGTGGCGGCGAGTCCGCCACCGAGAAGACCCTGCGCGTCGGGACACTGAGCGACGCGCCGCCGAACATCTACGTCGAGAACGGCAACTACACCGGTTTCGACAACGAGCTGCTGAAGGCCATCGCCGCCAAGCAGAACCTGAAGCTCGAGTTCGCCTCGACCGACTTCTCCTCGCTGCTGGGCCAGGTCGCGAACAACCAGTTCGACATCGGCAGCTCGGCCATCGCGCAGACCGACGAGCGCAAGAAGAACGTCGACTTCTCCAGCCCGTACAACTTCGAGGTCATGAGCATCCAGACCAAGGACGGCTCGCCGATCACCGAGGAGAAGGGCCTGTCCGGCAAGCGGGTCGCGGTCATCCAGGCGACCGTCGGCGACAAGTGGCTCACCTCGACGGTGCCCGACGCGCAGGCCGTGCGCTTCCCGGGATACGCCCCGGCGCTGGCCGCGCTCAAGAGCGGCGCCGTCGACGCCTACATCCTCGACCAGGCGATCGCCGAGACGAACGTCAAGGAGAGCGCCGACGTGAAGCTCAAGGTCGTCAAGTCCTTCACCACCGACGTGCCCCACGGCTTCGCGGTGAAGAAGGGCGACGCCGAGCTGCTCACCAAGATCAACGAGGGCCTGAAGCAGGTCATCGCCGACGGCACCTGGGTCAAGCTGCACGAGAAGTTCCTGCCGACGGCCCCGGTCCCGGACCAGTTCAAGGCGTGAGGATCACGATGAAGAAGTCACTCGCCGCCGTCGTCGGTGCCGCCCTGGTGGCGGTGCTGGCGGCGTGCGGTGGAGGAGAGAACTCCAGTACAAGGCCGCTGCGCGTCGGCACGCTCAGCGACTCGAAACCCAACGCCTACCAGGAAAACGGCGTGTTCACCGGGTTCGACAACGAGCTGCTGAAGGCCATCGCCGCGCACCAGAACCTGAAACTCGAGTTCGTCTCCACGGAGTTCTCTACCCTGCTGAGCCAGGTCGCGAACGGCAAGTTCGACATCGGCAGCTCGGGGATCTCGCAGACCGACGAACGCCGCAAGACCGTCGACTTCTCGGCGCCGTACAACTACCAGTCGCTCGGTATCGAGGCCCGCGAAGGCACCGGTATCACCGACGAGAACTCCTTGGCCGGCAAGCGGATCGGGGTCGTGCAGGGCACGGTGTCGGACAGCTGGCTGGCGGCCAACGCGCCCACCGCGCAGGCCGTCAAGTTCCCGCAGGACGCCGCCGCCCTCGCCGCGCTCAAATCGGGCGCGATCGACGGTGCGATCTTCGACCAGGCGACCGCCGAGGACTACGCGGCGAAGAACCCGGACGCGAAGCTCAAGGTGGTCAAGGCGATCACCACGACCATCCCGCACGGGTTCGCGGTCAAGAAGGGCAACACCGAGCTGGCGGGCAAGATCAACGCCGGGCTCAAGGCGGTCATCGCCGACGGCACCTGGGAAAAGGTGCACCAGCGCTTCGAGCCGAACGCGCCGGTGCCCGCGGAGTTCAAGGCCGGGCAGAAGTAAGTGGACGATTTCCTCAACAGCTTTCTGAACTGGGAGTACATCTGGGAGGTCTTCCCGGACCTCCTCGGGACCGGTCTGCTGAACACGCTGATCCTGTCGGTGTTCTCGGCGCTGATCGGCACCGTGCTCGGCATGCTGCTGGCCACGATGGGCCTCTCCAGCAAGGCGTGGCTGCGCTGGCCGGCCAGGGTGTACACGGACATCTTCCGCGGTCTGCCCGCGATCCTGACCATCCTGGTGATCGGACAGGGCGGCGGGATCCTCATCCCGTCGTTGTCGCGGAACCCGTACCCGCTGGGCATTCTCGCGCTCAGCCTGATCGCCGCCGCGTACATCGGCGAGATCTTCCGCGCCGGTATCCAGAGTGTCGAAAAAGGACAGATGGAGGCCAGCCGCGCGCTGGGCATGAGCTACACCAAGGCGATGACGCTCGTCGTCATCCCGCAGGGCGTGCGGCGGGTGCTGCCCGCGCTGGTGAACCAGTTCATCGCACTGGTCAAGGACTCCAGCCTGGTGTACTTCCTGGGCTTCCTCGCCGAGCAGCGCGACCTGTTCCGCATCGGGCAGGACCTCGCGGCGAACACCGGAAACCTGTCGCCGCTGGTCGCGGCGGGTGCGGTGTACCTGGTGATCACCGTGCCGCTGACGCATCTGGTCAACTACATCGACAAGAAGCTGCGCACCGGCAAGAAGATCCGGGTCGACGACGAGGGCGGCGAGCCGGAACTCCTGAACACCGGAAAGGTGCCGATGCCATGACGTCCGCCGTACGTTCCTCCAGCGTCGAGCTCCGCGACATCCACGTCTCCTTCGGCACCCTCGAAGTGCTGAAGGGTGTGAATCTCAAGGTCGAGAAGGGCCGCACGACCTGCATCATCGGCCCGTCCGGCTCCGGTAAGTCGACGCTGCTGCGCTGCGTGAACCGCCTCCAGGAGCCCGATTCCGGCGACCTGCTGCTGGACGGCGAGAGCGTCATCTCGTCCGACCCGGACGCGCTGCGGCAGCGGGTCGGCATGGTGTTCCAGCACTTCAACCTGTTCGGGCACCGCAGCGTTCTGGACAACATCACGCTGCCGCTGCGCAGCGTCCGCAAGCTCGGCAAGGAGGAGGCGGCGGAGATCGCGCAGGCCCGTCTCGCCGAGGTCGGCCTCGCCGACAAGGCGCCGTACCGGCCGAGCGCGCTCTCGGGCGGGCAGCAGCAGCGGGTCGCGATCGCGCGGGCGCTCGCCATGGAGCCCGAGGTCATGCTGTTCGACGAGGCGACCAGCGCGCTGGACCCGGAGCTGGTCAAGGGCGTCCTCACCTTGATGGCGGGGCTGGCCGAGCGCGGCCTGACGCTGCTCGTGGTCACCCACGAGATGGGTTTCGCGCGTGGCGTCGCCGACGAGGTCGCGTTCATGGACGACGGGAAGATCGTCGAACAGGGTGCTCCGGAGGCGATCTTCGATGCTCCGCGGAGCGAGCGTTTGCAGCGGTTCCTGTCGCAGGTGTTGTAGGGAGCCGGCGAGCAAGGGCGGCGGTGGCGTGGTGGGGCACGTCTCGTGAGTGGTAAGGACGGTTCTAACCGTCATTACCACTCACGAGGCCTGAGTCGTTAACCTGCGGCTATGGCGAGAGTGGCGAAGCTGGTCTATTACCCGGTCAAGGGCTGCGCCGGGACGGCGGTCGAAACGGCCGACGTCACCCGGGCGGGCCTGCGGTTCGATCGTGCCTGGATGGTCGTCTCCCCGGAGGGTGAGTTCCGCAGCCAGCGGAAGCATCCGGTGATGGCCGCGATCCGGGCCGAGGTCCTGGACGACGGCGCCCGTCTGCGGCTCGCCGCTCCCGGCGTCGAAGATCTCCTGGTCGAGACGGTCACGGACGGACCGCGGCATCCCGCGGCGACGTTCACCTGGCAGGGCAAGGGCGTCCGCCAGGGTGACGAGGCCGCCGAGTGGTTCTCCACCGTCCTCGGCCTGCCGTCGGTGTTCGTCGGGCTCGCGCCGGAGCACGAGCGCGTCACCAACGGCGAGATCCCCGGCACCGCGGTCTTCGCCGACGCGCACGCGATCCTGCTGACCTCCGAGTCCTCTTTGGACGGTCTGAACGAGCGTATCGCGTCGCGCGGCGCCGAGGCCGTGCCGATGGACCGCTTCCGGCCCAACATCGTCGTCTCGGGCTGGCCGGAACCGCACCGCGAGGACGACGTCCGTTCGCTCACCGCCGGCGGCCTCGAACTGGGGTACGCCAAGGTCTGCGTCCGCTGCACGGTGCCGATGGTCGACCAGGGGACCGGCGAGAAGGCCGGTCCGGAACCGATCCGTTCGCTCGCCGACTACCGCCGCGAGCCCGAGGGCGGCGTCTCGTTCGGGATCAAGATGGCGGTGACCGGCCCGGGTCAGGTGTCCGTCGGCGACGAGGTGATCGTGCACTCCTGGGCAGGCCCCAGCCCGAGCACGTCCGACGCCGAGCCGCCGTTCACGGCGACCGCGAGCCGTCCAGCGGAATCGGTGTAGAGCACGTTCCGGCCCGGCGGCACCGTGCCGAAGGTGTCGCCGACCAGCGCTTTCACCAGAACGTGTTCGCTGCTGACGGAGACCGTGCCGGACAGCCCGGCCAGTTCGAGGTCGGCGGGGCTCGCGGCGAGCTGGACGTTGCCGAAGTGGTCGACCGTGAGCACCTCGGCCACCAGCTTGCCGGGGAACACCGCGACGAACGGGTCCGGCAGGCGCACGAGATCGTCGACGCGTGGCCCGAACTCCTCCGGGGCGACGCCGAGCGCGAGATGCGCCGCCGCGGGGGCGAAGACGTCGCGTCCGTGGAACGTCGACGAAGTCACCGGAAGGCGGTACTCCGGGGCCGCGAGTTCGTACGCCGCTATCACCCCGCTGAGTGTTTCGGCGGCGGGAATGAGAAGTCCGTTGTCCGGGCCGACGAGCATTCCGCGCTCGGTGACCACCACGACACCGCGCCGCGCCGTGCCGACGCCGGGGTCCACGACGGCGAGATGGACCGACTCCGGCAGATACGGCACGGTCTGGGCGAGGACCTCGGCGCCGGTCCTGACCTGCTGCGGAGGGATCTCGTGGCTCACGTCGATCACCCGTACGGACGGCGCGATCCGCGCGATCACGCCGTGGCACGCGGCCACGAAACCGTCTCTCAGCCCGTAGTCGGTCGTGAACGAAACGCAGTGGATCGGCATGATCAGCCATCATCCTTGATCGCTAGGGTGCAGCCGTGACGACGCTCGAATACCCGAAGATCGCCGCCGGCAAGGTCCGTGAGCTCTACGCCGTCGATGACGAGCATCTGCTGCTCGTCACTTCGGATCGGATCTCCGCCTACGACGTCGTCTTCGACACGCCCATCCCGGACAAGGGGCGGGTGCTCACCGCGATGAGCGTGTTCTGGTTCTCCCTGCTCTCCGATGTCCTCCCCAACCACCTGGTCTCCTACGAAGACGAACGCATCCCCGCCGAGGTCCGCGGCCGCGCGCTGCTGGTGCGGCGGCTGGCGATGCTGCCGCTCGAAGCCGTCGCCCGCGGGTATCTCACCGGTACCGGTCTCGCCGATTATCGCGCGTGCGGCAGGGTTTGCGGCGTCGAACTTCCCCCGGGCCTGACCGAGTCGTCCCGGCTCCCCGAACCGATCTTCACTCCCGCGACGAAGGCCGACCACGGCTCGCACGACGAGAACATCGCCTTCTCCGACGTCGTCGGGCAACTCGGCCGCGAACTGGCCGAGGAGGTCCGCGAGGCGACGCTGGCGGTGTATCGCCGCGGCGCGGAGTTCGCCGCCGAACGCGGCATCCTGCTCGCGGACACGAAGCTCGAATTCGGCATCGACCGCGAGGGGAACCTCGTGCTCGCAGACGAGGTCCTGACCCCGGATTCCTCGCGCTACTGGCCCGCCGGTGGATACGCGCCGGACCGCCCGCAGCCGTCGTTCGACAAGCAGCCCCTGCGGGACTGGCTCACCAGTCCCGCGTCCGGCTGGCATCGCCGGGACAGACCGGGGTCACCGCGCCTGCCCGAGGACATCGTCGCCGCCACGCGGGCGAGGTACATCGAGTCGTACGAACGCATCACCGGCCGGTCGCTGCAGGATTGGCCCGCCTGACCTGCGGAGTTCACTCCGACGTCAGTCCGCCGAAAGCCCGGGCTGGCTCACTGGCGGGGTGGATGCACGTTTGCTGGTTTCCCTGTCCGGCGTGACCACCCGGACGTTGCACCGCTGTGCCGATCTCGCGGCCGAGCTCGACCGGCGCAGGGTCCCGTTGTCGGTGCTCTACGCCGCTCGCACCGGCGAGGGCCCCGTGACCGAGTGGGTCCGGACGCGCCGTACCCACGGCGACTCCGTCCTCCTGCACGGTTACGACCACCAGGTCCCGCCCACCCATCGTGCCGTCTACCTGGGTAAACGCGCCGAGTTCGCGGCTCTTCCCGCGCACGAGGCGCGGCTGCGGCTCATCGCGGCGAAGGCGGCGCTCGACGCCAACGGCATGGCCGTCGACGGGTTCGCGCCGCCGCGCTGGATCGCGTCCGAGGGCACTCTGCAGGCCCTGCGCGAGCACGGGTTCACGCTGTGCGCGGACCTGGTCTCGGTGCGGGATCTGGTATCCGGCCAGGTCCAGCGCGCCAGGGTGCAGGAGTTCGGCGGGCCGTCGCACCGGACGGAGACCGTCCGGTGTTTCGCGCTCGTGCTGGCCGCCGCCAGGGCCGCGCGCCGCGGCGGGCTCGTCCGGCTCGGCATCGACGCCGCGGACCTCGCCCGGCCGGGGCTGCGGCAGGCGTTCCTCGACGCCGTCGACGTCTCGCTGGAGAACCGCGCATTCGGAACCACCTACGGCTCGCTCTCGCGAACGCGGGTTAAATTGTCGGGATGACCGACGAGGGGGACGCACCGGCGACGCTGATGCGGCTCTGGCGGCGAGCGGAGCGTCCGACACGCGGCAGGCCGTCCGTACTCGACATCGACAGCGTCGTGGCGGCCGCGGTGGACCTCGCCGATCGCGAAGGCGTCGCGAACGTGACGCTGGCGAGCGTGGCGAAGGACCTGGGCGTCACGAAGATGTCCCTGTACCGCCACATCGGTTCGAAGGCGGAGCTGCTGGAGCTGATGGCCGATTTCGCCATCGGCGATCCGCCGACGGTGGAGCCCGCCGGTGATTGGCGAGCCGAGCTGACCACGTTGGCCGAGGCCAACCGCGATGTCCTGATGAAGCACCCGTGGCTGGTCGAGCTGCCGCTCGCCGGCCCTCCTGCCGGGCCGCACGCGGTCGCGTGGATGGACGCGATCCTGCGGACGCTGCGCGACACGGGCCTCGACTGGGGCACCAAGGGCGGGGTCCTGGTGCTGGTCGGCGGCTACGTCCGCCTCGCGTGCGCGCAGGCCATCCAGCTCGCCGACGGCAGGAAGGACAGCGGGCTGAGTCAGGCGCAGGCGGAGCAGGCCTACGGCAAAGGCCTCGCCGAGCTGATCGACCCCGGACGTTTTCCCGACGCGGCGGGCTTCCTGACCTCGGGGCTGGGTGACTCCGAACAGAACTCCGACTTCGACTTCGGTCTCGGCGTCGTGCTCGACGGCATCGCCGCGCTCGTCGACCCGAGCTGACAACGCACCTCTCCCGCCTTTAGTATCCATCGGACATTAATTAGTGTACGTTGGATACTAAAGGGGGAACCATGACATCGACACCGACGAGCGAGCGAGTGCTCGCCCCGGACCTGGCCAGGGGTTTCGCGCTCCTGCTCGTGGCGCTGGCGCATACCGCGAGCATCTTCCTCGGCAACACGCCGGGCGTCGATCAGACGCCGGAAGGCTTGGAACGGCCGTACTTCGTGCTGCTGTTCCTGCTCGTCCACGCGTGCGCGCTGCCGCTGTTCGGCATGATGCTGGGCTACGGGATGGTGCAGTTCGCCGACCGCCAGGAGGCGTTGGGGCAGCCATGGCCGCGGACGCGTGGCGTCCTGCTCCGTCGTCACGCGTGGCTCCTGGTTTTCGGCGCCGTCGACGGCGTGCTGTTCTTCTCCGGCGACGTGCTCGGCGCGTACGGTGTGATCGGCGTGGTGTTCACCCTGCTGCTTCTGAAGCGTGGCAAGGGTTTCTATCGGATACCGGTGGCGTACCTGGGGTTCGGCGTCTGCTACCTCGCCGTGCTGATGTACCTGGTGCTCACCGGGAACTCCGGGAGCGCGCCGGTCCCGTCCATCGAGGGCGCCTCGTCCTTGGCGCCGACCTACGGCGACGCCGTGCGGGAACGGCTCGTCGAATGGCCGATGACCACGGCGGTCCTGCTGTCGTCCATCCTCTTCGTCTGGGTGGGCGCCTGGGCCGCGAAGAAACGCGTGCTGGAGGAGCCGAACCGGAAGCTGCTCCTCTTCGGCGTGTTCGGCGGTTTCGGCGTCGCGATCGCGGGCGCGCTGCCGATGAGCCTTTTCGCCGGTGACTACGTCGGCTTCGACGAAGGAACCGCCGGGCTCGCCAAGCTGATGTACGAAGGCGCCGGTCTGTTCGGCGCGATCGGTTACGTCAGTTTGTTCGGGCTCGTCGGCATGGCGGTCGGCAAGAAGCGCCGCGGTGTCGTGGTCACCGCGATCTCCGCGCTCGGCCAGCGCACGCTGAGCGCCTACCTGTTCCAGTCGGTGGCGTGGCTGATCCTGGCGCCACCGTTCATGCTGGGACTGGGCGGCAGCACGTTCGTCGCGGCCGCCTGCGGGCTCGGCGTGTGGCTGATGACGGTCGTCGTCGCTTACCTGATGCACCGCCGGTCGTATCGGGGACCGGCGGAGATCCTGGTGCGGAAACTCGCGTACCGGGCCTAACCCGGACCACGCCCCACCGCCTCCCTCAACGGGCAGGCTTCGCCTGGCTGGCTAAATCTTTACCGGCTCTCCGACGTCGAGCACCTTCACCTCGGTGCCTTCCGGGGCGAGGTTGGCGAACAGGCCGTAGTGCATCTGCGGCCGCGAGAGGACGGCTTCGTGGATCGGGACGGCGAGGCGCGGCGACACCGCACGCAGGTAGTCGACCGCCTCGCCGGCCTTGAGCCACGGAGCGCCGGTGGGCAGGCCGAGGACGTCGATCTTCTGTTCCGGCACGAAGAACGAGTCGCCGGGGTGGTAGAACGCGCCGTGGTCGACGAGGTAGCCGACGTTCGGGATCACCGGGATCTCCTCGTGGATCACCGCGTGCTCGCCACCGACGACGTTGATGCCGCTGGACCCGATTTCGAAGGCGTCACCGGGGTTCGCGATCTGGAACTCGGCGCCGATCTTCCCCACCGCTTCGGCGGAACCCGGATCGACGATCAGCCGCACGCCGGGATTCGCCGCCAGCAGCGCGGGGAGCCTGTCCATGTCGAGGTGGTCGAAATGCTGGTGGGTGATCAGGACGGCGTCCAGCTCACGTTCACCCTCGAAGCCCGCCGAGAAGGTGCCGGGGTCGATCAGGATCCGCGCGCCCTCGGTCTCCAGAAGGGTGCAAGCGTGTCCAAAGTGGACGATACGCATCGGTGTTCTCCTTCGCGGTAGCTCGATTCCAGCCTATGCCCGGAGCAGTGCGTCGCCAAGTTCGGTGCGCCGGTAGCGGACTTCGCGGCCGCGCCGCCGGGTTTCGAGCAGGCCCGCCGCGCGCATCGCGGTCAGATGCTGCGAGACCGTCGGCGCCGAGAAGCCCAGTCCGCGGGCCAGTTCGCTGGTGCTCGCGGGTTCGTTGAGCGTCGTGAGCAGCGCGGCCTTCGTCCTGCCGAGCACTCCGGCGAGCGCGTCGGGCGGACGTTCGGGATCCGACCAGAGTTCGGCCACCCCGCGAGCCGGGTACAGCAGCGAAGGCTGCCACGGCTCCATCGTGATCACCCCGACCGAAGGCCACGCGAAGACGCCCGGGATCAGCAGCAATCCTCGTCGGTCGAGGTGGACACGGCCGCGTTCCTTCATTTCGATCACCAGGACGTCGTCGACGAGCCGCACACGCGGGTGGATGTCCTCGAGGACCAGTGCGATACCACCGGCGGCCAGGCGTCGCGAGCGTTCCTCGATGTCGGCGACCAGGAATCGGCGCATCCGGGGCCAATGCGGTTCGACCAGTTCGGTCCAGGCGATCTCCATCTGGCTCGCCAGCAGATCCCTTGCCTCGGCGGGATCTTCCGGCAGCCCGCTCAGGTCGGCGTCTACTTTGGACAGTTCGCGCGCGACCTGCTCCGGCGCCGTACGGCGGATTTCGGCGAGCTGGGCGGACGCGGTGGTCTCCGGGCCGCTCGGCGGCGGGCTGAGGAAATCGGTGATGTAGTGCCGCGCGCTCATCACCTTCGCGAAGCCGTCGATGGGCAGGTCCGGCAGTTTCGCGGCGGCCTCGCGCAGCCACGGCAGGTGACTCGGATGCCCGCGCCGCCCGAGCAGCGTCTGCATCGCGCCCATGGTCTCGTCGAGCGGGGAGATGCCGAAGCGGACGCGGTTGGCGCTCTCCGCGGTCAGGACCAGCTCGATCATCGGATTAGGTTAATCCCTAATCAATGGTTCGACCAGGCCGGGTTCGGCAGTGTTCGTGGCATGACGTTGCTGCGTAATTCCGGGTACTGGCGCTGGTCGGCGGGGGTCCAGCTGAACCGGCTGCCCGCCATGATGGCGCCGCTGGCCTTCACCGTGCTGACCACCGCGACGACCGGTTCGTACCGGCTCGGCGGGATCATGATGGCCGTGTTCGTCGCCGCCGAGATGGTCGGTGCCGTGCCTACCGGGCGGCTGCTCGACCGCGTCGGACCCGCACGCGGTCTCGTCGTGCTGCTTCCGCTGGTCGCCGCGGGACTGTTCCTGCTGGCCGCGGTCGCTTCGACCGGAGCGCGGGACTGGGTGCTGCTCGCGCTGGCGATCCCGCCGGGACTGGTCGCGGGCGGTTTGAACGGTGGCTTCCGGACGCTGCTCGCCGCGACGGTGACCGAAGAGGAACTGCCGAGGGCCGTTTCGATCGACACGATGATCCTCGAAGGCGTCATCGTCGGCGGGCCATTGCTGGTGGCGCTCCTGGCGACGTCCGGTCCGGTCGTCCCGGTCCTCGCGATGGCCGTCGTCGCCCTGCTCGCGGCGCTGCTCGTGCCGCGGCGGACCGTCCCGCGAGATCCGCAGAGGACGGTCGAGCGGCAGCCGATCCCGGTCGCCGCGTGCGTGCCCTGGCTGGCGGGCCTGTTCACCGTCGGGCTCCTGCTGTCGACCATCGAGGTCGGGCTGCTGCCGCTCGTCCAGCGCCTCGGCGCCCCCGATTCGGCGGCGGCGATCGTCATCGTCGTGTTGTGTGCCGCCAGCCTGGCCGGGAGCGCGCTGTACGCGGCGCGAGGGAAGCTCGGCGATCCGCGGCTGTTCCTTGCCGGTTTCGTGCTCGGCGGGCTCGTGGTGTCGGCGGGCCTCGGCTGGGCCGGGCTGCTCGGCGGGGTCGCTCTGATCGGGCTCTGCACCGGTCCGCTGATGGCGGTCTCGTCGGTCAACCTGCAGAAGCTGTTGCCGGAACGCCGCCGGTCGGAGGGGTTCTCGCTGGCGTTCACCGTGCAGGCGTCGGGCTTCGGGCTGGGCTCGCTGGCGATCGGGGTACTGCCGGTCTGGATGGCCCCGCTTCTCGGTGTCCTTGCGGCCGTCGTCTCCTGTGCGATGCTGGTGGCACGCCCCAGGCGAGCTATTGGCACGCCGTCAGTAACGTCGTAGCCTGGGCTTTGAGCCGAGACACGGGAGAAGTCGATGACCGCAGTCCAGCCGAAGCCGACCGCGCACAGCGTGGGGGAGACCTTCGATTCCCTCAGCCCGGCGACCGACGAGGTCGTGGGCACCTACCCGGTGCACACCAAGGAGGACGTCCGCGCCGCCATCGCCCGCGCGAGGGACGCCGCCGAATGGTGGGCCGGGCTCGGCTACGACGGCCGCGCCGAACGCCTTCGCCGCTGGAAGGGCGTCATCACCCGCAGGCTGCCGCAGCTCTGCCAGGTCGTGCGCGACGAGACCGGGAAGCGGATCGCCGACGCGCAACTGGAGAGCGTCCTCGCCATCGAGCACATCGCGTGGGCGGGCAAGCACGCGCGCAAGATCCTCGGCAAGCAGCGCCGCGCCGTCGGGCTGGTCATGTCGAACCAGGCGGCGACGGTCGAGTACCAGCCGCTCGGCGTCGTGGGCGTGATCGGCCCGTGGAACTACCCCGTCTTCACGCCGCTCGGCTCCATCGCCTACGCCCTCGCCGCCGGCAACACCGTCGTCTTCAAGCCCAGCGAGTACACGCCCGGCGTCGGGAAGTGGCTGGTCGACGCGTTCAACGAGGTCGTCCCGGAGTGGCCGGTGCTGCAGCTGATCACCGGCTTCGGCGAGACCGGCGCTTCGCTCGTCAGCGGAGGCGTCGACAAGATCGCCTTCACCGGTTCGACCGCCACCGGCAAGAAGATCATGGCCGCGGCCGCCGAGACGCTGACACCGGTGATCATCGAGGCCGGCGGCAAGGACGCGGTCCTGGTCGACGCGGACGCCGATCTCGAGGCCGCCGCCGACGCGACCGTCTGGGGCGCGTTCTCCAATTCGGGCCAGACCTGCATCGGCATCGAGCGCGTGTACGTCCACGAGCGCGTGCACGACGAGTTCGTCGCGAAGGTCGTCGAGAAGTCGAAGGACGTGCGGGCCGGCTCGGACGCGGCCGCGCAGTACGGCCCGGTGACGATGCCTTCGCAGCTTTCGGTGATCAAGCGCCACATCGCGGACGCCATCGAGCGCGGCGGCAAGGCGCTGGTCGGCGGCGTCGACGCGGTCGGCGACCGCTACGTGCAGCCGACGGTGCTCGTCGACGTGCCCGAGGACTCCTTGGCGGTCCAGGAGGAGACGTTCGGCCCGACCGTCACCATCGCCAAGGTCCGCGACATGGACGAGGCCGTCGAGAAGGCCAACGACACGAAGTACGGCCTCGGATCGGCGGTGTTCTCGAAGTCGCGCGGCCTCGAACTGGCCGGTCGGCTGCGCACCGGCATGACGTCGATCAACGCACCGCTTTCCTTCGCCGGTATCGCTTCGCTGCCCTTCGGCGGCGTCGGCGACTCGGGCTTCGGCCGGATCCACGGCCCGGAAGGCCTGCGCGAGTTCGCCCGGCCGAAGGCCGTCGCGCGGCAGCGGTTCACCGCGCCGATCGTGCTGACCTCGTTCTCCCGCAAGGAAAAGACCGACGCCCTGGTGGCGAAGCTCATTACGGTGCTGCACGGCAAGCGCTGAGCCAGCTGTCCATCACCCCCGTGCAATGAAGGGGCCTTTCATAGCAAATTTTGCTATGAAAGGCCCCTTCATTGCGCTTGTGAGGGCGTGAAAGGACCGGTCACGAGCCCCGGATGAGGTCCGCGGCCTTCTCCGCCACCATGATCGTTGGCGCGTTCGTGTTCCCGCGAGGCACCACGGGCATCACCGAAGCGTCCACCACCCGCAGCCCCTCCACCCCGCGCACCTTCAGCGACGGGTCGACCACGGCGTTCTCGCCCGTCCCCATCGAGCAGGTCCCGACGGGGTGGTACAGCGTCTGCGTCCTCTCGCGCACGTAGTCCGCCAGTTCGCCGTCGGTCAGGTCGTGCCGCTCCGGCAGGAACGGCTTGTCCAGATACCGCGCCAGCGGGCCGGACTTCCCGATCTCCACCAGGGCGCGCAGCCCGGCGAGCAACTTCTCCATGTCCACGGACTCGGCGTAGCACATCGGGTCGATTTCGGGCTTCCACAACGGATTCCCCGACTTCAACCGCAGCCGTCCCCGGCTCGCGACGTCCACGAGGGTCGCCGCCGACGTGAAGCCCGACACTGTCGGCTCACGCATCCCGTTGTCGTAGAACAACGTCGGCGCCACGTGGATCTGCATGTCCGGCGGTGAAACACCGTCCGCGGCGGGGAAGAACGCGCCCGCCTCGCCGATGTTCGAAGTCAGCGGGCCGCGTTTGGTGAGCTGGTAGCGCAGCAGGCCGCCCGGCGTCGCCGCGTCCACCAGGTCGGTGGTGCCGCGGGTCGACCAGATGATCCCGCAGGCCGGGTGGTCGTGCAGGTTGCCGCCGACGCCGGGAAGCGCGGCGACGACGTCGATCCCGTGCTCCCGCAGGTGTTCCGCAGGGCCGACCCCGGAAAGCATCAGCAGTTGCGGCGAGTTCACCGCACCGCCGCTCAGCAGGACCTCGGTCGACGCGCGCACCGTCGTCTTGGCGCCTTTGTCCAAATAGGACACACCGACGGCGCGGGTGCCTTCGAAGACGACGCGGGTGGCTTGCGCATGCGTCCGGACCGTGAGGTTCGGGCGCGACAAGGCCGGCCGCAGGTAGGCGTCGGCCGTCGACCAGCGGCTGCCCTTCTTGCACGTCACTTGGTAGACGCCGGCGCCTTCCTGTGACTCGCCGTTGAAGTCGTCGGTGCGGTTGAGACCCCAGGCGACCGCGGAATCCACCCAGGCATGGGACAGCTCGTGGGTGAAGCGACGGTCCTCGACGTTCAGCGGCCCGTCGGTGCCGTGCAGTGGCCCGCCGAGCCGCTGGTTCCCCTCCGCCCGTTTGAAGTACGGCAGGACGTCGTCGAAACCCCAGCCCTCGGCGCCGTGCACGTCACGCCAGCCGTCGTAGTCCGCGCGGTTGCCGCGGATGTAGATCATCGCGTTGATCGAAGAACAGCCGCCGAGTGCCTTCCCTCGCGGCCAGTACAGCGTCTTGCCGGTGTGCTTCTGCTCGACCGTTTCGTAGTTCCAGTCCCACTTCGTCTTGAACAGGCGGGGGAACGCGGCGGGGATGTGGATCTCGTCGGCGTCGTCCTCGCCACCCGCTTCGAGCAGGAGCACCCGCGCTGACGGATTCTCGCTCAGCCGGTTGGCCAGTACGCATCCCGCGCTGCCCGCGCCGACGATCACGTAGTCGAAGGAATCCTGATCGTCCACGGTGCCTCCTGCTGCTCGCCCGGGCTTGACGCCCGCCAAAAGGCTCATCTTGGCCCAGCGTGGCGGCTCCGAGCATTCCCCCAGACGAAGGATCGGTGCGGACTTAGTCCGAGTCGGGTGAAAAAGTAGCCACGCAGGGGCCGCCCTCGGCATCGTCCTCGGTCTCGACCCGGCCGGGCTTCCGGACGCCGTCGACCTCGCCGGTGAGGTGCAGGATCGTCTGCTTCGCGGTGGTCAGCACGTCGGCGTTGTCGACGGTGTACCTCGCCTCGCCGTGGATGATCTGCTGCACGCCGTCGCGGGTCGTGTCGGGCACCTTCTCGCACAGCACGGACAACGCGGCCGGGATGTCGCGCGCGTTGATCGCGTCGACGAACTTGTTCCCCGCCTCTTCCCCGGTCTTGACGTCGGGCCGCGGCGACGGCTTCGTCTCGATGCCCGGCAAGGGCTCGGGCTCGCCGCCGATCTTGGCGTCGCGCACGCACCAGCCGCCCTCGCCGGGGATCATCGCGATCCCGACGGTCTGGCCGCCGGTCGTGAGCGCGGCCGAGTACTCCTGCGGCGCACGCTGGCGCGCGGGCGTGCTGATTTGTGCGCCTTCGGAGACGGCCATGACCTGCTCGAAGGTGTAGGACCGCTTCGAGCGGATCGGGCACCAGAGCGAGCTGACACGATCTTCGCCGACGCCGTTCGCGAAGGACTGGCTCAGCTGCTCCGGCGTCGCGCGCGAGGTGGTGTCGGCCTTGGCCTTGAAGAACCCCGGCGTCACGAAGCCGGTGAACGCGACACCGCCCGCGATCAGGACGAAGACCAGCGCCAGCGTGATCCAGAGCCAGGCCTTCGACTTCTTCGGCGGTGTGTACTGCCCGTAGGTCATGCGGCAACCGTAGTGAAGTAGGCTCTGGCGGTACCCACGACCTGCGTGAATAAGGAGCAGCCTGCCGTGGCCCGAGTCGTCGTCGACGTCATGCCCAAGCCCGAAATCCTCGACCCGCAGGGCCAAGCCGCGCTCGGCGCCGCCGGCCGTCTCGGCTTCACCGGGATCGCCGAGATCCGTCAGGGCAAGCACTTCGAGATCGAGGTCGACGACTCCGTCGACGACGCGACGCTCGAAAAGATCGCCGAGGGTTTCCTCGCGAACCCCGTCATCGAGCAGTGGACCATCAAGCGGGTGGACGCGTGAGCGCCCGCATCGGGGTCATCACGTTCCCCGGCACGCTCGACGACGGTGACGCGGCCCGCGCGGTCCGCTACGCCGAAGCCGAAGCCGTGCCGCTGTGGCACGCGGACGAGGACCTGAAGGGTGTCGACGCCGTCGTCGTCCCCGGGGGCTTCTCGTACGGCGACTACCTGCGCGCCGGCGTCATCGCCCGGTTCGCGCCGGTGATGTCGTCGGTGATCGAGGCCGCCCACAAGGGCATGCCGGTGCTGGGCATCTGCAACGGCTTCCAGATCCTGTGCGAGGCCGGGCTGCTGCCGGGCGCGATGATCCGCAACGCGGGCCTGCACTTCATCTGCCGTGACCAGTGGCTGCGTGTCGAGAACAACGACACCGCGTGGACCACCCGGTACGACAAGGACGCCGAGATCCTCATCCCGATGAAGAACATCGACGGCTGCTTCGTCGCCGAGCAGGCCACCCTCGACGAGCTCGAGGGCGAGGGCCGCGTGGTGTTCCGCTACGTCGGCGGCAACCCGAACGGCTCGCGCAACGACATCGCCGGGATCCGCAGCGAGAACGGCCGCGTCGTCGGGCTCATGCCGCACCCGGAGCACGCCATCGACGCCCTCACCGGGCCTTCCGACGACGGGCTCGGCATGTTCTACAGCGCGGTCGACGCTCTCGTCTCCGCCTGACCCACCCACGCATTTCGTCCTCTAAATGCGCTCACCGCATTCAGAGGACGAAATGCGTCAGGAGGCGGCGGCCACCAGAGCGGAGTAGGGGCCACCGGCGGCCAGCAGCTCCGCGTGCGAACCCAGCTCGGTCACCCGGCCGCCCTCGATGACGGCGACCCGGTCCGCCGCGGCCGCGGTGTGCAGCCGGTGCGCGATCGCGATCACCGTGCGCCCTTCGAGCACCGCGCTCAAAGACCGCTCCAGCTCCCGCGCCGAACCCGTGTCCAGCAGCGACGTCGCCTCGTCCAGTACCAGCGTGTGCGGGTCGGCCAGCACCACCCGCGCCAGCGCCAGCTGCTGCGCCATCGCCGCCGGGACGGCGACCGCCCCGGCCCCGACCTTCGTGTCCAGCCCGTCCGGCAGGCTCGCCACCCACTCCGCGGCGCCGACCGAGGCCAGCGCGGCCAGCAGCCGGTCGTCGGTCCAGTCCCCGGCGGGCAGCGTGAGGTTGTCCCGCAGCGTCCCCGCGAAGACGTGCTGCTCCTGCGTCAGCAGCAGGACCTCGCCACGCAGGACGTCGTCCGGCAGCGTCGACACTTCGGCGCCGCCGATCCGCACCGAGCCCGACGTCGGCGCCGACATCCCGGCCAGCAGCCGTCCCAGGGTCGACTTGCCGGCACCGGACGGGCCGACGATCGCCAGCCGTTCACCGGCGGGCACCCGCAGGTCGATCCCGTGCAGCACTTCGCGGTCCGCGTTGTAGCCGAAGCGCACGTCGCGGACCTCGATGTCCTGGCCGCGCGGAGTCTCCGAGGCCGTCGCCGGAGACGGAGCGGGCCGCACGCCCAGCAGCCGCCGCAGCGAGGCCCCGGCGACCTGCATGTCCGCGAGCCAGAACAGCGCCTCGTTCAGCGGGCCGGTCATGACCTGCGAGTACAGGAGCATCGCGGTGATCGTGCCGAGCCCTTCCCAGCCGTTCGAGTAGGCGAGCAGGCCCAGCCCGAGCATCACCGGCACCGGCAGCACGTAGCTGATCTCCAGCGACGGGATCCACCGCATCTGCAGCGCCCGGATCTTGCGCTCGCCCAGCATCGACGCGTCGAGGCCGTCGTGCCCGGTCCGGATCCGGCGGCCGGTCAGGCTCAGCGCCTCCGCCGTCCGCGCGCCCTCCGCCGTCTCATGCGTGGTGGACTGCAGCTCGGACCACTTGTCGAGCATCCGCCGCATCACGTCGGGGATCCGCCGCTGGTACCAGAGGTTCACCGGCACCAGCAGCGGCAGCGCGACCAGCAGGCCCAGCGCCAGGAACGGCGACGTGATCACCATCGCCACCACCGTGAACACCACCGTGACGGCGGCGATCAGGATCTCCGGCGCGCCGAACCGCACCGCGTGGTCGATGCGGCTGACGTCGGTGGTCGCCCGGCTGAGCAGGTCACCGGTGCCCGCGGCCTCGACCGTCCCCAGCGGCAGGTTCAGCGCGTTCCCGACGAACTCCTCGCGGTTGCGCGCCAGGATCCGCTCACCGAACACCCGCGCGCGGAGCCGGGCCAGACCCTTGAACCAGGCCTGTGCGCCCAGCACCACCACGAACGCGACCGCGAGCCAGGTGATCGTGGTGGTCGTCGTACCCTCGACGACCTCGTCCACCAGCGCACCCAGCAGCCTCGGTCCGGCCAGCCCGATCGCGGTCGCGACGCAGAACAGGCCGAGCATCACGGAGAACTCGCGCTTGTTGGCCCGCGCGGTCTCCTTGATCCACCGTCGAACGTCCTTCTTGTCTGCCAGCGGCAGCTTCTTCATGCTGTCATTTCCTTACCCCCCGATGTGGACAGGGCCCGCGGCCCGGCAACGGATTCGTGAGGCCTCCGGCCGACACCGGCGCGGTGCGACTCCGTCTTCAGGCGACCACTTTCGTACTCACGACCACATCGGCCACATGTGTCCACAGTGGACTCTGGCTGAACACGACGGTGGTCTTGCCGCGCCGCAGCTTCGCGACGCGTTCGGTTATGCGGGCTTCGGTATGCGCGTCGACGGCCGAGGTCGGCTCGTCGAGCAGCAGGACGTCGGCGTCGGTCGCCAGCGCGCGGGCCAGGTTCAGCCGCTGCCGCTGGCCACCGGAGACCTCACGTCCGCGTTCGCCGATCACCTCGTCGACGCCGTTGGGCAGCGCGTCCACGATGTCCTCGGCGTCCGCCGCGTACAGCGCTTCGGTGATCTCGACGTCGCCGGGCTCGGCGGGGGTGACCTGCTCGCGCAGCACGCCGGAGAACCAGATGTCCTGGTTGTGCGCGAACACGACCCGCCGCCGCAGCTCGTCGAGGGAGACCTGGTCCACCGGAACCCCGCCGACGAGGGCAGGTTCACTCGGATCGGTGAACCGCGCCATCCGCGATGCCACCGCTTCGGCGTCGGCCCCGACGTCGATGACGGTCAGCTTCCCGGCCTCGGCCTTGATCCCGGACGTCTCGTCGTACAGGTCCAGCGGGCCTTCGGGCAGCGGCACCGGGTGCTCCGGCTCGGCGAGCGTGCGCTCGGTGGTCAGCAGTTTGCACACCTTCCGCGCCGAAACCAGCGCGGCGCTCAGCACGCCCGCGAACTCGGTCGCCGTCGTCACCGGGATCACCAGGAACACCGAGACGCCGTAGAACGTGATCAGCTCGCCGACGCCGATGGTGCCGTTGATCGCCAGCTGCGCGCCCAGCCAGGTGATGACCACCGTGACCAGGCCCGGCAGCGCGACCTCGGCCGCCGCGAGCCACGCCTCGCTTCGCCCGACCTGGACACCGGCCGCCCGGACCCGCTGGCTGGAGCGGCGGAAGCGGTCGAGGAACTGCTTCTCGCCGCCGACACCGCGAAGGATCCGCAGGCCGGAGACGATGTCCGCGGCGAGCGCGTTGACGTCGGTCTTCTCCTCGCGCTGCTTCGTCTGACGCTTCTCCAGCGGCTTCAGCAGCGGTCCGATGCCGACCACCGCCAGCGGGACACCGATCAGCGCGACCACGCCGAGCAGCGGGGACGTCGACAGCAGCGCCGTCGCGCACACGATGAACGCGATCAGCGAACCGAAGGCCCGTCCGAGCACCTCGAACGAATCACCGATCGGGTTGATGTCGCTGGTGGTGATCGCGACCACGTCACCCGTGGTGGTCGTATCCCGCAGATTCGCGCCCAGCTTCGCCGCGTGTTCGGTGGCGAGGCGCTGCGTCACCCCGGCGCCGTGGATCCAGCAACCGTAGGACGCGAAGTGCTGCACCGTGCCCGCGATCGTCTGCGCGATCCCGAACCCGGCGGCCGCGAGCCCCCACAGCCAGACGGAATCGCCGTCGCCGCGGCCGATCGCGTCGATGCCCCGGCCGATCGCGACCGGCAGCAGTGCGATCGGCAGCGACCACAGCGCACCGCTGATCGCCGAGACGGCGAGCAGTCCCGGGCGCGCGAGCATCATCCTGACCAGGTACCGCCAGGCGGTCGGCTTGGCGGGCAGGCGCAGTCGCGGAAGCGGATATGTGGCGGAAAGCACGATTGCCGACGGTAAGCGGATCACCGTCGCGGGCGCGACCGATTTATCCGTGGGCGACCGCGAGCGGCCCCATGCGCTCGCCTACTCTTAAGGCCGTGGCGAACCCTGATGCGGACACCGTGACCAGCACCGTTGACACCACTCAACGCGCCGAGGCGACCCCCGAACTGACCCAGCCGTACGTCGAGCTCGGCCTCGCCGACGACGAGTACGCCCGGATCCGGGAGATCCTCGGCCGCCGTCCGACCGACGCCGAACTGGCGATGTATTCGGTGATGTGGAGCGAGCACTGCTCGTACAAGTCCTCGAAGAAGCACCTGCGCTACTTCGGCGAGACCGCCACTCCCGAAATGAAGGAGAAGATGCTCGCCGGCATCGGCGAGAACGCGGGCGTCGTCGACATCGGCGAGGGCTGGGCGGTCACCTTCAAGGTCGAGAGCCACAACCACCCGTCCTACGTGGAGCCGTACCAGGGTGCCGCGACCGGCGTCGGCGGCATCGTGCGCGACATCATGGCGATGGGCGCGCGCCCGCTCGCGGTGGCGGACGCGCTGCGCTTCGGCCCGGCGGACGCCCCCGACACCCGGCGCGTGCTGCCCGGCGTGGTCGCCGGCGTCGGCGGTTACGGCAACTGCCTCGGCCTGCCGAACATCGGCGGCGAGCTGGTGTTCGACCCGAGCTACTCCGGTAACCCGCTGGTCAACGCCCTGTGCGTCGGCGCGATGCGCGTCGAGGACCTGCACCTGGCGTTCGCCTCGGGCAAGGGCAACAAGATCATCCTGTTCGGCGCGCGCACCGGCCTCGACGGTATCGGCGGCGTGTCCGTTCTCGCGAGCGACACCTTCTCGGGTGACGAAAGCTCGGGTGGCCGCAAGAAGCTCCCCAGCGTCCAGGTCGGCGACCCCTTCACCGAGAAGGTGCTCATCGAGTGCTGCCTCGAACTGTTCGCCCAGAAGCTCGTCGTCGGCATCCAGGACCTCGGCGGTGCCGGGCTTTCCTGCGCGACGTCGGAGCTGGCCGCCGCCGGTGACGGCGGTATGCACATCTACCTCGATCGGGTTCCGTTGCGCGCCACCGGGATGACCCCGGCGGAGGTGCTCTCCAGCGAGTCGCAGGAGCGGATGTGCGCGGTCGTCTCGCCGGAGAACGTCGAGGCCTTCATGAAGGTCTGCGAGAAGTGGGACGTCATCGCCACCGACATCGGCGAGGTCACCGACGGCGAGCACCTGGTCATCACCTGGAACGACGAGGTCGTCGTCGACGTGCCGGCGCACACCGTGGCGCACCAGGGCCCGGTGTACGACCGCCCGATCCAGCGTCCGTCCACACAGGACGCTCTGCGGGCCGACACCTCGGCGAAGCTGCCGCGTCCGTCCACTTCGGACGAACTGCGGGCCGACATCCTCAAGCTGATCTCGTCGCCGAACCAGGCGTCGAAGGAATGGGTGACCTCCCAGTACGACCGCTACGTGCGCGGCAACACCGTGCTCGCGCAGCCGTCGGACTCGGGTGTCATCCGGATCGACGAGTCCACCGGCCGCGGTGTCGCCGTCTCGACCGACTGCAACAGCAAGTTCGTCTACCTCGACCCGTACGAGGGCGCGAAGCTCGCGCTGGCCGAGGCGTACCGCAACGTCGCCACCAGTGGCGCGAAGCCGGTCGCGGTGTCGGACTGCCTGAACTTCGGCGCGCCGACCGACCCTGGCGTGATGTGGCAGTTCGAGCAGGCCGTGCACGGTCTCGCCGACGGCTGTGTCGAGCTCGGCATCCCGGTCACCGGCGGCAACGTCAGCTTCTTCAACCAGACCGGTGACACGGCCATCCTGCCGACGCCGGTGGTCGGCGTGCTCGGCGTGCTCGACGACGTCACCCGCCGCATCCCCACCGGAATCGGCGCCGAGGCCGGGGAAACCCTGCTGCTGCTGGGCGAGACCCACGACGAGCTGGACGGTTCCGCCTGGGCGCGCGAACTGCACGGCCACCTCGGCGGCCGTCCGCCGCGCGTGGATCTGGCGCGCGAGAAGCTGCTCGCCGACATCCTCATCGCCGGTTCCCGCGACGGCATGATCTCCGCCGCGCACGACATCTCCGACGGTGGCCTGATCCAGACGCTCGTCGAGACCGTCCTCATCGGACAGTGCGGTGCCCGCGTCTTCCTCGACGCGGAGCAGGACCCGTTCGTGCAGCTGTTCTCCGAGTCCGCGGGCCGGGTGCTGGTCGCCGTGCCGCGCACCGAGGAACTGCGGTTCACCGAGATGCTGACCGCGCGTGGCCTGCCGTGGCGCAAGACCGGTGTGGTGGACCCGGAGTCGGGCTCGCTCGAACTCCAGGACATCACGGAGTTCACGCTGGACGAGCTCCGGGAGACCTGGGAGAAGACGCTCCCGGCCCTGTTCGACTGAGCTGAAGGGGACTTTCCCCGCATAGGACGCAGCGAAGGGCGCCTTCACCGCATGTGATGCGGGGAAGGCGCCCTTCAGCCTTCTTCGGGAAGAACCGAGCCGGCCGGGAACTTCGCGCCCTCCAGCGAAGGCGGTTCTTCGAAGGTCGCCACACTGAAGTCGACAGGTCTCGCGACGACCGTGTTGTCCAGCGACACCTTCCGTTCGAACCTCGCCCTCGTGAGCTCGAACGCGCCGTGGATGGTCGCGTTCTCGAGCAGGAACTTCCCGGAAAGCTGAGCGTCGGTGAGGTCGAGATAGGACAGCACCTCGCACCGATCCGCGCCGAACCAGCCGACCCGCCTGCCGAGCAGCCCCAGCTTGTCGAGCCGGGCGTCGCTCAGGTTGAGCGAAAGCGTCGCCCCGGTGGTCCCGGCGTGGGGAAGGATGTCGCGGATCAACCGCTCGGCCGCACGCCGGACCAGCCGTTCCCGTTCCGCCGCCGCCCGCTTTTCCTTGTCGTCCCAGTCGAGCCCCGGATCGAAACTCGGATGCTCGAACGGCCGCCGCAGGTACGCGCACAACACGTCCAGCACCGTCTGCCGGTACTCCGGACGTGTCCTGGCGAGCCCGGCGAGCGAATGCATCGCCCCGATCCGGACCTGATCGGCTTCGTTGCCCAGCAGCTCGATCGACTTGGCGAAGCGTTCGTCGGAGATCCGGCTGCGCTCGATCTCGTGCCGGTCCTCTTCGGTACGCCGTCGCCGGTCGTTGAGCCAGAGCCCGTAGAGCGCGGCGATCGCCCCGCCCGCCAGCGCGCCGGTCTTGAGCGCGTCGCCGCGGCTGGTCGCGCGATCCGTGAGCAGCCAGGCGGTGACCCCGACGAGCACCACGACCGAGGACAGCAACGTCCAGAGCAGCGGCGAGGAGAGCAGGCGCCTCATCAGTCCTTCACCGTGAGCCGGGCGCGGCCGTCCGGCAGGGTCTCGACGGCCCAGCCCGCGGGGAGTTCGTGATCCCTCGCCGGCTCCACCGACGTGTTGTACAGCGACACCGTGCCGGGCGGCTTACGGAAACTCAGGTCCCCGAAGCCCTCGAACCGGGCGCGACGCAGATCGAGCGTCCCCTTGAACTCCGCGTCGGCGAAGACGGCGTCCTTCGCGAAAACGCTGTCCTTGAAGGAGGTCTCGCCCGCGAACACGGTGTCGCGGAACTCGACGTCCTCGGAGAACCGGACCCCGCTGAACCACGCCCGCTGTTCGAACTTGGCGTCACTGCACCGGAAGAAGCCGATGCGCTTCTCCTTTTCGGTGCCCGCGCCGGTCAGGTAGACCGGTCCGCGGAAAACACAGCCGGACAGGTTGGTGCTGCTGTACAAACCCGCGTAGCGGAGCAGCAGCTTGCCGATCTTCCGCTCCGAGAGATCGAAGTACTCCAGTACCGCGCCGGTCAGGTCGAGGTCGTACGCGTTCCCCTCGGAATCCGCGGCCGGGAGCAGTTCCCCGATCAGCCGTTGCGCGGTCTGCCGGACCTGGAGTTCCTGCTCCTGCTCCGCGGTGCCCGCTTCCGGCGCGGTGTTCCCGTCCCGTTTCGCCGTGTCCTTGTACCGCGGATGTTCGAACGGCCGCCGCAGGTACGAGCACAGGATGTCCAGCACGGTCTGCTTGTAGATCTCACGGCCGCGAGCCAGCCCCGCCAGCGCGTGCAGCGCCCCGACCCGCACCTGGTCGGCCTCGTGGCCGAGCAGTTCCACGGCCTTCGCGAACCGTTCGTCCGAGATCCGGTCCCGGTCCTGGTCGGCCCGCCGCAGCTCGAGTTCCTGCCGCTGCCGCTCGACCTCCTGCCGTCGCTCCTCGACCCGGCGCCGCCGGTCGTTGAGCCACAACGCGTACAACGCGACGATGGCGCCCCCGGCGATGCCGCCGGTCTTCAGCGCCTCGCTGCGGCTGGTCGCCGGATCCGTCAGCAACCAGCCGCCGACCGCGAGCAGCAGTACGAGCGAGACGACGAAGGTCCAGAGCAATGGGGAGCGGAGAAACCGCTTCATCCGCTCAGAATACGAAGAAGTTGCGGACGCAGAAGGACTTGTCCGGGTTGTCGTCCGAGGAGATCCCCGACCCGCTCACCTTCTTGCCCTTGACCGTGCCCTCGATGTCACCGGTGATGAACCCGTCGCCGATGCCGGCCGTCGAGGTGACCTCCAGCTGCGACGGCGCCGGGGCCATGATGTCGATCGAGTCGCCCATGGTCGCCTTCATGTCCGCGCACACCAGCGCCAGCGCGCCGGCCTTGTCGCCGGCGCTCACCTTGGCCAGGAAGTCCTTCAGGTTCTGGATGCCCTTCGGGTTGCCTTCGGAGCCCGTGCCACCGCTTTCGGTGCTCTTCGGGCTGCTCTTGGGCGCGCTCGACTTCGGGCTGCTCTTCGGCGCCGAGGTCGGCGCCTGCTCGGACGACGACGCGGGCGGCGGCGCGGCGGTGGCACCGTCGCCATCGTCCTTGCTGAGCAGGAAGCCCGGCGCGACGAACCCGGTGACACCGAACGCGATCAGCACGACCAGCCCGATCACGATCCCGATGATCAGACCGGTCTTGCTCTTCGACGGCGGCGCGGGCGGGCCGCCGAAGCCCTGCTGGTAGCCCTGGTTGTTCGGGTCCCAGCCCTGCTGGGGCTGCTGCGGGTACTGCTGAGTCTGGTCCCAGCCCTGCTGCGGCTGCTGCTGGTACTGCTGCGTCTGGTCCCAGCCCTGCTGCTGTCCGTACTGCTGCGGCTGACCGTACTGCTGGGTCTGGTCCCAGCCACCCTGGTGCGGCTGCTGTCCCTGGGGGTCCTGGCCATAGGGCTGGCCTGGCTGGGGTGGGTAGGTCATCGGTCTCGCCTTCCGTACTGGGGCCTGAGGCTTCTGATCAGACGACCGGCGGTCAGCGCTGGTTCCGGATCCGCCCGTGCCAGGGATTTCAGGGCATTCTGCTCGGAAGGTACCGTGCGTTGAAAGCGGCGCGCGAAAGCGGCTCCCGGCCGAGGCCGGGAGCCGCTTGTTCACGGAATGCGCAGCTCAGCCGTTGGCCAGTGCCTGCAAACGGTCATAAGCGCCGTTGAAGGTGTTCTGGTCGAGCGGGCTGGAGGTGTACTGCCACACGGTGTAGTAGCCCCAGCCGTAGGGCAGCGCACCCACGGTGGACGCGTACCGCGCGATCCACAGCGGGACCGTGCCACCGAAGTTCTGCGACGTGCCGACACAGGTGCTCCACCAGCTCGTCGAGGTGTAGATGACGGGCCAGCGGCCGGTGCGTGCCTTGTAGCGGTCGTGGAACGCCCGGATCCACGCCCCCATCGCGGACTGGCTCAGGCCGTAGCAGGTGGCGCCGTACGGGTTGTACTCCATGTCCAGCGCGCCCGGCAGGGTCTTGCCGTCCTTGGACCAGCCGCCGCCGTTGTTGACGAAGAAGTCGGCCTGCGCCGCGCCGCTCGAGACGTTCGGCAGGGCGAAGTGGTACGCGCCGCGGATGAAGCCCTTGTTGTAGGAACCGTTGTACTGCTGGGCGAAGTACGGGTTCTTGTAGCTCGTGCCTTCGGTGGCCTTCGTCCACACGAAGCGCTTGCCCTGGTTCCACCAGTAGTTCCAGTCGACGTTGCCCTGATAGCTGGCCACGTCCATCCCCGCGACCGTCGCGAGCACGCCGGCCTCGGGCTGCGGCTGGGCGGCCTTGGCCTTGGAGTCCGGGGTGGAGGTGTCGCCTTCCACCCGCCGGATCTGCGATCCGATCGTGTGGTCGTTCTGCTGAAGATCCTGTTCGATCGACATGATCTCGGGGGACGGGGCGGCCGACGCCTGGACCGTGCTGCTGAGCAGGAGCAGCGCGGAGCCGACGGCGATGGCGATTCTTCGGGAAGTGCGCATTACGACAATCCCTTCACGGATAACCCTCGCTGAGGACGGCGACCTTGCAGGTGGTAGCCGTCCGGGCACGATTGTTGACGACGAGTGCCGGGTTTGTCACTAACTTCCGTGAAATTGGTACTACACGTGGGTGATTTTCATTTCCAAGTAGTCCTGGTTATGTGATCTTGTAACGCCCACTCGGGTGAGTGTTCAGCCGAGCGAAAGCGCGCGCACGCGATCGACCGTGCCGTTGAACCAGTTCTGGTCGCCGGGCAGGCTGCCCTTGTTCGAGAACTGCCAGATGGTGTGGGTCTTCCAGCTCGCGGGCAGCTCGCCGATCTCCGTGTTGTAGCGCGCGATCCACAGCGGGTTCTGCCAGAACACGGTGCTGTTCCCGGTGCAGCGCTTCCACCAGCTCGTCGACGTGTAGATCGCCGGATGCCGCCCGGTCCGCCACAGGTAGGTCTCGGCGAACGACGCCATCCACGCGACCATCTGCGCCGGCGTCTTGCCGTAACAGGTTTCGCCGTACGGGTTGTACTCGACGTCCAGCGCGCCCGGCAGCGTCTTGCCGTCCTTGGACCAGCCGCCGCCGTGGTCGACGAAGTAGTGCGCCTGCGCGGCGCCGTCCGAGATGTCGGGGCGAGCGAAGTGATACGCGCCGCGGATCAGGCCGACGCCGTAGGAACCGTTGTACTGCTGGGCGAACCGGGGATTGACGAAGCCGGTGCCCTCGGTCGCCTTCACGTAGACGAACTTCGCGCCGGTCCGGGCGGCGGCGGGCCAGTCGACCTCGCCCTGATGACCACTGACGTCGTGGCCGAGCGTCTGCGCTTCGCCGCCGTACAGCGGCCCCACCGACACGTTGACGCCTTCGTGCAGCGCGATCTGTGAACCGGCGTAGTGCTCCTCGGCCCCGTCGTAACGAGGCCCGCTTTCCCGTGCGACGGCGGGGGTCTGCGCGAGCAGCAAAACCCCCGCCGCGAGGACGGCCCCCCAGCCTTTTGAACACACTCTGCGACTCATCACGTCGTCACGATCCCCCGCGGAAAGGGAATCAGCGACTCGAACATCACTCGAAAGAGTGGCGTTCGGCCTGAATAAATTGGGCCGAGTGGGTTAATCGTCCCTAACGACGCTCGTCCGAAAGGGCTTTGTCGAGGTGCTCCGAGGGGATGATCGCGGTGAGCCGGTCGTGGGGATTGATCGTCACGGGGTGCCCGGCGAGCAGCGGGACCATGTCCCGGCCCAGTACCGCCCTGGCGTGCGGCCATTCGCGCGGCACCAGCGACTTCGCCGTGTACGCGGGAACCAGCACCTTGCCGTCGGTGTTGTGGAAGCCGATCACCGTGCGCTGCACCGGCGAAAGGGCGTAGACGAACAGCGTCGAGTCGAGGATGACCCGCGGCAGGTCGGCGGCCGGACGGTGGTTCGTGCGCACCAGCTGGAGCAGCTGCTCGAGTTCGTTGCGCGGTTCGGGGAAACCGAGCGCCTTGGGCGAGGGACGGTAGCGATCGTTGGGGTGGAAGTCCTCGACGATCTCGCCCCCGCCGTTCACCGGGTACGCGCCGACGACCGCCCAGGACGGCACCGGGCCGTCGGGGTCGAAGGCCTCGTCGATGACATAAAGCCAGCTGTTGGGGTTGGCCCTGGCGTTGGCGCGCATCTCTTCGGTGATCTTCGGCTTGGCCCGTTTCCGCTTGCCCGCCGGGCTGGACGCCAACCGATCCGCCTCGTCCCGCTGCGCCATCGCCATCCCCACGTTCCGGGTGCCTGAAGGTTTGTTCGCGCTCACTCTACTGTTCTCCCATGGCCTCTTCGCGTTCGGTCGACCCCGCTGAGTTACGAGCCGCGATCGCGGCGATTTCCCCCTGGTTGAGCGGATCCGGTCCGGAACCGGCCCGTCCCGAGCTGGCCGCGGCGGTGCGGCTGAGCCTGCGGACGCTGGCCGGGGACGCTCCGGGGAAGAGTGTCGAAGTGCGGGTGCCGCCGTTCGCGGCTGTGCAGTGTGTCGAAGGATTGCGCCATACCCGCGGGACGCCGCCGAACGTCGTCGAAACGGATCCGCGCACGTGGCTGGAACTGGCGGCCGGGCTGCTCGGCTGGGCCGAGGCCGTCGAGTCGGGGCGGGTCACCGCCTCCGGGAGCAGGGCCGACCTGGCCCGCTGGCTGCCCTTGGTCCGCCTCTGAACCCGCCCCGTCGTGCAATGAAAGGTCCTTTCCTTGCGAAATTTGCAAGGAAAGGACCTTTCATTGCACGACGGAAGGGCGGTCTTTAAGCCTTGCGGCCGATGCCACCCGAGATCGTCCGCTGGGCCACGTTCAGCTCCTTGATCCGGGGGCCGTCCGGCCACCAGTCGGCGCACAGCCGGACGCCGGGCTCGACCATCTCGAGGTCGTGGAACAGCTCCTCGATCTCGGCCTTGGTGCGGAAGGTGCCCGAGCCCATCGGGCTGTGGATGAAGAACTCCTCCATCTTGCGGGCGACCTCGGACAGCTCGTCCTCCGGGTCGGAGAAGTGCGAGATCGCCACGTACGAACCCGACGGCAGCGCGTCGATGTACTTCTTCATGATCTTGGCGGGCTCGTCGTGCGGCCCGTTGTAGTGGTGCAGGGTCCCGAGCTGCAGCAACGCGATCGGCTGCGTGAAGTCGATGTGCCGCCGGATGTCCGGGTTCTCGATGATCCGCTCCGCCTCGAAGATGTCGTCCGAGACGAAGTGGGTGTTCTCGTTCTCTTCGAGCAGCGCGCGCCCGTGGGCGAGTACGACCGGGTCGTTGTCGACGTAGACGACCTTGATCTCCGGGTTGATCCGCTGCACGACCTGGTGCGTGTTCTCGGCCGTGGGCAGGCCGGATCCGAGGTCGAGGAACTGGGTGATGCCCGTCTGGCTGGCGAGGAACCGGCACGCGCGGATCAGGAAGCCGCGGTTCTCGGTCGCCAGGTCCTGCGCTTCGGGGGCGGCCTGCTGGACCTTGCGCAGCACCTCCCGGTCGATCTCGTAGTTGTCCTTGCCGAGCAGGAAGGCGTCGTACACCCGGGCGATGCTGGCCCGGGTCGGGTCGACACCCACGGGCACTCGTTCCGTCCGGGTCGGGGCGTCGGGCATCTTGAACCTCACAAAACTGTGTCGGAAGTCTCGGGCTCTACGTAGAGTAGAACCACGTACGCGACCGGTAAACCGAGCCATCCCTGTCGTGTCGAGGCCCAAACGTGTACTTTCAGTAATCGGCTTGTTCCCCTGTGAGTGTCGTCGTGCGAAAGGTCCCCGGTCGATGAACGCGGTCACCCCGCCTGGCGGTGAGCAGTCCCTGGGTCCCACCGCGCGACGGATGATCCTCGGCTCTCAGCTCCGCCGGATGCGTGAGGACGCGGGCATCACACGCCAGGAGGCCGGCTACAGCATCCGGGGATCCGAGTCGAAGATCAGCAGGCTCGAGCTCGGCCGCGTCGGCTTCAAGGAACGCGACGTCGCCGATCTGCTGACCATGTACGGGATGACCGATCCCGGCGAGCGGCAGCAGTTCCTCGACATGGTCAAGGAGTCGAACGAGCCGGGTTGGTGGCGCCGCTATGGCGACCTGATGCCGAGCTGGTTCAACGACCTCGTCGGGCTCGAAGAGGCCGCGGCCCGGATCCAGGTGTGGGAGCCGCTGTACGTCACGGGTCTGCTGCAGACCGAGGACTACGCGCGGGCGATCATGAGCCACGGCCGCAAGGACATGGTCAACGAGCAGGTCGACCGCCGGGTCGCGCTGCGGATGCGGCGGCAGAAGATGCTGTCGCGGCCGGACGCGCCGCGGTTGTGGCTGGTGCTCGACGAGTCGGTGCTCTACCGGCCGATCGGCGACCGCGAGGTGCTGAAGGGCCAGATCGACCACCTGCTGGAGATGATCCAGCAGCCGAACATCTCGGTGCAGGTCCTCCCGTACGACCGGAGCGGCTACTCCGCGGACAGCGCGTTCTCGCTGCTCAGGTTCGCGGAAGAGGAATTGCCGAACATCGCCTACACCGAGTACCTGACCGGCGCGCACTACATCGACAAGCGCGACGAGATCGAGCGGTACAGCCGGGCGCTGGACATGCTCGCGGTCGACGCGGAGACGCCGGACCGCAGCCGCCAGATGCTGATGAAGCGCCGCGCCGAAATCTGAGCCGCTCACCGTTGTGGGGCTGCCTGCCGTATCCGGGAACGGCCGAGGTTTCCTTGCGTGTCCTCGAAAAAGTGGCCACAAGTGGTAGTTGTTCACCCAACAGGGGCTGCGCTCGTAACTCTTTAGTGGGACGGCTGAGGACTTAAGACACCACCCTCCGCGAATTCTGCAAAAACTTCTGCACGTGCATTTACCGCTGCAGCCACACGTGCTAACTTTGGGATCACAGGCAAATGCACATGCAGATGCATTGCCCGAAGTCTTCTGTCGGGGAAGGTGGGGACCATGGCTGAACAGTTCGACAACGGCATCCCGGCCGATCGTCTGACCGGCGCCCAATGGCGCAAAGCCAGCTACAGCAACGCGATCGGCAACTGTGTCGAGATGGCGCCGCTCGCTTCCGGCGAGATCGCGATGCGCAACTCGCGCTTTCCGGCCGGGCCGGCCCTGATCTACACCCAGGCCGAGATGGCCGCGTTCCTCGCGGGTGCCAAGGACGGCGAATTCGATGACGTCCTCGGGTGACACCATCACCGCGGAGATCACCGATATCGAAAGCGGCCTGCAGGAACTGATCCACCGCGGGTACCAGTTCGTGCACCCGTGCGACGCGAACGGCGAGGTCCTCGCCGTGGTCGGCGTGCGAGTCCACGACAACGTGGTCGACGTGGTCCGGCTCAACGCCGAGGACGACGTCGTCGCCACCCGCATGCCCGGGACCGAGGAGGACATCCTCGAGCCCGAGGTCTGGCTGTGGCGGTTCGCCGGCGACGCGGCGACGGTGCTGACGGCACTGCTCGCGCTTCCGGACGAGCGGACCCCCGGCTCGCTGTACGTCCCGGAGACCGCGGCCAAGGGCTGCTGGGTTCCCGGCCGTGGCGGCACGTCCAAGTGGCTCGCCGCAAGCTGATCCGTTTCGCTCCCGGTGGTCGTGAGTGGCGATTCGGGTGAGAACCCGAATCGCCACTCGCGACCACTCCTAAGCACAGTCGACCGCCTCTGTCGAGGGGGAGCGGCCGGCTGGTCGGGGGTCGTGAGTGCCGGGCCTTGACACCCGCCCGTCACTCACGGTCATAAGGAACCCGCTCCGGTCGAAGACCCCCTATCGAGGTAGCAGGGGCGCCCTGTCCGCCATCGCGGCTTGGAAGGCCGGCCCGCCCCTGCCGACGTCGATCGCCGCTGCGGGTTCACTCACGGTCATCGCGCGAAGCGTGTCCAGTGCCACTTCGTGCGGCGCGTTGATCTCCTGCTCACCGTTTACACTGGTGGCGGCCTGCCCTCTTTCTCCCTGGGAGCACCTCGGTGGTTTCCGACCCGTCCGTCGCCGGACAGCCCGTGACCGACCAGCCCGATCCGGAACCCCGCGAGGAATGCGGCGTCTTCGGTGTCTGGGCGCCCGGAGAAGAGGTCGCGAAGCTGACCTACTACGGGCTCTACGCACTTCAGCACCGCGGCCAGGAAGCGGCCGGCATCTCGGTCTCCGACGGTTCGCAGATCGTCGTCTTCAAGGATCTCGGCCTGGTCAGCCAGGTGTTCGACGAGCAGGTCCTGCAGTCACTGCAAGGACATATCGCCGTCGGCCACTGCCGCTACTCGACCACCGGCGCGACCATCTGGGAGAACGCGCAGCCGATCTTCCGTACCACCGCCACCGGCAGCGGGTTGTCCTTCGCGCACAACGGAAACCTCGTCAACACCGCCGAGCTGCGGGATCGCACGGTCGAAGCCGGGCTCAAACCGCACGCGGGCCTGACCGGTTCGTCCAGCGACTCCGACCTGGTGTGCGGGCTGCTCGCGGCCAACGCCGCCGACAAGGGCATCGAAGCCGCCGCGCTGGAACTGCTGCCCACCCTCAAGGGCGCCTTCTGCCTGGTCTTCGCCGACGAGTCCACCTTGTACGCCGCGCGCGACCCGCACGGTGTGCACCCCCTGGTGCTCGGCAGGCTCGAACGCGGCTGGGTCGTCGCGAGCGAGACGGCCGCGCTGGACATCTGCGGCGCGTCGTTCGTCCGCGAGGTCGAGCCCGGTGAGCTCATCGCGATCGACGCCGAAGGCCTGCGGTCCTCGCGGTTCGCGAACCCGGAGCCCAAGGGCTGCGTCTTCGAGTACGTGTACCTCGCCCGCCCCGACACCTCGATCGCCGGCCGCAGCGTGCACGCCACCCGCGTCGAGATCGGCCGCAAACTCGCCGCCGAGCACCCGGCCGACGCCGACCTGGTCATGCCGGTGCCCGAATCCGGCACCCCGGCCGCCATCGGCTACGCGCAGGGCTCCGGCATTCCCTACGGCACAGGCCTGGTGAAGAACGCCTACGTCGGCCGTACCTTCATCCAGCCGTCGCAGACCATCCGCCAGCTGGGCATCCGCCTCAAGCTGAACCCGCTGCGCGACGTCATCCGCGGCAAACGGCTCGTCGTCGTCGACGACTCCATCGTCCGCGGCAACACCCAGCGCGCCCTGGTCCGCATGCTGCGGGAGGCGGGCGCGCTCGAGGTGCACGTCCGGATCGCGTCGCCGCCCGTCCGCTGGCCGTGTTTCTACGGGATCGACTTCGCCTCCCGTGCCGAACTGGTGGCCAACGGCGTCGACCTCGACGGCATCCGCCGCTCCATCGGCGCGGACACCTTGGGCTACATCTCCCTGGACGGGCTGGTCGCGGCTTCGGAGCAGCCGAAGTCGCGGTTGTGCACCGCGTGCTTCTCCGGCGAGTACCCGATCGCGCTGCCCGAAGACGCGCTGATCGGGAAGCACCTGCTGGAGAGCCTGGACTCGGTCAATGGCGCGGCGAAGCCCGTCAGCCCTGCCGGGTACGGTGCTGAGGACGCCATCCGGCGTCCCTAGACCTCTCTTCCAGAGTTGGAGTCCGCTTCCGTGAGCGAGTCCACGAGCGCCACGTACGCCGCCGCCGGCGTCAGCATCGACGCCGGTGACAAAGCCGTCGAGCTGCTCAAACCGCACGCCGAGAGGGCCACGAGGCCCGAGGTGATGGGTGGGGTCGGCGGTTTCGCCGGGTTGTTCTCCCTGAAGCTGGACAAGTGGAAAGAGCCGGTGCTGGCCTCGTCGACCGACGGGGTCGGCACCAAGATCGCCGTCGCGCAGGCACTCGACAAGCACGACACGGTCGGCATCGACCTGGTCGCGATGGTCGTCGACGATCTGGTCGTCACGGGCGCCGAGCCGCTGTTCATGCAGGACTACATCGCCGTCGGCAAGGTTGTCCCGGAGAAGATCGCGGCACTGGTCGGCGGCATCGCCGAGGGCTGTGTCCAGGCGGGTTGCGCGCTGCTCGGCGGCGAGACCGCGGAGCACCCCGGCCTGATGGGCGAGCACGACTACGACCTTTCGGGCACCGGCATCGGCGTCGTCGAGGCGTCGAACGTGCTCGGCCCGGAGCGGGTCCGCCCCGGTGACGTCGTCCTGGCGCTCGGCTCGTCCGGCCTGCACTCCAACGGCTACTCGCTCGCCCGGCACGTGCTGCTGGACATCGCGCGCATGCCGCTCGACGGGCACGTCGAGGAGTTCGGCCGCTCGCTGGGCGAGGAGATGCTGGAGCCGACCAGGATCTACGCGAAGGACTGCCTCGCGCTGGCGTCCGAGGCCGACGTCCGCACGTTCGCGCACATCACCGGCGGCGGCCTGGAGCAGAACCTCGCCCGAGTCATGCCGCGCGGCCTGGTCGCGCGGCTCGAACGCGGCACCTGGACCCCGGCGCCGGTGTTCGCGCTGATCGGCCACCGCGGCAAGGTCGAGCGTGCCGAGCTGGAGAAGACGTTCAACATGGGCGTCGGCATGGTCGCGATCGTCGGCGCCGACGACGTCGACCGTGCGCTGGCGATGCTGACCGCGCGGCACGTGCCGGCGTGGATCCTCGGCGACGTGCAGCCCGCGGAAGACCCGGACGGCCCGCGTGCCGTGCTCTCCGGTGACCACCCGCGCTTCTGAATATTCTCTTGGCCCTGGTGGAACACTGGGTCCGTGGCTGATGACGTGGTGGTCGGCACCCGGTTCGTGATCCCGGGTGCCGAATTGAGCGAACGGTTCTCCCGGTCGTCGGGTCCGGGTGGGCAGGGCGTGAACACCACGGACTCGCGGGTCGAACTGTCCTTCGACGTGGCCGGTTCGGCGTCCGTCCCGGAGCATCTCCGGGCGCGGATGCTGGACCGGCTTTCGTCGCGGCTGGTCGACGGGGTCGTCACGATCACCGCGTCCGAACACCGCTCCCAGCTGATGAACCGGGAAGCCGCGCGGGCGCGGCTGGTGACGCTGCTGCTGGACGCGTCGGCGCCCCCGGCAGCCAAGCGGCGTCCCACCAAACCTTCGCGAGGTTCGAAGGAACGCCGCCTGGCGTCGAAGAAGCGCCGCGGCGAGGTCAAGAAATCACGCCGCGGCGGCTACTCAGACGATTGACAGGTGCACACATTCGGCGGCGGTCTTGAAGCCGACCCGGCCGTAGACGCGTTCCGCCTGCCCGGCGCCCGGCGTCAAGAACACCGACCGGCCACCGCGAGCGTGGGCTTCACGTGTCAGGTACTCCGTCATCGCCGCGGCGATCCCGCGGCTCCGGTACTCCTCGATCACCCCGATCCCGGCGATCTCGGTCGCGCCGTCGAGGATCGGGGTCGCGACCCCGCCCCCGACGACCTCGCCGGTCTCGGCCACGGCCGTCACCGAGAGGGTCTCGCCGCTCAGCTGATCCGGTGAGGGGTCGAGGTGCCGATCGGGATCGTCCTCCTCGAACGCCACGTTCTGCGCCCGGATCATCTGCCGGAGTTCGCCGTCGGTCTTCGGGGTGATCAGGCTGATCCCGGCCGGTTCCGGTTGTGCGACGACCTGCCCCGGGGAGCAGATCATCAGCGGAACCCGCCGCTCCAGCGTGTAGCCGCACTCGACGAGCACGGCCTCGGCGGCCGGAACCGCTTCGGTGAGGAACTCCAGACGCGGCACGAGCCCGCGCTCGCGGAACGCCTCGGTGAGGGCGGCGACGTCGTCCTCGGTGGGAACGGCGTCGTCATCGGGGATCGCGTAGTTGAGGAAGGGGCTGTCGGCCTCGAGGTAGTACGTGGCCAGGAACGGCCCGATCCGCTCGGTCTCCCGGAACTTCGCCGCGGTGAGGCGGATGTAGGACTGCAAAGCACGAATCGTCTCGGAAAGCACTGGTGGAAAGCCTTTCGGGCAGAAGAAGGAGACGCACGGGAGGATCCGCGTGCGTGGTGGAGCTGGCGTATGCGCCGGCTAGCTCGTGCCGACGCCACCGAAGGCGTCAGGCATGAGGCATCCCTCTTTCTTGGTACGCAGGCTTTCGCGATCACTCTCGCACGACGGTCAACCGATTTACCTCCGCTGCGGATGCGCGATGCTCGAATACCGCTCGTCCCATACCGATCTCGGCACCCGTAGCCGGACGGGGGCGTCGCACACCCGCCGGACCTGGACCGGGATCCGCACCGGCGGCCGGACGTCCAGGCGGTGCCACAGACGTTTGCTCAGCGCGGCGCCCGCCACGGCGCCCAGTGTGTTCAGCAGGATGTCGTCGGCCGAGGTCACCCTGCCCGCCTGGATCAGATATTGCGTGCCTTCCACCAGCACCGAGACGGCCAGCGCGCCCAGCGCGATCCGGCCCAGCGACCGCAGGCGGCGGGACCGCACCGGGAGCAGGGCGCCGAGTGGGCTCAGCATGAGGACATTGCCCAGCGCCTGCCAGAGATTGGCGCTGTCGGACAGGGCCAGCCGCAGGTCGGTGCCGGGTTCGAGGTTCAGCCTGCTGCCCTGCGCGCCGGACACCGGCATCGTGACCAGGCACAACACCAGGAAACAGGCCAGGGCGAGCGTCATGTCGACAGCGGCCGTCGCCGACGCGGAGAAGGGGTCGGCACGTCTTCGCCGTCGATGAGCCGCGAGGAGCGGCCACCCGAGCAATGCGTACGGAATCGCGATGATCGTCAACGGGATCATCCCGCCGAAAGCGCGGAGCAGCTCACCCATGGCCTTCCTTTCCGGAGCGCCCAAGATCACCTTCGCATCACAAGATCGACTCGGCACGGCGGAGCGAACGCACTAAGAGGTGATCTTTCCCGGTGGCGGAAAAGGTTTTCCCATGCTGGTGACCGTCCACAAAGGAACCTGTGGACAAACCTGTGGATGACCGCGAACTCTTCGGAAGAAGGCCTTATCGCGTAAGGAAAAGCCTTGTGGGTGACCTGTGTACTACTTGCCGTGTCCGGCGAGCTCCCGCGCGTGCTCGAGCAGCTTCTGCAGGTGCAGTCCGCGACGCACGTCACACGGGTGCGAGGCCGTCCCGCTCGCGGCCATCGCGGCGAAATCGTCCAGGAGCGCGGTATACGACTCGCCCGCCGAGCCCGGCTTGCGGCCCAAGGTGCGGTAGCCGTGCTCGCCGTAAACGGCCACTTCGACGACCGTCGGCTGGATCGGCAGCCGCAGCGACAGGGTCGCCGTACTGGTCGCGCCACCCTCGTGGGCTAACAGCAACTGCCACAGATCGTCATCGGTCCGGTTCGCGGCGAGCACCTCGGTGATCTCTCCGAGAGCCGCGTCCAGCAGATCGAGGGCGTGCGGGCCGATGTCGGCGAGCGCGCCGGAGTCGTGCCGCCACGCCGACGACTGGTACTGACCGCCGAGCAGCGCGCCCGAAAGCCATCGCGCCCCGCCGCCACGCCAGCCGCCCGCTTCCTTGATACCGTCGAGCCACTCGCGCGTCATCGGCGAAAACCGCAGGATGAGGACCACGAGGGCCGCGACACCGGCGGCCTCCACCGCGTCCGCGAGCCGCCGCGCGCCGTCGAGGTCGGCGGCGATCGGCTTCTCCAGGATCAGATGCTTGCCCGCCTCGGCCGCCCTGACCGCCAGCTCCGCCTGGACGGCGGGCGGCACCGCGAACGCGACCGCGTCCACCTGGTCGAGCAACTCGTCGAAACTGTCGACGGCTTGGGCGCCATGCGCCTCGGCCAGCTCCTTCGCGGCCTCGGGACGCCTGGCCCAGACCGCGCGCAACGTCATCCCGGGGTGATCGGCGAGACCTGGCGCGTGCACCGTCTTCGCCCACGGACCGGCACCGACCAGACCCGCGCGCAGCTGTCCCTGTCCCACGCCCCCGAGTCTAGGACCCTCGCGTTCAGTCCTCTGAATGCGGTAGTTGCGCGTGCAAGAACCGCATTCAGAGGACTGAACGCGGAGGAAACCAGGTCAGGAGTAGCTGTAGAACCCGCGGCCGGTCTTCTTGCCGAGCAGGCCGGCGTCGACCATGCGCAGCAGCAGCGGCGGCGAGGAGTACAGCGGCTCCTTGAACTCGGCGTACATCGAGTCCGCGATCGCCTTGATGGTGTCCAGGCCGATCAGGTCCGAAAGCCGCAGCGGGCCCATCGGGTGCGCGGTGCCGAGCTCCATACCGCGGTCGATGTCCTCCGCGGACGCGAAACCCGACTCGATCATCCGGATCGCCGAAAGCAGGTACGGCACGAGCAGCGAGTTCACGATGAACCCGGCGCGGTCCTGCGACCGGATCACCGTCTTGTTCAACGCCGTGGTCGCGTGCTCCTCGGCACGGCGGGCGGTGTCGTCACTGGTCAGCAGCGAGGGCACCAGCTCGACGAGCGGCAGCACCGGGACCGGGTTGAAGAAGTGGATGCCGACCACCTGCTGCGGGCGGCCGGTGGCCATCCCGAGCTTCATGATCGGGATCGACGAGGTGTTGGACGCGAACACCGCGTCCTCACGCTCGACGATCTTGTCCAACGACCGGAACACCTCGACCTTGGCCTGCTCCTGTTCCAGGATGGCCTCGATGACGAGGTCGCGGTCGGCGAACTCGCCGATCTCGGTGGTGAAGCGGAGCCGTCCGAGCGCCGCGTCGGCGTCTTCCCGCGAGAGCTTCCCGTTCTTGACGCCGCGTTGCAGCGACTTCTCGATCCGCGCCCGCCCGGAGTCCAGCGCCGGCTGGTTGACCTCGGTGACGATCACGTCCAGCCCGGCCCGCGCGTGCACCTCGGCGATGCCCGAGCCCATGAGCCCGGCCCCGACGACACCTACTCGCGCTACGTCAGACATGGCACCTCCTCATATTTTGGGCAGCACGCGACACGCGAGGGCGGTCCCCGGGGCAAGCCCGGATCCACCCTCGCGTGTCACGCGTTGCTCAGCGGCGGTATTCGTCGTACCCGTCGTACGGGTCGTCGTCATACCGCTTGTCGTCCTCGTGCCTGTCTTCCGAGGAACTACTGGACAGCTCGCGCTGCAAAGCATCGAAGTCGGTTTCGTGCGAGCTGTACTTGAGCTCGCGCGCCACCTTCGTCTGCTTGGCCTTAGCCCGGCCGCGCCCCATGGCTCGACCCCCTCGCACAGGGGCGGGGCGGCCGGGGGAATCGGCGGCCCCGCATCGTCTCGACAATTCTTTCCTGCTGACACCGTACCGTGTCCGGGGGGTTGGATGCGACGTGGCACGGTGTGCCGGTGGCGACAGTGTTCACCGAACGCCGGTTACCGGCCGGTCGGTGGCGATAGTCGCAGGTCGGCGTGCCACGATGCTCGTGTGCCCCGTCCGTTCGCGGCTTATCTCCGCGTCTATGAGCCCCTGCTCGCGCTGGGGGATCCACCGGACGAACGCCTGCTCGAGGCCGTCGAAGCGGCCCGGCTCGATCGTTCGGCCGCGGGGACGCGCGAGCAGGAATTGTGGCTCAAGTCACAGCATGTGGGGCGGTTGCTGCCCGCCGAACTCGGGGACGGCAGGGCCGCGCCCAGTCTCGTCACCGATGTCCTCGTCCTGGATCCCGAGGACGTGCCGGAGGGTGAGCACGGCGACGCCGGCCCAGGGCCGCTGATCTGCCCGATGGAGATCCGCGCACGCTCGGCCGCGGCGCTGGTGACCTTCCTCGGCGACGCGCACCCCGCGTTGAAGAACGCGGTGCTCGACGCCGGCGGCGCTTCACTCGACACGATCCGCTCGCGGGCGAAGTCCGCCATCGGCGATCTGTCCGCCTCGGCTTCGCACACGCTGTCGACGACGTGGACCGTCCCGCTTCCGTGGTTCGTGCTGTTCGACCCCGGGATGCGCCGGGTCAAACTCGGCAAGGGCCGTGACGACCCCGAACGCGAGGTGTCGTGGCGGGTCTCCATCGCCGACGCACGGTATCGCGCCCGCGAGGTCGGGGACCTGCTCGAAGCGACCTTCGGTGACTCGGGACCCGGCCGGGTGCTGCTCGAGACGCGACGCTGGCTCGACAGCTTCCACCCCGGCTCCGCGGTCGAGCTCGACTACGGCGGTCTCGTGCAGCTCTTCGCCGACCCGATCCTCCAGGCCGACACGACCGCCGAAGAGGTGCACGACATCCTCGACGCGCTCCGCACCGGCAATGTCGACGAGCTGGCGGAACTGTTCGCCGACCTGCGGGACTTCTGGGGCGACCTGGCCGCGCGGGAACGCGCGAACTAACCGTAGAGACCTTCGGCGACCCTCAGCTCGCCGACCGGTTTCCCGCCGCCCAGGACCGCGTCGCGCGCGAGGTCGCCGGCCTCGTCGCCAGGGTCGATGCCGAGGTGGCGCAGCGTCGCGAGCAGCAGCGGGAGCCGGGCACGGGCCGCGCCGTCGTCGATCTTCAGTGCCAGCGCGGTGCCGTCCGGGAGGGCGAACGCGTGCACTCCCTCGGCGCCGCCCTTCGAAAGCAGGCCCTCGATGGTCCGCATCAGCACGGTGTCCTCACGGCCGGTGCCCGCGACCTGCCACGGATGCGCGCGGACGGCGTCGGCGACCCGGCGTTCCGGCCCGCCGATGGCCGTGACCAGCCTGCCGAAGGAGCGGGCGAGGCCGGTGAGGGAGAACGCGAACAACGGCGCCCCGCAGCCGTCGACGCCGACCGTCTCGATCGTCTCGCTGGTGAGGTCCGCGACGGTGGCCTGGATGATCTTCTGCAGCGGATGGATCTCGGCCTCGTAGTCCTTGGCCGGCCAGCCGAGCTGCGCGCAGGTCATGAGCATCGCGGCGTGTTTGCCGGAGCAGTTCATGGCGGCGCGGCGTTTCCCGGCCGAGGCCACGGCCAGCATGCTGGGCTCGTGCAGCGGGAAAGCGGGCGGGCAGGCCAGCGCGTCCTCGGTCAGTCCCGCGCGGGAAAGCATGTCGAGGGCGCCCTCGACATGGCCGGGCTCGCCGTTGTGCGATCCGCAACCCAGCGCGAGCTCTTCGTCGCCGATCGTGAGTCCGGCGCGGAGCATCCCGACGGCTTGCAGGGGCTTGTTGGACGAACGCGGGTAGACCGGCCGCTCGATGTCGCCCGCGGAGAACCGCACCGAGCCGTCCGGGGCGGTGATCACGAGCGCGCCGCGGTGCACGCTCTCCACGAAACCGGATCGAACGACCTCGACCAGGACCGGGTTCGTCACTCGGATCCGCCGCGTTCGGTGTCGAGCAGGTCGTCGACCGATGCCGTGCCCTTGCGATAGCGGGTCGCGATCTCGGCGTTGATGGTGTCCATGACGCCCTGGACCTCGCGACGGTACGAGGAGACCGAAACCTCTTCGTCGGCGTACCGGTTGAGGGCGTTGATCAGCTCCTCGTCCGACAGAGTGCTGACGTCGGAAAGGTCCGTGTCGCCGATGAGCGCCTCGGCGAACCGGCGGTGCTCACCCGCGCGCGACGGCTCCAGCCGCTGGTGCCTGCCCGAACCCGTCGCCGGGCCGATCGCGTTGTCCGCCAGGATCGCGACCAGCCGCTCGACGACGCTGCTCTCGCCGCCCGAACTCCTGCGCTCCTGCTCGGCCCGCACGATGTCGATCCGCGCGTGCAGCAGGCGCCGCAGGTACGACAGGTCGGTCTCCTCCTGCGCGGCCTCGTCACGGCGCTCGCGCAGCACGGAAAGGGTCAGCTCGCCGAGGTCGCTGAGATACCCAGGGCCGAGCACGCGGTCGATACGACGGCGACCACCGGGCCGGACTTCGATCACCCGCGTAGCTTATCGCGCTCCAGCGAAGATGCTCCGCAGGGAGCGATACCACAAGGATCTCCGCCCCCGACGGCACCCTCCGCCGCTGCCGCTCTTTCGGTTCCTTCCAAAGCGCGCCCCCCACCCGTCCCGGGGGCGGCCCCTGGTCCAGTCTACCGGGGGTGGAGGCGGAAAAGTGCTGGTCGGCGAAGTTGTCCACAGGTGGGCAACGTTGTGGACAACTTGTGGATGGCTGTGGTGGGCGGGATGGAAGTACTTGAAGGCCCTTCATGGCGTTAGGCGCAAGGAAGGGGCCTTCATGTACTTGGGTCGTGAGTGAAGGGCGAGTTTGCAGCGCTCAGTCGAGGGAAGGGCCTTCACGCGCAGTCGTCGCCGTGGCCAGTGAGGTCGCTGTGACGAGTGAGGCGAAAGTGACCCACCTGCAGGTAGTGAAGGCCTCCTTCCCTACCCTCAAGGTAGGCAAGGAGGCCTTCACGGAACGGCGCGGAGCCGAGCCGAGCCGAGCCGCAGAGGACCCCGCCTACCCCCGCAGCCGCTGAGCCGCTTCCCGCCCGGGCGCCGACGCCTCACCAGGCACCGAGTCCGGATCGATGGCCGCCTGCACCACGCGGTCCTCGGCGCCCACCAGCAGCTCCGCACCCGGCTGCGTCGAGCGTTTGACCAGCGCCAGCGCGATCGGTCCCAGCTCGTGGTGCTGCACCACGCTGCCGACGCGGCCGACCGTCCGCTCGCCCAGCACCACCGGATCGCCGGTTTCCGGCGTGATCTCCGGCGAACCGTCCAGGTGCAGCAGCGCCATGTACCGCGGCGGCCGCCCGACGTTGTGGACCTTCGCGACGGTCTCCTGTCCGCGGTAGCAGCCCTTCGCCACGTGCGCGGCGGAGTCGACCCAGTTTACTTCGTGCGGGATCGTGCGCTCGTCGGTGTCGAGGCCCAGCCGCGGCCGCAGCGACTCGACCCGCAGCGCGTCGAACGTCCAGCTGCCCGCCGGTCGCGAGCCCGCGTCGGTCAGGCGCCGCCACCAGTCGGCGAGTTCGGCGCGCGGGACGGCGAGGTCGACGCTGTGGCGTCCCGGCCACGGCATCCGCCGCGCGAAACCGCCGGGGATCGCCACGACCGAGTACGGGTCCGAGCCCACGGAGACGCCCACGGAGTCCAGCACGCGGTCCGCGTCGGGACCGAGGACGGTCAGCAGCGCCAGCTCGTCCGAGACATCGCGGATGTCCACTTTGGACCAGAACTTCATCGCTTCGAGGTACTCGCGCAAAGTCTGCTTGCCACCGGACGGCAGCGCGCTGGTGGCCACCGCGCCCCTGTCGCTGTCCAGCCACACCGTGCCGTCCGCGTGCGCGAGCACCATGTGCGTGTCGACGCGACCTTGGCTGTCGAGCACGAGCGCCTCGGTGCCGGTGCCTTCGGCGAGCCCGGTGACGTGCTGCGAGATCACCAAATGCAGCCAGGACAACCGTTCTTCCCCAGTCACGGCCAGGATTTCGCGGTGCGAACGGTCGATCACGACCGCGCCGCGCGCGGCCGTCCGCTGCTCGGCGAAGGGGTCACCCCAATGCCACGGGACACCTTCTTCCGGATGCCCGTCGGGTGCCGCGATCGGTCCGGGAAGGTCGAGCAGGGGGGAGCGGTAGGGCATGAAACCCATGCTAGTGAGTACCGTGTCCCCATGCGCGTGCTTGCCTTCCTCGACGGGACCCTGGCCGACCCCGAAGCCGCTCACCTGCGGGTGGACGATCTGGGACTGCTTCGCGGCGACGGCGTGTTCGAGACGATCCTCGTCGTCGACGGACGGCCCCGCGAGCTCCGCCCGCACCTCGAGCGGCTGGCCCGTTCCGCGGCCATGCTCGACCTGCCGGAGCCGGACCTCGCCGCCTGGGAGCGCGCCGCGCAGGTCGTCATCGACAACTGGTCCGGCCCGGCCGAGATCGCGCTGAAACTGGTGTACACCAGGGGAATCGACGGCGATCCGGAGGCGAAGCCGTTCGGGTTCGCGCTCGGTGTGGAGATCGACGAGAAGGTCCAGCGGGCCCGTGTCGAAGGCGTCGCGGCGATCACCCTCGAACGCGGTTTCGAGCCCGACCTCGCCGAGCGCGCGCCGTGGCTGCTGCTGGGCGCGAAGTCGATTTCCTACGGCGTCAACATGGCCGCGTTGCGCGAGGCGGGCCGCCGTGGCGCGAGCGATGTGATTTTCACCGCCGCCGACGGCACGGTCTTCGAAGGTCCGACTTCGACGGTCGTCCTCGCGAAGGACAAGACGCTTTACACGCCGCCGGCGACCATCGGAATCCTGCCGGGGACGACGCAGGCGGCGCTGTTCCGCGGCGCCGAACGGGCGGGCTGGTCGGTCAAGGTCGAGCCGCTCAAGGTCTCCGATCTCACCGAGGGCGAAGGGCTGTTCCTCGCGTCGTCGGTCCGCAAGCTGACCAGGGTGCACACGCTCGACGGCGTCGCGCTCACCGACTCCAGCGCGATCCACGCCGAGCTGGCCGCCGCGTACGAGAGCGAGTACGCGATCAGCTGAGCGTCGCGCGCAGCTTCGCCGCGACGAACCGTTCGATCAGGTCGAGGTGCCGAGCGTGGAACGCCCAGAGGGTGTGCCCGCCGCAGCAGTCGGCGCGCAGCCATAGGGGCTCGCGGAAGAACGGGTCGACCGGACGATTCCACGCGCGGTAGTCGGGGTCGGGAGGAACAAGCACCAGGGCGCAGCCCGCGCAGGTCAGCCGATCGGGTGTGGCCGAGGCACGGCTGGCGCAGCGCGGGCAGACGACGAGGATCGGCTCGTCCGCGAAGTCCTCGATCCGGGTCTGCGGATCGCGGAACCGCGGGGCGTCCATCAGCCGAGCGGGCTGATGATCAGCAGGTGCGGCAGGATCGCTTCTTCGCGGTAGGCCGCGATCTTGTGGTGCCCGTCGAGGATCACCGCCGCGTCGGTGGTCTCCAGCACGATGGCGACCGGCCGGTGCCCGCTCTTGATCGCCGTCCGGTAGTAGCCGACGCGGGACACGTCGGCGGGCGGCCAGTCGGCGCTCGGGGTCAGGTAGCGGTCCTCGGCCAGCCTTTCGGGTCCGGCGACCTGGTATTCGCCGTCGGCGAAGAGATCGAGAAGCGGGCGGAGCGTATCGCCGAGCGGGCGCCGCATCTGACCGGTGGCCAGCGCGATCCGCAGCGACTGCGGAAGCTCTGGTTGGGTGGGGACCGAATTCGTGTCGATGACACCCGTGCCACCGTCGACCTTTACCTGTTCCACACCCTCGTGGACGAGTGAAAGCGGAGAAGGGTTCCGGGTCGGGCCTGCGCGAGGGCCGGGAGTGACGCCTGTCTCACCACGGCCGCCACCGGATAACCGCCGGTAGTCGGATGATCCGCCAAGAACACCACCGGCAACCCGTTCGGCGGCACCTGGACGGCGCCGGTCAGCAGGCCTTCGCTCGGCAGTTCCCGCTCCGCGTATTCGGCCGCGCGAGTCAACGCGTGCCCGTCGAGCCGGAGTCCGACGCGGTTCGATTCCGCCGTCACCGTCCAGGTCTTCGCGAGCCCGGACGCCGGGTTCTCGAACCAGTGCGCCCGCGGCCCCGGGTCGATCGGCACGACGAGCTCGGCCGGTGCCACCGTGGGGAGCACGACGTCGGCACCTCCGGGGACGGACGGCGTGCCGAGCGGGAGGACGTCGCCCGCTTTCAGCGGCGCCGGCCCTATCTCCGACAGGACGTCCCGCGACCGGCTGCCGAGTTCCGCGTCGACCGTGATCCCGCCGGAAACCGCCAGGTAGCAACGCAGTCCGGAGGCGGGAGCACCGATCGCCAAGACCTGCCCCGCCGCCAGCCAAACCGGCGCGTGCGAGCCGACTGGGCGCCCGTCGACCTCCACGGCGACGGCGGGGCCGGTCACCGCGATGGTGCAGGACGTCGTGGCGCGCAGCCGTAGCCCGCCGAACAGGCACTCGACTCCCGCGGCGGCTTCGTCGTTGCCGACGAGTCGGTTGGCCAGCTGCAGCGCCGAGACGTCGAGCGCGCCGGACGGCGGGACACCGAGATGCGCGAAACCGGGCCTGCCGAGGTCCTGTACCAGCGCGAGCGGACCGGTCTCGACCACTTCCAAGGCCCTCATCCGGCACTCCGGAACCGCACGCGGTCGCCGGGCGCCAGCAACGCGGGCGGGTCGGCGCGCGGATCGAACAGGACGGTCCGGGTATGGCCGATCAACCGCCAGCCACCGGGCGAGACACGGGGGTACACACCGGTGAACTCGCCCGCGATGCCGACCGAGCCCGGCGGCACGCGAGTGCGCGGGGCCGACAGCCGTGGCTGCCGCAGCGGCTCGGGAAGCCCTGTCAGGTAACCGAATCCGGGCGCGAAACCGGTAAAGGCCACGGTGTAGACGGCGCCGGTGTGCAGCCGGACGACGTCCTCAGCGGACACTCCGGCGTCCCGCGCGACGAGTTCGAGGTCTTCGCCGTCATAGGTCACGTCGAGCATGATCTCGCGGGATCGGCCTTCCGGTGGATGTTCGAGGTCGGCGTCCGCGAGCAGTTCGCGGACGGCCGCGAGGGCGGCCGAACCCGGGATTTCCACCACGAGCAGGCTGCGGGCGCCGGGCACGAGTTCGGCGATCCCGGGCGGACGCGCGGACGTGACCGTCGCGTGCGCCGCCATCGACTCGGCGAGGGAGGCGCAGTCGAGCAGGGCGGCGTGCTCGCCGTAGGCACGCCACCGCATGGGAACGGGGTCAGCCCACCACGCGACGCAGCAGCGCCGACGTGTGCGGCTGCAGGTCCTGACCCATCATCGCGCGCTCCTCGACGTAGCCGAGCTCGCCGTTGACGATGCCGTAGAGCCGCTGCGAAGCCGTGACGTCCTTGGCGGTCGAAGTGCGGACGACCGCGTCGGTGCCGAGCTCCCAGGCCGGGACCGAGGCCTTGCCGCGCGGCTTGCCGTAGAAGAGTTCCACGATGCCGGTGTTGTGGGTCAGCAGCAGCTCGATCGTGTCGTCGGCCTGCGGACGCCAGAACCCGGATTCGCGCGCGGCGGGACGGATGACCTTGCCGTCCTCGTCGAGCAGCCAGGCTCGTGCCTCGTGCGTGAGGAACGGGCGGCCGTCGTGCGCGATGGTCAGCTGCATGCCGAACCGGTACGGGCCGTCGATGGTCGGATAGTCGACCTCGCCCTCGCCGCGCCAGACACCGACGAGCGGCAGGAGCGCCAGGCAGGCGTCGTTGAGGTTCGCTCCTTCGCGCAGGTTCGCGGTGTCGCCCGGGATGGGCATGTCGTCGAACTGCGGAAGGTTCCGGTCGCGCGTGCTTTCCGCGCGCTTCTCCGCGGCCTGGATGGCCTCGTCGCCACTAGCCGTCATCGGTCAGCGCTGGTCCGCGTAAAGCCGGTAGACGACGTACACGGCGAACCAGGTGATCGCGACGCCGGCGAGCACCAGCAGGGTCGTAAACAGGATCTCCACGCCACGCACTTTAGTCGCTGCCGACCGGCACGGCCCCGCGAAGGGGTGGTGGTAGTGCCCACACGGTCTCCCAAAGGGCGCTCCGCGCCCGACGGAGACTTCACGTCGCGCGCCTCTTTTGGGCCGGAGGCCCACGGAAACGCGATGAAGGGGCGCCCTCCGCACTCACCGTGAGGTGAATGCGGAACGACGCCCCTTCGGCACGTTTTCCGTCAGCGCGCGACCTATGACACAGAGATGGCGAGTTGGTGCACGCCGGGTCCCTGCGCGGTGACGGAGGCCTCGCCGTTGCCGGAGCGGTGCAGCGCGCGCACCGTCCAGTCACCGGGGGCCGCGTAGAAGCGGAAATCGCCGTCGGCCGACGAGACCACCTCGCCGGTGAAGTCGCCGCCGCCGTCCAGCAACCGCACGAAGGCGCCGCCGACGGGACCCTCCGAACCGGTCACCTTGCCGGCCAGCACGACCTGGCCGCGGGTGTCGTAATCGGCGGGCGTGGCCTCCTGGGCCGGTGCGCCGCAGCTGTCGTCAGCCATCACTTAGCTCCCAACTCGACCGGCACGCCGACGAGCGAGCCGTATTCCGTCCACGAACCGTCGTAGTTCTTCACCTGGTCGTAGCCGAGGAGCTCGTGCAGCGCGAACCACGCGATGGACGAGCGCTCACCGATCCGGCAGTACGCGATCGTGGCCTTCGACTCGTCGAGGCCCTCGTCGGAGTACAGCTCCTTGATCTCTTCCTCGGTTTTGAAGGTGCCGTCCTCGTTGGCGACCTTCGCCCACGGGACGTTCAGCGCGCCCGGGATGTGGCCCGGGACCTGTGACTGCTCCTGCGGCAGGTGTGCCGGGGCGAGCAGCTTGCCGGAGAACTCGTCGGGCGAGCGCACGTCGACGTAGTTGCTCTTGCCGATCTCGGCCACGACCTCGTCGCGGAACGCGCGGATCGAGAGGTCCTGCTCCTTGGCCTTGTACTCGGCCGGCTCGCGCTTTACCTCGTCCGAGTTCAGCTCGCGGCCGTCGAGCTCCCACTTCTTGCGGCCGCCGTCGAGCAGCTGCACCTTGTCGTGGCCGTAGAGCTTGAAGTACCAGTACGCGTACGCGGCGAACCAGTTGTTGTTGCCGCCGTAGAGGATCACGCGGTCGTCGTTCGAGATGCCCTTCTCGGACAGCAGCTTCTCGAAGCCCTCCTTGTTGACGAAGTCGCGGCGGACACCGTCCTGCAGGTCCTTGCGCCAATCGAACTTCACCGCCCCGCGGATGTGTCCGTTGTCGTACGCGGTCGTGTCCTCGTCGACCTCGATGAACACGACACCCGGGGTGTCCAGGTTCTCCTCGGCCCACTGGGTGGTGACCAGGACGTCTTCACGGCTCATGGAGCTGACTCTCTTTCTGGGTTAGGACGCGCGAGGGCTGGGACTGAAACGTTTGACGAGCAGGTACATCTCGCAGCCGAGACAGAAGTCGAACGCCGCGTTGAGGAAGGCCGCGAACAGCGCGAACGCCGTCGCGACGAAACCGAGCGCGGTCAGGCCGGTGGCGAACCCGACGGTGCCGACGACGGCGAACACGAACCCGACGGCCTGCGCGAACCGCAGCGGGGCGGCGTCCTCGCGTTCGGTCGTGGGGCCGAGCCGCGGCGCGACGAGGTAGCGATAGATCAGGGAGTACGGCGCCGGCTTCAGGCCGATGAAGGCGCCGATCGCGAACACCACCGCCTGCGCCGCGAGCAGTGGCCACCACTGGGTGATGAGCACGACCGCGAGCACGATCGTCGTCAGGATGGCGGCGAAACGCGGACCACGGGGGTCGACGGCCGGTCCTGCGGACATGGTTCCTCCTGCGAACGAGAGGGAAAGAGGTGCGTGCCGGACGGGCACGCGCAGGCGTGGTTCAGCGAACGCCGGGACACAGGCTGCTGCGAACGCGGCACAGGTCCACTGCGCGGCGCTGGGTCAGCAAAGTTCGGGGCAGCCGGTTCACGGGCACGAGGGTACGCAGAGCTCCCTCAGGTTGGGAACCGTGTTCACACCTTGGGACGCTTCCCGGAATCCGGGATCAGATGGGGCTCCAGGGCTTCGAGAAGCTCCTGACCTCGGGGAACGCCGCCGACGCGGAAGACCTCCCGGCCGTCCGCGGTCAAGGCCAAGGTCGTCGGGGTTCGCAGCACCGACAGCGCCTGGGCGACTTCGGGGGTTTCGGTGACGTCCAGATCGACGTGGGTCAGGTCGTCGGTCTTCTCCGCGAGCGCGGACAGGATCGCGCGGGTGTGGCGGCACGGCGCGCAGAACGTCGTGGAGATCTGGACCAGGGTGACACCTTCGGGCGCGAGGGCGTCCGAGACGCGACCGGGCAGGGTGGGCGCACTGGACTTCGCCGCGCGGATGCGGCCGTTGCGCGCTTGCAACAGCGCGCCGGCGACCCCGCCGAGCACGAGGACGCCCAGCAGCACCCACACTCCGGTCATTCGCAGATCACCCCTGGGGCTTCGCTCCGCTGAAGGCGACGTTCTTGCCTTCACCCTTGATGGTCACCGAGCCGCTGTTCACGCGCACCGACGTCGGGGTCACCGAGAACGGCATCGCGCCGGTGTCGATGGTCGCGTTGAAGTTCGGCAGCAGCGCGTCCTGTACTGCCTGGGGAACGACGGTGGTCTCCTTGTCATTCCCGAACTGGAGCCGCTTCGGTTCGAGACGGATTTTCTGCCCGTCCAGTTCGATCATCGCGAAGCAGAAGATCTCCACCTTCTGCCCGGCGATCTGGACGTTGCCCGAAACCCGGATCCCGGTGCTGGCGGTGTCGACCGGCTCGCCGTTCTCGTTCGTCGCGGTCGGCTTCGTCTCGCCCTGCCCGCTGTCGCCGTTGCGGACGTAGTCCTCGGTGACGGGCTCGATTTTCAGGTTCTCGATCTTGTCCAGCGGCGCCTGCCGCGCGATGTCCGCGGCCTTGATCGTCACCTCGCCCTTGAGCGTGCCGATGACGATCGACTTCGTGTTGCCGGACGTCAGGTCCGACAGCGGGGCCGTGACGTCGCTCATGTCGGCGTTGAAGTCCACGTCCCGCAGCCTCGGCGGAACGGCGACGCCCTGGGCGTTGATCGTGATGTGACTGTAGTCACCGGAAAGGGCCTGGGTCAGGAACGGGAAACCGTGCACCGTGACCGCCGGATCGTTGGCCAGTTCCAGCTGCTGGCGTGCCTTCTGGGAGATCGTGTGCTCGGCGAACGCCGCGGCCCCGAAATCGGCCCCGACCAGCAGCACCACCAGCACCGCGAGGGCGATGAGCCAGCCCCGGCCACGGCGCTTCCCTCGCTTGGCGGACCGGCCGGAAGACGGTCGGTCGTGCTGCGCCACGGGCCTGCTCACCATCGCGTCGAATCTCCTTCGTAAACCTCTTTGGCCAGGTGTGATCGATCCAGCACGGGGTAGGTCCTCGGCTGTTCACCCGCTATTCTCACCAAGCACCGGCTGTAGCCACGTTCGAGGCGACCACGACTGAAGGCGGTGCGGCGATGAGCCTGGACCTTCTGGTACTGACCGCGGAAGCAGATGCCACCACGGTATTGCCCGCTCTGGATCTGCTGCCCCACACCGTACGCGTCCGTGCTCCGGAAGTGACCGCGCTGCTCGACGCCGGCCACCGCGACGTCATCGTCCTCGACGCCCGGAGCGATCTCGCCTCCGCGAAGAGCCTCTGCCGCCTGCTCAAGGGTGCCGGTGAGGACGAAACCTCCACGCCGGTCATCGCCGTCGTCGGCGAAGGCGGGCTGGTCGCGGTCAGTGCGGAATGGCGTACCGACGACATCCTTCTCCCGACGGCAGGTCCCGCCGAGGTCGACGCCCGGCTGCGGCTGGTCACCACTCGCGACGGCGGCGCCGCGCAGGTCGACGCCGAACTCCGGGTCGGCGAGCTGGTCATCGACGAGGCGACGTACACCGCGAAGCTCCGCAAGCGCACCCTCGAACTGACCTACAAGGAGTTCGAGCTCCTCAAGTACCTCGCCCAGCACGCCGGCCGGGTGTTCACCCGTGCTCAGCTGCTGCAGGAGGTCTGGGGTTACGACTTCTTCGGCGGCACGCGCACGGTCGACGTCCACGTCCGGCGCCTGCGCGCGAAGCTGGGGCCGGAGCACGAGCAGATGATCGGGACCGTGCGCAACGTCGGCTACAAGTTCGAGCGGCCTTCGAAGGGGGCCGCCAAGCAGGCCATCGCCCCGGACGCGAGCGTCTACGAGCCGAGCGAGCTTTCCGCGCACTGAGTCCCCTTTCCTGTCTGACAAGACGTCCAGGCGGGTGCCGGGTTCCCGGGTAGGGTCGATTTCATGCTCGATCTGGCTTGGACCGGTGAACCGGACACGGAAGAGATCCACGACTTCCTCCTCGCCGTGCGCGAGGCCGACGGCGATCCGCTGGACTCCGGTTTCCCCGGTGGACAGCACCTGCTGGGGCACGTCGACGGTGAGCTGGTCGTGTACGCGCATCTGGACACCGAAGGCGACTCGCACGGCAACCAGGTCGCCGAACTGTTCGTCCATCCCGCGCACCGCCGGTCCGGTCACGGCCGGGCGGCCACCAGGGCGCTCGTCGACCACGTCGACGGGAAGCCGCTGCGCGTCTGGGCGCACGGCGACCACCCCGCCGCCGTCCACATAGCCGGGACCGAGGGCTTCGAGCGCGCGCGGGAACTGCTGATCCTGCACGCGGACGTCGAGACGGCCGATTGGCCGGAACCCGTGACGCGCGAAGGCGTCACGCTGCGGACGTTCGTCCCCGGTCAGGACGAGGAAGCGATGGTCCGCGTCAACGCGCGCGCCTTCGACTGGCACCCCGAGCAGGGCGCCCTGACCGTCGACGAGGTCCGGGCGACCGAGAAGGAAGCCTGGTTCGACCCCGAGGGCTTCTTCCTCGCGGAAGAGGACGGGAAGGTCATCGGCTTCCACTGGACGAAGGTCCACGACGCCGTCCCCGGCCGGTTCGGCGGCGAGCCCGCGGGCGAGGTCTATGTCGTCGGCATCGATCCGGACGCCCAGGGCGGCGGTCTCGGGAAGGCACTCACGCTCGCCGGGCTGCGGTACCTCCGTGATCGCGGGCTGGGCCAAGTGATCTTGTACGTCGAAGGTGACAACGCGCCGGCGCTCGCGGTCTATTCGAAGCTCGGCTTCACCCGATACGAGGTCGACGTCCAATACGCTCGGTAACCGTCTTCACACGTGCGGCACTTGACCGGTCACGGAGAGCAGACGCGCAGGTCACGGCTGGGACACGGGCCACTTTCGGAGTAGTCGCGCTGCTCACATCGGCCGCCTTGTTCACCTGTCGTTCACCCTTAGACGGCCGCCTGTCCACTGTCGGTGCTTAGTGTCCGGGTCCGGAAGGAACGCTCCCGTTCCACCGATCCGGCGAAAGTCTCCCAGTGGAGGAAATGCAGTGAAGATCATGCGGCCCGCGGGCGCGATCGGCATCGTGGCCACCGCCGCCCTCGTGCTCGGCGCCTGTGGATCCGACCCGGCGGCGACCAAGCCCGACAGCACGGGCGCCGCCGCCGCTCCGAGTGGCGCGGCCAATGTCGAATGCGGCGGCAAGAGCCCGCTTTCGGCCGAGGGCTCGTCCGCGCAGAAGAACGCGATCGACATCTTCGTGCAGGCTTACGCCGCCAAGTGCTCCGGCCAGAAGGTGAACTACAACCCCAGCGGTTCGGGCGCCGGCATCAAGCAGTTCAACGCGAACCAGGTGGACTTCGCCGGTTCGGACTCGCCGCTCAAGGCCGAAGAGGCCGAGAAGGCCAAGGCCCGGTGCGCCTCCGACGCGTGGAACCTCCCGCTCGTCGTCGGCCCGGTCGCCGTCGCCTACAAGCTTTCCGGGGTCGACAAGCTGACCCTGACCCCCGAGGTCACCGCCAAGATCTTCAACGGTGGCATCACCAAGTGGAACGACCCGGCCATCAAGGCGGTCAAGGGCAACGAGAGCCTCAACCTGCCGGACAAGCCGATCCAGGTCATCTCGCGTACCGACGAGTCGGGCACCACCGACAACTTCCAGAAGTACCTGAAGGTCGCGTCCAAGGGCGCCTGGACCCAGGGTGACGGCAAGAAGTTCAACGGCGGTGTCGGCAACGGCGCGGAGAAGTCCAACGGTGTCGCCAACGCCGTGAAGTCCGCCGACGGCGCCATCACCTACGTCGAGTCCGCGTTCGCGAAGGACGGCATCAGCACCGCCCTCATCGACAGCGGCTCCGGCGGTGTCGAGCTCAACGCGGCGAACGTCGCCAAGTCCCTCGACGCGGCGAAGTTCAAGAAGGAGGGCTCGAACGACCTGGCCCTCGACCTGGACGCGATCTACTCCAGCAACGTGCCCGGCGCCTACCCGGTCATCCTCGCGACCTACGAGATCGTCTGCTCCAAGTACGCGGACGCCGAGGTCGCCAAGGCCGTCAAGGCGTTCCTGAACGTCGCCGCCACCGACGGTCAGAAGCCGCTTTCGGAAAAGGGCTACGTGCCGATCCCGCAGAGCCTGCAGGACAAGGTCCTGACCGCCGTCAAGGCCATCGCCTGACCCTGTTGCCAACCTTTCCGGTTGATCAGTAAACGAAGTAGTCGATGAGCGATTCATCTTCGCCCAGAACGCCCACCGGCGACCCCGGTGGGCGTTCTGGCGTCCGCGAGACCTTCACGGAGGACCCGATTTCGGAGCAATCTGCCGCGTCACCGCCCGAGAAGTCCTCGGTGCGACTCGCGAGCCCCAATTCCAGGACGGTGCGACCCGGTGACCGCATCTTCCAGATCCTGACCACCGGAGCCGGCGTCTTCGTCGTCTCGCTGATCGGCCTGATCGGATTGTTCCTGCTGGTGCAGGCCATCCCGGCGCTCCAGGCCGACAACGTGAACTTCCTGACCAGCCAGGTCTGGCAGACCACCCCCGACGACATGCGCTTCGGGATCATGGGCCTGCTGCTGGTCACGGTGTACTCGTCCCTGCTGGCGCTGATCATCGCGATGCCGATCTCGCTCGGGATCGCCCTCTTCCTCACCCAGTACGCGCCGAAGCGGCTGGCGCGGCCGTTCGCGTACGTGATCGACCTGCTCGCCGCGGTCCCCTCGATCATCTACGGCCTGTGGGGCCTGATGGTCTTCGCGCCCGCGATCGAGCCCTTCTCCCAGTGGGTCAACGACACCTTCTCGTGGATCCCGCTCTTCGCGGCGGGCAACGTCTCGCCGGACCTGCGCGGCACCATCTTCACCGCGGGCATCGTGCTGGCCGTGATGATCCTGCCGATCATCACCTCGCTGTCCCGTGAGGTGTTCGAGCGGACCCCGACCCCGCATATCGAGGGCGCGCTGGCGCTGGGCGCCACCCGCTGGGAGGTCATCCGCACCACGGTGCTCCCGTTCGGCAAGGCGGGCTACATCGGCGCTTCGATGCTCGGCCTCGGCCGCGCGCTCGGCGAGACGATCGCGCTCGCGATCATCCTGACCGGCGCGGTCGGCCGCGAGTTCACCTGGAGCCTCTTCGACGGCGGCGCCACGTTCGCCTCGAAGATCGCGGCGGACTACGCGGAACTCAACAACGAGATCTCGGCGGGCGCGTACATCGCGGCGGGTCTCGTGCTGTTCCTGCTGACGCTCGTCGTCAACTTCATCGCGCGATCCGTCATCGCCAAGAAGGGGGACTGAGCATGTCCACCACGCTCGAGAAGACCCCCGCCACCACCCCCGCCTTCCAGCAGGTCAGCATGGCCAGGAAGGTCAAGAACGGCTTCGCCACGGCGCTGATCTGGCTGTCGTTCCTTATCGCCGTCGTGCCGCTGGTGTGGCTGCTCGCCACCGTGGTCATCAACGGTGTCAAGCGGATCCCCTACAGCAACTGGTGGACCGAGGACTTCGGCTCGGTTTTGTCGGACGAGGTCGGCGGCGGCGTGGCCCACGCCGTCATCGGCTCGGTGCTGCAGGGCCTGGTCTGCGCGATCATCGCGGTGCCGATCGGCATGCTGGTCGCGATCTACCTGGTCGAATACGGCCGCGGCAAACTCGCGAAGATCACCACGTTCATGGTGGACATCCTCTCCGGTGTCCCCTCGATCGTCGCGGCGCTGTTCGTCTACGCCCTGTGGATCACCACCTTCGGCCTCCCGCGCAGCGGTTTCGCCGTGTCGCTGGCCCTGGTGCTGCTGATGATCCCGGTGGTCGTGCGCTCCTCGGAGGAGATGCTGCGGATCGTCCCGGACGACCTGCGCGAAGCCTCCTACGCGCTCGGCGTGCCGAAGTGGAAGACGATCATGAAGATCGTCCTGCCGACCGCGCTGTCCGGCATCATCGGCGGCATCATGATGGCGCTCGCCCGGGTCATGGGCGAGACCGCGCCGCTGCTGGTCCTCGTGGGCTACTCGGCCTACGTGAACTGGGACATCTTCGGTGGCGAGCAGGCCGCTTTGCCGCTTCTGATGAACAACGAACGGGTCAGCAACCCGTTCGACGAAGGTACCGTCGCGTTCGACAGGATCTGGGGTGCGGCGCTCACCCTGGTACTGATCATCGCGATCGTGAACCTCCTCGCCATGCTCTTTGCCCGTCTTGTCGCCCCGAAGAAGAAGTGAGCTGTTTGAGATGGCCAAACGAATCGACGTCAAAGACGTGGACATCTACTACGGCAAATTCCACGCCGTGGACGGCGTCACCCTCTCGGTGCCGCCGCGGAACGTCACCGCGTTCATCGGCCCGTCGGGCTGCGGCAAGTCGACCGTCCTGCGCACGCTGAACCGCATGCACGAGGTCATCCCCGGCGCCCGCGTCGAGGGTGAGGTGCTGCTCGACGGCGAGGACATCTACGGCGCCGGGGTCGACCCGGTGCAGGTCCGCCGCACGATCGGCATGGTGTTCCAGCGGCCCAACCCGTTCCCGACGATGTCCATCCGCGACAACGTCGTGGCCGGGCTGCGCCTGGGCGGCACCAAGGGCAAGAAGGAGCTCGACGAGGTCGCCGAGCGCGCCCTGCGCGGCGCGAACCTGTGGAACGAGGTCAAGGACCGGCTGAACAAGCCGGGCGGCGGCCTCTCCGGTGGTCAGCAGCAGCGGCTCTGCATCGCGCGGGCGATCGCCGTGCGGCCCGACGTGCTGCTGATGGACGAGCCGTGCTCCGCGCTCGACCCGATCTCGACGCTCGCCATCGAGGACCTGATCGGTGAGCTCAAGAAGGAGTACACGATCGTCATCGTGACGCACAACATGCAGCAGGCGGCGCGGGTGTCGGACCAGACCGCGTTCTTCAACCTGGCGGGCGTCGGCCAGCCGGGGCGCCTGGTGGAGCTGAACGACACCGAGAAGATCTTCTCGAACCCGGACGAGAAGGCGACCGAGGACTACATCTCGGGCCGCTTCGGCTGAGTCGGGTGGTCGTGAGTGGCGATTCGGGTTAGAACCCGAATCGCCACTCACGACCCACGTGAGGCCCGGCGCTGACGTGACGAAGGGGCCCTTCACCGCGTGAGATGCGGTGAAGGGCCCCTTGGCTCCAGAGCGAAGTGCCTACAGCTCGTCGGGTCCGTAGCCGGGCATCTTGCCGGTCACCACGAAGATCATCCGGCGCGCGACCGAGACGGCGTGGTCGGCGAAGCGCTCGTAGAAGCGGCCCAGCAGCGTGACGTCCACCGCCGCGGCGACGCCGTGGTCCCAGTTCCGGTCCATGATGACCGTGAACAGGTGCTTGTGGATCTCGTCGACCTCGTCGTCGTCCGACTCGATCGTGCGGGCGGCCTCGACGTCCTTGGACTTGATGACCTGCTCGACCTGGCGGGCCAGGTTCACCCCGACCTCGCCCATCTTGGCGAAGTCGGCCTTCACCTCGTCGGGCAGCACGGGATCCGGGTGACGGCGGCGCGCGGCCTTGGCCACGTGCAGGGCCAGATCGCCCATCCGCTCCAGGCTCTCCGCCGCGTGGATCGCGGCGAGGACGGTCCGCAGGTCGGTCGCGACGGGTGCCTGCAGGGCCAGCAGCGCGTACGCCTGCTCCTCGCATTCGGCGCGCGCGTCGTCGACCTTCGCGTCGTCGCTGATCACCTGCTCGGCGAGTCCGAGATCGACCTCGAGCAACGCCCGGGTCGCCCGCTCCATCGCGTCGGCGACCTGGAGTGACATGCTCGCTAGGTTCTCGGCGAGCTGTTCGAGTTCGACATGGTAAGCCTCACGCATGGCCCAACCCTACGCCGGAACTGGGGTCAAAAGCCGCATCCCAGAGTGAACCCGACGTGAACCCGGACTAACGAATGATCCTCAGCCTGAGCTGCTGCTCTTCTTGGCGCCGCCGGACTTGGCGGAGCTGGTCGGAGTGGACGCCGTTTCGCCGGCGGGAGGCGCCGGCGCCTTCTCTTCCAGCGGGGTGTTGTTGATCAGCGCGTCGAAGACGGCCTTCGCCTTGCTCTGGACCAGCACCTCGTTGCCGCGTTTGTTCGCCTCTTCGGTGGTGGGCACGGTCAGGAACTTGACCTTGTCCGATCCCATCCCGCGCATCGACTTCGCCAACGTCATCATCTGCTTGATGCCGAGGTTCTCGCCGAAGGTGGCCTTGGCGAACGCGTCGATGAACCCGCTGAGCTTGCCGGTGTCCAGGATGACTTCCTTCGACATCACGGTCTTCAGCAACGCGCCGAGGAAGGCCTGCTGCCGTTTGATCCGGCCGTAGTCCGACGTCGGGTCGCCCTTGACGTGCCGCGCCCGGACATAGTTCAGCGCCTGGTCGCCGGAGATCCGCACCTCGCCCGCCTGCGGGATGATCATGCCGAGCGTGGTGTCGTCGACCGGCTTCTCGTTGTACACGGTGACGCCCTGCACGGCGTCGACCATGGATTTGAAGCCGTTGAAGTCGATCCCGACGAAGTGGTTCATCTTCATGCCGGTGATCTGCTGGATGACCTTCGTGACGCACTGCGGGCCGCCGACCGCGTAGGCGGTGTTCAGCTTCGCGATCTTCTGCGCCGGCGCGGACTCTTCCGAGTACGACGACGTCGCCGGGTCCCAGCGCTTGCATTCGGGACGGCTGATCTCGAGGTCGCGCGGGAAGGACACCATGACGACCCGCTGCCGGTCGGCGGGGACGTGCGCGATCATGACCGTGTCCGAACGGGCGCCCGGGGTGCCGTCGGCGTCGCCGACGCCGTCTTCGGCGGCCGCGCCGTCACGACTGTCGGAACCGACCATCAGGAAGTTCTCGTCGCCGGTCTGGCCGGCGGCGTCCTGGATGTCGGCCGAGTCTTCGTCGAGCGAAGCGACGGTGTTGAACTTCGCGTCGAACCAGGTCTGGGCGCCCCACGCCGAACCGATGGAGAGGAACACGAGCGCGGCGACCACGGCGGCGGCGATCCGGCCCGCCTTGGCCGTCTGCCTGGTCTTGCGTTCCTTCTTCTCCTGCAGACGGGTCTGCGGCGCCGATTCCTCGGCGGCTTCCGCGGGTGCGGAATCGGTGGTCGTGACCACCCGCTGCAGTGCCGTGCGGGTCTGCTCCAGCAGCGCGGCGGGGCGGGCGGCGAGCCGTTCGCGGCGCTCGCGTTTCTTGGCCTCTTCGGCCTCGAGTTCGTCGTGCGCGGCGGAGAACCGGGCCAGCGTGTGGTCGATCTTGCGCTTGGTGATCGTCGCGTCGTCGATCGCCTCGAGCTCGTCGGTCATCGTGAGCCGGTCCATCTCGGACCTCGGCGGGACCGGCACCTGCTGCACCGGCCGCTGCACCGGGCGGCGGGGACGACGCGGGGACGGCGGTGCCGCGGGCTGCTGCTGCGCGCCCGGGTTCACCAACGGCGGACGGCGCTGAGTCGGCGCTTCGGGGCTGGGCGCGGCCTGTGAGGTGCGGCGCGGCTGGCGCGCACGAGGCGGACGCGGGGTCTCGGCCGGTTGCGGGTTCCGCGGTGGCATCTGTGCCCGCGGCGTGGCGGGTTTGGCCGCGCGAGGCGCGGGCGCCGGGTTTTCGACGGGAGCAGCCGGACGACGCGGCGCGGGCGGCTCCGTCCGGGCGGCGCGAGCACCGGGTCTCGGAGGCTCGGACGCCGGTTCGCTCTGCCGGAGTCGGCGTGGAGCGGGCGCCTCGGCGGTGGGATCGAAGACCGGGCGTTCACCGGTGTGACGTGCGACGACGTCGGAAACGCTGATCCCGCCGTGGGTGTCCATCGAGCGTCGCCGTGCCCTGCGGCCGCGCTCACCGGCGCTTCTGTCGGTGTGACTGTGGCGACCGGTCCCCGGGTTGTGGTGCTCGTCGGGCACTCGGTCTCCTTTCACGACTCGTCGAAGCTCTTTCGTTATCGTACGGACACCTCGGGTTCGTGACGACAACCATCCCGGAATTTTCTTCACTCAAGGTACCGAGAAGCGCCGAACGGTCCATGCGATCGGGTGAGCGGTCGTGGTTAAAGCTGCGTTAAAAGGTGCGAAACCACTACGCAGAGTGCGACGCTTACTGTGTGAGTGGCGGCGAGTGGCCAGTGAGTGGCTAGGCGCCGGCCGACTCGGCCGCGTTCAGCGGCTGCGGAATCGTCCGTGATGATTCTTCGTCCTGATAGGCCACTTTGTTTCGCCCGGCCCGTTTCGCCATATACAACAAAGCGTCGGCGCTGCGCAACTGCCGTTCCGGTTCCGCCGCGATATCCGGTTCCGCGCGGCTTTCGTGCGCGAGTCCCACGCTGATCGTCACGGCGAGGCCGGGACGGATCCGGCGCCACGGATGGCGGGCCACCCGGATACGGGCGGTGTCGGCGATGCGCACGGCGCGGGCGGCGTCGACGTCGGGGATGACGAGCGCGAACTCCTCGCCGCCGTAGCGGGCGCAGAACGCCTCCGGCGGGAGCCCCTGCTGCAGGAGGTCGGCCACCTCGCGGAGCACGCGGTCGCCGACCAGATGCCCGAAAGTGTCGTTGACGTCCTTGAACAGGTCGAGGTCGACCAAGGCGATGGCGACGCCGGGCGGGCCGCGGTGGTCGACGGCTGGGCCGTGGAGCCACTGATCGAGGTAGCGGCGGTTGTAACTGGACGTCAGGGTGTCCCGCAGGCTGCCTGCCCTGGCGAGGTCCAAAGCGGATTTGAGGTGGTGGTACGCGCGGCGCCAATCACCCTGTGTAGCGAGGACTCGCGCGATCGACTCATGCAAAGTGAGCAGATCGGTGGTCGGCGCGCCCGATGGGAGCGCGGCCTCGTCGTCGGCTGCCACGCTCACCTCCGCCACGAATTGGTTTTCGTCGTATAGGAGGGATCTCTTGAGGTATGAGTACGGGCCAAAGCGAATATCGCTCAAGAGGACGACGGCTCGGCGTCATTGTCACGCACCGGAGTGCCGTTCTGTAAGGACGAAAACGGCTCCGCGTCTTTGAGCTGCGAAAACTGATCTTTCGCCCAGTAACTCACGTCAGTCACATCGTCATTCAGCAACAGTGCGTAATCATTCCAGCTCAGCCAGCGCCAGTCGCCGACCTCGTCCGGATGCGGTTCCGGATCTTCGTCGACCCAGGCGACGAAGACCGGGCAGAACTCGTTCTCGACCACGCCTTCGAACGGTGGCGTCGAGTAGCGATAGGAAGGGAGGACACACCTGAGCCCGTTCAGCCGGGACAAGCCGAGTTCGAAGGCGGCCCGGCGCCGGACGGCCTCCTCGATCGGTTCACCCGGTGCGGGATGCCCGCAGACACTGTTGGTCCACACCCTCGGCCACACCTTCTTGGTGGCGGCGCGGCTGGTGATCAGCAGGGCCTGGTCGCTGCTGCGCAACAGATAGCAGGAGAAGGCCAGATGCAGCCGGGTGTTCTCGTGGTGGGCGGCCAGTTTGGGCGCTGTTTCGCCGGTCGGCTCACCGTCCTCGGTGACGTAGACGATGCGTTCGGTGTCCACTTCGGTCATGTTGTTCACCGGCCCCACTGAACCAGCAGGCTCGCTGTAACCGGTACCGCGACCAGAGTTACCCCTGTTAGTGGGACGAAAGGTGCTCCACGAGCAAAGAAGTGACGGCCTCGGGCGCCTCTTCCACCACCCAATGCGAGACGTCCTCGATCATCTCGAAGCGGTACGGGCCGGTGACCCGGTTCGCGGTGTCGAGCGCGGCCGTCGAGCCGAAGGCGGCGTCCTCGGTGCTCCAGATGTAGAGCGTCGGCACCTCGATCGGGCCGATCTTCCCACCGGGGCGGCCGGCGCGGTACCAGTTGAGCGCGGCGGTCAGCGCGCCCGGTTCGGACAGACGCCGGACGTACTCGTCGACCTTGCTCGGCGACACCTTCCAGTCGAACATGCGGCGCAGCGCGTCGGCGTTGTTCTCGAGCATCCGCCGTTCGGTGACCCGGGTCTGCCGCCATTCGGTCATGTACGCCGACCGGAGATGCTGGTCCTCGTCGGTCTTCATGGCCTCCGCCAGCGCCGCCGGATGCGGCGTCGAAATCACGGCGAGACTCCGGAGCCTGCCCGGATGCGCGTCGGCCGTCCACCACGCGACAGCGCCGCCCCAGTCGTGTCCGACAAGATCGAATTCTTTCCACCCCAAGCGATCCGCGATCGCGATGACGTCGCCGACGAGGTCGTCGATCCCGTACTCGGACGCCTGTTCCGGCCGGACGTCCGGGGAGTAGCCGCGCTGATCCGGGGCCACCGCGCGATAGCCGAGCACGCCGAGCGTCGCGACCTGGTGCTCCCATTCCACCGCGGCTTCGGGAAACCCGTGCAGCAGCAGGACAGGGCGGCCGTCTTCGGGGCCCGCCGCGATGGCGTCGAAGGAACCGGCCGCGGTGGGGATGCTCAGCTGCTCGATCACGACGCCGACTTTACGGGCCTCCGGTTTCCGGCAGGCGGCAAGGGATTGACGAGGAGGGTTCCTTGATCGTCTAATAACGCGGCGGTCGATGCCCGGCCGCACTGGGGAAACTGGGGTAACACATGTCGAACAATTGGAGGCGCCGGCTCGCCGTCGGCGCCGCTTCAGTCGCGCTCGCGGGCGGCATCGGTATCACCGCGGCGAATGTCGCGGTGGCCGAAGAGGCACCGGTCTCGGTCGCCGGGGTCTGTGACGGGAATCCTGGCTGTCAGCTCGGGCCGTATTCCAGCCTGAACAGTTGCCAGATCGAGCAGAGCAACATGGCCCGGTACTACACGATCACCATGCGGTGTTTCGAGGTCGACACCGGCCAGTGGAAGTTCGCCTACAAGACCAGGGGCACCTGAGTCGTGAAAGAAAACGCTCCCGCCGGTCCGACCGGCGGGAGCGTTTTTCGTTTCAGCCCCCCGAGTGCATGTCCTCGGCCTCGGGGACGCAGTCGTCGTCCGGGTCGTCGAGCCAGCCGTGCGGCAGCGTGACCTTGCCCGGCGAACCCTGCCGCCCGCGCGGCCCGGTGGCCGCGCTGGGGAAGGGCGCGTCGTGGTCGAGCTTGGCGATGAGATCGTCGAGCTGGTCCATGCTGGACAACATCGCGAAGCCGCGGCGAAGCTCGGAGCCGACCGGGAAACCCATGAAGTACCAAGCCATGTGCTTGCGGATGTCGCGCATGGCCTTGTCGTGGCCGTCGTGCTCGACGAGCAGTTCCGTGTGGCGGCGCAGCACCTTCGCGACCTCACCGAGGTTCGGCGGCGTCGGCTGCGGGCGCCCGGCGAAGGCGGCTTCCAGTTCGCCGAACAGCCACGGCCTGCCCAGGCAACCGCGGCCGACCACGACACCGTCGCAGCCGGTCTCGTCGACCATGCGCAACGCGTCCTCGGCGGAGAAGATGTCGCCGTTGCCGAGCACCGGAATGCTGGTGACCGCTTCCTTGAGGGCCGCGATCTTCGTCCAGTCGGCCTGTCCGGAGTAACGCTGCGCGGCGGTGCGCGCGTGCAGGCTGACCGCCGCCGCGCCCTCCGCCTCGGCGATCCGCCCGGCGTCGAGGTAAGTGAGGTGGTCGTCGTCGATGCCCACCCGGAACTTGACCGTGAACGGCACCCCCGCCTCGGCCGCGGCCTTCGCCGACTCACGCACGATGTCCGCGAACAGCTTGCGCTTGAACGGCAACGCCGCGCCGCCGCCCTTGCGCGTCACCTTCGCCACCGGGCAGCCGAAGTTGCTGTCGATGTGGTCGGCGAGCCCCTCGCCGGTGATGATGCGGACGGCCTCGGCCATGGTCTTGGGGTCGACCCCGTAAAGCTGCATGGACCTGGGCTTTTCGTTCTCGCCGAAGGTCATCATGTGCATCGTGCCGGGGTGGCGCTCGACCACCGCGCGGGCGGTGATCATCTCGCAGACGTAGATGCCGGCGCCGTACTCCTGGCACAGCTGCCGGAACGCGACGTTCGTGATGCCCGCCATGGGAGCGAGCACGACCGGCGGATCGACCTCGTAGGGGCCGATCTTCAGGCTGGGCTTGCGCAGGGTGGCTGTCACGTCTCCATTGTCGCCTGTGGTGTCTGTCACTCGCAGGTGGGCTGGTCACCGTGGCCGATCTCCTCGCCGCGAGGGGCGATAACGGTCCACTTCATCTGCCCGTCGGGGTAGGTCCCGTCGATATAGGTCAAGCGGCCGGCGACGACCACGCCCGTGTGTTTCGGCGATCTCAGCTCGATGCGCAGACGGTGGAAGCGGTACTTCTCGTTCTCGACTGCCACGTCTTCGTCTCTCCACACGGTCAGCCCGGGAAAGTGGAGGTCGTCGAAGTGCACTGTGCGAACGCCTTCGGAGTAGAGCTCGACAGGCCGTCGGTGAGCCCGTGCCGTGACTGTGTGGATTTTGGGACGTCAGATGTCCCAAAATCCACACGGTGGCCGAGTGTTCACACGATCCGCGCGGTCTTGCGGCAACGCGAATCCGGGCGCCGGACCGTACCTATCGAGCCGGGCGGGAATCCCTAGGCTCGGCGGATGTCCGTGCTGCAGGCCTTCGCCGACGAATCGTTCAGGGAAGACGACGACGGTGGTTTCTACGTACTCGCGGCCGCGGTCCTGCCCGTCGAACGGCATGCCGAACTGCGCAAGGCCATGCTGGACATGAGGGCCGAACGCACGGGGAAGCTGCACTGGAACGTCTTGGCCGATGCTCAGAAGCGAGGGGTCGTCAAACAGGTCGCCGACTTCGAGGAACTGCACCTGGTGGCGGTGGGTACTCCGGTGCCGGTGCGACGCCAGGAACGTGGCCGTTCCCTGTGTATGCAGCGACTGGTGATGGAGTTGCACCTACTCGACGTCGGCCTTTTGGTCGCTGAAGGCCGCACAGCCCAACTTGACGCCCGGGTCGGCACGTTCGTGGCGCGGACGAGCCGCTGTTGTGGATTCCGGACATCGTCGCCGGGGCTGTCCGCGCTCGAAGACAAGGATTCCCCGACTACGCCGACCAACTGGCCACGTGTGCGATCGAGCTGGAGGTCGACACACGTGCCTGATCCCGGATATGCGTAAGGCCAGGGTCCCGGTATTCCCCGGGTGCACCTGGCCCTGCGACTCGTGTGATGCCCACGGCGTCACACTCCGCGTCCAGCGTAGCTCATGAGCGTTCAGCGCGCCGACCCCCGATTTCGGTAGCTTCGCCTCCATGAGCGTCCGGACCAGACTCGACGACCTCTACGCCCGACGGCTCCGCGCCCGCCTCCGCCGAGGCCCGCTGCCGCGGCACGTCGGCGTGATCATCGACGGCAATCGTCGCTGGGCCCGTGCGATGGGGTTCGAGGACGTCCGTGAGGGGCATCGGCACGGCGCCCGTCACATCGCCCGGTTGATGACGTGGTGCGAAGGCCTCGGTATCGGGCACGTGACGGTGTACCTCGCTTCGGTCGACAACCTGACGAAGCGCGCGTCGCCGGAGATGGCCTTCTTGATGCAGGTGATCGAGGACGTCGTCCGTGACCGGCTCACCGCGCCGGGTGCGAACTGGCGTGTCGTTCCCGTGGGGCGTCTCGACATGCTGCCGTCGTCCACGGCCGAAGTGCTGAAGCAGGCCGAAGAGGACACTCGCGGTGCGACGGGGCCTGAGCTGACTCTCGCCATCGGGTACGGAAGCCGCGAGGAGATCGTCGACGCCGTACGCGATCTCGTGCTCGAAGGGGCCGCGGACGGCAAGCCCCTGGTGGAGATCGCGGAGTCCGTTTCCGTGGACGCCCTTTCCGCGCATCTGTACACAGTGGGCAGTCCCGATCCGGACCTGATCATCCGGACCAGCGGCGAGGTCCGGCTGTCCGGATTCCTGCTTTGGCAGGCGAAGGATTCCCAGCTGTACTTCTGTGACGCCAACTGGCCGGGCTTCCGGTACATCGACCTTCTGCGAGCCCTCCGGGTGTGGGCCCGATCGCGATGATCTCGCAGGTCGCGACCACATCGTCATCACGATTGAGTAGTGCTACGGATCCCTCGGGGGTCCTCAGGCCGCATGCTGATCGCCATGACCACCGATGGGGATGTGCTCCTCAGGCTCGCCGGGGAGATCGACGACCTTGGGGCCCGCCTCGCGCGGGTCGGCACGGAGTTGCGGACCGTCCAGTCCGCGGCGGGGCCGCAGCACGAAGAGGCGCCTGAGCAGGCGCCCCAAAAGCAGGCCGAAGAGGCGCAGCAGCCGCAAGCCGAGCAGCCCGAGGCCCAGCAGAAACCGCAGCCGCAAGCCGAGCAGCCCCAGGCCCAGCAGGCCCCGCAGCAGTCGTACCCTCACCCTCCGTACCAGCAGCACCCGCAGTACGCCCACTACCAGCAGCAATACCAGCAGGCTCAGTACCAGCAGGCCCAGTACGCGCAATGGCAGCAGCAGTACCGCCAGCAGTATCAGCAGCCCTACCGCCCGTACCAGCCTGCCCCGAAGGTGTCGCTCGCCGAGAAGCTGGGCAAGGAAGGCGCCGGCAGCAGACTGCTGGCCTGGATCGGCGGCGCGGTCACGTTGCTCGGCATCGTGCTGTTCCTCGTGCTCGCGATCCAGCGTGGCTGGTTCGGCCCGTTGCCGCGGGTGATCGGCGGTGCCGTGCTCGGCGCGGCGCTGGTCGGGATCGGGCTTCGCCTGCACCGCACGCCGGCCGGCCGCACGGGTGCGTTCGCGCTCGCCGCGACCGGGATCGGCGCGCTGTACCTCGACGCCATCGCCGCGACGACGATGTACGAGTACCTGCCGTCCTACGCCGGTCTCGCGATCGGGCTCCTGATCGCGGTCGGCGGATTGCTGCTGGCCGTGCGGTGGAAGTCGTCGCTGCTCGCGACGGCCGTCGTGCTCGGCTGCGTGGTCTGCGCGCCGATCATCACGCAGGGTTTCACCCCGCAGCTGGTCGCGTTCCTGCTCGTGGTCCAGGTCGCTTCGACGCCGGTGCAGCTGCGCCAGTCGTGGCCGTCGGTCGCGGTCGCGGCCGGGATCCCGCCGCTGGTCGCGTCGGTCTTCAGCACGGCGTTCGCCGGTCTCGGCGGCAGCACGGCCAACACCGCCGCCGCGCTGGCCGCGGGAGGCGTGGGACTCGCGCTGGCCCTGATCGTCACCGCCAAGCGGCCGGGGGACGCCGCCGCGCTCGCCCTGCTCGCCGTCGCCCCCGCGCCTTCGCTGCTCGCCGCGTTGTTCCTGCCGAAGACCCCGGCCGTGCTCGTCACGGCTTCGGTCGCGCTGGTGCTGCTCGCGGTGTGGGCGGCCGGACAGTGGCTCGACGGCTGGACGGGTGACCTCGCGGGCGCCGCCGGGCTGGTCGCGGCTCTCCAGACGACGATGACGCTGTTCGACGGCAGTGCCCGTTCGGCGATCCTCATCGGCGAAGGGGTCTTGCTGGCACTGCTCGCGCTGTGGACGAAGAAGCACGTGGCGCTCTTCGGCGGGCTGGGCTTCACTGTCATCGGCGGCATGATCGCGCTGGTCTTCGACGTCCCGCCGACGCTCTTCTTCCTGATCCGGAACCGTCCGGACGCCGACCTCGCCGCCGCCTTCCTGGTGGCCCTCGCCATCCTGGCCGTCTCGATCACGCTTCCGTGGGTCGCGCACCGGCTCGGGCTGTTCAAGGCCGCGGCGGAGAACGTGGTGCCGTGGCTCTTCGCCGGGGTCTGCGGGCTCTACGGCGCGGGCGCGATGGTGCTGTGCGGCGCGATGCTGGCCGTTCCCGGCCGCTCGGGGTTCCTGGTCGGCCACGTGGTGATCACGGTGTCCTGGACGGTCGCCGCGCTCGTGCTGCTCGTCCGCGGCATCTCCGCGGTCAACCTGCGGGTGATCGGCTTCGTACTGGTCGGCGCGGCGGTGCTGAAGCTGGTGCTGTTCGACCTCGCCGCGCTGGACGGCCTGGCCAGGGTCGCCGCCTTCCTCATCGCCGGCCTGGTGCTGCTCGGCGCCGGGACGCGGTACGCGAAACTCGTCGCGTCCCGCTGAGCGGACGAGGAAGAAATGCCGCCGGGTCGTGGTTGGTCGGTTCATGAGCTACCGACCCGACCCACGGCTCGCCGAGCGGGCGAAGGAGAACGTCGCCTGGCTGACCACGATCAGCCCGAAGGGACGCCCTTCGCCCCGCCCGGTGTGGTTCGTGCTCGACGGTGACGACTTCATCGTCTTCAGCCAGCCGGACACGGCGAAGACCCGGCACATCGAGGCCAACCCCGAGGTGAGCCTCCACTTCAACAGCGACGAGCACGGGGGCTCGATCCTGGTGATCGGCGGCAAGGCCGAGATCCTGCCGGACGGTCTCGCGTCGGAGCAGCCGGGCTTCCTCGAAAAGTACGAGAAGCACTATCCGGCGATCGACTACGACGTCCCGAAATTCGACCGGGAGTACCACGTCCGGATCAGGATCCGGCCCGAACGGACCTGGGGGTTCTAGAAGCCGACGGTCACGCAGGCCAGCCGGGCCCCCGCGGTCCCGGCGTGGCCCGGGTGGGTGTGCGTATGCGTTTCGTGGATCACGATGGAGTTCGCGCGCCGGTCGGTGAACGTCCAGTCCACTTTGGACACGGCGGCGCCGCGGCCGGTGGCGTCGGTGGTGAGGTCGAGCCAGATCTCGTTGCGGGGGTTGGCGTAGGCCGGGTCCACCGACGGCTTCACCGGGTCTTCGACGTTCTGGTAGTGCGGTCCGGCGAGGTCGCCGGTGGCGCCGCACGGCTTCGTGTGGGCGTGGGCACCGTATTCACGGTTCGGCAGCAGGCCGGTCACGAGGATCGCGGTCGAGGTGCCGAGATGCTTGGACGTCAACCCGAAGACGTGCGCGCGGGCGCCGGGCGGCACCAGTTCGGGTTTGTAGCTCGTGAGACCGCTCTTGGCGGTGATCACGTGGACGCGGGAGCCGGGGACGGCGGTGGCCGGTCCGGCGCCGGCGGTCAGGGCCAGTGCGGCCGCGGACAGGACAAGCGAGAGTGCGGGGACGGGGCGCATGCCCCTTGCCTAGTCCGCATGAATCGGACACGCCAGAGTGGTCACTCGGTCGGGCGATCATTCTCGAACTATGGGCAGGGTAAGTGAGTACAAATCCTCCGGATCGCACCTGGCTGGTCGCGGTCGCCGCCGCTCTTTGGGGTACCGACGGGCTTTTGCGCCTCCCGCTCGCCGAGGCGCTTCCGGCGGCCACGGTCGTCTTCTGGGAGCACTTGCTGGTGGTGCTCGTGCTGAGCCCCTTCATTCCCGGCGCCGTCCGGGCGCTGCGCCGGACCGGCCCGCGGGAATGGCTGGCCGTGCTCGCCATCGGCGGCGGGTCTTCCGCGCTCGCGACGGCGATGTTCACCGCGGCCTTCAAACTGGGCGACCCCGTGACGCCGTTGGTGCTGCAGAAGCTCCAGCCGGTGTTCGCCGTGCTGGCGGCGTATTTCGTGCTCCGTGAGCGGGTCCGTCCGGGGTACGCCTTGTTCGCGATCCCGGCGCTGCTCGGTGCCTGGCTGCTGGCCTTCAAGGATCCGCTGAACATCCAGGTCGCCGCGGCGAAGGCGGCGCTGCTGGCGATCGGCGCGGCCGCGTTGTGGGCGGCGGGCACGGTGCTCGGACGACTGCTCTCCACCGAACTGGCGCCGAAGGAGGTCACCACGCTGCGCTTCACGGTCGGGCTCCCGGTCGCGGCGGGGATCGTGGCGTACCAGGGCGGTCAGTTCGCGGTCGGCTGGGACAACGCGCTCGGACTCGCTCTGCTCGCGCTGGTCCCCGGCCTGCTGGCGCTGAGCCTGTATTACGTGGGCCTGCGGTCGACGCCCGCGGCCAGGGCGACGCTGGCCGAGCTGGCGTTCCCCGTCACGGCCGCGGTCATCGGCGTATTGTGCTTGAACGCCGATTTGTCGGGTACTCAGTGGCTGGGCCTCGCCGTTGTGGTCGTGTCAGTGACGTCGCTCGGCTGGCACGAAAAGGTCAGACGTCAACCGATGGTCCTGGAGCCGCTGAATGGTCGAGCACACCGGCGAGACGAAGAACGAACGCCTGACCCGCAACGTCAGTGAGCTCCTGCAGGAGCTGCGGGTCGCGCAGGCCGGTGTCCAGATCCTCTTCGGTTTCCTGCTCACGGTGGTGTTCACCGACGAGTTCCACGGTGCGAGCGGGTTCGAGAAATCCGTCCACCTGACGGCGGTCCTGCTCACGGTCTGTTCGACGGTGCTGCTGACGGCGCCCGCCGCGTGGCACCGGCTGCTGTTCCGCACCGGGAACCGTGAGCGGATCCTCACCGTCGGCAACCGTTCCGTCCTGGTCGGGCTCGGCTGTCTCGCGGCCGCCATCACGACGACCGTCGCGCTCATCGCCAAGGTCGTCTTCGGCCCGATCGCGATGACGATCCTCGGAGTGGTGACGGTGGTGCTGTTCGTCGTCATGTGGTTCGTGGTGCCGAAGAAGATCGACCGCAACGGCGACTGATCACCGGCCCGTGCGCACCGGGGTGCTTTCGGGCAGGCCGAACGCGGCGGCGGACACGGACTTCGGGTCGTCCGGGCTCGCGCCGCCGAGCACCCGGCGGGCGCCGACCCACGAGAACATCTCCTTGACCGAAGGCGAGTAGCCCGCCCCGTCCTTCGCGACCCGTCGGTCGAGCACGCGGTATCCGCCGGGCGTCCGCTCCACGCGGTAGACCATCGGCTGCCGCCGGAATCCGCCGTGCGTGACGAGACCGTCGCCCTCTTTCGCGACCTCGTCGCAGCTCGCTACCAGGCCGATCTTGACGAGGTCGCCGTCCGGCCTGGTCTCGATCACCTTCTGCGTGCACACCCAGCGGATTCCCGCGTCCCGGGAACCGGCGAACGCGCGCAGATGCTCGTCGATTCCGGGCAGCGCCTCCCTCGCGACGGCGTCGTCCACCGACGGCATCTCGTCCACGATCCACCAGCCTGCCGCGGCCACCACCACACCGACCCCGGCGAGCACGGGCCAGCGTTTGACGTTCCCCATGGGACGAAGCTACCGAGCGGGGCAAGTGTTCATCCGCGGTTGGCGGACGCGTTGCCTCCGCGACCGTAGGTTGCGGCCGTGAACGACTCATCCAGACGGACCTTCCTGCGCGGCGCGGGCCTGCTCGGCGCCGGCGCGGCGGTCTCCGCGTTACCCGCGCTAGGTGCTCCCGCGGCTTCGGCGACCTTCGGCCATCACGGCCCGGACTTCGAAGACGGCCGCTTCACCCTCGCGGTGCTGCCCGACACCCAGTACCTCTTCGACGCCGACCGCGGTGACCCCGCGCCGTTGGACGCCACCCTGCGGTACGTCACCGGCGGCGACGAGAACATCGTCTTCCTGGCGCATCTCGGCGACCTCACCGAGAACGGGCGGCCCGGCGAGTTCGAGCAGATCAGCCGCTCGTTCCAGCACCTGGACCGGCGCCGCTTCCCGTACAGCACGCTGGCGGGCAACCACGACATCAAGTCCTCCACCGACGACCAGCGCGGCCGCACGCCGTACCTGGACGCGTTCGGGCCGCACCGGCAGCGGGGTTCGCGGACCTTCCGCGGCGCGAGCCCGGACGGCTACAACAGCCACCACGTCTTCCGTGCGGGCGGACGTGAGTGGCTGCTGCTCGCGCTCGACTGGCGGCCGTCGGCGGGCGGGCTGGAATGGGCACGCTCGGTGCTCGCGCGGAATCCGCGGCTCCCGGCCATCCTGACCATCCATGAATTGGTATGGGCCGACGAGGCCGGACAGGCGCGGTTCTCGGAGTTCGGGCAGAAGGTGTGGGACGAGCTGATCGCCGGGAACGACCAGATCTTCCTGACACTCAACGGGCACTTCTGGCCGCCGGGACGCGCGGTCAGGCGGAACCACGCGGGCCACGACGTCCATCTGCACATCACGAACTACCAGGACCGCTACTACGGCGGCAGCGCGATGATCCGGCTCTACCGGTTCGACCTGGCGCGGAACGTGATCGACGTCCGCACCGTCTCGCCGTGGCTGGCGGACCAGGCGCCGCGGCTGAACGAGCTGCAACGGCGGGAGATCGAACGCACCGGTCCGGCGGACTACTTCAGCCTGGAGATCGACTTCGAGACGAGGTTCGCCGGGTTCGCGCCGGTTCCGGTGCCGCCCGCGCGGCCGGCCGAACGGCAACTGATCCGCGGGACCGTGGCCTATTGGCGGTTCGAAGGCCGGGACGGCGCGCCCGTAGACGGTATTCGTGACCTTTCGGGCCGGGGCAACGACCTGGTCCGGGTGACCCTGCCCGACAGCGCGCCCGAGGCGTTGCGATTCTCCGGCGAGTTCTCCGGACGGCAGCCGTCGAGGTCGAGCCTGCGGTTCGAGGGCGGCAAGAAACCGGCTCGCGGCGGGTATCTGCGCACGGCGGACTCCGCGCCGATGAACGCGGAGACGTTCGCGCGCGGCTACACCGTCGAGGCGTTCGTCAAGCTGCCCGCGGATTTCAAGGACGGGAAGCACGCCTGGGCCGCGATCTTCGGCAGGCAGGGCGCCGGCGGTAAGGCAGGCAAGACCGGCGACGATCCCGGCGAGCCTTCGGCCACACTGTCCCTTTCGGACGGTGCGGCGTTCCAGTGGGCGGTGTTCCCGGTGAACCAGAACGGGATCTCGACCTGCTGGGGGCACGAACTGACGCTGGAGGAGTGGATCCACGTCGCGGCGGTCAACGACGGCAGGCGGACGACGCTCTACGTCGACGGCTGCCCGGTGCTGCGGAACCCGAAGACGCCGGCCGCGGGGATCGCGAACCCCGGTGGCTCGTGGCTGATCGGCGCCTACGCCTACGACTCGATCGTCGAGCAGGCGTTCCACGGCTGGCTCGGCGACGTCCGGGTGGTCGGGCGGGCGCTGGACCCCCGCGAGTTCATGCTCGGCTGAGCGGATCGTGCGCGGTAATGGCGGATGTTCGTCCCCATTATCGCGCACGATCGTTTCCCGGGGAATACCGGGTCCCTCTTGACAAGCGGTGGACAATAAAAAATCGGCGCCCGAATCAGAATTACCGATCGACGCGCCGAATGTGTTGCCAGTCTAACCGCTGTGAGGGGAACTTGTCAAATCAGGGGTACGACGAGGAATTGCGATCCGAACGGCAGTACGTCGCGTCGCTCTACCGGCGGCTGGACGCCGAACGCGCGCGGGTGAAGGAGGCGTATGCCGCTGCGCTGCGGGGAGAAGGCTTCGCGCTTTCCGACCGTGAGGTCTCGGCCGGCGCCAAGGCGCGCGAGATGGCCAGGCTGAAGATCGCCGACGAGGGTCTTTGTTTCGGCCGGTTGGACGCCCTTTCGGGAGAACGTTCGTACGTCGGCCGGATCGGTCTTTTCGACGAAGAGAACGACTACGAACCCTTGGTGCTCGATTGGCGGGCGCCGGCGTCCCGCGCGTTTTACTGCGCGACGGGGGCGTCCCCGGAAGGAATGGCTCGGCGCCGTCAATTCCGCACCCTCGGCCGTGACGTCCTCGACTTCACCGACGAGGTCTTCGGCCGTCCGGAATCGACGGGGGAACGCGGCGACGCCGCACTGCTGGCCGCGGTCAACGCGCCGCGCGGCGAAGGGATGCGGGACATCGTCGCGACGATCCAGGCCGAGCAGGACGAGATCATCCGGCTGGAGCACGCGGGTGTCGTCGTCGTGGAAGGCGGTCCGGGCACGGGGAAGACGGCGGTGGCGCTGCATCGGGTGGCGTACCTGCTGTACACGAAACGGGAGCGCATGGAACGGCGCGGCGTGCTCGTGGTCGGGCCCAGCAGCGGTTTCCTCGACCACATCGGCCATGTCCTGCCGTCGCTCGGCGAGACCAGCGCCGTCTTCGCGACGCCCGGTGACCTCGTCGCCGGCCTGCGCACCGAACGCGAGGATCCGCCGCCGGTGCAGCGGCTCAAGGGCTCACTGGCGATCCTGGACGTGCTCGCGGCGGCGGTGGCGGACCGGCAGGAACTCCCCGTCGAGGCGGAGTCCATCGAACTCGACGACGTCACCGTGCCGCTGGACGCCGAGGTCGCGGCCGCCGCGCGCGAGGTCGCCAGGGAAAGCGGCCTGCTGCACAACGAGGCGAAGGCCGTCTTCGAACGGGAGGTGATCGCCGCGCTCGCCACGCGCGCGGTCGACCGGCTCGGCGCGGGCTGGTTGCCGTCCGACGACGAGCACACGCGTCCGGAGCTGCTGCGGAACGCCCGGCGCGACCTGGAGGCCAGCGAGGGGCTCCGCGCGGTGCTCGATCGACTCTGGCCGTCACTGACGCCGCAGCGGCTGCTCGCCGACCTCTACGCCTCACCGGAGCGGTTGCGGGCGGCCGGGGCCGGCCTGGCGCTGTTCCGCGAGGACGCGGACGCGTGGACGGTGTCCGACGTGCCGTTGCTTGACGAAGCCGTCGAACTCCTCGGCGTCGACCGCACCGCCGAACGCCGGGCGGCGGAACGGCAGCGTCTGGCGCGGAAGGAATACGCCGAGCGGGTGCTGGAAATCGTCGAGGTGGAAGAGGACCACGACGACTACGAGTTCGCGCTCCGGCCGACGGACGTGCTGATGGCGGAGGAGCTGGCGGACCGGTTCGCCGAACGAGACGAGCGAGAGCTGGCCGAACGCGCCGCCGCCGACCGGGAATGGACCTACGGCCACGTCGTGGTCGACGAAGCACAGGAACTGTCCGAAATGGACTGGCGGGTGCTGATGCGGCGTTGTCCCAGCCGTTCGTTCACCGTCGTCGGCGATCTCGCGCAACGGCGGTCGCCGTCGGGCGCGCGGTCGTGGGACTCGATGCTCTCCCGGTACGTCGCCGATCGCTGGGTGTACCGGAAGCTGACCGTCAACTACCGGACGCCCTCGGAGATCATGGCGGTGGCGGCTTCACTGCTGGCGAGTTTCGCGGGAGGCGCCGTTCCCCCGGACTCGGTGCGTTCGTGCGGTGTTCGGCCGTGGGCGCGTCGGCTGTCCGAAATGGACATCGAAGACGCCGTCGCCGAGTTCACCCGCGTGGAATCGGGTCGCGAGGGGACGTCGGTCGTCATCGGGCCGCCGGGAGTGCCCGGTGCGATCGCGCCCTCCGCGACCAAAGGGCTGGAGTACGACGCCGTCCTGGTGGTCGAGCCGGAGCGGATCCTCGCCGAAGGCCCGAGCGGTGAGGCGGAACTGTACGTCGCGCTGACGCGGGCGACGCAGCGGCTCGGGGTCCTGTACAGCGGGACGCTGCCGAAAGTCCTCCGCGGTCTTGATTCCAGGCGGCGGACTCCCGACGCGTTCCTGCACTGCGTCTAGCGGGTTTCGAAGTGTCGTGAGTGTTTTGGGGCGTTCCGGCGACCCAAAACACTCACGACCGGACAAGGTCTACCGCGTGAGGTTGCCCCAGGCGTAGGTCTGTTTCGCGAGTTTCAGGTAGACCAGTGTCTCCGTGCTGACGACACCCGGGATGGGCCGGATGTCGTCGTTCAGCACACTCAAGAGGTGTTCGTCGTCCCGGCAGGCGACCTCGGCGAGCAGGTCGTAACCTCCCGCGGTGAGGACGACGTAGTGGATGTCCGGCATTCCGGAGAGCTGGTCGGAGACCGCCCGCGGATCGCCTTGGACCTTGATCCCGACCATCGCCTGACGGCCGAGCCCGACGTTCGCCGGATCCGTGACCGCGACGATCTGCATCGTCTCGTCCCGCAGCAGCCGCTGTACCCGCTGCCGCACGGCGCCCTCCGACAGCCCGACGGCCTTGGCCAAGGCCGTGAACGAGGCCCGCCCGTCGACTTGCAGCAGTGCGATCAGAGTGCGATCGGTATTGTCCAGACCTCTTGGCGTGCGCTGCTCCATCTGCGCGCGTGGTTCGTCACCCATGCCGTCCCTCCCTTTGTTTCGGCATGCGATTCTTGTCGCGCAGCGTATCGATAAGTGTCCAGAATGCTACCGCCGTTAAGTTGTTTGTCGTGATTCTCTTTCGCCGCCCCTTCGGGCAAAGGATTCTGTCGCGTGACAGGCCGGGCGGTGAGGATTTCGGACGGCACGTCAGCCGAGGTCGCGTTTGAGCAGGTCTTCCTCGGTTTCACGGCGGACGAGCAGCGTCGCCGTACCGCGGGAGACCCCGACCACCGGCGGCCTGCCGACGAGGTTGTAATTCGACGCGAGCGAGTGGTGGTACGCCCCGGTGCACGGGACGGCGAGCAGATCGCCGGGGTGGACGTCGTCGGGGAGCGAGAGCCCGTCCGCGAGGACGTCACCCGATTCGCAGTGCCGTCCGACCACCGTCATCGGCCGCCTGGCCGCGCGGCTGCGCCTGCCGATCAGGCGAGCGGTGTACGCCGCCCCGTAGAGCGCGGGCCGCGCGTTGTCGCTCATCCCGCCGTCGACGGCGACGAAAGTGCGCGAGCCGCGTTTCACCGCGCAGACCCGGTACACCGTGATACCCGCCGGTCCGACGATGGCGCGACCGGGTTCGATCGTCAGTTTCGGCAGGGGGAAGCCGTGCGACGCGCATTCGTAGGCGAGCGCGACACGCAGACGGCGCACATAGCCGTCGATGTCGAAACCCGTGTCCCCGGGCAGATAACGCACGGCGTGCCCGCCGCCGAGATCCAGTTCGCGCAGGGTGACACCGTGCGTCTCGCGGAGTGCGACGAGCACCCCGATCATCTTGCGGGCGGCCAGTTCGTAGAAGTCCACCCGCGACACCTGCGAGCCGATGTGGCAGTGCAGCCCGGCCAGGCGCAGCCCGGGTTGCGCGAGCACCGCGGAGACGGCCCGGCCGAGGTTGTCGCGGACGCCCTCACGCAACGAGAAGCCGAACTTCTGTCCTTCGGTGCCGGTGGTGATCGCCGCGTGCGTGCCCGCCGCGACGTCGGGTGTCACGCGGATCAGCACCTGCTGCGCGCCGGTGGCCAGCGCGCCGAGCTGCTCGATCTCGTCGAGCGAATCCACCACGATCCGGCGGACGCCGTAGGACAGCGCCGCCTTGAGGTCTTCGGGGGTTTTCGCGTTGCCGTGCAGCAGGATCCGCTCGGCGGGGAAGCCGACCGACCGGGCCACCGCGATCTCGCCCGCCGAGCAGGTGTCGAGGGAAAGCCCTTCTTCGGCGACCCAGCGCAGGACCGCGCGGGTGCACAGCGCCTTGCTCGCGTACGCCACCTCTGCGTCCGGCAGCGCCTTCCGGTACGCGCGGGCGTTCTGGCGGACTTCGTCCTCGTCGAGCAGGTACGCCGGTGTCCCGAACCTCGCGGCGAGGTGGGACACCGGCGCGCCGGCGAACAGCAGTTCGCCGCCGGGGCCGAGCCGGGTGCTCCGCGGCCAGACCCCGGGTTCGAGGTGGTCGGCGGCCTCGCAACCGAGGCTGGGCAGGAGCTCGCTGAGCGTCACGGTTACCTCCGCGTCGATCGGTCAGTGCCTTGTCAGCACAACTCCGATCGACCCGGCCCGGCCGTTCCGGCAACGTCTCCCTGACGCTTCGCGAGGCCTCGCTGACGCCTTGTTAACGCGTGAGTAACCCCGGCCACACCTAGGCGGTGCCCTGCAAGTCCTGTTCGCGGTCTCCGCGCTCAGGCGGTCCCTGACGGCACGGGCGGACGCGGCCGAGTACGACCCGGTACGAGGCCGATCCGTCCGCACCGCCAGAAACCACCTGGATCACGAAGCCCATCGAACAGACTTACAGGACACCGTCTAGCGCACGGGCTCCGGCACGGTGTCGAGCGCCCGCACCATGTGCACGGCCAGCGCGAACGCCGCCTCGTTGTCGAGGTCGGTGTGTTCGTTGACGATCTTCTTCACGGTGTCGACCCGGATTTCGTACCGGGAGACGGGGACGGTGTCGGCGTTCATGGCGATCCTCTATTCGGTTGTTTCGGGCTTCGTGGCGCAGGTGCAGCCGCGGCTGAAGCCGCCGGCCGCGGTCGCGGTGCAGAACCGGCGGGCGATCGCGTCGTGCGCGGACAACGGATGCGGGCAGCTCGGGCACCGGTCGTCGGCGGCGGGCTCGGCGACGTCGCCGGGGGAGCAAGCGGAGGTCATCGCGCACCCGCCGGTTGAGCACGGAGGGGTGCCCCGACTTCGTGCAGATGCCGGAGCACGTAGCCGTACGACGCCGCCCAGCCGCACTGCGCGTAGTCGATGCCGTGCTTCGCGCAGAACTCGCGCACGATCACCTGCGCGTGCTTCAGGTTCGGCCGCGCCATGCTCGGGAAGAGGTGGTGCTCGATCTGGTAGTTGAGGCCGCCGAGCGCGAAGTCCGCGACCGGGCCGCCGCGCACATTGCGCGAGGTGAGCACCTGCTTGCGCAGGAAGTCGAGGTTGTGTCCGGCCGACAGTGTCGGCATGCCCTTGTGGTTCGGGGCGAACGAGCAGCCCATGTACACGCCCCAGAGGCACTGGTGCACGGCGATGAAGACGAAGCCGACACCGGGCGAGAGGACCACGAACACCGCGGTCAGGTACGCGGCGACGTGGGCCAGCATCAGCGCCGACTCGAGCTTCCGCCGTTTGAAGCCGCGCTGGAAGATCGCCGTCACACTCGACGCGTGCAGGTTCAGGCCTTCCAGCAACAGCAGCGGGAAGAACAGGAACGCCTGGTATTTCGCCATCCAGCGCAGGAAACCACGCCGTTCGGTGCCCTGCGCCTTGGTGAAGATGAGTGCGGCGAGGTTGACGTCCGGATCCTCGTCTTCGTGGTTGGGGTTGGCGTGGTGGCGGGTGTGCGTGCCGATCCACCAGCCGTAGCTAAGCCCGGTCAGTCCACCGTGGACGAAACCGGTTACGTCGTTCGCCTTGCGGCCGCGGAAGATCTGCTTGTGTCCCGCGTCGTGGCCGATGAAGGACAGCTGTGTGAACATCATCGCGAAGAACGCGGCGAGGAACAGCTGCCACCAAGAGTCCCCGAGGTGCGCGAAGGCGACCCAGCCGCCCGCGAAAGCGAGCAGGTTCAAGGAGATCTTCACCGCGTAGTACTTTCGCCGCCGGTCGAGGAGGCCGGCGTCTTTGACCAATTTGGACAGTTCGGCGAAGTCGCTGCCCTGCCTCGTCTGTGTGGAGGTCATGGGGGATCACACCGTTCTGGTTCGTGAAAGTGGACAATCCAGCAACGGGTTCACAAACACCGAAAGGGTCTGGTTCGGCCGAGAAAGGGCACTGGTACCACAACACGCCACGGTCGCTCCGTGGCCTGCTTCCAGTGTTCCACGGCGACGGAGCGGAAGCAATTCACCAAAGCGGCACGATCTGGCGTACAGTCGAAGACATCGAGGGAAATTTCCCCCGATTCCGTCCGGTCGCGAGAATCGATCGGAGACAGGAGCACCGGCCAGACATCGTTCTTCGCGCTCATGGTCCCACCGGCCTCGCCGGTGAGCAGCCGCCCGCCGCGCTACAGCGCGCCCCGAGGCGCCCATCAGGGCCACGCCGCGATCGTCGATGGCCACGACCTCTGACCTGTCACCGTGTCCGCGCCCGCCCCAGTAGGCGCGGACACGGTCAGAAAAGGCCCCAGCCGGCCAGTGCCGCGGAGACCTGCTCCCGTTCCCCACCGGTCAGCGCGCGGCTCGGCGGCCGGACGTCGGCGCGGCACAAACCCTGCTGTGCCAACGCTTCCTTCACCACGCTCACATTGTTGGCGTTGCCGTCCGCGGCCCGTAACTCCTCGAACGGCCGGACGCGTTCCCAGCAGGACATCGCGCCGCGGAAGTCGCCGTCGCGCAGCGCGCGGAACATCTCCAGCGAGAGCGACGGCGCGACGTTCACCAAACCCGACGTGAACCCGGTCGCGCCGACGGCGAAGTAACCCGGTGCCGACAGCTCCGCCAGCCCGGCGATCCACGTGAAGCGATCGATCCCCGCGTCCCGTGCCACCGCGGCGAACCGCACCGGATCCGGCACCGCGTACTTCACCCCGATGACGTTCTCGGCGGTGTCGGCGAGCCTGGCCAGCCGCTCGCCGTCGATCCGCGCGTCGCGCACGTACGGCACGACACCCAGCTCCGGGACCGCCGCCGCGATGGCGCGGTGGTACTCGACCCAGCCCTCCGCCGAGACATACGGATGCACCGGCTGGTGGATCATGATCAGATCGGCGCCCACTTCACGGGCGTGCCGCGCCGCGCCGATCGCCGTCCGGACGTCGTGCCCGACCCCGGCGACCACGCTCGCCCGGCCCGCCGCGGCCTTGACCGTCAGTTCGAGGCAGTGCCGGGTCTCGGCCGCGTCCAGCGCGTAGAACTCGCCGGTGTTCCCGTTCGGTGTCACGACGCCGACCCCGCCGTCGATCACCCGGTCCACCAGTTTCGCGTAGGCGTCCGGATCCACGGCGCCGTCGGCGTCGAACGGGGTCACCGGGATGGCCACGACCCCGGACAGCCGCCGCTTCCGCTCGCCGAAGCGGGAAGAGGAGATCACTGGCATGTCCTATCTGATATATGATGTGACGCCTTACGGTAGCACTGCGGACAAATGGACCGGGCGTCCTGAAACTTGGGACGAGTGGTCGGAGCGGGCGGGTGCGGAGAGCGAGGGACCTTTGCTGCCGCGCTCCCCAGCGGGAGGTGGTAGCAAAGGTCCCTTGCTCTCTTTCGGCAGGTCAGAGGCGGGTCGGAGTCCGCTCAGGACCGCGTGGCGAGGAAGAGTTCCAGCTGCTCGACGACGAACGCGTGATCGTCGGCCTGCGGCAATCCCGAGACGCCGACGGTGCCGACCGGGCCCACGCCCTCGACGATCACCGGGAACACGCCGCCGTGCGCGGCGTAGAGATCCGGGTCGAGCCGGGAATCGGCTTCGAACGTCGTGCCCTTCGCGCGGAACTGCTCACCGACGAGGAACGAACTGTGCCCGTAACGGTCGACGACGCGGCTCTTGCGGTCGATCCACGCGTCGTTGTCGGCCGAGGTGCCCGGCAACGCCGCGTGGAACAGCCGCTGCCCGCCGCGGCGCACGGAGACCGTCACCGGGAGGGCGCGGTCCCGTGCCGCCGCGAGCAGGTGGGCACCCAGCTTCAGCGCGGTCTCGTTGTCGAACCGGCGGAAGACCAGGCGCTCCTCCTGTGCGGCCAGGACGGCCAGGGTGTCATCGCTCATGGCACCCATTAAATCAACGCTGTTGTGTAATGGCTACCGAAGGGCGTCCAGCGCGAAAGCGGCGTACATCGCGACGCCGTTGGCCATCGCGTCCTCGTCGAAGACCACCCGGTTCGAGTGGTTCGCCTCGACCGTGGCCAGGTCGGCGCCGGGCGGGCAGGCGCCGAGGAAGGCGAACGCGCCCGGAATCCGCTGCAGGACGTAGGAGAAGTCCTCCGCGCCCATCACCGGGTTCTCCATGACCTCGGAGTTGCGGGCGCCGAGGACCTCGGCCGCCAGATCCAGCACCCGCGCCGCGACCTGGGGGTCGTTCACCGTGACCGGGTAGCCGGGGAGGACTTCGGCGCTCACGCGGACGCCGTGCGCCGCGCCGACCGCCTCGCACACCTTCGGTAGCTCATCACGGACGAACGCCTGCGTCCGCTCGGACAGCGTGCGGATCGTGCCCTCCAGGAACGCCGTCTCGGGGATGATGTTCGTCGTCGTCCCGGCCTCGATCCGGGTGACCGAGACCACCGCGGGCTCGAACACGCTGACCTTGCGGGTCACCATCGTCTGCAGCGCGCTCACCATCGCGGCCGCCGCCGGCACCGGGTCGATCGCCTGGTGCGGCGCCGAGCCGTGCCCGCCCCTGCCAGTGACGGTGACGTGGAAGCTGTTGGCCGACGCCATGATCGGCCCCGGCCGCGTCTGCACGACGCCGGACGCGGCCGAGGTGAAGATGTGCAGGCCGAACGCCTTCTCGACGCGCTCGCCCGAGGCATCGAGCACACCCTCGTGGATCATGTGGCGCGCGCCGTGCTCGCCCTCCTCGCCGGGCTGGAACATGAACACCACCGACCCGGCCAGCTCGTCGACGTGCTCGCTGAGCAGCCGTGCCGCCGACGCCAGCATCGCGACGTGGGTGTCGTGCCCGCAGGCGTGCATCGCGCCGTCGTCCTCGGAGGCGAAGTCGAGGCCGGTGTCCTCGTGCAGCGGCAGCGCGTCCATGTCGCCGCGGAGCAGGATCGCCGGGCCCGGCTTCGCGCCGCGGAGGACGGCGGTCAGCGAGGTGGTCGATTTGCCCTCGATGATCTCGAGCGGCAGGCCTTCGAGGGCCGCTTTGATCGAGGACTGGGTCTTCGGCAGGTGGAGCCCGATCTCCGGATTCCGGTGGATCTCCCGGCGGAGCTCTACGGTTTTCGCCTGGAGCGCGCGGGCCTCCTCCAGCAATCCGGCGAAGCGCGCGTCGGGGAGGGTGGGCAGGTCGGTGGGTCCGGTCATGTCTCGATAGTGGCGCATGCGGCGCTTCGGGCGCACCGTGCGTGCGTTCCGAATGCGGGCGGAATACGGTGTGCGCATGGCGGTGCAAGAGCCGATCACGGGGTTCGCGGTGGCCGTGGTGCGGGAGGACGGTCGGTGGCGGTGCAGCTCTCTTGATCCGGGGGCGCTCGCCGAACTCGACGCTGCGATCACCGAGCTCGGGAAACTGCGTTCCACAGGTGCCGCGTTCGGGCTGCTGGCGGTCGACGACGAGTTCTTCGTGATCGTCCGGCCGAGCCCCAGAGGTCCCTCGTTACTGTTGTCCGACGCCGCCGCGGCGCTCGACTACGACATCGCCGCGGACGTCCTCGACGTGCTGAGAGTCGATCCCCCGGACGAGGACGACGACGCGGTCTGGCCGGAAGGCGACCTGGAGATCCTGTCCGACCTCGGACTCCCCGGGGCCGAACTGCAGGTGATCGTCGGCGAGGTCGACCTCTATCCGGACGAACAGCTCCAGATGGTCGCGCAGCGGTGCGGGTTCGCCGCCGAGTTCTCCAAGATCCTGGACGAGATCTGAGCCCCGCCGCCTCCGCCGCCGACATCGCCGCCGTCCGGGCGGCGATCGCGGCGGCGCGAGGTGCGGGCGACGACGTGCCGATCGGCGCCGTCGTCCTGTCGCCGGACGGGACCCCGCTCGCTTCCGCGCGCAACGCCCGTGAAGAACTCGGCGACCCGACGGCGCACGCGGAGATCCTCGCGCTGCGGGCCGCGTCCGAGAGCTATGGCGACGGCTGGCGGCTCGAAGGCTGCACGCTCGCGGTGACGCTGGAGCCGTGCACGATGTGCGCCGGCGCGCTCGTGATGGCCCGGGTCGCGAAGGTCGTCTTCGGCGCTTGGGAACCCAAGACCGGGGCCGTGGGGTCGCTGTGGGACGTCGTCCGCGATCGGCGGCTCAGTCACCGCGCGGAGGTCGTCGGCGGCGTGCTGGAGGCCGAATGCGCGGCCCTGCTCGAAGAGTTCTTCCACGGGCGACGGGGTAACCGCACCGGGTGACAGATGTGTCGGATCCCGTGGCCCGGGTAATCCGGAGGCAGGCGGCCGCAAACGGCGGCCGCGGTCGAAGGAGGAACATCCGCCATGAGCGTTTTCGACAAGGCGAAGGACAAGGCCGAACAGGCCATCGGCGCCGCCAAGGAGAAGCTCGGCGAGAAGACCGGCAACCAGGACCTCGCGAACTCCGGCCGGGCCGACCAGACCGAAGGCCAGGTCAAGGAGGCCGGGCACGACCTGCGCGACCGTGCGGAAGGCGGCGTGCAGGACCTCAAGGACAAGTTCAACAAGTAGTCCCGGACGCAGAAGAGCCGGTCTCCGTGGAGACCGGCTCTTCGCTGCGGTGGCGGTGGGATTTGAACCCACGGACGGGTATTAACCGTCACACGATTTCGAGTCGTGCTCCTTCGGCCGCTCGGACACGCCACCGCCGAGAACAATACCGGAGGGCCTTCCGGAGCCTTCAGGGGGTCAGGAAAGCTGCGCGGTGATCTCGTCGATCGCCGCCGTCTGGTTCTCCACGATCTCCCGCGCGAGCGCCTTGGTCTCGGCGTGCTCGCCCGACGACAGCACGGTCTTGGCCATCGCGACGCCGTTGCGCAGATGCTCGGCCATCAGCGGGAGCCACACCTTGTCGAACTCGGCGCCGGACAGGTTCTGCAGCGAGGCGACCTGTCCCTCGGTGATCATCCCCGGCATCGCGTGCCCGGCGTGACCCGCCGCGGGGAGAACGGCCGCGTTCCACGATTGCAGCCAGCCGGTCATCGTCTGGACCTCTGCCGACTCGGCCTTGACGATCTTGGCGGCGGTGGCCTTCACGTACTCCGAGGCCGACCGTTCCGAGGCCAGGTTCGCGACCTGGATCGACTGCTGGTGGTGCGGCACCATCTGCTGGGAGAAGGTGATGTCGGCCTGGTTGGCGCCCGGTGTCGCCGGTGCGGCGCCCGTGGCCGTCGAGCAGCCCGCGAGCACCCAGACGACCAGCCCGAACAGGGCCATCGGCAGTCGCCGTCGCATCGATACCTCCGTAGTCAGGGGAAAGCGGCCCCTCTCCTCCTGTGATACGGCTGTGACCTTCCGGCGGTTCAAAATCGGATCAGCCTTGGCGGGCATGACGGATCCGAAGACAGTGGTGACCGGTTTCCTTCAGGCCCTCGAAGAGTTCGACGTCGATCGGGCGCTCGGCTTCGTGGCGATCGACATCGTCTATCAGAACGTCCCGCTGCCCCCCGGCCCGCGGCCTTTCGGCGGTGGAGAAGCAGTTGCGCACCATGGCCCGCTACGGCAGCGGGTTCGAGGCGCGCACCCACCACATCGCCGCCGACGGGCCGATCGTGCTGACCGAGCGCACCGACGTCCTGCGACGTGGATCGTGGGAGGCCGAGTTCTGGGTGTGCGGCACGTTCGAAGTGCGCGACGGCCGGATCGTGCTGTGGCGCGACTACTTCGACTGGATGACGTTCCTGGCCGCGAGCGCGAAGGGCGCGGGCAAGGCGGCGGTCGCCGGCGCGAAAAGACTCGTGAGTGGCAAGGACGGTTAGGGCCAAGAGCGTCTTGGGTGCCTACTGGATTTGGCTGGGGCTGATCATGTGTCCGTGAAGGCCTCCATGCCTACCCTGAGGGTAGTGAAGGAGGCCTTCACGGACCTTCAGGGTCAGCCGAGGGAACTCGACCTTCATGTACTTCAGGCGGGCACGGGCGCCGGAACGGGCCCACCGAACGCCTCGTGAGTGGCAAGGACGGTTAGAACCGTCCTTACCACTCACGAGGCGAAACGACACACCGCCGGTGTACGGGCTCCGTCCTCCCCCGACGGGTCCCGTGCACCGGCGGTGCGCCCCCAGTTCCCCCTGCTCGCCCTCCCCGGCGAGCGTCAGAAGGTCGTGTGCCGGTCGGCCATGTCGGCCTCGCGCAGTACGGCGTCGAGCCGCGCTCCGCCGAAATGGGCCACCTGCCGCCCGCCGCGTTTCCGGTCGCGCAGATCGACGGCGAGCGCGATGGTCAGCAGCAGAACCAGTGCCGTACCGACGATGAGCCAGTTCATCGGACACCTCCTCCGGCGACGCGAGCCGAGGATTTGTGTCCTCGCTCACGTCGCCAAAGGTAGCTCCGGGAATGCCGGGTCGTACCCGGACTTGAGGTTCATTTAAGGCAGCGGAACACCAATGGGCTATTTGCGCGGGACTCCCGCGACATAAATGTCACCGTCGGCCACGGAGACGTCACGGGCACTGGACGCGCCGGTCGCCAGAATGCGGGCCGGGTCCCGGAAACCGGTGATCACTTCGACGCGCTGGACCGGTTTCGGTGTGGTGATCACCGTTTCCGGCCGCCAGACGCGGCCGTTCTCGAGCAGGAACGTTTCAATGCCCGGTTTTCCGTCGCGGGTTCCGTAAACGCGCCAAGTGCCGCCATTGAGCTGTTCGATCTCGCGCAATCGGAGCCCGTTCGCGACCTCGCGCACCTCCCAGTTCCGGCCGTTCCACGCGGCCGCGAAATCGCGCGGCGAGCCCGCGGCGTCGAACTGGAACCACGTGACGAACGGTTTGCCGTCGCGCTGGGTGCCGACCTGCAGGATGTAGTCCGGCGACTTGAGCCCGCCGGGGAGTTCGAGCGGCGTTTCGGCGACCTTGAGATACCGCTCCTGTTCGGCGTCGTCGACCTGCGTGCCGAGGTCGTGGCCCGCGGCGGAGAAGAAGCGCAGGGTGCGGACGTCGAACGACAGGTGGTAGACGTTCCGGTGGTAGACGTCGTGCTTGTGCTGCGACGGCCCACCGCCCGCGAGCGTGTAGACGAACTGGATCCGCCCGCTCGACGGCAGGTATCGCAGCTGCCCGACATAGATCTCGTCCATGTGGTCGGCCCGGCCCAGCGAGCCGAACGCCCACCGCTTCCCGGTCAACCGCACGGAGTTCTTCCACGTCTTCCCGTGGTCGCGGGAAACGAGGTACTTCATCGGGCGGAAGTCGGAGTCCGCCGTCGGATCCCGTTCCTTCGTGGTCTCGCGGTAGAACAGGAACAGCGTGCCGTCGACGGTCTTCACCGGCATCGGATAGCTCGCCGCGTCCCCCTCCGGGACCTCGACGCCGGTCCAGGTGCCGTCGAGGGAATGGGCGAGCGGCGCGCGGCTGATCACGGTCCGCGTGTTGTGCATGCCGCGGAAGATCAGCAGATGCCCGTCGCCGGCCAGCAGCATCGTGGGGTAGTTGTGCGGATCGGACTCGCCGTCGGCGATCTTCTTCGGCGCCGTCCAGACGCCGGTCCGGTGGTCGTAGGCCTGGACGTAGGTGTCCGCGGCCTTGCCGGACCACGAGATGAAGGTCTTGCGCGCGATCGGGTCGAAGATCCCGCCCGCGTTCGGCCGCCGGTCGGTGCGCGACGCGACCGTGCTCGCCGGGGTCATCACCTCGAACGCGGCCTTCTCCGGTGGTTTGGCGGCCGCCAGGGGAACCGGGATCACGAGACCGGCCGCGATGAGCGCGCAAAGCAGTCTGCGCATGAAGACGCCTCCTGGTGTGTAACAGGCGGCGGAGCTTGATCTTCGCACGCGGTGACTCGGCGCGACCAGGGTCCGAACGGGCTAGCGGTGACGAATCGTTGTCTTGTCGTCTTCCTCATTTCACTTGTTCGGGGGAGTATGCCTCGACCGATCTTGTGAAAAGGGGACTCAGCGTGACCACATCCCGACGTGCCGCCCGGAGACGGGCCCTGACCGTGGCCGTCGCCTCCGGCCTGGTCGTGAGCGGCGTCTCCGCTCCGGCCGCGCTCGCCGCGCCCAGCGCCGACGCCGTGATCGCCGAGGTCTACGGCGGTGGCGGCAATTCGGGCGCCACGCTGACCAACGACTTCGTCGAACTCGCCAACCGCGGCACGGCCGCCGTGAGCCTCGACGGCTTCAGCGTCCAGTACGCGCCCGCGTCGGGGAACAGCTGGCAGGTAACGCCGCTGGCCGGCAGTGTCGCGCCGGGTGCGCGGTACCTCATCGCGCAGGCGAAGGGCTCGGGCGGCACGGTCGCGTTGCCGTCACCGGACGCCACCGGTTCGCTGGCCCTGTCCGCGACCGCGGGCACCATCGCGCTCGTCCAGGGCACCACGGCGCTGACCTGCAAGACGGCCGCCGACTGCGCGGCCGACACCCGGATCAAGGATCTGGTCGGCTTCGGCGCCGCCGCCGTCATCCGCGAGGGTTCGACGGCGCCGGCGCCGTCCAACACCGCCTCCGTCGCCAGGGGGACGACGCTCGCGGACACCGACGACAACGCCGCGGACTTCACCTCAGGCTCGCCCACCCCGACCAACGGCAAGGGTGAGACGCCGGGCGAGACCGGCCCGCCGCCGGTCGACGCCAAGATCCACGACATCCAGGGCACCACCCGGATCTCGCCGTTCAAGGACCGGAAGGTCGCCGGGGTCACCGGCGTCGTCACCGCGATCCGGAGTTTTGGTTCGGCGCGCGGGTTCTGGATCACCGACACCGCGCCCGACGCCGACCCGCGCACCAGCGAGGGCCTGTTCGTCTTCACCGGCTCGACCACGCCCGCCGTGGCCGTCGGCGACGCGGTGACCGCCGCGGGCACCGTCCGCGAGTTCTACCCGGACGCTCCCGCGACCTCGCCGTACCAGTCGCTCACCGAGCTGACCAGTGCACAATGGACGGTCCAGTCGAGCGGGAACGCCCTGCCCGCCCCGACCGTCGTCTCGCCGGACACGGTCCCGGACACCGTCGCCCCCGCTCCGGGCGGCAGCATCGAACCGCTGCCGCTGGAGCCCGCGAAGTACTCGCTGGACTTCTGGGAGACGCACGAGAGCGAGATCGTCAGCGTCTCCGACGCGCGCGTCGTCGGCCCGACGTCGAGGTTCAACGAGCTTTACGTGACCACCAAGCCGAAGCAGAACCCGAGCGTCCGCGGCGGCGCGGTGTACCTGGACTACGACCGGCTCAACACCGGCGTGCTCAAGGTCGCGTCGCTGATCCCGTTCGCCCAGCAGCCGTTCCCGAAGGTCAACACCGGCGACGTGCTCACCGGCGAGACCTCCGGCCCGGTGGAGTACAGCAACTTCGGCGGCTACACGCTGTTCGCGACGAAGCTGGGCGCCGCCAAGGACAACGGGTTGCAGCGCGAGAGCACCCGCGCCCAGCGCAGTGGTGAGCTTTCGGTGGCCACCTACAACGTCGAGAACCTGTCCGCTTTGGACAGTGCGGAGAAGTTCGGCGAGCTGGCCAAGGCCGTCGTCGGGAACCTGGCGAAGCCGGACATCCTGAACCTGGAAGAGATCCAGGACAACAACGGGCCGGCGAACGACGGTACCGTCGCCGCCGACCAGACGTTGCAGAAGTTCGCCGACGCGATCGTCGCCGCCGGCGGCCCGCGTTACGAGTGGCGTCAGATCGACCCGGAGAACGGCAAGGACGGCGGCCAGCCGGGCGGCAACATCCGCGTCGGCTTCCTGTTCAACCCGGCGCGGGTGTCCTTTGTGGACCGCAAGGGCGGCGACGCGACCACTCCGGCCGGCGTGGTCAAGGAGCGCGGCAAGACCCACCTCACCGTCTCGCCCGGCCGCGTCGAGCCCGGGAACGAGGCGTGGGAAGCCAGCCGCAAGCCGCTGGTCGGCGAGTTCGTCTTCAAGGGCCGCACCGTGTTCGTCATCGCGAACCACTTCAACTCCAAGGGCGGCGACCAGCCGACCCACGGCCGCAACCAGCCGCCGGTCCGGAGTTCCGAGGTGCAGCGGGCCAAGCAGGCGACCGTGCTACGCGGCTTCGTCGACAAGCTGCTCGCGTCGGACAAGAACGCGAACATCGTGGTCGCCGGTGACATCAACGACTACCCGTTCTCGCCCGCCGTGCAGACGCTGACCGCCGGTGGCGCGCTGAAGGACCTCATCGCGTCGCTGCCCGAGAACGAGCGGTACAGCTACGTTTTCGAGGGGCAGTCGCAGGTGCTGGACCACATCCTGGCGTCGAAGGCGCCGCGCGGGCTCGACTACGACGTCGTCCACCTGAACGCGGAGTTCGCGAAGCAGGCTAGCGACCACGACCCGCAGGTGCTGCGGTTCCGGCCGAGTGCGGGCAACCCCGTCCAGGACGCGTTTTACGACTTGGCGGACTACCTGGAGAAGGTGCTCGGCCAGCTGTGATCCGCAATTAGTCCTCTGGATGCGGTAGTTGCACACGCAAGTACCGCATCCAGAGGACGAAACGCGGGTGAAGTCAGGAGCGTTTGGCGCGCCACCCTAGGGAAAGCACCGCCTGCACGAGTTCCTGGTAGCTCGGCTTGACCTCTTCCAGGTACTTCTCCAGGTACCCGGGCCGCGCGGTCGGCACCGGTTTCGGGTCCTCGTCTTCGGGCAGCCACGAGAGCCCTTCGACGTTGTGCTGCGCCATCTTCCACCAGCGCGTGCACCGGTCGACGGCGCGTTGCTCGCGTTCGGCGGCGTCCGCGACGGCCTGGTGCGCCTCGGCGAGCCGTGCCTCCAGTTCGTCCGCGCGGCCGATCTCCCAGTTGCGGAGGTTCTCCGCCGAAGCGCGCGCCAGGCCGACGATCTCCTTGTACCGCATGGCCGCGGTGATGCCGTCATCCATCGAGAAGCCCTTCCGGACGCTGGAACGGGATGATCACCTCGGGGGCGCCGTGGGTGGTGCGGTCGAAGAACAGCGCCCGGCCCGGTCGCGGTGACCAGTGCACGACCTGGCCGGCGGCGAACGGCGACAGTTCGTTGCCCTGGACGTCCAACGCCGCCCAGGTCCCGATGTCGTCCGTGCCCGCGAAACCGAGCGTGTCCTTCAGGCGGGCGATGCTGCGCCACCAGCCGATGGTGTGAACGCCGTGTGTCGGGCCCTGCTTCAGCAGCACCCGCAGCTGATCCAGACCGCTCTTGAGCTGTCCGGGTGCCTTCGCCTCCAGCGCGGGGATCGACGCGTCGACGCCGTACAGGAGCAGAACCTGTGCTTTGTCCAAAGAGGACAGATTTTCCGCGATATCGATTACCCGGGCGGGTAAATCGTCGACAAGGGTGGCCTGGTGTCCCTCCGCGCGCAGCCGCTCGGCGAGTTCGGCCACCGCGGGGACGGACGCTTCGATGGGGCACGAGAGCACGAACTCCACCGACCCGCAGTGATACTGGCGAGCCAGCGATCGAGCGGCGGAGTCCATGATGGACAATGCTTCCGCGGTGGCCGCGCCGAGGACGGCGACGTTGCGTCCCGGTGCCTTCGGCAGCTCGACCCCGCAGGCGGCCTCGTCGACGTCGATGGACTGGCCGAGCAGCGCCCGCGGCCGATCCGTCGGCTTCAGGTCGGCGAACGCCGGGAACTGTTCCAGCACAGGGGAATGCGCCCCGTCGAACAGCCGGGGCCGCTTGAACGACTCCGCGTACTGCTCCCAGAGCCGGTGCTGCAGTTTGTTGAAGACGTCCTTGGTGCTCGCGTCCGGTACGTGGGCGAGCTGGTTCCCGTGCGCCACCCCGGAATCGTGGTTGATCACCGCGTGCCACTTCGGCGCGGAGACGGCCGCGTTGTTGGTCTCGGCCAGCACGCGCCGCGCCTTCGGCATCGCGATCCGCAGCGTGCACTGCTCGAACACCGCCGGTTTGCCCCAGAAGGCCTCGATCCCGGCGACGTCCTGGCTCGCCAGCACCAGGTGGATGCCCTGAGACCGGCCTCGCCGCGCGATGTCCTCCAGCAGCTGGGTCGCGGTCGCCGTCACGCCGTCGCGGCCGGCGAACAGGTACTGGAATTCGTCGATCACCGCGACGATCCGCGGCCAGTGCCCGCCGGGGTCCTGTTCGCGCAGGTCCGCGAGGTTGGTGACCTCGTGCAGTTTCGCCGCGGCGGACCGGCGGCGCAGCTCGTCGGCGAGGAACCGCAGCAGCGCCAGGCCGAACTCGCGGTCGGTGTTGACGTTGACCCCGATGAGCTTGGCGTGCGGCAGCCAGCTGGCGTCCCGCCGCCCCGGCGCGAGCCCGGCGAACGACACGCCCTCCTTGAAGTCCAGCAGGTACAGCGCGAGCTCGTCCGGCGAGTACCTGGCCGCGAGGCTGCCGAGCAGCGAGTACAGGAAGTTCGTCTTACCCGAACCGCTCGGACCGCCGATGAGCACGTGCGGGCTGGCGTCACCGATGACGACCTCCACCGGCTCGCCCTCGAAGAACCCGACCGGTGCCCGCAGCTCGCGCGCCGAGCTCTCCTTGCCCAGCTCGGTCGGCAGGAGGTCGGTGAACGCGCGGGGCCCGCCCTGTTTGGCGATCAGCGCCTCGGCGATCCGCCCGGCGGCGCGGATGACCTGCCCGGACGGCATCGGCGGGTCGAGGTCGACGATCAGGTCGGGGCCGGTCATGCTGCTCTTCGCGCGCCGCTCGTCGTGCAGGCTCAGCGATTCGACCGACGTCGACAGCATGGTCGGCACGTCGATCAGGATCAGGCAGATCCCGGCCGCGAGCGCCCCGGTGGCGACTCGTTTCAGTTCGCGGGCGCGCTCCGGTTCGAGGGTCTCGCCGTTGCCGTACAGCACCGCGACGCGGAACGGTTCGACGCGCTGGCCGCTCGCCCGCCGGATCTCCCTCAGCGACGTGTGCCCCGCCTGCATCCCGGTCGCGTGGATGCGGCGGATGTGACCCGCCAGCTCGTCGAGGAGGTCTTCGAGCCGTCCCGGGTCGTAAAGCGTGAGCGCGCTCGTGCGGCTCAGCGGGTACAGGTCGGGAAGGATCGCGGTCAGCTGCCCGACATCCCACAGGTGGACGCGCACCGCGCCGGGTTCGAACGTGCTCAGGATCCGCATCAGCAGGTTCTGCACGATGCCGTCCACCGCGGCCCTGGTCTTGGGCGCCGACGTGATGGACAGGTGCGACTCGTCGAGCAGGGGCACCGCGACGTCGAACGTGCGCGGGACGTCCTTGCCCGAAACGGTCGCCGAGCCGACGCGCCACAGTCCCGGCGCGGTGATGCCGGGATTTCCGCCGACGCGGCCGAGCCAGTTGCCCGGCGGCTGGCTCGCGGGCCCCGGCGCGTTGTGCGCGACGAGTTCGCGCAACGCGTTCGGGCCGGCTTCCCAGTCCGCGTAGAACTGGCCGCGCACGCTGCCGAGCTGGCCGAACACCTCGTTCGCGGCGGGATGCCGGGACCATTCGGCGTACTGCTCCGAGGTGGAGTTGTTCATCCCCACCCGGACTATGTGCTGTTCCAGCTCCAGTTTGGCCAGTTCCGCCTCGGCGTACTGGCGGGCGCCGGCGGCGGCGCCGAGGACGAGCCCGATCTGGTGCCGGACCCGTTCCAGCGCCGTAACGACGCGATTGCGCTGTTCACTCGCTTTGCTGCCCATACCGGCTCGCCGATCTCAGAGGCGGGATTGGTAGCCGCTGACCAGGTCGTCAGCGGCGGAAAGGCGCGTCAGGAGATTTTCCATTCCCTCGTCGGCCTGCGCCAGCTGCGGCGGCACCCAGGGCACGGCTTGGGCCTGGGGTTCCACTATGGCGCGCCTGGACTCCTCGAGCAGGCTCCTCGCCCGCTCGGCATGGGCGCGTCCGTCGGCGAGGCCGGTTTGGACCGCCGTCAGCAGCTGGTGCAGCTCCTCGAAGTACATGTCAGAGACGGGTCGAGTACGACTCGGCCGACGAGATGCCCGCCTGGATGGTGCTCTGCATCCCGGTGATGCCCTGCAGGGCCTCGGCGAGGAGCCCGTGTGCCTGGCTCACCTCGTGCTGGGTGCTGCCCTGGGTGGCCTGGGAAAGCGAAAGCTGGGCTTCTTCGAGAGACTGCGCTGCCTGCTGAAGTGCGGCGATGCTCGCGGATGCCTTCTCGTTCGCGAGCGCGATACCAGCGCGGATCTCTTCGACTCCGGCCATTTTGGCGGACTCCCTTGGGACGTCGGGGGGCTGGAACGACCACTATTAAACTTAGCGTGATCAACTGACTCTGTTAAGTGAAGGTCCTGCTAAGTAATCAACAAGGCCCCGGACGTCGGAACGTCCGGGGCCTTGCTGACGGCGGAGGATACAGGATTCGAACCTGCGAGGGCGTGAACCCAACACGCTTTCCAAGCGTGCGCCTTAGGCCGCTCGGCCAATCCTCCGTGGGGAACTTTACCGGATGCCCTTTCGCCCCCGCGAAGGCGGGTCTGACCTGCGTTTGCGGCTCAAGTGGCCGCGGGGACGGTGGTGTCGACGACGTCGGCCACGACGCAGGTGATGTTGTCCGGCCCGCCACCTTCGTTGGCCAGGTCGATCAGCCTCGGGACGGTCTCGGCGGGATCTTGGAAGGCCCCCAGGACGTCCTTGATAACGGTTTCGACAACCGTTGCCGTTAACCCGTCCGAGCACAGCAGGAGACGGTCTCCGGGCGCGGCGTCGAAGGTCCAGATGTCCGCTTCGCCGCTGCCGGTGCTCAAGAGCGCCTTCATCAACAGCGAGCCGCGAGGGTGTCCCTCGACCTCCGACGGGTCGATGCGCCCGTCGTCCGCGAGGGCCTGCGCGAGCGTGTGATCGCGGGTGAAGCGCTGAAGCGTGCCGCCGCGGAGGAGGTAGCCCTTCGAGTCGCCGATGTGGGCGGCGGTGAAGTGGGAGCCGTCGAACAGCACTGTCGTCAGAGTGGTGCCCATGCCCCGCGTCTCGGGCTCCTGCTCGGCCGTCGCGGCGAGCCGGTCGTCGATGGCGCGAAGGCCGCCGGAGAGCACCTCGACCAGGTCGACGTCCGCGAGGTCGAAGCCGCGGAGGTCCTTGTCGAGCCGGGACAGGACACCCACCGCCTCGGCGCTGGCCACCTCGCCGTGCGGCTGGCCGCCGATGCCGTCGGCGACGGCCAGCATCCTGGTGCTGGCGTAGACCGAGTCCTGGTTGACCTGGCGCCGCCGCCCGACGTCCGAGCCGGCGGCGTACCGAAGGGTGTACCTCATGGAGCCCAGTAAAGCAGTTGTGTACTGAGTTCACAAACAAAGGGTTGGAATAGTCGGCTGTCGGTTACGATGCGGCGATGGAGGAGCAAGCCACCGTCACCGCGGCGGACATCGCGCGGATCGCCGGCGTCGGCCGCGCCGCCGTCAGCAACTGGCGTCGACGTTACGGCGATTTTCCGCCGCCTGTCGGCGGGACGGCGTCGAGCCCCTTCTTTTCCCTGGTCGCCGTCGAAAAGTGGCTGCGTGAGCGGGGGAAGCCGGTCGAGATCTCGCTCGGGGACCGGATCTGGCAGCGGCTGCGGAACCTCGGCGACGACCTGGCGCTCGGCGACCGGGTCGGCAGGGTGGGGTCGTACCTTTCGCGGCGGCATGCGTGGACCTTTTCGCCGCGTTACGACGACGCCGAGCTGCTCGAACTGCTGGACCGGTTCGCCGCCGAGCGAGGCGCGCGCGAGGCCTACGAGTTCCTGTGCGATCGCTACGTCGAGGCGCACTCCCGGCAGCTGTCCGTCACCGCGGGGCCGGTGGCCGCGTTGATGTCCCGGCTCATCGGTCCCGCACCCGGCGTGGTGCTCGACCCCGCGTGCGGCCTCGGGACGCTGCTGCTCGCCTCCGGCGGAACCCGGCTGCTCGGCCAGGTCGACGATCCGGCGACCTCGTGCATCGCGGCGCACCGGCTGCTGCTCGCGGGCGCGGACATGGAGATGTACGGGGCGGACGCCCTGTCGATGGACTCCTACGAGGGGGTTCTCGCGGACACCGTCGTCTGCGATCCGCCGTTCAACGAACGGGAATGGGGCTACGACGAACTCGTCGGCGACCCACGCTGGGTGTACGGCCAGCCGCCGCGTGGCGAGCCGGAACTGGCCTGGGTGCAGCACTGTCTCGCGCATGTGAAACCCGGCGGGCTGGTCGCGATCCGCATGCCGCCCGCCGCCGCCGGACGCCGCACCGGACGGCGGATCCGCGGGAATTTGTTGCGGGCCGGGGCTTTGCGTGCCGTGGTCACGGTCGGCGGGGCGGATCTCTGGCTGCTGCGGCGGCCGGAGCCCGGGGAGCGGCCGCCGTCCAGGGTGCTCCTGCTGGCCGATCCGTCCACTGTGGAGGAACAGTGGCGGGAGCACCTGCGCGGCGTCGAGGTGCCGGGTGCGGTGCGGATCATCGATCTGCTCGACGAGGAGATCGACCTTTCCCCCGCGCGGTACCAGGATCGGGACGAACACGCGGGCGAGGCCTTCCTCGAAGTCCGAAGGTGTTTCGAGGGAATCCGGCCGGAGCTGCCGTCGCTGGCGGTCTCCGACGAGAAGCCCTCGTTCGTCACGATCGGCGAGCTGCTGAAGTCCGGCGTGCTCACCGTGCCGGAATCGGTGGAAGAAGGCGACGTCGTCGCGTCGCCCTCCGCGCCCGCTCATGTCCACAGTGGAGAGACGGTCGCGGCCGAGCCGACGATGTCGAAGTACCGCACCGATCCCGAACGGCTGGACGCCGCGTTCCTCGCCGGATGCCTGCGCGCGGCGGGGCAGATCGCCCCGACCTCCTCGACCAGGATCGACCTCAAGCGCACCCGGATCCCGCGCCTGCCGATCGATGCGCAGCGCGCCCACGGGGAGGCGTTCACCCGGCTCGCCGCCTTCGAGGCCGCCCTGCGCGAGGCGGCGGAATCGGGCCTGGAGCTGGTGAGGCTAGGCTTGACGGGACTGACTGAGGGCCAGCTCAAGCCGGAGAACTAGGTGCTGATCGCGGACCGTTACGAACTCGACGAGCTGCCGCTCGGCAGGGGTGGGATGGGCGCGGTCTACGCCGGCCACGACCGGCATCTCGGCCGCCGCGTGGCGGTGAAGTTCCTCGGCCTTCCCGGTGGTCCCGACGCCGAACTCGAACAGCGGTTCATCCGCGAGGCGCGGATCCTCGCGACCCTGGAACACGCGGGCGCGCCGACGCTGTACGACTTCGGCACCTACGACGAGCGGTTGTACCAGGTCATGCAGTTCATCGAAGGCGTGACCGTCGCGGATCTCGCCGCCGAACACGGCCCGCTGCCGGTGCCGTGGGCGGCCGCGATCGCCGCGCAGGCCTGCGCCGTGTTGTCCGCCGCGCACGCGTTGTCCATCTGCCACCGCGATCTCAAACCCACCAACCTGATGCTGTGCCCCGACGGCAGCGTGAAGGTGCTCGACTTCGGCCTCGCGATGCTGCGCGAGACCGACGTCGCCCAGTTCACCCGCGCCGGGCAGATCCTGGGCACCCCCGCGTACATGGCGCCCGAGCAGATCCAGCGGGGAATCGCCGGACCGCGCAGCGACCTGTACGCGCTGGGCTGCGTACTGCACGAAATGCTGACCGGCAGGCAGCTGTTCACCGGGCCCACGGCGTACGCGGTGTTCGAGAAACAGGTCAAGGAGAGTCCGGCCGAAGTGGACGGTGTCCCGCGTGGACTGAACGACCTGCTCGCGGACCTCCTGGAGAAGGACCCGGAACGGCGTCCCGTGGACGCGAACGAACTGTTCGGCAGGCTGGCCGGGTTCGCGCGGGAGCTGCCGCCGCTGCCCGGATATCTGGACGAAGGCGCCAATCCGGGCCGGATGTACGCGCGGGTCGTCGGCCGCGTGCCCTGAGACGCGATCGTGACCTTCCGATCAACAACCCCGGACGGGTGAGCTCCGTCTTTACCCATGTCGGACGGACCACGGGCAAACGGGGGTACGGGTCGTGAAGAAGTTCCTGGTTGGCGTGACCGCACTGGCCACCGCGCTGGCGTTGACCGCGTGTTCCGGCGGCGCGGGCGGCGGCGCGCCCGGCGGCGGGGCCGTCGCTCAGGGCGACCCGGCGGGCGGGACCACGACCACGTCCGCGCCTGCCACGTCTTCGCCGACGCCGACGCCGACGCCGAGCAGCTCCAGTTCCACGCCGAAGCCGACGTCTTCGAAGCCCAAGCCGACGCCGAAACCCACGCCGAAACCCACGCCGAAGCCGGCGCCCAAGCCCGCCCCGAACGCCGCCGACATTCCCTGCAAGGCCGCGCTGGCCTCGCCGGGTGTGAGTGCCTGCGTGGACCTCTCCGCGCTGAAGACGTGGCTGCTGCAGGACGGCAAGGTCATCTACGGCCCGGTCAAGCAGCTGCCCGGCAAGAAGGGGTACGCGACGCCGACGGGTGTCTTCCACGTTTCGGCGAAGGTCAAGAACTACCACTCGAAGGCCTTCGACGCGCCGATGCCGAACTCCGTGTTCTTCCTGCCGGGTATCGCGTTCCACACCGGCAGCCTCTCGGTGTACTCGCACGGCTGCATCCACCTGTCCGCCGCGGCTTCGCAGAAGTACTTCACGATGCTGCAGAAGGGTGGCGTCGTACAGGTCGTGGCCTGACCGCTCCACCGCGTGACGATCATTTCGGTTCGATTGCTTTGACATAAACGAAAGCCCCTGAGGGCAATGACTTACCCGCCTCCGGCGACGTGTCATGACACGCCGGAAATGGGGAAGCGCCGATGAAGCCGAGCAGGGCACTCACTCGCGTACTTGTCGCACTGTCGGTTTCAATCCTTCTTCTCCCGGGCTGGGTGGGCGCGCCGGAAGCGACCGCGGCGCCCTCCCTGCCTTCCGGCTTCGTCCTGCGTGACCAGCCGAGCGGTCAAGCCGCGTTCGACCTGACCGATTTCGCTTATCTGCCGGACGGTTCGGTACTCAGCACCGGCAAGAGCGGCAAGCTCGCCTGGGTGCCCGCCGCCGGTCCGGCGCGGACGATCGCGAACCTTCCCGTCCACGACGACGGGGACCTCGGTCTCGTCGGACTGGCCGTCGCGCCGGATTTCGCCACCTCGCGCCAGATCTACCTCACGTGGTCGTTCGACACGGGCGGCGGCGCGTTCACCATGCGGGTGGCGCGCTGGACGGTGACCGGCACGGACGTCCCCACGGGTCTCGCGAACGAACGAGTGCTCGTCGACCTTCCCGGGTTCCACGACGTCCACGGCATCAGCGGGCTCGTCGCGGCACCCGACGGGACTTTGTGGATCTCCATCGGCGACGCCGCCGACTTCACCCGGGTGGATCCCGGTGCGCTGCGCTCGCTCGACCTCGATCAGCTCTACGGCAAGATCCTGCACGTCACCCCGGACGGCGCCGGCGTCCCCGGCAACCCGTACTACTCAGCCGCCGCGCCGGACGCCACTCGTTCCAAGGTCTTCTCCAGCGGCTACCGCAGTCCGTTCCGGTTCTCCCTCGATCCGCGGCTCGGCCTGCCGGTCGTCGGTGACGTCGGCTGGAACACCTGGGAAGAGGTGGACGTCGTGCGGCCGGGGGCGAACCACGCCTGGCCCTGCTGGGAAGGAAACGCCCCGACACCGGGGTATTCCGGCCTCGCGGGTTGCGCGGGAGTGGTCAACACGCCGCCGGTCACCGCGTACCACCACGGTTCCGGTGCCGACGAAGGGAACAGCGTCACCGCGGGGATCGTCTACAGTGGATCGTCCTATCCGGACGAATACCGAGGCGCGTTCTTCTTCGGGGATTACGTCACGCAGAAGATCTGGACGATGACGTACGACAGCCAGGGCAGGCTCGTCCGCGCGCCCGAGCGGCCGCCGAAGTTCACCGGCGTCGGCGGGCCGGTCAAGTTCGCGGCCGCGGCCAACGGCGACATCGTCTTCGCCGACATCCACACCGGGAACCTGCGTCGGCTCAGCTATCCGGGGACGAACGCGGATCCGGTCGCGGTGGCGGCGTCGAGTGCCGAGCCGTCGACGAGGACGGTGACCTTCGACGGCGCCGGTTCCTACGATTTCGACGGCGATCCGCTGACGTACCACTGGGATTTCGGCGACGGCACGAGCCGGACCGGTGTCCGCGTGACCCATTCCTACGGCGCCGAGGTCGAACGGGCGACAGCGCGCCTCACCGTCACCGATCGGCTCGGCGCGTCCGCGAGCGCCGACGTCGTCGTGGTGCCGGGCAACCATTCGCCGGAACTCGCGATGACGGATCCCGGTTCGCGGACGTTCGCCGTCGGGGAACCGGTCGTCGCCGAGGTGATGGCCACCGACGCCGAGGACGGTGCGCTGCCGGTCGCGTGGACCACGCTGATCCGCCATTGCCCGGAGGAGGCGACCTGCCACGCGCATCCCGGTTCGCCGGGCGGCGGGCCGGTTTTCACCGTGCCCTTCACCGATCACCAGGACTCCCGCGTCGAGATCACCGCGACGGTGACCGACCGCGCCGGGGTGACGGCGAGCAGGACCTACGTCGCGATGCCACGCGAGCACCGGTTGACCCTGACCTCCACCGTCCCCGCGGCGCTGAGCATCCCGGCGGAGGGCGGGGTCAACACCGCGATGGTGACCGAGGGCGCGACGTTCGAGGTCGTGGCGGAGGAGGTCGCCGCGGACGGCGTTTCGACATTCGCGAACTGGTCCGACGGGCGGACCACGCGCACGGTGACCGTCACCGCCCCAGCGGGCGACCTGACCCTGACCGCGAACTACCTCACCCCGATCGACCGGCGCTACCAGGCGGAACCCGCGCTGCGGCAACGGCTCGGCGTGCCCATCGGGCCGGAGGTCACCGACGGGCCCGTGCGCTACCGGCCGTACACGAACGGCAGGCTCTACTGGAGCGCCGAGACCGGTGTGAAGCAGATGGAGGGCCAGATCCTGGCGAGGTACCTCGCGCTGGGCGGGCACCGGATGTTCGGGCCGCCCGCGACCGACGAGACCGCCACGCCGGACGGCGTCGGCCGGTACAACCACTTCCCGCACCGGCCTGGCCCGATGCGGTCGTCGATCTACTGGACCCCGTCGACCGGCGCGCACGCGGTGTACGGGCGGATCCGGGTCAAGTGGGCGGCGCTCGGCTGGGAGCTCGGGCCGATGGGATACCCGGCCACCGACGAGATGGGCACCCCGGACGGCGTCGCCCGCTACAACCACTTCAGCAAGAAGGCGTCGATCTACTACACCCCGCAGACGGACGCGCGCGCGATCTGGGGCCGTATCCGCGTCCGGTGGGAGGCGCTGGACTGGGAGCGCGGACCGATGGGGTACCCGGCCACCGACGAGACGAGCACCCCCGACGGCGTCGGCCGGTACAACCACTTCACGAAGGCCGGCTCGATCTACTGGACGATGGCCACCGACTCGCACGCCGTCTATGGGGCGATCCGGCAGCGCTGGGCCGCGCTCGGCTGGGAGCGGTCGTACCTGCGTTACCCGACGACGGACGAGTTCGGCATCCACATCGGACGGCAGAACAGCTTCCAGGGCGGCTACGTCACCTGGAACCGGACCACGGGCCAGGTGATCGACCGACGGTGGTGATCACAGTTCGGTCAAGCCACTCGAAAGTGTGAAATGCCCACGTGGGCTCCGTCGATGAGACGTTCGACTGGGGAAAGGGGCCCTTGCATGCCTTCGAGATTCCGTGCGCTCTGTCACGCCGTCGTGACGGTGCTGCTGGCGACCTTGCTGGTGCCGTTGACGACCACTTCGGCGTCCGCGGCGCCGCTGTTGCCGTCCGGCTTCGTCCTGCGCGACCAGCAGAGCGGGCAGGCTCCGTACGACCTGACCGACTTCGCCTACCTGCCCGACGGCTCGATCCTGACCACGGGGAAGGCGGGCAAGGTCGCCTGGGTGTCCACCACCGGGCAGATCCGGGAGATCGCGAACCTGACCGACGTCCGGACCTCCGGCGACCTGGGCCTGACCGGTATCGCGATCGCGCCCGACTTCGCCACCTCGCGCAAGATCTACACAGCGCGCGCGGTGAGCCAGGCCGGTGGCGGCTTCCTCCTGCGGGCGTCGAGCTGGACGGTGTCCGGCACCACGGAGCCGACCGGTTTGACCGGCGAGAAGATCCTGATCGAAGGCCCCGGCAACACCGACGTCCACGGCATCACCGGTGTCGTGGCCGCCCCCGACGGCACGGTGTGGGTCTCGACCGGCGACAGCGCCCGCTTCCAGGGCGCGGCGGACCCGTTCGCGTTCAACGTGTACGACGTCGACAAGATCTTCGGCAAGATCTTCCACATCACCACCGACGGCGCCGGTGTGCCGGACAACCCGTACTACCTCGCCGCGAGCCCGACCTCGATGCGCTCCAAGGTGTTCGCCAGCGGTTTCCGCAGCCCGTTCCGGTTCAGCCTCGACGCGACCACCGGTCTGCCGGTGGTCGGCGACGTCGGCTGGGGCACCTGGGAAGAAGTCAACTTCGTCCAGAAGGGCGCGAACCACGGTTGGCCGTGCTTCGAGGGAAACCAGCCGACCGACGGTTTCTCCGCGATGCCGCAGTGCGCTTCGGCCGTGAACACCCCGCCGATGCTGGTGGTCCCGCACGGCCAGGGCCCCGACAACGGCAACAGCGTCACCGGCGGCATCGTCTACAACGGAGAGTCGTACCCGGAGGAATACCGGGGCGCGTACTTCTTCGGCGACTACGCCACCCAGAAGCTGTGGACGGCCAAGTACGACACGCAGGGCCGGGTCGTCCGCCCGCAGGAAACGCCGCCGAAGTTCACCGGTATCGGCGGGCCCGTCAAGTTCCAGGCCGCGGCCAACGGCGACATCGTCTACGCGGACATCTACACCGGCCTGCTGCGACGGCTCAGCTACACCACCGGGAACAAGGCGCCGGTCGCGGTCGCCACTTCCGAGACGAACCCCGAAACCCGCACGGTCTCCTTCGACGGCAGCGGTTCGTACGACTTCGACGGTGACCAGCTGACCTACGCGTGGGACTTCGGCGACGGCACCACCGGTACCGGGGCGAAGGTCAGCCACACCTACGCGGCCGGGACCGAGAAATTCACCGCCAAACTGACCGTGAAGGACGGACTGCAGGCGTCCGGGAGCACGGACGTCGCCGTGGCACCCGGGAACCACTCGCCGAAGCTGACCATGACCGACCCAGGCGGCAGCCTGTTCGCGGTCGGCGAGGAGGTCAAGATCGGCGCGACCGTCACCGACACCGAGGACGGAGACCTCCCGGTCACCTGGACCACGCTGGTCCGGCACTGCCCGGAGAACGCGGTCTGCCACGCGCATCCGGCCGAGAGCGGCACCGGCCCCCAGTTCGCCATGCCGTTCACCGACCACACGGACTCCAACCTGGAGTTCACCGCGTCGGCGACCGACAGCTCCGGAGTCACGGTCTCGAAGACCTACGTCGCGAAGCCTCGGGAACACCGGCTGACCCTGATCGGCAACGTCGCCGCGGCGCTGGGCATCACGCCGGAAGGCGGGGCCGCTTCGGCGATGGTGGTCGAAGGCGCGACCGTGGAGATCCAGGCGGCCGAAGTCGCTTCGGACGGCGCGTCGACCTTCACCGGCTGGTCCACCGGGGCCACCGAGCGGCTGACCAGCATCACCATGGGCGCCGCCGACCAGACGATCACGGCGAACTACATCACCCCGATCGACAAGCGCTACCGCGACGAACCCGCGCTGGCGCAACGACTCGGCGCGCCGACCGCGCCGGAGGCAGTCGACGGCACGGTCCGCTTCCGCACCTACGAGCGCGGACGGCTGTACTGGTCGAAGGACACGGGCGTGCAGCAAATCGAGGGCGAGATCCTGAAGAAGTACCTCGCCGCGGGCGGGCACGCGAAGTTCGGCCCGCCCGCGACCGACGAACGGTCCACTCCGGACGGTGTCGGCCGGTACAACCACTTCCCGGCTTGGCCCGGCATCATCCAGGCGTCGATCTACTACACCGGCGAAACCGGGGCGAACGCGATCTACGGCAGGATCCGGCAGAAGTGGGCCGCGCTCGACTGGGAGCGCGGACCGATGGGCTACCCGGCCACCGACGAGATGGGCACGCCGGACGGCGTCGGCCGCTACAACCACTTCAGCAAGGCCGCGTCCATCTACTGGACGGCGCAGACGGACGTGAAGGCGATCCAGGGACGGATCCGCGCCCGATGGGCCGCGCTCGACTGGGAACGCGGACCGATGGGCTACCCGACCACCGACGAGACAAGCACGCCGGACGGCGTCGGCCGCTACAACCACTTCACCAAGGGTGGTTCCATCTACTGGACGTCGGCGACCGACGCGCACGGTGTGTGGGGTGAGATCCGCAAGCGCTGGGCCTCGCTCGGCTGGGAGCGTTCGTACCTGCGCTACCCGACCACCGACGAGATGGCGGCCACCGGTGGACGGCAGAACAACTTCCAGGGCGGCTACGTGTTCTGGAACTCCTCCACCGGCGCGGTGACCGACCGCCCCTGGTAAGCGGTGATCGCGCGTGAAGGCCCCCTTCCCCTTGGGCTGACCCAAGGGGAAGGGGGCCTTCACGCGCGTAGAGGTCTCAGGGGAGGAGGTCGGCCGGTGAGGTTCCGGTCGAGGTGAGGGGCAGGCCGAGCGCGACGCGTTCGGTGAGCCAGGCGCTCGGCCGGTAGCGCTGGTCGCCGGTGCTCGCGACGAGTCCGCGCAGGACCCGCAGCACGAGATCCGCGCCCGCCTCGTCGCCCCAGGCCAGCGGTCCGCGCGGGTAGCCGAGGCCGAGCCGGACGGCGATGTCGATGTCCTCCGGTGTCGCGAGCCGCTGCCCGGCGATGAAGCAGGCGGTGTTGACGATCGACGCCAGCAACCGCTGCGCGATCGGCGCGGGACCGTCGCGGACCACGGTCACCGGCAGGCCGGTCGCGGCGAGCGCGCCCCATGCGGTGCGGCCGGCGGCCGGGTCGAGCGCGGGGTGGACCGAAAGCGTCAGGCGTTTCCCGTAGCCGCCGAGCGGGTCGACGCCGACGACCCGTTCCGCCGGGAGGCCCGCCGCGCGTGCGGCGTCCACAGTGGACGTACCGATCGGGCTGACGATCAGGACCGTGTCCGGGTAGGCGGAGTGCACGACCTGGATGCCCGCCGACGAGAGCAGCGTGCCGAGCCGTTCGTCGTCGACCCACACCGGAGTGGCCGGGGCTACCGGCGCGGCCGGTTCCGGCTCGACCTGCTGCTGTCCGTCGACATAGGAGTAGAAGCCTTCGCCGTTCTTGCGGCCGAACAGCCCGGCGGCGACGCGCGGACGCGTCAGCCACGACGGCCGCAGCCGCGGTTCGCCGTGGAAACCGCTCCAGATGCTTTCGAGCACGGCGTGCGAGACGTCGAGACCGGTGAGGTCGAGCAGTTCGAACGGGCCGAGTTTCAGGCCGAGCACGTCACGGGCGACGCGGTCCACCTCGGCCGGGCTCGCGATCCCTTCGGCGAGGATCTGCAGCGCTTCGGTGCCCAGCCCGCGACCGGCGTGGTTGACCAGGAAGCCCGGCGCGTCGCGGGCGAGGACGGGTTCGTGTCCCCAGCCGCGGACGAGTTCGGTCACGGCGGGGGGCAGCCAGGCGGCGGTCCGCGCGCCGGGCACGACCTCGACCAGCCGCATCAGCGGGACCGGGTTGAAGAAGTGGAGGCCGAGCAACCGGCCGGGATCGGTCAGCGCGGCCCCGATCTCGGTCACCGAAAGCGAGCTGGTGTTGGTGGCGAACACGGTGTCCGGCCCGCACACGCGTTCCAGCTCGGCGAACAGCGTGCGTTTGATCTCCAGGTCCTCGCGCACCGCCTCGATGACGAGGTCGACGCCCTCGGCGGGGGCCAGCGGGCCCTCGGCCGCGATCAGCCTGCCCCTCGCCGACTCGGCGGCTTCCTCGGTGATCTTGCCCTTCGACGCGAGCTTGCCGAGCATCGCGCCGACGTGCTCGATGGCCTCGCCGACCGCGTCGGGCCGGGCGTCGGCGAGCTCGACCTCGAGCCCCGCCGTCACGGCGAGCTGGACGATGCCCCGGCCCATCACCCCGGTTCCGATGACCCGGATCCTGCCGACCTGCTCCGCCCACTTCTCCACCGCGAGCCGCCTTTCCCTCGAAGTCGTTCCCGGCGTGACGCTAGCCGCCACGCCGATACCTCGCCCGGAAGGGTGATCCGTGCCCTGCTCGGCGTAAGGCCACCGACCGGGCGCGGTCCCCTCCGCGAAAACCGAGTGTTCCGCGCCCCACCCCGAAGGGAAAGCTCCCATGGCCACCGTCCCCGCCGCCACAGCCGTCCGGACCACGCCGTTGCTCCTCGTCGCCGTTCTCTTCGGCGCCGTCGCCGCGTTCCTGGCGAGCCAGGCGTTGTGGTCGCTCACCGCACTGGCCGTCGTGGCCGCCGCCGCCGTCCTCGCGGGCGGGGTGTGGCTGACCGGCCGGAAGGCGGACACCGAACTCTAAGATCGCCATGTGACGGCGAAACGCTTGACGCGGGAAGAAAGCCGCGAGCAGACCAGACAGCGCCTGCTCGCGGCGGCCGCCGAGCTGTTCTCCGAACGAGGGGTCAACGGCACGTCCGTCGAACAGATCGCCGAACGGGCCGGATTCACCCGAGGCGCCTTCTACGGCAACTTCGACGGCAAGCACGAGCTGGTTGTCGAACTGCTGCGCCGCCGGACCCAGCGCGAGGCCGAGGAGGTCGCGGCGCTGCGGGAGGGCGTCGGCTCCTTCGCCGAGATGATGGACCGGTTGCGCGCGTGGAACGTCGAGCGCGCCGAGCACCTCGCCGGCTGGCTGACCCTGCGCACCGAGCTGGCCCTTTACGCGCTGCGGAATCCCGACGCGCGCCCGCTGGTCGGCGAAGGCGAGAAGTCGACAAGGGCGCTGCTGGAGACCTCGGTCCGGACCGAACTCGCGGCGCGGGGCGTGGAACCGCCCGCAGACCCGGCCTTTCTCGCGCTGATCCTGCACGCGCTCGAGGACGGCCTCCTGTTGCAGCGCTTCCTCAGCCCCGAAGGGACCGGGGACGAGGACGTGGTGGACGCCGTCCAGCTGCTGATGAGGTCGTGGACCGCGCTCAGCCGGTCATCTTGATCCCGGTGAACTCGGCCATCTGACGGATCCCGTGCGCGAAGAAGTCGTCCGCGGGGTCCACCGAGCCGACGTACTGGCCGAACAGCTCGAAGTTGATCATCCCGAACAGCTGGGTCCAGGCCATGATCAGCCGGGAAGCCGTCTCCGGGGCCAGGTTGATCTTGAGGATCCCAGTGAGGGCGCCGAGCTGGTGCAGGAGCGCGACGGGCATCTCGCCGACCTCGGTCTCGACGCGGAGGTTCGCGTCACGCAGGACGGCGACCAGTGCGAACGCCACTCGGCCGGCGGGAGCGACGGTGTCCTGCGGGGCTTGGTAGCCGGGGATCGGCGAGCCGTAGATCAGCGCGTACTCGTGCGGGTGCGCCTTCGCCCAGGCGCGGACCGCGTGCCAGATCGACTCCCATCGCTCCAGTGAGGTCTTCTTCGGGTCATCGGCTGCCTCCGCGGCTTCGCCGACGGCGTTGTAGGCGTCGACGATCAGGGCGGTCAGCAGCTCCTCGCGGCTGGAGAAGTACCGGTAGAGCGCCGACGAGACCATGCCCAGCTCCCGCGCCACCGCGCGGAGCGAGAGACCGAGCGCGCCCACTTCGGCGAGCTGGCGGCGGGCTTCGTCCTTGATCTCGCGGGTGAGCTCGGCGCGGGCGCGTTCCCGCGCGGTCTGAGTGGCGGCCATGCTCTCACCATAGAGCATCGCACCTAAACGAGAGCACCGCTCTTGACATGATGCACTGCTCTGGTGTTCACTGCTCTTAACAGAGAGCACTGCTCTCGCCGACTTCGAGGAGACGAGATGGCCACCGCCAGCACGCCCCGCTACCTCAAGCCCGCCAAGGCGACCAGCGCGTTCAACGAATTCGTGCTGAAGCTGACGAGGCTGGGCGTCAGCGTCCTGGGCAGCCGGGTGCTTTCGGTCCGCGGCCGCAAGAGCGGCGAACTGCGCTCGGTGCCGGTCAACCTGCTGAAGCTGGACGGGGAGCGCTACCTGGTCGCGCCGCGCGGTGTCACGCAGTGGGTGCGGAACCTGCGCGTCGCCGGGGAAGGACAGCTCACCGTCGGGCGCCGCACCGAGACGTTCACCTACACCGAACTCGCCGACGCCGAGAAGCCCGAAATCCTGCGCGCGTACCTCAAGCGCTGGAAGTTCGAGGTCGGTGTGTTCTTCGACGGTGTCGACGCGAAGGCGTCCGACGAGAAGCTGCTGGAGATCGCGCCCGGCTACCCGATCTTCAAGCTCACCTGATGCCGCGAGTCACGCCTTCGATCACGCGTGTTCGCCGCCCAAGCACGCGAGTCACGTCTCCAAGCACGTGAGTCACGTTTTCAAACACGCGTGTCACGGCCGGTGAACGCGCGGGCTAGTCGTCAGTGGGTGCCCGGCGCGTGCGGCGGGCGGTGGCGGCCAGCAGCACCACCCCGACCAGGAACGCGATGAGCCCGATCAGGAACCACAGTTTCTGACCGGTCATGAAGCTGCCGGTCAGCACGCCGGCGCCCTGGAGCACCCAGACGCCGCCGACCAGCAGGAAGACCAGCCCGACCGTCAGCGTGACCCAGCGTTTCATGCACAGCTCCCCGCCTCGACGTGCCCTGCGGCGATTCTGGCACCGGGAGCCCTGTCCGGCGAACCGATCACCGTCCGCCGACGAGACCGTTCCGGTAGGCGTAGACGACGGCGTGCACCCTGTCCCGCAGCCCGAGCTTCGCCAGGATCCGGGAGACGTGGGTCTTCACCGTCTCTTCGCCCACGTGCAGATGCGCGGCGATCTCCGCGTTGCTGGAGGCGTCGGCGACGAGGAGGAGGACTTCACGTTCGCGGGAAGTGAGCCGTTCCAGTTCCGCCGGTTCGGCGGCCGCGGGTTCGATGCTGGTGGCGAAGGTCGAGACCAGCCGCCGGGTCACCGTCGGGTCGATCAGCGCGTCGCCGCGCGCGGCCACCCGCATGGCGGAGACGAGCTCTTCGGGGGCGAGGCTCTTCAGCAGGAACCCGCTCGCACCGGCCCGAAGCGCGCGATAGACGTACTCGTCGGAGTCGTAGGTCGTCAGCACGAGGACGCGGGTGTCGTTCCCCGGCGCGGACATGATCGCCTCGGTCGCGGCCAGACCGTCCAATTTGGGCATCCGGACGTCGAGCACGGCGACGTCCGGGCGCAGCTCGGCCGCGTGGGCGACGGCCTCGCGTCCGTCGGCGGCCTCGCCGACGCATTCGAAGTCCGCCTGGGTGTCCAGCACCGCGCGCATCCCGGACCGGAACATCGCGTGGTCGTCGGCGAGCAGAACCCGGATCACTGTGCCTCCAAAGGAAAACCGACGCGGACCCGCCAGCTCCTGCCGTCGTCGAGCGGGCCGCACTCCGCCTGTCCGCCGAACAACGCGACCCGCTGCCGGATCCCGGCGAGCCCGCGTTTCGTCGACTCGGCCGCCGCGTTCGCGTGGCCGATCTCGTTCGTGATCGTGAGGATCACCTCCGTCTGCCGGTAGGCGAGGTCGATCTCGACGATCCCGCCGGAGCCGTGCCGGAGCGCGTTCGTCAGCGCCTCCTGCGCGATGCGGTACAACGCGATGTCCACCGAACCCGGGAGCTCCCTCGGCCCGCCGTGGCTCGTCAGCCGCGCCGGCAGCCCGGCGGTGCGGAGGTTGTCGAGCAGCTCGTCGAGGTTGTCCAGCCCCGGTTGCCGTTGCGCGTCACCGTTCTCCTTGCCGTGCAACAGATCCAGCAGACGCCGCAGATCGGCCATCGCGGCCCGGCTCGACGATTCGACCGCCGAGAGCGAACGCCGGACGGCAGGTCCGCCCTCCGGCAGCCCGAGCCGCGCGGCGCCCGCGTGCACGCCGATCGCGCTGACATGGTGGGAGATCACGTCGTGCAGGTCGCGGGCGATCGTCGTGCGTTCCTCGGCGACGGCACGGCGGACCGCTTCGGCTTCGTGCTGTCGCCGTTGTTCCTCCACGCGCTGGAGATCGGCGATGTACGCGCGCCGCGCGGTCGTGTAGCGGCCGACCATCCACGGCAGCAGGCCGCTCACACCGACTTCGATGAGCAGGAGCCGCCAGTCCCGGTCGTCCCGGTCGGCCGGGATGAGGTTGCAGGCGACGAGCCCGGCGAGCATCACCGCCAGCGCGGCCAGCGCCGGTTTGGCCGAAAGCCAAGCGCCCGCGCGGTAACCCGCGATCAGCACGCCCGCGTTGGTGGCCTGCAGGTAGCGGTCGTACGGGTACAGCAGGAGCGGTGCGGCGGTGAGCAGCACGCCGTGCGCGGCCGAAACCCAGCCGGAATACCGTGAAGGCCCGGCGAGCGCGACGTTCGCGAGGATTCCGCCCAGCAGCACCACCCACGCCTGCCAGCCGAGCGAGAGCGGCGGTCCGGCGATGAGGAACAGGCCGGCGTCGGCGACCAGGCAGACGGCCGCGACCGCCCAGGCCTGTCTCGCCAGCGAACCACTGATGTCCCGCACGCGCTCAACTCTGCCCTATTTCGCTGGACAGGGGTTCCTAAGATCGAAAGCCATGGGGACCGCGAAGACGCCCGTGCTCTGGACGACAGGCGCGCCAGGTGCCGGGAAATCCACCACGGCCTGGGGTTTGTACCGCCGGGTCGTGGAAGCCGGCGGCAACGTCGCGTACGTCGACATCGACCAGCTCGGGCTGATCGGCCCGCCGCCCGGCGGCGGGGACGCCGCGCACGCGATCAAGGCGGCCAACCTGCTGCGGGTACTGGAAATCCTGCGCGCGCGGGGTGCCGCGCAACTCGTCGTGTCCGGTGTGGTGGATCCGGCGAAGCCGTACATCGAGAGCCGCGACCTCGACCTCACGCTCGTCCGCCTGACGTGTGATCGCGACGAACTCCGGAGCCGGTTCCTCGGGCGTGGCTCACCCGCCGCGGCCTTGCCCGACCTCTTCGCGGTGGCGGACGCCTACGACCGCGCCGGTTTCGGCGAGGAGCTGGACACGACCGGGCAACGACCCGAGGACACCGTGGAAGCGCTGTTCCACCGCTGCGTCGTGGACGCCGGGAGTGTTCGGCCGCCGGACCCCGGACAGCCGCAGCCCGGACCGGTGACCGTGGTGACCGGCCCGACGGCGGTCGGCAAGTCGACGGCCGCGTTCAGCGCGCTGCGGGACCTGTGGGGGCGCGACCTGCCCGTCGCGTACGTCGATCTCGCCCAATTCGGGTTCGCGCACCCCGGCCCGGATCCGGCGCTGGAGGCGGCACACCTGTCGGCGGTCTGGCGCGGCTATCGCGACGCCGGGGCGAAGCGGTTGATCGTCGTGGCCCGGGAATTCCGCCCGGAGCACCGGCGGGTCTTCGACGCGGTCACCGTCGTCCACCTCGACGCGGACGAACCGGCGCTCACCGAGCGAGTCCGGCGCCGGGCCGAAGGCGAGTCCGCGTTGCTGGCAGGCGACGAGCTACGCGGCGCGCCACCCGGCGTACGGGACCGGGTGGCCGCGCGCGCGGTCGCCGAGGCGGCCCGGATGCGGCGCTCCGGCGGCGATCGCGTCGTCCTCGACACCTCCGGACAGGAACCCGCCGAAACGGCCGCCGCGTTGCTCGCCGTCGTGGCTCAGTAGCGCCGCTGGCCGGGCGGCCCGCCGCGCTGGTTCTGCGCGGGCTTGCCGATGCTCGTCACCGTCGCGGTGTCGCCGGTGACCTTGGCGTTCACCGTCACCGTCTCGCCGGTCTTGGGATCACCGGTCTTCTTCGTCGACGCGTCGATCGTGTAGACCTGTTTGTAGCCGTCCTTGCTGGTCAGGCTGACGGACGTCGCGCTGATCTCGGTGATCTCGCCGGTCTGCATCCGTTCGGTGCTGTAGCCGCCCTTGCCGTCGGAGACGACGAAGTCGCCGTGCAGCGCGTCGCGCGGCATGCCGCCGCCAGGGCCCATGAGCACCCGGCCGCCGTCGGGGCCGCCCATCATCCCGCCCTGGACGGCGCCGTTCGCGGCGGTTCCGGCCCAGATCGCGGCTCCGCCGCCGACGGCGATCACCACCGCCACCCCGGCCGCGATCGCGGTCTTGCGGCCCGACCAGGTCTTCTTGTGCTCGCCTTCCGGGGCGGGCGCGCCCCAATCGGCGGGTTGGGTCGGTTCGGTCATCTGGTCGCCTCCGTGTGGTCGGTTGCGGCCATGCTCGGCGCCGTCGCTGTGCGGGAGCTGTGCCATCGGTGGGCACGCGCTGTGATTCCGCCCCGGCAGGGTGATCGTTCACAGGAAACGCACAGGCGGCACACAGAGAAGCCTCATCGCCGCCGCCCAGGATGGCAGCATGACCAGTGTGAACGTCCCATCGTCCGGTTCCGCGAAGGCCGGCCTGCGCCGTGCCGACGGCAGCCCCGTGCGGGTGCTGGTCGTCGACGACGAGGCGACCCTGTCCGAACTCGTGTCGATGGCGCTCCGCATGGAGGGCTGGGACATCCGCACCGCCGCCGACGGCACCGAGGCCGTCCGCGTCGCGCGGGAGTTCCGGCCGGACGCGGTGGTGCTGGACGTCATGCTGCCGGATATGAGCGGCCTGGAAGTGTTGCGGCGCCTGCGTTCCGAGGTGCCGAACCTGCCGGTGCTGTTCCTGACCGCGAAGGACGCGGTGGAGGACCGGATCGCCGGGCTCACCGCGGGCGGCGACGACTACGTCACCAAACCGTTCAGCCTGGAGGAGGTCGCGTTGCGGCTGCGCGCGCTGCTCCGGCGCGCGGGCGGCGTCGCCGGGCCGCGCGGATCGATGTTGGTCGTCGGGGACCTGACCCTGGATGAGGACAGCCGCGAAGTGCACCGCGGCGGCGACCTGGTGCCGCTGACCGCGACCGAGTTCGAACTGCTGCGTTATCTCATGCGCAATCCCAAGCGCGTGCTGTCCAAGGCGCAGATCCTCGACCGCGTCTGGAGCTACGACTTCGGCGGCCAGGCCAATATCGTCGAGCTGTACATTTCCTACCTCCGCAAGAAGATCGACGCCGACAGGGAACCGATGATCCACACGATGCGCGGCGCCGGGTATGTCCTCAAACCCGCGGGGTAGGCGGCCCTGGTCCCTGCGGCGGCGGCTGATCGCGCAGGTCGCGGGGCTGCTCGCGCTCGTCTGCCTGGTGGTGGGCGTGGTGACCGAACTGGCGCTGCGGGACTTCCTGATCGACCAGCTCGACGCGCGGATCGCCGAGACCAGCGAACGCGCCAGCCGTCCGCCGCCGCCGGGGCGCCCTGGCGGGGAACGGGTGCCGGAAGGCTTGCGCGCGTACGGCCAGAGCACCGGTTCGTTGTTCGTGAACATCCTCCCGGACGGGCGGGTGGTCGCGGCGGTGCTGCGGTCCAGCTACGACGCGAAGGTCGCCGACCCGTTCCCCCACGACCCGATCGGCCCGGCCCAGCTCTCGGCCCTGTTGCGGTCGACGCCCACCGACAAGCCCACCGACGTGGACCTCGGATCACTCGGGGAGTACCGCGTGGTGGCCAAGCCGTCGTCCAACGGCGGTGTCGCGATCACCGGACTGCCCACAAAGGACGTCACGGACACCTTGTGGAACCTGGGTTTCATCTTCGGCGGGGTCGCCGTCGGCGGCATCCTGCTGGCGGGCGCGCTCGGCGCGGTGACCGTGCGGCGCACCATGAAACCCCTCGATCGACTGGCCGCCACCGCGACCAGGGTCGCCGAGCTCCCGCTCGACCGCGGCGAGGTCGCCCTGTCCGAGCGAGTGTCCGAAGTGGACACCGATCCGCGGACCGAGGTCGGGAAGGTCGGCTTCGCGCTCAATCGCATGCTCGGCCACATCTCGAACGCGCTTTCCGCCCGCCAGGCCAGTGAAAGCCGGGTGCGCCGGTTCGTCGCGGACGCCAGCCACGAACTCCGGACGCCGCTCGCGGCCATCCGCGGCTACGCGGAACTCACCCGGCGCTCCGGCTCCGAGGTGCCGCCGGACATCGCGTTCGCGATGGGCCGGGTCGAGTCGGAGTCGACCAGGATGACCGGCCTGGTCGAGGATCTGCTGCTGCTGGCCAGGCTCGACTCCGGTCGTCCGGTGGTGCACCAGCCGGTCGATCTCTCCCGGCTGGTCGCGGACGCCGTCGCCGACGCGCACGTCGCCGGGCCGGAGCACAAATGGCTGCTGGAGGTCCCGCCGGAGCCGATCATCGTCCTCGGCGACGCGGATCAGCTGCACCAGGTGGTGATCAACCTGCTCGGCAACGCGCGTACGCACACCCCGGCGGGGACAGAGGTCGCCACCGCTTTGTCCATAGTGGACTCGACGGTGACACTGTCCATTGTCGACGGTGGACCGGGGATCCCGCCGGAGATCCTCCCGGAGGTCTTCGAACGTTTCGCCCGCGGCGACGACTCGCGATCGCGGGCCGCCGGCAGCACGGGTCTGGGCCTCGCCATCGTCGCGGCCGTCGTCGCCGCGCACGGCGGGCAGGTCGGGGTCGCCAGCCGTCCGGGGCGGACGGAGTTCCGGGTCGTGCTCAGGGCGTCCAGTCACTGTTAGCACCGCACAGGACGACGCAGGGCAGCTCGCCCTCGGTCCGCCCCGCCAGCCACGCGGCGAACGGGACCGCGGCCGCCGGTTCGACGGCGAGGCGGAACTCGTCCCACAGCCGGTCCCGCGCGGCGAGCAGTTCCGCGTCGCTGACCAGCACGGACGTCACCCGCTCGCGGAGCACGGTGAACGGGACGCTCCCGATCCTGGTCGCGCCCAGCGCGGACGCGGCCACCGAGTCGATCTCCACGTCCACGGGCTCGCCCGCCTCCAACGCCGCGCTGAGCGCACGGCATCGCTCCGGCTCGACGGCGAACGTCGGCACCCCGGCCAGCGACGTCCCCGCGACCAGCCCGCCACCGCCGACCGCGACCAGGAACGCGTCGACGTCCGGGGCGTCCTGGACCGCTTCGGCCGCCACGGTGCCCTGACCGGCGACGACGGCGGGATCGTCGTACGCGTGCAGGTACCGCGTACCCGGCTCTGAGGCGGCTTCGAGCGCCTTCGCGGCCGCCTCCGCGTACGTCGCTCCGTGACGGATCAGCTTGGCGCCCGTCGCCTCGATCCGAGCCGTCTTCGCCTGCGGAGCCGACTCCGGCACGTACACCGTCGCAGGCAGATTCAGCCGCGAAGCCGCCGTCGCCACGCCCAGTCCGTGGTTGCCGCCGGAAGCCGTCAGCACGCGCTCCGGCAACGGCCCGCTCACCAGCGCGTTCACCGCGCCCCGCAGTTTGAACGATCCGCTTCGCTGCAGATGCTCCAGCTTGAGGATCAGCGGCCGCCCGTCGACCTCGGCGCGCAGCAGCGGCGTGTGTCGCACGAACGGGTGGACGGCCTCGGCGGCCTTGCGGACATCTGCCCAGGTCGGAGTGCTCATACCCCCCACTGTCCTCCATGCATGGACGGGAGTGACTACACTGGTCCCCGGATCCCGCGCGGCGTCCATCTTGTGAACCTCCCCAGGGCCGGAAGGCAGCAAGGATAAGCAAGCTCTGACGGGTGCGCGGGATCCGCCTTATTTTGGGGGTGCGACCCCAGGCCCGCCCGGCGGGGCTCCGCCCCCGGACCCCACGGTTGGTCGCTTGGGTGACCGCGTGCGGGTTCTAGAAGATCCCGAACACATCCTTCGGCGGTACTGGGGACGGTAGGGCCTCCGCATCCGTGATGGGGCGGGCCGTCCCCTGAAGCGTCCGGAGGTCTTCTCCCGCGACGCAGCGAGCCGGGTAGGCGGACGACGCGGCTCGGCGGGTCAGGTCCGTGACCGGGAGTTCGACGCGAGAAGCGGCGACCACGATGTTCCCGAACCGGCGGCCCCGGAGAACGCCCGGTTCCGCGAGCAGGGCCAGGTGGGGGAAGGAACTCGCCAGTGTCGCCAGGAAGCGGCGGAGGAACGGCAGGTTCGGCCCGTCGGAGACGTTGGCGACGTAGGTCCCGGCCGGGCGGAGGACCCGCGCGATCTCGCTCGTGAACTCGACGGTCGCGAGCCCACCGGCCAGGACTCCGCGTTCGAAAGCGTCCACGATGACCAGGTCGGCCGAAGCGTTGTACCTGCCGGAGACGCCTTCGCGGCCGTCGCCGACACGGACCTTCAGCCCCTTCAGGCCCAGTTGCTCGCGGACGAGCGCGACGAGTTCACCGTCGGCGTCGAAGACCAGTTGCCGTGACCGCGGCCGCGCCGCGGCGATGTAGCGGGGCAGCGTGCAGGCCGCCCCGCCGACGTGCAGCGCGTCGAGCGGGCCTTCGCCGAGACAGTCGACGACGTCGGCGATCCGGCGGATGTAGTCGAACTCGAGATCCGTGGGATCGTCGAGATTGACGTGCGACTGGGCCACACCGTCGACCGAGATCAGCCAGGCGTCGGGGCGGTCGGCGTCCTGGAGCAGTTCGGCGGTGCCGAAGCGGACCGGATACGTGCCTGGGGTCGGTGCTGGTCTCACCGTCGGACCTTCCCGGTAGTCTCGCGGCCGTGGCTCTAGCTCTATACCGAAAGTACCGTCCGGCTACCTTCGCCGAGGTCGTCGGGCAGGAGCATGTGACCGATCCGCTGCGCACGGCGCTGTCCGCCGGCCGCATCAACCACGCCTACCTCTTCTCCGGCCCGCGCGGCTGCGGCAAGACGTCCAGTGCCCGCATCATGGCGCGGTCACTGAACTGCGCGAAGGGCCCGACGCCGGATCCGTGCGGCGAGTGCAACTCGTGCCGCAACCTCGCGCCCGAAGGCCCCGGCAGTGTCGACGTCACCGAACTCGACGCAGCCAGCCACGGTGGCGTCGACGACGCCCGCGAGCTGCGGGACAGGGCCTTCTACGCCCCGGCCGACTCGCGCTATCGCGTCTTCATCATCGACGAGGCGCACATGGTCACCACGCAGGGCTTCAACGCCCTGCTGAAGATCGTGGAAGAGCCGCCGGAGCACCTGATCTTCATCTTCGCGACCACCGAACCGGACAAGGTGCTTCCCACCATCCGGTCGCGGACGCACCACTACCCCTTCCGGCTCATCCCGCCCAGTTCCATGCGCGAGCTGCTGGAACGCAACGTCGCCGCCGAGGGCGCGAAGGTCGAGCCCGCGGTGTATCCGCTGGTCATCCGCGCGGGCGGGGGTTCGGCGCGGGACACGCAGTCGGTGCTGGACCAGCTGCTGGCGGGGGCCGGGCCGGACGGCGTCGACTACTCGCGCGCGGTGTCGCTGCTGGGCGTCACGGACGTCGCGCTCATCGACGGCATGGTAGACGCGCTGGCCGCGGACGACGCCGCCGCGGTGTTCGGCACCGTCGAGCGGCTCGCCGAGGCCGGGCACGACCCGCGCCGGTTCGCCACCGACCTGCTCGACCGCCTGCGCGACCTGGTGATGCTGCGTTCCGTGCCCGACGCGGGTGAGCGCGGACTCGTCGCCGCGCCGGACGACGAACTCAAGAAGATGAAGGAGCAGGCGGGCAAACTGGAGCCCGCCACGCTCTCGCGCTACGCCGACATCGTCCACAATGGACTTTTGGAGATGCGGGGCGCGACCTCGCCGAGGCTGGTCCTGGAGTTGCTCACGGCGCGGATGCTGCTGCCGTCGGTCGCCGAGGGCACCGACGCGTTGCTCGCCCGGCTCGAACGGCTCGAACGCCGTGCCGCTTCGGCTCCGGCGGCCGTCGCCGCCGCTCCGTCGCCGGCCGCTCAAGCCGCTCCGGTGGCCCAGTCCGCTCCGGTCGCTCCGGCGGGTGAGCCCGTGCGCGAGTTCCAGCGGCCGTCGCAACGGGCCGCCGCACCCGCGCAGCCGCAGGCCGCACCGGCTCCCCAAGCCGCCCAGCAGCCCGCTCCACGGCCCGCCGCGCGGCCCGAGCCGGTCATCGAGCGGCCCACCCCGCCCCCGGCCGCCGCGCCCGCTCCCGCCGCGGCTTCCGATGGCGCGACGGACGTGGACGGGATCCGCGGCCGCTGGCCGCAGGTGCTCGCCGCGATCCGCAAGGTGCCGGGCGGCCGCAGCACCGAAGCAATGCTCACGCAGGCCAGCGTGGTGAGTGTCGAGGGCAACGCCGTCACGCTCACGCACAGCGCCGAGCCGCTGGCCCGACGGCTTTCCGAGCCGCACAACGCGGAGCGCGTCGCGACCGCGTTCAAGGAGGTCTTCGGCGGCGACTGGCAGGTGCGCTGCGTCCACGGCGCCGCACAGGCCCGGCAGGCCGCCGCGCCCAAGGCCGCGCCGCAGCCACCGGCGCCCGAGCGGTCCTTCACCCGCCGGTCCGTCGAAGCGCCCGCCGCCCCTCCTGCGCCGCCCGCGCCCAAGCCGGAGCCCCAGCGGCCGAAGGTGACGACCTCCGAGCCGGACATCCCGCTCCCGCCCGAGCCGGTCGAGGAGGACGAGGACCTCTACAACGAGGACGCGAGCCCCGCCCCGCCGCCTCCGCCGCTCCCGCCCGAGCAGGATCCGGAAGAGATCGCCCGGAAGCTGCTCGCCGACCATCTCAACGCCCGCCCGCTCGACGAGCGCAAGTAGTCCTCTGGATGCGGTCCTTGCACGCGCAACGACCGCATCCAGAGGACGAAACGCGGGGTCAGCGGGTCAAGGTGACCCGCCACGCCGGGTGGTCGGTGCCGGGGATCGACGTCTTCCCGGAGCTTCCGAAGCGGAAGGCGCCACCGGCGATGATGTGCTGCACGCCGCCGTCGCCCTTCCGGAACGAGCCCGCGGGGACGCACGCCTGCGCGCTGGGGTCGCCCGGGTAGCGCAGGTTCAGGTCACCGCCGAACACGGTGCCGGTGCCGTACTTCGCCAGCAGGCCCTTCAGGTCCTGGCACTGCCGCTCGACCGCGGGTCGCTTTGTCGACAAATGCGTCGTGCACGCGGTGACCGTGCCGAACTTCGCGCACAGGTAGGCGCGCTGTTCCGCGCCGCCGTCCTGAGGCCCGTAGTAGCCGCCTTCGCGCGCCTTCACCGCGCCGAGGTCTTGCCTGGCCAGCACCGCGATGCCGTACTCGCCACGCCCTGACGTGCATGGATACGGTGACGTCCGGCCGTTCTCCTTCTTGCCGACGGGCTGCCACACGACCGTGTACGCCCGGCCGGACCGCGCCTTGACGTCGGCGGCCAGCTTCGTCGTTTCCGACGAGCAGGCCTCGTTCAAGGTCACGACGGCAGGGTTCACCGCGACGATCGTGCTCGCCACCTTCGCCATCGGGTTCGTCCCGCCCTGGTCGAAGCAGTTCGCGACCCCGCTCCGGCACAGGTTCATCTGCAGCACCGGGAAGCCCGTCGCCGCGGCGGCTGGGGCGGCCGTGCCCACGATCAGGGCGACGGCGGCGAGTACCGATTTCATGGAGCGGTCCCTTCGTGGAGTTCCCCGGCGAGCAGTGCCGTGCCGAGCCGGGTGAGGTGGTGCAGGATGGCGCTGCCCTGCCGGGCACTGGTGACGAGCCCGGCCTCGCGCAGCACGGCGGCCTGTTTGCTGGCCGTGCCGATCGACGTGCCGAGGCATGAGGCCAGCTTGCTGGTCGTGCGCGGGACACGCAGCGCGCCGAGGCTTTCGGCGCGGGTCCGGCCGAGGAGCGCCACCAGTTCGGGGGACACGTCCGCGGGGTGGGCACCGGTCACCCTGGCCGGGTACAGCAGCACCGGCGGCAGCGCCGGATCGATGAACGTGACCGGCGTGTTCGCGCAGAACCGGCTCGGGATCAAGGTCAGCCCCCGGCCGTCGAGATGGACGGTCCGTTCCCGTGGGTACGCGATCTCCAGCACCTCGCCGTCCCAGCCGCGGACACCGGGGATGCCGCGCATCATCGCCCCCGCCCCCTCGGTGGCCAGCGTGCGGACCCGCCGTGCCCGGTCGGCGGCGACGGTCTCGCGCATGCTGTGCCAGAACGGCTCGATCACCAAGCCGTACGCGTCCCGCAGCGCGCCGACGACCCCGCTGACCTCCTCGCGATCACCGTCGGCGAGCCGCTTCACCCAGGGCGGCGCGGCGCCGGTGAACACGGTCCGGAGATCGGCGCGCAACCGCCCTCGAGGCGTGCAGGCCACCGCCTCGAGCCCGCTTTCGAAGGAACCCGCCGAGGTGGGCGGGGTCAGGAAGTCGGGAAAGTTCCCCTTCGGTGGAACCAGCGTGAACAAGGTCTTCAGCGATCGTGCCGCTTCTTCGTTCTGGCGCAGGTTCAGCCGGACCCGCTGCCGCCAGGCCGACGGGCGGTCCTCCCTCAGCTGATGCGAACCGAGGACCAGCTCCCACAGCGGGTCGGGTGCTTCGGCTATCCGGATCCCTTGGAGATCCTTCCGATCGAAGATCATGCGCAGAGTCATGCCCAGTCCCCCTCAAGACGGCATTTTCTTCTCCGCCGGTAACTCAAACGTGCCGGACATGCCGAGACAAGCCATTCGGCCCAATCCGGGAGGGTGGGACGGAAACCCGGCGCCGACCTGCGGAGACACCGGCGCGTGGGACGACATCGGGAGGTCTCACACCGGGGGGTGTTTTCGCTGGGACGAAAAGGTGTGTCCCGTCGCTGGGTCCATCGGTGACGCTTAGTAGGCACCACGCGGGGAGGGATCCATGGCAGGGGGAGGACACGGCCGGGCCTTGGCGGAACTGCTCGAAGAGCTGAAACGGCGTAGCGGCCACAGCTACGAACGGATCGGCGTCAAGGCACATCTGAGCCGTTCGACCGTTCACCGCTACTGCAGCGGTGCCAGCGTCCCGGCCGCTTTCGGGCCGCTGGAACGGATCGCGACGGCCTGCGATGCGGGGCGCGACGAACTGTCGGCGCTCTTCCGGTTGTGGGAACGCGCGGACGCGGCAAGGGGAGATGTCGCGTCCGCGCCTCCCGCGCCCGATCCGGTGCCGGAGTCCAGGGCGCGGCACTGGATCGGATGGTGGCCGCTGGTGGCCTCGCTCGTCATGGTCACCCTGGTCGGGGCGAGCGCCGTGCCCGCGGCGGAACCGGTCGCGCGGACGGTCCACGCCCCGATGTGGACGGACCTCCCGGCCCCGGTGGGCAAAGAGTTCTTCGGGGTGACCGCGAACAGCGAGACGGGGCTGATGCCGTCGTTCGGCGCCGGGGCCGTCCGGCTCTGGGATTCGGGAACCCGCTGGCAGAACCTGGAACCGCGGCGTGGCAGGCCGGAATGGTCCACTTTGGACAGAATGGTCGACGGCGCGGGCCAGGCGGACCGCCGTCGGCGATGCCGGTTCGAGCGGGACGGCGAGGAGTTCCGGATCGCGTGGGCGCCCGCCGGCACCGCGCTTGTCCGCCCCAGGCACGGTGGAACCCCTGGACGGACGCGGCCGGAGACCGGGTCGGGCTTAGTCGAGGTCACGGGCAGCCCGGCGCTGCTCAAGCCCTAGGTCCAGGTGGTCGTGAGTGGCGATTCGGGTTCTCACCCGAATCGCCACTCACGACCCGGCGAGGTAGTCCTCGATGGCCTTCGCGATGACGGCGGCGTACTGCTGACGTCCTTCTTCGCTCGCCATCGCCGCGGCTTCGGCGGCGTTGCGCATGTTCCCGCATTCGACGAGCGCGGCGGGCCGCGTCGAGAGGTTGAGCCCCCCGAGGTCGGCGCGCGGGGCGAGCCCGTTCGACCCGAGGTACGTCGACGTCGGGAAGCCGCCCGCGCGGAGCCCGTCCCGCAACGCCGTCGCGAGTTTCACCGAGGGCTCGCCCTGCTGGGCGTTCAGCGGCGGTGCCGAGTAGGCGACGTGGAAACCGTGCGCCCCGGCGGAATTCGAGCCGTCCGCGTGGATCGACACGACCGCGTCCGCCTGCGCGTCGTTCCCGATCGCGGCGCGTTCGTCGACGCACGGCCCGACCCCGGTGTCGCTCTGCCGCGTGAGGACGACCCGGATCCCCTTGGCCGTCAACGCCTGCGAGATCCGCTGCGAGACGTCCCAGGTGAACGCGTGCTCGGAATAGCCGGAGTTCGTCGACGTTCCGGTGGTGTTGCACGGTTTCGTCTTGCCGCGCCCCGCCGGGACCTGCCTGTTGATCTCGCCCGGCTTGCCGGAGTTCCCGCCGTTGTGACCGGGATCGAGCACGACGACCTTGCCCGTTTTCGGCTGCTGCGTGCTCGGAGGCGGCGGCGCGCTCGAAGACGGCGGCGTGCTCGTCGTGGGACTCGGCTGCGGAAGGGTGGTGAAGACCGTCGTGGTGCCGGGCGGGGCCGGACTCGACGGCGAGGACGCGGGGGTGTCCACCCCGCACGCCGTGAACAGCGTCAATCCGATCGCCACCACAAGGCCCAGCCGTCGTCGCACGGCGCCCACGGTGCCACACGCGTGACGGCTAGGCTGGTAGGCGGCACGGGATTTTCCAGGAGAGGACCGATCGGATCATGGTGCAACCCGGTGGCGGCTTCGACCTGTCGCAGATCATGCAACAGGCCCAGCAGATGCAGCAGAAGCTGGTCGAGGCCCAGGAAGAGCTGGCCAACACGGAGGTGACCGGTACTTCCGGCGGCGGCCTGGTCACCGCGACCGTGTCCGGCGACAGCCAGCTCAAGTCGCTGTCCATCGACCCCAAGGTGGTCGACCCCGACGACGTCGAGACCCTGTCCGACCTGGTCGTCGCGGCCGTGCGGGACGCTTCGGCCAACGCGCAGAAGCTGACCGAGCAGAAGCTCGGCCCGCTCGCCGGCGGCCTCGGTGGCGGGATGCCCGACCTCGGCGGCTTCCCCGGGCTCGGCGGCTAGCTTGTACGAGGGTGTCGTCCAGGATCTGATCGACGAACTCGGGCGGTTGCCCGGCGTCGGTCCCAAGAGCGCGCAGCGGATCGCCTTCCACCTGCTGGCCGCCGATCCCGCGGATATCGCGCGCCTGCAGGAAGTGCTCGGCAAGGTCAAAGAAGGCGTGCAGTTCTGCGAGGTCTGCGGCAACGTCTCGGAGCAGGAGACCTGCCGGATCTGCCGCGACACCCGCCGCGATCTCACGGTCATCTGCGTGGTCGAGGAGCCAAAGGACGTACTGGCGGTCGAGCGGACGCGCGAGTTCAAGGGCCGCTACCACGTGCTCGGCGGCGCGCTGGACCCGTTGTCCGGCATCGGACCCGAGCAGCTGCGCATGCGGGAGCTGCTCGCGCGGATCGGTGGCGCGGAGATCAGCGAGATCATCATCGCGACCGATCCGAACACCGAAGGCGAAGCGACCGCGACGTACCTCGTGCGGATGCTTCGCGACTTCCCCGGGCTGACCGTGACGAGGCTGGCGTCGGGTCTGCCGATGGGCGGTGACCTGGAGTTCGCGGACGAGCTGACGCTGGGCCGGGCGCTCTCGGGCCGGCGGGCTCTCTAGTCCCCCGATGCTATGAAAGGTCCTTTCCTCGCAAATTTTGCGAGGAAAGGACCTTTCATAGCGTTCGTAAGCGAGCGCGAAGCGTCAGCAGTAGCCCAGCCGCGCCAGCGTGTCGACGATGATCTCCGACGGGTGGAACTTGTCGACCCAGGACTCGCCGCGGCGGTTCTGGTAGGTGTCGAGGAAGTTCTGCAGCTTGTCCCCGCGCATCTCGGTCAGCACGACGGTCTCGCCGAGGTGCTGCGGCGTCTCGGTGCGCTCGCGGTGCACGGCGCACGGCAGGCCGAGGTAGTAGCACTCGGCCGACAGGCCACCCGAGTCGGTGACGACGTACTCGGCGCGCGCGACCAGCGGCAGGAACTTCAGGTACCGCATCTTCGGCTGGATGATGAAGTTCTTCTCGTCGAAGAGGTTCGCCAGGCCGAGCGAACGGATCTTCTCCCGCTCGGGCGCGCCCGCCATGTAGAGGATCGGCATCTGCTTGCTCTGCTCGCGCAGGATCTCCAGCGCCTCGCGGTACTTCTCCGCGCGCGAGACCAGTTCGAACCGGTGCAGGGTGGCGAGGCCGAACTTCTCCGGCAGGCCCTCGACGTCGAGCGGCCCGTTGATGGCCATCCGCATCGCGTCGATCGCGGTGTTCGCCTCGGTGTCGACGACGACGCCGCGCGCGTTGCGGAGGTTGTTCACCTCACGCGCGCTCGGCGCGAAGTGCATGTCGACGATCTTCGCGGCGATCTTCCGGTTCAGCTCCTCCGGCAGCGGCGACATGATGCTGCCCGACCGCGCGCCCGCCTCGACGTGCCCGACCCGCGACTTGAGGATCCGCTTCCCGATGAGCGAGCCGTACGGCGTGGTGAAGGTGTCGCCGTGCACCAGCACCAGCGGCGGACGCCCGTCCTCGACCAGCGCGGCCTTCAGTTCGGCGCGGCGGCTCCACGCGGTCCGCAGCACCTGCGCGGCCCAGCCCGGCACCTGCGCGGGCGACTCCAGGTTGTGCGCCTTCTCCTTCGGCACGAGCCAGACGTCGGGCTCCGGGAGGTTCAGGTCGGCGAGAACGTCCGAGACCTCGTCGACGTGCTGCGCGGTGAACCAGATCTTCGGCCGGACCCCGCGTTCGAGGATGCCGTGGTAGACCGGCGCGATTTTGATCAGTTCCGCCGTGGTGCCGAGAATGAAGGAAATCACCGGAAGAGCCATTCTGTCGGGGTCTGCGGTGCCCGAAGGATACTGGTGGGCCGCGCAAGGTAGCCTCGCCGGGGTGAGTGCGAATTCGCTCCTCCCGGCCCTGTCCGTCGTGATCCCCGTCTACAACGAGCAGGACTGGATCGATCGCAGTGTCGGCGCGCTGATCGCGTCGGCGCAGTCGGCGAACTGGCCGGTCGAGGTAGTCGTGGTCGACGACGGCAGCACCGACGGCACCGGCGCCAAGCTCGCCAAGCTGCGGGAGCTGTACGGCATCACCGTCCTCACCCAGCCGAACAGCGGCCGGTTCGAAGCCCGCCGCGCGGGGATCGCGAAGGCGTCCGGGCGGCAGATCCTGCTGCTCGACAGCCGCGTGATCGTGGATTCCGGTTCGCTCACCTTCCTTCGCGACCAGCTCGTCGACCATCCCGGGCGCACCGTGTGGAACGGTCACATCGACGTCGCGTCCGAACACAATCCGTATGCGGGATTCATGGCGGGACTGGTCAAGATCCCGTGGCGCCGTTATTGCGCGAACCCGCGGTTGATGTCGTTCGGTATCGAGGAGTTCGACGTCTTCCCCAAAGGCACCGGATTCTTTTCCGCGCCGAAGGACGTTCTCGAGGATTCGTCCAACGCGTTCGAGTCACTCTTCGAAGACGTCCGTTTCGCCAGTGACGACACGGGTGTTCTGCGCTGGATCGCGGAACGCCACCGCATCTTCCTCGCGCCCGAGTTCTCCGCGACCTACCACGGCCGCGATTCGTTCAAGAAGTTCGTCGGGCAGTCGTATTTCCGCGGCACCACGTTCGTCGATTCGTATCTCGCGTCGCCCGGGCCCGCGCGCAACGGCCTGTTCGCCGCGATGGCCGTCGGCGTGCTCGGCCTCGGTGTCGCCGCGAAGCGGCCGAAGACCGCCGTCGCGCTGGCCGCCGCGGGGTCGACGGCCGCCGGGTTCGCGGTGACGAAGTTCGGCGCGACCAAGGCCGAGGCCAAGGCCGTCGCCCAGCTCACCCCGGTGTTCGCCGCCGGCTTCGGGGCCGGGGCGCTCCGCGGCCTGTTCATGGCGCTGCGGGCCCGGCTGCGTCGATGAGCAGCACGGTGAGCAGCGAAAAACTGGCCAAGGACACCGGGAAATCCGCCGGTCGCATCGGTGTCTACCTGCTGATCGCCATCGCGCTCGGCTACGTCCTCACCGTCGTCTGGGGCCGGACGCTGTCGACGGCCGACAACGCGGTCCTGCTCTCCTTCTGGGGCATGCTGATGGGGCTGGGCGCCGCCCTGTCCCCGCTCGAACAGGAGATCTCGCGCCAGTCCGCGCACGCCGCGCTCGCCGGTCGCAAGGCGGGCCGCCCGGCGGTGATCGCCTTCGTCACCAGCCTGGTCGCGGTCGCCGTAGCGGCCCTGTTCACGCTCATCCCGCCGGTGACCGACAAGGTCTACGGCGGTCAGTTCGCGCTCGCGGTGATCGTGCTCGCGGGCGGGCTGTCGTTCGCCTTCCAGTTCGCCGCGCGAGGCCTGCTGATCGGCCAGGACCACGTCCGGTCCTACTCGTGGCTGATCCTGGTCGAGGCCGCCGTGCGGATCCTCGTGGTCGCCGCGCTGGTGGTCGCGGGGCTCACCCAGCTGTACTGGTTCGCCATCGCCGCCGCGACCGGCTCGTTCGCCTGGCTGCTGTTCGCCCGCGGCGCCGCCAAGCTGGTCGATCCCAAGCTCGAAGCCGACGTGCCCGCGAAGCCGATCGTCAAGAACATGCTGATGCTCCTCGCGGGCGCGGGGCTCACCGCGAGTGTCATCACCGGGTATCCGGCACTGGTCAGCCTGCTCGCGCCCGGTGGTGACAAGGACAAGCTCGGCGTGCTCTTCGTCGCCCTGTTCGTGGCCAGGACGCCGCTCACGCTGATGGCGCCGGTCCAGGCCCTCGCGGTCCCGACCGTGGTCCGCCTGTCCAGCACCGAGGAGGGCAAGCACCGGCTGCGGAGGCTGCTCGCGCTCGGCTCGGCCGGCGCGCTGGCGCTCGCGGCGCTCGGCGCGCTGATCGGCTGGCTGATCGGCCCGTGGGTGGTGCGCCTGGTCTACAGCGCCAAGAACGATCCCGAAGCCTGGTGGATGGCCGGACTGGTCTGGTCGTCGGTTCTGCTGGCCGCGATGCAGCTGCTCGCCGCCGTCCTCGTCGCGCAGGCCAAGGCCACGAAGGTGCTGATCACCTGGGCGGCGGTCGTCGTCGCGACCGCGCTGGTCCTGCTGTTCTTCCCCGGCGACACGGTCGTGCGCGCCGTCGTCGGCCTCGCCGCAGGACCGACCGTCGGCCTGCTGGTCGTCATGGCGTTCGTGGTGAGGGGCACCCCCGCGACGGGCAACGCGCGACCTTCCGAAACGTCTCGATAGTGTGGCCGCGCATCGCGCGCCGCGAACGAGGTGGCGTCCTTGACGCCGAATAGGGTTGGACAGCGAATTCGATGAACGTTCTTTTGGTCTTGCTGGCGTTCTGGCTGCCGGGGCTCGTCTTCGGTGCCGCCATCAGGTTGCGCGGCTGGACGCTCGCCGCCGCGGCCCCGCTGCTGACCTTCGGTCTCGTCGCCATCGGCATCCCGATCCTCGGCCGCTTCGGCATCCGCTGGACCATGCTGAACGTCGGCCTCTGGGTCCTGCTGCTGTCCGTCGTCGGTTTCGCCCTGTCGTTCCTCGTCCTCCGCTTCACCGCGAAGCGGCACCCCGAGTGGGCCGAGGACGAAGACGACGACGAGACGAAGCGCTCCCTGCGCGACCACCTGCTGATCGGCGCCGGTGTCGTGGTCGGCCTCGGCGTCGGCACGGTGACCTTCCTGCGCGGCTCGCACTCACTGGAGAACGTCCAGCAGGGCTGGGACGCACCGTTCCACGGCAACCTGGTGCGCTGGATCGCCGAGCACGGCGACGCGCGCGCGTCGACCGTCGGCACCATCGCGAACCTGCCGAACCAGCACGACTACTTCTATCCGGACACCTATCACGCGCTGCTCGCCCTGATCTTCGGCAAGGGCGGCCTGACGATGATGCCGACGCTGAACCTGGCGGCGCTCGCGGTCGTGCTGACCGTCCCGGTCGGGGTCGCGGCGATGTGCCGCGCCTGGCGCATGCCGGTCCTCGCGACCGCCGCCGCCGCGGCCGTGTCCACCTGGTTCACCGCGTTCCCGTACGACTCGCTGTGGCGCGGCCCGCTGTGGCCGTATGTCGCCGGGGTGGCGCTCGTGCCCGCCATGCTCGCGCTCGCCCGCCTGCTGCTCAAGCCGAACGGCGTCGCCGGACCGCTCGCGATCGGCGTCGGCGTCGCCGGGCTGGCCGGCCTGCACACCAGCCTGATCTTCGTGATCATGGTCTACTTCCTGCTGATCCTGCTCGCTGTGCTGTTCCGCTTCGAGAAGATCGGCTGGCGCCGCAGCGCCGCCTCGCTGGTGGCCACGGTCGTGATGGCGGTCGTGCTCGGCGTCCCGCAGGTCCTTCCCGCGCTCTACAACGCCGGTGGTGTGACGAGCGCGTTCTGGGCCTCGGAGACCAGCGTGTCCGGCGCGCTCGGGCAGACGATCACGTTCTCGCCGATGGCGTCGTTCCCGCAGTGGTGGATCGGCATCCCGGCGATCATCGGGGTTTTCCTCCTGGTCAAGCACCGGCGGATGCTCTGGATGGTCGGCGCGTACGTCGTGCTCGGCGGCCTGTTCGCCGCGACGATCTCGCTGGAGACCCCGCTCATCCACACCCTGACCGGCGTGTTCTACAACGACCACTGGCGGATCGGCGCGCTCGTGCCGCTGGCGGGCGCCGTCGCGTTCGGCGAGTTCGTGCACACCGCGTCCGGCAAGTTCGCCGAGAAGATCGGCGAGCGGAAACCGAACCTGAACCCGTTCACCGCGGCCGTCGCCGGCGCGCTGGTGGTCGGCCTGGTCGTCGCGGTGCTGAGCAAGGGCGGCTACATCGGCCGCAACTCCGCACGGCTCGCGATGAACTACGGCCCGGACGGTCCCTCGGTCAGCAAGGGCGAGGAAGAGGCCTACGCCTGGCTCGGGAAGCACGTCGTCCCGGGCGAGCGGGTGATGAACGACAAGGCCGACGGCTCGGTGTGGCTGTACGCGCTCGCGGGGGTTCAGCCGGTCGAGTGGACCAACTACGGCGCCGAGTTCACCACCAAGGCGGGCTGGCTCAGCGTGTTCCTCAACGACATCAACCGCGAGCCGCGTGTGCGCGAGGCGCTCACCGACCTCAAGGTGCGCTACGTGCTGGTCGGCAAGGGCAAGGTGGCCCCCAACGCGCAGTCCGCGGTGGGTCTCCAGCGCCTCGACATCACTCCGGGTTTCAAGCGCGTCTTCCACAACCTCGACGCGTCGGTTTACGAAATCGAAGGTCAGCAAGGTGTGGTCGCCGCCGGCGCCCCCGCCGGGTCCGACACCGCTCACGGCCAGTAAGAAGATAGAGTGATCCAGTGTCCAGTACGTCCGTGACCACCCGCCGCGTACTCATCGTGATGCCCGCTCTGAACGAGCAGGCCAGTGTCGGCGCGGTCATTTCCCAGGTCAAGCAGTCCTTGCCGGGCATGGACGTGCTGGTGGTCGACGACGGCTCGTCCGACGACACGGCCAAGCTCGCCCGTGCGGCGGGCGCGGAGGTGGCCCGCCTGGCGGTGAACCTCGGCGTCGGCGGGGCGATGCGCACCGGCTTCCGGTACGCGGCCGCCCGTGGCTACGACGTCGTCGTCCAGGTGGACGCGGACGGTCAGCACGATCCCGACGAGGTCGCCGCCCTGCTGGACGCGCTCGACGACGCCGACATCGCGATCGGCTCGCGGTTCGCGGGCAAGGGTTCGTACAAGGCGAGCGGCCCGCGGAAATACGCGATGGTCGCGCTCTCGGTCGTTTTCTCCCGGCTCGGGAAGACCAAGCTCACCGACGTGACCTCCGGGTTCAAGGCGATGGGCCCGCGCGCGATCAAACTGTTCGCCGCGTACTACCCGGCCGAATACCTCGGCGACACGGTCGAATCGCTGGTGATGGCGATCCGCGCCGAACTGAAGATCAAGGAAATCCCGGTGATCATGCGCGAACGGGCGGCCGGAACGCCGAGCCATTCGCCGGTGAAATCGGCCATCTACCTCGGCCGCGCCGGACTCGCCCTGCTGCTGGCGCTGGTGCGCCGCCGTCCCGCCGTCGACTCGTCGGATTCGGCGTAAAAGGAGCTGATTATGGCTGGCTGGCGCATTCTCAGCATCGTCGTCGCCTGTCTCGTGCTGTTCGTCGTCCTCGAGATGATGCGACGGCGGAAACTGCGGGAAAAGTACGCGGGTGTCTGGCTCGTCCTCGCCGTCGGCGTGGTCGTGCTCGCCCTCGTTCCGCAGGCCGCCGACTTCATGGCACGGATAACCGGCGTGCAGACGCCGTCGAACTTCGTATTCCTCTTGGCCGGCGTGGTGCTGGCGCTGGTCGCGTTGCATCTGTCGACCGAAGTCGGGCATCTCGAAGAAGAGGTCCGGACCTCCGTCGAGGAGATCGCGCTGCTCCGCTGCGAACTCGCCGACGCCCAGCGTGACCTGGAAGAACGGGTCGCCGCGCTCGAAGCCAGGACGGCCACGCCCGACAACGTCAAGGGGCTCCCCGAAGTGAGCCCCGCACGCGCACGCTGATCGACGCCCTTCTCGCGGCCCCGCCGAGGCTGGGCGCCGTCCGCGTGCTGGCCGTCGACGGCCCGTCCGGCTCCGGGAAGTCCACGCTGGCCGGGAAGATCGTGGCCGAACTGGCCGGTCGTGGTGTCCGGGTGGCGCTGGTGAGCACCGACGAGTTCGCCACCTGGGACGAACCCGTTTCGTGGTGGCCGCGGCTGGAGACCGGTGTCCTGGAACCGCTGCGCGCGGGAAGGGTCGGCCGGTACCGGCGAGTGGACTGGTCCAGTGGCGTCCCACTGCCGGGTGAAGAGATCGACATCCCGGTCCCCGAGGTGCTGGTGCTGGAGGGCGTTTCCAGCGGCCGCGCGCGGATGCGGCCCGCGTTGTCCCTGCTGACCTGGCTGGACGGCGGGAGCGAGGCCGAACGGCTGGACCGCGGCGTCGAGCGTGACGGCGAGGGGTCCCGGGCGGAACTGCGGCGCTGGCAGTTGTTCGAGCGCGGGTGGTTCGCGGTCGACGGGACCCGGGCCGCGGCGGATCGCGTGATCACCCCTCTGGAGTGGTAAGGCCCGTGCCGAGTGGCGGTATCGGTACAGGCGGTCGTGAGTGATAAGGACGGTTAGAACCGGCCTTACCACTCACGAGAGGCGGCCCGATACCCGCGAATGTCCTGTTTTGTCAGTGACCCATTGGTTGTAGCGGTAAGCACCCATTTGAGTCAGTGACCCGGCACTCTGCGCGTTAGTGGTCCGGAATTGATTACACTCCGTCCGGAATTGCGGACACTTTGCGGTCGTATTGGCCGTCGTGTAGCGCGATCGTAACCTCGCGTGCTTAAGTGCGGGCTGAGTTCCCGCTAGTGTCGGCGGGCACACCGATCGTCCGTGGAGCTCGACTTTCCGACCGACCGGACGGTGCCTAAACACCGAAAATCTCCTCAAGGGGTGCCAGATGCAGCAACTGCGGGTGACCCGAGCACGCCGTGTGGCCCTGATCGGGCTTGCCGGCGCACTCGCGGTCTCCATTTCCGCCTGTGCCGAATCGAAGCGTGAAGAAGGCGCAGGGGGTGGCTCGGGAGGCACGATGGTCTTCGGTGCCGCCGGTAACCCGAAGACGTTCGACCCGCTCTTCAACGACGACGGTGAGACCTTCCGCATCATCCGCCAGATGATGGACACGCTGATCATGAACAAGCCGGGGACCGCGGACCTCGAGCCTGGTCTGGCGGAGAAGTGGGAAGGCAGCAACGAAGGCAAGACCTGGACCTTCACCCTGAAGAAGGGTGTCAAGTTCCACGACGGCACCCCGTTCAACGCCGAGGCGGTCTGCTTCAACTTCAACCGCATGTACAACATGAAGGGCGCCGCCGCCCAGAGCCAGATGATCTACTACGGCGACGTCTTCGAAGGCTTCGCCAAGAACGAGGGCGACGCTTCCGGTGACCCGGTCTTCAAGGACTGCCAGGTCAAGGACGAGTCCACCGCCGTCCTCAACCTGAACAAGGCCAAGGGCGCCTTCCCGGCGGCCTTCACGCTGCCGTCGTTCTCGATCCAGAGCCCTGACGCGCTGAAGAAGTACAACGCCGACGCCGTCACCCAGAGCGGTGACTCGTTCTCCTACCCGGAGTACGCGCTGAAGCACCCCACCGGCACCGGCCCGTTCAAGTTCGAGAGCTGGGACCAGGCCAAGGGTGAGATCACGCTGGTCAAGGCCACCGACTCGCCGACCCAGACGGCCAAGCTCGACAAGCTGGTCTTCAAGGTCATCCCGGACGAGAACGCCCGCAAGCAGGCGCTCAAGGCCGGCGACATCCAGGGCTACGACTACCCGTCGCCCGCGGACTACGGCCTGCTGCGCAACGACGGCGAGCAGGTGCTCATCCGCCCGTCGTTCAACGTCCTGTACCTGGGCATCAACCAGAAGAACAACCCGAAGCTGAAGGACCTCAAGGTCCGCCAGGCGCTGGCTTACGGCCTCAACCGTGAGCAGTTCGTGAAGTCGAAGCTCCCCGAGGGCGCCGAGACCGCGACCCAGTTCGTGCCGAAGGCGATCGACGGCTACAACGAGAACGTCACCAAGTACGACTACAACCTTCAGAAGGCGAAAGACCTGCTGAAGGAAGCCGGCGCCGAAGGCATGACCCTGAAGTTCTACTACCCGACCGAGGTCACCCGGCCGTACATGCCGAACCCGGCCGACATCTTCACCTCGCTGTCCGAGGACATGAAGGCCATGGGCATCAAGGTCGAGCCGGTCGCCAAGCCGTGGAACGGTGGCTACAAGGACGACGTCCAGAAGGCGGGCAAGCACGACGTGCACCTGCTCGGCTGGACCGGTGACTACAACGACGCCGGTAACTTCGTCGGTACCTTCTTCGGCCGCGAGAAGCCGGAGTTCGGCTTCGCCAACCCGGAGCTGTTCTCGGCCATCTCGGCCGCGGACGCCGCGCCCGCCGGTGAGGCGCACACCAAGGCGTACCAGGAAGTGAACCAGAAGATCATGGAATACCTGCCCGCCATCCCGATCTCCTACGGCCCCCCGGCGATCGTCGTGGGCCCGAAGGTGAAGGGCCTGGTGGCCAGCCCGCTGACCGACGAGCGCTTCTACACCGTCACGGTCAACTGATCCACCACCACTGAGCCACTAGGGGGTGGGCGCTACCGCGCCCACCCCCTAGTGGCCCATTCCCGGGCTGGCAACAAAGGAACGCACGTGCTCCGTTTTCTCGTGCGTCGGCTGCTACAAGCGATACCGACGCTCTTGATCCTGTCCATTTTGATCTTCGCCTGGCTCCGGTCCCTGCCCGGTGGCCCCGCCGGCGCCCTCCTGGGTGACAAGGCGACCCCGGAGAAGATCGCCGACCTGAACAAGCTCCTCGGCCTCGACGATCCGATTTTCGTCCAGTACTTCAAGTTCCTCGGCCGGGCGATCACCGGCGATTTCGGCAACTCGCTGGTCTCCGCCCAGCCGGTCATGTCGGAGATCGGGAACTTCCTTCCCGCCACGATCGAGCTCGGCTTCTGCGCGATGCTCATCGCGGTGGGCCTCGGCATCCCGTTCGGCTACCTGTCCGCCCGCTTCCGCGGCGGGGCCGTCGACAACGTCATCATCGTGCTCAGCCTGGTCGGCGTCGCCGTCCCGGTGTTCTTCCTCGGCTACATGATGCAGGACCTGCTGGCCGCCCCGCTGGGACTTCCCTCGCAGGGCCGTCAGATGGCCGGTCTCGACGCCACCACCGTCACCGGGTTCGCGGTCTTCGACGGCATCATCACCCAGGAATGGGACGCCGCCTGGGACGCGCTCACCCACCTGATCCTCCCGGCGTTCGCGCTGGCCACGATCCCGCTCGCGGTCATCGTCCGGATCACCCGGGCCTCGGTGCTGGACGTGCTGAACGAGGACTTCATCCGCACGGCCAACTCGAAGGGCCTGACCCAGCCGATCGTGCGGCGCCGTCACGTGCTCCGCAACGGCCTCCTGCCGGTGGTCACCGTCATCGGCCTCCAGACCGGCGCGCTGCTCGGTGGCGCCGTGCTGACCGAGCGGGTGTTCAACTTCCGCGGCCTCGGCTTCCTGCTCGCCGAAGGCATCGAGCGGCGTGACTACCCACGTCTGCAGGCGCTGCTGCTGTTCGGCGCGCTGGTCTACGTGCTGGTGAACATGCTGGTCGATATCTCGTACGGGCTCATCGACCCGAGGGTGCGTGTCCGATGAACACCTTGCTGAACAAGAAGAAGGAGCCGATCGACAAGCTCGCGGCTTCGTCGGCGAAGGGCCACAGCCTCGGTGGCGAGGCGCTGCGCCGGATGATGCGGAGCCCGGTGGCCATCACCGGCGCCGTGATCACCGGCCTGTTCCTGCTGGTGGCGATCTTCGCACCGCTCCTGGCGCCGAAGGATCCCTACGAGCGGTATCTGCAGAGCCAGGTCATCCTCGGCCAGGGCATCATCCCGGGCGCTCAGCCCGGTTTCCCGCTCGGTGTCGACGACTTCGGCCGCGACTACCTTTCGCGGCTGCTGGTCGGCGCGCAGAACACGCTGCTGGTCGGTGTGCTCGCGACGATCATCGGCGTCGTGGTCGGCATGATCATCGGTGGCCTCGCCGGTGCGTTCGGCGGCTGGGTCGACACCGTGCTGATGCGGCTCGTCGACGTCATGCTGTCCGTGCCGTCGCTGCTGCTGGCGATCTCGGTCGCCGCGCTGTTCCAGAAGCCGAGCCAGTGGACCGTGATCGTCGCGGTGTCGATGGTCAGCGTGCCGATCTTCGCGCGGTTGCTGCGCGGTTCGATGCTCGCGCAGAGAAACAGCGACCACGTGCTCGCGGCGACGTCGCTCGGCGTCAAACGCGGGGCGATCGTGTTGCGGCATATGCTGCCCAACTCGCTCGGCCCGGTCATCGTGCAGGCCACGCTGACCCTGGCGACCGCGATCCTCGAGGCGGCGGCGCTGTCGTTCCTCGGTCTCGGCGACCCGGACCCGAACCGGGCGGAATGGGGCATCATGCTGAGCCGCAGCGCTCGGCAGTTCCTCGACATCCGCCCCGAGCTGGCGTACTACCCGGCCATCGCGATCATCATCGTCGCGCTCGGGTTCACGCTGCTCGGCGAGTCCCTGCGGGAAGCCCTCGATCCGAAGAACAGGCGGTGACTTTCTGATGGCACTCCTCGAAGTACGCGACCTCAAGGTCGTTTTCCAGCGACGCGGCGAGAAGCCGTTCACCGCGGTGGACGAGGTCAGTTTCGACGTCGAACCCGGCCAGACGGTCGGTCTCGTCGGTGAGTCCGGTTGCGGCAAGTCCGTGACCTCGCTGGCGATCATGCGGCTGCTCGCGAAACGCGGCAACCAGGTCAGCGGTTCGGTGTCGTTCGAAGGCACGGATCTGCTTCGCCTGTCGGACAAGGAAATGCGGGACCGCCGCGGCCGTGACCTCGGCATGGTGTTCCAGGATCCGCTGTCCTCGCTGAACCCGGTCATCCCGATCGGCCTGCAGATCACCGAGGTGCTGGAGCGGCACCGCGGGATGGCGCGCAAGGCGGCGTCGGTGGAGGCGGCGGAGCTGCTGGACAAGGTCGGCATCCCCGACCCGACGCGGCGGCTTTCCGAGTACCCGCACCAGCTGTCCGGTGGGATGCGGCAGCGTGCGCTGATCGCGATCGCGCTGGCGTGCCGTCCGCGGCTGCTCATCGCCGACGAGCCGACCACCGCGCTCGACGTGACGATCCAGGCGCAGATCCTCGCGCTGCTGCGGGAACTGGTGCAGGACACCGGGACCGCGCTGATCATGATCACGCACGACCTCGGTGTCGTCGCCGGTCTCTGCGACGAGGTAAACGTGCTCTACGGCGGCAAGATCGTCGAGCGGGCGGAGCGGCACTCGCTGTTCGCCGAGCCGCGGCATCCGTACACGCACGGCCTGCTCGCCTCGATCCCGCGGCTCGACGCGGGCCGCGGCGAGAAACTGATCCCCATCAAGGGATCCGTCGCCGACAACATCCCGTGGGACGGCGGCTGCGCCTTCGCGCCCCGCTGCCCGAACGCTCTCGGCGTGTGCCGGGAGGTTTCACCGCAGCTGACCCCCGATCGCGGTGGACTGCTGCGCTGCCACAACCCGGTGATCCCGGCCGTGGCCGCACGAGGAGGGGTCCGATGACGCACGCGGTACCGGAGCAGGAAGTACTGCTCGAGGTCAACGACCTCAAGGTGCACTTCCCGATCAAACGCGGCATCGTGATCGACCGGACGGTCGGGTACGTGTACGCCGTGGACGGCGTCGATCTGGCCATCCGCAGGGGTGAGACCTACGGTCTGGTCGGGGAATCCGGCTGCGGGAAGTCCACTTTGGGCAGGGCGATCCTCCGGCTGACCGAACTGACGAACGGCAACGTCGTCTTCGACGGCACCGACGTCGCGGGCCTCAATGGCGAGGACCTGCGCAAGGCCCGCCGCCGGATGCAGATGGTCTTCCAGGACCCGATGTCCTCTTTGGACCCTCGGCAGTCGGTGGAATCCATTCTGACCGAAGGAATGAAGGCGCACGGCCTCGCCAAGGACAAGGAGGCGACGGCCAAGCGGCTGCGCGAACTCCTCGCCGCCGTCGGTCTTCCGGAGTCCTCGCTGCGGAAGTACCCGCACGAGTTCTCGGGCGGCCAGCGTCAGCGCATCGGGATCGCGCGGGCGCTCGCGGTCGAGCCGGACCTGATCGTCGCCGACGAACCGGTGTCCGCGCTGGACGTCTCGGTGCAGGCGCAGGTGGTCAACCTCCTGGAGGACCTGCAGGAGAAGCTCGGGCTCACGTACCTGGTGATCGCGCACGACCTCGCGGTGGTGCGGCATATCTCCGACCGCATCGGCGTGATGTACCTCGGCTCGCTGGTCGAAGAGGCCGACGCCGACACGCTGTACGAGAACCCGCTGCACCCGTACACGCGGGCGCTGCTTTCGGCGATCCCCGTGCCGGACCCGACGGTGGAGGACAACCGGGAGCAGATCCTGCTCGCCGGCGACCTGCCGTCGCCGGCGCGGCCGCCGTCCGGCTGCCGGTTCCACACGCGATGCCCGTGGAAACAGCAGAGCCTGTGCGACACCGACCGCCCGCAGTTGCGGGAGATCGGCGCCGGGCACCGGGTCGCCTGCCACTACGCGGAGGACATCCGCGACGGGCGGATCAAACCGCACGAGGTCAAGGCGGAACTCGTCGGAGCCGGGGAGCTGAACCCCGACGTCGGCGGGCTGCCGGACGTCGGCTCGGCGGCGGAGATCCTCTAGTCCCGCTTGAAGTACATGAAGGCCCCCTTCCTTGCGTCTGGGTACAGGAAGGGGGCCTTCCTGTACTTCCGCATTCAGAGGACTGAATGCGGGCAGTCGCCTGACCAGCGCGGAAGGCCGCCTTCGGGCAGACTCGTGTCATGCGGGTCACAGTGCTGGGAGCGTCGGGGCGGACGGGGATCCACGTGGTCCGGCTTCTGCGGGGCCGAGGCCATCAGGTGCGGGCGGGGCTGCGCAGTCGTCGCCGCGCGGAGGAGGTCGCCGGTCTCGGCGCCGAAACCGTGGTCGCGGACGTCACCGCGGACGCGGAAGACCTCGTCGAGGCGCTCGCCGGTTCCGAGGTGGTGATCAGCGCGATCGGCGCACCCGATCCAGATCAGGCCTCCGTCGACCTCGTCGACCGCGACGGCGTGATCACCGCGATCCGCGCCGCCGAGAAGGCCGGTGTCTCGCGGTTCGTGCAGCTTTCCGCGCAGTTCGCGGATTCGCCGGACCAGGGCGATCGCCTGGTGCGGTCGATCCTGATGGCGAAGCAGATCTCCGACAGTGTCCTGCGGCGCTCCAGCCTGAACTGGACGATCGTCCGGCCCGGCACGCTCACCGACGACCAGCCCACCGGCCGCGTCAAGCTCGGCGGTCACCTCGAACCGGGCCGCGTCTCCCGCGCGGACGTCGCCGCCGTCCTGGTCGCCACGCTGGAGGAGCCGCTCACCGAGAACCAGGGTTTCGACGTCATCGGCGGCGAGATCCCGATCCCCTCGGCGCTGGCTTCGTTCAGCTGAGCGCTCTCTTCCGCTCCCGGGCCGCCCGCAGGTTGGCGACGTTCCCGCAGGTGCGCACGTCGTGCCAGACCCCGCTGTTGTTGCGCGAGACGTCGTAGAAGGCCGAACGGCAGCCGTCGAGACGGCACAGTTTCAGCCGCGGCCAGATCCCGGCCTGCTGCGCGAGCAGCGTCTCCGTCCACAGCGCCGACGCGAGCCACTGCCGTCCGGTACCGGACGGGAACAGCCGGACGACGCCGTCCCGCAGCGTCAGATCCGCCTTGACCGGTTTGCCGAAGTCAGCGTCCCCGTCTTCCACGAGCGAAACGAAGGTCTCTCGCAGGTCGCGAAGCGCGCGAAGGTCGCCTGGCCCCAGCGTGATCTCGGGCACCTCGGCGTCCCGTGCCCGCGACCATTCCGCCAGCGCCTCGGCGGCCCAAGGCCGCGTCAGGTCGGTGTCGTTCAGCAGGTCGAGGCCGTAGGTCTTGATCGCCTTCGTGTTGAGGAAGTCCTGAACGAGCGCCAGCCCCGAGGGGGCGGTGCGTAACCGGTATCGGTCCGTCGCGGTCCATGACATAGGTCAAGCGTACTTGACTCTGTCGGCGCGCGTCGCCATGCTGACGACAGAGGCAAACAATAAACACTTCTGTCAAGGGAGCACAGTCATGACCTCCATCGAAGGCGCCGTCGCCCTGGTCACCGGCGGGCAGCGCGGGCTCGGCAAGGCGTTCGTCGCCGAACTGCTGGCCCGCGGTGCCGCCAAGGTCTACGCGACCGCCAGGTCGCCGCGCGAGGAGACCGACCCGCGGATCGTCCCGCTCCCGCTCGACGTCACCGACCCCGAATCCGTCCGCGCGCTGGCGGAGAAGGCGGGCGACGCCACGATCGTCTTCAACAACGCCGGAGTCCTCGGCCTCGGTTCGCTGTTGACCGATGACGTCGACGCGCACCGCCCGGTCTTCGAAACGAACGTCTTCGGCGCGCTGCGGATCGCGCAAGCGTTTGCGCCGCAGCTCAAGGGCGGCGGCGCGCTGGTCAACGTGCATTCCATCCTGTCGTGGGCGGCCGGCTCGGGCTCCTACGGCGCGTCGAAGGCGGCCTTCTGGTCTCTCACGAATTCGCTCCGCATCGAGTTCGCCGACCGGGGCACACAGGTCGTCGGCGTCCACCTCGGCTACACCGACACCGACATGACCCAGGGCCTCGACATCCCCAAGAACGACCCGCGCGACGTCGCCCGCCAGGTCGTCGACGGGCTGGAGAAGGGCGAGACCGAGGTGCTCACCGACGACCTCACCCGCCACGTCAAGGCCGCGCTGTCCGGCCCGGTCGAGCACCTCGGCACCAGCCGGATCGGCGCGTAGAAAACGATTGGCGTGAGGCCTCCGGCCCGAGGTAGTTTCGCCGCCATGTGTGCTTCCGCGTTCACCAGGACCCGCCGCAACTAGCGGCGGATCCCCGGCGTCAAGCAAGGAACCGCCGCCCGAGCGAGTCATCGCCGGGCAGGCCTCGTGCTGCCCGGCTCACCTCGAAGCCGCGGAGATCCCTTGCGCACACAGCGTCCTGGCCGTCATGAACTCGGCCAGAACTTCCTCATCGACCGGAACATCATCGAAACCGTCGTGAAGCTCGTCGACGGTACGGACGGGCCGGTCATCGAATTCGGCACCGGCGACGGCGCGCTGACCTTGCCGCTCGAACGGCTCGGCAGGCCACTGACCGGCGTCGAGGTCGACGACCGCCGAGCCGCCCGGCTGGCGGGCCGCGTCCAGCCCTCGACGAAGATCGTCACCGCGGACTACCTGCGGTTCCCCCTGCCGAAGACGCCACACGTACTGGTCGGCAATCTGCCGTTCCACCTGACCACCGCGACCCTGCGTCACGTCCTCGCCGCTCCCGGTTGGACGGACGCCGTCCTGCTCATGCAGTGGGAGGTGGCGCGCCGCCGGGCCGGGGTCGGTGGCGCGACCATGATGACCGCGCAGTGGTGGCCGTGGTTCGACTTCCGGCTGGCCGGCCGGGTGCCCGCCACGGCGTTCCGCCCGCGGCCCGGCGTCGACGGCGGTCTGCTCACCATGACCCGCCGCGAGCGTCCGCTCGTCGAAGACGCGGATCGTGTGCGCTACCAGGACTTCGTACGGCGGGTGTTCACCTGCCCCGGCAAGGAAGTCGTGCCCAAAAGCCTCACCGCACACCAGTGGGCTGAGGCGTTTCGGCTTCGGCGAGGAAATCCGGTTCGCGCACGCGGCGCTTCGTCGAACCGAACAGGACGCCGCCGATGACCACGGCCGCGGCGAGGATCTCTGCCAGTGAGGGGCGTTCGTCGAGGACCAGGAACGCCATCGACAGCCCGACGACCGGCACCAGCAGGGAGAACGGCGCGACCACGCCCGCGGGGTTGCGGCGCATCAGCGACGTCCAGATCCCGGAGCCGACGATCGTGCCGAACAGCACCACGTAGGCGAGGCCGCCGAGGCCGATCAGCCCGGTGGTGGTGCCGAGGGTGCTCAGCGAGTGGCCGATCTCGGCGGGGCCCTCCATGACCAGCGACAGCGCGAACATCGGCAGCGGCGGCACCACGGACATCCAGAGGACGAAGTTCAGCGGGTTGTCCGGTGCCGCCTGCCGGGTGCTCAGGTTGCCGAACGCCCAGCTCAGGGCGCCGAGGAGGGTCAGGATCACCGGCAGCAGGGCGGCGTTCCCGGCCTGCTGCCAGGCGATCGTCGCCATCCCGGCGACGGCGAGCAGGATGCCGGTGAGCTGCCGTCCGGACACGCGTTCACGCAGGAAGACGGCGCCGAGCAGGACGGTGAACGGCGCCGACGCCTGCAGCACCAGCGACGCGAGACCGGTCGGCATGCCGGTGTCCATCGCGATGAAGAGGAACACGAACTGCCCGGTGCCGAAGCCCAGCCCGTAGCCGAGCAGGTGGCGGATCTTCACCTTCGGCCACGGCACGAACAGGATCGTCGGGATGGCGATGACCGCGAAGCGCAGCCCGCCGGCGAAGACTGGCGGGAACTGGCCGAGAGTGGCGTGGATGGCGAGGAAGTTGCAGCCCCAGAGGACGGCGACGAACAGGGCGAGCAGACGATCGCGGGCGGGCATGTCTTCACTCTTACGTGGTGCGACCCTTTAGGACCAGCGAGAATATTTGCAGCGATCGTTCAGTTCGGCTTCACATATGCTGGCGGTATGGACATCGGCCGGTTGCGGACCCTGCGGGAGTTCGCCGATCGCGGCAGCGTGACGGCGGCCGCGAAGGCGTTGCACTGCACGCCGTCCGCGGTTTCCCAGCAGCTGCGCGCCTTGCAGAGTGACGTCGGTCTCGCGCTGACCGAACCCGCCGGAAGAGGACTGCGGCTGACCGACGCGGGTCGCGCGCTGGTCGCCCGCGCGGACGACGTACTCGCCGCCCTGGAGCGCGCGGAGTCCGAATTGGACACTTATCGCAGCGCCCCGCGCGGCCGGGTCCGGGTGGCGATCTTCCAGTCGGCCGGGCTGATGCTGCTGCCCGGGCTGCTGCACCGGACGGCGGAGTTCGACGGGTTGGACGTCATCGTGCGCGACGTCGACATGACCCCGCCGGAGGTCCCCGGGCTCGTCGCGGATTACGACATCGTGGTGGCGCACCGGGACGAGCACGCGCCGTCGCTCGGCTCGGACCGGCTGGAGACGCGGCATCTGCTGCGTGAACCGCTCGACGTCGCGCTCCCCGCCGGGCACCGGCTGGCGAAGCGGCGCCGCATCGAGCTGGCCGAACTCGCCGACGAACGCTGGATCAGCGTCAACGCCGGGTTCCCGGTGGACGACATCCTCCAGTCGCTGATCATCCGCACCGGGGTGCGCCCGCAGGTCGTCCAGCGCATCAACGATTTCCGCATCACCGAGCGGCTCGTCGCCGCCGGGCACGGGATCGCGCTGCTTCCCCGGTACACAATGGATACTCGGCGCGGCAGCGGCCTCGTTTGCCGCCCGCTCGCCGGGATCAAGGCGGCGCGGCACGTGGAAGCGGTCTACCGGATCGGGGCGGCTTCCCGGCCGGCGGTGGCGAAGGTGCTCGACGCGCTCGCCGGCGAGGTCGGCGCGCTCACGGGCGAGCGTGACTCCTCAGGTGGTCCAACGCGATCTTGAGCGCGTCGGCGATCGGCGTGACGTCGTGGCGCAGGTGGGCCATCAGCAGGCCGCCCTGCACGCAGGTCAGCGCGGCCTGCGCGAGCCTCGCCGGGTCGGCGTCCGCGGCGAGTTTTCCCTTTTCTCGCAACGATTCCAGTCCGCGCTGGAGATGTGACTCCCATTCGCGGTAGGCCTTGTCCAGCAGCGGGGCCATTTGGGGGTCGTCGCCGAGTTCGCCGGTGAGGTTGCCCAGCGGGCAGGCGATCGGTCCCTTGGGCGTGGTCTGGATGGCCAGGATCTCGCTCGCCCACTGGTCGAAATCGGCCCAGTCGTGCAGCTCGAAGATGGTCGGCTGATTGCCGAGGATGTTTTCGAGGAAGCGGGCGATGACCGCCTCGACGAGCTGATCCTTGTTCTTGAAGTAGTGGTACATCTGCGATTTCCCGGCGCCGCTCGCCGCGAGCACCTTGTCGACGCTCGTCCCGGCGACGCCGTTGACGTACATCAGCTCCGCCGCCGCGTCGACGATCGCGTCCCTCGTCATCCGCCCCTGCGGGGTCTTCGCCGGTTGACCACTCATGTACCGAATAGTACAGTCGGCTTCACTGTACCGATCAGTACAACCGAAGGAGCTGTCGATGGGGGATCTCAACACCGACCTCGCCGAGCTGCGGGAATCCGTCGCGAGCCACGTTCCGGCCGAGGTCGCCGAGGTGCTCAAGGCCGACCGTGCGACGTTCGTGGGGGTGGTCGCCGAGGAGGCCGCGAAGCCGGGAACGGCGATGCCGGACCTCGTGCTGCCGGACGCCGGCGGCGAGCGGGTCCGGGTCGCGGACGGCCCCGCGGTCGTGGTGTTCTACCGCGGCGCGTGGTGTCCGTACTGCAACCTGGCCTTGCGTACGTATCAGCGGGAACTGTTGCCGGAGCTGGAGAACCTGGGCGTGAAGCTGGTCGCCGTCAGCCCGCAGCTGCCGGACGACTCCTTGTCCACGAAGGATCTCGAGTTCGCCGTGCTGTCCGATGTGGACAACCAGCTCGGCCGTGCGCTCGGCATCACGTTCCGGCTGGCTCCGGAGACGAAGCCGGCCTTCGACACGCTCATCGGCGACGTCGAGAAGATCAACGGGGCGGCGGAATGGGAGCTGCCCTATCCGACCGTCCTGGTCGTGGACGGCGAGGGGGTCATCCGGTACATCGACGTGCACCCGGATTACACGACGCGCACCGATCCGGCCGACATCCTGGCCGCCGTGAAGGCCCTGTAGCGCGTGAAGGCCCCTTCCCCTCGGCTCAGCCGAGGGGAAGGGGCCTTCACGCGCGAAGCGAAAACTACCGGTGAGCCCGGTTCACCGCGGAAATGACGGCCCGCAGCGAAGCGGTCACGATCGACGGGTCGATCCCGATCCCCCAGTACACCCGGTCGGAGATCGCGCACTCGATGTACGACGCGGCCCGCGCGTCGTCGCCCGGCGAGAGCGTGTGCTCGCTGTAGTCCAGCAGCCGCAGGTCGAACCCGACGGTCGACAGCGCGTCGAAGAACGCCGCGATCGGGCCGTTGCCCCGGCCGGTGACCTCGTGCTCGTCACCCTCGACCCGCACGGTGGCGGTGATGTCGTACTCGCCGTCGCCGTTGTCCCTGACGTGCTGGCGCACCAGCTCCAGCGGCGTCTTCAGCTCCAGGTACTCGGCCGAGAACGCGTTCCACATCGTGGCCGGGTCGACCTCGCCGCCCTCGGTGTCGGTGTGGCGCTGGACGACCTTCGAGAACTCGATCTGCAGGCGCCGCGGCAGGTCGAGCTGGTGCTCGGCCTTCATGATGTAGGCGACGCCGCCCTTGCCGGACTGCGAGTTCACCCGGATCACGGCCTCGTAGTTGCGGCCGATGTCCTTCGGGTCGATCGGCAGGTAGGGGACCTCCCACGGGTGCTCGTCGACCGGCGTCCCCACCTTGTCGGCGGCGGCCTTCAGCGCGTCGAGGCCCTTGTTGATCGCGTCCTGGTGGCTGCCGGAGAACGCGGTGAACACCAGGTCACCGGCCCACGGGCTGCGTTCGTGCACCGGCAGCTGGTTGCAGTACTCGACGGTCCGCTTGATCTCGTCCATGTCGGAGAAGTCGATCTGCGGGTCGACACCCTGGCTGTACAGGTTCATGCCCAGCGCGACCAGGTCGACGTTGCCGGTGCGCTCGCCGTTGCCGAACAGGCAGCCTTCGATCCGGTCCGCGCCGGCCTGGAAGCCCAGTTCGGCGGCGGCGATGCCGGTGCCGCGGTCGTTGTGCGGGTGCAGCGACAGGATCACCGAATCGCGGCGGTCCAGGTTGCGGTGCATCCACTCGATCGAGTCGGCGTAGACGTTCGGCGACGCCATCTCGACGGTGGCGGGCAGGTTCAGGATGACCGGCTTCTCCGGCGTCGGCTGCCAGATCCCGGTGATGGTGTTGCAGACCTCGAGCGCGTACGACAGCTCGGTGCCGGTGTAGGACTCCGGCGAGTACTGGAACCGGAAGTCGGTGTCCGGCTGCTTCGCGGCGTAGTCGACGACCAGCTCGGCGGCCTGCGAAGCGATCTTCGTGATGCCGATGCGTTCCTCGCGGAACACGACGCGACGCTGCAGGATCGAGGTCGAGTTGTAGATGTGCACGATCGCGCGCGGCGCGCCTTCGAGCGCCTTGAAGGTGCGCTCGATCAGCTCCGGGCGGCACTGGGTCAGCACCTGGATGCTGACGTCGTCCGGGATGGCGCCCTCGTCGATGATCTCGCGGACGAAGTCGAAGTCCGTCTGCGACGCCGCCGGGAAGCCGACCTCGATCTCCTTGTAGCCCATGCGGACCAGCAGGTCGAAGAACTTGCGCTTGCGCGCGGGCGACATCGGGTCGATCAGGGCCTGGTTGCCGTCACGCAGGTCGACGGCGCACCACAGCGGCGCGGTGTCGATGCGCTTGTCCGGCCAGGTGCGGTCGGGCAGCGAGATGTCCTCGATCAGGTCGTACCAGGGACGATAGCGGTGCACGGGCATCGAAGTGCCGCGCTGGGTATTCCACGAAGCCTGCTCGGAAGGGGCAGGACGGGTGGGCTTGCGGATGCTCATGAGGGGACGGTTCTCCTGAAGAATCGGGTGCGACGACCGGCACCACGAAGCCCCGCGACGGGGAGCCGGTCCGATCAGGCCCCGTCGCGGCAGCGAAGCAGGAGAGCTCGAGCCACGACGCCACCTTAACCGCGTGATCTCCCGAAAGGAAACCCGGGCCGCGATCGAACCGTGACTCAAGTGGCGCCCATTCGGGTTACTCGCGGGTAGCAATCGGACCAGGCGGCGTGCCACACTGCCCGGCATGGGCGAGCACGCTGAAGAGAAGGAAACCGCTGATCAGGCGACCAGGCGCAAGGTCGACTGGCGAGCGGGCGGCAGTCGTGCGGCCGGGATCCTGGCGAACGTCGTCCGCTGGGCCGGCTTGATCTTCGCGGCCATCCTGGTGCTGCACGTCGTCTTCGTGATCGGCGAGGCGAACCCCGGCAACGGCATCGTGTCGTTCGTCCGAGGCTGGGCCGACGGGCTCCTGCTGGGCTTCAAGGATCTCTTCATGCCCGAGGACGCCAAGCTCCGCGTGTTGATCAACTACGGCATCGCCGCGGTCTTCTGGATGGTCGTCACGGGAATCCTCGCCAGGATCATCCGACGCGTCGGCGGTCCGGCTTAGCGCACGGAGCACTACGCTGGGGGGTATGCCCGCCCCCGACCGTCACGAGGCGATGGCTTACGAGATCGTCGCCGTGGGTTCCTCGGCGGGTGGAGTCAAGGCGCTCATGGCGATCCTCGGCGAGCTGCCCGCCGATTTCCGCGTGCCGCTGATCGTCGTCCAGCATCTCGATCCCCGGCACGACACGGTTCTCGCCGATATCCTCAACCGGCGGTCACGGCTGCGGATCAAGCTGGCCGAGACCGGGGACGTCCTCGAGCCCGGCGTCGTCCACATGGCACCGCCGAACCGGCATCTCCTGGTGAGACCCGGCGGTGTGCTGGAGCTTTCGGCGACCGAACAGGTGAAGTTCGTACGGCCGTCGGTCGATCTGCTCTTCGAATCCGTCGCCGCCGTCTACGGTCCCGCCGCCCTCGTCTGTGTCCTGACCGGGACAGGGTCCGACGGTTCGGCAGGGGCCGCGATGGTGAAGGCGCGGGGCGGCAGCGTTGTCGCCGAGGATCCGGCGACCGCCGAATTCAAGGGCATGCCCCAGGCCGTGGTGAAGGCCGTGCCGGTCGACTTGGTGCTTCCGCTGGACGAAATCGCCGGTGCTCTCGTCGGCCTGGTCAAGGGAACGAGGACGCTATGAACGCGCCGGACGGCGAAATCCACGACGATCGCGGGCTCGAGGACCTGCTGACGTTCATCAGGGATTCCCGCGGCTTCGACTTCACCGGCTACAAGCGGACCTCCCTCGCTCGCCGGATCCGGAAACGGATGCAGGCCGTGAAGATCGACGGATACGCCGAATACCGGGACTTCCTGGAGATCAACGCCGAAGAGTTCCTGGAACTCTTCAACACCATCCTGATCAACGTCACCAGTTTCCTCCGGGATCCCGAAGCCTGGCACTACCTGCAGACGACCGTCGTGCCCGAAATCGTGGCGAGGGTCGGCGAAGGTGAGATCCGTATCTGGAGCGCCGGATGCTCCAGCGGCGAGGAGGCGTATTCCCTCGCGATCATCTTCGCCGAGCACCTCGGTGTCGAGGAGACCACGAGGCGGGTCAAGATCTACGGGACCGACGTCGACGAGGAGGCCCTGCGCGAGGCGAGGACGGGGCTGTATTCCTCGAAAGCGCTGGATCGATTGACCGAAGGACTGAAGAAGAAGTACTTCGAGCCGACCGGCAATCTGTTCGCCTTCCGGCGAGACCTCCGGCGTCGGGTGATCTTCGGCAGACACGACATCACGCGTGACGCCCCCATCTCCCGGGTCGACCTGCTCGCTTGCCGCAACACCCTGATGTACTTCAACGTCGAGGCGCAGGCGAAGATCATCGAGCGCTTCCATTTCGCGCTCAACGAAGGTGGCTACCTGTTCCTCGGGAAGGCCGAAATGCTGCTTTCCGACGGCATCCGATTCGACGCGGCCAACATCCGTAACCGGGTTTTCAAGCTGCGAACGGGGGGTATGCCGGTGAAGCCCGCGCGGTTCGACGTCCGGGCAGGCGCGGGGGTGCGGGACGCCAACCGGCGACGTCACGTCACCGAACTCGCCTTGGCGTCGTCACCCGATTCGGTCCTCGGCGTCGAACGTGACGGCACGGTCGCCCTGATCAACGGCTCGGCTCGGTTGCAGTTCGGGCTGTCCTCGGACGACGTCGGCAGGCCGTTCCACGATCTGGAGATCTCCTACCGGCCGATCGAACTCCGCTCGGTGATCGATCAGGCCCACGCCGAGCGCCGCAGCGTGCGGATCGATTCCGTCCGGCGCCAGAAGAGCACGGAAGAGACGCAGTACCTCGACATCATCGTCCGGCCGCTGATCACCATCGAAGGCGAGGACATCGGCGTGGCCATCACATTCGTGGACACCACCGAGGCGACCAGGCTCCAGCAGGAGGTGAAACGGGTGCAGGAGGACCTGGCGACGGCCTACGCCGAACTTCAGTCGACGAACGCGGAACTCGAAACGGTCAACGAGGAGCTCCAGTCGAGCATCGAGGAACTCGAGACGACGAACGAGGAACTCCAGTCCACGAACGAGGAACTCGAGACCACGAACGAAGAACTCCAGTCGGGCAACGAAGAACTCGAAACCATGAACGAGGAGATGCGCATCCGCACCGCGGAACTCGACGAGACGCGCATGTTCTTCGAAGGAGTGCTTTCGAGCGTCGAAGCAGGCGTGGTCGTGCTCGACGGAGATCTCCAGGTGCGCAGCTGGAACCGGGGCGCCCAGGAACTGTGGGGTATGCGCGCCGACGAGGTCTACCGGCAGGATTTCTTCGGCCTCGACTTCGGCCTGCCGACCGCCGGGCTCCGCGACACCGTCGAGGTCTGCAACGAGACCGGGCATCGGGCGGCGCGGGTCGAGATCGACGCGGTGGACCGGAAGGGCAGGTCACTCGTCGTTTCGGTCAGCTCCTCGCCGCTGCGGGGACCGGGCGGCGGAGTGGTGCTGCTGATGGAAAAGCGGCGGGGGTGAGTCAGCGCCCGCGCGTCGTGTTCCTGGGGAGTGAACCCACCAGATCGGACGCCGTCACGCGACGGGTGACGATCAGTTCGCACAGGTCGCTGATCCGGCGGTTGTGGCCGCGCGCGTAGCGGCGCAACAGGCGGAACGCTTCGCCCGGCTCGATCTCCAGCCGAGCCGAGACGATGCCCTTCGCCTGCTCGATGATCACCCGGCTGTCCAGCGCCACCTGCAGTTGTTCGGAGGTCCTGGTCAGGCCGGCGATCGCGCGGTGGTTGAGCATGCCGATCGTCGCCGCGTCGGCGAGCGCGACCGCGACCCGCAGGTCGGCCACCGGCAGCGGAGCGGTTTCCGTGGTCAGGATCGTGACGTCGCCGAGGACGTCTTCGCGGCGGCTGAACGGGAACGCGTGTACCGATCGGAAACCGAGCGAGAGAGCGGCGGGGACCAGTCGTTTCCAGCGTGTTCCCGCCTCGTCCAGAAGCACGTTGACGACCGGCTCACGCCCTGCGCGGCAGTCCACGCCGGGGCCTTCCTCGGCGAGGATCCGGGCGAGCGACGGTCTTTCGAGCCGTTCATCGGTGTGTACCGTGATCGGGTGGTCGCCTGCCGCGACGAGCCGGACCGAAGAGGACGAAACCAGTTCTGCGTAACGGTTCGTCACACAGAGCCAATAGTCTTTCGGGTCGAGCGCGGGTGCCAAGGTGTCGGCCAGCTCCACCAACGTGTCGGCGACCCATCTTTCCCGGTTCTGCATGAAATCCGGCCTTCCTGCGAAATACGGTTTCGAGGGCGCTGGGGAATCAACGCTAGTCCTCCGCCCGCTGACGGGGAACCCGCCGGGGCTCAGCCGTTCGGGTCCTCTCCGCGGGCGTCGCCGGGCGTACGCTCAGCCCATGTGGGACGGCACCGGTGGTCGGTACGACCCGACCGCCATGCGCCGACTGATCGACACCGAGCGCGGGCGGGCGGATCGAGCGGCGGCAGTCGCGAGGCGGCACGAAAGCCTGATGGAGACGGCCACCGTCTCGATGCGGCCCTTTCATCTGCGGATGGCGGAGCTGCACCGCGCCACCGAGCGCAAGCACCGGGCCGCGGCGGACATGCACGCCGGCTACCTCGACGCCGTCGGGCGCTGGGCGGACCTACCGGAGGAACCGGCGGGCGTGCCCCCGGCGTTCATGACGGTCGCCGCCGAGGCGACCGGCCTCCGGAGCCTGGCGGTGTCCCTGTTCAGCACCGGCGGGGGCGAGGCTTCGGTCGTCGTGTCCGATCCCATCGCCGCCAGGGCGCACGACCTCGAATACGCCCTCGGCGAAGGACCTGCCCGGGACACGACGGGGAGACCGGGGGTCTGCGGCGAGCCGGAACTCGTGAGCCGGTGGCCCCAGTTCGGCCCGGCGGCCAGGGAACTCGGCGTCCGATCGGTGGTGTCGGCCCGGCTTGGCCCCGCCGAGGTGCCGATGGGCAACGTCACCGCGTACCGGCCCGAGCCCGAACCGGGTGCCGAGGTGGCCCGGTCGGTGGGGGTGCTCGCCGACGTGCTGACCAGCACCGCGTTGGACCCGGCGGTGCGCCTGGACGTGGACGACGGCCTGCCGGTGCATCCGCTGTTCGGCGACGTCGACCTCTGCGTCGTGGCGCACCAGGCCACCGGGGTCGTGATGTCCACCCACGACTGCTCGGCGGCCGACGCTCTGGTCCTCATCCGCGCGCACGCCTTCGCACGGAACGAGAGCGTCACCGAGCTCGCCCGTGCCATCGTCGCCAGGACGTACCGGCTCAGCTGACACCGAGCCGTTCGTAAGCCTCGACAGCGGCCTTCGGGTCGTCCGCCTGGAACTTGACGACGCGGACGGTCTCGGTCTTGCCGAGCGGCCGGGTCACCGTGATCGGCTCACGCAGTTCGGCGACCAGGTTCGTCTCGTAGAAGTTGTCGTAGCTGAGCCAGGTTCCGTCGCGAAAGGCCTTCGCCTTGAGGGGATCGTGGCTTTCCTTCACGTTCCGCAGGCTGACCACGTTCTCCCTGGGGATCCGCACGTCGTAAAAGGAGCTGTAGCGCACCCGCACCTCGCGCGACGAGATCACGTGCGGCCGGACGACGGTGCCGGCGTAGACCCCGAACACCAGCAGCGCCGAGTACACGCCAAGGGCGAGCAGCAGGAGGTCGACGACGAGGCCGAAGTCGATCAGCCAGAAGAGACCCGCTTCGGCGGCGCTCACCACCGCGAACACGATGAAGATCGACTTCCCGTTCGCGCCGTACGGCACCGCGACGGCGTCCCCGTCGATGCCGTCCTTCCGGCGCCTGAGATACAGCCAGAGTCCGGCCATCGTGCGGGATTCGTTGCGGAGAACGCTGCGAAAGGCCCCCATGACCCCAGGTTAGCGATCGAAGTGGGTCAGGATCTTCAGCGCGTCGGCGGATCCCGGGTCCTTCGGCGTGTAGATCTCCAGCCGGTGGTCGGGGCTGTCGGGCTGGAGCCACACCTGGTAGTCGACGCTGACCGCGCCGACCGTCGGGTGACGCAGGTGCATGGCGCCGACGGTGCAATCAGCCACGTCGCCGGTCGCCCAGAGTGACGCGAACTCGTCGCTGCGCATCGAAAGCTCGCCGATGAGCGCGGCCAGGCGGGCGTCGGTGGGGTAGCGGCCCGCGGTCAACCGCAGATAGGCGACGTGGATCGGTGCGAGTTCGGCCCGGTTCCGGTGCAGCTCGCGGGTCAGCGGGTCGAGGAAGAACATGCGCGGCAGCGACGGCCGCCGTTCGGGATCGTTCGGCGCGTCGAAATCCAGGTGTTCGGCCATGAGCGTGTGTCCGGCGTGGTTCCACGCGAGCACGTCGCCGCGACGGCCGAAGACGAGGGCGGGCACGGCCTCGCCGAGGTTCTCCAGCAGCGCGAGGACCCGCGGGTGCGGGTCTTCCGGGCCGGGGTCCGACAGCTTCGGGAGCGAAGTCTGCCGGGCGAGGTTGTGCAGATGGCCGGTCTCGACGTCGTCGAGCCGGAGTGCGCGGGCGAGCGCGTCGAGCACCTGCCGTGAAGCGGTTTCGGCCAGTCCTTGCTCCAGCCGCGTGTAGTACCCGGCGCTCACTCCGGCGAGCTGGGCGAGCTCTTCGCGGCGTAGACCAGGTACACGGCGCGAAGTGCCGTACGTGCGCAGGCCGATCTCGGCGGGCGTCACGCGATCACGACGGCTCTTGAGGTATACGCCGAGGCTTTCCATGACTCCGAGCCTAAGTTCTCCGCCCGCCGCGTGGGTGTACCCGCCGGGTGTACCCACGGCACGGGGATGGCTGCTCACTCGAAGCCGGTACAGCGTCGAGGGCATGACACGACAGCACTCCCGGGCCTGGTTCGGCCTGCTGGTGATCCTCTGCCCGGTGTTCCTGGTCTCCATGGACGGGTCGATCCTGTTCCTCGCGATGCCCAGGATCAGCCAGGCGCTCACCCCCACGGCCGATCAGGCGCTGTGGATCCTCGACGTCTACGGCTTCGCGGTCGGCTCGCTGCTGATCGCGTTCGGCAATATCGGCGACCGGTACGGGCGGCTGAAGCTGCTGATGATCGGCGCCGCGGTGTTCGGCATCGGTTCGGCGGGCGCCGCGTTCGCCCCGAACCCGGAGCTGCTCATCACGTTCCGCGCCCTGATGGGGCTGGCGGGAGCGACGCTGCTGCCGTCCGCGCTGGCGGTGCTGAGCGAGCTCTTCCCCGACGCGCGACGCCGGGCGCGGGCCATCGGGATCTTCGCGGCCGCGTTCGCCGCCGGTTTCGCGATCGGCCCGGTCGTCGGCGGTGTCCTGCTGGAACGGTTCGCGTGGGGCTCGGTCTTCCTGGTCAACCTCCCGGTGATCGCGGTGTTCCTGGCGCTCGCGCCAGTGCTGCTGCGGGAGGTGCGGGCCACCGGGAAGGGACGCGTCGACGTGCTGAGCGTCGTGCTCTCCGCGGCCGGCCTGCTGCTCGCGATCTACGGGATCAAGCACGCGGCCGCCGACGGACTGTCCGTCACCGCGGTCTCCGCCGCCGTCGCCGGGGCGGGGCTGCTGGTGTGGTTCGCCCGGCGTCAGCGGGGTCTCGAGTACCCGCTGGTCGAGTTCTCCTTGTTCCGCGACCGTGTCTTCACGATCGCGATCGTCACCGGGCTGCTGCCGCTGGCGGCGTGGTCGGCGGCCGCGTACCTGTCGGGGATCCACTTGCAGTCCGTGCTCGGCCTGCCCGTGCTGCACGCGGCGCTGCTGGCGTTGCCGGGCGCGGCCGTGCTCACGATCATGTGCGTCGTCACGCCCGCGCTGGTCGACCGGATCGGCGCACGCGCGGCGCTGATCGTCTGCCACTTCTCCATCGCCGCCGGGCTCGCCCTGCTGCTCATGACCGGTGTCACGGGCGGAGCGGGCTGGTACGTCGCGTCGACGGTGGTCGCCGGCGTCGGCTACGGCATCTCGTTCAGCGTGGTGGCCGACACGGCCGTCGCCGCGGTGCCCGCCGCGCGCGCGGGAGCGGCGGGCGCGATCGCCGAAACGAGTAACGAGATCGGCAACGCGCTGGGGATCGCGCTCATGGGCTCGCTCGCCGCGCTGGTGTTCCGGCTGGCGGGCCCGGACCTCGCGCCGACACTCGGCGAAACCCTCGAGATCGCGCCCACAGCCGCTCTTGACGCGAAGGAGGCCTTCGTCGCGGGCCTCCACACCGCCGTCGCGGTGCTGAGCCTGCTGCACGTCGGGCTCGGCATTCTCGCCCTTCGCTGGCTCCCTCAGCCGTCGAAAGCGCTCGTGCCCCAGGCGTCGGCGTAGGCGAATTCAGCCAGCGGGACTCGCTCGCGCGGCGCCTTTTCGCGCTCGATGCGCCAGTCCTCTTCGAGCACCGAGGGGTCCGCGGGCGAGCCGACGGCGATCGCGACCTTCGGGACGACGTCGTCAGGGAGGCCGAAGAAGTCCTTCGCCGCTTCGGCGGAGAAGCCCGCCATCTGGTGTGCGATCAGGCCGAGGTCGACGGCCTGGAGCACGAGGTTCTCGCTCGCCAGCCCCAGCCCGTACTCGGCGTACGGGACTTCACCCTTCTCGTTCGTGGTCACCATCACGCCGATCAGCAGCAGCCCGGCGCGATGGGCCCACGCCCGGTTGCCCGAGTTGAGCGTCGAGAGGATGCGGTCGAACGACGGCGTTCCCCGCAGGCCGACCAGGTAGCGGGCGGGCTGGGTGTTGCCGAACGACGGCGCCCAGCGGGCCGCTTCGAGCAGCGCGCGGAGCTGGTCTTCGGTGACGATCGCTGACTCGTCGTAGGCGCGCGGGCTCCAGCGGTGGGCCAGGATCGACGCGATCGGGGTACTCGTGTCGGCGGGTTTGTGCATGGCTCGGGAAGATACAGCGGAGCGGAGCTCCTCGTTTGAGGGTGGAGGCGGGGGCATGGATGGATAACAAGGGGTGCTCTCCGTCACTAAAGCGAAAGCCCTCCGACTATTTCGTTGGTGTTAAGGAAGATTTACTTCCAGGAGTCCTCGAAGTGGTGGTCAGGACCACTTACGAGGGTGGCGAGCGCGCGTCACCCCGGTAGGCTTTCGCCCAAATAAGGGACGCGGGGGCTCCTCGGTGCCCACCAGGAGCACGCCCGGCCCGTCGAGGAGGTTCGGGCGTGGCCCTCGTGGTCCAGAAGTACGGCGGTTCGTCGCTGGAAAGTGCCGACCGGATCAAACGCGTCGCGGAACGCATCGTCGCCACCAAGAAGGCGGGCAACGACGTGGTCGTCGTCTGCTCCGCCATGGGCGACACGACCGACGAGCTGCTCGACCTGGCTCAGCAGGTCAACCCGGCGCCGCCGGAACGCGAGATGGACATGCTGCTCACCGCGGGTGAGCGTATCTCCAACTCCCTGGTGGCGATGGCGATTTCGGCGCAGGGCGCGGAGGCCTGGTCGTTCACCGGCTCGCAGGCCGGTGTGGTGACGACGTCGGTGCACGGCAACGCGCGGATCATCGACGTCAGCCCCAGCCGGGTGACGGAAGCCCTCGACCAGGGCTACATCGCGCTGGTGGCCGGGTTCCAGGGCGTGTCGCAGGACACCAAGGACATCACCACCCTCGGCCGCGGGGGTTCGGACACCACCGCCGTCGCGCTGGCCGCCGCGCTGAACGCCGACGTCTGCGAGATCTACTCCGATGTGGACGGTGTGTACACCGCCGATCCCCGGGTCGTGTCCGACGCGCGCAAGCTCGACACCATCGCCTACGAGGAGATGCTGGAGCTGGCGGCGAGCGGGTCGAAGATCCTGCACCTGCGTTCGGTGGAGTACGCGCGCCGCTACGGCGTCCCGATCCGAGTCCGTTCTTCCTACAGTGACAAGCCGGGCACCACGGTGACCGGTTCTATCGAGGAGATCCCCGTGGAACAAGCGTTGATCACCGGTGTGGCGCACGACCGCTCCGAAGCCAAGATCACGGTGACCGGAGTGCCCGACACGACCGGTGCCGCCGCCCGGATCTTCCGCGTGATCGCCGACAACGAGATCGACATCGACATGGTGCTGCAGAACGTGTCCAGCACCGTCTCGGGCCGCACCGACATCACCTTCACCCTGTCGAAGGCCAACGGGGCCAAGGCCGTGCAGTCGCTGGAGAAGATCAAGGACGAGATCGGCTTCGAGTCGGTCCTCTACGACGACCATGTCGGCAAGGTGTCGCTCGTCGGCGCGGGGATGCGTTCGCACCCCGGTGTCACGGCGACGTTCTGCGAGGCGCTCGCCCAGTCGGGCGTCAACATCGAAATCATCAACACCTCGGAGATCCGGATCTCGGTGCTGATCCGGGACGCGCAGCTCGACGACGCGGTGCGCGCGATCCACGAGGCGTTCGAACTCGGCGGCGATGAAGAAGCCGTCGTCTACGCGGGGAGTGGTCGCTGATGCCGGAAGGTTTGCGGGTAGGCGTGGTCGGGGCGACCGGTCAGGTCGGCGGCGTCATGCGCCGTCTGCTGGCCGAACGGGGTTTCCCGGTCGCCGAAATGCGGTACTTCGCTTCGGCGCGGTCCGCCGGTTCGAAGCTTCCTTGGCGTGACGGGGAAATCGTCATCGAGGACGCGACGACCGCGGATCCGTCCGGTTTGGACATCGCGCTGTTCTCGGCCGGTGGCGCGACCTCCAAGGCACAGGCGGAACGGTTCGCCGCGGCCGGTGCCACGGTCATCGACAACTCGTCGGCGTGGCGGATGGACCCGGACGTCCCGCTGATCGTGAGCGAGGTCAACCCGGAGGCGGTCAAGGAGGCGCGCAAGGGGATCATCGCGAACCCCAACTGCACCACCATGGCCGCGATGCCGGTGCTCAAGCCGCTGCACGCCGAAGCGGGTCTGGTGCGGCTGGTCGCCAGCACCTACCAGGCCGTGTCCGGCAGCGGGCTCGCCGGCGTGGAGGAGCTGGAAGGCCAGCTCGCCGCGGCGGCGGCGAACGCGGGCGCGCTGACCCACGACGGCGCGGCGGTGGACTTCCCCGAGCCGAAGAAGTACGCGCGGCCCATCGCGCACAACGTCCTCCCGCTGGCCGGGTCCATTGTGGACGACGGTGAGTTCGAGACGGACGAGGAGAAGAAGTTCCGCAACGAGAGCCGCAAGATCCTGAGCATCCCGGAGCTGCTGGTCTCGTGCACCTGTGTGCGGGTGCCGGTGTTCTCCGGGCACTCGATCTCGATCAACGCCGAGTTCTCGCAGCCGCTTTCGGTCGCCCGCGCGACCGAACTGCTGACCGGCGCCCCCGGCGTGGAGCTGTCGGACATCCCGACGCCGCTGCAGGCCGCCGGACAGGACCCGTCGTACGTCGGGCGGCTACGGACGGACCCGGGCGTCGACGGCGGTCGTGGTCTGGCGCTGTTCCTGTCGAACGACAACCTGCGGAAGGGCGCGGCGCTCAACGCCGTGCAGATCGCGGAACTGGTCGCCGCGAACTCCTGACGCCTGCTTGCGCGTGAAGGCCTCCTTCCCTCGGCTCAGCCGAGGAAAGGGGGCCTTCACGTCGTAATTGCGTTGTCGGGGGCCTTCGGCCCGTGCATGCTCAACGGCGACAAACGTTTCCACGAAGGGAAAATCATGTACACGGCGGTCGAAGGCTCGCGGGTTCCGATCCGGATGTGGGCAGACCCCACGTCGGTCGAGGACCAAGCCATGCGACAGCTGCACAACGTCGCCAACCTGCCGTGGGTGCACGGCGTCGCGGTCATGCCCGACGTCCACTACGGCAAGGGCGCGACCGTCGGCAGCGTGATCGCGATGCGCGACGCGGTGTCCCCGGCCGCCGTCGGCGTGGACATCGGCTGCGGGATGAGCGCGGTGCGGACCTCGCTCACCGCCGCCGACCTGCCCGACGACCTGCTGAAGCTCCGCCGCCGGATCGAATCGGCCGTCCCGGTCGGGTTCGGCCTGCACAAGACCCCGGTGAACCCGGCGAAGGTGCACGGAGTCGGTGGCTGGGACGCGTTCTGGAAGTCCTTCGGCGACCTGCATCCCGGCGTCCAGGAGCTGCACGACCGCGCGTCGCGCCAGATCGGGAGCCTCGGTGGCGGCAACCACTTCATCGAGGTCTGCCTCGAACAGGGCGGCGAAGACGAAGGCCGCGTGTGGCTGATGCTGCACTCCGGTTCCCGCAACATCGGCAAGGAACTCGCGGAACGGCATATGGCCGTCGCGCGGAAGCTGCCGCACAACGCGGACCTGCCGGACCCGGATCTCGCGGTGTTCGTCGCGGGCACGCCCGAGATGCAGGCGTACCGGCGCGACCTGTTCTGGGCGCAGGACTACGCGGCGCGCAACCGCGCCACCATGGTCGCGCTCGTGAAGCAGGCGCTGAAGGACGTCGTGCCGCAGACGACCTTCGACGACGCGATCAGCTGTCACCACAACTACGTCGCCGAAGAGACCTACGACGGCGTCGACCTTCTGGTGACCCGCAAGGGCGCGATCCGCGCGGGTTCGGGCGATCTCGGGATCATCCCGGGCAGCATGGGCACCGGTTCGTACATCGTGCGCGGTCTCGGGAACGAGTCGTCCTTCCAGTCCGCGTCGCACGGCGCGGGCCGCCGGATGTCGCGGAACAAGGCGAAGAAGCTGTACACCGCCGAGGACCTCGCCGCGCAGACCGCCGGCGTGGAATGCCGCAAGGACTCCGGTGTGGTGGACGAGATCCCGGCCGCGTACAAGGACATCGAAACGGTGATCAAGGCGCAGACGGATCTCGTCGAGGTGGTCGCGCACCTCAAGCAGGTCGTCTGCGTGAAGGGCTGAATTACCGGGGCGGTTCGTGGGTGGTGGCCGGGGGAACCCGACATACCACCCACGAAATCGCTAGGCTTGACCGTATGAAGAGGTTGGGAATCGCGGCGCTCCTGGCGGCCGCCGGGCTCTCGCTGGCGGGCTGCAGCGAGGTCACGAACGCGGTCGATCAGACGAACAAGGCGGCGACGAAGGTCAGCGCCTGCGCCGAGGCGCTCAGCCTCGCCGACCTCAATCCGGACCCGGCGACGCTCAAGGAGCGCGCCGCGGACAAGGAGAAGCGCCTGCGTGAGCTGGCGGGCAGCGTCGGCGAGCAGAACGTGGCGGGTGCGCTCACCGGTATGGCCGACTCGTACCTGCAGGTGCAGAAGGAGAACATCCAGGACGCGGGCAAGGTCGCGGACTGGACCAAGCGCAACCTCGAGCAGCTGGAAGCCCTCCGGAAGGTCTGCGCCTAGCCCTGTTTCGCATTTCGTCCTCTGACTGCGGTAGTTGCGCGTGCAACGACCGCATTCAGAGGAAGAAAACGCATCAGGAGGAAGTGAGCGCGGGCACCTGGGCGGGGGTCCGGGAGCGGCGCCAGAACAGGCCGGCCGAAGCGATCGCCAGCGCGCCCAGCGCCGAGGCCGCGAAGCCCCAGCCGGGGCTGGAGTGGTCGATCACGAACCCGATGATCGGGCTCCCGATCGCCAGCCCGATCCGGCTGGCCGCGTCCAGCAGGCCCATCGCCTCCCCGCGCACGCGGGCGGGCGCCGCGGCGCTGACCGTCTCCGTGCTCGCCGCGAGCGTCGGCGCGCACAGCACGTTGCTCGGGAAGAGCACGATCGCCAGCAGCCACCACGGCTCGGCGATCAGCCCGACCGGCAGGGTCAGCACCGCGAGCAGCACCATCAGCGTGCCCTGCGAAAGCGACCGCCGGACCGCGCCGTGGATCGCCCCGCCGAGGACCGACGCGACGCACATCAGCGTGATCAGCAGCCCGGACCAGGCGATGTCACCGCTCGCGCGCAGCGTCGCCAGCGCGGCGAGCTCCATGCCGACCAGGCAGAACAGCGCGCCCGCGGCGATGAACATCGCCATCACGAGCCGTCCGGTGAGCCAGCTCCGCACGGTCGGCCGCTCCCCGGCGAACACCTCGGCGTCGGCCTCGGCGCGGATCGGCGGGTTCTGCCGGTAGATCAGCGTCGCCGAAAGCGCGAAGCAGACCCCGATCCCGGTGAGCGCGTAGACCGCGGGCAGCTGCGTGATCGCCATGATCCCGGCCGACGGCCCGATCATGAACGACGCCTCCACCAGGATCGTGTCCAGCGAGTAGGCCGCCCGCCGTTGTTCGAGTGGCACGAGCGCGGTGAGCACCAGCCGCGCGAGCGTGCCGGCGGGCACCGACAGCACTCCCGCGGGGAGCGCGACCGCGAGCAGCACCTGATACGGCAGATGCGGCGCGCTGATCCAGAACGCCGACGAGGCCAGTCCGCAGATCGCGACCACCGGCCGCAGCCCGTAGCGGTCGACGTACCGGCCGACGAGCGGTGCCCCGATCGCGCTGCCGAGCGTGGTGGCGGCGCCGACCAGCCCGGCCGCGCCGTAGCCGCGGCCCAGGTCGTTGACCACGTACAGCGTCATCGTCACGCCCATGGCCGTCATCGGGAGCCGGGCCAGGAACATCAACAGCATCGAGCTGGGAACTCCGGGCACGGCTAACACGCGACGATACGGAGCGAGGGCCATACGTCCGATGAGAACGTAACTTGGTACGCGCGTGCAAGTTTTTTTCGCGTAGCCAAGGTCACCCGGTACGGGGTGTTTTCTTGACTGATTCCAGATTAGGCGAGAGGGTGAGGAGGACTGACCGCTCACCACCACGAACCAGGAGGCATCGGCGTGACCTTGCCGACCACGAACAACGTGGGCATCCCCGTCGCGAGCGACAACGATTCCCTGACCGTAGGCGCCAACGGCCCGATCCTGCTCCAGGACCACTACCTGATCGAGAAGAACGCCCAGTTCAACCGTGAGCGGGTGCCGGAACGCGTCGTCCACGCCAAAGGCGGCGGCGCGCACGGCTTCCTCGAGGTCACGGAGGACGTCAGTCAGTTCACGAAGGCCGCGCTGTTCCAGCCGGGCGTGCGCACCGAGAGCCTGGTCCGGTTCTCCTCGGTCGCCGGGGAGAACGGCTCGCCCGACACGTGGCGCGACCCGCGCGGTTTCGCGGTGAAGTTCTACACCTCCGAGGGCAACTACGACCTCGTCGGCAACAACACCCCGGTGTTCTTCATCCGCGATCCGATCAAGTTCCCCGACTTCATCCACTCGCAGAAGCGCCGCGCCGACAACCATCTGCGCGACCACGACATCCAGTGGGACTTCTGGACGCTGCGGCCCGAGTCCGCGCACCAGGTCACCTGGCTGATGGGCGACCGCGGCATCCCGTCGAACTGGCGCGAGATGGACGGCTTCGGCTCGCACACCTATCTGTGGGAGAACGCGGGCGGCGAGAAGTTCTGGGTCAAGTACCACTTCAAGACCGACCAGGGCATCGGCTACCTCACGCAGGCCGACGCGGACCGGATCGCCGGCGAGGACTCGGACTACTACATCCGCGACCTGTTCAAGAACATCAAGCAGGGCAATCACCCCAGCTGGACGCTGTACGTCCAGGTGATGCCGTACGCCGAGGCCGCGGACTACCGCTTCAACCCGTTCGACCTGACCAAGGTGTGGCCGAAGGGCGACTACCCGCTGATCAAGGTCGGCCGCTGGGTACTCGACCGCAATCCGGCGAACTACTTCGCGGAGATCGAGCAGGCCGCGTTCGAGCCGTCCAATCTGGTGCCGGGCATCGGCCCGTCGCCGGACAAGATGCTGCAGGGCCGCCTGTTCGCGTACCCGGACGCCCACCGCTACCGGATCGGCGCGAACTACACGCAGTTGCCGGTCAACGCGCCGAAGTCCCCGGTGAACAGCTACTCGCGCGACGGCGCGATGCGCTACAACAACCCGGGCGACCCGGTGTACGCGCCGAACTCGTACGGCGGTCCGCACGCGAACGCGGAGATCGCCGCCGAGACCGCTTCGGGCTATGGCGTCGAGGACGAGGTCATCCGGTCGGCGTACAAGCTCCACGCCGAGGACGACGACTTCGGCCAGCCGGGCACGCTCGTCCGCGACGTGATGGACGACGCGCAGCGCGAGCGGCTCGCGAGCAACATCATCGGCCACGCCTCGAACGACGTCTCGCGCCCGGTGCTCGAGCGGGTCTTCGAGTACTGGCGGAACGTCGACAAGGACCTCGGCGACAAGGTCGCGGACGCCTTCCGCGAGTAAAGGACCTCTCCTGGAGAGGCTGCTCCCACCACGGAACGCCCCCGGTGCGCGCACCGGGGGCGTTTCCATTTCCCCACTCGCATGTGAAACCAGAAGAGGGCGTGGCGTGAGTGGGGGACACCCCGAGTGGAGCAGTGCGACACGCCTGTCCGACGGAGTGATGAAGCCAAACGATCACCGTTTACACCGCTGTGGGTGAACGAGCCGCACCACGGTGTCGACCGGTCACAGGTGGTCATAAATCGGCGGGAAAAGGATGATCTTCAGGGGGAGGCGCAAGATTTCGCCGTTAATCAATTGCGGGAGTCTTACCCGGGAATGAATCCGGCACGTAAGGGTTAGAAAAGTGTTCCAACCGGTGATCGGGTGGTGTTCGGCCGATACGGGGGGTATCGATTTACCTCGTCAGGTCCCAGAGGCCAGGAGGTAAGGGAATGAAAGGCAACATTGCCCGGACGATTGCCGCGGTCGCCGCAGGCAGTCTGTTGGCGGTGGCCTCGGCCGGCGCCGCTACGGCTGGCACCGATGGTGGGAAGGGCTCGTCGAACACACAGGCGCTCGCCGCGCAGGTGCTGCAGATGCGAGACGGTCTCACCAAGGTGGCCTACGCCGGCGACGTCGCCAAAACGCGGGCGGACTTGGACAAGCTCAGCCCCGTCCTCGGTGACATCGCCGCGGGCAAGCGCTACCAGATCCAGACCGAAACGCAGAAGCTCGGAGACCTGGCCCAGGGCCGTTCCGTCGAGTCCAGCAGGCTGCTGGCCGACCCGACGGCCAAGGCGCGACAGCTGCCGCCGCTGCCGGTGCCGATCCCCTCGCTCCCGGACCTTCCCGGACCGCTGAAGATCGTCAGCGACCTGGTGAAAGCCCTGCTCGCGGCCGTGACCGGCATTCTCGGTGGCCTGCTCGGCGGACTCCCTGTCCCGCCGCTGCCGGTCCCGCCCGTACCGCTTCCCACACCCTAGAAGGAGACCGGGAGTCGTCAGGGTTCGCCGTGCAGGGCGGCGGGCCACGATATGGGGGCCGGAGCCCGAGTGGGGACATTTCTCCTCACTCGGGCTCTGGCTTTCACTTCGGCGCGAGACCCAGCCGCAAGGCTCCCGCCGCTTCGGCCGTCGCCTCACGGAACCGCCGTCCGACGCCGAGGAAGTTGATGTACCCGTGGATCAGATCCGGCTGGCGGCTGAGCGCCACCGGAACACCCGCTTTCCGCAATTTCTCCGCGTAGGCCTCGCCCTCGTCGCGCAGCGGATCGAAACCGGCCGTCGCGATATACGCGGGCGGCAATCCGGAAACGTCACCGTGCAGCGGCGACAGTTTCGGGTTGTACAGATCGGTGCCCTTCGGCACGTAATGTCCCTCGAACCACGTCATATCCGTGTCGGTCAGGAACAGATCCTCCGCGAACAATTCCCGGGAGCGGCGGCGCACGGTGAAATCGGTCGCCGGGTAGAACAGCAGCTGGAACGCCGGGACCCCGCCGCCGCGTTTCACTGCCTGCTGCGCGGTCACCGCGGCGAGGTTCCCACCGGCGCTGTCACCGCCGACGGCGATGCGCGCCGGGTCTGCGCCCAGGTCCCGCGCTTTCGCGAAGGCGTACTCGAACGCCGCGATCGCGTCTTCGGTGGCGCCGGGGAAGCGGGTCTCCGGCGCGAGCCGGTACTCCACCGAAAGAACCCGCACACCCGCCTGTTTCGCCAGGTAGCGAACGGTGTTGTCGTGGGAGACGCGGCTGCCGACCACCCAGCCACCGCCGTGGAAGAACACCAGTAGCCCGGACGGATCCGGCAGCCCGGCCGGCGTGTAGAGCGTGGCGGGCACGTCGCCGTCACCCGTGGGGATGAGCAGTTCCCTGGTGGCGACCGGTTCGATCGTCGGCCCGCTGACCAGGTGCCTGCTCGTCAGGAGCATGGTGCGCGACTCTTCGACGGTCCCTCGCACCAGCGACGCCTTCGCCAGCTTCTGCAGGCGGAGCAGGAGCTGGGCGTCCAGCGCGAGTTCCTGTCCGTCCAGGCGGAGGGGCGGTCCCGCGATGGCCCGTCTGACCGGCTTCGGGAGCCAGAACGCAAGCTGCGAAAACGCGGCCTCGGCACGGATCTGGAGCGGTATCGCCATGCTTCCTCCTGAGGGCTTCCCGTCAGGTTACTTTCGAGTAGGTATGCCGTCCAGCGGGGAACGGGGCGGTTGAGGCGAACGGGTGTGACGCAGGCCTCCGTTTCAGATCCTGGTCCTCCACTTAAGTAGAGGGGCTAGCCTCGAAAGCGTGACTTCGACGAACGCGGTGCATGTCCTCGGGATCGGCGGCTCTCTGCGGGAGGGTTCGCAATCCGAGCGTGCGCTGCGCATCGCGCTCGGCGCCGCGTCCGAAGCCGGAGTCACCACCGAGCTGATTCCCGGGCCCGAGCTGGTGTTGCCGTTCTACGACACCGCGCTGGGGGAGCGGCACGAGCGAGCCACCCGGCTGGTCGAGGCGATCCGCCGCGCCGACGGGATCGTCGTCGTCTCGCCCGGCTACCACGGCGCGCTGTCCGGCTTGGTGAAGAACGCCCTGGACTACGCCGAAGACCTGCGCGACGACACCCGTCCGTATCTCGACGGCCGCGCGGTCGGCCTCGCCGCCGTCGCGTACGGCTGGCAGGCCGCGGTCACCACGTTGGAGCAGCTGCGCACGATCACGCACGCGCTGCGCGGCTGGGCCACCCCTTTGGGTGGTTCGATCAACACCGCGGAGACCAAGTTCGACGAAGCCGGCGGCGCCTCGGACGAGAAGAGCGTCCGCACGCTTCGCCTGATCGGAAGCCAGGTCGCCGAGTTCGCGCTGAGTCGCGCCGGTCACTAGTCGTTTGCTCCGGTCGTCGTCCGGGTAATTCCCGGACGTGACGCCTGCCATGGGGTGGCAAGGTTTCGCGGTTGCGGGATGTTGACACCGAAGAGACGCTCAACGGGGCGTGTCTTGAGACCAGGAGGTAGGCGAAGAATGGCTGAGGCTCTGTACACCGCTGTGGCCACCGCTCGCGGCGACGGCCGCAACGGTGAGGTCACGTCCTCTGACGGCGTCATCGACGAGTCGCTGGCGATCCCGAAGGAGATGGGCGGGCCGGGTGGGGACAAGACCAACCCCGAGCAGCTCTTCGCCGCCGGCTATTCCGCCTGCTTCCACTCCGCGTTGCAGCTCGTCGCGCGCCAGGCGAAGGTGACGCTGGACGGCTCCACCGTGACCGCCGAGGTCAGCGTGCTCAAGCAGGGCGAGGGCTTCGGTCTCGGCGTGGCGCTCAAGGTTTCGCTGCCCGGCCTGGAGCAGGCGCAGGCCGATCAGCTCGTCGAGCAGGCGCACCAGGTGTGCCCCTACTCGAACGCGACCCGCGGCAACATCGAGGTCGTACTGTCCGCGACGGTCTGATCCCGTCCGCGGCAGAGGTCCATTCCCGAACCGACTGATTTCCGAAAGGAAGACCGAAGATGGGCAAGTCTCCGATCAAGAGTCCGCTGAGCGACGCCGACAAGGAGATCACCGGTAACGCCTTGCAGGCCACTCTGGTCGATCTGGTGGATCTGTCGCTGATCGCGAAGCAGGCTCACTGGAACGTCGTCGGCGCGAACTTCCGCAGCGCGCACCTGCAGCTCGACGAGCTGGTCGCCACCGCGCGCCAGTACGTCGACGAGGTCGCCGAGCGCGCCAACGCCATCGGCATCTCGCCGAACGGCCAGGCGAAGGCCGTCGTGGAGAGCTCCGGACTGCCGGACTACCCCGACAACTGGCAGTCCGTCGAGTCCACGGTCGCCGCGATCGTCGACATCCTCGCGGCGCTGATCGAGCGGCTGCGCAAGCGCATCGACGAGACCGACAAGAGCGACCTGGTCACGCAGGATCTCCTCATCGAGATCACCCAGGAACTCGAAAAGGCGCACTGGATGTGGCAGGCGCAGCAGGCCTGACCCGCCCTCTCTCGCCTCACGAGTGCCATGAAAGGTCCTTTCCTTGCAAAATTTGCGAGGAAAGGACCTTTCCTTGCACGTCCGGGTCGGTGAGATGCCCCCGTCGGCGTCCCGGGCTACGTTCGATCCATGGTGCTGCACAAGGGAACCGCGTCCGATCCGGACCGCAAGGGCGGGGCCAACCCCCTGCACGCCGGCGCGTATCCCGCGCTCGCCGCGAACATCCGTCTCCCGCACGACAGCCTCGCCGAGGACCCGCTCCCGCCCGACGTCGCGCTCCAGCTGGTGCGCGACGAGCTGATGCTCGACGGCAATGCCCGGCTGAACCTCGCCACGTTCGTCACCACGTGGATGGAGCCGCAGGCCCGCGAGCTGATGGCCGAATGCGTCGACAAGAACATGATCGACAAGGACGAGTACCCGCAGACCGCGGAACTCGAACGGCGCTGCGTGAACATCCTCGCAGATCTGTGGCACGCGCCTGATCCCGCCGCGATCATGGGCTGCTCCACGACCGGTTCGTCGGAAGCCTGCATGCTCGCCGGGATGGCGCTGAAACGCCGCTGGTCGAAACTGGGCCGCACCGGGAAGCCGAATCTGGTGATGGGCGCGAACGTCCAGGTCTGCTGGGAGAAGTTCTGCGAATACTGGGAGGTCGAGCCGCGGCTGGTGCCGATGGACGGCGACCGTTTCCACCTCACCGCCGACGAGGCGATCGCCCGCTGCGACGAGAACACGATCGGCGTCGTCGCGATCCTCGGGTCCACGTTCGACGGCAGCTACGAGCCGGTCGCCGAGATCGCGGCCGCGCTCGACGGCCTGGCGGAACGCTCCGGCTGGGACATCCCGGTGCACGTCGACGGCGCTTCGGGCGCGATGATCGCGCCGTTCCTCGACCCCGGGCTGAGCTGGGATTTCCGCCTGCCGAGGGTGGCGTCGATCAACACCTCCGGGCACAAGTACGGCCTGGTCTACCCCGGCGTCGGCTGGGTGGTGTGGCGCGACAAGGAGGCGTTGCCGGAAGAACTCGTCTTCACCGTCAACTACCTCGGTGGAGACATGCCGACTTTCGCCTTGAACTTCTCCCGTCCCGGCGCCGAGGTGGCCGCGCAGTACTACACGTTCGTCCGGCTCGGCCGCGAAGGTTTCCGTGCCGTGCAGCAGGCTTCGCGTGACGTCGCGACCCAGCTGGCGGACGGGATCGCCGGACTGGGCCCCTTCCAACTGCTGACGCGAGGCGATCAGCTGCCCGTGTTCGCCTTCACGACGAAGGCGGATGTAGAGGGCTTCGACGTCTTCGACGTGTCACGGCGGCTTCGTGAGCGTGGCTGGCTTGTCCCGGCGTACACGTTCCCGGACAACCGGACCGATCTCGCGGTGCTGAGGATCGTGGTGCGCAACGGTTTCACGCACGACCTCGCCGATCTGCTGCTCGCCGATCTCCGGCGGCTGCTGCCCGAGCTCGATCACGGCCCGCGACCGCGGACCGCGTTCCATCACTGAGCCGGGTGCCCTGCGTCACGCCGGATTTCCCCGCGCCCTACCGGCGCGTAACGTCGTGGGGTATGGGAGTCGCCGGAGACGAACGTCGTGCGTTGAGCGAGCTTTTCGAAGAGGTCGGCCCGGACGCGCCGACCCTGTGCGCGGGCTGGAAGACGCGGGATCTCGCGGCGCATCTGCTGGTCCGCGAGCAGCGGCCCGACGCGGCGCCCGGCATCCTGGTCCCTGCGCTGGCGTCGTACACCCAGCGAGTGCAGGACTCCTACGCCGCGCGACCCTGGTCCGAGGTCGTCGGCAAGGTCCGGTCCGGCCCCGCCTGGTACTGGCCGACGTCGATCGCCGCGCTCGACGAGCTGGCGAACAGCGCGGAATTCCTGATCCACCACGAGGATGTCCGGCGCGGACAGCCAGGCTGGGAACCGCGTCCGGCGGACTCCGCGCGGGATGCGGCTGCCTGGAAGTCGGCGAAGCAGGCCTCGAAGCTGAACCTGCGGAAATCACCGGTGGGCGTGATCCTGAAGACCCCCGAAGGCCGCGAAGCGCGGGTGAAGGAAGGCCCGGACACGGTGACCGTGATCGGCGCGCCGCTCGAACTGCTGCTGTTCGTCTTCGGCCGCGACGCCGTCCGTCTCACCTTCGAGGGCGACGCCTACGCCGTCGACCGTCTGCGGAAGCACGATCGCGGGCTCTAGAGTCCGTTCATGCCGATGATCAGTGTTTCGATGTTCCCCGGCCGCACGGCCGAACAGAAGCAGGCCCTCGTGCGCGAGGTGACCGACGCCTTCGTCCGCACCTGCGGCGGCAAAGCCGAAGGCGTCTGGGTGACGATCAACGAGATTCCCGCCGAACACTGGGCGTCCGGCGGGACTCTCTTCTCCGAGCGCTGACCTCGCTCGCCGGGGTCAGCGAAGCCCGACCGCCCGCAGCGCGAAGAACACCTCGATCGCGGTCTGCTTGATCGTCTCGGCGATCACCAGCGACCCGTGGCCCGCGTCGAACCGGTAGAACTCGAACGGGATCTCCCGCTTCGCGAGCCTGTCGAGGTAGTTCTCGACCTGCCGGATCGGGCAGCGCGGGTCGTTGTCCCCGGCGAGCACCAGCACCGGCGCCGTCACGGCTTCGACGTAGGTGATCGGCGAGCATTCGCGGTACACCGCCGGCACCGTCTCCGGCGAACCGCCGAACAGCGCCCTGTCGAACGAGCGGAGCTGCTCCATCTCGTCCTCGTACGCGGCGACGTAGTCCGCGACAGGCACTCCGGCGATCCCCGCCGCCCAGCGCGCCGGCTGGGTGCCCAGTGCCAGCAGGCTCAGGTACCCGCCCCACGAAGCGCCGTTCACCACGCATTTGGCCGGATCCGAAAGTCCACTTTGGACGGCCCAGTCGTGTACGGCGGCGACGTCTTCGAGTTCGGTCAGGCCGGGACGGCCTTCGATGGCGTCACGCCAGGCCGAGCCGTAGCCGGTCGAACCGCGGTAGTTGACCTCGACGACGGCGAATCCCGCGTCGAGCCACACGGCGCGGTACGCGGAGAAGCGGTCCTCGTCGGCCGAATGCGGCCCGCCGTGCAAGGAGAAGACCGTGGGCAGCGGACCTTCCGGCGCGTCGGCCGGGCGCGAGACGAGTGCGTGGATCCGCCCGCCGATCCCGTCGACGAACGCGTCGGTGACCGGTGCCGATCCCGGGGCGCGCTCGCCCGGCGGTTCGAGGAGCACCGAGTCTTCGCCGTCCGCCGTCCGTGCGCGCACGGACGGCGGCTGCGCGGCACTGGACCACGAGTACTCGACGGTGCCGTCGGGCCGCACTCCCGCGCCGCCGATCCGGCCGGGCGGGGTGTCCAAAGAGGACAATTCGCCACTGGCGAGGTCGTAGTGGTGGAGGGAACTGCGGCCTTGGTGGAAGTGGACGACCAGCAGCGCCCGCGCGTCCTGGTACCAGCCCGCGACCACCTCGCCGGGCAGGTCCAGCTCGATCTCCTGCTCGGTGTCCGCGGCGGTGTCCCAGATCAGGAGCTCTTCGCGACCGCGCCGCTCGTGCAGCACCAGCAACCGCTGGTCGCCCGCGACCGGGGAGAACTCCAGCGCGCCGAGGCCCTTGCCCTCGCCGTCCCATTTGTCGGCGACCGTCGTGAAGCCGTCGGTCGACAGGACGCGAAGCGCGGGGTGTCGTGAATCACCGTGCTCGGAGTGGGAGATCACGAGCAGCGACTCGTCGCGGGACAGTGACGCGATCCCGGCGTCGTCCTCGTGCTTGTAGAAGGACGCGGTTTCGCCGTCGATATGGGCGAAGAGCTCGCTGCCGTCGTCGGTCGAGACGCCGACGGCGACCACCTTGGTGCCGATTTCGAGCCCGGCTGGGTAGCCGTCGTGGACGCCCGGCACCGCGCGCTCGGCGGCTGCCCCCGGCGCGAACGGTTCGCGGACCCAGGAGCCGAATTCGTCACCGTCGGTGTCGTTGAACCACCAGATCCAGCGGCCGTCGGGGGACAGGGTCGTGTGCATGGTGCCGTTGGGCCGGTCGGTGACGCGGCGGTGCTCACCGGTCGACCGGTCCCAGGAGTAGACCTCCCACACGCCGCTGGCGTTGGAAACGTAGACGTTGGCGTCCGGGGCGTCGATGGCCCATTCGGGCACCGAGATGCGCGGCGCGCGGAAGCGGGCCCGCCACCTGGCCTCGGCTTCGGCGTCGTCGAACAGGCGGTCCGGGACCACCGCGGACGGATATTCAGTGCCTGGCTGCGTGCTCACCCCTCGATCCTGCCACTCCGGAGCCGTACTGTGTGCGGGGTGCTGGAGGGAAACGCGCCGCGCGCCGCGGTGTCCGCGCGGTTCGCGCGTCAGGCGGTCGAGCGGGCCGTGTTCGCGCAACCGCTGTTCGGACCGGGGATGGGGTGCGTCGACGTCGGCTGCGGGCCGGGTTCGATCACCCTCGGTATCGACAACGGGCACAGAAAGTCCACAGTGGACTTTTTGGTGGCGGAGGCGTGCGCGCTGCCGTTCGCCGAGGCTTCGGTGGACGTGGTCTTCGCGCACGCCGTCTTCGAACATCTGAAGGAGCCGGGCGCCGCGCTGGCGGAGCTCCGGCGGATCCTCAAACCGGGCGGCACGCTCGCACTGTCCACATCGGACTGGAGCCGGGCTCGGCTGCGGCCGAAGACGGCGAACGTCGACGCCGCCCTCCGCGGTCACTATCTGCTGTGCCGCCGCGCGGGCGGTGACCCGTTCGCCGGACGCTCGCTGCCCGCCGCGGTCACGGCCGCCGGTTTCACCGGCGTGCGAACGAAAATCCGCTACCGCACGGACACGACATACCGGGCGCTGGCGACCTCCGTGGAGGCGCGGCTGGTGACGGCGCTGGAAACCGCGACGACCCCGGACCGCGATCAACTCGCTTCGGCGGCCCGCTCGGCCTGGTCGTGGGCGCGCTCGGGCGATGGGGATTTCGCCCAGTGCTGGACCGAGCTCCTCGCCACCCGCTGAGGCCTTTTCGGTGCCTCCCTCTCTGGTGTCCCCAATGTGGCACAGGGGACGTTGAGTGTCCCCAATGCCACATTGGGAACCCTTGGGCCTCGGCGCGCCCTCGGCTGTCCACAGACGCTCACCGTTGTGGACAACCAGCCCCGCCGCCCCCTCTTTCGGCCAGCCCCGACGCCCCTCGCCGATAGACTGGCCTCGGGGTCGCCCCCCTGGGAGTGGCGGGGGCTGGCCGGTGGTCGGCGCCTTTCGCGTGGGCCTTCTGGTGCGCCGGTGATGCGTGTCCTGAAGGGGGCCTTTGGGACATCGAGCGTCTCAAAGGAACCTTCAGGACACCTCTGGGTCCCGCAACGCGAAAGAGCCTTGCTCGCCAAAGCGAGCAAGGCTCTTTCGATCCAACGTCGGGGTGGCGGGATTCGAACCCACGACCTCCTCGACCCGAACGAGGCACGCTACCAAGCTGCGCCACACCCCGGGGTACTGCTTAACGGGTCGTGGAGAAGTCTAGCGGACGGTGTTCCGGGCTTTGCGGGGGGCCGCGTTCCGGCGATTGTCGCTGGTCGTACCCCGTGGGACGAGGGTCAGCAGGCTCGCTTCGGGAGGGCACGCGAAGCGCGCGGGAGCGTACGGCGAGGTGCCGAGCCCGGCGGAGACGTGAAGCCACATCTGGGCGCCCCACCGGGACGCACCGCGGGCGCGGGTGCGGTCGAGTTCGCAGTTGGTGACGAGCGCGCCGTAGCCGGGGACGCGGAGTTGCCCGCCGTGGGTGTGCCCCGCGAGGACGAGGTCGTAGCCGTCGCCGGCGAACTCGTCGAGAACGCGGGGCTCCGGCGAATGCGTGACGCCGATGCGGACGGCGGCCGCGGTGTCCACCGGGCCGGCGATGTCGGCGTAGCGGTCGCGGTGGAGATGCGCGTCGTCGACGCCGGCGGTGAACACGTACTGGTCGGCGACCTCGATGGTGCGGCGGACGTGGGTGAGGTCGTGCCAGCCGTGTTCGACGAAGGCCGCGCGGAGGTCGCGCCATGGCAGGTGCTCGCCGTGGATGCGCTTCTTCTTGCCCTTCGGCATGAGGTAGCGCGCGGGGTTCTTCGGTTTCGGCGCGTAGTAGTCGTTGCTCCCGAAGATGAACACGCCGGGCCGCTCGAGTAGGGGGCCGAGTGCGCGCAGCACGGACGGGACGGCCTGCTGATGTGACAGGTTGTCACCGGTGTTGACGACGAGGTCCGGTTCGAGTTCGTCGAGCGCCGCTACCCAGCGTTGCTTGCTCACGTGACCGGGCAGCATGTGCAGGTCCGAGATGTGGAGGATCGTGAAGGGTTTCGCCCCTGCCGCGAGGACCGGGAGCTCCGCGGTGCGAAGCGTCCACCGGCGCCTTTCGATTCCGACCGCGTAACCGAGGGTCGCGGCTCCCAGGGCGACGGTTCCCACGGCCAAGCGCCGTACCGTCGCCCCCGAAGTGTTTTCGTTACTGAGCGTGCTCACAATGTCCAGTTTACGTGCTCTTCGGTGGTGACCGTTCGCCCCCATTCCGGCGATCTCGGTAAATCGCTGGAATGGCCTCTTTTCTTCACCTTCCGTGGTCGGCGCGGGGTGTCGCGATCAACCGACATGATCTCGTCGACCACCGTTCCCCGTTAGGCCGCCAGCCGCTCACTCAAAGTTAGATTTGTGTGACTCATCGTGATTTGCGCTGGTGAACGCGGCCCTTGTCGATCAGCGTCCGCCGCCCATGTACTTCGGGTCCGGCTGCGGCAGAGGCAGCGCTTCCTGGCCTTCGAGGATCTTCGACATCGCCCCGAACCAGGTCTGCGCCGGCGTCTTCCCGCCCCACATGTTTTCGCAGCGGGTGGTCACGTTACCTGGGCCGAGGTAGCAGAGGCCGCCATTCCCACCCTTCGGGCGGAACACCATCGCCGCGCCCGCGAGCTGCGGGGTGGCTCCGAGGTATGTCCCCGAGCCGTTGCTCTGCGTGGTTCCGGTCTTGCCCATCACCGGCCGGTTCCACTTGGCGCCGCTCGCTGCCCCGAACGATGTCCCGCCGGGCTGGCTGTCCCTGCTCATGCCGACCGCGAGAGTGTTGGCGAGACCTTCGGGGACCACCTGCTCGCAAGCGGCTTCCTTGACGGGAACAGGCTTTCCGTCCCGGTCTGTGACACCCGCCAGCGGGGTCGGCGGGCACCAGACGCCACCGCTCATGATCGTGGCACCGACGTTCGCCAATTCCAGGCCGCTCAGCGCGGCGGGGCCAAGGGTGAACGAGGCGCTTCCGGGCCAGCCGGGCCTCGGGCCGAAGGCCTGCAGCTGGCTGGCGTTGACGCCGGGGTTGTCGGAGTTCGGGTCGACGGCGCCACCGCCGAGGTTGCTGGCCATGGTGTCGCGCATGCCGAGCTTGCGCGCCATCTCCACGATCGGTCCAGTGCTCCCGAGCCTGTCCTCGAGGTTCACGAACGCGGTGTTCGGCGAGGTCGCCAGTGCCTGCTGCAGCGACATGGCCCCACCCGCCGGGTTGTAGTCGCCCGCGTTGCCGACGCAGTACCAGTTACCACCTGGCCCGGCGGGGGGCCGGGGAGCTACAGGACATCGCTTCGGGCCACCGGCGAACACGTGAGAGGTGTAGAGATCGGGCACCGGGAGGGAACTGTTGATCCCGGCCACGCCCGCTTCCAACGCCGCGGCGGCGGTGAAGACCTTGTATGCCGAGCCGGCGCCGCCCGTGTTGTAGACGCCGGAAGGCAACGCGAAGGTCGTCTGCCCCTGGTCTTCGTGGAGCCCGTAGTCACGGTTCGCCGCCAGCGCCACGACTTCGTGCCGCTGCTTGCCCGGTTTCACCAGCGAGAGCGTGTTCGCCACGTTGTCCTGGGTCTTCTTGACCTGGGCTTCGGCCGACATCTTGGCTTCGTGGTTCGCCCGTTCGTCCAAAGTGGTCTTGATCTGGTAGCCGCCGGTGTAGAGGTCGTCCTTCGTCATCCCGGACTTGAGGAGGTAGTCCTCGACGTACTGGCAGAAGAAACCGTTCTCCGGACCGGCGCCGGTGCAGTTCGAAGCGGGCTTCTGCGGGCCGCCCTCGACGACGCCGAGCGGCTCGGCCTTGAAGCGTTCCGCGTCCACCTTCGCGAGCTTCTGGTTGTCGACCATGCGGTCCAGCACCAGGTTGCGGCGCTCGGTCGCCTTCGCCGGGTTCTTCCACGGGTCGTTGACGATCGGGTTGTTCACCAGACCGGCCAGCAGCGCCGCCTGCGGCACCGTGAGCTTCTCGACGGGCGTGTTGAAGTACGCGTTCGCGGCCGCGCCGACGCCGTAGATCTCGCGCGAGAACTCGACGACGTTCAGGTAGCCGGTCAGGATCTGCATCTTGTTCAGCTTGGTTTCCAGCTGGATCGCGATCCGGGCTTCCTTCAGCTTCCGGGCGACCGACTGCTCCTGTGCGCGCTTCTGCCCCGGCTTGTCGTCCCGGTAGACGACGTTGATCAGGTAGTTCTTGACGTATTGCTGGGTCAGCGTCGACGCGCCCTGCGTGTCGCCGCCGGTGCTGTTGCTGACCGCGGCGCGCAGCGTGCCCTTCCAGTCCACCCCGTTGTGCTCGTAGAAGCGCTTGTCCTCGACCGAGATCAGCGCCCACTTCATGGCGTCGTTGATCTGGGTCTCGCTCGTCGGGATGCGGAACTGCTTGTACAGCGTCGCGATCTGCTTGCCGGTGTTGTCGGTGATCGTCGTCACCAACGGCGGCGGGATGTCCGCCAGGTCCGAAGATGTCTTGTCGACGGTCTCGCTCGCCTGGTTCGACAGCACCCCCGCGGCGCCCGCCACCGGGAACAACATCCCCGCGACCAGCACCCCCGCGAGCACACACAGGCCAATGAGCTTCAGCAGACCGTCCGTTTTGCGCACGCGGACCAGGGTACGCGGATCCCGTTAGCCCACCGTGACGTCACCTCGCTGTAAGTGGGGATTCGGTCACGAAATCGACCCCATGAGGTGACGTTCGGTAACGCCAGGCATTCTAGGGCTTGGCGGGGGGAACCGAGGGCCCCTACAGTCCGTCAACGTCTCACGTATGAAAAAGCCGACAGACGGGTGAGTGCGAGCGGCAGTCGCATTCGGCCGAACGGAGGCACCGGCACCGGGGAGGTGTCGGCTCAACCGACGTGAGCACACAGGGAGACACGCTCATGGGGGCAGGAGCGCAGGCTTTTCGTCCTCCCGTGGTGTGTCGAACACCAGGGTAGGGAGCTGGGGGTATGGAAACCAACCAGTCGAGCTGGCGAGTCAATGCGTCGTGCCGCGACACCGATCCGGACGGTTTGTTCGTCCGGGGGGCGGAACAGAACCGGGCCAAGGCGGTCTGCCTCGGTTGCCCGGTCAGGACGGAATGCCTCGCCGAAGCGCTCGATGGCCGGATCAACTTCGGCATCTGGGGAGGTATGACCGAACGGGAACGGCGGGCGCTGCTGCGGCGGCGGCCGGACGTTTCCAGCTGGGCGGACCTGCTTGAAGCGGCGAAGCGCAGTTTCACCGGGATCGACGAAGAGGAAGACGTACGCGTCCGAGTCTCGTGATCATGGTTTCGTGAAGGACCCCTTCCCTGAGTCCAAGGTAGGGAAGGGGTCCTTCACGGAAACTCAGGACTGGGTGGCCAGCCTGGTCCCGATGTCGCGCAGGCCTTCGAGATCGTGCACGTCACTGGGGAGCGCGGGCACCCGCACCAGCGGGACCTCGGGATGCGCCCGCGTGAACCTGGCGAGCAGCCGCGTCTCTCGATCGGCCAGCGCGACCCGGTCCGCGTGCAGGCGAAGGACGGCTTCGGCCAGCGGAGCGCTGGCCTCGCCCTTCGCGAGCTGCTCGGCCGCGGCGATGGCTTCGGCACTGGACAACGGCGCCAGCACCGGGTGCGTCCGGTTCGCGACCAGCCCGGCCAGCGGCATGCTCTCTTCCGAGAGCCGCTCCACGAAGTAGGACGCCTCGCGCAGCGCGTCCGGCTCCGGCGCGGCCACGACAAGGAAAGAAGTGCCGCCGGACCGCAGCAGCTCGGAGGTCTTGCGCGCGCGTTCGCGGAACCCGCCGAACATGCTGTCGAAGGCTTGCATGAACGCCGAAGCGTCGGTCAGCAACTGGCCGCCGATGATCGTCGAGACCGCCTTCGCGAACATCGAGAACCCGGCGTTGACGACCTTGCGCAAGCCCCAGCCGCCCGCCTTGGCGGGACCGGTGAGCAGCCGGATCATCCGGCCGTCGAGCGCGCTGGAAAGCCGCGTCGGCGCGTCGAGGAAGTCCAGCGCGGACCGGCTCGGCGGCGTGTCGACGATGATCAGATCCCACTCGTCGGTGGCCGCGAGCTGCCCCAGCTTCTCCATCGCCATGTACTCCTGCGTTCCGGAGAACGAAGTGGAAATGGTCTGGTAGAAGGGGTTCTGGAGCAGCTGCTCGGCGCGTTCCGGGCCGGCGTGCACGCGCACCATGTCGTCGAAGGTGCGGCGCATGTCGAGCATCATCGCCCAGAGCTCGCCCTTGGGTTCGAAGCCTTCGACCCGCACCTGCTTCGGGTGGTTGCCCAGTTCCCGCAGGCCGAGTGCCTGCGCCAGCCGCCGGGCCGGGTCGATGGTGAGCACCACCGTCTGCCGCCCGCGTTCGGCCGCGCGCAACGCCAGCGCCGCCGCGGTGGTCGTCTTGCCGACCCCGCCGGACCCGCAGCACACGATGACCCGGCTCTCCGGATCGTCGATCAGCCTGTCGACCTCCAAGACGTCCGACATCAGCGCACCCCCTGCTCGGTCAGCGCTTCGGCGAGGTCGTAGAGCGCCGCGACGTCGACCCCGTCGGTCAGGTCCGGCAGTTCGAGACCCGGCAAGTCCGCTTCGGACAGTTGCTCGCGGGCGCGTTGCTCGGCCGCGACCCGCACGGCGTGCTCGACGGTTTCCTCGACCAGCGCGTCGAGGGTGCTGTCGGGCAGGTTCAGCCCGGCCGACGCGAGCCCGGCGCGGACGCGCGAGGCGTCGACGCGGCCGTCCGCGGCGGCGGTCACCGAACGGGCGGGCAGCCGCGGCGGGCGAACCCGGTTGACCAGGACCGCGCCGGGGCGCAGGTCGGCGCCGTCGAGTTCGGCGACCGCTTCGACGGTCTCCCGCACCGGCATCTCTTCCAGCAGCGTCACCAGGTGGACCGCGGTCTCACCGGAGTGCAGCAGGCGCACGACCCCGTCGGCCTGGCCGCGGATCGGGCCGGTCTTGGCGAGATCGGTCAGTGCCTTGGTGACGTCGAGGAACTTCACCACCCGGCCGGTGGGCGGCGAGTCGACGACGACGGCGTCGTAGGTGTGGCGGCCGTCCGATTCGGTGCGGCCGACACATTCCTTGATCTTCCCGGTGAGCAGGACGTCGCGCAGACCCGGCGCGAGCGTGGTCGCGAACTCGATCGCGCCCATCCGCCGCAGCGTCCGCCCCGCGAAGCCGAGGTTGTAGAACATCTCGAAGTACTCGAGGAGCGCGGCCTCGACGTCGATGTGCAGGGCGCGCAGTTCGCCGCCGCCGGGAACGGCCGCGATGCGCTGCTCGGCGTACGGCAGCGGCTCCGTGTCGAAGAGCTGGGCGATGCCCTGGCGGCCCTCGACCTCGATCAGCAGCACCCGGCGTCCGCCCTTGGCGAGCGCGAGGCCGAGGGAGGCGGCGAGCGTTGTCTTGCCCGTCCCGCCCTTACCGGTGACGAAATGCAGCCTGGCTCTCGCGAGTTCGTCGGTCCAGCCGGCAAGGGGTGTGCTCACCGGTCCCACCCTAATTGAGCGGTCAGCTCGCCAGCATCATGACGCCGAGCGCGGCCACGACCACCGCGACGACGCCCCAGGTCAGAGCGCCGGGTAGGACCGTGAGCATCACCACACCGAGCAGCAGGAGGGCCACGAAGGCCACCGCGCCGGTGATCGCGACCGTCGCCGAGCGGTCCGTGCGGTCCCGTGCCTTCGCCATCAGGACCAGCACCAGCGGCAGCCCGGCCGCGGCGAGCAGGACGGTCGCGACCACACGCCAGGTCTCCACGGGCCCAGCCTAGTGCGCGTCACACGCGTGCTCGGGCACCGAACTCGCGTGCTTGAGCCCGGAACTCGCGTGCTTGAAGACGGATCACGCGAGTTCCGCCCTCAAGCACGTGAGTTCCGTCTTCAAGCACGCGAGTTCGGGATTCGAGCACGCCAGGTCGGTCAGCTCCCGATGGGGGTCGCGGGCACGCAGGGGACCGGCTTCGCGTGCGCCGGGTCCAGCGCGTTGAGGACATGCCCGGCCGCGTTGCGGTCGGCGGCGACCCCGGCGTGCTCGGCCAGGTCCAGCACGCAACTGTCCTGAAGCACGATGTTCTTCACGTTCGGCCCCTTGCCCATCCCGCTCGTGTACGGGACGACGGCCTCGTCGTACCGGGTCATGATGTTCGTGTAGGTCACGCCCGGCTGGAAGACGCCGTTGCCCGACCGCAGCTTCGTGAGGAATTCCGAGCCGCGCAGGAACTGGCGGCAGGAGCCGCAGAGCGGGTCGAGGATGCCGTTGAAGCCGGTCGCGAGCCCCAGCGCGCCGGAAAGCGCGTAGAGACGCGAGGCGCCGAACAGGGTCGTGCCGTCCCAGAGCGGGGTCAGGCTGACGTACTTGTCCACTTTGGACGCCCCGCCGAGGAACTTCACGTAATAGGAAGGCATCAGCGTGCCTTCGGAATGCCCGAGGAGGTCCACCTTGGCCGCGCCGGTCGCGCCGAGCACCTTGTCGACGAACGCCGAAAGCTCCTTCGCGCTCTGCTCCATCGGCAGGAGGCCGCCGGGCTGGTAGACCGGCAGCGGCTTCCCGGGGACCCCGTAGGTCAGGGAGAAGACGCAGTACCCGTTGTTCTTGAGCAGTGGGGCGAACGTCTGCCAGTTCACCGTCTGGTTGGCGCTCAGGCCGTGGGTGAGCACCACCGGATTCGGGTGGGCCTCGCCCGGACGGCAGCCGAAGTCGTTCGAGCCGGGCGGCGGGCCGCCGGGATTCGCCGCCTGCGCGGGCAGTGCCGCGGCGAGGGTCCACGGGACGGGGAGTTCCTCGGCGGCGTTCGCCGGTGAAGCGCAGATCAGGGCAAGGGCCGCGGCCAGGAAGGTGGCGGCGAGGGACTTCGTCGTCCGCATGTCGGCGTCCTATCTACTCCCGAGTAGGTGTGAAGTGAAACACATCGGCGGGAATTCGGCGAACCGGTCGCGAGAGGGTTTTCCGCATGTGTGTCGGGCGCGCTTGCCGGTTTGGCTACGCTCCCGGGCATGAGCGCCACCAAGTGGGAGTACGCGACCGTCCCCCTGTTGATCCACGCCACCAAGCAGATCCTCGACCAGTGGGGTGAGGACGGCTGGGAGCTCGTCACCGTGCTCCCGAACCCGACCGGCGAGCAGCACGTCGCCTACCTCAAACGAGCGAAGAACTGAGGGATTGAAGTCATGACCTGGAGCGATCGACTCGCCGAGCTCGGTATCGAGCTGCCAGCCGTCGCCGCCCCGCTGGCGGCTTACGTGCCCGCCGTCCGCACGGGTTCGCACGTCTACACGGCCGGGCAGCTGCCCTTCGTCTCCGGTGAGCTCGAAGCGACCGGCAAGGTCGGCGCCGAGGTCAGCCCCGAAGAGGCGAAGCAGTACGCGCGGACGTCGATCCTCAACGCCCTCGCCGCGGTCGACTCGGTCGTCGGCATCGACAACGTCGTGCGGGTGGTCAAGGTCGTCGGGTTCGTGGCGTCCGCGGAGGGCTTCACCGGTCAGCCCGCGGTGATCAACGGGGCGTCCGAGCTGCTCGGCGAGATCTTCGGCGAGGCGGGTATCCACGCCCGCTCGGCCGTCGGGGTCGCCGAGCTGCCGATCGGGGCGCCGGTCGAGATCGAACTGATCGTGGAGGTGAAGTGATGGACCCGGACATCGAACGGTCCTCGCACGAGCTCCTGCTCCGGCTGGCCGGACGGCTGCCGGACCAGCTCTTGTGGCGGTTCCGTGACTGGCTGGGCGAGGGCGCGATGGGCACGCTCGCGCGCACCCTGCCCAGGTCTTTGCTTAAGCACAGGATCGACCTGGATCAGACGGAGTATCGCCTGCTAGTCGCCGGACTCATCCCGCACGGAGCCGACTGGCATCAGGTGAGTTCCACCCTGGGGGTAGACGACGTCACCGAGACCAGGTACACATTCACGCAGAGTGCGCCCGAATGGGTGAACTCCGTCGACTCTGTGTCCGTATTGATCCACGCGACGTTGCGGGGACGGCCGGATGTGGGTGAAGTGCGGCAAAGCTGGCGACACCTCGGTGTGGTCGGCGAGGGTGGGGCGAAACGAGTCCTCCTGGTCACGGCGACGAACGGCCTGCCGAGGCTGACCGGCGAGCTGCAGCGCGTCCTGCGCGTGCTCGGTGACGAGGAGCCCGGCGTCGAGGTTCTCCCGCCGAGCATCGACCTCACCGGCTATCACCGCACCGCGCTCGCCAACTCCGAGCTGGTCTGTGTGGGCGCGGTGGACACCGGAAGTCGGCTGGTCGCCGCTTAACGCTCGCTCCACCAGGCGAGCCGGGAGGGAGCAGAGCAATGGTGGAGGTCCACGACGGCCCGCCCATGGACGGGTTCTCGGTGCCCCTGCGCCTGCACAACCTGTTACTGGCCCTGGCGGGTCGGATCGACGACAGTGCTTTGACCGAAGCGCGTGAGCTGATCGCGCGTGCGCACATCGACGAAGCGGTGGAGCTCACCACCGGCACCCTGATCGCGGGGAAGATCCCGGTGAGCTCGGCCGAACAGCGTGAACTCGCGCTCGTCCTCGAGATGAGCAGGTCCGACGCCACCCTGGCGAACGACCTGCTGGTCGTCGAGGAGGACGAGCCGGTGCTCACCCACCGGTTCACCGGCGAGAACCAGCCCGAATTCGGCCTCGCCGAGGCGCTCGACCGCACCCTGCAGGTGCTGCCGGACGTCCGGTCGGTGCACGCGGTGTGGCGGAACACGCCGGCGGGCAGCGTGCCCGGCGCGCTGCCGCAGCGGGTGGTCCTGGTCGAGATCGGCCCGGAGGGCAACCCGCCCGCGGTCGCGTTCCGCGTGGACACCGCGCTTCGCCGCGCGGGGATCCGTTCGGTCGTCGAGGTCGCGGGGCCCGGCGTCGCGCGGTCCGCGTACCACCAGGCCGCGTCGTCGGCCGCGAGTCCTGTCTGGGTCACCGGGAGTACTCACTCCAGTGACTTTCGGTCCGAGCCGGTGACCCCGCCGCCCGCTCCCAGCCCGGCTCCCGAGCCGGTCAAGGAGCAGCCGAGCAGGCACGGGCTGCGGCCGGTCAGCAGCAGTACTCACGAACCGGTCGAGCCGATCGCGCCGGTGGTGCCGATCGTGCAGCAGGCGCCCTCGGCGACGCCGTCGTCCTCGTCTTCGTCGGAGTCGGCACCGCCGCGCAAGTCGCGGGCGGAGACCCGCGCCGAGCGCACGGCCGACCTGACGCCCGCCGAGGTGGCGCAGCTGCGCCAGGCGCTCAAGGAGGACCCCGAAAAGGGCCGCGAGATCGCCACGGGCAAGCCGAGCATGCACGAGGTCGTCGAGCTGCCCGCTCTCGACCTCGACGACCCCAGCCTGAGCGAGCGCGACCGCGCGCTCCTGCGCGAGCTGCACGCCGAGCTCGCCGAACGGGAGCGCGCCGAAGCGGCGAAGATCCGGCTGAACGGTGCTTCGCGCAGCAGCGGCTGGTCTTCCTGACATGTTCTGAGCATTTCGTCCTCTGGATGCGGTGGTTGCACGCGCAACTACCGCATCCAGAGGACGAATTGCGATGTTAGGTTGCGAGGGTGGCTGAAGAACTGACATTCGACATCCCGGTGGGGGCCGGGGTGGGCACCCGCGCCAACGCCGACGGCGAGCCCGTGACGCCCAAGGACGCGGCGACCGTGATCCTCCTCCGGGACAGCGCCGACGGCGTCGAGGTCTTCCTGCAGCACCGGGTGAAGGGCATGCCGTTCGCCGGCGGGATGACCGTCTTCCCCGGCGGTGGCGTGGATTCCCGCGATGTCGACACCTCCGTCAGCTGGGCGGGCCCGGAGCCGGCGTGGTGGGCTGAACGCTTCGGCTGCGACGAATCGCTCGCCCGCGCCCTGGTGTGCGCGGCCGTGCGGGAGACGTTCGAGGAGTCGGGCGTGCTGCTCGCGAGCCTCGGGGACACCGTCGTCACCGACACGACGCCCTACCACGGCGCCCGCGCGAAGCTGATCTCCCGGGAACTCTCACTCGCCGCGTTCCTCGAAGCCAACGGCCTGACGCTGCGCGCGGATCTCCTGCGCCCGTGGGCGAACTGGGTCACCCCGCCGCAGGAACCGCGCCGCTACGACACCTGCTTCTTCGTCGCCGTGCTGCCCGAGGGACAGGAGGCGGACGGCGCCACCTCCGAGGCCGTCAGCTCCGGCTGGCAGCGGCCCGCCGAGGCCATCGCCGATGCCAAGGAAGGGCGCCGCATGCTCATGCCACCGACCTGGATCACGCTCGCGGAACTGGGCGAATTCGACTCGGCGGCCGCGGCGCAGGCCGTCGAGCGCGAGATTTCGAAGATCATGCCGACGCTGGTGCGCGAAGGCGACAAGGTCCGCGTCGTCCTGGACCCGGCATGAGCGCCCCCGCGTACGGCGTGCTGCGCCAGGTGACGCCGACGGCTTCCGTGCTGCTGGAGCACAACCCGTCGTCGATGACCTTGGAGGGCACCAATTCCTGGGTGCTGCGCGGACCGGGTGCGGCCGGTTCCGTGGTCGTCGACCCCGGGCACGAGGACATCGAACATCTGACGCTGCTGGCGGAAACCGGCGCCGTCGCGCTGATCGTCCTGACCCACCACCACCCCGACCACGCCGAGGGCGCGCCCTGGTTCGCCGAGCGCGTCGGCGCCCCGGTGCGGGCCTTCGACGAGTCGCTCTGCGTCGGCGGGAAGTCCCTTGTTGACGGTGAGGTGATCGAGGCCGCCGGTCTCCGGCTGTCGGTGCTGCACACGCCCGGCCACACCGGCGACTCGATCTGCTTGGTGTCCGACGGGCAGATCCTGACCGGTGACACCATCCTCGGCCGCGGCACCACCGTGCTGCACGACCTCGGCGACTACCTGCGCTCGCTGCGGAAACTCATCGGCCTGCCCGGCGGCACCACCGGTCTGCCGGGGCACGGCCCCGAACTGCCCGACCTGGCCGCGACCGCGCGCGAATACCTGGCACACCGGGAAGAACGGCTGGACCAGGTGCGTTCGGCACTGGAGAAGCTCGGCGCGGACGCCACCCCGCGCCAGGTGGTCGAGGTCGTCTACGCCGACGTCGACAAGGCTCTGTGGGCGCCCGCGGAGTGGAGTGTGCAGGCACAGTTGGACTACCTGAGGTCGGAGGACGGCGAATGAGTGACGTCGAGGTCGAGTTCTACTGGCGCCCCGGATGCGGGTTCTGCGCCGCGCTGGAACGGCCGCTGTCGAAGAGCGGCTTCAAGGTGAAGCGGGTCAACATCTGGGAGGACCCGGACGCCGCCGCGCGGGTGCGTTCGGTGGCGAACGGGAACGAGGTCGTGCCGACGGTCTTCGTGGGCTCGAAGGCGATGGTGAATCCTTCGTTCGGTGAGATCGAGGCCGCCGTGAAGGCCGCGTCCGCCTAGGTCGCCAAATGCCATGAAAGGTCCTTTCCTTGCAAAATTCGCAAGGAAAGGACCTTTCATGGCGTTCGGCAGGGGTGACCGCGTCGAGTTTGGGGCGCCGAGGTGGCGTTGCGGCATAGGTCCCTTGTGGACAGTGTCAGCGCGCCAGCATCGGCATCACGTAGTACGTCAGCTCCACATCGCCAGGCTCCACCGCCCGGATGACGCAGGCCCGCATCCCGGGCTGGATCTCGAGCCGCACCCGTTCCCCGGCGAAACCCTGCAGCGCGTCCAGCAGGTAGCGCGCCTGGAACGACGGTGACGTCCGGCCGCCCGAAACCTCGGCCTTCAACGTCTCCTCGGCCTCCCCGGTGTCCTGCTTCGAGCTGGCCAGCCGCAGATGTGAGTCGCCGACCTCCAGCGTCAGCACCCGGCGATCGTCCGCGTAGACACCAACCCGGCGCACGGCGGCGGCCAGCGCGTCGGCGGCGACCTCGACCGTTGTATCCACAGTGGACGAGTCGATCAGCTTCTCCGACAGGAATCCCGCGTCGAGTACGGCGGTGGTGACGGTGACTCCCGCCCAGCTCAGCCCGAAGCGGGTCTTGTCGCCGTGCAGGCCGACGACGCCGCGTGCCTGCTTCCCCGTCTCCGCGAGCAGGCCTGCCGGGACAAGCGCGTCGATCGGCTCGCCTTCGGACCGCAGCGGAAGGGTGGCCACGGCCATCCGGTACCGGTCGGACGCCGTCAGCCGCAGCTCGCGGCTGAAGCTCTGCACGCGGACACCGGTGAACATGGGCAGCGCGTCGTCCTTGGCCGCCGTGCCCGCGACGGTGCGCAACGCGGTCACCAGTGCGTGACCGTCCACTTCGGACACTTTGGGCGGCATGTCCGGGAGGTTCAGTTCGCGGCTCAGCAGCGGAAGCGCGTAACGGCCGCCCTCGACCCGCACGGCCAGCCGCGAACCCTCGACGACCAGGCGTACCAGGTCGTCTTCGAGCATCCGCAGCGTTTCCGCGAGCGGCCCGGCCGGGACGAGGACCTCGCCGTCGGTGTGGACCATGGCGTCACTGGTCAGGCGGACCGCCCGTTCACCGTCGCTGCCGCAGACGGTCAGCCCATCCTTCCCGGCGCGCAGGAGCAGGCCGGAGCGGGCCGTGAGCAGCCGGGCGGCGGCGGAAACGGCGGACGAGAGGGAGCGGGTGGCGGCAGTCAGGTCCATGCCCGCAAGCTAGCGGGCGGCACCGACAAGTTCGGGGGCCTCGGCGACGGCTCCGGCCGGCTGCGGGCGGAAGGTGCCGCGCAGCAGCCACACCACCGCGGCGAGCGCGAACCCGACACCGCCGGCGGCGAGGAACGCCGCTTCGTGCCCGGCGTGCTCGACGAGGTAGCCGCTGATCGACTGCCCGAACGCGAGACCGAGGGTCACCGCGGTGAGCACCCAGCCGAACGCCTCGGCCGCCGTGCCCTTCGGCGCGGCGATCTCGATGGCCGCCGAATGCGTCGTCGACTGCGGCGTGATGAGCGCGCCCGCGGCGAGCATGGCGAGCGCGAGGCCCCAGAGCGAGCCGGGCAGCGCGAGCAGCGCCACCAGCGCGCCGAATCCGGCCAGCAGCACCGGCAGCCGCAAGCCCATCTGACGTGGCCATGGGCGCAGGCTGTACGCGACCCCGAACGCGACCGAACTGACCGACCAGGCCGAGAGCAGCAGGCCGCCGATGGAGGTGTTCCCCGCCTCGGTGGCGGCCGCCGGGACGGCGACCTCGACGAATCCGATCACGGCACCGAAGCCCAGCGCGGCGACCGCGAGCGTGCGCATTCCGGGGCTGGCCAGCGCGCCGAGCAGTTTGCCGCCCGACGAAGGCGACGGACCCCAGGCGCGCACGGTCGGGCTCAGCGCGAACAGCACCGCGCCCGCGATCATGGTCAGCGAGCCGGTCACGATCCCGGTGCCCGCCCACGGCGCGGCGATCAGCAGCCCCGCGAACCCGGGTCCGAGGATGAAGAAGACCTCCATGCTGATGGCCTCGTAGGAGAACGCGGCGTTCCGCGTCGGCCCGGCGGGCAGCAGCCGTGTCCACAGCGCGCGCGAGGCCGAACCGACCATCGGTTCCGTGATCCCGGTGCCGAAGGCGAGCGGGACCAGCACGAGAGTCGGCGCGTGCGCCTCGATCGCGAGCACCAGCGCGGTCATCGCCAGCGCGAAAAACACCGTGGTGGTCAGCAGCGGCCTTGTCGGCCCGAAGCGGTCGATGAGCCGTCCCTGCACGACCGCGCCCACGGAGACGCCCACCAGCGACCCGGCCGACACCAGCCCGGCCGCGGCGAAGGAGCCCGTCTCGCGCTGGACGTAGAGCAGTGCGGAGATGCCGATCATCGCGATCGGCAGGCGGGCGAGCAGGGACGCGATCACCGCCCCGCGGGATCCGGGCGCGGTCAGCGCGGCTCGGTAGTCGGCGAGGGAGGTGCGGTGGCTCTCGGCGGAAGCGGACACAGACTGGGACACGCGTACCAGTATGAACTACTTTGGTACGCTAGTACCAGATCTGCGGCGGTAAGTTTGGTCACCACCGGATTCGGGTATTACGGACCTTGAATCGCCCTGGTTCGTCACGATCAGGTAACAGTCGGTCGATTCTGGGTCATTCGGGGCAACAAATCGACGCGTTTGGCGTCCTTGAGAGTGAAAGAACTTGAGTTCACGGCCGACGGCCGTGGATGGTTGTACGACAATCACACAGTCTCCAGCTCCCTCCGGCGTACGGGTCGGGGCCTTGTTCCGGAGGGCGGGGAGCGCGGATCGTCGGGGGATGATCCGCGCACAGCGAAGAGCCGGTGCGCCACGTCGGGGGTGGCGCCCGGCTCTTCGTTGTGTTCGGCACCAGGCGCAATGAAGGGGCCTTTCATCGCGAAATTTGCGATGAAAGGCCCCTTCATTGCACGTGAAGCGGGGTCCTAGCGGGCGCGGCGGGCCAGGCGCTCCGGGTCCAGGATCAGCACGCTCTTGCCTTCGAGCCGCAGCCAGCCGCGGTGCGCGAAGTCGGCGAGAGCCTTGTTGACGGTCTCGCGCGAAGCGCCGACGTACTGGGCGATCTCTTCCTGCGTCAGGTCGTGCGTGACCCGCAGCAGACCGGCCTCCTGGCTGCCGAAGCGCTGCGCCAGCTGCAGCAGCGCACGCGCCACGCGTCCGGGGACGTCGGTGAAGATCAGCTCGGCGACCATGTTGTTCGTCCGGCGCAGCCTACGGGCGACCACGCGCAGTAGCTGCTCGGCGATCTCCGGGCGGGTGGAGATCCACTGCCGCAGCGCCGGGCGGTCCATCGTCACCGCACGGACCTCGGTCACGGTCGTCGCGCTGGACGTCCGCGGGCCGGGGTCGAAAATGGACAGCTCGCCGAACATGTCGGACGGGCCGAAGATGCCCAGCAGGTTCTCCCGGCCGTCGGGTGACTTGCGGCCGATCTTCACCTTGCCGGACTGGATGATGTAAAGCTTGTCGCCGGGTTCACCCTCGTTGAAGATGACATGCCCGCGAGGGAACTCCACGGATTCCAAGGTCTGTGCCAGCGCCTCGGCGGCTGCCGGCTCAACACCCTGGAAAATGCCCGCTCGGGCCAGGGTTTCGTCCACCTCGGGTGCCTCCTCATCGAGATACGACGTCGATCCTCATCCTGCCGAGGACCGTGTCGTCGATCACTTTTCGCGTCAGTCTAGGTCGTGCGCGCGAGATCGCTCGTCGGCACGCCGAACGTGCGCGCGGCCCGGGAACGATCTCGCTCGAACGTGGAGCCTAACTCCGCACGCGTCGCGCGCGAAGCCTGGCCGCCTTCCCGCCCAGCCTGCGCAGCCGGAAAAGCTCGAGCGCGCGCCCGATGCCGTGCCCGTAAAGGGCCCTGACCTCGTTGGGCTGAGCCTGCTCGAGGAACTCCTCGACCTCGTTCTCCTGCACCGCGACGTGCTTGAGCCTGGTCTCCACGCGTTCCATGAACAGCGCGAAGAACATGATCACCAGGGGCACCAGGATGACGAACCAGACGGTCATGAGCCCTGCCCAGGGAATTCCGAAAAGTTGTGCATTACTCCAGATCCTCGCTCATGGCGTCCTCGATCGAAGCGCCGAGGTGGTGCTCTGGCGTGTCGGCCGTCGACCGGCGGGTGCTCCCACTGGCTCGTCCGATGGCGCCCGTAGGCTATCGGGGTGCCTCCTGCCCCCACCAATGCCCCCCGTGCGGGGGGCAAGGGTGAAAGCCGGCTCGCGTTGGTGAGACGCGCCAGGCGGATGAAGCGTTGCCTCGACGACGAGTTCCCGGACGCGCACTGTGAGCTTGACTTCACCACTCCGCTCGAATTGCTGGTCGCGGTCGTGCTTTCGGCGCAGACCACCGACGTCCGCGTGAACCAGGTCACGCCCGCGCTCTTCGCCCGCTACCGGACGGCCGCCGATTACGCCGGCGCCGACCGCGCCGAACTCGAGGAGTACCTCCGGCCGACGGGGTTCTTCCGTGCGAAGGCGAACTCGCTGATGGGCCTGGGCGCGGCGCTGGTGGAGCGCTACAACGGCGAAGTGCCCGGCAAGCTGAAGGACCTCGTCACGCTGCCGGGTGTCGGCCGCAAGACGGCCAACGTCGTGCTCGGCGACGCCTTCGGGGTTCCCGGGATCACCGTCGACACCCATTTCGGCCGTCTCGTCCGCCGCTGGGGCTGGACCGAGGAGGAGGACCCGGTCAAGGTCGAGCACGCCGTCGGCGAGCTGATCCCGCGCAAGGAGTGGACGCTCCTCTCACACCGGACGATCTTCCACGGCCGCCGCGTGTGCCACGCCCGTAAACCCGCCTGTGGCGCCTGCCCGCTGGCCAAGATGTGCCCCTCGTACGGAATCGGCCCGACGGGGTTCGAAGAGGCCGCGAAGCTGGTCAAGGGCGAAGAACGCGAGCACATCCTGGAACTGGCGGCCGTCCGGTGACCAGGGTCACCAAACTGGCCCTCGGGGCCGCCGTGCTGGTGGTGGCCCTGATCGTCGCGCTGCTCACGACGCGTGACGGCCAGGCGCCCGCCAAGACGTCGGGGGATCTCACGGCCGCGCGGGCGAAGGCCGCGCTCGCCCCCTGTCCGCCGCCTGGGCCGGGCGAAGTGGCGAAGCTGCGCGGAGTCGATGTCGAATGCCTCGGCGACGGCTCGCGGGTCGACCTCGCCAAGGTGGTCTCGGGTGGTCCCGTACTGGTCAACCTGTGGGCGTCGTGGTGCGAGCCGTGCCGCGCCGAACTGCCGTTGCTCCAGCAGTACGCCGCGCTGCCCGGTGCCGCGCGCGTGCTCCTCGTCCAGGTCGCGAGCTCCGGGGCCGACGGGCTCGCGATGCTGAGCGAACTGGGTGTCCGGTTGCCGTCGGTGTTCGACGGTGACGGTCAGTCGGGGCCGGTGCGGACGGCACTGAAGGTCCCTTCCTCCCTCCCCGCGACGTACCTGGTCACGGCGGGTGGCGACGTCCGGCTCATCGAGAACCCACGCGTCTTCCTGAACACTGACCAGGTGCGCGCCGCTGTGGAAGGGACACCATGACCGGCCCCCTCGTGGACCCGGAGGACGTGCCCGCCTGGTTGCAGCCGCTGGTCAAGATCAGCGGCGAGGTCGGCGCGGACGCGTTCAGCCGGTTCAGCGTGCCGAGGGACGCGACCTACCGGTCCGCGTCCGTCCTGATGCTCTTCGGCGAGGGCCCGCGGGGGCCCGACGTCCTGCTCCAGCGCCGCGCCGACACACTCGGCTCGCACGCCGGGCAGGTCAGCTTCCCGGGCGGGGGCGCCGAGCCGGATGACGGTGGGCCGGTCGGCACCGCGTTGCGCGAGGCGGAGGAGGAGACCGGCGTCGAACCCTCCGGCGTGCTGCCCATGGCGGTCTTCCCGGAACTGTTCGTGCCGGTGTCGAGCTTCGCCGTGACGCCGGTGCTCGCCTACTGGCGGACACCGTCGCCGGTGCACGCGGTCGATCCCGGCGAGACCGCGGCGGTGGCCAGGGTGCCGATCGCCGAGCTCACCGACCCGGCCAACCGGTTCCAGGTCAAACGCGAGGGTTACGACTGGAAGGGGCCCGCGTTCGACGTCGGCGGGATGTTCGTCTGGGGGTTCACGGGCGGCCTGCTGGCGATGACGTTGTCGCTCGGCGGCTGGGAACGGGACTGGGACCACGGCGATGTCCGGGAGCTTGACGTAGCGTTGGCCGAACATCAGGCGCGGGTCGACGGGCGGCAAGTGCCGGAGAAGGAGTAGGCGCCGGTGAACTGGGTCGACGTACTGGTGATCCTCCTCGCGCTGCTGGCGGGCGTGTCCGGCGCGTTCCAGGGGGTGATCATCGCCCTCCCCTCGCTGGTCGGGGTGGTGCTCGGAGCGCTCGCGGGGATCAAGATCGCGCCGCTGGTCGTCGAACTCTTCCAGCATCCGGCGGCGAAGGTCGCCTTCGCGGTGGCCACCGTGGTGTTCCTGGTCGCGCTCGGCGAGACCCTCGGTGTCTGGGCAGGCCGGAAGCTGCGGCAGAAGATCAACCCGGACAAGCTTTCCGGTGTCGACAAGACGCTCGGCGCGGTGGTGCAGGCCGCCGTGGTGTTCGTGGTCGCGTGGTTGATCGCGACGCCACTGACGGCCGTCTCGGGTGTGCCAGGGCTGGCGAAGTCGATCAACAGCTCGGTGGTGCTGGGCGGCGTCAACGACGTGATGCCGGAAGCGGCGCAGGGCTTTCCGAGCGAACTGCGCAAACTGCTGGACGCGTCCGGCTTCCCGTCCATTGTGGACCCGTTCCAGAAGCCGAACGTCCAGGACACCAGCCCGCCGGACACCGCGCTGCAGGCGAGCGCGATCGTCAAACAGGTGCACCGCAGTGTCGTGAAGATCCGCGGCAACGCGACTTCGTGCTCGCGGGCGCTGGAAGGCAGCGGATTCGTCGTCGCGCCGCAGCGCGTGATGACGAACGCGCACGTCGTCGCGGGGACCGACGAGGTCGCCATCGAATCGACTTCGGGCAAGTTCCCGGCCAGGGTCGTCTACTTCGACCCCGAGGCCGACGTGGCCGTGCTCGCGGTGCCGAGGCTCCAGGCGCCGGTGCTGCCGTTCACGCCGCGGGTCGCGCGGGCCGGCGACAACGCGATCGTGCTCGGCTACCCGCTCGACGGCCCGTACACCGCGACGCCCGCCAGAGTGCGCGGCCGGATCAACCTGCGCGGACCGGACATCTACGAGGCCAACACCGTGCAGCGGGACGTGTTCACCGTGCGCGGGCAGGTGCGCAGCGGTAACTCGGGCGGGCCGATGATCAACCCCGAAGGCGAGGTCATCGGAGTCGTCTTCGGCGCGGCCGTCGAGGATCCGGAGACCGGCTTCACGCTGACGTCGGAGCAGGTGCGGCCGGTGGTGGAGACGGCTCCCGCGCTGAGCGCGAACACGTCGACGGGGCCCTGCGCCAACTAGCCCACTCACTCGCTCGCCGGTGCAATGAAAGGTCCTTTCCTTGCGAAATTTGCAAGGAAAGGACCTTTCATTGCACGCGCGAGGGGCTGGTCAGGCGTTCGGAGAGAGGCCTTCGCGCCACGAAGCGACGGTCTCGTCCACGTCCAGCGGCCGTGCCCGCAGCACCGGACCTCCGGCCGGACGCCGGTGCTCGGCGCGGATCCGTTCGTTCAGGTCCTCGACGATCTCCCGCACCCGTGCCTCCCGGCGCACCTTCGCCAAGGTGTCCGGCAGGTCGTCCAGCTCCTTCGCGATCGCCAGCGACGGCGGCAGGAGCGCCGAGACGTCGTGCCCTTCGGCGCGCACCTTGTTCACCACCCAGGCCAGCGCGGTGTCCTTGCCGTCCGTTTTCGGCAGCGGCTTCCCCGCGCCGGGCAGGTCGTCGAACTCGCCCTTCGCCTCCGCGGCGCTGATCTGCCGGTCCACCCAGGACTCGAACGACACGCCCGTCGGTTTGCGCTCGGTCATGTTTCCAAGATACGGAAGAAGTCCAGCAGCGCGGCCGACGTGCGCTCCGGGGCCTCCAGATGCGGGAAGTGCCCGATCCCGGGCCAGCGCTCGAGGCGGGCGTCCGGGGCCCAGCGACGTGACGCCGCCGCGGTGTCGGGCAGGACGCACCGATCCTCCTCGCCGTGTAGCTGCAGCACACGGGGAGCGAAGCGGCCTCGCAGTGCTTCGCTGAATCGGCGTCCTTCGCCGCGGAACTGTGCGCGGAACGCCCATCGGTAGTACTCGAGCGCGCTGTGCGGCACCCCCTGCACGAGCATCGCCTGCCGGAACGCGCGCACGGTCTCGGAGAAGTCCGGTGTGTCCGTCCACTGTGGACCGGACCAGGCGTGGAAGAGTTCCTCGACGGCGAGCGCGTCGTCCTTGACCAGCCACTTTTCCGGCGCCATCGGCACCTGGAAGCGGAACAGATGTCCCGAAGCGCGCAACTGCCCCGGCCGCCGGATGGACCGGCGCAACGCCAGCGGATGCGCGCCGCCCAGCACGCTGACCGACGACACCAGCCGCGGGTGCAGCGCGCCGACCGTCCACGCGAGCATGCCGCCCCAGGCATGCCCGACGAGATGGGCCTTGCGCGCGCCGAGCGACTTGATCAGCCCGCCGACGTCGCCCGCGAGAGTCCAGGCGTCGTAGCCGCGCGGGGGTTTGTCCGAGTCGCCGTACCCGCGCAGATCGACCGCGACCGCGCGGAAACCGGCGTCGGCGAGCGCCTTCAGCTGGTGATGCCAGGTCCACCAGAACTCGGCGAACCCGTGCAACAGCAGGACCACCGGCCCGTCACCGAGTTCGGCGACGTGCAGCCGGATGCCGTTCGCCGAGACGTCACGATGGGTCCACGGACCGTCGATCCGGACGATCGACGGATCCGGTGTCGCCTGCACCGACTCGAAAACTTCTCAGTCGCGGTTCGCGGGCGCGTCGTCATGACGCGGCTTGAACGCGGCGGCGGTGTCCTTGAAGCTGTTGATCGTGCGCTCCGGCGCCTTGATCTTCTTCACCTTGCGATAGCCGAGGAAGCCCGCGGCCGCCGTCGCGACGAGCATCAGCCCGAACACGATCGCGAACGCCGCCCAGCGCATCAGCCACTCCGACAGCAGTTCGCCGAGGAAGAAAAAGAAGAAGAACGAGCTGTACAGGCCGATGACCAGCGCGACCAGGAAGAAGATGGCGCCCTTGAGGCCCTTCTTCGCCTCCGCGACGACTTCGGATTTGGCCAGCTCGACCTCGGCGCGGATCAGCGTCGAGACGTGCTGTGTGGCATCGCCGACGAGTTTCCCGAGGGACTGCTCGCTCGCTACCACGTCGTCATCGCTCGACAGGGGGAGGTAGGGCACGGCCCCCACGCCGTCGGGGCCGGTACGTTCGTGCTTGGGGCTGCTCACACCGGCCATCGTGCCACGTGCCCCGATCACGGGCGCGACGGACCGGCGAGTGTCGCGTTCTCAATCCTCGCGCGCGTGCACGCGGCTGCGGTGCAGCAGCATCCCGGCGCCCGCCAGAGAGGCGACCGCCGAGGCGATCAAGACCGCCATCTTGGCTTGGTCCACGGCTTCGCCGTCGAGCGCGAGATCGGCGATCAGCAGGCTGACGGTGAACCCGACGCCGCCGAGCATCGACAGTGCCCCGATGTCACGCCAGCCCATACCCCTGGGTTTCTCCGCGAGTTTGAACTTCACCGCGAGCAGGCTGGCACCGAAGATCCCGAGCAGCTTCCCGCCGACCAGCCCGATCAGCACGGCCAGCGGCAACGCCGTGGTGAACACCGCGCTGAGCGATTCGCTGTCCACTGTGATCCCGGCCGCGAACAGCGCGAACAACGGCACCGCGACCGCGGCCGACCACGGCTGCAACCGGTGTTCGAGCCGGATCGCGGGCGCGTGCTCCTCGCCCTCGTCGGCGCGGACGCGGGTGAGCAGGCCGAGCGCGACACCGGCGATGGTGGCGTGGATGCCGGCCGAGTGCACCGCGATCCAGGTGATCAAGGCCAGCGGCACGTAGATCCAGGCGCTGCGGACGCGGCGTTTCTGCAGGTAGGCGTACAGCGCGAGCGCGACGACGGCGACGCCCGCGGCGACGAGGTCGAATTTCGCGGTGAACAGGATCGCGATGACGAGGATCGCGCCGAGGTCGTCCACCACCGCGAGCGAGAGCAGGAAGACACGGGCGCTGCTCGGCAGGTTCGACGCGGTCAGAGCCAGGACGCCCAGCGCGAAGGCGATGTCCGTGGCGACCGGGATGGCCCACGCGCGTTCGATGCCCGGCGCTCCCCAGCCGACCGCGAGCGCGACCAGCGCCGGGACGACCATGCCGCCGATCGCGGCGACCACCGGCAGGATCGCCTGCTTGAACCGCGAAAGTTCACCGACCACGAGTTCGCGTTTGAGTTCGAGCCCGGCGACGAAGAAGAACAACGCGAGCAGGCCGTCCTTCGCCCAGTCGCCGATCGTCAGATTCAGGTGGAGGAATTCGGGGCCCAGCCGGAAATCGCGGATCGCGCGATAAAGGTCGTCGATGGGCGAATTGGCCCAAATGAGGGCGATCGCGGTGGCGCCGAGCAGGATCATCCCGCCGGTCGTCTCCGTGCGCAGGTAGCGGGTGAACTCTGCGACGGCTTTCGCGGGGCGGGTGGGGCCGGACAAGGCATCCTCCGGGTTTCGGCAACGACGAATACTGTTGCCGACCAGACTTCCCGGCGCACCTTGACGCGATTTTAATGCCTCAAGCTGCGGAAATCCCGCCTTCATGACAGCTGCCACAGAGATCATGCGGACGTCGGTGTCCCGTCCACATAGTGGGCTTCTAGCATGTCAACCGGAAACCGACAACGATGTCTTCACTAAGGACGGCATGGTGAGTACCTCTACCGAGGTCCAGCGGGACACGAGGTTTTTCGGGCACCCACGAGGGCTCGCGAACCTCTTCGGCGTCGAGATGTGGGAGCGTTTCTCGTTCTACGGGATGCTCGGCATCCTCCCGATCTACCTCTACTACGAAGTCAGCCAGGGCGGCCTGGCGCTGCCGAAGGCCTCCGCGCTCGGCATCGTCGGCGCGTACGGCGGCATGGTCTACCTGTCGGCGGTGATCGGCGCCTGGGTCGCGGACCGGGTGCTCGGCTCGGAACGCACGCTGTTCTACAGCGCGATCCTGATCATGATCGGCCACATCAGCCTCGCCGTCCTGCCCGGTCTGGCCGGTATCGGTGTCGGTCTCGTCTGCGTGGCCGTCGGCAGCGGCGGGCTGAAGTCCAACGCCACCGCCATCGTCGGGACGCTGTACGCGCCAGGCGACGAGCGACGTGACGGCGGCTTCACGATCTTCTACATGGGCGTGAACGTCGGTGGCTTCGTCGGCCCGCTGCTGACCGGGCTCGCGCAGAGCGAGATCGGTTTCCACGTCGGCTTCGGGCTCGCCGCGTTCGGTATGGCGCTCGGCCTGATCCAGTACACGATCGGCCGCAAGAACCTCGGCGAGAAGGCGAGCGAGGTCCCCAACCCGCTGCCCGCGTCGCAGCGACCGCTGGTCTTCGGTGGCACCGCGGCAGGTGTCGCCGCGATCGTGCTGCTCGTGGTCTTCGGCGTGATCAACCCGGCGAACCTGGTCGACGTCGTCGTCTGGGCCGTCGCGGTCATCTCGGTGATCTACTTCGTGGTGATCATCAGCAGCAAGAAGATCACCGCCGACGAACGCAGCCGGGTGTACTCGTTCATCCCGATGTTCATCGCGAGCGCCGCGTTCTTCTCGCTGTACCAGCAGCAGTTCACCGTGGTCGCGGCCTACACCGACGAACGCCTGAACCGGACGATCTTCGGCTGGGAGATGCCGGTGGCGTGGGTCAACTCGATCAACCCGGTGTTCATCATCCTGTTCGCGCCGGTGATCGCGGCGGTCTGGACGAAACTCGGCTCGCGGCAGCCGTCGTCGCCGATCAAGTTCGTACTCGGCACGGTCACCATGGGCGTGGCGTTCCTGCTGTTCCTCCCGATGGTCGGCAGCGGCAAGAACGCGAGCCCGCTGCTCGCGCTGGCCGGCATCCTGTTCGTGTTCACCATGGCGGAACTGATGCTTTCGCCGGTCGGTCTCTCGCTGTCGACCAAACTCGCGCCGGAGGCGTTCCGGACGCAGATGGTGGCGCTGAACTTCCTGTCCATCTCGCTCGGTACGGCGATGTCCGGAAAGCTCGCCGAGTTCTACACGGTGGACGACGAAGCGCCGTACTTCAGCATCGTCGGCGGGGTGGCCATCGTGGTCGGTGTGGCGCTCCTGGTGGCTACGCCGATGATCCGCAAGCTGATGAAGGGCGTTCACTGACGCGCTTCGCTGTCCAGATGGTCGTGAGTGGCGATTCGGGTTCTAACCCGAATCGCCACTCACGACCCCAGCGCGCGACCGCTTACGCCACGTTCGTCCCGAACAGCACACCGACGTAGTAGGTCACCAGCATCGTCAGCGCACCGACGCCGACGTTCCGCGCGATCGCGCGGCCCACGCGGGCGTCGCCGAGTTTCGCGCTGATGAACCCGGTCAGCGCCAGCCCGGCCACGACCGCCGACGCGCACGCCCAGACCCGCGCCGAGGTCTGCGTCCACACGATCGCCAGCAGCGGCAGGAGCGCGCCGACGGTGAACGCCACCAGTGACGCCCACGCCGCCTGCCATGGGCTGGTCAGATTGTCCGGATCGATGCCGAGTTCGGCTTCGGCGTGCGCCTGCAGCGCGTCCTTTTCGGTCAGTTCGCGGGCGACCTCGGCGGCGAGTTCCGGGGAAAGCCCCTTCTCCTCGTAGATTTCCGCGAGTTCCCGTTCTTCGGCCTCGGGCATCTCTTTCAGTTCGCGCTTTTCCAGCCGCAACTGGGCGCGTTCGGTGTCGCGCTGTGTGCTCACGGAGACGTATTCGCCGCCCGCCATGGAAAGCGCGCCCGCGACCAGTCCCGCGATTCCCGCGGTGGCGATCGCGGTGGAGTCGGTGGTCGCGCCCGCGACGCCGACCACGATGCCCGCCACCGAGACGATCCCGTCGTTCGCGCCGAGAACCCCGGCGCGCAACCAGTTCAGCTTGCCGCCGAGGTCCGCGTGCGGTTCGTGCGGATGTGAAGTCGATACGGTATCGGTCACCTTTTCAGTGAAACACAAAGAACGGTATCCGGCGAGCGAAGACCGTTTCGGTAAATAGAGGCAATCCTTATTGACTATTGCCTTACCTAACCCATCGGGTACGTTGCGTCCGTGGCCGAGGTGGTGATCCTGATCGGGCTCCAGGCAGCCGGGAAGACGACGTTCTTCCGCCGGGAGTTCGCGGCGACGCACGTCCACGTCAGCAAGGACACCTTCCCCAACGCCCGGCGGCCGCAGGCCCGGCAGCTGCGGATGCTGGCCGAAGCGCTCGAGGGCGGCCGTTCGGTGGTCGTGGACAACACCAACCCCTCGCCGGAGGAATGGGCGCCGTTGGTCGAAGTCGCCAGGCGGTACGGCGCGCGGGTCCTCGGATACTGGTTCCCGCCGGATCTCGAAGGCTCCCAAGAGCGCAACGGCCGCCGGAAAGGGAAAACCCGGGTGCCCGACGTCGGTCTGTATGCGACGCTGAAACGCCTCAGGCGCCCGAGCGCCGAAGACGGTTTCGACGAGCTGTACACCGTCGGTTTCGACGGCGAAGGCGGTTTCGTCGTCGAGCGGGAGTGAACCATGGACGCCGGTGATTTCGAGGCGCGGCAACGGGAACGGGAGTGGTTCCACGGGCTGACCGTGCCGCCGGGAGCCTGGACGGTGCTCCGCGTCGACGGCCGGGGTTTCTCGAAGTTCACCGAAGCGCGGTTCGAGAAGCCGTTCGATCCCCGGTTCGCCGACTGTATGGCCGAGGCGGCGGGCGCCTTGCTGTCGGAGTTCGCTTCGCCTTACGTATAAACGGAAAGCGACGAGATCTCGCTCGTGCTAGCCCCGTCCGCCGACCTCTTCGGCCGGGGTGTCGAGAAGCTCGTGTCGATCTCCGCCGGCGTCGCCTCGGCCGCGTTCACCCACGCGGCCGGGGTACCCGCGCACTTCGACGGCCGCGTTTGGCTCGGCACGACGGCGGAGGACGTCGTCGACTACTTCTCCTGGCGCCAGGCGGACGCGGCCCGATGCGCGCTCAACGGCTGGTGCTACTGGATCCTCCGCAAGGCGGGGAAATCGGCGAGCGAGGCCGGAGCCGTCCTCGACGGCGCCGGCGTCTCCGAGAAGAACGAGCTGCTCTTCGCGCACGGCGTCAACTTCGCCGAAGTCCCCGCCTGGCAACGGCGCGGCGTCGGGCTGTACTGGGAGTCCTACGAGCGCACCGGATTCGATCCGGTGCGGGAGATCGAGGTCTCCGCGACCCGCCGCCGCGTCCGCGTGGAACGCGAGCTTCCGATGAAGGACGAGTACCGGGCCTTCCTCGGCGAGCTGCTTCAGCCGATCGGTTCGGGCAGCCGTCGCACGGTGTAGGCGAGTTCGATCGTCTCGCCGGTCGCCGGGTCGCCCAGTTCCACGCGCCAGGAGTCGGCGAACTGGTCGACGCCGTGCACCATCGGGATCGTCCCCGAGATCAACACGGTGCCCGGGGCGTGGAGGTCACGCTCGCGCAGCACGTCCAGCCAGTACGACGGCGGCAGCAGTTCCGCGAGCTTTCCTTGCTGGATAAGGTTTTCCCCGGCCCAGGCGGACAGCGTGAGGTCGTCGAGCCGGTCCTGGACGTCGACGAGCCGCCACGCCTTGGCGGCGAGGACGTCGGGGCCGGCGTTCTTGCTCCACGCGACGCCGTGCGCTTCGAGCGCGCGGTCGGTGTGGTCGCAGGCGGCGGTCAGGAGGACGTCCTCGGGCGCGGGGCCGGTGATGACGATGGCCCATTCGGCCTCGCCGGAGGTCCGCTCGTGCTGCACCGGGACCTCGTCGGTCTGGGTCGCCAGGTACGGCGCGACGGGGTAGAGCGCCGGGATCACCGAAGGCGCGGGGACGCCGAGTTCGGCAAGTTCGGCCACGTGGGCGGCGACGTCCTCCTGGCTGCGACCGGCGTATCCGGCGTTCAGCAGCGTGTGGACCTCGGTCCGCCGCTCCTGGCCGCCGGGAAGGGTGAAACGCAGCTCAGGCATCTGTCCTCCGAGATTGGGGGTTGCGCATACAGCTTGTATACAAGGAGTATATCCGCAATTCAACCCCTCCCGGCGGGGTTGCGGATCTCCTACGGACGGATGTGGACATGACCTCACCAGCCGGTGACCGGCGTTCGTTGCACAAGGCCTTCGCGGCCAGCCTCTCGGGAACAGCGCTCGAGTGGTACGACTTCGCGGCCTACTCGGTGGCGGCCGCGACGATCTTCGGGAATCTCTTCTTCCCCTCGGAAGACCAGCTCGCGAGCACGATGGCGGCGTTCTCCACCTACGCCGTCGGCTACCTCGCCCGGCCGCTCGGCGGGTTCCTGTTCGGCCGCCTCGGCGACGTGCTCGGCCGCAAGCGCATCCTGGTCATGACGCTCGTGCTCACCGGGGTGGCGACGTTCCTCATCGGTGTCCTGCCCACTTACGAGACCATCGGCGGCTTCGCGGCGGTGCTGCTCGTGGCGCTGCGGTTCGCGCAGGGTGTCGGCATCGGCGGCGAGTGGGGTGGCGCCGTCCTGCTCTCGAGTGAGTTCGGCGATCCGAACAAACGCGGTTTCTGGGCCTCCGCCGCCCAGATCGGCCCGCCCGCGGGCAACCTGCTCGCCAACGGCGTCCTCGCCGTGCTGGCCGGACTGCTCACCGAGGACCAGTTCAACAGCTGGGGCTGGCGGATCGCGTTCCTGCTCTCCGGCGCGCTGGTCGGGTTCGGCCTGTGGATCCGGCTCAAGCTGGAGGAGACCCCGGTCTTCAAGCAGATCCAGGAGCGCGGCGAACGTCCGTCGGCGCCGATCTCCGAGGTCTTCCGCACCGAACGCCGCGCGCTGGTCGCGGCCGTGCTGATCCGTGTCTGTCCGGACGTGTTGTACGCGCTGTTCACCGTCTTCGTCCTCACGTACGTCACCACGCACACCGATCTCTCGCGCGGCGCCGGCCTGGCCGCGGTGATGATCGGTTCGGCGTTCCAGCTGGTGCTGATGCCGCTGTTCGGCGCGCTCTCGGACCGCGTCTCGCGGCGCAAGATGTACCTGATCGCGACCATCGCCGCCGGGATCTGGCCGTTCGTGTTCTTCCCGATGGTCAGCGGCGGTTCGTTCCTCATGCTGGCGATCGGGATCGTGCTCGCGCTCGTCATCCACGCGGCGCTCTACGGGCCGCAGGCCGCGCTCGTCACCGAGCAGTTCTCGCCGCGCCTGCGTTACACCGGCAGCTCGCTGGCGTACACCCTGGCGGGCGTGATCGGCGGGGCTCCCGCGCCGCTGCTGTTCACGGCGCTGCTGGCCGGTTTCGACACCTGGCTCGCGATCGGAGGCTACTTGCTCGTGACGGCGGTGGTGACCATCATCGGTGTCGTGCTCGCCCGTGACCCGGACCGCGAGGAGGCGGCTGCCATGGAGCCCGTGCGATGACCTGGACGACCATGTCCACAGTGGAGGGTCTGCCGCTGATCGGCGGACAGGGCAGGTTCCGCACGCTCGCCACGGCGGAAGGCGGGCTGGCGTACGAGATCGCCTGCCCGGCGGGCGTCGCTTCTCCCGTGCACAGCCACGATCACGACAGCATCGTGTACCTGGTTTCGGGTTCGCTGCGCGGCACGCTCGGCGGCCGGGAAGTGACCCTCGAAGCGGGCGGCACGATCGTCCACCCGCGCGGCGTCCAGCACAGCGTCGAGGCCATTGTGGACAGTCAGTGGGTCGAATTCAAGACGCCGCTGCCCACGCGGGCACCGATCGCGGAATGAAAAACCGGGGCGGACACTGATTTCCAGCGTCCGCCCCGGTCGGGAGGAAAGTCTTACGCGTCCAGCTCGGCCAGCGCCAGCTTCGCCTTCTCCAGCTCGGCTTCGAGCTGGGCGACCTTCGCGGCCTGCAGCTCGCGGGCGGCGTTGATGACCTCGTCGATCGGGCCCGACAGGTCGGCGTGCAGTTCCTTGGCGGCGCGGGACACGGCCGCGGCCGGGATCTCCAGGCCCTTCGTGACCCACTTGCTGCCGTTCTTGAGCTCGGCCTGCCACTCGCCGTCGGCGGTGCCGGTGACCGTGAGGGTCAGCTCGACGGTGCGGGTCTTCTTCGCCGTCGTGGCGACCTTCGGCCGGCCACGCTTGGGCTTGGGGGACTCCACCGTGTTTTCGTCGGTGGGGGTCTCCGGGGTTTCCGGAGTCTCGGTCTTCGCCTCCGCCGGGGCTTCGGCCGTCTCCGCCTGCGGCGTCGAGTCGACGGGCGCTTCGGTAGCCGCTTCTTCGGACACGGCGTCAGTGCGTGTCAAGGCATCCACGGTCATCGTCGGTGTCGTCTCCTTGCCCGGGTATGGGGTGGTACCCGGCACATCCTAGAACAGGCGTTCGAGTGACGCGAACCGGGGTGTGGTAGGCGTGTCGCGTGCGAGGAAAGGTCCTTTCCTCGCAAATTTTGCAAGGAAAGGACCTTTCATGGCGCGTGCGGGAGTGGCTACTCCTCGGACTTGCCGGACTTCAGGCCCGAAGAGATCAGGTCCATCACCGACGAGTCGGCCAGCGTGGTCACGTCGCCGACCTGGCGGTTCTCCGCGACGTCACGCAGCAGGCGGCGCATGATCTTGCCGGAGCGCGTCTTCGGTAGCTCCTGCACGACCAGGATCTGCCGCGGCTTCGCGATCGGCCCGATCTCCTTGGCGACGTGGTTACGCAGCTCTTGGACGGCCTCATCGCCGCCATCCACCGCGTTGCCGCGCAGGATGACGAAGGCGACGATGCCCTGCCCGGTGGTCGGGTCGGTCGCGCCGACGACGGCGGCCTCGGCGACCGTCGGGTGCGAGACCAGCGCCGACTCGACCTCGGTGGTCGAGATGCGGTGCCCGGACACGTTCATCACGTCGTCGACCCGGCCCAGCAGCCAGACGTCGCCGTCGGCGTCGTACTTCGCGCCGTCGCCGGCGAAGTAGTAGCCCTGGTCGGCGAAGCGGGACCAGTAAGTCTCGCGGAACCGCTGCTCGTCGCCCCAGATGCCGCGCAGCATGCCCGGCCACGGCTTGTCGAGCACCAGGTATCCGCCGCCGCCCTTGCCGACCTCGACGCCCTGGTCGTCGACGACCTTCGCCGAGATGCCCGGCAGCGCCTTCTGCGCGGAACCCGGCTTCGTGGCGGTGACGCCCGGCAGCGGCGAGATCATGATCCCGCCGGTCTCGGTCTGCCACCAGGTGTCCACGATCGGCGCCGAGTTCGCGCCGATGTTCTCGCGGTACCAGATCCACGCTTCGGGGTTGATCGGTTCGCCGACGCTGCCGAGCACGCGCAGCGAGGAGAGGTCGTACTTCTGCGGGATCTCGTTGCCCCACTTCATGAACGTGCGGATCAGCGTGGGCGCGGTGTAGTAGATGGAGACCTTGTGCTGCTGGACGATCTCCCAGTGGCGGCCCTCGTGCGGGGTGTTCGGCGTGCCTTCGTAGACGACCTGCGTCGTCCGGTTCGCCAGCGGCCCGTACACGATGTACGTGTGCCCGGTGATCCAGCCGATGTCGGCGGTGCACCAGTAGACGTCTTCGCCTGCCTTGTGGTCGAAGACGTTGTGGTGCGTGTACGCGGCCTGGGTCAGGTAGCCGCCGGAGGTGTGCAGGATGCCCTTCGGCTTCCCGGTGGTGCCGGAGGTGTAGAGGATGAAGAGCGGGTGCTCGGAGTCGAACGCCTGCGGCGTGTGCTCCGCGGACTGGCCGTCGACCAGTTCGTGCCACCAGATGTCGCGGCCTTCGGTGATCGGCACCTCTTCGCCAGTGCGGCGCACGACGATGACCTTCTCGACCGATTCGGCGCCTTCGAGCGCTTCGTCGACATTGGCCTTCATCGGGGCGGCCTTGCCGCGACGGTACTGGCCGTCGGTGGTGATGACGATCCGCGCCGCCTGGTCGTCCACGCGGGAACGCAGGGCTGTCGGGGAAAAACCACCGAAGACGACACTGTGCAGGACGCCGATCCGGGCGCAGGCGAGCATCGCGACGATCGCCTCGGGCACCATCGGCATCTGGATGGCGACGCGGTCGCCCGCCTTGAGGCCGAGGGACTCGAGCGCGTTCGCGGCCTTGGAAACCTCGTCCTTCAGCTGGGCGTAGGTGATGTCGCGGCTGTCGCCGGGCTCGCCGACCCAGTGGATGGCGACCTGGTCGCCGTGCCCGGAATCGACGTGGCGGTCGACGCAGTTGTACGCGACGTTGAGCTTCCCGCCCACGAACCACTTCGCCACCGGCGCATTGGTCCAGTCCAGTACCTGCGACCACTTCGTTTCCCAGTGAAGGCGCTCGGCCTGCTTGGCCCAGAACGCTTCCCGGTCGGCGTCGGCTTCGGCGTAGAAGTCGGCGGTGGCATTCGCTTGCGCGCTGAAAGCCTCACTCGGGGGGAAGGTCCTGCTCTCCGTGAGCAAATTGTCCAGCGCCGGCGACTGCTCGGTCATGGTGCGATGCCTCCTGTGATTCGCGTGTCTTCACGCCCGTTGGCACGCTATCGACGTTACGACGCGAAGTAAAAGGTTGCATCGTGGTTGCGCGCGGCGTTCACACGCTTGAGGACAAAGCGGTACGGACCGCGGGCCATTCTGGTCCGGTGAGGGAGTAGACGACGGTGTCGCGGACGCTTCCGTCGGGCCGGACGCGATGCGCTCGCAGCACCCCTTCCCGTTGCGCGCCGAGACGTTCGATCGCCTTCTGTGACTTGAGGTTGCGGATGTCGGTCTCCCACGAGACGCGGTTCGCGCCGAGGTCGTCGAAAGCGTGGCGCAGCAACAGGAGTTTCGACTCGCGGTTGAGTCCGGTCCGCTGCCATTCGGAACCGATCCAGGTGTGGCCGATGGAAACGATCTTGTGGCGCGCGCTCATCGCGTAGAACGACGTCGTGCCCGCGACTTCGCCGGTGCGCGCGTCGATCTGGGCCCAGGCGCGGCGGTCGGTGTCGGCGAGGATGTCGTCGACCATGGCTTCGGCGGCGGCGAGGTCCTGCGGCTGCCGGAGGCTGAGCCAGGTCCAGATCGCCGGGTCGGAGCCCGCCGCGAACAGGCCCTTCGTGTGGTCGCGGGTGAGCGGTTCGAGGTGGACGCGTTCGCCGCGCAGGGTGGCGTGGGTGTTCCAGTCGGTCACGGCCTCGACGCTACGGACGGCAATGGCCTTACTGGATAGCCAGTTTCGAAGCATTCGAGAAGGCCACTGCGGCGTTGCCTATGCTCGCGGGAACGATCGAGAAGGCGAGGCAGCATGGCCGAGGAGCGGGAAGAGCTCACCTGGGAGTTGTTCGGGACGGCCAGCAGGGAGCTGGCGCAGGCCGTCGCCGACGACGGCTTCGAGCCGGACCTCATCCTGTCGATCGCGCGTGGCGGGCTGTTCGTCGCCGGCTCGCTCGGTTACGCGCTCGACGTGAAGAACCTGCACGTGATGAACGTCGAGTTCTACACCGGCGTCGACCAGCGTCTCGACCTGCCGGTCATGCTGCCGCCGGTGCCGAACGTCGTCGACCTGACGAAGAAGAAGGTGCTCGTCGCCGACGACGTCGCGGACACCGGTGCGACCCTGAAGCTGGTCCGCGACTTCTGCGCCGATCACGTCGCCGAGGTGCGCTGCGCGGTCGTCTACGAGAAGCCGCGCTCCGAGGTCAAATGCGAGTACGTCTGGAAGCACACGGACCGCTGGATCAACTTCCCGTGGTCGGTGCAGGCGCCCGTGGTGCGGCGCGTGGGCCAGGTGCTGGACGCGTGACGGATCCGCTGAAGCCACTGCTGGACCTCGAAGGGGTCGCCGCGGCCGCGAAATCGGCGCAGGACGCGGTGTTCGCCGTCCATCGGCTGCCCGCCAACCTGCGCGGCGGCGCGGCGACGGCCGCCGAAGCGTCCGTGCGGTCGGCGCGGGCGTCGGCCGGGATCGAAGGCGCCGCGCCCGAACTGCCCGAATCCGGTGAAGTGACCGATCCGGTGCTGGCGGGCGCGCTGCGGGTCGCGGAAGCGCTGGAGGGTCTGCTGCCGACGTGGCGGCGCGCGCCGTTGCAGGCGTTGGCGCGTCTGCACGTTCTCGCCGCGTCGGATCTGGTGACGGATCTCGACGCGCTGGGGCGGCCGCGGTCGTCCGGTGACGTCGGGCCGCGGCTGGAGATGCTGGCGCAGCTGGTCACCGGTGCGACGTCGGTGCCGGGGCCGGTGCTGACCGCCGTCGTGCACGGGGAACTGTTGGCACTCAAGCCTTTCGGCTCCGCGGACGGTGTTGTCGCGAGGGCGGCGGCGCGGCTTTCGGCGGTGGCGACCGGACTGGACCCGAAGGCGCTGACGGTGCCGGAGGTCGCGTACTTCCGGCGGGTGCCGAAGTACCTCGAAGCCGCTTCGGCGTTCGCGGGCGGAACCCCGGAGGGCGTCCGGGCTTGGCTGCTCTTTTCGTGTGAAGCGTTCGAGGCGGGCGCTCGTGAGGCGAAGTCGATCTCCGACGCCGCCGGCTGACTTCCCGCATTTCGTCCTCTGAATGCGGTAGTTCGCGATGCCAACTACCGCATTCAGAGGACGAAATGCGGGAGTGGGGTGAGCCCACACGGGATCTCGTGCAGGTGTAGGGCGTGACCACATGGTCTAAGTGCCGGGATCGACCTAACGTCGTCCGGCATGAGTGGTGCGTATCACAGCGATCTGGCCGGTAAGTCCGCGCTGGTCACAGGCGCGGCGAGCGGGATCGGCCTGGCCTGCGCCGAAGCGCTCGCCGAGGCGGGGGCCAAGGTCCACCTCGCCGACATCGACGACGCCGTCGAGAAGGTGGCGGCCGACGTCAACGGCATCGCGCACGTCGTCGACCTCACCGACGCCCAAGCCGTCGAGACGCTCCCGGCCGAGGTCGACATCCTCGTCAACAACGCCGGTTTCCAGCACATCGCGCCGATCCACGAGTTCCCGCCGGAGACGTTCACCCGCGTCCAGGCGCTCATGGTCACCGCGCCGTTCCTGTTGATCCGCCGCGCGCTGCCGCACATGTACGAACGCGGCTGGGGACGCGTGGTCAACATGTCCAGCGTCCACGGCCTCCGCGCGAGCCCGTTCAAATCCGCGTACGTCACCGCGAAGCACGCGCTCGAAGGCCTCTCCAAGGTCACCGCGCTCGAAGGCGCGGAGCACGGCGTGACCAGCAACTGCGTCAACCCCGGCTACGTCCGCACGCCGCTGGTCACCGGCCAGCTCCAGGCGCAGGCCGAGGAACACGGCCTCGAACGCGACGCCGTCATCGAGCAGGTCCTCCTGCGCCGTTCCGCGATCAAGCGGCTCATCGAACCCGCCGACGTCGCCGCGTGCGTGCTCTGGCTGTCCGGCGAGCACGCCGCCCATGTCACCGGTACCTCGATCCCCCTCGACGGCGGCTGGACCGCCGCGTGAACCCCCAAGAAAGGACGTCTTCGGTGACCACCCAGAACCGTGGCTCGATCGCGAAGGTCGTCAGCGCCAGCCTGATCGGAACGACGATCGAGTGGTACGACTTCTTCCTCTACACCTCCGCCGCGGCGCTGGTGTTCGGCAAATTGTTCTTCCCCTCCAACGATCCGCTGACCGGTACGCTGCTCGCGTTCCTGACCTACGCCGTCGGTTTCCTCGCGCGGCCGATCGGCGGGCTGGTGTTCGGCCACTTCGGTGACCGCGTCGGCCGCAAGAAGCTGCTGGTGCTGAGCCTGTTGCTGATGGGCGGTTCCACCTGCGCCATGGGCATCCTCCCGACGTATGCCTCCGTCGGTGTCCTGGCACCGATCCTGCTGACGCTGCTGCGGCTCGTGCAGGGTTTCGCGCTCGGTGGCGAATGGGGTGGCGCGGTGCTGATCGTCTCCGAACACGGCGACGACAAGCGACGCGGATTCTGGGCGTCCTGGCCGCAATGCGGTGCTCCCGGCGGGAACCTGCTCGCGACGGCGGTGTTGGCGATCCTCGCCGCGACACAGTCCGACGAGGTGTTCCTCAGCTGGGGCTGGCGGATCCCGTTCCTGCTTTCCGGTGTCCTCGTGGTGATCGGGCTGTGGATCCGGCTCGCGGTCAGCGAATCACCGGTCTTCCTTGCCGCGCAGGAGAACAACGCGACCACGCACGCGCCGGTCGTCGAGGTGTTCCGCAAGAGCCGGCGCGCGGTGCTGATCACGATCGGCTCGCGGATGGCGGAGAACGTCTCGTACTACGTGATCACGGCGTTCATCCTCGTCTACGTGACCACCGGGCTGAGCCTGCCGAAATCGGCGGGACTCAACGCGGTGCTCATCGGTTCGGCCGTGCACTTCCTGACCATTCCCTTGTGGGGCATGCTTTCCGACCGGATCGGCCGCCGCCCGGTGTACCTGTTCGGCGCGATCGGCATGGCGGTGTGGAGTTTCGCGTTCTTCGCCATGCTCGACACGAAGAACCCGGGCGTCATCATTCTCGCGGCGACCGTCGGGCTGGTGCTGCACGGCGCGATGTACGGCCCGCAGGCCGCGTTCTTCTCCGAGCAGTTCCCGACGCGGGTGCGCTACACCGGACTTTCGGTCGGCGGTCAGTTGTCGTCGATCGCGGCCGGGGCGGTGGCGCCGCTCATCGCGGTCGCGTTGTTCAGGGAGTTCGGCAGCACGATCCCGGTCTCGCTCTACGTGGTCGCGATGTGCGTGCTGACCGTGATCGCCCTGCTCGCCGCCCGCGAGACCAAGGGCGAGTCCCTGCACTCCGAAGTTCTCACGGAGCGCGGTCACGTGTCAGCATGACCGTTGTGGACGGTTCCGCGCAGTTGCGCCGGCTGCTCGAACTGCTCGCCTCCGGGGCGGGCAGCGAGCAGCTGGCGCACGTCCCCGTCGACCCGAAGGCCACCGAGCTGGCGCTGCGGATCCGGGACACCGTCGCCGAGCACAGGCGGCGCGAGGCGGAGCTGGCCGCGCTGTTCGACACGGCCAGCGACCTCGCCCGGCTGGACGATCCGGACGCCGTCCTGCGGTCGATCGTGCGGCGGGCGCGGGCGTTGCTCGGCGTGGACGTCTCGTATCTCAGCCTCAACGACGAGACCGAAGGCAAGACCTACGTCCGGGTGACCGACGGCTCGGTCTCCGCGCTGTTCCAGGACATCGTGCTGGGCATGGGCGAGGGGCTCGGCGGACTGGTCGCACAGACCGCGCGGCCGTACGCGACGGCGGACTACTTCGACGACAAGCGGTTCCGCCACACCGCCTCGATCGACACCGGGGTGCTCGACGAGGGCCTGACCGCGATCCTCGGGGTACCGCTGGCGATCGGCAGCAAGGTCATCGGGGTGCTGTTCGCCTCCGACCGGACCACCCGCGAGTTCTCGCCCGACGAGGTCGCGCTGCTGTCGTCGCTGGCCGACCACGCGGCGATCGCGCTGGACAACGCGCATCTGCTCGACGAGACGCGCCGCGCGGTCGCCGAACTGAACGCCGCCAACGCGACGATCAGCGCGCACAACGACGCGATGCGCCGCGCCGAGGACGCTCACGACCGGCTGATGGATCTCGTGCTGCGCGGTGGTGACCTGGCCGAGGTCGCCGCCGCGGTCGCGGACGTGCTCGGCGGCGCGATCGCCGTCTATGACGCCGACGGCGTCGTCCTCGCCAGGACCGACGGCGAGCTGAGCCTTTCGCGTGCGGCGGTTTCGGCGTCCAGGACGAGCGGACGCGCTGTGTCCACTGAGGACGGTTGGCTGTGCGCGGTCCAGGCGGGGCAGGAATTCCTCGGCAGTCTGGTACTCGGCGGCGGGCCGTCGCTCGGCGAGGCCGACCGGCGGCTGTTCGAGCGGGCGGGCGTGGTCACCGCCGTCCTGCTGATGCAGCGGCGTTCCGTCGCGCGCGCCGAGGACGAGGTGCGCGGGGAGTTGCTGTCGGACCTGCTCACCGCGCCGGGCCGCAATCCGGCCGCGCTGCTGGCCCGCGGCCGCCGCCTGGGGGTCGATTTGTCGGCACCGCACGCGGTGCTGGTCGCGCATGCCGACGACGTCTCCCGGCGGAGGCTGGCCACGGCGGCCGCACGGCACGCGGACCTCGTCGGTGTCCACGCCGACGAAGTGGTCCTTCTGATTCGAGGTGCGGACGCCGGGGCGCTCGCCCGGTCCGTCGCCGCCGAGCTGACGTCCACAATGGACTGTGCGGTCACGGTCGGTGCGGCGGGGCCGGCCGCGTCACCGCGGGAGCTGGCCGTGGCGCACGCCGAAGCCGCGCGATGCGTCGCGTCACTGCTGGCGCTGGGCCGGGCGGGGGAAGGCGCGAGCATGGCCGACCTCGGTTTCGTCGGGCTGCTGCTCGGCGAGCACGCCGACCTCGGCGCGTACGTGACCGCCACGATCGGCCCGGTGCTCGACTACGACGAACGCCGCGGCACGGATCTGATCGGCACCCTTCGCGCGTATTTCGCCTGTGGCGGCAACTTGACGCGCGCGAAGGACCTGCTCCACGTGCACGTCAACACCGTCGTGCAACGGCTGGACCGCATCGCGTCACTGCTGGGCGAGCAGTGGCAGGCGCCCGAGCGCGCGCTGGAACTCCAGCTCGCGCTCAGGCTGCACCGCCTCACCAATGACCGAAACGAATGACATCGTCGAAGTCGCGGCGAGCGATCTTGGTCGCCGAAGAACCGGGTGAAGGCCCGGATTCCGCACCGTGTCCGAGCGCCACGACGCCGATCGGGTCGTGGTCCTCCGGCACGCCGAACTCGCTGTGCAGCCGCTCCACGCCTTCCGGCGCCAGCCCGAAGAACACCGCGCCGAGACCCTCGTCGACCGCCGTCTGGAGGATCAGCATCGTCGCCATCCCAGTGTCGACATCCCAGTACGGCACGCGCCACCACGAGTCGTCGCCCTCGGCGAAACCCTTGTCCGGCTTGGCATAGCGGTCGAGGTACGCGTTCTTGACCGAAAGCGGCACGATCGCGACCGGGGCCGTGGTGACGGTTTCCGGCGCCCAGCTCGCCCCGAACTCCCAGAATTTGGCGAGTTCTTCGCCGATGAGGACGAGAAATCCTTGTCCCTGTGAGAATCCGGCGGAGGGGCCTTTCAGCGCGTTGCGCAGAATGCGCTGCAGGCTCGCCTCGGCGACGGGTTCGCCGGTGAACTTCCGGACCATGCGACGGCGTCGTACGACGTCCTGGAATTCCATCCGATCAGCTTAGTGCGCAAGTGGTCGCCAGGTCACCGCTCGCGCGCGGGATCGTCGCCGAAGCGGGCGGGCGGACGCCGTCGAGCCAGCCTTCGAGAGCGCTGAAAGCCGTGCGGAAACACGGGCCGATGGGCCGCAGCTTGTCCGGGTGCGCGTCGTAGAGCCCGTCGACGTGGTTGCCGTCGACGATCCGGTAGTAGCGCTGGAGTCCGGCACGGCCCTGGTCGGCGATCATCCGCTGGTAGACGTCGGAATCGCGGGTGATCGGCAGCAGGGTGTCGAGGGTGCCGTGCAGGGTGATCAGCGGTTTGCCGATCCGGCCGGTCAGCGAGATCCGTTCCACCGCGCGGTGCACCGACGGCGGGCGAGTGGTGTAATCGTAGTCGGTTCCGGCGAACGACGGATCGAATTCCGCCTGATAGATGCGCTGGGTCAGGCCCCAGTAGACGTCGTTGTGGTACGGCCAGAGGAACTCCGAGCCCGGCGCGAAACCGGCGTCGAGAATCCGCTGATGGGCTTGCGCGGAACCGGCGGCGTAGGCGGGGTAGGCCTTGATCGCGGGCGGCAGGAAAGTGAACAGGTTCGGGCCGTCTTCGTGCCACAGCGTGCCCTCCCAGTCGATACCGCCGTCGTAGAGCCATGGCCGGTTCTCGAGCTGCCAGCGGACGAGATAGCCGCCGTTCGACATCCCGGCCGCGAGGGTGCGGCTCGGCAGGCGCCCATAGCGATGCGCAACGGCGGCCTTCGCGGCGATCGTCAGCTGGGTGACCCGTGAGTTCCACTCGGCGAGCGCGTCACCGGGGCGGCGTCCGTCGGTGTGGAAGCCGGCGCCGGTGTTGCCCTTGTCGGTGGCGGCGAACGCGTAGCCGGCGGCGAGGACCTGGTCGCCGATCGCGCGATCGTTCGCGTACTGCCGTCGCACACCGGGGGACCCCGAGACCACCAGGCCACCGTTCCAGCGATCGGGCAGCCGCAGCACGAACTGCGCGTCGTGGTTCCAGCCGTGCGTCGTGTTGGCCGTCGACGAATCCGGGAAGTAGCCGTCGATCTGGATGCCGGGAACCGCCTTGGGCGCGGGGAAACCGGCGGAGGTGAGCCCGGCCCAGTCGGACTGGACGGTGTGCCCGGTGACCAGGGTGCCGGTGGTGGTCAGATCGTCCAAACAGGACAGTTGTTGGGTCGCGGCGCCGGGAACGCGCACGTTCCCGCAACCGCTCGCCGCCTGGGCGGGTGTCGCCATGGCCAGCATCATCGCGAGGACCAGAATGAGCCGCATCGGACGACGGTAAGCGGCGGCTTCGTGTGCCGGTATCGGGTGTGACCACACAAAACGGGCCGCCGCTGTGGTGGTCTTCCACGTGGGAAGCGGGCGTCGGTGGATTTAGCCTGAGGTGATGCGAAAACTCCTCATCGGCGCGGTGGTTTCGGCATTGGTCCTTCTCTTTCCGGCTCCGGCACAGGCGGCGGCGATCCGCCCGGTCACCGGGTTCGGGAGCAATCCCGGCGCGTTGCAGATGTTCGAATACGTTCCCGACGGGCTGCCGTCCGGACGTCCGGCGGTGGTCGTGCTGCACGGCTGCACCCAGGACGTGGCCGGGTACGCGCGTGGCTCCGGCTGGATCGGTCTCGCGGACAAGCTGCGGTTCAAACTCGTTCTGCCGCAGCAGGTTTCGGCGAACAACTTCAGCAAGTGCTTCAACTGGTTCCAGGCGGGTGACATCAAGCGAGGATCCGGAGAGGCCGAATCGATCGCGCAGATGGCGCGGTTCTCGGCCGGGAGCCGGACGTACGTGACCGGCCTGTCGGCGGGTGGCGCGATGACTTCGGTGCTGCTGGCGGCGTATCCGGAACTGTTCGCGGGCGGCGGTGTCGTCGCGGGACTGCCTTATGGCTGCGCGACTTCGATGATCGACGCGTACTCCTGCATGAATCCCGGCAAGGACCTGGCCCCGAAGCAGTGGGGCGACAAGGTGCGGGCCGCGAGCAGTGGGCCGCGTTCGCCGGTCAGCGTCTGGCACGGGACCGCGGACCACACGGTGGCTCCGATGAACATGCGCGAGCTTGCCGAGCAGTGGACCGACGTCGGCGCGGCCGTCGACACGCACGCCGTCACCGGGATGGGGCACGGTCAGCCGATCGCGCCGGGAGCCGGATGCGGGCAGGCGGGGCCGTATCTGCTCGACGTCGGCGTGTGCGCCGCGGCGGAACTCGCGGCGAAGTGGGGGCTAGGCGGTGTCCTGTAAGTCTGTTCGACCGCGGACGTGGCTTGCAGGACAGCGCCTAGGCGAGGACGGCGTCCAGTAGCCCGGGGAAGCGCGCGTGGACGTCCTCGGTGCGGAGCTCGACCCAGCGGGTCCGGCCCTCGACGAACGTGGTCGTGAGGCCGGCCTCGCGCAAGACCTTCCAGTGATGGGAGAGCGTCGGCGCGCTGATCTCGACGTCGTACTCGGTGATGGCGCAGCTTCGCGGCGAAGGATTGCTCCGCAGTGCGCGGATCAGCTCCAGGCGTACGGGGTCCGCGAGCGCCTGGAGCACCGGCACGATCTCGATCTCGTCGATCGACGGCTGCGGCAGCGTGGTGCTCACTTCACTCCAAACTGTTTGACAGTCATCGAATAGTCACGCCACTATACCGCGTATGACGATTCGACGATCATCAAATGATCGGCTCGCTCTGGGGGCTCTGCTGGTACTCGCCGTCGGGACGTTCACCGTCGGCACCGACGGATTCGTCCTGAACGGGCTGCTGCCCACCATCGCCGCGGACCTGCGCGTCTCCGAAGCCGTCGCGGGTCAGCTGACCACGGTCTTCGCGGTGACCTACGCGGTTTCCTCGCCGATCATCGCGGCCTTCACCGGACGGCTCGACCGGCGCTGGGTGCTCGGCGCGGGGATGGTGCTCTTCACGATCGGCATGGCCGGTCAAGCGCTCGGCGAGTCCTTCGCCGTGGTCGCCGTCGCACGCGTGCTGGCCGCCCTCGGCGCCGCCGCGTTCCAGTCCAACGCCTATGTCCTCGCCGGTGCTCTGGCGTCGGACGAGCGCCGTGGTCGGGCACTGGCCACGGTCTCCGCCGGGATGAGCGTGTCGATGGTGCTCGGCGTGCCGATCGGGGTGCTGGCCGGGAACTGGTTCGGCTGGCGTGCGGTGATGTGGGGGATCGGCGCGGTGGCGCTGATCGTGATGCTGCTTGTGCCGCTTCTGCCGGGAGTCCGGATGCCGACGGTGTCGTTGCGCGACAGGCTCGCCGTCGTCATACGGCCACCGATCGCGCGCGTGCTCGGCGTGAGTGTTCTCGGTACCGCCGCGGGCTTCGCGGCCTTCGTTTACTTGCCGGTGCTGGTCGCTCCGGTGGCGGCGGGCGCGATGATCTCGTGGCTGCTCGTCGGTTTCGGGATCGGGCAGATCGCGGGCAACGCCTTCGCGGGCCGGGCCACCGACTCGCTCGGCCCCGCGCGCGTCCGCGCTCTCTCGCTCATCGGGACGGTCGTGACCCTGGCGCTGGTGGACGTCGCCGTGCTGAGCCTGCCCGGCGCGCTGATCCTCGCGCTGGCATCGGGTGTGTTCGGCGGAATGCTGATGGTGCCGCAGCAGCACCGGCTGTTCTCGCTGGCGCCCGACGTGCCGACGGTCGCCTTGGGGCTGAACGGTTCCGCGATCTACGCGGGTGGTGCACTCGGCGCCGCGCTGGGTGGCGTCGTCCTGTCCTCGGCGGGCGTTTGGTGGGTCGGTCCCGTTGCCGCCTTCGTCGCTCTGCTGGGCTTCGCGCTTTCGGTGCCTTCGCGGACGCGGGTGCCCGAGCCCGCCTGATCAAAAGGGGGGAGCAAGGGACCTTTGCTCTCGTTTACGTAGGCATGCTAACTACTGCGTGGACGCGCCCAGCGGCAGCAAAGGTCCCTTGCTCTCTTTTCGCAGGTCAGACCGCTATTCGACGGACCAGCGCTCCTCGATACGCGCGAAGCGCCACACGAGGAGCGCGAAGAGCCACGTAAGCACGAAGAGCGCTACGACCGCGTAGCCCACGTAGTCGAGGCTCATCGACCCGATCGCCGCGAGCGGTCCGGTCGTGATGCCGAAGCGTTCGGTGATGATCGAGATGACCTCGATCGTCCCGATGAGCAAGGCGACCGCGACGGAAAGCGCCGTCACGGTGAGGTTGTAGTAGATCTTCCGCACCGGCTTCGCGAAGGCCCAGCCATACGCGTAGTTCATGAAGCAGCCATCGGCGGTGTCGAACAGCGTCATCCCCGCGGCGAACAGGATCGGCAGCACCAGGATCGCGTACCAGGGCAGCGAAAACGCGGCCGCCCCGCCGGCGAGCACCAGCAGGCTGATCTCGGTCGCGGTGTCGAAGCCGAGGCCGAACAGCAAGCCGATCGGGTAGATGTGCCACGGCTTGCGCACCGCTTTGGTGGCGCCACGGAGCAGGCGGTTCAGGAAGCCGCGGTTGTCGAGTTGCCGCTCCAGCGCCGCTTCGTCGAACTCGCCCCGCCGCATCCGCCGGAACACCTTCACGATGCCGACCAGCACCACCAGGTTCATGATCCCGATGAGGTACAGGAACACCGCGGAAACCGACGTTCCGATCAGCCCGGTCGCCTCGTGTAGCGCCGAGGAGTCGTCCTCGACGGCGCCGGCCAGCGCTCGCACGCCGAGCGACAGCAGCAGGCACAGGGCGAACACGATCGTCGAATGGCCGAGGGAGAACCAGAAACCGACCGAAAGCGGCCGTTGCCCGTCGGCCATCAGCTTGCGAGTGGTGTTGTCGATCGCGGCGATGTGGTCCGCGTCGAACGCGTGCCGCATCCCGAGCACGAACGCCGTGACACCGAGGCCGACCCCGAACACGCCCGTGGCGCCGAGCTCGTATTGGCGCGGCGCCACGAAAAGCGTCAGGACCCCCCAGCCGATGACGTTGAGCAGCAGGATGAACCCGGCCATCCCGGCGACGGACACCCGTTCGCGTCGCGTGAGCGCGAGGCGTCGGGATGAACGGGTCTGTCCGCCGGAACTGGGCAATCGATCAGCTCGCGCGCACCCGCAGGGAGTCGAGAGCCTTGCGTACGTGGCCATCGTTGGCCGCCAGCGCCTTCGCCGCACTCGCGACGTCCTCGCCGGACAGCAGATGGACCAGCGCGACCTTGAGGTCGCCGTCGGCCTCGGTGAGCGCGTCGGAGCAGTCCGCCATGCTCATACCGGTGGCCTCACGCAGGATCCTGATGGTCCGTCCGCGCAGCTTCGCGTTGGTCGCCCGCATGCTGACCATCAGGTTCGAATACGTGCGGCCGAGCTTGATCATCGTCGCGGTGGAGAACGCGGTGAGGATGATCTTCTGCGCCGTGCCCGCCTTCATCCGCGTCGACCCGGCGATCGCCTCGGGGCCGGTGTCCACCGCGATGAGGACATCGACACCCGGCGGCGTCACCGCGGCCGGATTACCCGACACCAAGGCGGTGCGGGCACCGCGACGGCTGGCCGCGGCCAGCGCGCCGAGGACGTAGGGCGTCCGGCCGGAAGCCGTCAGCCCGAGCACGAAGTCGCCGGGTGCGACGGACTCGGCCACCTCGGCGGCTCCGGCCTTCGCGTTGTCCTCGGCGTCTTCGACGGCTTGGCGCAGCGCGCGTGCGCCGCCCGCGTGATGCGCGATGAACCAATCGGAGGGCACGTTGAACGTCGGCACGAGCTCCGCCGCGTCCAACGTCGCCAGCCTGCCGGACGTGCCGGCCCCGAAGTAGTGCACGCGGTGCCCCGACCGCAGCGCTTCCACGGCGAAGTCGACCGCCCGCGCCACCTGCGGCAGCACCGCGGCGACGGCTTCGGGGACCCGGCGGTCCTCGGCGTTGATGGCGCCGAGGATGCCCATGGTCGACATCAGGTCGATGTCGGTCGTCCGTGGATTGCGCTGTTCGGTTGGCGAATCGACGTGCACCACCTGGCGTGGGACGGTCATCATGCGCCTCACTTTTTCGCTCATTTGCCGGTTTCCCGCGGCCGCCGCCTGCCGTCGGGCCGGACGCCCAGACGGTGCGAGCCAACCGCGTCCCTGGTCGCGTCGAGCGCGTTGACCGACGCGTCCATGTGCCGCTGCGCGACACCGATGAACAGGCAGTCGATGACGGTCAGCTGCGCGATGCGACTGGCGGTCGCACCCGAGCGGAACGTCGTCTCCCGCGCGGCCGTGGTCAGCACGTGGTCGGCGACCTCGGTGATCGGCGAACGCGGGAAGTTCGTCACGGCGACGGTGATCGCGCCGTGCTCACGGGCCACCCGCAGCGCCTCGACGGTGTCCGTGGTCGCGCCCGTGTGGGAGATGCCGATCGCGACGTCGCCGGGGCTCAGCACGGCGGCCGAGGTCAGCATGATGTGCGTGTCCGACCAGGCGAAGCTGACCCGCCCGATGCGGTGCAGCTTCTGCTGCAGGTCCGCGGCGACGAACGCGCTCGCGCCCACGCCGTAGACGTCCACGCGCCCCGCGCCGGCCACGATGTCGATCACGCGCTGTAGCGACGGGACGTCGAGCTGGTCGGCGGTCTCCTCCACGGCGCGGGCGTCCGCGAAGCTGACCTTGCCGATTACCGCGGCCAGGTCGTCCTCCGGCCCGATCTCGCCGCCGAGGTTGCGGGACGACCGCGCCTCGGACCGGGCGGTGTCGGCCGCCAAGGCGATCCTGAGCTGCGGATACCCGCCGACGCCGACCGCCTTGCAGAACCGCGTGACGGTGGTTTCGCTGGTGTTCGCAGCCAGTGCGACCTCGGTGATGCTGCGCCGCGCGACCTGCGCGGGGTCGTCGAGGACGACCTTCGCGACGCGCTGCTCTGCCCGGGCGAGCCCGGGCAGGAGAGAGCGAATCCGGACGAGCGGGCTCGCGTCGGCGTCCCGTGTCGGCTGCGCCGGCACGGCCTCGGACGGTGCGGCCGCGATTACGGATTCGGTATCGCCCACCGTGGGAAAGTTACTAACCGTTGGCATCTGCGACAAGGCTACCCACACCCTTCGGGAAGATCGCAACCTATCCGTGTCTGCGGATTCGATTTGCGATTAATCGTTGACCAGAAAGTCGCTAACCAGGTCGAGGTCGTTAACGAGGTCGAGCTAACGACTTGGCAACTTAGTGTCGCGACGCAAGGGGTCGTGTCCCGGTCAACGGGGCGGTCTGGTCAGCGCATCGGAGCTGGCCGGTTACCTAGTGCTCAACTTCCAGCCGGTAGCGACGAAAGTAGGCGGATTATGCTCACTGTCCAGCAGTATGTGGCCGCGTTCAGTGACTTTCACACCGTCCAAGGAAATTCCTCGTCCGGTGTAACGGGCATCGGTCGTGTAACGCCAGCGGAGGGTGATTTGTGAGCTTTGCGACACCTCGGCCGCAGCGCGCCACCAAGCCCGATGACCGTGCCCGCCGAGACCGGGTTGGTCCCCGGCGGGAGCGCCTGGTCCGTTTGCACGCAGAGTAATCGTTTTCCAGGTGGCTCCGCCGTCGGTACTTGTTTCCAGGAACAGCGAGTCCGAGGGGCCTTCGGTGTCCACGAAGGTGTCGAAGGTGACCTTCAACGGCCCGCCGCGCGTCTGTAACGGCGGAGTCGTGAGAGTGGCCGTGGAGACGTCCCCGGCGCCGCTGAACCACGCGTCGTGGCCGCGCGCCGGGCGGACGGCCATCGCCTTCGCCAGCGAGCTCGCCCAGGTCTCCCGGGCGATGTTGATCGAGCCCCAGTTCCGTGTCGGGTGCACGCGGTTGGTGAGCAGGATCGCGAACGACCGCGACAGCGGGTCGATCACCAGCGACGTCCCGGTGAACCCGGTGTGCCCGGCCGTCGAGGGCGCCGACAGCGCGCCCATGTACCAAGGCTGGTCGAGCTCGAAGCCGAGGCCGTGCGCGTTGTCGGGGAACTTGTGGTTGTAGTTCGTCAGCATCGCCCGCACGGTCTCCTCGCGCAGGATCCGGTGGCCTCGGTACGCGCCGCCGTTGAGGAGCGTCTGCGCCAGCACCGCCATGTCGGCGGCCGTGGAGAACACGCCCGCGTGCCCGGCGACGCCGCCCAGCGACCAGGCGTTCTCGTCGTGGACCTCGCCGCGTACGAGCCCCCGGGGCGGCTTCGTGGCGTACTCGGTCGCCGCGACCCTGGCCAGTTTCGACGCGGGCGGGTTGTACCCGGTGTCGGCCAGGCCCAGCGGGGTGGCGATGCGGTCCTGGACCACCTTGTCCAGCGGTGCCCCGGCCACCTTCTCGGCCAGGAAGCCGAGCGTCAGCAGGTTGATGTCGGAGTAGAGGTAGGTGCTGCCCGGCGCGTTCTTCAGCGGGCTGTCGAGGACGGCCTTGCGGCGTGACGGGATGTCCGGGTAGCCCTCCCACAGCGACGGGAGCGGTGTCGCGGCGAAGCCCGAGACGTGGGTGAGCAGCTGCTGGACGGTGACGGCCTCCTTGCCGTTCACCCCGAACTCCGGCAGATACCGCACCACCGGCGCCGAGATGTCCAGCTTGCCCGCCTCGGCCAGCTGCATCACCGCGATGGAGGTGAACAGCTTCGAGATCGAGGCCATGTCGAAGATCGTGTCCGCGCGCATCGGCACCTGCTGCTCGGGCGGCAGTTCGGTGCCCTTGGCGTCGGCGTAGCGGACAGCGCCACCGACGGCCTGGCGCTCGACCACCACGCCGTCGTGCGCGAGCAGGCCGACCGCTCCGGAGAAATGCGGATGCCCGGTGGCGTCCGGCTTCGTCCAGCTCTCGATGAACCGCTCGGCCGCTTTGATCGGCTCCGGGTCGAGACCGACTTCGGACGGCGCGCCGTCACGCAGGACGGTGGACGCGGGCGCGAAGCCCTCACGCGGCTTGTCGAACCGGCCCGCCGCGCGGTCGCGCTGCTGCTCGCTCCCTGGAATCGCCTGTGCTCCCGCCGTCGACAGCGTGGTCGCCGCGACCAGTACGGAGACGGCCGCGATCAGGATCTTCCTAACACGCAAGGTCGTTCCCCTCAGCGATAGATGAGATGGCGACGGCGTTTCCGGTCGAACTCGGCCAGTTCGGCCTGCCAGGACCCGACGATCTCGTCCACTCCGGCGCCTTTGTCGATCATCGTGCGCAACCTGTCGGAGCCGGAGAGCTTGTCGAGGAAGTTGTCGGGCCGCCACTTGAACTTGTCCGGGTGCACCTGCTTCGCGGTGACGAACATGGTGACCGCGGTGCGGATGGCGTCGAACGCCCGCGGGTCCGTGACGGTCACCTGTACGCCGCCGCAGGGCTCGTTGACGAACTTGCCGAACGTCGGCACGAAGTACGCCTCACGGAACTTCACCCCGGGAAGCCGTAGCTCGCCGAGCTTCTCGCGCCAGCGCCAGTCGAGGCCCGGCGCACCGATGATCTCGAACGGCCTGGTGGTGCCCCGGCCTTCGGAGAACACGGTGCCCTCGAACATCCCGGTGCCGGGATAGACGAGCGCGGTGTCCGGCGTCGGCATGTTCGGGCTCGGCGGGACCCACGTCAGCCCGGTGCGCGCGAAGAGCTGATCACGTCGCCAGTCCCGCACTTCGACGATCTCGAGCTTGCCCGGCGTGACCCCCTCGGCAGGCAGGAACTCGGCGGCGAAGAACCGCGCGAGCTCGCCGACGGTCATGCCGTGCTGCTGCACGATCGGCTTCCGGCCGACACCCGAGGCGAACGCCGGGTTCAGCATCGGCCCGGCGGCCTTGCCGCCCAACGGGTTCGGCCGGTCCAGCACGACGACCGACGCGCCGGCCTTCGCCGCCGCGACCATCGCCGTGTACAGCGACCAGATGTAGGTGTAGAACCGCGCGCCGACGTCGGCGATGTCGAAGACGATGGTGTCGACGCCCGCCTTCGTGAACATCCCGGCGAGCTTCGTCGCGTCGGCGCCGTACGCGTCGTAGACGGGCACGCCGGTGCGTGGATCGGTGTAGTCGCCTTCGGAGCCGCCCGCTTGCGCGCTGCCGCGGAAACCGTGCTCCGGGCCGAACGCGGCGAGCGGCCGGACCCCGGCGGCGACCATCGAGTCGACGATGTGGTCGCCGCTCGCCAGTACGCCCGTCGGATTCGACAGGACGCCGAGCTTGCGGCCGGACAGCGGCGCCCAGTCCTTGGCGGCGAGCACGTCCGCTCCGGTGCGGGTGAGCGGGGGACCTTTGCTCTCGCTTTCCGGCTGGGCCCCCGCGACCGAGGACCCGGCCGTCAGTGCGGGGACCGCGAGCGCACCGGTGGCGAGGAAGTGGCGGCGGTTGAGGTTCACCAGGTCAGCCCGTGGCCGAAGGGGTACTTCACCGTGCCCACGTCCTTGCCGGCGGGAACGTCTACCGGCAGTTTGCCCTGCGGCTGCACCTTCCCGAGGATCACCTTCGCCAACGCTTCGAGCGAAGGCGAGATGTAGCCGTACGTGGCGAGCCACGTCTTGATCGGGTTCTCGTAACCGGCGTCGTACGGGATCTGGGCGGCGACCGCGACGACGGGTTTCCCGGTGTCGGCCAGCGCCTGCAACAGCTTGCCCTGCAACGGATACGTACCGACGTTGTTGGTCAGCACGACGACGAGGTCGACGTTCTTGGCCGCCGCGACGGCCTGCGAAATCTGCGCGTCGGTCGGCGCCTGACCGGTCTGCAACGCGGTCGCCTGCGTGCCGTGCGCGGTGAGCTTCGCGGCCAGCGACGTCGTCGTGCTCACGCCCCAGCCGGTCACGAGCGTCTTCGCGGGCTGTTGCTTGAGCGGCAGGACGCCGCCGTCGTTGCGGATCGCGGTGACCGACCGGTCGGCGATGCCCTGCGCGGTCGCGAGGTTGGCCGGGGTGCCGACCTTCGACATCACCTTGGCCGGGTCGACGAACGGCGAGGTCAGGATGCCCCGGTTCAGCTTGAGCTTGAGCACCCGCAGGACGCTCTCGTCGATGCGCCGCTCGGTCAGCTCACCCTTGCGGACGGCGTCGAGCACGGAGTTGATGGCGAGTTCGAGGTTGACCGGCATGAGCAGCTGGTCGATACCCGCCTTGAGGGCCAGCACCGGGATCTCCGCGTCGGTGTGCATTTCGCGCACGGCGTCCATCGACAGCGAGTCGGTGACGACGACGCCGCGGTAGCCGAGTTCCTCGCGCAGCTTGCCGGTGAGGATCGGCTTCGACAGCGTGGCCGGCTCGCCCGAGGGGTCGAGGCTGGGGAACTGGATGTGGGCGCTCATGATCGAGTCGATACCCGCCTTGATGGCGGCCTTGAACGGCGGCACGTCCGTCGCGCGCCAGCTGTCCTCACTGCGGTCGATCCTGGGCAGCTCGTGGTGACTGTCGGTGGCCGCGTCGCCGTGGCCGGGGAAATGCTTCGCGGCGGCGGACACCGTCTCCGAGCGCCGTCCGGAGTTCTGGAAGCCCCTGACCTGGGCTTCGACGAACTGGCTCGCCAGCTCCGGGCGGCCGGAGAAGGAACGGACGCCGATCACCGGGTTCGCCGGGTTCGAGTTCACGTCGGCGTCGGGGGCGAAGTCCTGGTTGATACCGACTGCGCGCAGCTCGTGCCCGAGGATGCGGGCGGCCTCCTGCGCGGCCTTGGTGTCACGGCCCGCCGAGATCGCCATCGCGTTCGGCAGCTCGGTGGCGGGGGCACCCATCCGGGTGACCGTGCCGCCTTCCTGGTCGGTCGCGATCTGCAACGGGATACGGGCGCCGCTGCGGAGCGCGGCCCGCTGGAGCCCGTTCGACAGCTTGGCGACCTGCACCGGGTCGTCGAAGTTGTCGCGGCTGTCGTTGTTGAAGTAGATGACGCCGCCCAGGTGGTACTTCTCGATCACCTGCGCGGGGGTGTCGACGCCGAAGTCGGCCTTGTTCTTGGCGTTGACCTCGTCGGCGGACTTCCCGTTCACCCACGTGACGAACAGCTGCCCGACCTTCTGCTCCAGGGTCAGCCCGCGCAGCGTCCGCTGCGCCTCCACGTCCGCCGTCACCGGCTGCGCGGTCGCCGGGACGCCCGCGACACCCAGGGTGAGCAGGCCCGCGAGGGGCAGGGCGAGCGCATGGATCCTCCGATGACGGGCGTGCGCGGTTCGGGTCGTCACCTCAAGCCTCCCAGATTCGTGCCTGACTCTCAGATGGAAAGAAGTCCACCTGGAAGCACTGATATCCGGAAGCTACCCACGAGCACTTTGCTTGTCCATCGGCCACCCGCACGAACGGTCCGTTCATACACAAAGGGACGCGAAGGGGCCTGTCACGCTTGAAAACGGGGGCAAAACACTGGCGGCGCCCGTCGGCAAGAAGCCGGCGGGCGCCGCCAGTCAGTGCGGGCGACTCGGGCGACCAAGCGTGCAACTCTGGTCGTACCTTCATGGACTCGGCGTCCGGCGTCCCGGTACGCAGTCCCTAGACGACGAGCCTCCCGCGGCGCGCTGCGCGTGGGTACCCGGTGTCCGCACACGGAGATTCGCCGGGGTGGAACAGGCTTCTCTTCTACCTGTTCCCTGGCCGACCGAACGTCCGCACCTACTTTCTACGCCGTGAGCCGGGTCACTTCAAGTGCGCAGACGGGTGCACCGGTACAGAGGCTCGATCTAGTGACACGGGCACCCTCCGCGACGGACAATTCGCGGCCCTGACTAAGAAAACCGGCCCGGTACCGCCGTGTGGGCGTGTGCTCAGCGGGTGCGTTTGCGCCGGTTGTAGCCGTACCAGGTGGCTCCCGCCGCGACGGCGCCGAGCGCGACCAGTCCGGCCGAGCGCGCCGGGATCCGGGTCCGCAGCGACATCGGGTGCTCGAAGGCGAGGATCTCCCAGCCTTGTTCCGTCGCGTGCTTGCGCAGTACGCGGTCGGGGTTGACCGCGTGCGGCCGTCCGACGACCTCGAGGAGCGGGATGTCGGTGCTCGAGTCGGTGTACGCGTGGCACTGGGTGAGGTCGTAGCCGTAGGTCGCCGCGAGCTGCTTCGCCGCGACGGCCTTGTTCTCGCCGTAGCAGTAGAAATCGACTTCGCCCGAGTAGCGACCGTCCACAATCTGCATTCGCGTGGCGACGCTGCGCGTCGCGCCGAGCATTTCGGCGACCGGCGCGACGACTTCCTCGCCGGTCGCCGACAGGACCACGACGTCGTGCCCGTCCGCGCGATGCGAGGAGATCAGTTCCGCCGCCTCCGCGTAGACGAGCGGGTCGACGACGTCGTGCAGCGTCTCGCGGACGATCGCGGAGACCTGCGCGACGTCCCATCCGGCGCACAGCGCGGAAACCTCGGCCCGCATCCGCTCGGTCTTCGCCGCGTCCGCGCCCGCGAGAGAGAAGACGAGTTGGGCGTACGCGCTGCGAAGCGCGGCTCGGCGGTTGATGAGGCCTTCGCGCAAAAGCGGCTTGCTGAAGGCCAACGCGCTCGATGACGCGATGATCGTCTTGTCGAGATCGAAGAACGCCGCGACCTGGCTGGGCGTCGTGCTGGGTCGGTCCACTCGCCAAGGATAGGAGAGCCGGACCGGCGCGCGCCCGTTGGTCGACCACGATCGGGATACCGCGGTGGAAAATTCACGACCGCGCCCCCGATCGGGCGCGTCGTGCCGTTACCGAATTGTGGGTACGGAGGTCGCCCGCAACGGGCCGGTATCGGAGTTACAGTGAGATTGTCCGGTGTCGCACCGGGCCCAGGTTCAGTCCGACCCCCCGGGGCTGAACCCCGGGCGGCCCTCGTCCCTCCCCCCTGGCGAGGGTCGCCTCCTTTATCCCTTGTGGTTTCAGTGGTTCAGACCTCGTCGGCCGCGAAAACCGCGCCCGGGCAAGGCTGGAACCGCCCGGAGTTCGTTGACTTTCTTTTCCCTCAACTGTTTTCGTGCTCGGCACCCTGTAGAAAATGGGCCGTGGGTTCGTGCTGGGAAGGACCGACAAAACCGTGGGAAACCGGTTTCCCATGGCGGAGTTGTCCACAACACCCCGGTTGTCCACAGGCGGTACGGAATGGCGTTGTGCGCGGCGGGGACCGGCGCGACCGTGGAGTCATCACCCGAGTCCGACCGAATCACTGGGGGAGCCATGACCGCGGAACATCCGCTCGTCGTCGCCGGCGACGACATCCTGCTCGACGAGATCCTGCGCGTGGCCGCGGCCGCGGGCTGCGAGGTCGAACGCGCACCCGATCTGGCCGCCGCACGCGGCAGGTGGGCCCGCGCGCCGCTCGTGGTGCTCGACGAGGAAGCCGCGAGCGCGCCGGACCGCCTGCTGCGGCGGAACAAGGTCCTGTTGGTCTGCAAGGGCGCGCCGACGCCGGTGACGTGGGAGCGTGCTTTCAACACCGGTTCGGAGAAGGTCCTTTCGCTCCCGGACGAGGAAGGCGACCTCATCGGCGAGTTCGCCGACGTCGTCGACGGGCCGGCGCGTGACGACGGCGTCGTCATCGGGATCATCGGCGGGCGGGGCGGTGCCGGGGCTTCCGTGCTGGCGGCCGCCGTCGCGTACCAAGCGGAGAAGTCCGGCACCGGCGGGCTGCTGGTCGACTGCGATCCGCTCGGTGGCGGGGTCGACGTCCTCCTCGCCGCCGAGCGCGATCGCGGGCCCCGGTGGCCGGAGCTCGATCTCGGCGGCAGGGTGTCCATGGCCGCGTTGAGCGAAGCCCTGCCGCGAAAGAAATACTCGACCGGCTCACTGTCCTTTGTGTCCTATGGCAGGGAAGGACGCGGTCCCGGGCCCGACGCGATCGAGGGCGTGCTGAACGCCGGACGGCGGGCGGGGCGGACGGTCGTCTGCGATCTGCCGAGGTATTTCGGCGCCGAGACGGGCACCGTGATCGGGCTGGCCGATCTCGTCGTGGTCGTGGTCCCCGCGGAACTCCGTGCCTGTGCGGCGGCGAAACAGGTCCTCGCCAGGCTCGAACCTCACGCGACGAGGATCGGTGTCGCGGTCCGTGGGCCGTCGCCCGCCGGGCTGATCCCGCAGGAGATCGCCGACGCCGTCGGCGTCCCGCTCATCACGTCGATGGGTCGCGAGCGATCCCTCTCGGCGGCCCTCGACCGCGGCGAATTCGTCCCGAGGCATCGCGGGCACCTGGCCACCGCGGCCACCGAAGTCCTCGTGGCGGCGCGCGGAAACCTGGCCGGTGCCTCGCGATGACCGAAGATCTGGTCGAGCGGGTCCGGCGGCGGCTGGCCGGATCGGCCGCCCCGGCGGATCCGGTGAGCGTCGCGCGGGCGGTGCGCGCCGAAGCAGGCGGTTCGCTCGGTCAGGACGCCGTCCTCGGAGCGGTCAGGCTGGCCCGCGACGAGTTCGTCGGCGCCGGCCCGCTCGCGCCGCTTCTCGAAAAGCCCGGCGTCACCGACATTCTCGTCACCGCTCCCGACAAGGTCTGGGTGGACACCGGTGCAGGTCCTCAGGAGACGGAAATCCGTTTCGCCGACGAGGAAGCGGTCCGCCGGCTGGCCCAGCGGCTCGCCCTCGCCGGCGGGCGGCGGCTGGACGACGCGCAACCATTCGCCGACTGCTGGCTGCCGGGTGTGGGGCCGCAAGGCCGGGTCCGCATGCACGCCGTACTCCCACCGCTCGCGCCCGCCGGGACCGCTCTCTCGCTCCGCGTTCTCCGGCCCGCCACCCATGACCTCGCCGAACTCCGGTTGCGCGGGGTGTTCGGCACCAGCGGCGCGGATCTGCTCGACTCGGTCATCCGGCGACGGCTCGCGTTCCTGGTCTCCGGCGCGACGGGGTCGGGCAAGACGACCTTGCTCGCCGCGTTGCTCGGCGCCGTGCCCCCGTCCGAACGCATCGTCTGCGTCGAGGATGCCGGCGAGCTGCAACCGGACCATCCGCAGTTCGTCAGCCTGCTCACCCGCCCGGCCAACGTCGAGGGCGCGGGCGAGATCGGGCTGAGCGAACTGGTGCGTCAAGCGTTGCGGATGCGCCCGGACCGACTGGTCGTCGGAGAGGTGCGTGGCCGGGAGGTGATCGCGCTGCTCAACGCGATGAACACCGGGCACGAGGGTGGCGGCTGCACCCTGCACGCCAATTCCTCGGAGGAGGTCCCGGCACGCATGGAGGCGCTGGCAGCGCTCGGCGGGCTGAAACGTGACGCGCTGCACAGCCAGCTGACGGCGGCGGTGCGGGTGGTCCTGCACATGGTCCGTCTGCCGAGCGGGATCCGGCGGCTGGACGAGGTCGGTGTCCTTAGGTCCTTTCGAGGTGAGGCCAAAGTCGTCCCGGTTTGGAGCAAAGGCACCTGGATCGGTGACGAGACTCCTTTCGAGGAGTTGGCGGCATGAACCCCTGGTTCCTGCTCGCCTGCGGCGCGGGGCTGGCCTGCTGGCCGAAGCAGATGGTGCGCGCGCCGATCGCCTGGCGTTTGCCCCAGGCGGTTCGGACGGGTTGGTGGCCTCTGCCGGCGCTGTTCGTCCTGCCGTTCCTCGGGATCGGCTGGGCGTTGGCGGTACTCGTGTTCACCGTGACCGTCCGCCAGGAGGTCCGGTCGCGGGCGCAGGCGAACGCGGCGCTGGCCGAAGCGGAGCTCACCGCGTCCGTGCTACGGACGATGATCGGTGAACTCCGCGCGGGCGCCCATCCGGTGACGGCGGCCGAAGCCACCGCGGAGGCGATCCCCGCGGCGTCCGAGCGGCTGCGCGGACTCATCGCGGCCGCCCGGCTCGGTGGTAAGACCGCCGCCGACCCTGACGCGCCACCGGCACTGGTGAACGCGTGGACGCTCGCGAACCGGTTCGGGCTGCCGATGGCCGACGTGCTCGACGCCGCGAGGCGGGACGCGGAGGCGGGGATCGGCTTCCGCCGCCGGCTCAAAGCCAAGATGGCCGGTCCCCGGGCGAGTGCCGCCGTGCTCGCGGCCCTCCCGCTGGTGTGCCTGCCGCTCGGCGAGGCGATGGGGGCGGGCCCGGTCCAGGTCCTCACCGGGACCGGCGCCGGTCAGCTGCTGCTCGTCGTGGGCAGCGGGCTGATCTGGGCGGGCACGGCCTGGTCCCGGGCCCTCACCGGGCGGGTGGCGTCATGCTGACCGGCGCGGCGTTGATCCTGCTGGGCGGTGCCGTCTTCTGTTGGCCACACGTCGCGGCCGGAGGCGTAGCACGACCAGGTCGGCTTCTCATTCTCACGCGGATCCGGGCACGGTCGCCCCGGGACAAAGGCGCCTTCGAACTCGTCCGGTCCGCGGCCACCCTTGATCTGCTGGCCGCCTGCCTGGCAGGCGGGCTGCCGGTGCCCGTCGCGCTCGAGGCCGTCGCGCCGACCGCCTCACCGAAGACCGCGGTGGCTCTGCGTTCGGTGGCGTCGCATCTCGCCGTGGGCATCGGGCCGGCGGAAGCGTGGGCGCCGGTCCGTGACCTGCCTGGCCTGACCGAACTGGCCGTCGCCGCCGTCCGGACGGCGCGGGCGGGCACCGCGCTCGCCACGCATGCGAAGGACCTCGCGCGAAGGCTGCGCGAGTCGCTTTCCGCCGAAGCCGAGGAACGCGCGGAACGGGCGGGAGTGCTGCTGGCGGCACCGATCGGCCTGTGCTTTCTCCCCGCGTTCCTCTGCCTCGGCGTCCTGCCCGTCGTGCTCGGCCTGGCCGGGCGGCTCGACGGCGTCCTCTGAATTGAAAGGCGATTCCCTATGAACAAGGTCCCCGACTTCCGTGCGGACGACGGCATGGCGACGATCGAATACGCCATCGCCACCCTGGCCGCCGCCGCGCTGGCGGCCGTCCTTTACTTGGTCATCGACAGCGAAGCCGTCCGCGCCGGGCTCACCGCGCTCATCGAGCGGGCGCTGTCGGTGAAGTTCTGATGCGCGGCGAGGATCGCGGCTCCGTCACCGTGGAAGCCGCGCTCGGCATCGGCGCGCTGACCTTCGTCTCGGCCCTGTTGCTCGCCGGGATCGGGGTCGCCTCCGACCAGCTCCGCTGCATCGACGCGGCCCGCGAGGCCGCCAGGCTCCTCGCCCGCGGCCAGCCCGCCCGTGCCGAACAGGCGGTGCGGGAGATCGCGCCGCCCGGCGCCCGGCTGGACGTCGTCCGCGAAGGCGACACGATCACCGCCGACGTCGAGGCCGAACCGGTCGCCGGGCTCCTGCCGGGTATCCGGCTGCGTTCCAGCGCCTTCGCCATCGCCGAGCCGGGGAGCGGGCCGTGACCGGGGACGATCGCGGCGTCGCGACCGTGTGGACCGCCTCGATCGTCACCGTCCTGGTCGGCGCGGCGGCGTTCGCCTTCTGGATCGGTGCCGCCGTCACGACCCGGCACCGCGCCGAGGCCGCCGCGGATCTGGCGGCGCTCGCGGCGGCCTCACACGCGTCGGACGGTCCCGCCGCGGCCTGCGAACGGGCGCGGCAGGTCGCCGTCCGGATGTCGGTCACGTTGCTGACCTGCCGGTGGGAGCGCGGTGATGCCCTGGTCGAAGTGCGTTCGGAGCCGTCGGGGCGGCCGGCGGTCACCGGACGGGCGGAGGCACGGGCCAGGGCGGGTCCGGTCGACCGGTCACCGTGACGGAGCTCGCGCGGTGAACGGTCGCCGGGCGGCGACCAGCGGGTGGTACGCGCGAGTAACCGCTGGGCGCGAGCAGCGGTCGTTGACGCGCGGCGAGCGGTCGAAGCCATGATCAGCTCGCCGCCGAACGGCCGCCCGCCGCTCATCGCGAGCGCCGCCGCGCAGGAGGGAAGCCCAGGTCGGCTGCGACGAACGGCTCCGTACCGGTCGTGCGCGCCCGTTAACCGGACGTCCGGCGTTCGGTCCGTCCGGTCGCACTACCGCGCGTTCATCGCTAAGTAACCGCCGGTTGTCGCGTGAGGTCTTCTCCCGATGTGCAACTTGCCGTTTATTGAGATGTGCGCCACTTCGAAGAGTTCGCCGAGGCCGGTGCGACAGAGACAGACACAGGACAGAGTTGACCTGAGGCAGGGACAGTAATGTTGGACGCGAATTGGCCGGACAGCTGGCGGGGCGCCTTCCGCATCGAAATGCGGGCGGAGGCGATCGGTCTCGCCTGGCGTGGCTGGCCGGTGCTCCCGGGTGCCGAGCCCGCGGCGCTGACCGCCGAAGGTGACGACCTCACCTGGCGGCGTCCGGTCCCGGCCCAGGACAACTGGCGTGAACTGACCGAGACCCACCCGCACGAGGTCGCCACCTGGTTCGGCGACGACACGCACAGCCTCCTCGTCGCCACCGGCACCGTGCTCGACGCCATCGAGGTCGACGACGAGCTCGGCAAGGCCGCCGCCCGCCTGCTGCGCGCCACCGGGCACCCCGCCCCGATCGTCGCGATGCCGAACGGCCGCTGGCTGTTCCTCACCACCGTCGCCGCGAGCATCCCGCGGGAACTGGCCGACCAGGCCTCGATCCAGTGGCACGGCGCGAAGGGCTACATCCCGCTGCCCCCGTCGCCGTTCCAGCACGGTGTCGTGCACTGGCGGGTCAAGCCCGAGGTCTGGGGCTGGCAGCTGCCCGAGGCCGCCGACGTGCACGACGTGCTCGTCCGTGCGCTGGCCGGTGACCAGGCCGTCGCCCCGGTGGCGAGCCTCAGCACCGCCGCCTGATCAACCCACAATTTCAAGCCACCCCGTGGCCGGACACGGACCCGTGCTGACGCAAAGCCCCGAGCACGGTGTCCAGAACGGCCACCGCCCCCGCCTTGTCCAGCGGATCGTTGCCGTTCCCGCACTTCGGCGACTGGACGCAGGACGGGCAGCCGGCCGGGCACTCGCAGGAAACGATCGCCTCCCGCGTCGCGGCCAGCCAAGGGACAATCGCGGCAAATCCGCGGTCGGCGAATCCCGCACCCCCGGGATGGCCATCGTGCACGAACACCGTCGCCTCCCCGGTGTCTTCGTGCCACGCGGTCGACACCCCGCCAATGTCCCAGCGGTCGCAGGTAGCGAACAGCGGTAGCAGGCCGATCGCCGCGTGCTCGGCGGCATGCAGGGCACCGGGGACGCGCGCCGGATCCAACTCGGCGCCCGTCCCCGGTGCTCCGCCAAGTTCCTCGGTCCCCACCCTGGAGCCTCCGGTCCCCACCGGCTCCAGAACTTCGGTCCCCGTCCGATGGCCCCCGGTCCCCGCCACGCCATCGGACGCGCCGAGCAGCTCGGCCGAGATCGTGTACCAGACGGCACGGGTGTGCAGGCTCTGTTCCGGCAGATCCAGCGGAGTCTGGTCCAGCACTTCACCGGACGGACGTCTCCGCAAGTAGCCGACCACTTGCGAGCTCACCGAAACCTCGCCGAGGTTCACCGTGACCCCGCCGTGCACTCGCCGCTCTTCGGTGCGCAGCACGCTGATGTCGACGACCTCGCGCGGTGACGTGGTCCAGTCCGGATCCTCCGCGTGCACCAGGGCGAGACCGGTCTCCAGATCCAGTTCGTCGACCACGTAGGACGAGCCCTGGTGCAGGTACACCGCGCCGGGATGGACCGCGTAGCAGGCGGAGCCCGGGTCGACCGTGCCGAGCATCCGGCCGGAGTCGGCCTCCACCACCGCGATCTGTTCGCCGCCGGAACCCCGGATGCCGACTTCGGCGTGCGGCCGGTCGCGCGAGGTCCAGTACCAGCCGCTCGTGCGGCGGCGGACGATCTTCTCCTTGACCAGATCGGCGAGTACGGCGCGCGCCGAGTCGCCGCCGAAGGCCGCGACCTCGGGCTCGGTCAGCGGGAGTTCGGCGATGGCGCAGGCCAATTGCGGCCCGAGCACATACGGATTCGACGGGTCGAGGACGGCGGCCTCGACGGGCCGGTCCAGGATCGCGGCCGGATGGTGCACGAGATAGGTGTCCAGCGGATCGTCGCGGGCCACGAACACGACCAGCGCCGCGTCGCCCGCGCGCCCGGCCCGTCCCGCCTGCTGCCAGAACGACGCGAGCGTCCCCGGATAGCCTGCCAGAACCACCGCGTCCAGCCCGGCGATGTCGACGCCGAGTTCGAGCGCGTTCGTCGTCGCGACACCGAGCAACCGCCCGGACAGCAACGCCGCTTCGAGGGCGCGCCGCTCCTCCGGCAGATACCCGGAGCGGTACGCGGCGACGGATTCCGCCAGTGCACCGTCCACTTCGGACAGAATCCGCCTGGCGCCGAGCGCGGTCAGCTCCGCGCCTCGCCGCGACCGGACGAACGCCAGCGAGCGAGCGCCTTCGATGACCAGTTCGGCGAGGATCCGGGAGGCCTCGGCCCCCGCCGAGCGCCGCACCGGTGCTCCGTTCTCGCCAGAGAGTTCCGACAGCAGCGGGGGTTCCCACAACGCGACCGTGCGGGCGCCGCGCGGCGAGCCGTCCTCGGTGACCGGGACACAGTCCTGTCCGGTGAGTTTCGACGCGAACGCCGCCGGGTCCGCGGTCGTCGCGGACGCGAGGACGAAGACCGGCGAAGCGCCGTAGTACGCAGCGACCCTTCGCAACCTGCGCAGCAGCAGCGCCACGTGGGAACCGAAGACACCGCGATAGCTGTGGCATTCGTCGACGACGACGAACGAGAGCCGCCGGAAGAACCGGGACCAGCGCGCGTGCGACGAGAGGATCCCGCGGTGCAGCATGTCCGGATTCGTGAACACCCAGTTCGCGTGCGCGCGGACCCAGTCCCGCTCTTCCAGCGGAGTGTCCCCGTCGAACGACGCCGCCCGCGCCTTCTTGACGTCCAAAGAGGACACCGAGCGCAACTGGTCGGCGCCGAGCGCCTTGGTCGGCGACAGGTACAGCGCCGTGGCCCGCTCGTCCTCGACCAGTGCCGAGAGCACCGGCAACTGGTACGCGAGCGACTTGCCCGACGCGGTGCCGGTCGAGATCACGACGTGCCGGCCCTCACGGGCCAAGGACGCGGCCTCCGCCTGATGCCGCCATGGCGTCTCGACTCCGTTCGCCTTCAGCGCCTCGACGACCGGACCCGCCGCCCACTCCGGCCAGTCCACGGAATCCGCCGGACGGGCCGGCAGATCGGCCACATGGGTGACCGGGTACAGCGAAGCCGGGATCCCCGCCGTCGCGCGGTCGAGAAGCCGCCGGCCCTTGCCGGATCGCACCGTGCCGTCCACCTTCGGAAGCTTCGCACAGCGCACCGACAGAAACGGTCCGCCGCCGGACGGAACGGGCACTGGAAGCGGCCGCCGATGATCGATACAGTGACCAGCCTCACAAGATTACGGAACGTACGGTGGCGGGGACGCCTTGCCGTCCGCCATCCCACTACCAATACACTCCCGCAATCCACACCGTCTGTGTCGAGCGTCATGTGAGACGTGCCTTGCAGTGCGACTAGCGTGACGTTCGGCTCAGATCCCCATGCCAGCGTCGGCACGCCGGTTCCATCGGCGGATCGTCGTTGGCCAACGGCGACGTCTCCAGGAGGACGAATGTCCCGGCAGTTCCTCGCGGAGGGCGAACTCACGCTCTCCGGAGGTGGTTACACCATCGTCGGTGTGATCGCCGTGGTCGCCCTTGCCGCACTGGTCATCGGCTACGTTCTGCTCAAGGAGGTCTTGGCCGCGGGCCAGGGCACCTCCAAGATGCAGGACATCGCGAAGGCGGTGCAGGAAGGCGCGGCTGCCTATCTCAAACGGCAGCGCAACACCCTCGCGATCTTCGGTGCGATCGTTTTCGTGCTGCTCTTCGCTTTGCCGGCCGATGACTGGAACGAGAAGATCGGCCGGTCCATCTTCTTCTTGGTCGGCGCTGGGTTCTCCTTCGCGATCGGCTATCTCGGCATGTGGCTGGCGACACAGGCGAACCTGCGTGTCGCGGCCGCTTCGCGCGAGGCGGGCGGTCGCGAGAAGGCGATGCGCCTGGCCTTCCGCACCGGTGGCGTCGTCGGCATGATCACCGTCGGTCTCGGTCTCTTCGGCGCCGCGGTGGTCGTCCTCGTCTACACCGGACAGGCCCCGAAGGTGTTGGAGGGCTTCGGTTTCGGTGCCGCGCTGATCGCGATGTTCATGCGTGTCGGCGGCGGTATCTTCACGAAGGCCGCCGACGTCGGCGCGGACCTGGTCGGCAAGGTCGAGCAGGGCATCCCCGAGGACGACCCGCGCAACGCGGCGACCATCGCCGACAACGTCGGTGACAACGTGGGCGACTGCGCCGGAATGGCGGCGGACCTCTTCGAGTCGTACGCGGTCATGCTCGTCGCGGCGCTGATCCTGGGTAGCACCGCGTTCGGCGTGCACGGCCTGATCTTCCCGCTCATCGTGCCCGCCATCGGTGTGATCACCGCGGTCATCGGTGTCTACATCACCAAGGCCAAGGCGGGCGAAGGCGGTCTGGTCACGATCAACCGCTCGTTCTACATCTCCGCGGCGATTTCCGCGGTGCTCTCGACGATCGCGGCGTTCGTCTACCTGCCCGGTTCGTTCTCCGAGCTGACCAGCGGTGCGACCAGCGAACCCGGTAGCCCGGCGCTGATCGCGACCATCTCGGTGATCATCGGCATCGTGCTCGCGGCGGTCATCCTCAAGCTCACCGGCTACTACACCGGCACCGAGCACAAGCCGGTCAAGGAGGTCGGCAAGTCCTCCGAAACCGGTGCGGCGACGGTGATCCTGGCCGGTATCTCGGTCGGGTTCGAGTCCGCCGTGTACACCGCGCTCGTCATCAGCGCGGCCGTGTTCGGCGCGTACCTGCTCGGTGGCGGCGTCGCGCTGTTCGCCGTGGCGCTGGCCGGTACCGGTCTGCTCACCACCGTCGGCGTCATCGTCGCGATGGACACCTTCGGCCCGATTTCGGACAACGCGCAGGGCATCGCCGAGATGTCGGGTGACGTCGACGAAGACGCCGCGCAGATCCTCACCGAGCTCGACGCGGTCGGCAACACCACCAAGGCCATCACCAAGGGCATCGCGATCGCGACGGCGGTCCTCGCGGCGACGGCGCTGTTCGGGTCCTATCAGGACGCGATCAGCAAGGCGCTGAAGTCGATCCCGGAGGCGGCGCAGGCCAGCGCGTCCGCGCTGAACTTCTTCGTCAACGAAGTGGTCAGCCCGAACACCCTGGTCGGTGTCATCATCGGTGCGGCGGTCGTGTTCCTGTTCTCCGGTCTCGCGGTCAACGCGGTGTCCCGTGCCGCCGGCGCGGTCGTCTACGAAGTGCGCCGCCAGTTCCGCGACATCCCGGGCATCATGGAGGGCACCACCCGTCCCGAGTACGGCCGGGTCGTCGACATCGTCACGCGTGACTCGCTGCGTGAGCTGACCACGCCCGGTCTGCTCGCGGTCTTCGCCCCGATCGCGGTCGGCTTCGGCCTCGGCACCGGCGCCCTCGCCGGTTATCTCGCCGGTGCGATCGCTTCCGGCACCCTGATGGCGATCTTCCTCGCCAATTCCGGTGGTGCCTGGGACAACGCGAAGAAGCTCGTGGAGGACGGAAGCCACGGCGGCAAGGGATCGGACGCGCACGAGGCCACCATCATCGGTGACACCGTGGGTGACCCGTTCAAGGACACCGCCGGTCCCGCGATCAACCCGCTGATCAAGGTGATGAACCTGGTGTCGGTGCTGATCGCCCCGGCGGTCGTGCAGTTCTCGATCGGCGCGGACGCCAACGTCGGCATCCGCATCGCGATCTCGCTGGTCGCCGTCGCGATCATCGTCGCGGCGATCGTGGTCTCCAAGCGTCGCGAGTCGGTGCTTTCCGAGAACCCCGCGCAAGCGAAGGCTTAACGCCGGAAAGTTTCCTCCGCCGGGCCCGTCACGATTTTCGTGGCGGGCCCGGCGGCTGTTCGGCGCAGGCTAATGTCTGCGCGTCACGCCGATCCGATCCCGGGGGAGTCCCTGCCATGAGGCGTTCGATCATCCTGTTCGCCGCCGTTTTCCTGCTGGCGGGCTGTGGCGGCGCCGAGCGGACGGCCGCCCCTTCTCCTTCTTCTCCCGCCCCCGCGGCCGGGAGTTCCTGGATGGACGGTTTCTGCGGTTCGCTGATCGACTTCGCCAAGATCGGCGATTTCACGATGCCCGACTTCGAGCAGGACGACGTCGCCAGTGCGCGGAAGGTGATGGACGAGGCCTTCGGGGTGTTCGCGCCGGGTTTCGACAACGCGGTCACCGGTTTGGGGAAGCTCGGCCAGGCGCCGAGCGCGGAAGCCGACGCGGCGCGCAGGAGCATCGTCGACGCGCTGACGCCGATCCGGGACAAGGTGCTCGCCGCGAAGGCAGCGCTCGACGCGGCGCCGAAGGACGACAAGGCCGCCGTGGCGGCCGCCGCGGTTTCCTTCCGGCAAATCGGATCCGACATCAACGACATGCCCGACCCGTTCCAGCAGCTGGAAACGAACGTTTCGGTGAAAGCACTGGCCGCGCAGGCCCCGAACTGCAAGAAGCTGCCTTCCTGACCTTCTTTCCGCCGCGTTGATTTGCATTGCCCCCCGGTATCGGTACCGTCGGGGGCCAGCCGGGAAGTCGTCAGGTCGGGAGGTGTTTTCGTGCGGCCGCGGTTCACCGTCCTTGCCGCGCTAGCAACAGGTATCGGACTCGGCCTCGCCGGGTGCGGGCAGCAGCCCGCGGTGACTTCCCACGCCAGACAAGAAGGTCTCGCGACGGTCAGCGCGTCGGAGGCCGACCCCGCCTCCGCTTGGACGGAGGGGTACTGCGGCGCGGCGGGCGGCCTCGTCCGGACGCTGGCGACGCTGCCCAGCGTCGATCCGAGCACGCCACAGCAGGCTTCCCGTACCTCCAGCGAGCTGATGACCTCGGTGGTCGAAGGGCTGGACCGCACCTCCGCCGCCTTCGAGAATCTCGGTCCGGCGCCGGTCACGGGCGGTGACACCTCGCGCACGGCCGCCGTCGCCCAGCTCGCCGGCATCCGCGCCCGTGCCGACGACGTCCGGCACCGCCTCGACTCCTCAAGCGACCCCGAGGCGACAAAAACGGCGCTTCGCGACGCGAGGACGTCCCTCGACGAACTAGACCGCCTCGACCTTCTCAGGGGCCTTAACGACGTCCCTCAGCTCGCCGCGGCGAGCAGCCGGATTCCGATTTGCCAGGAATTGGTCAAGCAACCTCGCTGAGTCACCCCGCGATCACTGGCCATGACTCGAACTTGTGTTCTATTCTGTCCGGGTGGACGGGACGATCTCGCTCTTCTCGGCGGAGGCGAGCGGGCCGGGGCTCGCCGATCTCGCCGGTGTGCTGTGCGGGCCCGGGCGGATGACGGGCTTCGGGCGGACGGCCGCGCGGCTGTCCGCCGTGGTCGACGAGCCGTGGCGGGCGGGTGCCCTCGCCAGGGAATGCCGTCGTCGCGGCGCGGAGGCGCAGGTCTCGGCCGCCGAATGCGGGCGGCCGCTCGTGAGGACGCCGTTCCGGGTCGACCTGCTGCCACTGGAGCAGCGCTGGAACCGTGGTGACGAGAAGGTCCTGCCGGAGGGCTTCCGGCTCGACGGGGCCATGTTGAGGATGTGGGCGCTCGCGGCGGGCAGTCCCCAGGGCAACGGCTATCTGCTCGCGCTCGATCCAGAGGCGCCGGAGACGCACGAGCGGCTGATCACGGCGCTGGCCCAGCTGGGCGTGCCGGCGAAGGCGCAGAAAGGTGAAGAGGCGCTGCTCCGGGTCACCGGGCGGAGGCGGCTCGCGCATGTGCTGGAGCTGATCGGAGACGCCCCGGCGGGTGCCGAGCCCGCTTGGCCCAGTCTCGTGCCCGTGGTGCGTGCCGTTTGACGCTCGTGAGTGGTAAGGACGGTTAGAACCGTCTTTACCACTCACGAGGGTGGGGTATCAGGGTTTCGGAGCCCGGCAGTTCGGGTTCGACAGGTCGAGTTCACTGTGCGAGAGGCAGGAGGTCAGCTGGTAGGTCTGCTGCCCGTAGTTGATGCCCTTCCGCACGGTCACCTTCCCGGCCGCGTCGACCTCGCACGGGTTGTTCATCGTGCACCGCTGGCCGCTTTCGTTGCCGGTGTTGTTGACGCCGACGACCTTGCCGGTCGACCTCTCGACGATCGGCGACCCCGAGGTCCCGCCGATCGTCTTGCACGCCGAGGTGTACCTGATCGAGTCCTTCCAGACCCAGTTCGCCTCGCGCAGCTCGTGGACGAAGCCGTCGACGTTGCAGGAGTAGATCTTCTTCCAGTAACCCGACACCACGTCCATCGCGATACCCGCCGACGGACGGGTCGGCGAGAGCGCCAGCGGGGCGATACCGTAGGCCGACTTGATCTTGGCGTAGCTGGTGTCGAGCTGGTAGAGCGAGACGTCGGTGTCGGTCATCGTCGCGTAGAGCAGCTTCTTCGCCTTGAGCGTGCCGAGCGAAGAGCGGCCGTCCTTGGACAGCAGGCTGAAGGTCCGCGTGGACGGCTTGTCGACGATTACTTCCCCGGGGTCCGGGAAACCTTCTTGCAGGCAATGCCCGTTGGAAAGGACGAGGGCGGGGTCGTCGAGGCTCGCCTCGGGCGGTTTGACCACCGACCCGGAGCAGTTCGACAACGCCACGGTTCCGGCGAAGGTGGTCGTGGCCGCTTGCGCCGGCGCGGTTCCGACCAGCGCGGACGCGGTCAGCATGGCGAACAGTGTGCCGAGGAGTCGTCGGGTCACGTGGAGTCCTTTCGGGTCGGCGTGGACATCAAGTGAAGCGTTGGCGGGAGGGAGCCACCACCGTCGAACGGAGGGTGTTCGCCCCGTCACGCGGGCCCCCGGGCGGACGTGTCCGACGTCACGTGCTAGGTGTTGAAAGGAAACATCGACGAGGTCAGCGGCGATGCGCTGGACACACGATCGGCGGCGTGTTGCACCACCTAGCCGTGGTCCGGGCGGTGCGAGCGTGCACACTGACGGGTCGAGAGGCGGCGCGAAGGCGCCGAAGATGAGCGGAGAGCAGGACAGCGTGGCAGGAGCACGGACGAAGAAGACCGCGGCGTCGGACGACGGCGCTGGCCGTCGTCGGCTGGTGATCGTCGAGTCGCCGACCAAGGCCCGCAAGATCGCCCCGTACCTCGGCGGTAACTACGTCGTGGAGTCCTCCGTCGGACACATCCGCGACCTCCCTCGCGGCGCGGCCGACGTCCCCGCCCAGTACAAGGGCGAGTCGTGGGCGCGGCTGGGTGTCGACGTCGACAACGACTTCAAGGCGCTCTACGTCGTCACGCCGGACAAGAAGTCCAAGGTCACCGAGCTGAAGGGGCTGCTGAAGGACGTCGACGAGCTCTACCTCGCCACGGACCCCGACCGCGAGGGCGAAGCCATCGCGTGGCATCTGCTGGAGACCCTCAAGCCGAAGGTCCCGGTGCGCCGGATGGTCTTCCACGAGGTCACCGAGCAGGCGATCCGCGCCGCGGCCGACAGCACCCGCGAGCTCGACGGGGACCTGGTCGACGCGCAGGAGACCCGCCGCATCCTGGACCGGCTCTACGGCTACGAGGTCTCGCCCGTGCTGTGGAAGAAGGTCATGCCGAAGCTTTCGGCCGGCCGCGTGCAGTCCGTCGCGACCAGGATCGTGGTCGAGCGGGAGCGCGAGCGCATGCGCTTCACCTCGGCGTCGTACTGGGACATCTCGGCGACCATGGACGCCGGAGCCGACGCCTCCCCGCGCACCTTCCCCGCCAGGATGATCGCCGTCGACGGCGCACGCCTGGCCACCGGCCGTGACTTCGGCTCGGACGGGCAGCTCAAGGCTTCCAACAACGAGATCCGCGTGCTGGCCGAGGCCGACGCGGTCCGGCTGGCCGAGGCGCTGAAGAACCGCGAATTCAAGGTCGCGAGCGTCGAGGAGAAGCCGTACACGCGCAAGCCGTACGCGCCCTTCATGACCTCGACCCTGCAGCAGGAGGCGGGCCGCAAGCTGCGGTTCACCTCCGAGCGCACCATGCGGATCGCGCAGAAGCTGTACGAGAACGGGTACATCACTTATATGCGTACCGACTCCACGACGCTGTCGGAGTCGGCGATCTCGGCGGCGCGCAGCCAGGCGACGCAGCTGTACGGCAAGGAATACGTCTCGCCGTCGCCGCGCCAGTACACCCGCAAGGTGAAGAACGCGCAGGAAGCCCACGAGGCGATCCGTCCCTCTGGCGAGGTCTTCCGCACGCCGGGCCAGGTCGCGAAGGATCTGGACACCGACGAGTACCGCCTCTACGAGATGATCTGGCAGCGCACGATCGCGTCGCAGATGGCGGACGCGAAGGGCACCACGATGTCGGTGCGGATCGTCGGCACCGCCACCAGCGGCGAGGAGGTCACGTTCGCCTCGTCGGGCCGCACGATCACCTTCGCCGGGTTCCTCAAGGCGTACGTCGAGGCCGTCGACACCGAAAGCGGTGGCGAGGCGGACGACAAGCAGAGCCGTCTCCCGCAGCTGGTCAAGGACCAGGCGCTGACCGCGACCGAGCTGAGCCCGGACGGGCACACCACGTCGCCGCCGGCGCGCTACTCGGAGCCGAGCCTGGTCAGCAAGCTCGAAGAGCTGGGCATCGGCCGCCCGTCGACGTACGCGTCGATCATCAAGACCATCCAGGACCGCGGCTACGTGTGGAAGAAGGGTTCCGCGCTGGTGCCGTCCTGGGTCGCCTTCGCGGTGATCGGCCTGATGGAGCGGCACTTCGAGCGGCTGGTCGACTACGACTTCACCGCCGGCATGGAGGACGAGCTCGACCGTATCGCCGCCGGTGACGAGCACCGCACGCAGTGGCTGTCGAAGTTCTACTTCGGTGGCGACATGGGCGTCGACGGTTCGGTCGGCCGTCTCGGCGGGCTGAAGAAGCTGGTCGGCTCGGGCGTCGAGGACATCGACGCCCGCGAGATCAACTCGATCCCCCTGTTCACCGACGCCGACGGTCACACCGTCGTCGTGCGTGTCGGCCGCTACGGCCCATACCTCGAGCGCGAGGTCGACGGGACGTCGCAGCGGGCGAACCTGCCCGAGGACCTGCCGCCGGACGAGCTGACCAAGGACATCGCGGAGAAGCTGTTCGCGACGCCGCAGGAAGGCCGCGTACTCGGCAAGGACCCGGTCAGCGGACACGAGATCGTGGCGAAGGAAGGCCGTTTCGGCCCCTACGTCACCGAGCTCCTGCCCGAGCCTGAGCCGCTGCCCGAGGGCGCGACGGCCGCGCAGAAGAAGGCCGCCAAGGCGAAGCAGCCGAAGCCGCGGACGGGATCGCTGTTCAAGTCGATGTCGATCGAGACGATGACTCTCGAAGACGCGCTGAAGCTGCTCTCGCTGCCGCGCGTGGTCGGCAAGGACCCGGAATCCGGTGACGAGATCACCGCGCAGAACGGGCGTTATGGGCCGTACCTGAAGAAGGGCACGGACTCGCGTTCGCTCACGACCGAGGACCAGCTGTTCTCGATCACGCTCGAAGAGGCCCTGAAGATCTACTCGGAGCCGAAGCAGCGTGGCCGGTCCGCGACCGCGAAGCCGCCGCTGAAGGAACTGGGCGACGACCCGGTGTCCGGTAAGCCGATGGTGGTCAAGGACGGCCGTTTCGGTCCGTACGTGACCGATGGCGAGTACAACGCGACGCTGCGGAAGTCGGACAGCATCGAGGAGCTGACCGCCGAGCGCGCCGCCGAACTGCTGGCGGAGAAGCGCGCGAAGGGCCCGGCGCCCAAGCGCAAGGCTCCCGCGCGTAAGACGGCGGCGTCGAAGACGACGGCCACCAAGGCGACCGCGGCCAAGAAGACCGCCGCGACCAAGTCGACGGCGACCAAGACCGCGGCGGCGAAGAAGCCCTCGACGCGTTCCACGGCCACGAAGACGAAGTAGCTCCCCTCAAGTGCAATGAAGGGGCCTTTCATAGCAAAATTTGCTATGAAAGGCCCCTTCATTGCACGCGGGGACAGGGCCGGTCAGGAGCGAAGGCTCGCCCAGAAGCCGCACCGGTGATCGACGTCGTGAGAGACAGGGCGGATCGCGTCCGGCGCGAGCGAAAGCACGACATCGGAATCCCACCGCGGCGAGCCGTGCCCGTTCGGATCACCCGTGCGCATGAACGTGGTCCAGTAGCCGATCATCTGCTCCGAAAGACGTTTCCGCGCCTCATCGAGCGAGTCTTCGACCCCGCTGAGCTCGAACAGATAGACCAGATCGAGGGCGTGCGCCGCGCCGTGCGGGAGGCCGGGCGCCTCGATCCGGTTCACGTTGGGGGCGTTCTTGTCGTCGAACTCGTAGGAGTGCACCGGAGTTCGCCGTGAAAGCAGCCTGTTCCCCTCGGCCGTCGGGCAGGCCCACGAACGGTCGGTGGTGACCGTCGCCCACGCCATGGCGGGCGAAAGATAGTCCCGCGACGGATACTCCGCCGCCACCTCGTCCGCGTGTTCGCCGAAAGCGTTGCGCAGAAACTCCTGATAGCGCTCCTCGGTGATCGGTTTGTGCAGGGCGACGCCCGCGATGAACGACCTCATCTCGTCGTGCGTGCCGCCCGAGAGCACCGGCACACGGTGAAAAGCGCCTTGTCGCACGGCTTTCGCGGGATCGGACGGCAGCAGCGGCGTGTGATAGGTCAGGTGATTGGCGAAGGACTGGTGATCCTTCAGCAAATCCGCGGCCGGGAGACGACGCAGGCAGGCGAGCGCGTCCGGGCCCTCGCAGCCGTGACTCGCGGCCATCGCCGCGCCGTCGGCTTCCGTCTTGGCGAGCGGCGAGTACGGGGTCTGTGCGGGCTGATTCGGGATGAGCCCGCCTGGAGGCCAGTTCAACAGGCAGGAGCCGGACATGATCGCGGCCTTGTGGAACAGGCCGGTCGCGGCGGGCGAGGTGAGCAGCGCGCAGGTGCTCATCCCGCCAGCGGACTGCCCCGCCAGTGTCACGTTCCGCGGGTCGCCGCTGAACGCGGCGATGTTGCGCTGGGTCCAGCGCAGCGCGGAAAGCTGGTCCATGAGCCCGAAATCGCCGGAACCCGCGAGGCCGGGAAGACCGAAGTAGCCGAAGACGCCGAGCCGGTAGTTCGTCGTCACCACGACGACGTCGCCCTGATCCGCCAGCCGTCGCGCGCCGTAGAGGCTTCCCGCGTCCATGGTGTAGCCGCCGCCGTGCAGCCAGACGAGCACCGGCAGGCGACGGCTCCCCGCGTCGCGCGGCACGGTGACGTTCAGGAAGAGGCAGTCCTCGGCGCTGCCCGGCAGGTACTGGGTGCACGCGGGGCCGGGTTTCGTCGCGTCGGCGACGTCCTTCCACGGTTCGGGCGGTCGCGGCGGCTTCCAGCGATCCTCGCCGACGGGTGGCGCGGCGAACCTGATCCCGTTGAACGTCCTGGTCGGTCCGGCTTCCATGCCGCGGACGAGCCCGGAGTCGGTGCGCACGACGAGCGGGTCCGCGGGTGCGACGAGCGCGAGAAAGCCGGTGACGATAGCCAGCAGGAGATGCATGAGAGGTCCTTTCACGACGCCGCGAGGCGGCGCCACAGCCCGACGCGGCGGAAATAGAGGTGTTGCAGTACCTGCACGGCGACGAACGTGACGCCGTACAGCGCGGTGCCGAGGGCGGGTACGGAGTCCACGGGCAGCGTGTACGCCAGCAGGACCCGCCCGGCGGCGTCGGCGATCAGGGCGACGCCCCACAGGACGGTCGCGACCCGCCAAGCACGCCGGAACCACGCGTGCCGCGGCCACAACTCGTCCCATTCGCCGGCGCGCAGGGTGTCCGCGAGCCGGCTCTTCGCGACCATCGAGCGGGCCACGCCGAACGCGAGCGGCCTGGAGAACAGCAGCGAAACCAGGAATCCGGCGCCGATCACCCCGGTGACCCAGCCCGCCTTCGCCAGCATGAACCGCGGGCTGCCGGTGATGAAGGAGAAGCCGGCGCTGACCGCGAAGATCGCCAGCACGAAGATCGCGAGCGTGTCGATCTTCCGCCATCGGATCGCCCGGTAGAGAACGAAGAGAACCGTCGGCAGGGCGCAGAGGGCGAGCGCGAGCAGCGCGCCGACGCCGAAGCCGTGAAGCACGTAGTACCCGGCGACGGGCACGACGACTTCGAGCAGCACCACACCCCACTGGCGGATCACGGGATCACTGCCTCCGGGTCGCGAGATCGAAGAGGGTCACCAGTTCGGCCGCGTAGGTGGTGAGGTCCGGTTCCGGCGTTCCGGCGAGCAGGAACACCGGGCCCTCCACCGAACGCCGGATCGTCGTCGCCATCACGTGGACGTCGAACTCGCGGAACTCTCCCGACTCCTGGCCCCAGCGCAGGATGCGTTCGACCGGTTCCAGCGCCGCCCGCTCGTTCGCCGGGTCGTAGTCGAGGGCGCCGCCGAGGAAGATGTTCAGCAACGCGCGCATCCGGGTCGGCTGCGATGCGGCGAATTCGAGGTTTGCCTCCAGGTACGTCCGCAGCGCCTCGCTCGCGGACGCGGGCTCGCTCATCCGCTCGGCCATGAACGCGCCGATCTCGCGGAAGACGTCTTCGAGGACCGTGCGGACGAGTTCCTCCTTGTTCGCGAAGTGGTACGAGATGAGCCCCGTGCTCGACAGGTTCGCCTGTTTCGCGATCCGGGCGAACGACGCGCGGGCGTAGCCGAGCTCGGCGATCGTCTCGATGGCCGCGGCCACGATCTGTGCGCGTCTCGCACTCTCGGTGAACGTCTTCGCTTTTGCTTGCATGAGCAAAAAATAGCTCAGTCGAGCAAAATTGTCGGCCGGAAACCGCTCGCCGACCGTTCGCCGAACGACCTCACCCGTTCGAACAAAAGTTCTAAAAATTGTCGGTACCAGGGTGTTCAATGGTCAGGTGAGCACTTCAACGACCGCTGTCTTCGACGTCATCGACGAGGTCATCGCCCCGCTGGCCGCCGAGGTTCCGGAGCGTCCCTCGGTGATGGAGTTCTACGATCCGGAGCTCGCCGTGCCGCCGGTCCTCGCCGGCGAGGAGCCGACTCCGGGGCTCACGCTTGCCGAGGAGGTGGAGCAGTACACCCGGTTCGTGAGCGGGATGGCGACCATCGGGCTGGCCCCCGGCGGTGAGGTCACGCCCGAGGCCGTCGGGCTGTATCGCGCGCTGCGCGGCGGGTTCATCCGTGGCGTGGTGACCGGGGTGTTCCCGTCGCGCGCGGAGCCGTGGGAGGTCCGGTTCTTCGGCGACGAGGCCTACACCACGGTGCTGAACAAGCTCGGCAGGCGAGCGCGGCTGCGGTCCGGTTTCCTCAGCGCGCTGCCGGGCTGGGTGTTCGACGGGCTGCCCGACCATCCGCCCGGCACCGGCGAGACCGTGCGCATCGAGACGGACGCGGGCGGGCTGATCCCGGTGCGGGCGCGGGAAGCCGTCGAGGTGATCCGTGAGGGTGCTTCGCGGCCGCGGCACGGCACGGTCCTCGTCGATCTCGCGGTGCGGAACGCCATCCTCGCCGAGTACCCGCACGGCGCGTTCGGCCTGGTGGACAACGACCTCGGCCGGTACCAGTTCAGCGCGGCGATGGACGGCGACGGCCGCTGGACGCTCACCTGGGGCCCGGCCAGCCGGTCGACGGCCGAGCAATGGATCGTGAAGGCGGTGCAGAACCATGCGTGAACCGGCGACCGTGAAGGAACTGATGAGGCGCGCCGCCGAGCCGGTGCTGCGCGCCGTGCCCGAGCGGCGGAGCGTGTACCTGGGCTACGACCCCGAGATCACCGACGACGAGATCCGCCGTCTGTGCCCGTCGTACGACGAGCCGGCGGATCTCGTCACCCAGGCCGAGCGGTACGCGGCCAAGGCGGCGATGCTCGAAGAAGCAGGCCTGATGGAGAACGGCGAAATCCATCCCGCGGCGGTCCGGATGCACGGCGTGATGCTGCGGGGTTCGGTGCGAGGCGTCCTCACCGGCGTCTTCGCGTCCGCGCCCCGCTCGGTGCGCGTCGATTGCTACGGCGACGGGCATCAGGCGGTCGTCTGGCGGATGAGGACGGGGCGGCGGACCACGTTCAGCCTGAGCGATTTCGGCGAGCTTGGCGCCCGCGTCTTCGGCGGGCTCCCGCACGTCCCCGCCGGTGAGACCGAGCCGATGCGCATCAGGATCGACGGGCACGGCGTGCCGCTGCCCGGCCAGGACGAAGGGGTCGGCCTGGTCGCGGACACGCTGAGCCGTCCGCGGACCGGCACGGCGATCCTCGATCTGGTCGCCTTCGGCGGACTGAACGCCGAGTACCCGGACTATGGCTTCGTGATCGTCGACAACGATCTGGGGAGGTTCGTGTTGTACGCCGCCCCTTCCGAAGGGTGGCTGATGTTCGGTGGAATGGACCGCCGGGCACTGGCGGGCTGGCTGCACGAGGCGGTGGATTTGAGCCGGACGTAGCCGCCTTGAGCGAGGACGAGGGGGAGGCATGGACCTGGACCGGCGCGCGGCCGACGCGTGGTTCCGGCGGCGAGGGCTGCCGATGGTCATCCACCGGCGGAGGCGCGGGGCGGGGATGTTGCGCCGGTCCACACCAGGGCTGGTGTTCCTGTGCCTGCTCGACCTGCTGCTGGCCGGGCTGCTGAAGCTGCTCGACGTCCCCGAGGACGTGCTCGCGGCCAGGATGCGCGACAGCGGTGTCGGCTACGTCCTCGGCGTGCTGGCGCTGACGTTCGCCGTGGTCGTGGTCCCGGTGATCGCCGGTCGCCTGATGGCGAAGCTGCTCCGCGTGCTGAGCCGCACCCGGGTCCGGTTGGCCGTCATGGCGGCGACGATCGGCTTCTGGTTGTTCGTACTGCCGCTCGGCGAGCGGCTCACCGGGCTGGTGGCGTGGGACAACCCCTTGTGGATCGCGGTGCTCGCCAACCTCGCCGCGCTGGGCGTGCTGATGCTGCTGGTCCGGATCGGCGTCGGTTCGATCCTGACCTGGGCGGCGCGGAGCGCGGTCGCCCAGGTCAGAGCCATCGGCTCGCTGGCGTCACGGGCGTTGCCGCTGCTCCTGCTGGTGGTGATGTTCAGCTTCTTCACCGCCGAACTGTGGCAGGCCGTGGAACGGCTGACCCCCGGCCGGTTGTGGCTGGTGGCAGGCTTCCTCGTCCTGATCGGCGCGGTGTTCCTGGCGTCGATGCTCTCCGACGAGATCAAGGAGCTGAAGTCCTGGACCGTGGAACCCGGGGCGACCGTCCTGCGCGGCACGCCGTTCGACGACGACACGCCTCCACCGGACCGGCGCGCGCTGACGAAGATCGAGCGCCTGAACATCGCCTTGGTGCTGTTCTTCGCCCAAGCGGTGCAGATCGTGGCGTTCGGGGTGCTGGTGTTCGCCTTCTTCGTCGTGTTCGGGGTGCTGATCCTCAGCCCGGAGGTCGTGACCGAGTTCGCCGGCCGCGAATCGGCGCCCGGAACACTGCTGGGTGTCCCCCTTCCGGTGAGTTCCGCGCTCGTCAACGTCTCCGTTTTCCTCGCCGTCTTCTCCGGTCTGTACTTCGCCGCATCGACCGCGACAGATGCCCGGTACCGGCGTTCCTTCTTCGAACCTTTGCTGGAGGATGTGAAGATCAGTCTCGCGGCGCGTGACATTTATCTGGCCCATTGGGCGGATGTGCGGCGGGCCGAGGTGGTTACCCTGGAAGCAGAGGACATTCCGTAGTGAGGTGGTCACCATGAGCGGGAAGGGCGAAACCCCCTTCTTCGATGCCCCCGACTTCGTGAAAGGCGACGGCACTCAGGCAGATCCTCCGGGCGACACGTTCGCCGACCCGCTGTCCGGGCTGGTCACGACCGGCGCGACGGCCCCGGCGTCCCCCTCGGCGGGAGCCGACGACGTCCGCGTGCAGGTGCCGGGACCGGTACAGCACGACCCCGAAGTCGTCAGCAGGATGGTCAACGCGGCCATGCTCGCGGACGAGCGGCCCGCCGAAGACCCGGGCCCCGAGCAGACCGCCGCGCAGTCGCCCGCCAAGATCGTCAGCACGGTCGGTGAGCAAGGCGCTGCGCCGATCGGGATCCTGCCCCAGCAGCGCACCTGGCCGTCGAGGCCTTCCCAGCTGATCCGCCAGCCCCGGCGCGTGAAGCAGGAAGAGCCGGTCGAGGTCGACGAAGAGGCCGAAGTCGAAGTACGGCGGGCAAAACGCTCCATGCAGATGCCGCGGCTCGGTAAACCGTCGTCGAACATGGCAGGCGTCATGATCGCGATCACCCTCATGATCGTCTTCGCGGTCCTCGCCATCCAGCTGCTGTCCAGCCTGTTCAACAGCATCGCGGGGATCTTCGGGTAACCCGTCCGGCGGATAGCGCCGGACGGGGCCGTCCGTCCATACCTCACCCATCGGGATACCCTGGCCGTACGGTCGGGGTACCCGGTGTTGACCCGGGTCGCACCTCGGCGCCGCGTGACTAGTGGGGTGGGCGTATCAGCGAGGGCGTGCAGTCGGTGCCCGAAGCGGGCACGGGTGATTCGGCGGGGCGTGACGCTTCCACCATGCACCGCGTGCGGCGGGTGCTGGCGATCAAGCCGTTCCGCCGGATCTGGGGTGTCTCCTACCTGTGCAGCGTCGCGGACTGGCTGAACCTCCTGACGTTGACCGGTCTGGTCACCAAACTGACCGACAACTACGCCGCGCAGAACTTCGCGTTCGTCGGGGTCGTGCTGACCTCGCTGCTGCCGGGGCTGCTGTTCGCCCCGCTCGGCGGGCTGCTCGCCGACCGGTTCGACCGGCGCAAGGTGATGGTGCTCTGCGACCTCGGCCGGTGCGGGTTCCTGCTGTCGATCGCGTTCGTCGGCACACCGTGGTGGGTGTTCGTCGGCAACTTCCTGGTCGGCTGCTGCTCGATGATGTGGATCCCGTCGAAGGACGCGGCGGTGCCGAACCTGCTGCGCCGTCCGGACCAGGTCGAGACGGCCAACCAGCTTGGCATGGTGATGACCTACGGCCTCGCGGTGATCACCGCGGCCGGGGCGAACGCCGTGCTCACCGGTAGCAACACGACGTTCCACTTCTTCCAGGGCGACGCCCAGCTCGGCATCGCCAAGGTCGCCGTCGTCATCACCGGCCTGCTGTACCTGACCAGCGCGATCGTGATCGCGACCCGGATCCCCGAGCTGTCGCTGCGCAACGTCCACGCGGTCGAGAAGCCCAAGGTCAAGGCCGCCGACGAGGAGAAGTTCGGCTTCCGGCAGATGATCGCCGACGGCGCCCGGTTCGTGCGGACGACGCCGCTGGTCCGCGGGCTGATGATCGGTGCTTTCGGCGCGTTCGCCGCCGGTGGCGCGGTGATCGGTTCGGCCAAGCCGTACTCGTCCAGCCTGCTCGCCGGTGACGCGGCGTTCAACCTGCTCGTCCTCGCCGTCTTCCTCGGGCTCGCCACCGGGATGGCGGTGGCCCCGAAGCTCGCGCGGCGGCTCGCGCACGACCGGTTGTTCGGGATCTCGATCGTCGCCGCGGGCCTGTGCCTCGTCGTGGTGGCGCTGTCGCCGCATCTCGCCGTTTCGCTGGTCGCGGTCGCCGCGGTCGGTGTCTGGGCGGGGACGGCGTTCCTGACCGGTGTCACGATCATCGGTTCGCGGATCGAGGACTCCATCCGCGGCCGGATCAACGCGATCTACCAGTCGCTGATGAAGATCGTGCTGTTCGGCTCGACGGTGCTGGTGCCGGTGCTGATCAGCGCGGTCCGGACGACCGAGGTGGAGCTGTGGGGCGGCACGATCACGATCGACGGCACGCGGCCGGTGATGATCGGCGGCGGCATCCTCGCGCTGCTCGCCGGCATCTTCGCGTACCGGCAGATGGACGACCGGCGGGCCGAGCCGATCCTCGCCGACCTCCGCAACGCCCTGCGCCGTAGCCCGCGTCGGGTGAACGGGCTGCTGATCGCGCTCGAAGGCACGCGGGCGATCAACACCGAGACGCAGGCCGCGCGGCTGGCCGAATGGCTGCGCGCGGGTACGCGTCCGGTCGTGCTGGCGGCCGACCCGGCGCTGGACGATCAGCGGCTCGCGAAACTTGTCTCAGGTGCTTCGCTGTCCGGTGCGCGGGCGCAGGCGCTGGCCGCCGCCGCGGTGCGGGCGGACATCGTCGAACGGGACATCCAGCCGGCGCTCGACGCCGGGTCCGTCGTGGTGATGGAACGGTTCGTGGACTCGCCGCTGGCGCATCTGTCCGCGGTGGCCGGCCTGGACAGCCAGGAACTCGAAGGGCTCGCCGACTGGGCGACCGGCAGGCTGCGGCCCGACATCACCATCCTGCTCGACGCCGATCCCGGCACCGTGATGCGGAAGTCCGCATCACTGGACGCGCAGTGGCGGGTGCAGCATCTGCTCACGGAAATGGCCGCCGCCGACCCGGACCGGTACGTCGTGGTCGACGCGGAAGGCACCGAGGACGAGGTGAGCGACCGGGTGCGGACGGCGATCCGCGCGGTGCTCGTCGGCAGGCTCGCCGGGCTCGCTCCGGCGGAGGAAAAGGTCGAGGTGAGATGACGGAAGCCCCTGCGCTGATCGGTGTCTGGAAGCAGCTCGTCGGCCAGGAGCCCGCCGCGCGCACGCTTTCCACGGCGTCGGCCGCGGCCGCGCGGATCGTCGACAACCAACCTGTCGCGCCCGGCGCGATGACGCATGCCTGGCTGGTCACCGGTCCGCCGGGCTCGGGGCGCTCGACGGCCGCGCGGGTCTTCGCGGCGGCGTTGCAGTGCAGCACCGGCACCGGATGCGGCGAATGCCCTGGCTGCCGCACCGTGCTGGCCGGGACGCACGCGGACGTCAAGCTCGTCGTGCCCGAAGGCCTTTCGATCTCCGTCGCGGAAATGCGTTCGCTGGTGCAGGCCGCCGCCCGCCGCCCGACCACCGGGAAGTGGCAGGTGGTGATCATCGAGGACTCCGACAGGCTGACCGAAGGCGCGTCGAACGCGTTGCTGAAGGCCGTCGAGGAGCCGCCGGACCGCACGGTGTTCCTGCTGTGCGCGCCGTCGGATCACCCGGACGACGTGTCGGTGACGATCCGCTCGCGGTGCCGTCTGGTCACGCTGCGGACACCGCCGCCGGAGGCGATCGCGCAGGTGCTCATGGAGCGCGACGGCATCGATCCCGAACGCGCGCGGTGGGCCGCGTCCGTCTCGAGTGGACATGTCGGCCGCGCGCGGCGGCTCGCGACCGACGAGGCTGCCCGGCAGCGGCGGGCGACCGTGCTGCGGATCCCGCTCGGCCTGCGCCGTCCGTCCGATGTGTTCACTTGCGCCGATCAGCTGATCAGTGCCGCGGAGGCCGACGCGGGCGAGGAGAGCAAGGTCCGCGACGAGGCCGAGCGTTCCGAACTCCGCACCGCGATGGGCGGCGACGGCATCGGGAAGGGCGTCGCCGGGGCGAAACGAGCCGCCGAAGCCGCCGTGAAGCAGCTCGAGAAGCGCCAGAAGTCCCGCGCGACCCGAACCCAGCGGGACACTCTCGACCTCGCGCTGGTGGACCTGGCCGCGTTCTACCGGGACGTGCTCGTGACCGCGAGCGGCGCGGGCGCCACGCTGAACCACCCCGACCACGCCTCGGAAATCGCGCAGGCCGCCTCCGCCTGGGCGCCGGACTCGATCCTGCGGCGGCTCGAAGCCGTCCTGGAATGCCGCGAGGCCATCGACCTGAACGTGAAGCCGAGGATCGCCGTCGAAGCCATGGTCACCACCCTGCGCCAAGGCTGACCCGCTCGGCTCGCCACACCCCAGCCCCCGCCCGTCCCAGGGGGGCGACCCCGAGTCCAGTCTACCGGGGGTGGAGGGGGAAAAGGGCTGGTCGCGGGAGTTGTCCACAGGTGGGGATGGTTGTGGACAAGTGCTGTGGGTAAGTGAAGTCGCTTCGGGTTCGCGGGGCGGTGGCGGTGATTGCCCCCAATGTCGCATTTGAGACGCTCAGTGTCCCTGATGCGACATTGGGGGCATCAGGCAAGGCAATCGGGAGAGGGGTGTGTGGAAACAGGGACACTCAACGTCTCCATTTCCACACACCCGCACCGAACTGCCCCGGTGACCGTGTGTCATCCGCCGCGCCGAAATCCAAAGCACGGGGCCTTCACCGCATCAAAGCGGCGAAGGCCCCACGTACGAACGGACCTCTCACGCCGGGGCTAGGCGTGAAAGGGCCGTTCATCACCCTCCTCGCCCCGTCTAGTCCTCCGAGTCCAGCGAGCGCGGCCGCGGCGAAGGCTTGAACCCCGGCGACCCGGGCGAGTTCTTCGCGATGGGAACCACCGCGAGCCGACGCCGTCCCGGCATGGCGGCCACGAGAACGACACCGATCAGCAGCATCGCCGTACCCGTCCAGAACATCGGCACCGTGTCGTAGGCCGCGTTGGTGTAGGCCAGGTTCTTGACCGGTCCCTTCGGCGCCGCGCCACCGTTGTTACCGGCAGGGGGTGCCTGAGCCGTGCCGCACTCGACACCGCCGGCCGGCGCGTACGCGCGGGCGATCTGCTCGCCGAGCGAGACCTGGGCCAGCGACGACGGGAGGTTCTTCGCGGCCTCCGGCGGCAGCGCCTTCTGCAACGCGGTCGTCGGCAGGATCTGCAGGTCCAGCAGCCGCGCCGAGGCACCCATCTGGAAGCCCTTGAACGGCGAGGTCATGTCGCTCGACTTCTGGTTCAGCCCGGCGATCGACAGCTTCAGCACCCCGAGGTCGAGGGTGAGCCCGTTCCCGGCCTCGCCGCCGGGAAGGTGCTTGGTGGCACCGTCCATCATCTCGGCGAGCCCACCGACGACCGGCACGTTCTTCAGCTGCTCGAAGCCGGGGACCTGCTTGAGCGACGGCAGCGGGATCCCGATCGGGATGTCCTTGGTCGGGTTGTTCGCGTCGAGGGTGAACAGCACCTTGTCGCCGCGGACGATCTGCAGCACCGGCGCGGTGTACTCGACCTTCGACGTCTTCTTGTCGCCGGTCGAGGTGACCCGCAGCGTCGGCTGGCTGGCGACCTTGATCGTCAGGCCGAGCGGCGTGCCCTTCAGCAGCTCGATATTGGCCGCCTGCAGCGTCGACGTCGATTCGACGGCCTTGTTCTTCGAGCCGGGGATGTCGACCAGCCGCACGACCGAACGCGACGACAGCGTGTTCGGCAGGCTCAGCACGGCGCCCTTGCCGTCGGCGTTGGTGCTGGTGCCCGACAGCAGCCCGCCCAGGTTCGCCAGCGGGCCGAGCGCGGACAGGCCCGCCTTGAGCTGGTCGGAGGCCTGGGTCAGCTGGTCGGCGCCCGGGATGTTCGGGATGGTCGGCAGCAGCGCGAGGTTCGCGATCGACGTGCTCGAATCGGCGATCGTGCCGACGCACGGTCCGAGCGTCGGGCTCCAGCGCGCGTGCGCCTCACCGTTGAGCAGGCCCAGGTTGAACAGCGGGTTCTTCGGCGCGTTGAGGCCGCCGCTGATCGGCTTCGGGTTGTCCGGCAGTGCCGTCTGCACGAGGCTGCCCGGCGTCTGCGGCGCGTTGCCCGCGGCGGACAGGCCGAACGGCGACGACTGCGCGATCGCCTTTTCGTAGCTCAGGTAGGCCTCGGAGTTGGCCTGCGCGCTGGAAAGCCCCATCCCGGCCTCGAGCGCGGACTGCTTCGGCAGCATCTCGCCGGCTCCGGGGAGGATGGCGCTCGTCGGTACCGCGTTCGGCAGCAACCGCAGGACGCCGAGCGCCGCCCCCGCGTCACCGACCGCCTTGCCCAGCGGCTGCGGCCCGATCGGCGCCGACATCGGCGGCTGTCCCGGGTTCGCCGGATCGGGGATCGGCGTGGTCGGGATCGTCTGGGCGGTCGCCGGGGCCGCGGTCAGCAGAAGCAGGGCCGCGGCGGCCGGAAGCGCCAGCACACGGGGCAGTCGTTGCCGCATGAACAGGTCCTCCAGTGGGGATGGGCCGATCTTGGGGGACTGAGACCGGCGTCATAGGACCTTAACGACGGTGGCCCTGGAAGGTGACGTTCAAGCCTCCGCTACACTTGTCCCCGTCATCGGGTGCGAGCCCGATGCCCGCCGCCTTAGCTCAGTCGGCCAGAGCGATTCACTCGTAATGAATAGGTCAGGGGTTCGATTCCCCTAGGCGGCTCCGCAGGTCAGGGCCCCATTCGGATATTCCGGATGGGGCCCTGAGCCGTTTCCGGGGCCGACGGCGCTGGCCGCCCCGAAATTCACCCGTTGGTGTCACCCTTGAGGAACATCCGCGACAGCGAAGTGCCCACTCCGGTGAGGTGGCCGACGAGCGCGTCCGCGTCCGCGTCGAGCAGGCCGGAGCGCCACGCGAGCATGATCTCGACGAAGCCGCCGATGCCCAGCAGGACGTTGACCCGGAACTCCAGCCCGTCCACGTCCGGCTTCAGATGCGGCCGGGCGAGTTCGATCAGCAGGCCGGTGGTCTCCTGGACGGTCTGCCGCCGCAGTTGCTCCAGCACCGCGCTGCCCGCGTGGTCGCCGAACAGGATCTGTGCGCGGGCAGGCTCTTCCTGCACGTGGTGCACGACGACGTCGACAGCGGCACGCAGCTGCTCCAGCGCGGGTTGCTCGATGTGGGCGGCGACGGCGTCGAGGACCATCCGCAGGGTCTCGTCGCGGACCTGTTCCCAAGCGGTGGCGAGCAATGCGTCGCGGTTCGCGAAGCTCTCGTAGAAGTACCGGTCGGTCAGGTTCGCCCGCGCGCACACGCCGCGCATGGTGACCGCCGCCCAGCCTTGTTCCTGCCAGATGTCGAGGGCGGCGCCGAGGAGGGCGAGCCGTCGTTCGGAGCGGCGTTCGTCGGCGGTCTTGCCGCTGTAGCGGCGGGACGCGGTCACCCTTCCATCTTGACAGCAGGTGCCCTCAGATTCATTCTGAGGGCATGCGACCGCAGAATGGCCTGCGAACCGGTTTGGCCGCCGCGCTGACGTCCGCTTTCGTGCGGCCGATCGCCAACGCGATCCCGGCCAACCGGGTGGGCGTCGCCTTCTCCCGCGCCTTCATCGCGAGCAGCCTGTGGCTGGCCTCGCCGCCGTTGAAGGGGAGCCGCGTCGAGCCGGGCATCCGCGGCGAGTGGGTCCGCGCGCCCGAGGTGACCGAAGGCAACGCCGTGGTCCTCTACCTCCACGGCAGCGGTTACGCGCTCTGCTCGCCGCGCACCCATCGCGGGCTGACCACACGGGTCTCCGCCGGCACCGGGCTGCCGGTCTTCGCCTGCGAATACCGCCTCGCGCCCGGACATCGTTTCCCGAGCGCCGCTGACGACGTCCGCGCGGCCTACGACCGGCTTCTCGACCAGGGATACCGGCGGATCCTTGTCGCGGGTGACTCCGCGGGCGGGCATCTCGCGGTCGACCTCGCCGCGCAGCTGATCCGGGAACGAAAAGACCCGCCTGCCGCGTTGGCCCTCTTCTCGCCGCTGTTCGACGTGACGTTTTCGTTGGCCGCCCAAAGAGAACGCATGAGCCCGGACCCGATGATCTCGGCCGCCGCGGCCGCGCGGCTGGTCGGTCTGTACACAGTGGACGCGGACCTCGCTTCGGCGCGGCTCCGGTTCGCCTTCGACGACATCAAGGGTTTCCCGCCGACGATCATCCAGGCGGGCGGGCTCGAAATGCTCGCCGCGGACGCCATCGAGCTGGCCAGGGCCCTGCGCCGCGCGGGAGCGGACTGCGAACTCGAAGTGGTCCCCGGCCAGATGCACGTCTTCCAGGCACTGACCCGCTTCATTCCCGAAGCGGCACCGGCGATGGAGCGGGCTTGCCGCTTCCTCGCCGGAAACCTACCGGCGATCGTGAGGGCGGCATGACGAAGCGGACCCACGGAGCACACGCCGTCGTCACGGGCGCGGGCAGCGGGATCGGGAGGGCGATCGCGGCCGAGCTCGTCCGGCGCGGCAGCCGGGTCGTCTGCGCGGACATCGACCTCGAAGCCGCCGAGGAAACCGCGAAAACACTCGAGAACGCGGTCGCCATCGCCTGTGATGTGTCCGATGTGGACGAAGTCGCGGACTTGGCGAACCAGGCACGCTCCTGGTTCGGCCGCGAGCCGGACCTCGTCGTCAACAACGCCGGGATCGGCGCGGGCGGCAAGCTCGTCGGGGAGAGCCCGCTGTCCGATTGGCGACGCACCCTCGGCGTGAACCTCTGGGGCGTGATCCACGGCTGCCACACCTTCGTCCCCGCCATGCGCGCGGCGAAGGCGGGCGGCGTCATCAACGTCGCGTCGGCCGCCGGTTTCACCGCCGCACCGAGGATGGCCGCGTACAACGTGAGCAAGGCAGGCGTCGTCAGCCTTTCCGAAACGCTGGCCGCCGAACTGTCCGGCACCGGCGTCGGGGTCACCGTGCTGTGCCCGACCTTCGTGCGCACCAACATCTTCGGCGGCGAACTCATCGACGCCGAGGCTCGCGGGCTCGCCAAGCGGGTCTCCGACGTGGTCGGGTTCTCGCCGGAGCGCGTCGCGAAGATGACGCTCGACGCCCACGATCGCGGACGCCTGTACGTGGTGCCGCAACCCGACGCTCAGCTTCTCTGGCACGCCAAGCGGTTCGTGCCCGTCCCGTACACGCGGATCGCCGGTCTGCTCGGCCGGTTCCTGCCCGCCGAAAAGGAGAAGTGATGGCCTACGACTTCGACGCGATGCTCCAGACCATCAAGGACAAGCAATGGTCGCTGGCCGACATCGACTGGGACGCGCCCGGCGCCGAGACGATGACCGACGAACTGCGCGCCAAGATGCGGCCGTTCATGGCCGATCTCGTGTGGATCGAACACGTCGGCGCCCGCGGGTTCGCCTCGCTGGCCAAGAAGGCGCCGACCCCGGTGATCCAGGAGATCTACCGCTACTTCCACGCGGAGGAACAGAAGCACGCCAACGCGGAACTGGCGTTGATGAAACGCTGGGGCATGCTCGACGAGCACGGCTCGATGCCCGAGCCGAACATCAACGTCAAGCTCGCCATCAAGGTCCTCGACGACTACGGCGACACGCTCCCGCTGACGGCGCTGGCCACGCTCATCCCGCTGCTGGAATGCGCGCTGGACGGCGCACTGGTGAAGTTCCTGCTGGAAGAGGTCTCCGATCCGGTGTGCCACCAGGTGTTCCGGCATATCAACTCCGACGAGGCCCGGCACATCACGGCCGATTTCGAGGTGCTGGAACTGATCGGAGCCGGCTCCACGACCAAGCTCCTCACCGAATCCGTCGGCTCGCTCAAACCCCAGATCGTCCTCGGCCTGATCGTGGTGTTCGTCCCGCTGATCAACAAGATGCGGGACAACATCGTCGCGATGGGCCTGCCGGAGAAGAAGCTGTACAACGCCGTGAAGCGGTTCTCCACGATCGGCGGCCGCGGCGAGTTCACCAAACGCATCCCGGCGTACCACGTGCTCAAGGCGCAGGCGGCGATGATCGTCGACCGCTCGCACGTCTACCACCGGCTGCTCGCCGACCCGATGGTGAAGGTGACCCGGCTGATCCCCGCGCGGCTGCTGGGAAAGCCGCAGTCGTGGACCGAGGAGATCACCCACGAACCGGTCGCGTCGTGAGCCTCGGCGAATTCCGGGGCGAGGTGCTGCGTGGCACCGAGTGGTTCGCGCACGACTTCTCCGGGCAGCGGGTGGCCGTGGTCGCGCCCGGCCGCGAGGCGGCGCAGATCGTGCCCGAAGTGGCGGCCACCGCGCGTTCGGTGAAGGTGTTCCAGGAAGAACCCGACTGGGTGGTGCCGATGCCGGTCCCCGGACCGAACGTCCTCGGCATCACCGTCGCCCGGATTTTCCTGCGCTGGCAGGTGAAAGACCCCTGGATCCGCAGGCTCCTGACGCCCGACCGGCGCTTCGGCTCGCGGCGGACGGCGCCGGGTCTCGGCTACTACGGGGCGCTGCGGCGGCCCGGGTGCAAGCTCATCACCTGGCCGGTCTACGCCTTCGCACCCGACGGGATCCGCACGGCCGAAGGTATCGAGCATCAGGCGGACGTCGTCGTGCTCGGCGCCAGTTCGCTCTTCGCCAAGGAAGGACTTCCCGCATGACGCCGGACCACGAGATCGCGATCATCGGCGGAGGCTTCTCCGGTATCGGTGCCGCGATCCTGCTTCACAAGGCGGGTTTCGAGGACTTCCTGATGCTGGAAGAGGGCGACGGCGTCGGCGGTGCCTGGCACTGGAACACCTATCCGGGTGTCGCCGTCGACATCCCGTCGTTCAGCTACCAGTTCTCGTTCGAGCAGATCTCCGGCTGGTCGCGGGTCTACGCGCCGGGCCGCGAGCTGAAGGCGTACGCCGACTACTGCGTCGACAAGTACGACATCCGCCGCCGCACGCGCCTCGGCAGCAAGGTCGTCTCCGCGACCTTCGACGACGAAACGCACTTGTGGCGCCTCGAAACCGCCGAGGGCTGGTCGATGACGGCACGGTTCGTGGTCGGTGCCACCGGCGTGCTCACCCAGCCGAAACCGCCGGACATCGACGGGCTCGATGGTTTCCGCGGCGAGGTCATGCACACCGCGCGCTGGGACCACGGCGTCGATCTGCGCGGGAAACGCGTCGCCGTCGTCGGCACCGGGGCTTCGGCCGTGCAGGTCATCCCGTCCATCGCGCCGGAGGCGGGTCACCTGACGGTGTTCCAGCGCACGCCGATCTGGTGCCTGCCCAAACCCGACGCCGTCCTGCCGCGGCCGGCGCGGCTCGCGCTGCGGCGGCTGCCGGGCGCGAAACTGGTGTCCCGGCTGGCCAGCCAGGCACTCGTCGAGGTGACCTTCCCGTTGGCCGCGCATTTCCACAATCTCCTGCCGACCGCGGGCGCGGGGGAGCGGATCGGGCGCGCGCATCTGCGCCGCGCGGTGAAGGACCCCGTGACCCGCGAGAAGCTCACGCCGCGTTATGCCTTGGGCTGCAAACGGCCGAGCTTCTCCAACGAGTACCTCCAGACGTTCGACCGGGACAACGTCACGCTGGAGACCACGGGTATCGACGCGATCACCGGATCCGGGGTGCGCACCGCCGACGGCACTGAGCACCCGGTCGACGTCCTGGTGCTGGCGACCGGGTTCAAGGTGTTCGAGAAGGGCAACATGCCCGCTTTCACCGTGCGCGGTTCCGGCGGCGCCGATCTGGAGAAGTTCTGGGCGGAGAACCGGTTTCAGGCCTATCAGGGCGTCAGCGTCCCCGGCTTCCCGAACTTCTTCACCATTCTCGGACCCTACGGCTACAACGGTTCCTCGTACTTCAACCTGATCGAGACGCAGACCGCGCACATCATCCGCTGCCTCCGCAATGCCCGGAAGACCGGCGCGACCCGCGTCGAGGTCACGCACGAGGCCAACGACCGGTACTTCCGGAGCATGCTGGACCGCCGCAAGCACCAGGTGTTCTTCCAGGACAGCTGTTCACTGGCCAACAGCTACTACTTCGACGCGAACGGGGACGTGCCCTTCCGTGCCTCGCCGACCTTGGAAACGATGGTGACGAGCCGGTTCTTCGACCTCGACGACTACGCCTTCGCGGACGGCCGGTGAACACTGGCTGAAGTACGCCGTCCCGCGCCGTGATGAGCCATAGGTTCGACACCCCGAACCTGGAGGCTGGTCTTGGAAGGCTTTCCCTGGGACGTCCTGCTCGCGGTGGTCGGGATCGCCGTCCCGGCCGTCGCGTTCCTGTGGGAGTTCGTGCTCGTCGGCCGCAAACGGCTCGGCTACCGCGTGCAGATGGACACCCCGACGGCGTCCGGGCGCGGGTTCGCGCCGACGGCCGACGCGCTGGCGCAGCTCCAGCACGAGAACGGCGAGCGGCTCGTCGACCCGTCGTTCGTGCTGCTGCGCATCGAGAACAACGGCACCACCGACATCGACACCGACGACTACGCGGTCAACGAGAACGACCGCGTCGGCATCCGCGTGAAATTCCCCGGCCGCACCGTGGCCGGGATGGTGGTGACCGAACTCAGTTCGCCGCATCTGCACGAGTGTTTCGGTGACGACTCCGGTTTCGGCGCGCGCGACGAGAATCCCGAGCAACCCGCCGGGGTGATCGACCTGCCGAGGGTGCCGCTGAACCGAGGCGCGCACTACAAGATCCTCGCCGTGCTCGACCGCGTCCCCAACGGCTCGCCCGACGCCTTCGACGATCCTCAGGTCGTCGGCGAGATCAAGGGCGGCAGCCTCCGGGAGACCAAGAGCCGCACCGGGCCGACGGGCTCGGTGATGGCGCTGGTCCTGTTCCTCGTGGTGATCAGCATCTTCCAGCTGACCCGTTCGCTGTTCTTCGACGAGAAGCCGCCGCCGCTGGACTGCGCGTCCGGGAAGCTCACGATCACCGGGTCGACGGCCTTCGCGCCGGTGCTGAAGGAAGCGACGGCTTCGTACACGAAGACGTGCCCGGGCGCGTCGTTCGTCTTCGACAGCCGGGGGAGCGCCGAAGGGCTGGGCAGCCTGAACCAGGCGGCGAACGACGGCACGCTGGCGTTTTCCGACGGTGCCAAGGGCGAGGGCTATCCGCAGCTGCTTCCGCGTCCGGTCGCGTTCTCGCTGTTCACGCTTGTGGTCAACAAGGAAGCCGGGGTCCAGGACCTTTCGCTCGCGCAGATCCGCGACGTCTACGACGGCAAGATCGCGAACTGGCGGGAGATCGGCGGCAAGGACCAGCCGGTCCGGCTCGTCGACCGGCATTCCGACTCCGGCACGCGGCGGACGTTCGAGGCCCAGATCCTGGCGGGCAAGCGGGAACCCGGCGACAACTCCGACGACTGCCTCAAACCGGCGCCGGGCGCCCAGCCGGGAGTGGTGCGGTGCGCGAAGCCGTCCACGAACGACGTCCTCGACGCGGTTTCGCGGGTGCCGGGCGCGCTGGGCTACAGCGAACTGGGCGCGGCCACGAAACGCGAGGACGTGCTGAAGGTGCGGATCGACGGCCACCAGGCGACCCTGGAGGGCGCGATCCACGCGGCGTACCCGTTCTGGGAGACCGAGTACGCGTACACGTTCGGAGAGCCGAAGGCCGATTCGCTGGTCGCGAGCTTCCTGCGGTACCTGACGAATCAGGTCGGCAAGGACATCGTCCGGTCGCACGGGCACCGGCCGTGCGCGGAACTGGCGAACCCGGTGCTGTGCCGTCCGGGTGCGTGAAGGCGATGGGCCGGGTTGGTCGTGAGTGGCGATTCGGGTTAGAACCCGAATCGCCACTCACGACCCCCTGGACCGAGGTCAGGCGGGCGGCTTCAGCGTGACGATGGTGGCACTGGTCTCGCCACGCGGCGTCCGGTACGTGATCTCGTCGCCCTCCTTGGCGCCGACGAGCGCCAGGCCGAGCGGGCTGTCCGACGTGACCGTGGAGGCGTCGGCGTCCTCGCCGGGGATCGTGACGATGTGGAGCTCGTCTTCGTCGCCGTCGGCGAACCTGAGGGTGACGGTGGTGCCGTCGGGCAGCAGACCCTTGCTGTTCCGGCCGCCGTGCTCCAGTTTCGCCGCGACGTCGGCGATGCGCCGGTCGAGGTAGGCGGCGGCCTCCGCGCGGTCCAGCACCTCCGCCTGATCGGCGGCGTCGCCGGTTCGTTCCTGCTCACCGACGAGCGGCGCCATCGCGTCGCGCTGCGCACGCAGATCGGCGAGTTCCTTCTCCAGCTGCCGTCGCGCGGCCGGGCTGAACCCGTTGTCCCCTGAGGTCACCATGCCGCGCATTGTCCGCTACGGATCGGCGGCTAGCCACCTAGATTTTTCACCCGCTGTGATCGGCCGGGACGGTTGCCCTAAGCTTCAGGGCTCCTGTCCTGACTACTTGGTGTAAGGAACTTCGTGACCGCCGTTCCCGGCCGCAGCGCGCGGCTCTCCCCCAATCAGCTGCAGAAACAGGAGCAGATCGTCGAAGCGGCGCGTGTCGTGCTCGCCAGGGACGGGCTCGCGGGCTGCACCGTCCGCGCGATCGCGGACGCCGGACCGCTCACGAAGAGTGCGATTCATTACTACTTCGCGGATATCGACGTCCTGATCGACCGCGCGATGGCGGCGCACATCACAACGTTCATCGCCGATTTGCGCAAAATTTCGGCGAAGCACGATCACCCGTCCGAGCGGCTCTTCGCCGCGCTCGAGGCCTTCCTCGGCGAGTTCTCCGGCCGCCCGAACGCGGCCTTCCTCTGGTTCGAATACTGGATCGCCGCGGGCCGGGCGCAGCATCCTCAGGCCATCGACGTGATGCTGACGTCGATCACCGAACTGCTCGCGGAGCTGCTCGCCCCGCTCGACGTCGAAGACCCGCGGGCACGGGCGCGGGCACTGCTGTCCTACCTGCTCGGCGCGATCGTCCAGCAGCGCGTCCGGCGGCGGCCGTTCGCCGCACTGCGTGGCGACATCGAAGCTCTCTGTTTCGCGAACTACGGGTAGAAATACGCATTAGATCCGTACCGTTACGGATTGTTCTCCTCTTCCCGCTCCGGCCATGGTGAGGTTCCCCTTCCCTGCCTGAGAGCTAGGAGACGACGATGCGCATAAGACGGTGCATGGCCGTGGCGATCGCGGCCGTCGCGGCGTTCACCATCCCGGTCGCCGCGAGTCCGGCGACCGCGGACCAGCAGGCCGAGGACGCGCAGGTGCAGATCTACGAGGTCTTCGGCACCGGGACTTCGCAGCAGCGCACCCAGATCTCCCGGCTCGGTGTCGACGTCCTCGGCTCCGCGGGCGGCACGACCACCTTCATCGGCGAGGCGTCCGACGCGGCGAAGGTCCGCGCGCTCGGTTTCAAGGTCGAGCAGCGCGGTGTCGTCGACCGCTCGGAGAAGGTCGGCACGAACGCGATCAACGACTTCCCGCCGTACGACTCCGGCTACCACAACTACGCCGAGGTCACGACGGAACTGCGCAACGCGCAGGCCAATTTCGGTTCGATCGCGCGGCTGAGCAGCGTCGGCAACTCGTACCAGGGCCGCGCGCTGAACATGCTCAAGATCAGCGACAACGTCGCCACGGACGAGAACGAGCCCGAAGTCCTCTTCACCTGCAACCAGCACGCCCGCGAGCACCTCACCACCGAGATGTGCCTGCGGATCGTGAACCGGTTCACCCAGGGCTACGCCTCCGACCCGGCGATCAAACGGTTCGTCGACAGCGTCGAGATCTACGTGATCCCGAACGTCAACCCGGACGGCTCGGAGTACGACATCTCCGGCGGCAGTTACAAGTACTGGCGCAAGAACCGGCAGGGCAACGGCACCGACCCCAACCGCAACTGGGCCTACAACTGGGGCTGCTGCGGCGGTTCGTCGGGCTCGACGACCAGCGAGACCTACCGCGGCCCCTCGGCGTTCTCCGCGCCCGAGACCCGCGCGGTGTCCAACTTCGTGAACTCGCGCAAGATCGGCGGCGTCCAGCAGATCAAGGCGAGCATCGACTTCCACACCTATTCGGAGCTCGTGCTGTGGCCGTTCGGCTTCACCTACAACGACACCGCCCCCGGCATGACCGCCGCGGAGGCGCAGCGGTTCCAGACGGTGGGCCGTCAGCTGGCGGCGACGAACGGCTACACGCCGCAGCAGTCGAGCGACCTGTACATCACGGACGGGACGATCGACGACTGGATGTGGGGCACCCACAAGATCCTGAGCTTCACCTTCGAGATGTACCCGCGGGGATCGAACCCCGGTTTCTACCCGCCCGACGAGGTGATCGTCCGCGAAACCACCCGTAACGACAAGGCCGTGGACCTCCTCCTCAACACCGCCATCGGCTGAGCGACGTTCCGTGAAGGCCTCCTTCCCTACTCCATCCATGCCCCCGCCGCCGCCCTCAACGGACGCGCTGCGCGCGCAGCCTGGATTCGAGGTAGGGAAGGAGGCCTTCACGGACTTTCGCGCATAGGGTGCGGGGCATGCCGATGTTCGAATTCGAGGGACACCGTCCCCAGGTGGATCCCGAAGCGTGGATCGCCCCCACCGCCACCCTGATCGGCGACGTCGTCGTCGAGAAGGGCGCCTCCGTCTGGTACGGCGCCGTGCTGCGCGCCGACTTCGGGAGGATCCTCATCCGCGAGGGCGCCAACATCCAGGACAACTCGGTCATCCACGTCAACGGCGGCGTGACCGAGGTCGGCAGGAACGTCACCGTCGGGCACCAGTGCCTCGTGCACGACTGCACGATCGGTGAGCAGGCGTTGATCGGGAACGGCTCGACGGTGCTCGACAAGGCCCAGATCGGCGCGAAGGCGCTGGTCGCGGCCGGTGCCACGGTGACGCCCGGAATGGTCATCCCGCCGGAGACGGTCGCCATGGGCAGCCCGGCGAAGAAGCACGTCCCGCTCGACGGCACCGCTCGCGGCTGGGTCGAGCACAACGCGGCGATCTACCAGGAGCTGGCGCGCCGTCACGCGGAAAGCGTCAAGCCGATCGATTGACTCTCCAGCAACTGGAGACCATAGCTTCGGGTGCATGGCACCGAAGTCGAAGAAGAAAACGCACCAGGCGACGCTCGAGTTGACCGCCGGCAACGCGCCGGTGGTCGACCTCGGGAAGACGCTCGGGCAGACCGGCGTGAACCTCGTCGAGGTCAAGAAGGCCTACGACGCGGCGACCGCCACGCAGCGCGGCGACATCGTCCCGGTGGTCGTGTCGGTGTTCGAGGACCGCTCCTTCGAGCTCCGGCTGAAGACCCCGCCGACGTCGTTCCTCATCAAGAAAGCCTTGGGTGGCAAGGGAGCCGGCCGGCCGGGGCATGAGGTCGCCGGGAAGCTGAGCCAGGAACAGTTGCGCGGCATCGCGGAGCGGAAACTGCCGGACCTCAACACCGGCGACCTCGGCGCGGCCATGCGCACGGTCGCGGGCACGGCCCGCTCGATGGGTGTCGCGATCGAAGAACCGTGACGCGCAAGCACGTGATCGTCCCGCCTTTCCGCGACCTCGACCCGGCGCTCGAGGTCGCGGAAAGGCTGCTGGCACAAGGAAATCCGTGGCTCGCCGGAGTCGTGTCGGCGCTGCCCGACGAGCACGCCGCCGCCGACCGGCTCAACCGGGTCCTCGCCGGGAACGGTGCCGCGCCCCGGCTGGTCGAGGCCGGGAACGGCTGGCGCCTGGTGCAGGTGGCGTCGTGGCCGGGCTGCGGGGACCTGGTCACGGGCGCCTCCGGGCTGGCGGAACTCGTCGTGTTCGGCGGCTGGCGGCGGATCAAACGCTGCGCCGTCTGCGCACAGACGTTCTGTGATCGCACGGCCGGATGTAGCCGCCGATGGTGCGCCGCGCATCGTCCGCACGCCGAGCCGGGCACGAGCGGAGTGCTCTAGTCTGGTCCGCACCAGCGACTGGCGCCATTTGAGGTGGAGCACCACCGGGAAGCGACGACAAGGCCGGTACCGCGCGCCTGGGTCCGGCCGTCTCTGGCAGGAGTACGTCCGATGACACACCAGCCCGAACTTTCCGCGCTCGCCGCCGCCGACCCGCAGATCGCGGGGCTCGTGGAGGACGAGGCGAAACGCCAGCACGACAAGATCCGACTGATCGCGTCCGAGAACTACGTCTCCCAGGCCGTACTGGAGGCGACGGGCACCGTCCTCACCAACAAGTACTCCGAGGGCTACGCCGGCAAGCGGTACTACGAGGGCCAGCAGCTCATCGACCAGGTCGAGAACCTCGCCATCGAGCGCGCGAAGGCGGTCTTCGGTGTCGACCACGCGAACGTGCAGCCATACTCCGGTTCCCCGGCGAACCTCGCGGTGTACCTCGCGTTCGCGCAGCCGGGTGACACCGTGCTCGGCATGGCGCTGCCGGACGGCGGCCACCTCACGCACGGCTGGAGCGTGTCCGCGACCGGCAAGTGGTTCACCCCGGTCCGCTACGGCGTCCGCAAGGAGACCGGTCGCGTCGACCTCGACCAGGTCCGCGAACTCGCGCTGAAGCACCGGCCGAAGCTGATCTTCGCGGGCGGCACCGCGATCCCGCGCACCATCGACTTCCCGGCGTTCGCGGAGATCGCCCGCGAGGTCGACGCCGTCCTGGTCGCCGACATCGCGCATATCGCCGGGCTGGTCGCCGGCGGCGCGCACCCATCTCCCGTCGGGCACGCGCAGGTCATCACCACGACCACGCACAAGACGCTGCGTGGTCCGCGCGGCGCGATGATCCTTTCCGACGCCGACCACGCGAAGGCCGTCGACAAGGCGGTGTTCCCCGGGCTGCAGGGCGGCCCGCACAACCACACGACCGCCGCGATCGCCGTCGCGCTGGGCGAGGCGCAGAAGCCGGAGTTCGCCCAGTACGCGCACACGATCGTCGCGAACGCGCGTGCGCTGGCGGAGGCGCTGGTGGAGCGCGGCTACGACCTCGTGTCCGGTGGCACCGACAACCACCTGCTGCTGATCGACCTGACGAACAAGAACGTGCCGGGCAAGCCCGCCGCGCAGGCGCTGGACCGGGCCGGTATCGAACTGAACTACAACACCGTGCCGTTCGACCCGCGCAAGCCGTTCGACCCGTCCGGCATCCGGCTCGGCACCTCCGCGATCACCACCCGCGGGCTCAAGCCGGAGCACCAGACGCGGGTCGCGGAGTGGATCGACCGCACGATCACCGCGGCGGCGGGCGAGGAACAGTCCGCTTTGGACACCATCGCCGCCGAGATCCGCGAGTTCCTGGCGCCGTTCCCGATCCCGGGCTACTCGGCTTAAGCAGGTAGCGCGTGGGATGACACGGTCGGCCACGACCCGGTAGAGCGCGAAGGGGGCCCTTCACCGCACGTGATGCGGTGAAGGGCCCCCTTCGGCACTGCGACTAGTGCGCCGCCGGACCGTCGATGGCCTCCTTGGCCAGCCGGTCGGTCTCGCGGTCGAGCGAACGCTTGATCTCGGCCTCGGCCTCGGAGCGCCCGACCCAGGTCGAACCCTCGACGCTCTTGCCCGGCTCCAGGTCCTTGTACACCTCGAAGAAGTGCTGGATCTCGAGCTTGTGGAACTCGTTCAGGTGGTGGATGTCGCGCAGGTGCTCCAGCCGCGGGTCGTTCGTCGGCACCGCGAGGACCTTGTCGTCCGGGCCCTTCTCGTCGGTCATCCGGAACATGCCGATCGCGCGGCAGCGGATCAGGCAGCCGGGGAAGGTCGGCTCCTGGACGAGCACCAGCACGTCGAGCGGGTCGCCGTCCTGGCCGAGGGTGTCGTCGATGAACCCGTAGTCGGCGGGGTACTGGGTGGCGGTGAACAGCGTCCGGTCGAGTTTGATCCGACCGGTCTTGTGGTCCACCTCGTACTTGTTGCGCTCCCCCTTGGGGATTTCGATAGTGACGTCGAATTCCACGCCGGCCTCGCTGCTCTCGTCTTTGGTACGCCCCGCCGTCGCGGACGGCTCACCGAAATCATCGTCTTGTCTTCACTAGTGTGGACCACGGGGGCTCGGGCGGTCGCATCGATGTGGTCGTATGTGAGCTTGGCCCCTTCCCCGGACGGTGGATGAAGGAGCGTTGAGTGCCGGAAAACGATGCCCCGAGGTGGCCGTCGGACGACAAGGACACCTCATCCGCCGAGCCCAAGAGCACCAAGGGGGAGGGCGAGGCCACCATCTGGCTGCCCATGACGGGGATGGCGAACGGCAAGACCGAAGAGCTGTCAGTGCCGAAGGTCACACCCGAAAGTGGCTCCTGGTTCGAGCCGGTCGTCGAGGTGGAGGAGGAACCGGAGGTTCCGGAGACCCCGACGCCGAAGTGGTCCGCCTTCGAACCGGTGACGCCGGTCGAGCCTGAACAGCGCGAAGAGCCGAAGACGCTTTTCGTCCAGCCCGTCCAGCCGCGGCAGACCGACGAGCCGGACTGGGACCAGTTCGACAGGGTCGCCGAATCCCCGAGACCCGAGCCGAGGCAGGAGCCCCCGCGTCAGGAGCCGCCCCGCCGTCCCGAGCAGAGCCGGGTCGAGCCGCCGCCTCCCGCGCAGGTCCCGTCCGCGACCATGCACGCGCGCCCGGTCCGCATCGAGCCCGCCGAAGAGCGCGTCGACTCCGAAGCGACCGTCGGGATCCAGCGGCCCGAGCCGCCGTCCCAGGAACCCCCTGCAACCGAGGCCGCGCCCGCGCCGAAGCCGAAGCGCAAGCGCAAAGCCCTGCTGATCACGACCCTTGTCGTCGTCCTGCTGCTCGCCGGGATGGGTGGCGCCGCCGCGATGCCGAAGGTGTCGAACCGCCTCGGCCTGCCCTGGGCGCCGAACGCGCCGAAGGGCGAGATCCCCAAACCCGCGGGTATCACCCGGGTCCTGCACGGGCCGGACATCAACGGCGCCGGGCCGACGAAGGAAGGTCTCGCGGCCGCGCTGGCGGGCCCCGCCGGTTCCCCGGACCTGGGCACGCTCACCGGCACCGTCGTGGACGCGGCGTCCGGCGAAGTCTTGTGGGACAAGAACTCCGGCACCCCGCTGACCCCGGCGTCGACCACGAAGATCCTCGTCGTCGCGGCCGCTCTGCTGTCGATGGACCACGGGACGCAGTTCTCGACGAAGATCGTCCAGGGCGCCGAGCCGGGCACGGTCGTCCTCGTCGCGGGCGGCGACCCGTCGCTGACCTCGCTGCCGCTGGGCACGGACTCGCCGCTGTACCCGGGCGCGGCCCACGTCGACGACCTCGTCGCCCAGGTCAAGAAGGCCGCGGGCGGCAAGATCTCCAAGGTCCAGCTGGACATCAGCCTGTTCAAGGGGCCGACGTCCGCGAAGGGCTGGGACCCGGAGGACACCGCCGCCGGGAACACCTACATGGCGCCGGTCCTCCCCGTGATGGCCGACGGCGGCCGCGCCGACCCGAAGAACGACCACGCGCCCCGCGTCGCGAACCCGGCTGCCGCGCTGACCCAGAAGATCGCGGGCAAGCTCGAAGCCCAAACCGGCGGTACGACGACGGCACCGAAGGACGCGAAGGTGCTCGGCGAGGTCAAGTCGCAGCCGCTCGCGGAGTTCGCCAACTCGCTGATGCAGCTTTCGGACAACCTGATGGCCGATGTCCTCGCCCGCCAGCTCGCGATCTCGAAGGGCGCCGAGGCGTCGTTCACCGGCGGCGCGACCGCGACGATGGACGTGCTCAAGCAGGCCGGGTTCGACCTCACCGGCGTCCAGATCAACGACGGCAGCGGACTGTCCGACCTGAACAAGATCCCGGCCAAGGTGCTCAGCGAGATCCTCGCGGTCGCGGCGGCACCGGACGGCAAGGATCCGAGGACGGCCAAACTGCGGCCCCTGCTGGCCGGCCTCCCCGTGGCGGGTGGCAGCGGGACGCTGGAGAAGCGCTACGGCGATCCGGCGTCGGCCGCGGGCCGCGGCTGGGTGCGCGGCAAGACCGGCACGCTGTCCGGGGTGAACACCCTGGCGGGCGTGGTGCTGGACACCGACGGCCGGATGCTGGTGTTCGCGCTGATGTCGTCCGGTTCGGACCAGAACAAGGGCAGGGCGGCGCTCGACGTCGTCGCGGCGACGCTGCACAAGTGCGGCTGCCGGTGAGTGACCGGAATCGGAGCGTGAGGAAGTCGGGACGGAATCCGGTCTTCCAGCGGGTAGCGTCATAAGAGTGACTGAGGAAACGCCGACCAAGACACGTTCGATGGTCGACTGGTCCCTGGCCGCCTCGACGGGTGCCCTCCTGGTGCGCGGCGGCCCGGTGGTCGACCGCGAAGAGGCCGAAGAGGCCGTCGCCGATCTCCGTGACCTGACCGGCGAGGCGGAGAGGCATGTCCGTGAGCTGACCGGTCTCGGCCTCGACCTGCCGCTGCTGCCCGCCGAAGTCGTCGACAGGCCCGGCTGGGTCCGTTCGGCCGCGGCCGGCCTCGACGCGCTCACCGGCCGTGCGCTGCCGGAGGCACAGGGCGGCCCGCTGGCGCCCGTGCTGGCCGGGGGCGCCGGTGTTCAGACCGGTCTGGTGCTCGCCTTCCTGGCTTCCCGCGTGCTCGGGCAGTACGACCCGTTCGGCGGGCCGGACCGCGCCGGGCAGCTGGTGCTCGTCGCGCCGAACGTGGTCGCGGCCCAGCGCGCGATGGACGTGCCGGGCCATGACTTCCGGCTGTGGGTCTGCCTGCACGAGTGCACCCACCGGTTGCAGTTCACCGCCGTCACCTGGCTGCGCGACTACTTCGCCGACGAGGTCGAGCGCCTGATCGGCGGGCTCGCCGGCCGGGACGCGGACGGCCTGAGCGATCTGGTCGGCCGCCTGCCGGACACCATCAAGCAGATCGGCAAGGGCAAGGCGGGCGGCGCCGGTCTCGCCGAACTCCTGCAGTCGCCGAGCGAACGAGCGGTGTTCGACCGGCTCCTCGCCCTGTCCACGCTGCTGGAGGGGCACGCCGACTTCGTGATGGACGCCGTCGGGCCGCAGGTCGTGCCGAGTGTCGAGCTGATCCGTTCGCGGTTCACCGCCCGGCGCAAGGGCGGCGGCCTGATCGACCGCGTGCTGCGCAGCCTCCTCGGCGTGGACGCCAAGCTGCGCCAGTACGAACAGGGCGCGAAGTTCACCAAGCACGTCGTCGACGCCGTCGGCATGGACGGCTTCAACGCGGTGTGGACGTCGCCGAACACGCTGCCGACCAGGGCCGAGATCAGCGATCCGGCGGCCTGGGTACGGCGCCTGCACGGGTGAGCGGACCGGATCCGGCGATCGCGGCCGTGCGGACGGCCGTGCGGGACTTCCTCGCGTCGATCGACAGCACAGTCGCCGTCGACGAGTTGTGCGTCGCGGTCTCCGGCGGCGCGGACTCCTTGGCGCTGGCCGAAGCGACCGCGTTCACCGGCGGCCGCGCGGGACTGAAGGTGCGGGCACTCGTCGTCGACCACGGCCTCCAGGAGGGTTCCGCCGAAACCGCCGTCCGCGCCGCGAACACGGCGCGGGAGCTGGGCGCCGACACGGCCGAAGTCCTGAAGGTGCGGGTCGAGGGCGCGGGCGGACCGGAGGCGGCGGCCCGCCGGGCCCGCTACGGCGCCTTGCGCTCGGCGCTGCCGGACGGACGCGGGGTCGTCCTGCTCGGCCACACCCTCGACGACCAGGCCGAAACCGTGCTGCTCGGCCTCGGCAGGGGCTCCGGGCCGCGTTCGCTGGCCGGGATGCGCCCGCACGACCCGCCGTGGGGACGGCCACTGCTCGGCGTCACCCGTGCCACCACCCGGCGGGCTTGCCAGGCGCTCGGCGTCGACCCGTGGCAGGACCCGCACAACGAAGACCCGCGGTTCACCCGTGTCCGGTTACGGACCGAAGTACTGCCCCTTCTGGAGGATGTGCTGTCCGGCGGTGTCGCGGCGTCGCTCGCCCGCACGGCGGCGCAACTGCGCGAAGACACGGAGGCGTTGGACACACTCGCGGGCGAGGTCCACCTGCGTGCCTTCACCGGCGAAGGGCTCGACGTCGCGGTGCTCGCCACCGAACCGCCCGCGCTGCGGCGACGCGTCCTCCGCAGGTGGCTGCTGGACTCCGGTGTCCGCGAACTCACCGACGCCCACCTGCGTTCGGTCGACGCTCTGGTGGGGAACTGGCGGGGTCAGGGCGGGGTCTGGCTACCCGGCGACTTGGTGGCCGCGCGGGCGCATGGCAGGCTCTCCCTCGAAGCACCCCAGTCCACCACCTAGAGGGGATCGTCCCGTGTACGAAGGCGAGATCGCCTCCGTGCTCGTCACCGAGCAGCAGATCAACGACAAGATCGCCGAGCTGGCGGCAAAGGTCGCGGCGGACTACCCGGCCGACGGCCCCGGCGCCGGGCAGGGAGACCTCCTGCTCGTCGGCGTGCTCAAGGGCGCGGTGATGTTCATGACCGACTTCGCCAGGGCGCTCCCCCTTCCCTGTCAGCTCGAGTTCATGGCGGTCTCCTCCTACGGCTCGGCGACGTCGTCGTCCGGCGTGGTGCGGATCCTCAAGGACCTCGATCGCGACATCGCCGGCCGCGACGTGCTCATCGTCGAGGACATCGTCGACTCCGGGCTGACCCTGTCCTGGCTCCTGAAGAACCTCGCGAGCCGGAACCCCGCGTCGCTCGAGGTCGTCTCGCTCCTGCGCAAGCCGGAGGCGGTCAAGGTCGACGTACCGGTCAAGTACATCGGGTTCGACATTCCCAACGAATTCGTAGTCGGATACGGCCTCGACTACGCGGAGCGTTACCGGGACCTGCCCTACATCGGCACCTTGGATCCGCACGTTTACACGTCCTGAGAACCGCTTGCCCGCGTGTGCGGAAATACGGAACCCTGAGCGGCGAGAACGCGTCATAGGCTGCGATCGAGTGCGTTAACCTATGCGAAGACCTTTGCCACGCAGCCGTCGTGGCCTGGCCCGGGGGAAACGGAGAGAGCTCAGATGGGGAACAGCTTGGCGGACGCGAACGCGTTCAAGAACGCCGCGGCCCAGGGTCAGGTCGGGATCGACCCTGACGCGGCCCAGACCGTCCTGAACAAGATCCGCACCGGCAAGGACGCCATCGAGGCCCTCCTCCAGCGGGCCGGCGACCTCGGGCAGGCGCCGAAGCTGGGCAACAACCCGGTCGGCAACGCGATCGCCGCGAAGGTGGCGAACCGTGCCGACGGCGGAGGCGACTCGTACGCGGCCGCGCTCCAGAACCTTTTCCAGCAGTACGAGGCCGCCGAGTCCGGCATCGTGACGGCGATGGCCCGCTACCACGAGATCGACCAGGCCGCGGCCGAGCCGTTCCGTAACGTCTGAGGGGGAGTCAGAAAGCCATGCCACCGAAGCACAGCGCCGACTCTTACGGCGAAAGCAGCAGCAGCACCACGCCGGTCCAGCTCGGCGACAACTCGCACGCCGAGAGCATCGTCTCCTCCGCGCGCGGCCGTTCCGACGGGTTCGACATCGGTGCCGACCGCGCCATCACCAACCCGCCGAACTGGGAGAGCGCGCCGAGCAGCCAGGACCTGTGGAACCAGGCCAACATCGGCAACGACCCCAGCACGGCGACCGCCATCAGCCAGTCGTGGGGCTCGCACGGCAGCAAGCTGAGCCAGGCGTCGAACGACCTCTACAACGCGATCTCCGAACTGGGCGCCGCCTGGATCGGGCAGGGCGCCGCGGCCGCGCAGGGTTCGCTGGTCGCCATCGCGAACTCGGGTTCGCAGGCCTCCGAGGCAGCGCACACGATGTCGGACAGGCTGCAGAAGCAGGCCGACGCCGCCACCAAGGTCAAGCTCATGCCGAAGCCGACCGACTACAGCCCCGAGAAGGCCATGGGCCAGGCGCTGGCGGCGGGCCCGATCGGCATGATCACCGACCAGAAGCCCCTCGCCGACCAGGACAAGGAAGTGCGGGCGGAGCAGGCCAGGTTCCTCGAGGCCTACACCAAGGAGATGAGCGAGGTCGACAGCTCGACCCCGAGCTTCGGCCCCGAATCCCTCGGCATGAAGCCGACCGCGACGCACAACAGCGCTTCGTTCAGCGGCGTCGGCAACATCGGCGGCGCAGGCCTCAACTCGGGCGCGGTCTCCGGCACCCCCGTCTTCGGCGGTACGCACGGTTATGGCGGCGCGCAGGGCAGCGTCGGGGCTCCCGTCCACGCCGGTCCGGACTCGGGCGTGTTCTCGCAGGCCGGGTACAGCCCTGCCGCCGGTGTCGCGCCGGGTGCGGGCGTCGCGTCCGGCGCCGGTGCCCCGATGACCCCGCACGCCCCGGCGAGCGGCGGCAACGGGCTCGGCCAGGCCCTCACCGCGGCCGCGCTCGGCGGTGGCCTCGGCTACGCGGGCGCCAAGGCGCTCGGCCAGGGCAACAAGTCCGGAGCCAAGGACACCGACAGCACCGACGCCGCCGCCACCGAGAAGGGCGGGCCCGCGCAGAGCGCCGCGTCCCAGGCCGTTCCGCAGCAGGGCATCGTGTCCTCCAGCGGCACCATCGGTGGCGCCACCCCGCCGCCGATGCACGGTATGGGCGGCGGCATGGGCATGGGCGCCCACGGCGCGCAGGCCGAGCAGGAAGAGGAGCACACGCACGCGTCGTTCCTCATCGAGCCGGACCCGGACGACGCCTTCGGCGCCAACGAGGCTACCCCGCCGCCGGTCATCGGCGCCTGGACCGAAGACGACGAACGCTAGAGCGGTTTTTTCACCGGGCGCGCGGCCGATCCGGCCGCGCGCCCGCTGACTTCGTGCGAGAGCCTGCCCCGGCCGAAGGCCCCGCCATCGCGGTGGCAGGACGCCCTGTCCGCAGTCGTGAGGCAGCTGACCAAGCAGTGTCCTGCCGACGCCGATCGCGGACGCGGGTTCACCAACAGACACTAGGGGCGGAAGATGGCGAACGGTGAACTGCTCACCCCGGTCGAGCTGGACTTCCTGTGGGAGGGCGCGAACGCCGGAGAGCTGCCGTACCCGCTGCGGCTCCGCTCGCACGGGGCGACCATGGACGAGCGCGGCGCCCTGCGGACGCAGACGCTCCAGTCGCTGAACCAGCGTCGTCTCGCCGACGAGCGCGGACGCCCCGAGCCGCATATCGAGGACTACTTCGGTGTCCTCGCGAGGCCGGACCTGAGCCTGGACTGCGTCCAGCTCAACAATCCCAACACCGAACCGCTGCTCGCGGTCGCGTCGCTGCTCGGCGGCCAAGGCCTGCTGACGGTGCAGGACCCGCGCGGTTTCCACTTCCACCCGATCGCCCCGGACGGCCTCGCGAGCGCGATCGTCTCCCTCCTGCCGCCGGGTTCACGCGGGACGGAGAAGTCGATCACCCTTCCGCTGGACGGGCTCGTCGGCGCTTCGGGCGCGGACTTCCTCCAGCGCCGCCAGCCGCAGGTCGACGGCTCGGCGACGTCCGACGAGGACCGCAAGGCCCTGTCGAGGCTTCAGGCGCAGCCGCGGCTTCGCGGTGGCCAGTTCGGCGCCAACGCGCGCAGCAAACACGGCACGCGGAGCCGGTCTTCGGTGCTGAGCTGGTTCGACACGCAGTCCGGCCGGTACTTCACCCAGGCCACCCGCGGTTCCGACGGCCGGGACTGGATCACCGTCGCGCCCGCGGACCCGGCGACGCTGCGGCAGCGGCTCACGGAGTTGCTGGGGAAGATCGCGGCCGAGGCCTCGCCCGCGCACTGAGCCGAGGGTGGGCAAGGGCCCCTGCACTGCTCTCCGATCGCCCCCCACCCCGTGCCGCGAAAGCCACAGTGAGACATCAGACGTCGCGAAAGAAGCTTTCGCGACACGCGTCCCGGCAAAGTCGTTGTGGCTGGCCGGTCCAGGTGGTCGTGGGTGGCGATTCGGGTTAGAGCCCGAATCGCCACCCCCTACCCCCCCAGACCCCCTACCTTTTCCGGGAACCGGTTTCTGAG
>NZ_JBWKEA010000001.1:1826203-1931411 GCF_056435685.1 Amycolatopsis sp. NPDC043885
GCCAAGAAACCCTCCCGGAAAGGGTTGTGGGGGTGGGCGGGTGGGGGGGGTGGGGGGGGGGGGTGGGGGGGAAACCCCAACCCCCCCCCCACGACCACCGCAGCCATCCGACTTTGCCGGGAACCGGGTTCCGGAGCCGCGGCCGTGTGCCGGTCGTCGATGATCGGCCGATCCGGCCGCCGACCGTCGTACCCCTTCGCTATCGTGAACCTCTGGGCGTCCCGAGGCCCATGAAGCCGAGGTGCCGGGAGGGCACGGAGCACATGCACCAGGAACACTTCACACCGATGGCGTTCGACTTCCTCTGGGAGTCCGCCGAGCTCGGCGACCTGCCGTACCCGCTGCGCGTCCGGTCGCACGGCGCGACCGAGCTCGAGCGCCGGGCGCTGCGCCAGCGCGTCGACAACGAACTCCAGGCCCGCGGAATCCGCGACGGCCGGGGAAGGCTGGAGCGGAGGATCGAGGACTGGCTGTATCTCCTCGCCCGCGGTTCGCTGACCATCGACGCCCTGCACATCCCCGAATTCCAGGCCCCGACCATCGCCGTGCTCGGCGCCACCGACGGCCGCGACGCGGTGATCGCGATCCAGGACCAGTCCGGGATCTGGCTGCGTGAGGCACCCGCCGACGGGCTCCCGACGGCGGTCGTCGACCTGCTGCCCCCCGGGCAGCGCGGCTCGGAGGCGTCCGTCACGCTGCCGATCGACGACGCCCGCCGCACCGAGCCGATTCGCGCCGCCATCAACCCGACGAAGCAGGCCGAGGAGCCCGAAGCGGCGAAGCCCCGCCGCAAGGACAAGCCGCGTGTCTCGCTCAGTGAACGCATCACCGCGGACCCGCGCGAGGCGTTCGGCAAGCTCACCGGCCAGCCGAGGCTGCGCGGCGGTCAGCTCGCAGCGAACAGCCGGTCCCACGTGGGCGCCAAGCAGCGGTCCCGGGTCCTCGGCTGGTTCGACACCGCCAGCGGCCGCTATCTCAGCACGTCACAGGCCGGTCCCGACGGACGCGAGTGGGTCACCGTCTCGCCTGCCGACGTCAAGACACTCCGAATGCGGCTGGGCGAAATGGCCGCCGGTGTGGCGGTCGACACACGGTAGGGTCCCGCTCCGGGAACCCTCGCGCGACGTCCGCCGTTTACGTCCGAGAGGCTCACCACCCTCATCCGTCCAGGCGGGCGGTATCCTGAGGGGCGGGTGTCGGAGCACCATGGGTCGTCAAGATCGTGATGGCGGGTATCACAGGAGCCGCCCAACCAGGAAGGGTCGAGGCCACCAGGGCCGAGTCGTATGAACCGGAAGAGCGTGCTCAAGAACCCAGTGCTCTGGATTCTCGCGGCGGTACTGGCGTTTCTCGCATACAACACGATCTTCGACAGTGATCGTGGCTACACCCAGGTGCCGATCTCGATCGCGAACCAGCAGATCACCGCGAACAACGTCAAGGAAGCCTCGCAAGAGGACAAGGAGCAGCAGATCAAGCTGCTGCTGAACAAGAAGATCGAGGTCGACGGCCAGCAGGTCGACCAGATCATCGCGCAGTACCCGGCGAACGTCGCGGGCACCATCTACGGCCAGCTCATCGGCCTCAAGAGCGGTGACAACCCGGTCAAGTTCACCACCAAGGTCACCCAGCAGAACGTCCTCACCCAGATCCTGATCTTCGCCATCCCGCTGGCGCTGGTGCTGGGCCTGCTGATGTGGATGATGAACAACGCCCAGGGCGGCGGGAACCGCGTCCTCAACTTCGGCAAGTCGAAGGCCAAGCAGCTCAACAAGGACATGCCCAAGACGACCTTCGGGGACGTCGCGGGCGCCGACGAGGCCGTCGAAGAGCTGTACGAGATCAAGGACTTCCTGCAGAACCCGGCGCGCTACCAGGCGCTCGGCGCGAAGATCCCCAAGGGCGTCCTGCTCTACGGGCCGCCCGGTACCGGTAAGACGCTGCTCGCCCGAGCCGTCGCCGGCGAGGCGGGCGTGCCGTTCTACACGATCTCCGGTTCCGACTTCGTCGAGATGTTCGTCGGTGTCGGCGCCTCGCGAGTCCGCGACCTGTTCGAGCAGGCCAAGCAGAACGCGCCCTGCATCATCTTCGTCGATGAGATCGACGCGGTCGGCCGCCAGCGCGGCGCCGGCCTCGGCGGCGGCCATGACGAACGCGAGCAGACGCTGAACCAGCTCCTCGTCGAGATGGACGGCTTCGACGCGCGCGGCGGCATCATCCTGATCGCCGCGACCAACCGTCCCGACATCCTCGACCCGGCGCTCCTGCGTCCCGGCCGCTTCGACCGCCAGATCCCGGTGTCCGCGCCGGATATGCGCGGCCGCAAGGCGATCCTCGAGGTGCACGCCAAGGGCAAGCCGATCGCGCAGGGCACCGACCTGGGCAGCCTCGCCAAGCGGACCGTCGGCATGTCCGGCGCGGACCTGGCGAACGTGCTCAACGAGGCAGCGCTGCTCACCGCCCGCCAGAACGGGCACGTGATCACCGACGCCGCGCTGGAGGAGTCCGTCGACCGCGTCGTCGGCGGCCCCGCCCGCAAGAGCCGGATCATCTCCGAGAAGGAGAAGAAGATCACGGCCTACCACGAGGGCGGGCACGCGCTCGCCGCGTGGGCGATGCCGGATATCGAACCGGTCTACAAGCTGACGATCCTGCCGCGCGGGCGCACCGGCGGTCACGCCCTGCTCGTCCCGGAGGACGACAAGGAGTTGATGACCCGCTCGGAGATGATCGGGCGCCTGGTCTTCGCGATGGGCGGCCGGACGGCGGAGGAACTCGTCTTCCACGAGCCCACCACCGGTGCCTCCTCCGACATCGAGCAGGCGACGAAGATCGCCCGCGCGATGGTCACCGAATACGGTATGAGCGCCCGGCTCGGCGCGGTCAAGTACGGCCAGGAACAGGGCGACCCGTTCCTCGGCCGCTCGGCGGGCCGCCAGGCGGACTACTCCCTGGAAGTCGCGCACGAGATCGACGAGGAGGTGCGCAAGCTCATCGAGACCGCGCACACCGAGGCGTGGCACGTGCTGAGCACCTACCGCGACGTGCTGGACGAGCTGGTCATCGAGCTCCTCGAGAAGGAGACGCTGACCCGCAAGGACCTCGAGCGGATCTTCGCGACCGTCGAGAAGCGCCCGCACATCACCATCTTCAACGAGTTCGGCGACCGGAAGCCGTCCGACAAGCCGCCGATCAAGACCCCCGGCGAGCTGGCCATGGAGCGCGGCGAGCCGTGGCCCCCGCCGGAGGAGAAGAAGGAGCAGCCGGTGCTGCAGCCGGCGCCGACCCCGGTCGGCACCGCGCAGGGCGGCGGCGACCTTCCCGGTGGCCCGCCGTACGCGCCGCCGGACCCGAACGCCAACCCCTACGCTCCTCCGCCGCCGGGCGCCTACCCCAACGGTGGTCGCCCCAACGGTGGGCCGAACGGCACCGGTCACTGGCCCCAGGCATATGGTGGGCAGCAGCCGGGCGGACCGGCAGGCGGTTACCAGGGTGGGCCCGTAGGCGGCCCGCCGAACTACGGGGCTCCTCCCGGATGGACCCCGGCCACGCAGCCGGGCGGCCAGCCGAACCAGCCCTGGCGTCCCGCCGAAGACCGCCCGCGTGAAGGCTGGTTCCCTGACCAGCCCGGCGGTCAGCAGGACGAAGGACAGCAACGGCGTGACGACGGACAGGACGACACCAAGCGGTAACGGCGCAAGCCCGGTCTTCGACCAGGACCGGGCCGAGAAGGCCGTACGCGAACTCCTGCTCGCCTGTGGAGAGGACCCGGACCGGGACGGTCTCTTGGAGACCCCGGCCCGGGTCGCTCGCGCTTACCGGGAAATGTTCGCCGGGCTCTACACCGAACCGGACCACGTCCTGGACCGCACGTTCGACGAGGCACACGAAGAACTCGTGCTCGTGACGGACATCCCGATGTTCAGCACCTGTGAACACCACTTGTTGTCATTCCATGGCGTCGCCCATGTCGGCTACATCCCCAATGAGCACGGCAAGGTCACCGGCCTGTCCAAACTGGCTCGCCTTGTCGATCTCTACGCCAAGCGTCCCCAGGTCCAGGAACGCATCACTTCCCAGGTCGCCGACGCGCTCATGCGCAAACTCGCGCCCCGCGGCGCGATCGTCGTGGTCGAGGCCGAACATCTCTGCATGGCCATGCGTGGCATCCGCAAGCCCGGAGCCCGGACGACGACGTCGGCCGTGCGCGGTCTGTTGCAGACTTCGGCGTCCTCGCGGGCGGAGGCGCTGGATCTGATCAAGGGCCGTCGATGACCGCCCTGCCCCGGCCCGGACGGTGCGCGGTGATGGGGATTCTGAACGTCACCCCCGATTCCTTTTCGGACGGTGGCCGCTATCTCGGGGTCGAGCAGGCGCTGGAGCACGCGCGCGAGATGTGGGCGCGCGGCGCGGATCTGATCGACGTCGGCGGGGAGTCGACGCGGCCGGGAGCGTCCCGGGTGGACGCCGAGACCGAGATTTCCCGGATCATGCCGGTGATTCGCGCGCTCGCCGCCGACGGGATCGCGATGTCCGTGGACACCACGCGGGCCGAGGTCGCCCTCGCCGCGGTCGAGGCCGGCGCGTCCGTCATCAACGACGTCTCCGGCGGGCTGGCCGATCCGAACATGGCGAAGGTCGCCGCCGAGACCGGTGTCCCGTATGTCCTGATGCACTGGCGTGGGCACAGCAAGGACATGAACGCGCTGGCGTCCTATGAGGACGTCGTCGTGGACGTGCGCGCCGAACTGCTGTCCCGAGTGGACGAAGCGCTCGCCGCGGGTGTCGACGGCGGCGCGATCGTGCTCGACCCTGGGCTCGGGTTCGCGAAGAACGCCGAACACGACTGGGCCTTGTTGAACGGCCTGGATTCCTTCCTGTCATTGGGTTTCCCGGTTCTCGTCGGCGCGTCGCGCAAACGGTTCCTCGGGCGCCTTTTGTCCGGAAAGGACGGAAAACCCGCTCCGCCGGACGGCCGCGAGAACGCGACCGCGGCCGTGTCCGCGCTCGCCGCGGCGGCCGGCGCCTGGGGTGTGCGGGTGCACGAGGTCGGCGCGAGTATCGACGCGGTGACCGTCGCGGCGGCTTGGCGGAAGGGGAGTCCTGTTGTCTGACCGGATCACGTTGACCGGATTGCGGGTCTTCGGCAGGCACGGGGTCTTCGACCACGAGAAGCGGGACGGGCAGGAGTTCGTCGTCGACATCGTGGTGTGGCTGGACCTCGGCCCGGCCGCCGCGTCCGACGACCTGACCAAGACGCTGCACTACGGCGAACTCGCGGAACTCGCGGCCGGGATCGTGGCGGGCGAGCCGTACGACCTCATCGAGAGTGTCGCCGGGAAGATCGCCGACGAGGTGCTGCGCGACGAGCGGCTGACCGCCGTCGAGGTGACAGTGCACAAGCCGTCCGCGCCGATCCCGCTGAACTTCGACGACGTCGCCGTCACGGTGTTTTCTGCGCGCGCTGACGAAAACGCGCAGACGGGGCGCGGCCCGGAGTCACCCCGGCGGCCGACATGACCGGCGCCCCGGCAACGCGTTTTCGGGCGGCCCGGCGGCCGCGAAAGAGGGCGCGCGCGGTGAAGTCTCCGATCGTGCGCTGCGCGCACTCACAGAGACGGCGGGAGCGATGAGCCGCGCGCTGCTCTCGCTCGGTTCCAACCTCGGGGATCGGCTCGCGTTCCTTCAGGCCGCCGTCGACGCGGTCCGGCCCGCGGTCGTCGCGGTGTCGTCGGTCTACGAGACGAAGGCGTGGGGCGTCGAGGACCAGCCGGACTTCCTCAACGCCGTGGTCCTGGTCGACGACCCGGCGCGGGATCACTGGGACTGGCTGCGCACCGGGCAGGACGCCGAGCAGGCGGCGGAGCGCGTGCGCGAACGCCGGTGGGGCCCGCGCACGCTGGATGTCGACATAGTGACCGTGGACGGGGTGCGCTCCGATGACCCCCGGTTGCTGCTTCCTCATCCCGGCACGCCGGAGCGCGCGAGCGTGCTGATCCCCTGGCTGGAGATCGAGCCCGATGCGGTGCTCCCCGGCCACGGTCCGGTCGCCGACCTCCTCGCCGCCCGCCCCCCTGCGGACCGCGATTCCGTCCGGCTCACGTCCCTGCCCCTCGCCTGACCCCCGCATTTCGTCCTCTGAATGCGGTAGTTCGCGCCACGAACCACCGCATGCGGAGGACTAAGTGCGCGGCGAGCCGCGGGTGGTAGCAAAGGTCCCTTGCTACCCCAGCGCGGAGCGCAGGGCGGCGATGATCCACTCGGCCTGCGCCATCTGCGAGGGGAACGACGGCCAGCCGTTGATCCTCCCCAGCAGCATCCAGTACCGCTCGGCGCGCGGGTCGGAGCTGATCGCCATCCCGTCGGTCAGCCGCTTCCGCCAGGCGGGGTCGGCCGGGTCCTGGCCGTTCCGCGAAGACTGCGTGAAGATCGTCTCCGCCAGCTCCCGGCCCTCGGCCGAGTCGGGCGCGAGGCCGGCTTCGAGCGCTTCGGTCGCCTTCGCGCTCCACGCCATCCACAGCTCCTGCTGCTTCGCGCCGAAGTCCGCTCCGTCCTGCTTCCGGAGCTGCGAGTGCCACTCGCTCATCCGCCGGATGGACGCGCGGAACTCCTCGTCCTGCACGAGTTCGGCGAACTCGATCCAGGCCTCCAGCTGCTCGGGCGTCGGGTCGTCGGGCAGTTCCGGTTTCGCCGAGCGCATCCGCTCGTAGAACTCCGGATCCAGTTCGAGCCCTTCGACCATGTCCGCCCAGAACTGGTCGAGCAAACGTTTGCGGTCTTCGTCCGACATCGACGCGAGTTTGTTCATCAGTTCGACCTCCTCCAGTGGTGAATCCCGTTTGGCCACCGCTCGCAGGACCGCCCGGCGCAGCTTCAGCCGCCGGATCTGCTCGTCCAGGGCGGCGACGTGCTGGACCGCGAGGTCCCCGATGGTCGCTTCCCTGGTCAGCGCCCGCTCCACGTCGGCGAGGCCGAGCCCGAGCTCCCGCAGCGTCCGGACCAGCTCGAGGCGCGCCATCGCGGTGGCGTCGTAGAGCCGGTAGCCGGAGCTGGTGCGGTCGGTCGGGGGCAGGAGCCCCTCGTCGGAGTAGAAGCGGATGGTCTTCACCGGCAGGCCGGTCCGTTTGGCCAGCTCCCCGATGGTGAAAACCGCTGCGGTGCCCATATGCTTCATCGTCGACTCTCCAGTTGGTGGAGAGTCAAGCCTGCCAGGTAGCGTTGGACCATGCACTTCACCCGGCCACGTGAGCTGGCGGTGGCCGGCCTCCTGGGTCTGGTCCTGGCCTATCTGGTCTTCCAGGTCGCCTACGGATCCATCCCCGCGCTTCCGCTCTTCGCCGGAGTCACGCTGCTCGTCCTCGCGCTCTGCGAGTTCGTGCTCGCCTTCATCATCCGGTCGCGGATCAAGGAGGGCCGCGTGCTCGCCGCGATCTCCGTCGCCCGATCGGTGGCCCTCGCCAAGGCCTCTTCGCTCGCCGGATCCGCCATGACGGGCGTCTGGCTCGCGGCTTTCGCGTATCTTTTTCCGCGACGTGACGAACTCCTCGCGGCGAGCGGTGATCTCCGCTCGGCGACGGTCGGGATCGTCAGCTCGGCGGCGCTGGTAGCTGCGGCTTTATGGCTCGAACACTGCTGCCGGACCCCCGAGGGCGGTGATCGGGACAGCGATCCCGCGCCGACCGGTTAACGCTCGGGAGCCACCGCTCGAAGTACCGACTAGGTCTCGTTCGGATTACTAGAAGGTACGGTGTTGGGCATGACCGGGGTGGGTGACGACTCGCGCGGCCGCCTTGCGGGTAGGCCGTGGCTTGTCGTCGGCTTGGTTCTCGCCGTCGGCGCGACTCTCGCATTGGTGCTTTCCGACGACCTCCGCTACTTGCGTCTGGGTATCGTCGCGGCGCTGTGGGCCGCCTTGATCGGTGCGTTCCTGGCGGTCCGCTACCGCAAGCACGTGTCACAGAGCGAGGACGCCGTCGCCGAGGCGCAGGCCGTCTACGAGCTGGAGCTGGAACGCGAGATCGCCGCCCGTCGCGAGTTCGAGCTCGAAATCGAGGCGGAGACCAGGCAGGCCGCCGAGAGCCGCTCCCAGGAAGAGCTCGAAGCGCTCAGAGCCGAGGTGAGCGCTCTGCGTGAAAGCCTCCAGTCGCTCTTCGGCGGCGAGGTCCTCCTCGAACGCGTCGCGCTCACCGCGCAAGCCACCCGGATGCGGTCCCTCGACAACAAGCAGCTGATGAGCGCCGGGTCCGAGAACGGCAACGGAAAACCCCAGCTCATGGCGGCCAAAAGCACCACGATCGACGTCGACGAGCGTGAGCGCGACCGCCCGACCGAGATGATCGACCGCGTCCTCGAGCCCGCCTCCGCGCGGGCCGGGACACCGCCCGCCGCTCGCCGCAAACCGGCGAACGGCCAGGTCAACGGCACCAACGGCTACGGCCAGAGCAATCAGGTCCAGCGGCCGAAGCCGGTCGACGAGTCGACTCGCCGCAGTATGCGCAAGGCGGACGCCCGCGCCTCGAAGGCGGCCGAAGCACTCGCCGCCGAAGCCGCCCGTCGCGAGCGGCTCGAGATGTCGAACCCCGGGATGTCGCCCGCCGAGGTCTCCCGGCCGATGCCGAGGGTCGACCCCCAGCGCAAGACCCCGCCGCCGGTGACCCCGGCCGAGGTGTCCCGCCCGTCCATGCCGGGTGTGTCGCGCGCGGAGGTCTCGCAGCCGTCGATGCCCACCGTCGCCCGGCAGCCCCAGCGCCCGGAACCCCAGCGCAACGAACCGCCCCGCCGCCCGCAGCAGTCTTCGCTGCAGCAGCGGCTCGACGCCGGCACCGTGCAGCGTCCTCCCGCGACGCGGCCCGAGGAGCAGACCCGCAAGCAGACGCCGCCGGTGAAGCCCCCCGCGCAGGCGAAGCCGGTCAAGAAGGTCGAGCCGGACCGTCCCCGCCCGAACCGCGAGCTCGGCCTGACCCGCCCCGGTATGAAGCCGGTCGAGCGGTCCAGTCCGGCCGGCGGCACGCCGCCGCCCGCGAACAAGCCCGCCGCGCCGGAGCCGATGGAGGCCACCGGCGAGTGGAAGCCGTCGTGGACGCAGGAGCGCCCGGTCTCCGACCTGAGCGCGGCGTTCCCCAGGAAGGACGACTTCCAGGGCCGGCCGCGTCCCACGCCGCCGCCGAAGCCCCAGCCCTCGGTCTCCCTGCCCCGGCCCGAGCCGAGGCCGGAGCCGCGCCGTGAGCCGGAGCCGCCGACGCCGCCGTCGATCCCGGCCGTGTCCGAGCCGCCTCGCCGGGCCGAGCCCGTGCGGAAGCCGGAGCCCGAACCGGTGCGCCGTCCGGCGGCCGAGGCGCCGTCGCGGCACAGCTCGCCGCCCGCCGAGGAGCCGCCCGCGGTCAACCCGACGCTGCCCGAAGAGATCCGCCTGGCGCAGAACGGCGGCGGCGGACGCCGTCGTCGCGCGGCGGAAGACTCCTCGGTTTCGCTCACCCCGGCCCCGAACGTCCCCGAGCCCACCGGTGGCGGTCGTCGCCGTCGTCCGGACGGGGAGCCCCCGGCCTGGCAGAGCACCGAGTCCACAGGTGGCCGTCACGGCGGCAGGCGGGCGAAGCCGGACGACGAGGAGTCGTCCCGCAACGGGTCCTCGCACAGCCGTCCGGAGAACTCCGCCGCGGGTTCCCACGCCTCCGGCCGGTCGGTGATGGATCTGCTCGCCGCCAACGGCGCGAACGAATCCACTCCGCGGCGCAGGCGGCGCGCCGAAGACTGACCGCGTCCGACAGGTGAACCAGCGATCGGCGTCGGCAGGGCCAGGTCTTCGGCCGGACGGGTTCACACGTGTGGCCGGTACTGTGTCGAACTTCAGCTCCACGTCCCGCTCGTGTCCCGTACCGACGGTAGGGTGACCCGCTGTGAGCGAGCCTTCCTCCCCGGCGCCCGGTTCCGGCCGGACCCGCCGGTCTCGGTCGATCACCGTGCTGCTGCCGGTGCTCGGGCTGATCGCCGTCGCGCTGTGCGGACTGTTCGTCTTCGGCACGGTGACCGAAAAGGTCGGCCCGCTCGCGGTGGGGATCGGCGTGCTCGCGGCGCTGGTCCCGGTCGCCGTGGTGGTCACCGCGTTCCTGTGGGTCGACCGCTGGGAACCGGAGCCGCCGAAGCTTCTGCTGCTGGCCTTCGTCTGGGGCGCGTGTGTCGCGACGATCATCGCGCTGCTGCTCAACAGCGGTGCCGAGGCCGTCGGTGACCTGCTGCTCGGCACCGGCGTCGGCGGCAAGATCAGCGGACTGGTCTCCGCGCCGCTGGTCGAGGAGGCCGCGAAGGCCGCTTTCATCCTGCTGTTGTGGTGGCGCCGCCCGATCGAGTTCGACGGCGTCGTGGACGGCATCGTCTACGCCGGGTTCACCGCGGCGGGCTTCGCCTTCACCGAGAACATCTATTACTTCGGCCGCGCCTTCGCCGAGCACGGCTTCGGCGACGGCACGAGCGCCGGTGTGCTCGCGGCGTTCTTCCTGCGCGGTGTGCTCTCGCCGTTCACCCATCCGCTGTTCGCCGTGATGACCGGGATCGGGCTCGGTGTCGCCGCGAGCAGCAAGGTGCGCTCGCTGCGGATCCTGGCGCCGATCGGCGGTTACATCGTCGCGGTGCTGCTTCACGCGCTGTGGAACGGTGCCGCGCTGCTCGGCGGCGCGAAGACCTTCCTGAACGTCTACTTCCTGATCATGGTGCCGCTGTTCATCGGGGTCTTCTCGGTGGTGGTCATGCAGCGACGCCGTGAGCAGCGGATCGTCGCGGCGGCGCTGCCCATGATGGTCGACGCACGCTGGATCGCCCCGTCGGAGGTCGCGCTGCTGGCCAGCCTCTCCGGACGCCGGTCGTGGCGGAAACAGGCGCGGAAGCAGTCGGGGCGGGAGGCCGCGAAGGCCGTCAGCCGCTACCAGGCCAGCGTGACCGAGCTCGCGTTCCTGCGGCGCGGACGCAAGCTCACCGAAGACGCGAAACAGCGGCAACGTGAGCTGCTCCAGGTGCTCAAGACGTCGCGGGCCGAGGCCGTGCGGCTGGCCGACGGCGCGCCGCGCGGGTGACCACTGTCAGGTGAAGCTGGTCACGGGGGCCGGTTCAGACGCGGGCCGGAGGGTTACCCTCGCGCCGTCGTCTGGTACCCGCGACCGCAGAGCGGGACTGGAACGAGTTGAGGAGTTTTCGACCATGAGCGTCCACTGGCGCACGCCATGATGAGGCCCGCTCGCCTGGCCGTCGGCGTCGTTTCCGCGGGGCGCGTCGGCAGCGTCGTCGGCGCCGCGCTCACCCGGGCCGGGCACACGGTCGTCGCCGCTTCGGGCCTTTCCGACGCCTCGGTGCGCCGGGCGGAGCAACTGCTCCCCGACGTGCCCCTCCTGCCGCCTGACGAGGTCGCCCGCCGTGCCGACCTGGTTCTGCTTGCCCTTCCGGACGACGCGCTCGCCGGGATGGTGCGCGGTTTCGTCGCCACCGGATCCCTCCGGCCGGGGCAGATCGTCGTGCACACCTCCGGCGCGCACGGTATCGACGTCCTCGCGCCCGCCGCCGAGGCCGGGGCGCTGCCGCTGGCGCTGCACCCCGTGATGACCTTCACCGGCCGCGCCGAAGACCTCGACAGGCTGGCCACCTGCAGTATCGGCGTCACGGCGACAGAAGGTGACGAAGCGGCGTGGAACGTCGGCGAGGCGCTGACCGTGGAGATGGGCGCGGAGCCCGTCCGGGTCCCTGACGAGGCGCGGGCGCTCTATCACGCGGCGTTGGCACACGGCGCGAACCACCTGATGACACTGGTCGCCGACTGCGCGGAACTGTTGCGGGAGGCGGGAATCGCCCAGCCCGAACGCCTGGTGGCTCCGTTGTTGTCGGCGGCGTTGGATAATGTTCTGCGACACGGGGACCGGGCGCTCACCGGGCCGGTGGCCCGTGGTGATCTCGGCACCGTGCGCAAGCATCTCGCGGTGCTGGCCGAACGTGGCCCCGACATCGCCCCGAGCTACCGCGCGCTGGCCAAGCGCACGCTGGCGCGTGGCGACGCCGCCGGGCTCCTGGACGCTTCGGCCGCCGCCGAGCTCACCGAACTCCTCAGTGATCCAGCAGATCCCGCCGAAGGGCAGCAAAACCAGTGACCACACCGAAATTCGCCCGAGGCACGCTGCACACCTTCCAGCCGCCCGAGCAGGTCAGCCAGGTGACGCGTGCCCTGCACGGCGTCGGCCGCAAGGTCGCGCTCGTGCCCACGATGGGCGCCCTGCACGCGGGGCACCGCGAGCTGATCCGCCGGGCGAAGCGGCTGCCGAACACGGTCGTCGCGACGTCGATCTTCGTGAACCCCCTGCAGTTCGGGGAGGGCGAGGACTTCGAGGCGTACCCGCGTCCGCTGGACAAGGACCTCGAGGTGCTGAAGGAGGACGGAGTCGAGCTGGGCTTCCTGCCCAAGGCGTCGGATCTGTATCCCGACGGTGCCACCATCACGGTGCATCCCGGCGCGCTCGGCGACGAGCTGGAAGGCGCGGTGCGGCCGGGGCATTTCGCCGGCGTGCTGACCGTGGTGGCGAAACTGTTCAACATCGTGCGGCCGGACTACGCCTTCTTCGGGGAGAAGGACTACCAGCAGCTGGTGCTGATCAGGAAGATGGTGCGTGACCTGAACTTCGACACCCGCGTCATCGGGGTGCCGACGGTCCGGGAACGCGACGGGCTGGCGTTGTCCTCGCGCAACGTCTACCTGACTCCGGAACAGCGCGAGGACGCGATCGTGTTGTCGGCGGCACTCACGGCGGGTGCCTTCGTCGGACGCGACGGCGCGGAAGCCGTGCTGGCGACCGCCAGGCAGACCCTCGCCGCGCGGCCCGCGGTCGAGGTCGATTATCTGGAATTGAGGGGAACCGACCTCGGGCCCGCGCCCGTGGACGGTGAGGCGCGGTTGCTGATCGCGGCCAGGGTGGGGAGTACCCGGCTGATCGACAACGTCCCGGTGGTGCTCGGCGCCGCCGCGGACCATCCGGAACACGCGCTGGACGCAGGGGAATAGGGAGAGTCCACGATGTACCGCACGATGCTGAAATCGAAGATCCACCGGGCGACGGTCACCCAGGCCGACCTCCACTACGTCGGCTCGGTGACCGTCGACGAGGACCTGATGGACGCGGCGGATCTGCTGCCGGGCGAACAGGTGTCCATTGTGGACGTCACGAACGGCGCGCGGCTCGAAACGTACGTGATCGCGGGCGAACGCGGCAGCGGGGTGCTCGGCATCAACGGTGCCGCGGCGCATCTGGTGCACCCCGGCGATCTGGTGATCCTCATTTCGTACGCGCAGATGGAGAACGCCGAGGCGGCCGCGTTCCGGCCGCGGGTCGTCTTCGTCGACGCGGACAACCGGATCGTCGAGAAGGGCGCCAACCCCGGGCACGCGCCGGAGGGCTCCGGTCTGCTGAGCGGCACCGTGACGCTGGCCGACGACGACACGATGACCTTCCCGGTCGCCGAAACCGCCGACGCCCGCCGTCTCGACGCGCTGCTGCACGCCGAAAGCTGAGCCCTTGCTGCTCACGGTCGACGTCGGCAACACCAACATCGTGCTCGGGCTGTACGACGGCCGAGAGCTGATCGGTGACTGGCGCATGCGCACCGACGCGCGAATGACCGCCGACGAACTCGCGTTGACCATGCGCGGCCTCCTCGGCTCACACGCGGACGCGATCACCGGGATCAGCGCGCTGTCCACGGTTCCCGCCGTGCTGCGGGAGCTGCGCGTCATGCTTTCGCGGTACTACGCCAAAGTGCCGAAGATCGTCGTCGAGCCGGGGGTGCGCACCGGCGTGCCACTCCTGGTCGACAACCCCAAGGAGGTGGGCGCGGACAGGCTGGTGAACACCCTCGCCGCGCACCATCTGCACCCGGACACCGCTTGCGTGGTGGTGGATTTCGGGACTTCGACCAATGTGGACGCCATCTCCGCCAAGGGCGAGTTCCTCGGTGGCGCCTTCGCGCCCGGCATCGAGATCTCGGTCGACGCGCTGGCCGCGCGGGCCGCGGCGCTGCGCAAGGTGGAGCTGGTGCCGCCGCGGTCGGTGATCGGGAAGAATACCGTGGAATGCCTGCAATCCGGCATCCTCTACGGTTTCGCCGGCCAGGTCGACGGCCTGGTGAAGCGGATCAAACGCGAGCTCTCGCCCGGCGGGGCGGATCCGGTCGCGGTGATCGCGACGGGCGGCCTCGCGCCCCTGGTGCTCGGCGAGTCCGAGACGATCACCGAGCACGTCCCGGACCTGACGTTGCTGGGCCTGCGGCTGGTCTACGACCGCAACCACCGCGTTTAGTCCTCTGAATGCGGTCCTTGCGTGTGCAACTACAGCATTCAGAGGACTAAACGCGGCGGTGGGAAGCGATCATCAGGACCCGCCGCGTCATCAGGTCCTGGTTCCGCAGCGTCTGCTCGAGGCTCGCCCGCAGCCGCGCCGGTTCCTGCCCCGATTCCGCGGCCAGTTCCTCCAGCCGTTCGAGCGACAGCTCCACGGTCCGCCGCTGCCGCGCCCGCCAGCCGGGCGTCTCCTCGTAGGAGAGGACGTCGAATCCCGCCGCTTCCAGTAGTGGCCGGTGGTCGGCCACCTGGGGCGGCCGGTTCACCGGTTGCCCGTCGAAGTCCCAGGTCGTGACGAGCAGGCGCCCGCCAGGCACGAGGATCCGCGCGAACTCCGCGCAGGCACGCCGCTTGTCGGGCGCGAACAGCAGCGCGTCGACGCTCATCACCGCCTCGAACGACGCGTCGTCCAGTCCCGTGTCCTGGAAATCGCCGACCAGGAACTCGGTCGCTTCGATGTCCATCGCCTCCGCGCGACGCCGCGCCGACGCCAGCGCCGTCTCCGCGATGTCGACGCCGGTGAGCGTCGCGTAGGTCCGCGCGGCGACCCACAGCCCGGGACCGCCGCGCCCGCAGCCGATGTCGGCGAGCCGCCCGCCCGGTTCGAGTCGCGCTTCGGCCGCGATACGGCGCAGGTCCGTCCGGGTCACGAAGCTGTAGGTGTCCAGCTCGGCGGGGTACTCGTCGCCGTACACCTCGGCCCAGATCCGCGCGGACACCGCCGACGCGGGAGCGCCGAACGTCGCGGTGAACGCCGCCTTCCAGTCGGTCATCGCTTACGCGCCCGGAAGACGGTGGTGGTGATCGGCAGGTCGAATTCCCCCGAGGCGGTTTCCGGGTTCCGGTCGAGGAATTCCCGCGCCGTGCGAAGTTTGGCTTCGCGTTCCTCCGCCGGGGCCACCAGCATGTGCGAATGGGTGGCGAGAGTCGCCACCAGGGTCTCCGCGGTCCTCGGCTGTTTGTGGCCGAACGTCTTCTTCTCGAACGGCTCGAAGGCCTCGTGTTCCGGCAACGATTCGTAGTCGCTCAGCCAGCGCCTGCTCATCGAGGTCTTGATCAACGTGTTCAACTCGGCGAGCCAGCCCGCCGACTCGTCGTCGTGGTTCCACAGCGCGGCCACGACACCTCCCGGTTTCAGCACCCTGGCCATCTCCGGATACGCCCGGTCGAGGTCGAACCAGTGGACGGCCTGGCCGACGACCACGGCGTCCACGGAACCGCCGGGCAGCGGGATCTCCTCGGCCGTCCCGATGAGCGGGGTCACGGAGGGGAGCGCCTTCTTCAGTTCCGCGAGCATCTGGTCGTCCGGCTCCACCGCGGTGACCTCGACACCCAGCGCGAGCAGCCCTTCGCTGACCTTGCCGGTGCCGGCCGCGAGGTCCAGTACCCGTTCCGGCGCGTGCCGGGCGCCGGCGAGCCCCCAGGCCAGTGCCTTTTCCGGATAGTCGGGCCGATGCGCGGCATAGGCGGCGGCCCTCGCGCCGAACGAAGCGGCGCGGCGCGCGTGCAGTTCGGGTTCGATGCCGGGACTGGATGAGTTCACGCGCTCAAGGTTAAAGGACAGAAAACCAGCCGGTCCGGAGTCGGAAAAGGTAATCCGGTTGGCGTAGGGAAGCGGCGGGTTCGTACGCTGTGCGCCATGACTGAAATCCCCGCATCCGAGGGCGTGAGCCCCGACGAAGACCTGCCGGAACAGATGCGGGTGCGCCGGGACAAGCGCGACCGGATAATCGCGGAGGGTATCGATCCGTATCCGGTAGAGGTGCCCCGGACGCACTCGCTGGCCGAAGTGCGCGAGAAGCATTCCGGTCTTCCTGCCGACACCGCCACCGGTGAGATCGTCGGCGTCACCGGCCGGGTCATGTTCATGCGCAATACCGGCAAACTGTGTTTCGCGAGTCTTCGTGAAGGCGACGGTACCGAGTTGCAGGCGATGCTCAGCCTCGCGAAGGTGGGCGAGGACGCGCTCGCGTCGTGGAAGTCCGACGTCGATCTCGGTGATCACGTATTCGTCTCCGGCGAGGTCATCACCTCCAAGCGCGGTGAGCTTTCCGTGATGGCCGACTCCTGGCGCATCACGTCGAAAGCATTGCGCCCGTTGCCCGTGGCGCACAAAGACCTGGCCGAGGAAACGCGGATCCGGCAGCGTTATGTCGATCTGATCGTGCGTCCCAAGGCTCGGGACGTGGTCCGCACCCGCGCCGGTGTGCTGCGTTCCCTGCGTGACTCGTTTCACGGCCGAGGATTCCTCGAGGTCGAGACCCCGATGCTGCAAACGCTGCACGGCGGCGCGGCGGCCAGGCCATTCGTAACGCATTCGAATGCCTTCGACCTCGACCTCTACTTGAGGATCGCGCCGGAGCTGTACCTCAAGCGTTGTGTGGTCGGCGGTATCGAGAAGGTCTTCGAGATCAACCGGAACTTCCGGAACGAGGGCAGCGACTCGTCGCACTCGCCCGAGTTCGCCATGCTCGAGTACTACGAAGCGTATGCGACCTATGACTCCAACGCGGTGATGACGCGCCAGCTCATCCAGGAGGCGGCGCAGAACGTTCTCGGTACTCAGGTGGTCACTCTCGCCGACGGTTCGGAGTACGACCTGTCCGGCGAGTGGACCACACTCGGAATGTACGAGTCGTTGTCCGAGGCGTTGTCGGAAGAGGTCACTCCCGAGACATCGGCGGACAAGCTGCGTTCCTATGCCGAAGCGCGAGAGCTGGAGCTCGACCCAAAGTTAGGCCACGGCAAACTCGTCGAAGAACTTTGGGAACATCTCGTCGGCGATCATCTCCACGAACCTACTTTTGTCCGTGATTTTCCGGTCGAGACATCCCCGCTGACCAGGCAACATCGCAGCAAGCCGGGGGTCGCCGAGAAGTGGGATCTGTACGTGCGCGGATTCGAACTGGCCACCGGATACTCCGAGCTGGTCGATCCCGTCGTGGAGCGTCAGCGGCTGGTGGAACAGGCCCGGCTGGGTGCGCAGGGCGATAGTGAGGCCATGAACCTGGATGAGGATTTCCTCCGTGCGCTGGAGTACGGAATGCCGCCGAGCGGTGGTGTCGGAATGGGGATCGACCGGTTGCTGATGGCGCTGACCGGCCTTGGTATCCGGGAGACCATCCTGTTCCCGCTCGTCCGACCTGAATAACCCGTCCGCGTGACAGATACCTCGATCGTTCTCGTAAACAAGATTTGCGTTATGTCTCGGTAGCGGGTATTAATGTCGCTAGACAAAGTCTTCTGTCCGGGGCATGCCCCGTACCAGATCATTCGTGTAAGCCCCCAGCAGGAGGAAACAGATGGCACAGAAGGTGCTCGTCTCGCTCGTCGACGACCTCGACGGCACTGAGGCGGAAGAGACCGTCGAGTTCGGTTTGGACGGTGTGAGCTACCAGATCGACCTTTCCGCGGAAAACGCGGAAGAGCTTCGTGACGCGCTGGCCCAGTATGTGGAGCACGCCCGTCGTGCGGGTGGCCGTAAGCGCACCGCCATTCGTCCGGTCGCCGGTGTGAAGGCCGCCGCCCGTCCCGCCACCGTGGACCGCGAGCAGAACCAGGCCATTCGCGCCTGGGCCCGCAAGAACGGCTTCCAGGTTTCCGACCGCGGACGTATCCCGTCCGAGGTCGTGGAGGCCTACCACAAGAAGAACTGAGGTCTTTCAGACTCGCACGCCGCCGGGAATCCGTTCCCGGCGGCTTTCTTGTTCTTGTACACGGTTCAAGCGGGCGTACTCGGTGGGCGCCCATCCGGTCACGGAGCGGAAATCCCGGATGAAGTGCGCTTGGTCGCTATAGCCCAGCGTGGTCGCCAGTTCCGCGTAGTCCGGCCGTTCCTCGGCTGCGATCCGTGCCGCCGCTTCGTTCAAGCGGTATACCTGAATCGCCCATTTGGGGGCGGCGCCGACATGTTCGGCGAACAGGCGTTGCAGGCTCCGGCGAGACAGGCCCGTCCGGCTTGACAGCTCGCCGACTCTGGTAATGGCCGGATCTGCCGCGATTGTTTCGGCCGCTTCGACGGCCGTCCTGGCCGCGGCGGTGAGCACGGGATCTTTCGCGAGGAGCAGTTCCTCGCACCGGCGGACCATTTCGAAGTCGTCCGTCGCATTCCGTACCGATTCCGTCACCGATCCGGCACCGGGGAAGAGGTCGGTGAGTGGAACGGAACCGCCGGAGATCATCGAGACCGGACCGGTGAGGAATGCCCGGAAAGCCCCCGGCCGGAATCGCACGCCGATACCGTGGTCCGTGCCCGCGACGGTGTAGCGGAAAGGTCGTTTCCCCGGGCCGAACGCGCCCGCCGCGTCGCGGAAGAACGTGACGTTCACCGCGAGATTGGGCAGAACCACCTGTTCATGGGGCGGACGGCCGCTCAGGTCCCAGCGCAGCACCCAGTGGTGGTCGACGAACGGGCGCAGCTCCGGCGCGGGGCGATGCCGGACCAGGCTGAACTTCGCCTCCCGCATGGTGACGATCCCGGCCGGGATCCGGTGCCTGCTCACCGGAACAATCTAGGCCACGGCCTGACCCTGTCGCGTTTCTTCAAGACAGCGCGCCGGGTTCCGTGAACTCATGCCCTCATGTCCGAACACGCTGCCCTGATCGCTCCCGCCGCGGCGGAATTCGCCGGAATCCTGCGCGGGATCGGCGAGTCCGACCTCTCCGCGCGAACCCCGTGCGCCGAATACGACGTCCGCGCGTTGCTGAACCACCTTCTCTACTGGGGCCCCTGGCTCGAAGCCGCCGGGCGCAAGGCGCCACCGCCCGAGGTGTCCTCCGGCGAGGCCGAGGCGGATCTCGTCGGCGACGGATGGCTCGACGGCATCGAAAAGCAGACCGCGCGGCTCGTGGACGTCTTCGGGGCGCCGGAGGCATGGCGGGGGCAGACCACTTTCGGCGGCAACCCGATGCCCGCGTCGATGGCGGGGTACATGGTGCTGGACGAGTTCGTCTTCCACGGCTGGGACCTCGCCAGGGCGACCGGCGCGGAGTTCACCGTTCTCCCCGAAGTCGCCGACGCCGTGTACGCCATCGCACTGGAGATCGGTGACCAGGCGCGCGCGATGAAGGTGTACGGCGAAGAAGTGACCGTCGCGGATGACGCGACGGCGTTCGAGCGCGCCTTGGGCGTGACGGGACGTGATCCCGGCTGGACGCCTTAACGAACTCTCGGGCAGCCGCCGCATTCCGATTCCGCGGGAAGCAGATAGTTGAAGCAGCAGCTTTCGCGGGTTCTCGCCCACTCGCGGCGTCCGTCGGCTCCCGTGGTCAGCGTCAGCTTCGACGGCGATGTCAGTGGCGGGAACCGGGCTTCGAGGACCAAGGCGGCGTCCGCGACGCCGGCGCCCTCGGCTTCCGGGGTCCCGCCCAGCCGTCCCGCCGACCACAGCGCGTTGTCGAGCGCGTCCGTGGCCGCCGCCCACAACTGCCGTCGCCCGAGCCTCGTCAGCGGGCCGTAGACGTCGATGAACCGGCTCGCGTGGGCGACGAACCTGCCCCGCAGCACCGTCGCCAGTGCCCGCTCGTCCGGGACCACGACGGCACTCGGATGCGCCGAGCCCGGGTCGGTCGGCAGGCAGTGGAAGCCGTCACCGAGGACGGCGACGGAGTCCGGGTGCGGCCGTCCGGCGCCGATATGGAACGCCAGCGCGGACGGCGCCAGCGACGGGACGCGGCGTCCGTGGTGGAGCAGCATCGCGCCGGCGAGGGCCGGAACGTGCAGGTACCAGGACAGGATCCAGCTCGCCGGGGTCCGTTCGGGGATCACAGGGGCGTCCCGATACGTCTCGGCCAGCCAGCAGGCGAGCCGCTCCCGCCACCGCACGAGCCGGGCCGGTTCGCCGAGCAGGTCGCCGCAGAGGACCCAGTCCGGCTCGCCCGCCGGGACGCCCGCGCGGAGCCGGGCGTCCTCGGGCATCCTGGAGAGTGAGGCCCGCAGTCCGCCTTCGGGTGACGCCAGCGTCCGAGGATATGACACGCCGCCCTCCCGTCCTTAGGTACGGCTAACCTTACATACGATCCGTGGCTACTCCGGACGGGTGCCCATTCACCGGGCAGGCCCGTGTTCGCGCTCAGCGGACAACCCTCGTCCGGCGGAATCCGGGCGCGCTTTCGCACGTTGGGCTTGACGTAAAGGTGCAGGGCAACCGGAAGATGAAAGAGCGCACGGCCGGAGAACGGCCGGGGCGCGAACGGGCCGCAATCAGCCGTAGTGGTACGCCAGCGCGACCACATGGCTACTAGAGTGGTCTCACGGTGCTGAATCCATCGCGGTGAAAGCACGATGGAAACGGGCCGCCGTCGCAGCAGTCGAGGGAGTGCACATGTTTGAGAGGTTCACCGACCGCGCGAGGCGGGTGGTCGTCCTGGCCCAAGAAGAGGCCAGGATGCTCAACCACAACTACATCGGCACCGAGCACATCCTCCTGGGTCTGATCCACGAGGGTGAAGGTGTCGCCGCCAAGGCGCTGGAATCGCTGGGCATCGCGCTGGAGGGCGTCCGCCAGCAGGTCGAGGAGATCATCGGCCAGGGGCAGCAGGCCCCGAGCGGGCACATCCCCTTCACCCCGCGGGCCAAGAAGGTGCTTGAGCTGTCCCTGCGCGAAGCGCTGCAGCTCGGCCACAACTACATCGGCACCGAGCACATCCTGCTCGGGCTGATCCGCGAGGGTGAGGGCGTCGCCGCGCAGGTGCTCGTCAAGCTCGGCGCGGACCTCAACCGGGTGCGTCAGCAGGTCCTGCAGCTGCTGTCGGGCTACCAGGGTGGCAAGGAGTCGGCCGAGACCGGTTCCGGACGCGGTGAAGGCACCCCGTCGTCGTCGCTGGTGCTCGACCAGTTCGGCCGCAACCTGACCGTGCAGGCCCGCGAAGGCAAGCTCGACCCGGTCATCGGCCGGGGCAAAGAGATTGAGCGGGTCATGCAGGTGCTGTCGCGGCGCACCAAGAACAACCCGGTCCTGATCGGTGAGCCCGGCGTCGGCAAGACCGCCGTCGTCGAAGGGCTCGCGCAGAACATCGTCAAGGGCGAGGTCCCCGAGACGCTGAAGGACAAGCAGCTCTACACCCTCGACCTCGGCTCGCTGGTCGCCGGTTCCCGGTACCGCGGTGACTTCGAAGAGCGCCTCAAGAAGGTGCTCAAGGAGATCAAGACCCGCGGCGACATCATCCTGTTCATCGACGAGCTGCACACGCTCGTCGGCGCGGGTGCCGCCGAGGGCGCGATCGACGCCGCGTCGATCCTGAAGCCGATGCTGGCCCGTGGTGAGCTGCAGACGATCGGCGCGACCACGCTCGAGGAGTACCGCAAGTACATCGAGAAGGACGCCGCGCTGGAGCGCCGCTTCCAGCCGATCCAGGTCGGCGAGCCGTCGCTCGAGCACACGATCGAGATCCTGAAGGGTCTCCGTGACCGGTACGAGGCGCACCACCGCGTCTCGATCACCGACGGCGCCCTGGTGCAGGCGGCGACCCTCGCGGACCGCTACATCAACGACCGCTTCCTCCCGGACAAGGCGATCGACCTGATCGACGAGGCAGGCGCCCGGATGCGCATCCGCCGCATGACCGCGCCGCCGGACCTGCGCGAGTTCGACGAGAAGATCGCCGACGTGCGCAGGGACAAGGAGTCCGCGATAGACGCGCAGGACTTCGAGCGCGCCGCCCGCCTCCGCGACGAGGAGAAGACCCTCCTCGGCCAGAAGGGCGAGCGGGAGAAGCAGTGGAAGGACGGCGACCTCGACGTCGTCGCCGAGGTCGACGAGGAGCAGATCGCCGAGGTCCTCGCCAACTGGACCGGCATCCCGGTGTTCAAGCTCACCGAGGAGGAGACCACGCGTCTGCTCCGCATGGAGGACGAGCTGCACAAGCGGATCATCGGCCAGGAGGACGCGGTCAAGGCCGTCTCCCAGGCGATCCGCCGCACCCGTGCCGGCCTGAAGGACCCGAAGCGCCCCTCCGGCTCGTTCATCTTCGCCGGCCCGTCCGGTGTCGGTAAGACCGAGCTGTCCAAGGCGCTCGCGGCGTTCCTGTTCGGCGAGGACGACGCGCTCATCCAGATCGACATGGGCGAGTTCCACGACCGCTACACCGCTTCGCGGCTCTTCGGTGCCCCTCCGGGCTACGTCGGCTACGAAGAGGGCGGCCAGCTGACCGAGAAGGTGCGGCGCAAGCCGTTCTCGGTGGTGCTGTTCGACGAGATCGAGAAGGCCCACCAGGAGATCTACAACACGCTCCTGCAGGTCCTCGAAGACGGCCGTCTCACCGACGGTCAGGGTCGTACGGTCGACTTCAAGAACACCGTGCTCATCTTCACCTCGAACCTGGGTACCTCGGACATCTCCAAGTCCGTGTCGCTCGGGTTCTCGTCCGGCGGTGACAGCACCAACCGGTACGAGAAGATGAAGCAAAAGGTCAACGAGGAAATGAAGAAGCATTTCCGGCCCGAGTTCCTGAACCGGATCGACGACATCATCGTCTTCCACCAGCTGACCAAGGAACAGATCATCCAGATGGTCGATCTGATGATCGCCCGGGTCGAGACGCAGCTCAAGGCCAAGGACATGGAGCTCGAGCTCACGCCCAAGGCCAAGTCGCTGCTCGCCAAGCGCGGCTTCGACCCGGTGCTGGGCGCGCGGCCGCTGCGCCGCACGATCCAGCGCGAGATCGAGGACCAGCTGTCGGAGAAGATCCTGTTCGGCGAGGTCCAGCCCGGCCAGATCATCCTGGTCGACGTCGAAGGCTGGAACGACGAAGAGGGCGAGAAGGACGACAAGGCGCACTTCGTCTTCCGCGGCGAAGCCCGGCCCTCGTCGGTCCCGGACGCCCCGCCGGTGAGCATCGGTGCCGGCTCGACCGAAGAGAACGGTGAAACCGAGGGCGAGTAAGTCCTCTCGGTTCCGGAAGTGCCCGTCGCGGGTTCGCCGCGGCGGGCACTTTCGCGTGTTCGCCCTCCAATCACGCGAGTTACGCCTCTGATCACGTGAGTTACGTGTCCAAGCACGCGAGTTACGTGTCCAAGCACGTGAGTTCGACCTTCCGGACCGAGCGCCTGCGTGCGTGGAGGGCGAACTCGCGTGATCAGGCACGTAACTCGCGTGATCAGAGGCGGAACTCGCGTGATCAAGGGGCGTGAGACGATGCCCTCGGGTCCGGGAGGGGGTCAGGTGGACGTTCTGGCGATCGATTTCGGTACCTCCAGCACGGTGGGGGTGCTTTCGATCCACGGCAGGGGGACGCAGGTCGTCGAGATCGACGGGTCGGTGACGATGTCGTCCGCGATCTACGCAGACAAGGACGGCACGGTCTTCGTCGGTCGTGACGCCGAACGCCGGGCCCGGCTGGATCCGAGCCGGTTCGAGGCGAATCCGAAGCGGCGCATCGACGAGGGTGCCCTCCAGCTCGGTGACGTCTCGCTCCCCATCGCCGACGCCTTCGCCGCGGTCCTGCGCCGGGTCGGCGAAGAGGCCGAGCTGCTCCTCCAGCGTCCGCCCGCGCAGGTGCGCATCTCGCATCCCGCGGGCTGGGGCCCGGATCGCAAGCAGATCCTCCGCGACGCCGCGCTCAAGGCCGGTTTCGGTACGACGACGCTCATTCCCGAGCCGGTCGCCGCCGCCGCGCATTACGCCTCACTCGGCAACGGTCACCGGCCGCCCGGTCCGATCGCGGTGTACGACCTCGGGGCGGGCACCTTCGACTGCGCGGTGGTCGGTGTCAGCGCACAGGGGTTCGCCGTGCTGGCCGAGGACGGTCTGCCCGATCTCGGCAGTCTCGACATCGACCAGGCGCTGCTGGTGCACATCGGCCGCGAGGTTTCGCATTCCGAACCCGCGCGCTGGCAACGGATCCTGCGCCCGCAGTCGGTCAGCGACCGCCGGACGCGCCGGTCGTTGCTGCAGGACGTCCGTGACGCCAAGGAAAGCCTGTCCCGCCACCAGCAGACCGAGATACCGATGCCGGAGCCGTTCGGCGACGTGCGGGTGACGCGGACGGAGCTCGAGGCGCTCGTCCGGCCGAGTTTCCTCCGCAGCGCCGAGCTGCTGGCCACCACGATCCGCCGTGCCGGGCTGTCCCCGGACCGCCTCGGTGGCGTCTACCTCGTCGGCGGGCCGAGCCGGATGCCGTTGCTGGCGAGCCTGCTGGCGAATCAGCTCAGGATCGCGCCGACGACGCAGGACCAGCCGGAGACGGCGGTCGCGTTCGGGCTGCTCCACGTGCCGGCCGGTGGCGAGGATTCCCAGCTGACCGTGCCCGCCTTCGCGCCGGTCGCGCCGCCAGTGCGGCAGCAGCCCGTGCAGCAACAGCCGCCGCGGCGCCCGCAGCCGCCGCGCTGGACACCGCCCGCGCCCCCACCGGGCCGGAACTGGCGGAAGCCCACGGCCTACGGCGTCATCGTGCTCGCTCTCGCGGCGATCGTGACGACGATCGTCCTGCTCAGCGGCGGCGGCGGAGACGAGCCGGTCGCTGGACCGGCGCCGGCGAAACCGGTCAGCTGTGCTCAGCCGGGGGACAAGGACGCGCAGGGGTTCACGGACTGTCTCCGCCGGATCGCCGCCGTCATCCCGCGGCGGGACGACTGCCGGGACGCGCCGGACGCGGCCGCCACGGTGGGCGCGGCGTCGGCGGTCACCTGCGTGTTCAAGGACGGCAAGGGGTCGAACGCGATCAACTACTACCAGGGCATCGCGATGACCGGCCTGGAGGACGGCGTCCGGCAGCGGATGACCAAGGGCAAGCCCGCCGAGGGCACCTGGGCGGCAGACGGTCTCCGGGGGCGCTACTTGGCGGGTGTGGGCGCGCGAAGCGGCATCGTGCTCTTCGGGACCGAAGACGCGCCGTTGAGCGCGATGCTCGTCTCGACCCGCAGCGACGGCTCCGCGCGGACGACCGCGGAGATGGTCGAGTTCTTCACGGCACAGCTCAAGCCCTGATCAGTGCAGGGTGCCCGCCGGGGTCGAAAGATCCTCGGTCACCGACAGCGCGGTCTCCACGATGATCTCCAGCGCCTCGGCGGCGCGGTGCACGGCCAGGCTCGGCGCGGTCGTCCGCGCGGCCTGCTCCGGCGTGTACGGCACGTGCACGAAACCGCCGCGCACCCCGGGAAAGTCGTTGTCCAGCAAGTGCATCAGCCCGTAGAAGACCTGGTTGCACACGTAGGTCCCGGCGGTGTGCGAGACCGACGCCGGAAGTCCCGCGTCCTTGATCCCCGTGACGCACGCCTTCACCGGCAGCGTGGTGAAGTACGCGTTGGGCCCACCGGGGATCACCGGGACGTCGACGGGCTGTGAGCCCGCGTTGTCCGGGATGCGGGCGTCGATCAGGTTGATCGCGACCCGTTCCGGGGTGACGTCGGGGCGTCCGCCCGCCTGCCCGACGCAGATCACCAGTTCCGGCCGGTATTCGTCGATCGCGTCGCGCAAGGTGACCAGCGAACGCGAGAACACGCACGGCAGTTCGACGGCGACGGTGTCGTGCCGCCGTCCGGTGAGCAGGGAAACCGCCTGCCACGACGGGTTCACCCGCTCACCGCCGAACGGTTCGAAACCGGTGAGGAGCACGGACGTCATGCCCTCACCCTAACGTGTGACGACGGTCAGGCGGCCGGCTTGAGGTCCCCCGGGTAGAGGAACTCGGGCGCCGGTTTGGTGTCGCCGTAGAACCACGCGTCGAAGAAGCCCTGGAGGTCCTTGTGCGCGACGCGTTCGGCGAATTTCCGGAACTCCGGCAGGCTCGCGTTGCCGTCGCGGTGGAGGGCGGGCCACGTCTTCAGGACGCGGTCGAACGACGCCGCGCCGATGTAGTTCTTCAGCGCGTGCAGCGCCACCGGGCCCTTCGAGTAGACGTACGTGAACTCGTTGCCGGGCCCCATGTCATACAGCTTCCCGGCCCAGAAGCGGTCCGTCGCCTTCTGCACGGCGGTCAGGTAACGCGCCTTGAGGTCCTGGCCCGACTTCGCCTCCGACCACAGCCATTCCGCGTACGAGGCGAAGCATTCGTTGAGGCAGACGTCCTTCCACTTGTCGACGGCGACCGAGTCGCCCCACCACTGGTGGGCGTTCTCGTGCACGATCGTCGGGATGTTGCCCGCCGCACCCGAGTAGATCGGCCTGCTCAGGGTCTCCAGCGAGAACCCGATCGGCTCGGCGAGGAAGATGCCGCCCGCCGCGTCCACCGGGTAGCGACCGAACTTCGACGCCAGGAAGTCGATGATCTCCGGCAGCCGCGCCTCGGCCTGCTTGGTCGACGCGGGGGTGCCGGGGGCGTAGGCGTTGACGACCGGGGTGCCGTCGGACAGCTTCGTCCGCTCGAACTCCCATTTGTCGATCGCGACCGTCGTCATGTACGGCACGGCCGGGGTCTCTTCTGCCCAGACGTACGTGGTGTTCTTCCCCGAAGCGAACTTCCCGCGCTCGCGGCCGTTCGAGATGACGCCCCACTCCGAGGGCACGGTAACGGCGAGGTGGAAGGTCGCCTTGTCGCGCGGGGTGTCGTTGACCGGGTACCAGGTGGTCGCGGATTTCGGCTCGCCCGCGACGAACGCGCCGCCGGATTTCGCGTACTGCCAGCCGTTCTCGCCCAGCGCCGGATCTTCGATCGGCTGCGGGACACCGTGGTAGGCGACCTCGGCGGTGAACCGCTCGTGATTCCGCAGCGGACGCGCCGGGGTGATCACGAGTTCGTGGTCACCGGTCCGGGTGAAGGCCGCCTTCCGCCCGTCGATCTTGACCGAGTCGACGGTCAGCCCGTGCAGGTCGAGGTTGAACGAGCTCAGCGCCTGGGTGGCCCGGCCGGTGATCGTCTGCAGGCCGGCGAGCTGCCTGGTGGCGGGCTCGTAGCCGATCTTCAGGTTGTAGTCGGCGACGTCGTAGCCGCCGTTGCCGTCCTGCGGGTAGTAGCTGTCGCCCGCGCCGTCGGCGCCGGGTCGCCCGGTGCCGGCGAGAGCGGTCCCGCCGCCGAGGACACTCGCGGCCAGAACGGCGGCGATGACGGCCGTACTCCGGTACCTCATTCACGCTCCCAGTCGATCGGCTGCGACTCGGTCACGAACGTAGCGCCGTGACCTCGGCCGTCCGCCCGGAAAGATCCTTCGTGCCCGGATAATCCCCACTTCCGTCGCCTATGGGGCTATCCGTTTGCGGCTTCTGGAAAGCTGGGGGTCGTGCGTGTGACGCTGCTGGGCCCGGTCGGAGCGGAGGCCGGAGACGGCACCCCGGTCGACATCGGCGGTGCCCGCCTCCGCATGCTCTTGGCCAGGCTCGCGCTGGAGCCCGGCCGCGCCGTCCCGGCGGCGGCCCTCATCGACGGTCTCTGGGGTGCGGAGCCGCCCGCCGACGCGGCGAACGCGCTGCAGTCCCTGGTCTCGCGGCTGCGCAAGGTCCTGCGTGCCGACGACGTCGCCCTCGACTCCGGCCCCGGCGGCTACCGCCTGGACGTCGCCCGCGAGGACATCGACGTGTTCCGTTTCGAACGGCTGGCCGCGGAGGGCCGCGCGGAACTGTCGGCGGGACGGGACGCCGGTGCGGCCGCGGTTCTCGCCGAGGCGCTCGGCCTCTGGCGTGGTCAGGCGCTGTCCGACGTGCTCGATGCCCCGTTCGCGCAGGCGCCGGCGACCCGGCTGGAGGACCTGCGCCTGGAAGCCGCCGAAGATCGTTTCGAGGCGGAGATCCGGCTGGGCGGGCACGACCGCGTGCTCGCGGATCTCAAGGAGGCCGCCACGCGGCACCCGTTGCGTGAGCGGCTTGCCGGGCTGTGGATCCGGGCACTGTGCGCGGCCGATCGCCAGTCCGACGCCCTCGCCGTCTACGAGGAGGTCCGGGCGGCGCTGGCCGATCAGCTCGGCGTCGACCCGTCGGCCGAACTCCGGGAGATCCATCTCGCCGCGTTGCGCGGTGAGCTCGGCCCGCCGCCCGCGGCCACCGATCATCTCCCGGTCCGGCTCACCAGTTTCGTCGGCCGTGACGACGAGTTGAAGCTGGTCGCCGAGCTTCTCGCGGGTGCGCGGCTGGTGACGCTCGTCGGGCCGGGCGGCGCCGGGAAGACGCGGCTGGCCACCGAGGTCGCGACGCGGCATCCGGCGCACGCACGCGGACGCGTCTGGTTCGTGCCGCTCGCCGGCGTTCGCGACCCGGGTGACCTGCCCGGCGCGGTCTTCGCCGCGCTGGAGCTGTGGGATCTCGGTCTTTCGCACGGCGGCGATCCGATGCGCCGCCCGGTGGACGCGCTGGCCAGGGCCGTGGAGACGCTCGGCGCCGGTGAATCGGTGTTGGTGCTGGACAACTGCGAGCATCTGGTCGACGCGGCCGCGGAGCTGGCGAACACCCTGTTGCGCCGCGTGCCGGCTCTGCGCATCCTCGCGACGAGCCGTGAGGCGCTGGCCATCGACGGCGAGACGCTGTGCCCGCTCGGCCCGCTGTCCGTCCCGGAAGGCACGCCGACCGTTTCCCAAGCCGCCGAGGCGGGCGCGATCCGGCTGTTCGTCGACCGGGCGGTGGCCGTCCGCCCGGACTTCGTGCTCGACGAGTCCACTGTGGACGAGGTCGCGCAGATCTGCCGCAGGCTGGACGGGATGCCGCTGGCGCTGGAACTGGCCGCCGCGCGGCTGCGGTCGATGACCGTCGGGCAGATCTCGCGGCGGCTCGACGACCGGTTCCGCCTGCTGACCTCCGGCAGCCGGACCGCGTTGCCGAGGCAGCGCACGCTGCGTGCCGTCGTCGAGTGGAGCTGGGACCTGCTCGACGACGCCGAACGCGTGCTCGCCAGGCGGCTGTCGGTCTTCGGGGCAGGCGCCGAGGTCGAAGCGGTCGAAAGCGTCTGCGCCGGTGACGGCCTGCCCGCCGAAGACGTCCTGTACGTCCTCGGCTCGCTCGTCGAGAAGTCCATTGTGGACGCCATCGCCGGAGACCACGGCGAGCCGCGGTACCGCATGCTGGAGACCATCCGGGCGTACGCCGCGGAACGGCTCGACGAAGCCCAAGAGCGAGAGCAGCTCACGAAGGCCTATCACCGCTATTACGCCCAGCTCGTCGAACGGCTGGAGCCGATGCTGCGGACGGCGGATCAGCTCGTCGCCATCTCACGGTACGACGCGGAGCACGGCAACATCGTGACGGCGCTCCGGCAAGCCATCGACGCCGGCGACGCGGAAATGGCGACTCGGCTGTTCGGCGGCACCTTCTGGTACTGGCTGGTCAAGGGGGACAGCGACCGGGGCGAGGCCTTCGTCGACGAAGTGCTCACCTTCGGAGAACGCCTGGAGGACGACTTCGCGGCCGCGTTCCGGGCGATGCGTGCGATCACCGGCATGGTGCCGGGCGTCGGCGATCCCGAGGCCGTGCGGGAACTCATCGACGACTGTGTGCGGACGAACGCGCACACCCGGTTCGCCGGGCTGGCGATCGGCCTGCCCATGCTGGCCTTCTTCAGCCAGAACAAGGAACTGGCGCACCGTGAGGTCGAGCGGGCGCTGGCGAGCCCGGATCCGTGGGCCAGGTCGGCGGGGTCGTGGGCGCGGAGTTTCCTTCTCGTCGACGACGGAGACCCCGAGGGCGCGGACAGGGCCAGGGACAAGGCGTACGAAGGGTTCACAGCCGTGGGCGACCGCTGGGGCACCGCGATGGCCGTGGGCATGAAGGCGAGCGACATCTCGATGTCGGGTGATCACGAGGCCGCGATCGCGCTGTACCGGCGAGGTCTCGCCCTCGCGCTCGAGCTGGGATCGCAGGACGATGTGATCCAGCAGCGCTGGCGGCTCGCGACGGAGTACGCGCGGGCCGGGGACCTCGAGACGGCGATGCGCGAGATGCGCGACGCGGAGCGCTACGCGATCGACACGGGCAACGACCAGCTCGCGGTGATGGTGCTGGTGGGCAAGGCCGATCTGCTCAGTCGCGCCGGACGGATCGACGAGGCGCGCGCGGTCGGCGCCCGGTTCCGGGAGCGGATGGCGACGGTGCCGATGCCGGGCCTCTTCGGCGACGAATTCGGCGGGTACATCGACACCGAGATCGCGCTGGCCGCCGGAGAGCCGGCCGAGGCCGCGCGCGGTGCCGCGATCGTCGTGAAATCCACCGCGGAACGCGGCGACATGGCCGACCTGGGCCGGATCGTGGAGGTCTGCGGCCTGATCCGGTTCCGGCAGGGGAAGCCCGAGACGGCCGTCCGGCTGCTCGGCGCGGCGAAGCTGCTGCGCGGCAGGCTGGACCTCGGGGAACCCGGTATCCGGCAGCTCATCGACGACCTTCGCGAGCATTTCGGCGAGGAGCGTTACGAAGAGCTCCTCGTCCAGGACGCCGGTCTGTCGCGTCCGGACCTGGTCGCCTGGATCTGTCAGGAAACGAGCGCGTGAAGAAGGGCTCCTCGCCCGGCAGAGGCGAGGAGCCCTTCACGCGCGTTCCCCCTGACCCCCGTCAGACGCGCTTCCGGTAAGCCCACGTGGCGAGCGGGAAGAAGACCGCCAGCGCGGCCGCCATCCAGATCAGCGCCCCGGTCAGCGGCCCGGCGACCGGCCCGCCGTTCATCAGCCCGCGCAGGACGTCGGACATCTGCGTCACCGGGCTGATGTCGGCCCAGGCCTTCAGCCAGCCGGGCATGGTGTTCGTCTGCACGAACACGTTGCTGCCGAAGGTCAGCGGCATCAGCACCACGAACATCAGGCCCTGCACCGCGCCGGGGCTCTTCACCAGCATCCCGACGAACACCGACGCCCAGCAGAACGCCAGCGCGAACGCGATGACGAGCACGATCGCCAGCGCGAACTCGGCGGGCCCGGTCTGGATCCGGTAGCCCATGATCGTCGCGACGACCATCAGCACGACCAGGCACACCAGGTACCGCACGATGTCGGCCAGTACGGCGCCGATCAGCGGCGCGGACCGCGCGATCGGCATGGCCCGGAACCGGTCGAACACGCCCTTGGTGACGTCGGTGTTCAGCTGGACGCCGACGGTCATGCTGGCCTGCAGGATGTTGAACACCATGATGCCGGGCACGATCATCTGGAGGTAGCCCTCGGTGCTGCCCATGATCGCGCCACCGAACAGGTAGACGAACATGACCAGGAAGATGATCGGCGCGAGCGTGACGTCGGCCAGCTGCTCCGGGTTCTTGCGGATCTTCAGTACGCCGCGCCAGGCAAGGGAAAGCCCGTGCCGCACGCTGCTCGACGGGGAAACGCGCCGTGGTGGCGCGGGTACCGCGATGGTCGTCATACCAGGCTCCCTTCCGGAGTAGTGTCCTTTGTGGACTCATCGGTCTTCCTGCCGGTGAGCGCGAGGAACACCTCGTCGAGGCTGGGCAGCCGCAGCGCCAGCTCGTCCGCGGTGATCCCGGCCTCGTCCAGTTTGCGGACCAAAGTGGACAGCAGGACCGGGTCGGCGACGGGCGCGGTGAGCAGCCCGGTGTCGTCGTCCCGGTGCGGCCGGGCGCCGGTGAGCCCGGCCAGGATGCGCTCGACGGCGTCGAGGTCGGCGAGCGCGGACGGCCGCACCTGCAACGTCTGGCCACCGGTCCGGCGCTTGAGCTCGTCGGCCCGGCCGTTCGCCACGACGTGCCCGTGGTCGAACACGGTGATCGTGTCGGCCAGCTGGTCGGCCTCCTCCAGGTACTGCGTGGTGAGCAGCACCGTCGTGCCGTCGGCGACCAGCGTCCGGACCACGGCCCAGACCTCGTTGCGGGCGTGCGGGTCGAGCCCGGTGGTCGGCTCGTCCAGGTACAGCACCTTGGGACGGCCGACCAGGCTCGCGGCGAGGTCGAGCCGCCGCCGCATCCCGCCCGAGTAGGTCTTGATCGCGCGGCCCGCGGCGTCGGTCAGCTCGAACCGCTCCAGCAGTTCGGCCGCGCGCTTCTTCGCGTCCGCCCTCGAGAACTCCAGGAGCCTGCCGATCAGGACGAGGTTCTCCGTACCGGAAAGGTCCTCGTCGACCGACGCGTACTGCCCGGTCAGCCCGATCATGCTCCGGACCGCCATCGGGTTCTTGACGACGTCGTACCCGAAGACACTCGCGTGGCCGCGGTCCGGCCGGATCAAGGTGGCCAGGATCCGGACGGCGGTCGTCTTCCCCGCGCCGTTCGGCCCCAGCACCCCGACCACCTTGCCCGCGGGGACCTCCAGATCGACCCCGTCGAGCGCCTTCGTCTCCCCATAGTGTTTGACCAGGCCCTCGGCCCTGATCGCGTGAGTCATCGCTTTCCTCCTGTGGATCTCGCCCCGCGGACAAAGGTGCACCCAGCGCCTGGCAGACCGCGCACAGCGCGCTGGCAGCGGCTGACAGGACCTGATAAGGGCTGGTAGACGCGGTGTGAGGAGGTTGTGAAGGTGTTGTGGAGACGGCCGCCACGACGTCCTTGATCGGCATACTCGACGGCATGGTGATCGAAGAACGCGTGGTGCCCCACGGTGCCGGGCGGAAGCTGGTCAGCGGGCTGCTCGTCGCGGCGGTCGTGCCGTTCGCGGTGCTGACGGCGTTGCGGCTGGTGGGCTACGACGGCAACACGTACACGATCGCGGCGCTCGCGCTCACGCCGTACGCCGGGATCGCGACGCTGGTGCTCGGTGTCCTCGCGCTGGGGCTCCGCCGCTGGTGGACCGGGGTGGTCGCGCTGGTGCTGACCTGCACGATCGGATCTCTGGTGCTTCCGCGAGCGTTCGCGAACGAGCAGAAGGCGCTCGACGGGAAGCACGTGCGCGTGCTGGCGTCGAACATGCTCGGCGGACAGGCCGATCCGGACCGGATCGTCGGCTACGTGAAGGAGCACCGGGTCGACGTCCTGAGCCTGACCGAGATGACGCCCGAGGCGATCGCCGGGCTCGAACGGGCCGGGTTGTTCCAGGTCCTGCCCTACCACGTGCTGCACCCGGCCGAGTGGGCGTCGGGTTCCGGGCTGGTGTCGCGGTATCCGCTCACGCCGCTGAGGCTGAGCGGTGATTCGGACTACAAGCAGCCCAGCGCGAGCGTGGACCTCGGCGACGGCGTCCGGATCGAGGTCGTCGCGGTCCATCCGGCGGCGCCGATGTGGGACCGGCACGCATGGGTCGACGAGGCCAAGGACCTGCCCTACGCCGACGCCGAGCACGACATCCGGATCCTGGCGGGCGACTTCAACGCCGGCCTGGACCACGCGCTCTTTCGTGAGCTGCTGACCAGGGGATACGTGGACGCGGCCGATCAGCTGGGGAAGGCGTTGGAGGGGACCTGGACGAACGGGCTGGTGCCGCCGGTGCCGATCGACCACGTGCTGGCGGACAAGCGGACGGCCATCGCGGACTTCAAGGTGCTGGAAACGCCGGGCAGCGATCACGACGCCGTCTACGCGGAGGTCGTGCTGCCCGGAAAGTGACCTTCCGCTGGCAGGCTTCCCGCTCATGAAGAAGCTCTGGGGAGTGCTCGCGCTTTCGCTGGTCGCGGCGTGCGTCCCGGGGCAGTTGCCGCCGGCCGAGGCGAAGAGCGCGCTGGGCTTCGCCGCCCGGCCCGGTGAGGCACGGTCCGTCGGCCTCCAGGACCCGGTCGCCGAAGTCCAGCGGCTGTTCCGGCCGGGGCCCGGCAGGACCGGGGTCGCGCTGGCCCGCGCGGGCGGGAACGTGATCGGCATCGGCTTCCGGGAGCTCCCCGGTGAGAGCCGGTCGGAACCGATCGCGTGGGTGTCCGGGGACGAAGGTCGCAGCGTGCGGGAGATCGTGTTGCCGCAAGACAGGCCGGGGCATTGGGCGCCGGCGGCGATCGCGGCCGACGGCGATCGGGTGCTCGTGGCCGGTGCCCTCGGCGGCGACGTACGGGTGTGGGCCTCCGGCGACGCGGGCGCGACCTGGACGGTGTCGCCGGTTCACGTGCGGGGAAGCGACCTCTGGCTTTCCACGGTGCTCCGGACGGGCGGGAAATGGCTGCTGGCCGGGGGTTCCGCGGCCGGGGCGCTGGTCGTGGCCGGCGAGCCCGGCGCCTGGGAGATCGTTTCCCTCGGGGATGGCCGGATCCTCGGCGGGACGGTCGACAAGGCGGGCGAAGCGGTGTTGTTCGGCGACCGCGTGGAGTGGAACCGGGCCCAGACCTCGAACCGGTCGTGCCTGGTGGTGTGGGTCGCGGAGGGAGGCTGGCAGCGGGGTGAGCTCGGCTGCCCCGCCGACCGGCTCATCGCCGCGGTGACCCTTGACGACGGGCGGGTGATGCTGAAGGGCGGCCGAGACCTGTGGATCCGCCCTAGCTGAGCAGGGCGTCCAGCGCTTCGAGTGTTTCCAGGCCGTTGCTCGCCAGGGAAACCCCGCGGCCGTGCCGGACCTGTGGCTCGCGCGGGTTGATCCGGACCAGCGCGCCGGTCGCGGCGCTGGCCAGCTCCGAGTACCGCCGCACCGTCGGCACGGCCTGTCCGGCGCCCAGTTCCACCACCACCAGGTCGCGATGCGCGCGACGCCACGCGTTCAGCTCGTCGAGCTGGGCCTGGCTGCGCTGACCGAGCCAGTCGTAGTCGCCGAACATCAGGATGTTGGGCCGGGCGAGGCCGCCACAGCGCGGACAGGACGGCAGTGGTTCGAGCGCGCGCATGCTGTCTTCGCCGACCGGCACCGCGACGTCGTCCGCGGGCCAGATCTCCTTGGTGCACCTGGCGAGGCACTGCAGATGGTGGATGGACCCGTGCGCCTCGGCGACGTGGGGGTAGCCCGCCTTCTGGAACTGTCCGTCCACATTGGACGTGAACGCGCGCGTGCCACCCGGTTTGCGCGCTCCCCAGGACCGCAGGAGACGGAACCCGTCGTGCGGGACGGTGGCGCGGTACAGCGCGAGCCGGTGCCCGTAGAAACCCCAGGCCAGCTCGGGGTCTTCGGCGAAATGCCGCGGGTCGGCGAGCTCGACGAAGCTGATGCCCAGCCGTTCGTACGGCGGATACGCCTTCCAGAAACCTTCGTCGCCCCGGAAATCGGGCAGGCCGGAGTCGACACCCATCCCGGCACCGGCGCAGACGAGCAGCGCGCCGGCGCCGTCGATCAGTTCCGCGGCTCGTTCGAGCTCACTCACCCGGCTTCGAAGCCTGGACGACCTCGAATTCCAGCAGGTTCGCGCCGGTGGAAACCGGCTTCGCGCGCTCGCCCGCGTGCGCCTCACGCGCCGGGCCGGACGCCCACGCCTGATACGCCTCTTCGGACTCCCACTTGGTGTAGACGAAGTAGCGCGACTCGCCGGAGACCGGGCGGAGCAGCTCGAAGCCGAGGAAGCCGGGCTGGTTGTCGACGGCGTGCAGCCGCGCGGCGAACCGCTTCTCCAGCTCGGGGCCTGCGCCTTCGGGGACCTCGATCGCGTTGATCTTCACGACAGCCATGCCGCCAGCCTACGACGAAACTCTTTTGCGCCGCGATGTGATGCGTGGGACCTTCCCAAGGTGGCCGACACCAAGATCCTCATCTCCGGGGCGAGCGTCGCCGGGCCGGCGCTGGCCTTCTGGCTCGCCCGGTACGGCTTCCAGGTGACCGTCGTGGAGCGCGCGCCTTCGCTGCGCCCCGGCGGCCAGGCCGTCGACCTGCGCGGAACGGCCAAGGAGGTCGCGCGCCGGATGGGCCTGGACGAACGTATCCGCGCCGCCTGCACGGACACGAAGGGCGAGACGCTCGTCGACCGGGAGAACCGCACGAAGGCCACGATCCGCGCCGACGACTTCGACGGTGACGGCGTCGTCGCCGAGATCGAGATCCTCCGCGGCGACCTGACCGAAGTGCTCTACGAGGCGACCAAGGAGACGACGGAGTACGTCTTCGGTGACCGGATCACCGCGCTGGACGAGCGGGCCGACGGTGTCGACGTCACCTTCGCCGTCGGTGCCCGGCGGACGTACGACATGGTCATCGGGGCGGACGGGCTGCATTCGGGAGTGCGGGCGCTGGCCTTCGGCGAAGAGTCCCGGTTCGTCCGGCATCTGGGCTCGTACCTGGCGTTCTTCACCGTGCCGAACCGGCTGGGCCTGCGGAACTGGGCCGTCGGCTACGACGACGTCGGCCGGTCCGCCGGGATCCGAGCCGTCCGCGACGGCGACGAGGCGATGGCCTACTTCGGGTTCGCCTCGGAGAAGATCGACTACGACTATCGCGACGTCGAGGCGCAGAAGGCGCTGGTGCGCGAGCTCGCGGCCGGGATGGAGTGGGAGGCGCCCTGGCTGCTGGACCGGATGGACGAGGCGTCCGACTTCTACTTCGATTCGTGCGCCCAGGTGATCATGGAGTCCTGGTCGCGCGGCCGCGTCGGGCTGCTGGGTGACGCCGCTTTCTGTCCCTCGCCGCTTTCCGGGCAGGGCACGAGCCTGGCGTTCGTCGGCGCGTACGTCCTCGCCGGGGAGCTCGCCGCCGGTCTCGACACCGGGCTCAAACGCTACGAGGCGGTCATGCGCGAGTTCGTCGAGAAGACGCAGGAGATGGGGCGGGAGAACGCGGAGTCGATCTTCGCGAAGTCGCGTACCGCGCTGCGGATGCGCTACGTGATGATGCGGGTGATGCGGCTCAAGCCGTTCGCCGCGCTGGCTTCGCGGAAGATGCGGGATGTGGTGAACGGCATCGACCTGCCGGACTACCCCGGCGCCTGACCGCATTCAGAGGACTAAATGCGGGGGTGGTGGCCTCGCGGTAGGTAGCCTGGCGCGCTTTTGACCGTCCATAAGGGACGCCGGCCCGGTGACGGTGTCCTCTTTGCGCGGGGGTCGTGAGTGGTAATGAGCGTTCTAACCCTCATTACCACTCACGACCCCCGCACCGAACTGCGTATACAGGCATCAATCAGGCATTTCGCCGCCCGAATGGGTCCTTACGGACACTCAATGCGAGGTCGGCTCGCCGTGAAGGCCTCCTTCACTACCTTGAGGGTAGGGAAGGGGCCCTTCACGGACAGCCGCGTTGGCCTGGCACTCTGCATTCAGAGGACTAAATGCGGGAGTTTCAGCCTCGCAGGGTGCCCGGCAGCAGCTCGGCGTCCGGCGGGATCGTCGTGCCGTGGAACCAAGCGTCGAAGAACGGCCGCAGGTTCTGCTCCGAAAGCCTGATCGTGAACGCCTCGAAATCCGCCCAGGAGGCGTTGGCGTTCCGGTACGCGGCAGGCCATTCCTTCAGCAGGCGCCCGAACGCTCCTTCGCCGATCTTCCGCCGCAGCGCGTGGATGGCCAGGATCCCCTTGTCGTAGACGCCGTGGAACTCCTGCCCGGCGCCCATGTCGACCAGTTTCGGTGTCCAGAAATCCTGGCTGCCGCGCATGATCTCGAGGGCGGCGCGGTAGCGGTCGTCCAGGTTCTCGTTGTCCCGCGACTCCTGCCACAGCCATTGCGCGTACGACGCGAGGCATTCGTTGAGGCAGATGTCGGACCACGATCTCAGGGTCACCGAATCGCCGAACCACTGATGCGCGGTTTCGTGCACCACGGTGATCAGGTCGGCCCATTTCGCGTAGGTCGGCCTGGTCTGGGTCTCCAGCGAGAAATGGATGTCCTCGTCGAGATAGATGCCGCCCGCCGCGTCCACCGGGTACGGCCCGAACTTCGAGCTCAGGAAAGCGATGATCTCCGGCAGCCGCCTGCCGGTGTCGCGCCGGTCCTCGGCGCCCGGCGCGTACGCGTTGACCACCGGGGTCCCGTCCGGAAGCGCCATCCGGTCGACGGTGAACTTGTCGATCGCCACCGTGGTCAGATAGGACGCCACGGGCGTGCGCTCCTGCCAGGACGCCGTGGTCCAGCCGTTCGTCGAGGACTTCTGGATCTCGCGCCCGTTCGAGATGACGGTCCAGCCGTCCGGCACACGCGCGGTGAGGGTGAACATCGCCTTGTCGCGCGGGGTCTCGTTGACGGGATACCAGAACGACGCCGAATGCGGCTCGCCGACGATGAACGCGCCGCCGTCCTTCGACTTCTGCCAGCCGTTCTCGCTGCCGCCCGCCTTGGGTGTCGCCGACGGGTCGCCGCCGTAGACGACCTTCGTGCGGAAGGGGGTCCCGTTCCGGATCGGCTCGGCGGGCGTCACCACCAGTTCGAATTCGCCCTCGCGCGCGAACTTCGCCGGTTTCCCGTCCACTTCGACGGATTGCACGGTCAGGCCGCGTAAGTCCAAGTTGTATCGATCGAGGTCCTGTGTCGCGTTCGCGATCACCGTGGTGTCGCCGTCGAGACGCCCTTTCGCGGGGTCGTACGTGATACCCACCTGGTATTCGGTCGCGTCGTAACCACCGTTCCCGTCCATCGGGTAGTACGGGTCGCCCGCGCCGGAAGCGCCAGGAGCCGGGTTCATCGGCGGCGGCGGGGGCGCGGCCGGAGGCGGATCGGCGGTGCAGCCGATAATCAGGGCGCAGACGGCCCCCAGTACCAGACCGGCGGCGGGGACACGGCTGCGCATGGAGGGGAGCTTAGTGGTGATCCAGCGCGACGGGTTGGTCACTTTCGGCGGTGACGGGCCGCCGATCGTCCTTCTGCACGGGCTGATGGGCAGGGCGACGACGTGGTGGCGGGTCGCGCGAAGGCTCCAGCCGTACGGGCGTGTCCACGGCCTCGACGCGCGAGGTCACGGACGCGGACCGCGTGGCGGGCCCTGGCGCACCGAGCGGTTCGCCGACGACGTCGCCGCGGTGCTGCGGACCTTCGACGAACCCGCGGTCCTGATCGGACATTCGATGGGCGGCCTGCACGCGTGGGTCACCGCGGCCACCCATCCCGAGCTCGTCCGCGCCGTGGTCTGCGAGGACTTCGCGCCGGACCAGCGCGGCCGGACCGTGGACACCTGGCGCGGGTACTTCGAATCGTGGCCGGTCCCGTTCCGGTCACTGGCCCACGTTCGCGAATTTTTCGGCGACACCGGCGACTACTTCATCGAATGCGTCGAGGAACGCGACGACGGCTACCACCTGATCGCGTCCCTCCCGGACCTGTACGAGATCGCGGCCGAATGGGGCAGGCGCGACTTCTGGGAGTTCGTCGAACGCGTGAAATGCCCGCTGCTCGCGATCGAAGGCGAACGCACCGCGATGCCGCACGGCCAGCAGGCCGAGCTGGCCGCACGCGTGCCCGGCGGCCTCGGACGGCACATCGTCGTCCAAGGCGCCGGGCACGTGGTGCACGACGAAGCACCGGAGACCTACCTCGGTGCCGTCGAAGCTTTTCTCTCCGACGTCCTCGGTCAGCCCTTCGCGAGCTGAGCGTCGATCCAGGCGCGCAGCCGTGCTTCGCCCGGGTAGCCGATGTTCCGCGAGGACGGCAGCTCGGCGGCGTTCCGGACACCGACCAGCGTCGGGAGGTAGCGGATGTTGTACCGGCTGGACAGGTCCCGGCTCTGGTCGACGTCGACCTCGCCCAGGAGGAACCGGCCGCCGTATTCACCGGCGAGCCGTTCGATCACGGGCTTCATCTGGCGGCACGGCGGGCACCAGGTGGCGCCGAAGTCCATGATGACCAGCTTCTGCCGCGAGATGTTCATGACCTCGGCGTAGTTGGCCGAAGTCACCGTCATCACGTTCTCGGCCGCCGGCGCGGCCGAAGCCACGCCGCTGCCGAAGCCGGTGATGAGCGCCAGCACACCGGCCAGCACGCAGACGAACCGTTTGCACTTGGACAAGACGATCTCCTTTCAGGACGAAGACCAGGTCGGCAACCCGTTCGCGACCCAGTCTTCGATGCCTTCGCGGTATTTGCGGACGTTCGTGTACCCGAGCTCCAGCAGCCGCCGCCCGACGAATTCACTGTTGCGGCACGGCGTGTTCGCGCAATAGACGACGATCGCGGCGGCCTTGTCCGGAAGCACCATCGGTGCCAGGCGGTCGGTGAATTCGGCGGCCCGTTCGTACGGGAAACCCGGAATGTTGCGTGCTTCCGGAAGATGTTCCTTCGCGAAATAGGCGACCGGCATCGTGTCCACCACGACCACCGATCCGGACTCCATCCGGGAGAGCAGTTCCGTACGGGTGATCAACGGCAGCATGGTGCCCCTTCTTTCGGCGACCGTGATTGACGATTCCCATCGTCGGGCGCCTCGTGGGACACGCTCTAGTGCCGCCTCGGCATGCCGAAGGGTTATCCGGCGGCCGGCCTGCCGTGGCGGTGCAACCAGGCTCGGTACGGCGCCGTCCGCCCGGCGAGCCGCCAATATCCGGCCCTCGCCGAAGCGGCGAGTTCCGGGACGCCGGGCGCGCACCGGCCGTCCTCCCGCCAGGCCAGCACATGCCGCACGCACATCGGCGCGCCCACGAGCGGCCGGATGGCCAGCCCGTCCGCCGACGGCCGGGTCGGCTGGATCAGCCCGACGCCGTATCCGCCGCTGACCAGATCCTCGCGCGTGGTGTCGAGGTCGGCGTCGTGGGTGATCCGGGGGTCGAAACCGTGCGCGAGACACATTTCGCGGAACACCACCCGGCAGCCGTCGCCGCCACTCGACACGATCCAGTCCTCCCCGGCCAGCTCGGCGAGCTCGATCTCCTCTTCGGCGGCGAGCGGGTGTTCCGCGGGGACCGCCACGAACGACGGCTCCTCCACCAGGGTCAGGGTCCGCACTTCCGGCGGCACCGGGAGGCCGCGCCCGCCGCAGATCATGATCAGCGCGAGGTCGATGCCCCGGTTCGCGACCTGCGCGAGCAGCCGCGTGCGCGAGGTGTCCGCGCGTGTGCGGAACGGCTCGCCCGGGCGCAGGTCGCGCAGTCCGCCGAGCAGCGAACCCGTGATGGCGCTGTCGTTCCAGCCGATCCTGATCGATTCGCCCGTCTCCGGTTCCTGACGGTGGAAGTCGTGCTCCAGTTCGTCGAAGGTGAGCACGATCGCCCGCGCCCGCCGCAGGATCAGGGCGCCGAGTTCGGTGGGCCGCACCCCGTGCTGGTCGCGGTGGAACAACGGGCTGCCGACCATCCGCTCGATCCGGCGCAGCTGGTGGCTGAGCGCGGGCTGGCCGAGTCCCAGTCCGGCCGCGGCACGGTTGAGGCTGCCGGAGGCGGCTATCTCACAGATCACGCGAAGATGCCGAACCTGAATCTCCATGACTTCGTATACCGCGACCCGTTCGCGCCCGGCACCTCCGAAAGTCGAGACACCCGATTTCTCATAACCCGGTGACAACATTCGGTGGCAATACCCGTGCCATCCGGCCGTGGCTACGTTCGGTCGACGCCCCGCATATCACGCGAATCAGGAGCCGTCTTGCCGCGACCACTGCCGCTCACGGAGCATTGCGCTGATCCGCTGGCGCGAGCCGAACACGTTTGCCTGGGTGTCAGCCCGTTCAACAGCCATTTCACCGTGGACCGTATCGCCGATCTCGCCCGCTGGGCCATGTCGGCCTTTCACGGTTTCCATTTCTTCGTCCCCGACGGCCCGTCCGCGTTCACCCTCGAAGCGCTCGGCTACGACCCGGTCCGCGCCGCGCAGAAGGCGCAGCGGCAAGGAAATTACACGCGGAACAAGATCGTCCGCGCGCTGGAGCAGGTCTGTTCGCCGGATCCACGCACTTTGATCCTGGATTCCGCGGCGCTCGAAGCCGACAGCGCGTACCTCGCCCTGCTTTCCGAGGCACACCACCGGTTCGCCACCGATCCGGAGTTCGCCGAGCAGTGCCTCGGCGCCACGGGCTGGGTGCTGGACCGGCGGCTGCCCGAGGGCGAACATCCCACGCGCGACCAGTTGCGCAGCGCGGTCCGGTACTTCCTCGCCGAGTTGCCGATGTTCGTCGGCACCGTCGCGGTGGCCGGGGTCGAAAGCTCCGTGTTCGCCTATCACCAGCGGGTCGCCTTCCTCGAACGGCTCTACCGCGGCGAACTCTCGTGGCGGCCGCTGCCCGGCCAAGGTTTCGTCGTCCTCGAACAAGCCGTCCCGGAACGAGTGGAGTGACCGTGGAACACGACGACTTCTCCCTTCGCCGGGTGCCCGCCGACCGCCGCTACTCCTGGATTTCCGTCGCGTTGCAGCGGTTCGGTCAGGTGTCCTCGTTCCACCAGTTCCTGCTCGGCGCGGTGCTCGGCTTCGGCATGACGTTCTGGGAAGCGGTACTGGCCATCACGATCGGTTCGGTATTGCTGGAGGTCATCACCATCCTGATGGGCATCGCCGGCACCCGCGAGGGGCTTTCGACGTCGGTGCTCGCGCGCTGGACCGGATTCGGCACCGGCGGGTCCTCGCTGGTCGGTCTCCTGATGACCTTGAGCCTGGCAGGCTGGTTCGGGGTGCAGAACGACGTGTTCGCCCACGGCCTCCACGCCCTGATGGGCGGCCCGCCGGTGTGGGTGTGGGCGCTCGCGGGCGGCGCGCTGGTCACCGCGATCGTCGTGTTCGGCTTCCACGCGATGGCCTGGACGGCGTATCTGACGGTGCCCGCTTTCCTCGCGCTGGCGGGGTTTTCGATCATCTCGGCGCTCGGCGACCATTCCCTGCCGGCACTGCTGGCCGAGCCGCCGCCGGGACCGTCCATGTCGCTGGCACAGGGCACCACGCTGGTGGCGGGCGCGTTCATCATGGGCGCGATCATGACGCCGGACATGACCCGGTTCAACCGGACCGCGTCCGACGTGGTGAAGCAGACCCTGGTCAGCGTCACCCTCGGCCAGTACCTCATCGGCCTGATCGGGGTCCTGCTCGCGCACGCGGCGAAAAGCGCCGACGTGGTCGGGATCATCACCTCGTCGTCCGGTGTGCTCGGCACGCTGATCCTGGTCACCGCGATCCTGAAGATCAACGACTGGAACCTGTATTCGTCCTCGCTCGGGCTGGTGAACACCGTGCAGGTGCTGCTGTCCCGGCGGCTGGACCGCACCACCGCGACCCTGCTGCTCGGCGGTCTCGGCACGGTGCTCTCCGCGATCGGCGTCCTCGACCACTTCACCACCTTCCTGACCTGGGTCGGCGTGCTCACGCCACCGGTGGCCGGGGTGGTGATCGCCGAGTACTACGTGGTCCGGCGCTGGAAACCGGAGCTGGACGCCACCCGCGCGTCCGGGGAGCTGCCGTCCACCTGCCCGTCCTGGGTTCCTTCCGCGCTGATCTGCTGGGCGTCCGGAGCGGCGGTGGGGGCCTGGCTGCCGTGGGGAATCCCCACCGTGAACTCCGTTCTTGGTGCTTTTCTCCTGTATATTCTTCTCGGCAGACGGACCGCGGCCGCGGTGTCCTCCACGGCCATGACTTCTTCCGGCGGGTCGAAAACCCGTTCGTGACAAAGGAGTTCGACGTCGTACAGCTGGATGTCCACCACCTGCGGGTGATCAGGGCGATCGCGGACACGGGAAGCCTTTCCCGGGCCGCGATCGCTCTCGGTGTCACCCAGCCCGCGGTTTCCGCGCAACTCAAACGGCTGGAGAACATGCTGGGCTACCGGTTGTTCGACCGGTGCGAGGGCGGTGTGACCCCGACGCCGATGGGCGAACTGCTCTTGCGCCGCACCGCCGCTTTGTTGCCACAGCTGGACAAACTGCTCGAAGACATCGAGCAGCGCGGCTGCCCCAGCGGCCCGCCCGACGTGGTCCGGGTGGTGGCGGTGGCCAGCGCGCTGGTGGCGCATCTGCCCTCACTGGTGACGGGATTGTGGCCCGAGGTCTCCGAAGTGCAGGTCGTGCACGACGACCACCCCGAACGGCTGCTGCCACTGCTGGCCCAGCGGCGCGCGGAATTGGGGCTGGTCAAGGACTATCCGGGATACGAGCTCGAACTCCCCGCGAACGTGGACACCGCGGTGGTGGTGACCGAGCCGACCTTCGTCCTGCTGCCGGAGTTCCATCCGCTGGCGCGCGAGAAGGTCGTCGACCTGCGCGACCTGCGGGACGAATCGTGGGTGATGGTGTCCGATTCGTCGGCGGCCACGTTCACCAAGTACTTCGCCGACACCTGCGCGCGGCACGGCTTCAGCCCGTCGTTCACCCATCAGGTGACTTCGCAGCAGGTGGCGCTGTTGGTGGTCAAGGCGGGCGCGGTCGGGCTGTCGCAACCGATCTGCGATCCGGGGAACCACGGCATCGTGCCCCGGCCGCTGCGCGGGGATGTGTTGCCGCGCAGGCACATTCTCGCGTGGAACAAGGAGACCTTCGTGGCGGGGCGGCGGGAGGAGCTGATCTCCGCCGTGGTCGAAGCGTACTGGGCCGAAGCGAGGATGGCACCCGTCTACGCCGAGTACCTGGACTCGTGAGTGGTAAGGACGGCTTAGGTACGTACTGCCGGTGCGCGGACGGCGGTTTCGCGTGATTGACCGGACGACACGCGTGTCGTCCGGTCAATCACGCGAACTCGCCGCATCGGTACGGAGACTCACGAGCCTTGACGTCAGGTGCCAGTGTCATCGCCCGCCCGGAATCCACGGAGGTACCAAAGACGCGGACGGTTCGTACGAGGCCCTACGTCCCGGGAAAGAGGAGTTCGTCCGGCGGCCGCACCGTCCCGTCCAGCCAGGCCTGGTTGAACTCGCCGAGGTCGCGCTGGGTCATCGCGGAGACGTAGAGCTCGAAGTCGTGCCAGTTCTGATTTCCCTGCGGGTTGATCATCGGGAAGCCCGCCATGATCTGGAAGAACGCTTCGTCGCCGATGTGACGGCGCAGCGCGTGCACCATCAGCACCGCCTTGGTCGTCGGCGCGAATTCGGTGCCCTTGCCCGGATCGGTGAGCTTGGGCGCCCAGAAAGCCGGGTCGTCGCGCACCGCGGCCACCATCTCCCGGTAGCGACGGTCCAGGTCGGCACCGTTCTTGGTCTCGTCCCACAACCAGACGGCGTACCGCGCGACGGACTCGGGCATCAGCGCGTCGCGCCACATCTTGCCGCTCACTCCGGCTCCCCACCATTGGTACGCGACGGCGTACACCAGATCGGCGATGGTGGCGGTGCGGCCGTACACCGGCCGGGTCTGCGCTCCGTGCGTGTAGCCGAGGGAGCGGTCGAGGAACAGCCCGCCCGCCGCCGATTGCGGGTAGTCGCCGAACTTCCCGGTGAGGAATTCCAGGACCTCGGGCAGCCGCCCGCCGATCTGCCGCTTGTCCACGGCGCACGGGTGGTAGGCGTTGACCGCCGTCCGTCCACCGGGAAGAGCGATCCGCTCGACCTCCCAGCGCCCGATGCCGAGCATCGCCGTGCTCGGCGCGAGGGCGGTTTCCTCCGACCAGGTGACAGTGTGCCGTCCCGGGCCCGCGGGCACGTCGGAGACCTGGAAACCGTTGCCCAGTACGGAGAATTCGTCTTGGACGGTGACGGAGACCTGCAGCGCCGCCTTGTCGGCTTCGGTGCCGTTGACGGGGAACCAGGTCATCGCCGAACGCGGCTGCCCGGTGGCCACGGCCGAATCGCCGTAAGCGGCGAGCCAGCCGACCCGGCCCCGCGCGGTGGGAATCGGTTCCGGGCGGCCGTCGTAATCGACCACCACGGTGAATGTCCTGCCGTCGGCCACCGGGGTCCGCGGGGTGATCACCAGCTCGTGTTCACCCGCCCGCCGGAACGTGGCGGCCAACCCGTCGACGGTGACCGACCGGACGGTGAGCCCGCGCAGGTCGAGGTCGAACCGGCTCAGGTCCTGAGTCGCCGTCGCGGTGATCGTCGCCCTGCCGCTCAGCAGCATCGAGTACGGCGCGTAACGCAGCGCGAGTGAGTACTTGCCGACGTCGTAACCGCCGTTGCCGTCCTTCGGGTAGTAAGGATCGGGTCCGAGGACGGTCCCGTCGGGCGAGACGTGCACGTATCCGTCGCTGCCGGGTGCCGGCTGGGCCGCCGCCGAAGCCGGGCAGGTGCCGATCATCGTGGTGGCGAGCAACGCGGTGCACAGTGGCTCCTGCCACCGAAGCCGCACGGTCATGAACGAGCCTTCTCTCTCAAGGGGAGGATGTCCGGTCATCGTGCGTACGTGCGCGCCGCGCGCGGCACTGCCAGCCGGTCATGCCGCCGGGTTATCCCCGGCCGATAACCCCTCGGCATACCCGCCAGGGACTATCGCGCGCCGCGAGGGAGAGGAGATCGTCGAGGCATGCTGCCTCTCCCGGCGCTGCTCGCGCTGACGACGACGGTCTTCCTCGGCTGCCTCACCGAAGTGCTGCCCGCCGGGCTGCTGCTGGGCATGTCCGAGGATCTGGGCGTTTCCCCGTCGGCCACCGGGCAGCTGGTGACGGTCTACGCGATCACGACCGCGCTCACCGCCGTCCCGCTCACCGGCGCGACCCTCCGGGTGCCGCGCAAACGCCTGCTGCTGGCGCTGATCGCGGGCTTCCTGGTCACCAACCTGGTGATCGCCGTGGCCTCGTCGTACCCGCTGATCCTGGCCGCGCGGGTTGTTTCCGGGGCGCTGACCGGGGTGATGTGGTCACTCGTGGCCGGCTACGCGATGCGTCTCGCCCCGCCGCGGCTCACCGGGCGGGCGCTGGCGGTGGCCATGTCCGGCACACCGATCGGCTTCGCGCTGGGCGTGCCCGCCGGTACCGCGCTCGGCGAACTCGCCGACTGGCGCTGGGCGTTCGCCGCGATGGCGCTGATCACCGTGCCGTTGCTGGTTTGGGTGCTCGTCGCGGTGCCCGCCGTGCTCGCGGATCCGGCGGGCCCCACCCGGCCGCTGGCCGCGTCACGGCTGCCCGGGATGCGTCCCATGCTCGCGACGGTGGCGCTGTTCTCGTTGGGGCACAACGTGGCCTACACCTACGTCGGTCCGGTGCTCGCCGGTCTGGAGGCGGAAACGTTGCTGGGCGCGGCGTTGCTGGTGTTCGGCTGCGCCGCGGTGGGCGGGATGGCCGCGGTCGGCTCCGCCCTCGACAGCCGTCCGCGCGCCGTGCTGCTGTCCTGCACCGCCGTGACCGCCGCCGCCATCGTCCTGCTGGGGATCAGCGACGGTGTCCACGGTCTGGTGCTCGCGGCCGCCGGCCTGTGGGGCCTGGGGTTCGGCGGCGCGCCGACCGCTTTCCAGGCCGTCACCGCCTTGCTGGCGGGCCCCACGGCCGACGCCGCCCAGTCGCTCACGATCGCGGCCTGGAACGGCGCCGTCGCCGGGGGCGCGCTCATCGGCGGACTGCTGCTGCCGCTGGGAACGGGTCTGCTCCCTTGGTGCGCCGCCTTGGTGATCCTGTCGCCGCTGCTGTTCAGCCGGCGAGTCGTGCTTTCAGCGCCCGGAGATCGGTGCCGGACCCGACGATGAGCGGCCAGACGTCGGAGCCGAGGAAGCCGGTCTCGTCGGTCGCCGCGGTCGCGCCGCAGGCGTCGCGTTCCAGCCCGTGCCGGGCCGCCACCGCGGCGACGGCGTCCTTTGTGGACTGTCCGAAGAGTCCGTCGGCGGGTACGGCGAAACCGCGTGCCCGCAGGAGTTCCTGTGCCATCCGTACCCGCGGCCCGCTGTCGCCGGGTTTGAGCAGCGGCCACTCCGGCAGCTCCACCTTCGGCGACGCGGATCCCAGCAGCTTGCCGACCTCGGTGCGCAGCTCCGGAAGCCGGTTGTACAACACGGTTCCCGGGCATTCGGTCGAGTTGAAGTCCCGGTGTCCCTTGATGAACTCCGGCGAGATCCCGTACTGCGAAGCGATGTACGCGACCAGCTTCACCAGCGAGTCCCAGAGCGCCGGCGTGACGTCCTCTTCGCTGTAGAGGCCTTCGTTCTCGATCCCGATGCAGGTGCTGTTGTTGTTGCCCACGTTCGCGCCCAGCACGTGCTGGGTACCGCCGCGCAGGATCTCCAGGCTGCGATGCCGGCCTTCGGTGATGTGCCCGCCGCGGCTGTTCGTGAACTGCTGGCCGGTGTCGATCCAGCCACGGGTGTCCATATGGAAATTCTGGATGGAGCGCGACGCCCAGAAGGCGTGTTCGAGCGTGTAGTCGGTGACGTTCCCCGGCTCGACCGTGTGGTGCACGACGATGTACGTCGGCTTGTGGTTCTGCACCTCGATCGCGCCGTTCGGCGGCCGCGCGCTCCACGCCGCGGTGCCGTAGATCTTCGGTTCTGTCACCCCGGACGCCGCGTCGGCGGCGGAAATCGTTGCTGTCCCCAGTAGCCCGACGGCGCTTACCGTCAGGCCGCCCTTGAGCGCGGTACGTCGGTCGAAGTCGGCCACGGGCGAAACTCCCATCATGCGCGTTGGCCGGAAAACTAACCCGCCATCGCGCCTATGACAACCATTGACCAACTTTTGTCGTAATGCGTTAGTGTTCGCCAGGGAGTGCGAACAGGCCGTCCCCGGTCTGTTCGAGCAGCCCGTCCGCCAGCAGGGAGTCGAGACAGCGGTCGCGCTGCCCGGATTCGTGCCAGACGAGATCGAGCCGCGCCTTCTCGACCGGGCCTTCGCTGCCACGCAGGACGTCGAGCAGCAGCCCGCGCACTTGGCGGTCGGTGCCGGCGAACTTCTGGACCTGCTTCGCGGGCCCGGCGTATGCGGGCCTTCCCGCGTGCTGCCACGCGCAGTCGTCGTAGATCGGGCAGTCCGCGCATCGCGGCGAACGCGCGGTGCAGACGAGCGCGCCGAGTTCCATCAGCGCGGCCGAGAGTTTCGCGGCGGGCGCGTCGTCCGGCGGCAGCAGCGCTTCGACGTCGGCCATGTCGCGGGTATTCGACGGCGGCCCGGCGTCACCGGCGCCGTGCACGGCCCTGGCCACCACGCGCCGGACGTTCGTGTCCACCACCGGTGCCCGTTTGCCGTAGGCGAAGGCCGCGACGGCGCGCGCGGTGTACGCGCCGATGCCAGGCAACGCGAGCAGAGTGTCCACATCGGACGGAACGACGTCACCGTGTTCGGCGGCGATGACGGCCGCCGCGGCGTGCAGCCGCAACGCGCGCCGCGGGTAGCCGAGTTTGCCCCAGGCGCGCACGACCTCGCCCTGCGACGACGCCGCCAGCGCCGACGGCACCGGCCAGCGCGCCATCCAGTCGAGCCAGATCGGCTGGACCCGCGCGACCGGTGTCTGCTGCAACATGATCTCGCTGACGAGCACACCCCACGCGGTGCATTCCGGCTCACGCCAAGGGAGGTCGCGCCCCACTTCGTCGAACCACTCGGTCAGCACATCCGCGTCGACGCCCACCGAGCCAAGCTTAAAGGTGCGACCCATCGGGCCCAAAGGCGTCTCCCCAAGGGCGCTCCGCGCCCGACGGAGACTTCACCCGTCGCGCATCCTCTTTTGGGCCGGAGGCCCACGGAAACACGATGAAGGGGCGTCTCCTTGCTCAACGTGACGTTCAGCGGGATCGGCGCCCCTTCGGCGGGTTTCCGTCAGTGCGCGACCTCATGCAGCTGCCCCAGCTTCACGTCGTAGACGAACCCGCGCACGTTGTCGGTGTGCGGCAGGAAGTCGCTGCGCCGGACGCGCTGCACCGACCGGCGCACGCTGTCCTCGACCTCCCGGAACGCCTCGACCGACCATGTCGGGCGCAGCCCGCTGGCGGCTTCGAGTTCGTCCTTGAAATCGTCTTCGGTGACCATGGAGAGGCCACAGTCGGTGTGCTGCACGATCAGCACCTCGCGCGTGCCGAGCTTCCGCTGGCTGAGCGCGAGCGAGCGGATCATGTCGTCGGTGACGACCCCGCCCGCGTTACGCAGGATGTGGGACTCGCCCTGGATCAGGCCGAAGATCTCGAACACCCGGATACGGGCGTCCATGCAGGTCAGAATCGCCACCTGGAGTGATGGCCTCGGAGACGACCGGTCACCAGGAGTGACATCGCCCAGCTCCTGGTTGCGCTTGAGCAGTACGTCGATTGAGGTCACACGCTCATTGGAACCGACACGCCGGGGGAGAGCAACGTGTGCGGGCGCAGATCACGGCCCGAACCAGCGTTCTTCCGCCGTTCGTGGCGGCGCCGACGTGCGGCCGACCCGTAGTTCCGTCTGCAGGGTGATCACCTTCGGCCCGACCCGGTCGGCCGAGCTGAGCAGCAGCTTGCCCGCCGCCTTGCCCTTCTCGAGCACCGGCTGGTGGACCGTGGTGAGGCCGGAGCGCTCGGCCTCGGTGATGCCGTCGAACCCGGTGACCGTCAGGTCCTGCGGTACGCGCAGGCCCCGGCGTTCCGCCTCGGCCAGAGCGCCGAGAGCGAGGATGTCCGAGGTACAGATCACGGCCGTGACCTGCGGATACGCGTCGAGCAGCTGGCGTGCGGCCGACGCGCCGTCGTCCACGGTGTGGTCGAAGCGCTCGACCACCGGCACCGTCGCCCAGTCGACCCCGGCCGCCGAGAACGCGGCGGCCAGCGCCTCCAGCCGGATGCGCTGGACGTGGAAGTGCGCGGTGCTCTGCCGCTGGATGGAGACGAAGTCGTCGTTGCGCTCGCGGGCCAGCCGCATGCACAGCACGCCGATCTGCCGGTGGCCCAGCGAGATGAGGTGTTCGGCCATGGCGGTGACCGCGGCCGCGTCGTCCGGGCCGACCCGGTCGACCCCGTCCACCCGGGGCTGGTCGACGATCACCGTCGGCACCGGGCGTTCCAGCACGGCACCGAGATGCGGGTCGTCGTCGGGCACCGAGTAGACGACGAAGCCGTCGACGCCGGCGCGGTGCACGGCCGCGACGTCCTCTCTGCCCGGGCTCGCCGGGACCAGGTGCAGGCCGACGCCCGCGTCCTCGCAGGCCAGCGCCAGCCCTTCGAGCACGCCGACGGCGGCGGGGTCGCGGAAGGCGTAGGAGAGGTTCTCGGTGAGCAAAAGACCGACAGCGCCGGCTTTGCGCGTCCGCAGTGAACGGGCCACCGGGTCCGGGCCCGGGTAGCCGAGGCGGCGTGCGGTCTCGAGGACGCGACGGCGCAGCTCAGGGGACAACTGGTCCGGTCGGTTGTAGGCGTTCGAGACGGTGGTCCTCGACACACCGAGCTCTGCGGCCAACGACGCCAGTGTCGCCTGCCTCCTGGTGCGGATAGGACGGCCCATCCGCAAACCGTAACGGTTCAGAACGTTTTGCAGAAGCATCACCCGACGTGTGGCAGGTCTCGATTCAGAGTGACCCTGGGTACAGCTCGGACCTGGACCGGAGGCGTCGTCATCCTGATGGGGTACAGTTGAATCTGACAACGGTTTCCATTACCCGGCATTGGGGACACCTGGCCAGGGCATCCGCAGGAGTGCAGTAGATGAATTCCCGCCGTACCAAGAGTGTTTTCGCGGCCGTGTCGGCCCTGGCCGTCCTCGCGCTCGGCGCGACGGCCTGCGCGTCGAGCGACAAGGCGTCGACGGGCTCCGGTTCGCAGAACGCGTCCGCCGCGAACCCGGGCGGCGGCGAAAAGATCAAGGTCGTCGCCTCGACCGACGTCTGGGGCAGTGTCGTGACCGCCGTCGGCGGCGACAAGGTCGAGGTCACCTCGATCATCCACGACCCCTCGGCCGACCCGCACTCCTACGAGACCACCGCGAGCGACGCCGTCGCCGCGAAGAACGCGAAGCTGACGCTGTCCAACGGCGGCGGCTACGACGACTTCTTCTCCAAGCTCGCCGACCAGGCCACCGGCGCGCAGAAGCTGGTCGCCGTCGACATCGCCGCGACCGGCAACGAGAACGAGCACGTCTGGTACAGCCTGCCCGGCGTCGAGAAGGTCGCCGACCAGGTCGCCGCGAAGCTCGGCGAGATCCAGCCCGCCTCGAAGGACGCCTTCACCGCCAACGCGACCGCGTTCAAGGGCAAGACCCAGGAACTCCTGAAGAAGGTCTCGGGGCTGGGCGCCTCGGGCGCGAAGGTCGTCGCGACCGAGCCTGTCGCGCACTACCTGCTCGACAGCGCGAAGGTCACCGACGCGACGCCGCCGGCCTTCGCCGAGGCCGTGGAAGCGGAGCAGGACGTGCCCGCCGCCGCGCTCAACGAGGTCAAGCAGCTGATCTCCGGCAAGCAGGTCAAGGCGCTGGTCAACAACGCGCAGACCACCACCCCGGTCACGCAGCAGGTCGTCGGCGACGCCAAGAACGCCGGTATCGCGGTCATCGACGTCACCGAAACGCTGCCCCAGGGTGTGACGGACTACATTGCATGGATGACCAAGGAAGTGGACGCGCTGGCCGGAGCACTGAAGTAGTGACCTCCGTACCCGCCGAGGCTCGCCCCGCGGTCCGTGTCCGCGGGGCGAGCCTCGCGTTCGGCCCCAGGACCCTCTGGTCCGGGCTCGACCTCGACGTCGAACCCGGCGAGTTCCTCGCGATCCTCGGGCCGAACGGCTCCGGGAAGAGCAGCCTGCTCAAGGTGCTGCTCGGCCAGCAGGGGCTGCCCGAGGGCACGGTCGAGATCGCGGGGCGGCGCCCCGGCGGGACGAACCGGCGGATCGGCTACATCCCGCAGCAGCGCGCCCTCGACGAGGGCCTGACGATGCGCGGCGTGGACCTGGTCGGCCTCGGCCTGGACGGGCACCGGTGGGGCACCGGTCTCTTCGGGATCTCGAAGCGGCGTCAGCTCGTCGCGCGGGCGATCGAGTCCGTCGGCGCGCAGGCGTACGCGAAGCAGCCGGTGGGGCGGCTTTCCGGTGGCGAGCAGCAGCGGCTCCGTGTCGCGCAGTCCCTGGTCGGTGACCCCGAAGTCCTGCTCTGCGACGAGCCGCTGCTCTCGCTCGACCTCGCGCACCAGCGCGCGGTCAGCGAACTGATCGACGAGCGGCGGCGCTCCGCCGAGACGGCCGTCCTGTTCGTCACCCACGAGATCAACCCGATCCTGTCCTATGTGGACCGGGTGCTGTATCTGGTGAACGGCCAGTTCCGGGTCGGCAAGCCGGACGAGGTGATGAACTCGGAGACCCTGTCCGAGCTGTACGGCACCCGCATCGAGGTGCTGAAGGTCGGCGGGCAGATCCACGTCGCCGGTGCGCAGAGCGCGCTGTGCGAGGACGAACCCCACCACATCGACGAACAGGCTTGTTAGCGCCGTGGTAGACGAAGTGAGGTCATTCGTGCGGTCCGGACCACACGCGGAACCCGCCCTGGCGACGCGATCCCGGTCGCGGGTTCTTGGATAGACACCGTGGACAAGATGTTCGACTTCGCCCTGACCGGTGAACTCCTCGGTCTCGACTTCGTTCAGACGGCGCTGCTCGCGGCCGCCGTTCTCGGCCTTGTCGCCGGGGTGCTCGGCCCGCTGGTCGTCATGCGGCGGATGTCGTTCGCCGTGCACGGCACGGCCGAACTGGCCTTCACCGGCGCGGCGGGCGCGCTGCTGCTGGGAGTCGGCGTCGAACTCGGCGGCCTCGCGGGCGCCGTCATCGCCGCCCTGCTGATCGGGCTCCTCGGCGGCCGCGAGTCCGAACGCGACTCCGTGATCGGCGTGATCCTCGCCTTCGGTCTCGGCATGGGCGTCCTGCTGCTGTCGTTCTACGAAGGCCGCAGCGCCAACAAGTTCGGCATTCTGGTCGGGCAGATCATCACCATCGACTCGACCAACCTGAACCTGCTCGTCGGCGCCTCGGTCGTCGTGCTGGTGGTGCTCGCGGTGATCTACCGGCCGCTGCTGTTCGCCACGGTCGACCCTGCGGTAGCGACGGCGCGCGGCGTCCCGGTGCGGCTGCTGTCGCTGATCTTCGCGGTGCTGGTCGGGATTTCGAGCGCGCTCGGGGTGCAGATCGTCGGCGCCCTGCTGGTGGTCTCGCTGATGGTGACCCCGGCCGCCGCCGCCGCGCGGGTCACGGCGAGCCCGTGGAAGGCGACCGTGCTGTCGATCGTGTTCGCGGAGATCGCCGCGCTCGGCGGGATCGTCCTTTCGCTGGCGCCGGGCAAGCCGGTGAGCGCGTTCGTCACGACGATCTCGTTCGTGATCTACCTCGTCTGCCGTCTCATCGCGTGGCTGCGCGGCCGGAGCTCACGGGTCCGCGTCGAGCCGACGGCACGGCCGGCTCTGCGCTAGTTTCCCGAGTCGCTTTCGGCGGCGATTTCATTCGACGAGGTCAATCCGGCCGTAACCGGATATTCCGCGCGCCCGCCTTTTGTATCATCGCCCTTGAAAAGGGGGCTTTTGGTGCAAGCATTGAACGCCGGGGAATCCGCTCAGGTGGGTCGCTACCGGGTGTTCGCCGTGCTCGGCGAGGGTGGAATGGGCCGGGTACTGCTGGGGCGTTCGTTCGACGGGCGGCTGGTCGCCCTCAAGCAGGTGCGTCCGGCCTTCGCCAACGACCCCGGATTCCGGGAGCGGTTCCGCCGCGAGGTCATCACTTCGCGCATGGTGTCGGGCGCCTTCACCGCCGCGGTGATGGACGCCGATCCGGACGCCCCGACACCCTGGCTGGCGTCGGTGTTCGTACCGGGCCCGTCGTTGTCGGAGGCGGTGGCCGCCGGCGGGCCGCTGCCTCCGCCGTCGCTGCGGTACCTGGCCGCCGGGCTGGCGCTGGCGCTGGGGGAGATTCACCGGGCCGGTCTGGTCCACCGCGATCTCAAGCCGGGCAACGTCATCCTCGCCGCCGACGGCCCACGGGTGATCGATTTCGGCATCGCGCGCGCGATCGAGGGCGACTCGGAACTCACCCACACCGGATCGATCATCGGCTCACCCGCGTTCATGTCGCCGGAGCAGGCGGAGGGGAAGCCGCCGACTCCGGCAGGCGACATGTTCTCCTTCGGGGCGTTGCTGGTGATGGCGGCGACCGGGCAGAGCCCGTTCACCGGATCGTCCACCCCGCACACCCTCTACAACGTCGTGCACGCCCGGCCGGACCTGAGCCGGCTGCCGGAGGACCTGCGAACGATCGTCGAGCCCTGCCTGGCGAAGGATCCCGAGGACCGGCCGACCCCGCCATGGGTCATGCGGCAGCTCGGTCCCGTCGCGCCGGCTTCCTCGCCCTGGCCTCCTCCGGTGCCGCAGCTGACCGAGACGCAGCAGGCCGAGGTGTGGGGGCTGCTGAACCCGGTCCCGCCCAAGCGGTCCCGGCGCCGCCTCCGCGCGGGGCTCGCCGCGGCGGCCGTGGTGCTGCTGGCCGTCTCCGGGGTGGTGGTGGTCAAGCTGCTGACCCGGCCGGACGCGGCACCCGCGGTCGCGTCGGCGCCGCAGTCCGGGGTGCCACCGACCACGCCGGTCAACCCGGACCCGCTCGGCCCGGACAACCTGCGCCGCGTGGACCTGTGCGAAGTACTGGCTGGCTGGACGGCGCCCGTGCTCGGCACCCTCGCCGCGACGTCGCCCGGACGGCGGCTGGACTGTCTTTACAACGCGCTGACCCTCGCCGTCGGGCCACGGCTGCTCGACGGGGTACCGGCCGGGGAACTGGAAGGGCTGCCGATGAACACCAAAGCCGTCGGTGGTTCGTGCTCGGCGGCCGTGCCCGTCGCCGGCCTCCAGAACGTCGTGCTCTTCACCAAGGTCGGCGCCATGGTCTCGTCGGACGAGGAGTGCGTGGTGGCGAAGGCCGGGCTCGGTGAGGCGGTGCGGCGCATCCGCGCCGGCGGTCACGCACGCGACCTGCCGCCGGGCTCACTGATCGGGCTGGATCCCTGCGCGCTGCTCCCGCCCGACAAGGTCGACCGGTCGATCGGCCCGGTACGGGCCACCGCTCTCGAGGACCTGCACCACTGTGTCCACCAGGGCGACGGCACCTTCGAGCTGCTCGTGGAGCACGGATATCCGCCTCACGGGCCGGAGCAGGTCAAGGCAGGAGGCTTCCTGCCGGTGGAGGTCGGGGGCACCACGGTGTATCGGGAGGAAAACCCGCCGGCGGGTGTCCGCGGCTGCGTGCTGACCTGGCAGCACCGGGCGATGAGCGAGAACGTCGGCGAAAACGTCAAAGTGACGTACGAGCCCCAGGGCACCAAGACCATACAGCAGGCCTGCGCCAAGGCCGAGGAGCTCGTCAGGGCGCTTCTGCCCGCGCTCCCGAAACCCTAGGACAGACCAGTGAAGCCGTTGAATCCCGGCGAACCCCGGCAGGTCGGGCCCCACCGGATCATCGCCGCCCTCGGGGAAGGCGGCATGGGCCGGGTCGTTCTCGGGCTCGCACCCGACGGACGGCTCGTGGCCGTCAAACAGATCCATGCCCAGTTCGCCCACGATCCCCGCTTTCGTGAACGGTTCCGCCGCGAGGTCACCACCTCGCGCATGGTCTCCGGCGCGTACACCGCCGCCGTCATGGACGCCGATCCCGAAGCCGAAACCCCTTGGCTCGCCTCGGTTTTCGTCACCGGTCCCGATCTGCGCGAAGCCGTCGACGAGTTCGGCCCGCTCCCGATGGCAGCGGTGCGCCCGCTCGCCTCCGGACTGGCCGCGGCCCTCACCGAGCTGCACCGTGCCGGGCTGATCCACCGGGATCTCAAGCCCGGCAACATCATCCTCGCCGCCGACGGCCCCCGCGTCATCGACTTCGGCATCGCCCGTGCCGTCGAAGAGGCCCAGCACCTCACCGGCACCGGCTGCATCATCGGTTCACCCGCGTTCATGTCGCCGGAACAGGCCGGAAGCGGCCTCATCGGCACAGCCTCCGACGTGTTCTCGCTCGGTGCCATCCTGGTCATGGCGTCCACCGGACGCGGACCTTTCAGTGGCACTTCGGCGCCTCAGACGCTCTACAACGTGGTCCACGCCGAACCTGATCTGTCAGCCGTGTCGGCGGAAATCCGGCCGCTCGTCGAAGGGTGCCTCGCCAAGGACCCGGCTCGACGGCCCACACCCGAGCAGATCCTGGACTTCTTCGGCCCCGTGCCGCCGGGGATCGCGCCCTGGCCGGACGTCGTGCACGCCCGCATTCAGCGGCAGGACGCCGAAGTACGTGCGGCGCTCTCCTTGCCGATTCCGGCGTGGCGGCCACCGGCCCGGCCCGAGCCGGAACGGAAAAGCCGTACCGGGCTGGTGATCGCGGGGGCGCTGGCGGCGGTGGCCGCGCTGATCGGAACGCTGGTCGTCGTCATCCAGGACGCGACTTCACCACAGGACATCGGGCCCGCCACCATACCGGTGGCGGAGGCGTTGACCTTGGAGCGGCTCCGCCGCGTCGACGCGTGCACGGTGCTCGCCGGCCGGTTCACCGAGGACCTCGGCACACTCGAGCCGGACTCGAACCCGTTGTCCCCGGACAGGTGCACCTACAGTGGCTCCAACGGCCTCCGCTTCGACGTCCGGCTCGGGGAACCCGTGGTCAACGGTGGTATCGGCGCGACGAACCGCACCGCCGAAGGGCTGCCGCTGCTGCGCGCCTCCTTCAGCGGAGGCTGCCACGCCCTCATCCCGGTGACCGGTGTCCCGGAGCTCTACGTGATGCTCTACAACGACACCGACGTGGGTGACGAATGCGCCGTCGCCGACAGCGCGCTCACCGTCGTGCTCGCCCGCCTGCGTACCCACGAGGTCGATCGTGCGGACGATCCGGCGGGCTTGCTCCCGCTGGACCCCTGCGTCCTCCCGGATGCCGCCGTGGTCGCGGCGAACATGAACGGAGCACCGGTCCGCCTGATCAGCCTGCGGAACTGCAGGTGGATGGGCGACGGCGAAAGCCTGGACGTCAAAGTCCAGCGGAGTCTCTACGTCGACAACGGTCCTTCGGTCGACCTGGGCAACGGGGTCACCGGGTACGTGAGCAAGAGCAGCGATTCCGTCTGCCTTCTCTCCTGGCCGCACCGCACGCTCCCCGACGGCGACGCCGAGTACGTCTCGGTGTGGCTGCAGGGATACAGCGGCGACCGGGCCTGCGACCGGGCGCGCGCGGTCGCCGTCTCCGTGCTGGCCCGGCTGCCGAAGCGCTAGCGGATCGGGTGCTCGGCGAGCGCCTTCTTGACCGCTCCGAGGAAATCGGGGGCGATGAACGCGAGCTGGCCGGCGGCCACACTGCGTTCCACGACTTCGACGACCACGACGTCCGCGTTCACGAAAGCGTCGACGGCCTCGGCCTGTGACGTCTTCTGGGTGAAGTGCGCCAGCATCGTCAGGTTCGTGAAAGCGCCGGAGAGATACCGCGAAGACGCTTTCGTGAACGAGTCGCCGTAGACCAGCACCTTCTCGTCGACGGTCCCGATCAGCGGGCTGGCGGTGCGGTACACCGGCCGGTCGATGTCGCCGTTCGACTCGCCCGCGCGCTCGACGACGCCGTCCGGACGGAGGCTGTACACCGTGTTCGTCTTCGTGCCCTGCTTGTTGATCAGCGGCGGCAGGTCGGCGGAGGATTCGTACTGGCCGACGGGAACGCTCACCCAGGTCTGCGTGACGCCCGGTTTGATCGCGTTCGCGATGGCGCGCGTCATCACCAGCGCGCCCTCGTCGGCCCAGTGGGTGTCGTTCGGCGGGTAGATCGGCCGCTGCACCCTGCCCTCGGACGCGCGAAGCTCGGGCCGCAGGTCGATCGCGCGCGCGTCCTTGAGCATCCGGTGCCAGATGGACGCTTCGGCCGACCGCGAGCAGTCCTTGCCCGGGTAGGTGTCGGGCAGGAACTGGGGGACCATCGTCGACTTGTCCGGCGCGACGACGAACTCGAACCGCCTACCGGACTGTTCGACCGCGCGCCGCAGCTCGTTGATCTTGGCGATGGTCTCGCTCAGCGGACGGGACGGATCGCATTTCGCGTCGGCGTCGTAGCCGTAGTACAGCCAGCCGTCGCGGCCCTGCACGACGCGGCGGTACCCGGAGGCGGCGTTCGGCGCCGGCCCCTGGGTCGGCGCGGTCTTGGGCTGTGACGGCGACGGCTGGGCGGGGATCGGGCCCGCCTGCTGCTGCGGTGCCGGCTGGTCGAGCGGGGCGCTCTCGCCGAAGACGCCGCGGCTGATCGCGTCGGCGGCGGCGATCGCGCCCGGCCGGAACGACAGCTGGTCGATCGCCCAGGTCGGCATGTCGGTGAAGAACCCCCAGCCCCGGTCCAGGCCGGGGAAGCTCGCGAGCTTGTGGTTCTCGATCTCGCCAGGCCGGACACCGAACACCCACAGCAGCGCGGGGGTGGTGAAGAACAGGAGCGCGCTGATCAGCGCGGTCAGCTGCCTGCCACCGTGACGGGGACGATGCAACGCGTGCTCACGCGGTAGCCACGCCTCGTGGACGGCTGGCAGCTGCTGGGGTTCGGACGCCACCCCTTTACCGTAATCATCCCGTGTCGCGCGCACGTGAGAACGCCTCACTTCCGCGCCCCGGATCGCGTTCAGCAGGCTAAACGCGGGTCCACCGGGCCACCCTGGCTCCGGGACCGGTGTCCCCAATGCCACATTGGAGCCTCTCAGCGTCCCCGATGTGGCATTGGGGACATGGCGCTCGTCGGGCGGTGGCCGCCGACACCCCATCACGCGTCTCCCGCACGTGAGCGCGTTTAGCGGGCTGAACGCGATCAGTGGAGCATCAGGAGGACCTGCAGCTCACCGACCAGGAAGCCGATGAGCCCGCCCACCGCGATGAGCTTCCACTCGTCCTGCCGGAACGCGGGCCTCAGCAGCCCCTCGAACTCCAGCGGCGTCAGCCCGAGCATCCGCCGCTCGACGATCTTCGCGACGTCCATCGCCTCGGTCAGGTAGCCCTCGGCGTGGCGGATCGTCGGCGGGAGCCGCTCCAGCGCCTTCCGCGCGGCCGCCTGTTTGATCTCGTTCAGCCGCTGTCCGCCGACGGCCATCGCGACCATCGGTTTCGCGACGCTCGCCTGCTCGTCGACGGCCCGTGCCACGAGCCGCTCGACCAGCGCGTACAGCCGATCCGACCGCGGTCCGCGCAGGACGGCGTCGAGCAGGTTCGGCACGGTGAGGATCTCGTTCGCGATCATCTCGCCGTACTGGTGTGCGACGTCGGCCCGCCGCCGCTGGAACTTGCCCTGCAGGATCACCCGCCCGACCCGCACCGGCTCGCGCGGCACGAAGATCAGCTTGATCGCGAGCCAGTCGGTGAACAGCCCGATGCAGCCGCCGAAGATCGGCAGCACCCACGGTTCCTTGGTCGCCGCCCAGACGATCGCCTGCACGATGCCGAGCCCGAAGCCGAAGTAGATCCCCGTGCGCGCGATGAACGCCATCTCCGGCCGCGACGTCTCGCGGATCAGCCGGACGAGCAGCTTCTTGTCCCTGGTGAGCCGCTGCACGGTCATATGCTGGAAGTCGAGCACCTCGTCGAGGTTCTCGGTCATCTCCGCCATGAACTCGCGCACCAGCCGCGGCGTCGACGACTGGACCTGCTTGATCAGCAGCTCCTGCGCCATCGTCGGCATGACCTCCCAGAGCCTGGGATGGTGCTTTTCGAGCACTTCGCGGGCGACCTCGTCCACGGCCCGCAGCAGCGGCTGCTCGATCTCGCGCGTGATGATCGCCGGATCGATCCGCCGGAAGACCTCTTTGACGTCCAGCAGATTCGACGTCAGCAGCTCGGTCGCGACGGCGGCCATTCGCCCGCCGTGTTTGGGCACCACGCCCTGCCAGCCGAGGAACGGTTTGATCCCGACGAACTCGAGCGGTTTGAACATCATCTCGATGGCGACGCGTTTGGTGACGTAGCCGATCAGCGCGGCGACGAACGGGATCGCGGCGTACAGCCACCAGTGCCGGGCGAGGTCGTCCAGGACGGCGTCCACACGACCTCCTCGCTTCGCTCAGGGAAGGGGGAAACCGTATCGGTTGGGCCTCAGTGAAGCAGCAGAAGCACCTGAAGTTCACCGACAAGGCCGCCGATCACCGCGCCGACGGCGATCAGCTTCCACTCGTCCTGCCGGAACGCCGGGCGCAGCAGCTGCTCGAATTCGAGCGGGTTCAGCCGCCGCATTCTGTCCACAATGGTGTTCCGGACGTCGAGTGCGTTGACCGCGTAGCTCTCGGCGTGGCGGATCGTCTCCGGGATCCGTGCCGCCGCCTTCGCCGCCGCCGTCTGCTTCATCTCCTGGAACCGCCTGCTCCCGACGGCCAGCGCGACGAACGGCTTCACGACGCTCGCCTGCGCGTCGATCGTCCGCCGCACCTCGCGCGTGATCATCGTGAACAGCTTGTCCGACTTCGGCCCGCTCAACACGGCTTCGAGCAGGTTGGGGATGGTGATGATCTCGCGCGCGATCATGTCGCCGTAGTCGGCGGAGACCTGGTCCTTGCGTTTCTGGAACACGCCTTGCCAGGTGTAGAAGCCGAAGAACCGCTTCGGCTCCCGCGGCAGGAAGATCATCTTCAGGGCGATCCAGTCGGTGAACCAGCCGATGCCGATACCGAACAGCGGCAGCACGATCGGCGACTTCGTCAGCGCCCACACCAGCAGCTGCACGCAGCCGAGCGAGAACCCGAACACGATCCCCGACCGCGCGATGAACCGCATCTCCGGCCGCGAGATGTCGCGGATCAGCCGGTTCAGCAAGGCCTTGTCGCGCACCAGGTTCGTCACGACCATGTGCTTGAGGTCGAGCACGTCCTCGATATTCTCCGCGATCTCGCCCATGATTTTCGTGATCGCGCGCGGCGCCTCGGCCTGCACCCGTTTGAGCAGCAACTGCTGGGCGGTGTTCGGGAGTACTTCCCAGAGTCTGGGCTGGTACTGCTCCATCACCTCGCGCGTGACGTCCTCGACGATCCGCAGAAGCGGCTGCTCGATCTCCTTGGCCACCTGGGCCGGGTCGAGCCTGGCGAAGATCTCCTTCGGGTCGACGAGGTTGGTCGTCAGCATCTCGGTGGCGGTCGCGGCCATCCGCTCGGCGTTGGCCGGCAGCACTCCCTGCCAGCCGAGGAACGGCTTCACACCGACGAATTCCACCGGTTTGAACATCATCTCGATGGCGACGCGTTTGGTGACGTAGCCGATCAGCGCGGCGATGAACGGCATGCTGACATACACCGGCCAGTGCTCGCCGAGATCGGCGATGACGGCGTCCACTTTCCTGCCCCTCCCGCGTCGCGCTTGAGGGGCAACCTAGCCGCCTGTCCTCAGTGGAGGAGTAGCAGGACCTGAAGTTCACCCACGAGCCCGCCGATCACCGCGCCGACCGCGATCAGCTTCCATTCGTCCTGCTGGAAGGCGGGTCGCAGGATCCCCTCGAACTCGAGCGGGGTCAGTTGCTGCATCTTCGTGACGATGGTGTTGCGGACGTCGAGCGCGTCAGTGGCGTAGCTCTCCACGTGTTTCACCGTTTCGGGGAGATACGCGATCGCCTTCTCCGCCGCGGCCTTCTTCATCTCCTGGTACTGGACCCCGCCGACGGTCAGCGCCACCAAGGGCTTCGCGATGCTCGCCTGCGCGTCGATGGTGCGCTGCACCTCGCGGGTGATCATCGTGAACAGCTTGTCCGACTTGGGTCCGGTGAGCACGGCCTCCATCACGTTCCGCACGGTGAGCACCTCGTCCGCGATCAGCGCGCCGTAGTCCTTGGCGACCGCCTGGCGGCGTTTCTGGAACATGCCCTGCCAGCTGAAGAACAGGAACCGGCGCGGCTCGCGCGGGTAGAAGATCATTTTCAGCGCCAGCCAGTCCGTGACGAAGCCGGTGACGAAACCGAAGATCGGCATGATCAACGGCTGCTTCGTCAGCGCCCACGCGACGAACTGGATCAGGCCGATGACGAAGCCGAACCAGATACCGGACCGGGCGATGAAGCGGAGCTCCGGGGTCGCGACCTCCTTGATCAGGCGGCAGGTCAGCGATTTGTCGCGGACCATCGCGTTGATCAGCATCTCGTTGACGTCGAGGACCTCGTCGATGTTCGTCGACACCTCGCGCATCAGCTTCGCGACGACCTTCGGCGCCTGCGCCCGGACCTGGTCGACCAGCATGCGCTGCGCCCGGGTCGGCAGCAGTTCCCACAGTCTGGGCTGGTACTGCTCCATGACCTCGCGGGTGACGTCCTCGACGGCCTTGAGGAGCGGCTCCTCGAGTTCCTTGACCACCTCCTCGGGATCGAGCCGGGAGAAGATCTCCTGCGGATCGACGAGGTTCTTGGTCAGCAGGTCGACGGCGGTGGTCGCCATCCGGCGCGAGTTGGCCGGGATGACCCCCTGCCAGCCGAGGAAGGGTTTGATCCCGACGAACTCCAGCGGCCGGAACATCATCTCGATGGCGACGCGTTTCGTGATGTACCCGATGAGCGCGGCGATGAAGGGCATCGTGGCGTAGACGTGCCAATGCTCGCGGATGTCTTCGAGGATCGCCGAGATGTCCAACCGGGCCTCCCTGCTTACGAGCTGTCAACAAAGCAGGATGCCATGTGATCGCCCTGCCGCACGCCGAGTGCAGCCGTTTGGCGGTACTGCCCCACGGGTCCCCGCTCATTAAGGTGGCCGCCATGGTCGCTCCTGAGAAGACGGCGCCTCAGGCGCCCTCAGCGAAATCGCCCCAGTTCGCGGGCGCTGTCCGCGGTTACGACAAGCGCCAGGTCGACGAGCGTCTCGCCGAGCTGGCCGCCGAAATCAAGCAGGCCTCACGCAGCCGCGACGAGGCCGTGGCGACCGCCGGTGAACTCACCAAGGCGCTCGGTCACGCCCAGAAGGAACTGGACGAGACCAAGGCCGCGCTCATGCGGATGAGCTCGAGCCCGTCCGGCGCCGGCGCGATGGCCGAACGCGTCCGCATGATGATGCAGCTCGCCGAGGAGGAGATCACCGACCTCAAGGCCGCCGCCGAAGCCGACGCCAAGTCGACACGGGCCGAAGCGGACAGGTACGCCCACGAAACGCAGCGCGCGAGTGACAAGGCGGCCAAGGACGCGCAGGCGGAGCGGGAGAAACTGCTCGCGGACGCCAAGGCCGAGATCGAGCGGCTGAACTCCGAGGCGGCACAGAAGCGCAAGGAGCTGGACCTGGAGAGCGTCCGGGCCCGTGCCGCGGCGGACAAGAAGGCCGAGGAGGCATCGGCCGCTCGTCGCGCGGAGGCGGAGAAGGCGTCCGCGGACAAGATCGCGGAAGCCGACCGGGTGTCCGCGGCCAAGCGTGCCGAAGCCGAACGGATCTCGGCGGAGAAGATCGCCAAGGCGGAGAAGTCTTCGGCGGAGGACATCGCCGCGAAGCAGGAGCAGGTCGCGGAGGCCCTCGCCGACGCGAAGACCCAGCAGACCGAAGCTCAGCAGGCTCGGAAGCTCTCGCTGGAACTCCGGTCGAAGGTCGCCGAGCGGCTTTCCGCCACGGACGCCGCCGTCCAGGAGGCCATCCGGCTGCTGGCTCCCGCCCCGGACGCCGCCGAGGCGCCCAAACCGGAAGCGGCCAATCCGGCTACGCCGAAGCCGGCTCCTACCAAGACCAACGGCCCACGCCCTTCCTGATTTCTCACCGCTGGGCGACGGCGAACAGCTCGTCGTCGATCCAGCCCCTGGTGTGCAGCTCGGTGCAGAACCGCCGGTAGGACTCGGCGAGCGCGGCGCTTTCGCGCTCGTCGGGTTCGACCAGCGTTCCCTTGCCGAGCCCTGCGGACGCCTCCGTGAGCCCGCCCGGCAGGACACCCGCCGCGGCGAGCAGTGCGGCGCCGTATCCCGTTTCGGCCCGTGGGGACACCCGCAGGCCGAGCCCGGTGACGGTCGCCCGGATCCGCGTCCACAAAGGACTCTTGCTGCCGCCGCCCGCCGCCAGCAGCGGATCGGTGATCGTGACGCCGAGGCGGCGGAGGTGATCCAACGCCAGCCGCTCGAGGAAGGCGACTCCCTCCAGCCTGGCCCGGTGCAGCTCGACCTCGTCGGCTTCGCCGGACACGAAGCCCTCGGCGTCCGCGCTGGCGAACGGAAAGCGTTCGCCTTTGCGCCGCAACGGATACGCGACGATCTCGGCCGGGCCCAGCGCGGCCGCCGCCGCGTCGAGTTCGGGAAGACACTCCTGTCCGGCGACGGCCTCGCCGCCGGTGTTCGACGCGCCGCCCGGGAGCCACCAGCCATCCGGATGACGGTGGCTGTACATCGCCCCCGTCGGATCCGGGACCAGTTCTTCGGTGACTCCCTTGAGTACATAGGTCGTGCCGAGGATCCCGACGAAGCTCCCGGGGGTGACCGCCCCGGCCGCGAGCTGGCCCGCGCAGCCGTCGGTCATCCCGGCCACGACGAGGCAGCCTGCCGGGAGCCCGGCGACCGGACGGGCCACCTCGCCCAGCACGGTGGCCGGCGCGACCACCGAGGGAAGCAGGCTCGCCGGTACCCCCAAGGCATCGAACACCTCGCCCGGCCATTCGAGGGCGAGCGGGTCGTAGCCGCTCTTCAGCGCATGCGACCAGTCGGCCGCCACCGGCCCACCGGTGAGTTCCGCGGCGATCAGCTCGGGCGTGTGCCGGATCCCCGCGAAGCCGGGGACGTGCTCGGCCAGCCAGGCGACGCGGCCGAGCGCGGCCGTGGCGGACACGCCGAAACCGAGCCGCCGCCAGCGATCCGCGCCGAGTTCGGTGGCCTTGAGGTTGAGCTCCGCGCCACGCCTGTCGTCGTACATCAGCGCGGGCGTGACCGGCTCGCCCGAGGCATCGACCCCGACGATCGTCCCCGACGTCGCGGCGACGGCCACCGCGGCGACCTCGCCGCCCCTGCCCGGCAGCTCGCCGGTGACCTTCGCCAGCACCGTCTTCACCGCGGGCGACCAGGACCGGGCGTCCTGCTCGCTGCGCCCGCGGCCATCGCGGACCGGAGCGGGCAGCGGCGCGGCGGCCGAAGCGAGGACGGTGCCGCCGCGTACCGCGAGGGCGCGGACCCCCGCGGTGGCGACGTCGATGCCGATCGTGACGGGTTGGTTCACGTGGTGACGACCTTCTCTCCGGCTTCTTGCAGACTCTTGTCCTCTTCGATCGCCTTCGCCGTCTCATCGGGCAATTTCAGGTAGCGCACCATGACCGCCGCGACCAGATACAGCGCGGCGAAGACGATCACCACTCCGGCCGCTCCCAGCGGGCCGAGGAACACGCTGACGATCGCCGGCCCGGCGAACGCCGCCGCGCCCGCGCCCAGGTTCAGCAGTGCCATCGCACCGCCCTTGTTCTCCGGGGCGAGGGAGGGGAGCAGCGCCGAGATCGGCACGAACCCGGCGAGCGTGGCGCCGTACAGCGCGCCGACGAGCAGCGCGAGCCAGTAGTACTCGGCGCCCATGGCGATCGGGACGAAGTACAGCAACAGGATCGAGATCGCGCAGCCGATCGCGCCGAACCAGAAGATCGTGGTGCGCCAGCCGATCCGGTCGCTCAGCACACCGAAGATCAGGTTGAAGAAGATGTTCGTGCCGTAGATGACCGAGACCAGGAGGAGCCAGCGGCTCTCCCCGAAGCCGATTTCCTCGATGAAGATCGTCGGGAAGAACACCAGCATCCCGAACTCGGGTGCCGTGTTGATGACGCGGACGAGCATCCCGACGCCGACACGCGGCTTCTTCCACGCGATCGACACGCTGGACACCAGGCTCTGCACCGGTTTCACGTCCGGCGGCGCGAGCCGCGTGTACCCGGTCCGCTGGCGGACCCCGAAGATCGCCAGCACTCCGCCGGCCGCCAGCAGGGCCACCGACACCCAGAGCGTGCCGTACTGGCCCAGCACCGGGTTCGTGAAGCTCGCGACCAGCGCGCCCAGCGTCGGCAACCCGCCGGTGAACGCGAAGTAGAACCAGCCCACGGCCGCGCCGAGCCTGGCGACCGGCGCCACCGCGGTGATCCAGACCAGGAAACCGAACGCGAACATCGGATAGCCGAAACCGCGGAGACCGTAGAACACCAGCATCAACGGGTAGTTCTCGCCCGACACCGCGACCGCGAGGAACAGCACGTCGAACACCAGCCAGATGGCCAGGCCGATCATCATCACGCGCCGCGGCCCCCACAGGTCCGACAGCGCGCCCGACAACCACGACGCCAGCATCACGGCGACGCCGTACACGGTGATGACGTACGAGGCCTTGATCTCGGTGCCCGCGCCGTTGTCCGCCATGAACGGCGCGATGAAGCCCGATTCGACTCCGTCGCCGATCATGAACAGCAGCAGCCCGGCGTAGCCGAGGAACAGCGGGGCGGGCAGGCCCCAACGGTTCAGTACGCGGGCGAACCCGCTCCCGGATCGCGATAACGGCGGTGTTACCTGGTTCATGCACGCCTCCATGACGTCGTGTCCAGCGTATCATGGATCGTGTTAACTTAACTTTCAAGATGTTACATCGATGGGTTTTCGTGTTAGCCTCGCGCGCCTGGGCGGGCCTCGGCCGCGCGTGTGTCGTCCCGTCAATCACGCGAAACGGCCTGCTCGGGCGGTCGTGAGTGGCGAGAGGCGCCTTCGGCCCTGGTCGTGGGTCGGGTTGGTCGTGAGTGGCGTTTCGGGTTCTAACCCGAAACGCCACTCACGACCCCCTCGTGCAATCGACCTCCGGGCATCAGTCGGACATTGAGCCAGCGAAAAGTGTTCTTGGTGGACGCTCAGGGGCGCGGTCGGCTCCTGTCGGCCAGGGCAACCGAGCGCGTGACCTGCGGCAATCCTCACTGCTTACGATCAAGACCCCCATCCAAGATCAATGGGGTTCTAACCGCATTCCTCACTCGCGACCACCCGCCAGGCACGCCTCAGTGCTCGCCCCATCGGCCCGCGAACCGGCAGACCTGACGCCGGGCCGAAGCCTTCAGAGCTCCGCGATGTCCACTTCCACCTGGCTTCGCATCTCCTCGGCCAGGTGGTCTTCCACCCCGTCGTCGACGATCAGCACGTCGAAGTCGCTCAACGGTGCCAGCCGGTGCAGTGCCGCGCGTTCGGTCTTGCTGTGGTCCATCAGCAGCACCTTCGTCCGGGCGCTGGCCAGCATCGCGCGTTTCAGCATCACGATCTCCGGCTCCTGGTGGAACGTCATCCGCGTGTTCATCGCCGAGGTCGAAACGAAGGTCGCGTCGACGTTGATCCGCTCGATCGCCTCGAGGCTCTGCATGCCGAGGAACGAGTCGTGGGTCGCCGAGTAGTCGCCGCCGATGCAGATGAGCCGCAGGTCGGGGACGCCTTTGAGCAGTTCGATGGCGCCGAGGTAGTTCGTCGCGACGGTCAGCGGGGTGACCCGGTGCAGCATCTTCGCCAGCGCTAGGGCGCTCGTGGAGTCGTCGAGCAGGATCGACATCCCCGGTTCGACGCGGGCGAGCGCGTGCGCGGCGATGGCCATCTTCTCCTCCGAATGCACGTTCATCCGGTAGTCGGCGTTGCTTTCGAAGACCGTCGACGGCATGGCCGACACGCCGCCCCGGTACTTCCGGAGCAGGCCGCGCCGTGCCAGTTCGTCGACGTCGCGGTGCACCGTCATGGTGCTGACGCCGGTGAGTTCCACCAGTTCGGCGATGCTCGCGGAGCCGGTCGTGAAGACGTGTTCGGTGATCAGCTGCTGACGCGTGTTACGAGAGTGTGCGCTCGCACCGGCCGTCTTCTCATCGCTCATACCGTTCAGTATCGCGTGTGCGCCGGCTGGTTGAGGCGCAGCAGGCCGGTGCGCGTGCCGTCGATCGCGATCTCGGTGACGGCCGCGTTGTCCAGCCGCGGGAACACCGTGCGGTAGGTCTCGAGCGGGATGCCGAGCAGTGCGCACAGGGTCAGCCTGATCAGCGTGTTGTGCGCGACGACCAGCATCGTCTCGCCCGGTACCTCGGCGGCGATCGCGCGCAAGGCCCCGGCTCCGCGGGCGGCCGCTTCCTCCGGAGGCTCCGAACCGGGGAAGGCGCCGGTCACGGGATCGGCGAGAAACCGCGCGACCGCCTCGGGATCCGACGCCGCCAGCTCGTCCCTGGTGCGCCCTTCCATCAGTCCGAAGTGGACTTCACGCAGTCCGTCGATCACTCGCAAGGGCAGGCCCAGCGCCTCGGCCGAAGGCGCCGCCGTGCGACGAGCCCGGCTCTGCGGCGAGCAGTACACCGCCGACGGCTCGACCGCCGCGGCGAAGCCGGCGAGCTCGTCCGCCTGGCGCAGTCCTTCCCCGGTCAGCGCGACGTCGCTGCTGCCCGCGTACCGGTTCTCGGCGTGCCATTCGGTCTGGCCGTGCCGTGCCAATAACAACCGTGCGACCACAGGATCCCTCCTCGGGGCTTGTCCAGATCACATCCTCGATGTTAATTTAACAGCATCGATGTGAAAGGAGATGCCGGATGGCACTCGCCGCGGTGGTGTTCGACCTGGACGGTGTCCTCGTCGACAGTGAACACCTTTGGGAGGAGAACTGGGTGGCGTACGCCGCCCGGCACCGCACCGAATGGACGGCTGAGGACACCGCGTCCGTGCAGGGGATGAGCGCGCCCGAATGGGCCGCGTACCTCGCGAAGCGGTCCGGCACCCCGGAAAGCGCGGCCGAGGTCGAGCGTGCCGTGGTGGACGGCATGATCGCCGCGATCGAGGCGGGAGAGGCGCCCTTGCTGCCGGGCGCCGGTGAGATGGTTCGCGAGGTGAGCGCGAAGGTGCCGGTCGCGCTGGCGTCGTCGGCCGCCCGCCGGGTGATCGACGCGGTACTCGACAAGCACGGGCTCACCGGTGAGTTCTCCGCGACCGTTTCCAGCGCCGAGGTCGCCAGGGGCAAGCCGAGTCCGGACGTCTACCTCGAAGCCGCGGCCAGGCTGGGCCGGTCCGGCGAGGAGTGCCTGGGCGTCGAAGACTCCGGCAACGGCATCCGTGCCGCCGCGGCGGCCGGGCTCACCGTGATCGCGCTGCCGAACCCGGTGTACCCGCCGAAGCCGGACGCGCTGGAGCTGGCCGCCGAGGTCGCGGAGAACAACGACGACGTGCGGCGCAAGCTGCTCGCGTACCTGTCCGGCGAACTCGCGGAAGCGAGCGGGCGATGACGGTCCTGGGTACCGCGGAGACGTTCAAACGCGACTGGCTGGACGGGTTCGTCACCGCCTACGGGCGTTCGGTGCGCAAGGTGCCCGATGCGTACGGCGTGCTGCGCCGGGAGGATTCCGCGCCCAAGGTCGCGGTGGTGATCGGCGGCGGCTGCGGGCACTACCCCGCGTTCGCCGGGCTGGTCGGTCCCGGGCTCGCCGACGGCGCCGTGGTGGGTGACGTGTTCACCAGCCCGAGCGCCGAACAGGTCTATCGCACGGCGCGGGCGGCGGAGAGCGGCGCCGGCGTGCTCTTCGGTTACGGCAACTACCAGGGCGACGTGCTGCATTTCGGGCTCGCCGCTCGGAGGCTGGCCGCCGAGGGCGTCGAAAGCCGGACGATCCTGGTCACCGACGACATCGCCAGCGGTCCCGCCGACGCGCCCGAAAGGCGTCGCGGCGTCGCGGGCGACTTCCTGGTCTTCAAGATCGCGGGTGCCGCCGCCGAACGCGGTGACGATCTGGCCGCCGTGCACGCGGTGGCGGAGAAGGCGAACGCGAACACCCGTACCTTCGGCGTCGCGTTCGGCGGGTGCACCCTGCCCGGCGCTTCCGCGCCCCTGTTCACCGTCGGCGAGAGTGAGATGGAGCTGGGGCTCGGCATCCACGGTGAGCCCGGTGTGCGCACGGTCGGCAGGCTGAGCGCACGGGAGCTGGCCGACCAACTGGTCGACGGCCTCCTCCCGGAGCTGCCCGCCGGTGACGGCCGGGTGGTGGTCCTGCTGAACGGGCTGGGGCGCACCAAGTACGAGGAGATGTTCGCGACCTACACCCGCGTGCACGAACGGCTCGCCGCGGCGGGGCTCAGCCCACTGCACACCGAGGTCGGTGAATTCGTCACGTCGCTCGACATGGCGGGTGTCTCGCTGTCGATCTTAGTGCTCGACGACGAACTCGCCGAGCTCTACGCGGCTCCTTGCGACACCCCTGGCTACCGGAGCACCGGTGCCGCGCTGGCACAGGTTCCGCTGGAATCCACAGTGGACTCGCTGCTGGCCGAGACCGCACCGGGGCAGGGCATCGTGGACCGCGCGTTGACGGCGGCCCTGCACGACATCGAGGCCAACGAGGCCGAACTCGGCAGGTTGGACGCGGTCGCGGCGGACGGCGACCACGGTCTCGGCATGACCAGGGGGATGCGGGCCGCGGTGGCCGCCGCGCGGCGGGACGAAGACTCGCTGTCCACCGCGCTCCTGGCCGCCGGGACGGCGTTCGCCGACGCGGCGGGCGGTGCGTCCGGTGCGCTGTACGGGGTCCTGCTCGCCGAGACCGGTGCGGGACTGCGCGGTCTGGCGGGCGACGAGGTCACCACGGAAGCTCTCGCGAGCGCAGTGGACGGCGCCGTGAAGGCGTTCGTCGAACTGGGCAAGGCCGAGCCCGGTGAAAAGACCATGCTCGACGCCATCGAGCCGTTCAGGCTGGCGTTGCGCGAACAGGCCGAGGCGGGCGCCGACGTCCCGCAGGCCTGGCAGAAGGCGGCCCAGGTCGCGGTGAGCGCGGCCGAGGCCACGGCGGACCTGCTGCCCGCCAAGGGACGGGCGGCCCGGTTGGCGAAGCGGAGCAAAGGGCACCCCGATCCCGGGGCCACTTCGTTCGCGTTGCTCGTCACCGCGGTCGGCCAGGCTCTGGGAAAGGAAGACTGAATGCGGATCGTGGTGGCGGCGGACAACGCCGGGGTCGCTCTCAAAGACCAGCTGCGTGACCTGCTCCTCGCCGATGACCGGGTGGACGAGGTCACCGACCTCGGCGTGGCAGATGGCTCCGACGACAAGGCGTACCCGCTGCTCGGCCTCGCGGCGGCGGAGACGATCGCCCGGGGCGAGGCGGATCGCGGTGTGCTGGTCTGCGGGACCGGGATCGGCATGGCCATTTCGGCGAACAAGGTGCCCGGGGTCCGGGCCACGGTCGCGCACGACTCGTACTCCGCCGAGCGTTCGGTCAAGTCGAACGACTGCCAGGTGATCACCTTCGGCGCCCGGGCGATCGGTCCGGAGCTGGCGAAGAAGATCGTCGCCGAATGGGTCGGCTACCGCTTCGACCCGGCCTCGGCCAGCGCGAGCAAGGTCGCGCACATCACCGAATACGAGCAAGCGCTGAGTACCTGATGGTGAACCCGCGACCGCGATCGACGTCGGCAGGGCGCTGCCCTCGCAGGGCACGTCACGTCCGGCGGACAGGGCGCCCTGCCACCGCGATAGCGGGGCCTTCGGCCAGGGCGGCTTTACTCGTACGGTCACTTTTCCGGATACATCTCAGCTCCGCCAACAATCATTGAGACTGCCCGATGCGGGCACGGAGAGAGGACGCAGAGTTGCGGATACTCGCTGCGGGAGACCATTTCGTCGGCACCGGCCTGCTGGCCGACGCCGTCCGTGCCGAGATCGGCGCCGGGCACGAGTTCTCGGAACTGACCCTGCCCTGGCCGGTGGAGCCGTTCGGCCCGGTCGCGAACGTGCACGAGGCGAGCGGCACCGAGGAGCAGGTGATCGAGGCGCTGGCGGGAGCCGAGGTCGCGGTGACCCAGATGGCGCCCTTCACCAAGCAGGTGTTCGCCGCCGCGCCGGGGCTCAAACTCGTGTCGGTGTGCCGGGGAGGCCCGGTCAACGTGGACCTCGCGGCGGCCACCGAAGCGGGTGTCGCGGTGACGTACGCGCCCGGCCGGAACGCCGGTGCCGCCGCCGAATTCGCGGTGGGGATGATCCTGGCCGCGATGCGCAGGATCTCGACGTCCTCGGCCGAACTGCTGGGGGGCACCTGGCGCGGTGACTACTACGCCTACGACCAGGCCGGTCTCGAACTCGACGGGACCACCGTCGGCCTGGTCGGGTACGGCGCGATCGGCGCGCGGGTGGCCAAGGTGCTCGTGGCGTTCGGCGCGAAGGTGCTGGTCGCCGACCCGTTCGCGGACCCCGCCAAGATCGCCGCCGACGGCGCGGAACTCGTCGAGCTGGAAGCTCTGCTGCGCCGCAGTTTCGTGGTGAGCCTGCACGCCCGGCTCACCGAGGAGACCCGGCATCTGATCGACGCCGCCAAACTCGCCTTGCTGCCGGAGGGCGCCGTACTGGTCAACACCGCGCGCGGTGGCCTGCTGGACTACGCCCCGCTGCCGGAAGCCCTGCGTTCGGGACGGCTCGGCGCACTCGCGCTCGACGTGTACGACGTCGAGCCTCCGCCCGCGGACTGGGCACTGCGGGACGCGCCGAACGTGATCGCGACCCCGCACCTCGCCGGAGCAAGCAGGCAGACGGCGGAGCGGGCGGCGAGTATCGTCGCCGCCGAGGTCGGCCGGTACGTCCGCGGGGAGGCGCTCGCGAATCTGGCGAACCCCGAGGTCCTGCGGCCATGATCATCGGCGTCGACATCGGCACGTCACTGACGAAGGCGGTCGTCTTCGACAAGGCCGGGATGTCCGTGGCGAGCGCGTGCACCACGTCCGAGGTGCACCACTTGCCGGGCGGGCTGGTCGAACAAGACCTCGACCAGGTGCTCGGCACCGTGGCGACGGTGGTCCGCAAGGTCGCCGCCGGGCTCGACGGTCCGGTCACCGCGCTGGCCCTCACCGGACAGGGCGACGGACTGTGGCTGCGTGACGAGTCCGGCGAGGCAGTGCGCCCGGCGATCTCCTGGCTCGACGGACGGGCGAACTCGCTGCTCGCCGAATGGCAGGCCGACGGAGTGACCAGGGAAGTGTTCCGCCGCACCGCGTCGGGAATGTTCCCGGGCTGCGCCGCGGCGATCATGTCCTTTTTGGACACTCATGAGCCGGAGTCGCTGGACAGGGCGGCGGTGGCGGGCTACTGCGTCGACGCGGTGCTCCAGCGCTTGACCGGCGAGATCACCGTCGACGCCTCGGATGCTTCGCTGCCCTTCCTCGATCCGGCGACCCGGCGCTACGACGAAGGTGCCATCGCGGCCGTCGGACTCTCCCACCGCCGGAGCCTGTTCGTGGAGCCCGCGGCGCCGAAGACCGTTTTCCGGCTGGACGAGCGCGGAGCCGGGCTGCTCTGTCTTCCCGTCGGGCTGCCGGTCACCGCGGGGCCGTTCGACCTGCCCGCGAGCGCCATCGGCGCCGGTGTACGACGGCCGGGCGACGGCATCCTCACGGCGGGCACCACACTCGCGTGCCAGGTCCTGACGGACTCGGCGGAGTTCGATCCGGAGGGCGAGCCGGCGGGCATGTTCCTTTGCACGCCGGAAGAGGGAGAGTTCCTCCGGGCGATGCCCGCGATGGTCGGCACCGCGGGCATCGACTGGGTGTGCCGTCTGTTCGGCATCGCGGTCGAGGAGATCGGCCCGCTGCTCGACGCGAGCAGGCCGGGCGCGGGTGGTGTTCGCGCGCTGCCGTTCCTCTCCGCGTCGGGTGAGCGAGCGCCGTTCGTCGACGCTTCGGCGAGGGCGCAGTTCTCCGGCCTGAGCCTGGAGAGCGAACGCGGCGACATCGTCCGGGCGCTGTGCGAGTCGATCGCTTACGCCGCAAGGCATTGCTTCGACGCCGCCGGGCTCACCGGCACGTTGTACGCCTGCGGCGGCGGGGTTCGCTCGCTCGAGTGGACCCGCATCTTCGCCGACGTTCTCGGGCGGCCCATCGTGATCCCCGGCGATCCGGGGGTCGGCGCGCGGGGAGCGGTGATCGTCGCGGCGGACGCCCTCGGCGAGCCGGTCGACAGGGAGTTGTGGGCGGAAAGCGCACGCGTCGTCGAGGTCAGGCCCGAGAACGTAGAGTTCTACGAGCAGGGCTACGCCGACTATCAGGCCTCACTGGCCGCGGCCCGCGGACTATGGAGGTTGTGACGGTGATCCTGGCCAAAGAACGCTTGGCGGTCTGCGAATTCGCCCGCCGGATGACCACCGACGGACTCGTGGTCGGCACCTCCGGGAATGTCTCCGCGAGGCAGGGCGACCTGATCGCGGTGACCCCGACAGGAGTCGACTACGCCGGGCTGCGGCCGGAGGACGTACCGGTCGTCGGCCTGGACGGTGAGGTCGTCGACGGCTCGCTCAAACCGACCAGCGAGCTCCCGATGCACCTCACCGTGTACCGGCAGGCGGTGGATCCGGACGGCAAACCGGTCTCCGCCGTGGTGCACACGCATTCCGTGCACGCCACGGCGGTCTCCACCCTCGTCACCGAGGTGCCGCCGATCCACTACATGCTCGCCGCGATCGGCCCCACAGCCCGTGTCGCGGCCTACGCGACGTACGGCACCGAGGAGCTCGCCAAAGTGATGCTGGAGGCGCTGGAAGGACGCCGTGGCTGCCTGCTGGCGAACCACGGCACCATCACCTTCGGCGACAGCCTCGGCTCCGCCTACAGCCGGGCGCAGCAGCTGGAGTGGGTCTGCCAGGTGTGGCTGACGGCCCGGGCGGCGGGAACACCGAACCTGCTCCCGCCCGCCGAGATCGAGCACGTCGTGGAGAAACTCCGCGGCTACGGCCAGCGTTGACGTCACGCGTGTTCCGTCTCCAAGCACGCGTGTCGCGCCTCTGAACACGCGAAAACCGCTGTACGCCACCGAATGACGAGCCGATGGCAATCGTGATCGCACGACGCTAGGAAGCAGCGGGCTCGGCCTCGAAGTCCGTGGCGTCCACGGCGTGTACCGCGTCGAGGAGTTCGACGACCGTCGGATCGTCGACGGCTTCCTTGATGCACTGCCACAACTGAAGATTCGCCAACGCCCAGCGGGAGTAGTTCTCCGCCGCTTTGGGGTTGTAGAAGTAGTAGCCACTGTCGTGGACATCGCGTTGCTCGCCGACGATCTTGTCCGCCAGTTCGCGGAGGCTCAACCCGTTCTCCCGCAGATAGCGGTGGGCGAGTACGACGGGCGTCACCGGCAGCGCCTTGAACAGCGTGTCGGCGTCGCTCAACGCTTGAGCCTCGAGCGAGATGTGCCGGCCTCTGGTGGCCATTTCGGCTTCGTCGATGATCTCGTCGATCCACCGGGCCACGGTCTCCTCGACACCGCATTCCCGCAGGATGCCCAGCCGGAGGTCTCGTCCGGCGGCCGCGGGGGAGTTCCGGTGCACGATGTAGTTCACATCGTGCACCAGCGCCGCCACCTCGACGACGGATCGGTCCGCACCGTTGTGATCGGCGAACCCCGCGGCCTTGGCCCGGACGAAACTCACGTGGTGCCAGCCGTGGAACTGCAGTCTGTCCGCATAACGCCAGCACAGTCGCCGGACATGGTGTTCGACGGCTTCGATGGTCTGGGAAGGAATCGTGCTCTTTCGCGCGCGCATACACCTCTCCGATCCCGTTTACAGACGGGTGGAGCAAGGGTATGCGTCTTCGACGGCGGTGTGTAGTCAGATGCGGCCCGCCAGGTCCCCCAATCGGACCTCGACCGGAACGTGACGATGTCCGATTCCAGTCTTCGGGTCATAGGAAAGACTGAACTCGCTCACGGGACGTGATTTCACCAGAAACGTCATGGTCCCTTCGGTGGCCTCGGGAATCCGATGGAACTCGTCCGCGTACATGACGCCCGCGGATCCCGTCTGACACAGCGTGCTACGTCGTAACCGAACCGATGTGATCAATCCGGAAAGTTGATCTCGCAGGGTCGAATAGCGCTCGTGGACATAGTTGCCACGGAGGATCGTGGTGCAGAAGTGATATCTGTGGTTGTGCACGGAATCGGCGTACCCCTCGCGCCAATCCGACGGCGACTTGTACTCGTGCAGCCAGATCGAAAAGGGATCCGTCGGGCAATCGAGCAGGCACCAGGCGAAATGGGTGGTGGTCTCCCGGGACCGCTCGAGTACCGTGCTCGCCTCGTCCGGGCTCAGGGAATCCAAATGCCGCCGGAGGTCGTCGCGCAACTCTGGTCTCGACGTCCAGTCGCGGAAGATTCTGTCGACGATCTGCCAGTGCTGTGTCAGCGGCAGGTCCGTGGTCCGGAGCAGCGCGGAGAACTGGGTGAGGGGGGACAAGCGAGTGAGCAACTTCAGCTCCTCAAATCTAGTGCCGTGCGACGCCGAGAGGTCAGTGGTTCAACTCGGCGAGTGTGGTGAACTCCTTCCGGAAGGTGTGGAATTTCCCTTCCAGCTCGAGGAAGTTCTCTTCGGACAGGGGAGAGCCGGTGATCTTTTCGTACAGGGCCAGGAAATTCGCCCTCGTCGTCGTGGTCGAGATGCGGAAGTGCCGTCCGGAGCGGGACTGGGACACGCGCAGGAACTCGGAGCGTTCCTTGTTGTACAGGAACGAGCCTTCGCTGAACCGCAGCGTGCGCGGATACAACGTGGTCGCGCCGCGGATGTCGCTGTACAAGGTCACCCAAACGCTCTCGTCGAACACTTCGAGGCGGTCCAGTGGCGGATCGGCGACGACGGTGATGTCCACCAGCGAGCACCGGCTGCGCGCCAGGAACAGCCCGACGAGGCCGATGCTGATCTCGTCGTTGAGCCGCTTCCGGATCGTCTCGTAGTCCATTCCCGCTTCTTCGCTGCGCAGGAGATAGCGCGCCCTGCCGCCGATCGCGCCCTCGTCGCGTGGGTCGGCGATGACCACGCGAAGTTCCCTTTCGGTGCGGGACAACAGCAATCGGGCCGCGGCGTGCCTACCGGAGAACCCGCGGAAGAAGTAGTGCCTGGTCACGTCGAGGTCTTCGGTCATGACCCGGTTGAACAACGGATCCGGATCGGTGGTCGCCTCGAAGACGTGGGTGGGGAAGAATTCCTTGTTGAGCGAACGGTATTCGGCGCTGAGCGCTTCCAGCGCCCGGCGGCTTTCCTCGATCACCGGGGTCACCATCGCGCGCTGTGACGCGGTGGCGGTGATCAGGGTCTGGCCGAAGCCGACCACCGCGGAGATCAGGGTGCCGGTGCCCAGTGAGGTGAGCAGCGTCTTTCCGGCGCCGGGATCCATCATGCTGGAGATCCACAGGCTGAGGCCCGCGACGACGACCAGTACGGTGAGCAGCAGACTCGTCCTGGTCCAGAAGATCTCTTGCAACGGGGTACGGCGGAGCCGATCGGCTTCCGCGGGCACGAAGGTCACCTCCTTGATCGGCACTCGAACGGACGAACGCAGTGCGTATCGGTTTGAGTGCGGGGAGTTACTCTACGCGCATCGTGACCAGGCCGAAATAAGAAATTCGGGGGAAAGCACCCGACAACGAAGGTGACGCTCGGCGATGCCAGTTTCGCGTCGCAGGTTTCGCCGGATCGCGAAAAAACCACTCACGGAGCGTGCGGAAGGATTCCTTCGTACCACGCGGGTCCGGGCTTCGCCGACGACAAGGTTTCGACGACTGCCGGAGACGGTGCGGAGTACACCGTGGGGAAGTCGATCTCGCCCTTGCTCGGGTCCAGTGTCCACGCGAGCCGCTCATCTTCCAGCAGAAAATGCGCGTCCGCACCGTTTTTGTTGCCTCTGGGGTCGAGCCGGATCCACCGGTCCAGGTCGGCGACGTACACGCCGTTGAGCCCGTGCAGAACGCCGATCCGCTGATAGCAGAACCCTGCCGGGATGCCTTGGCTGCGAAGCAAAGCGGCCAGCAGATGGGCCTTCGCGTAGCAGAGCCCGACTCCCTCGCGCAGAACCTCGGAGGCCATAAGAGTGACCCGGGAATCGACGGCGTCCACCGTATGGTCGATCTCGTCGCGCACGAAGTGAAACATCGAACGAATCACGTCGACTTCGGTGCCACCGGTCGGTGACAGTCCGTCAGCCGTTTCGCGGATCAGTGGGTGATCGTGATCGATGATCGCGTCGGCGGCGAGATAATCTTCGAGCCGCTCGGATTCGATCTTCAGTGCGATTTTCACGCGGCACCACCCAATACCGTGTCGACGACCTCTTCGAGGAATTTCGGACCGGCTTCGCCGCCGCGCAGCAGCAGCCGGAACCAGATCGCTCCCGCGAGCAGATCCATCACCAGAACCGGATCGACGCCGGCGCGCAGTTCGCCCCTCGCGGTGGCGCGTTCGAAGATCGGCTCTTCGCGTGCCATGCGGTCGGCGAAGAAACTCCGTGCCACGTCACCGAGTTCGGGGCGCCGGGGGCCCGCGGTCAAGGTCGCCGTGACGACCGGCGCGGTGCGCTCCGAGGTCAGCAGCCGGTGGATTTGCGTTGCCACGGCGAGAAGATCGCCGCGCAGGCTGCCGGTGTCGGGGACGTCGACGGCGAACAGGCCCGAATCGCGCAGCGCGGCGGCCAGGAGCGCGTCCTTCGACGGCCACCACCGGTACAACGTCGTCTTGTTGACGCCGGACCGGGCGGCGACGGCCTCGATGGCGAGCTTGTCGTAGCCGTGCTCGGCCAGAAGTCCGAGGGTGGCGGCGAAGATCGCCTCGGCCTTGCGCGGGCCCTTCCGGGTACTCACCGGAGCACAATACAACGCACCGTTGCGTTGTGCGGTGAGCGGGCGTAGTTTGCAACGCAACGGTGCGTTGCATTCAGGAGGTAGTCCATGATTCCCCTCGTCTTCGTCCACGGCATCCGGCTCAGCGGCGCCGCCTGGACCGAGCAACTCGAACTGCTCGGACAGGCCGCGAAAGCAGTCGACCTCCCAGGCCACGGCACCCGCCGGAGAGAGCGGTTCACCCTGGACGACGCGGTGGATGCGATCGCCGAAGCCGTCGACGAACCCGCGCTGGTCGTCGGGCACTCCCTCGGTGGATACGCCGCCATCGCCGCGGCCGCACGGTATCCGGAGCGCGTGGCCGGCCTCGTCGTCGCGGGCTCGACCTTCCTGCCCGGCCGGGCACTGGAGACTCCGTTCCGCGCAGCGCACCGCTTGCTCATGCGGCTGCCGGACCAGGGGGAACGGCTGAGCCGATGGCAGTTCCGAAGTGCCCTGCCACCGAAAGTCGCCGAAGCGGTGATCGGCGGCGGCATCGCGACCGAGGTCATCCCGGACGTCGCCAAGGCCTTCGCGGACCTCGACGTGTTGGCGGAACTCTCGGCCTACCCGGGCCCCACCTGGCTCGTCAACGGCTCACGCGACCACTTCCGCCGCCACGAACACCGCTTTCTCGACGCCTGCGCCGACGGACGCCTTATCTCCGTGCCGAAAGCCGGGCACTACCTGCCGATGGCGCGGGGCAAGGAGTTCTCCCTGTTGCTACTCGACGCGGCCCGCAGCCTGTCGATCTCCGGCAGCCGGTAATTCGGAGGCGCCCGGCGCCGCCCCCGGCTAAGGTGATCACCATGTGTTCCGTCATCCACAATTGGCAGGCCGTCCGCACCCGGTCGACGCGCTGACCTGGTGCCGCTCTTCGTCGGCGTCAAGGTCCACACGTCCACCGTTAGCCAAGGGATGACAAGGATCTTTCATCATGCGCGCACTTTCGCGCCCCATTTTCGTCTTCGTTCACGGCGGCTCCAGTAATGCACGGGCGTGGGGCCCGTTGCAGAACGAACTGGCTCTGCTCGGATACCGTTCGCACGCCGTCGACCTGCCTGGCCACGGGGACCGAGCGGACAGCCCGGCCGCCTACTACCGCCAACCCCAGGACCTCGCGGCACTGGCTTCCGCTCCCTCCCCGCTGCGCGGAGTCACGTTGCAGGACAACGTGCGGCACGTCGTGGACACCCTGCGACGGCTCGACGGCCGAGCGCCGGTCGTCCTGGTCGGCAACAGCCTCGGCGGGCTGACGATCAGCGCCGTCGCCAACGCCGCGCCGGACCTGCTCGGCCGCGTCGTCTACCTCTCCGCCCTCTGTCTCAGCGACCCGGCCATGCTCACCGAACAGTGGGACGTGGTCGATGAAAATCTGCTGGACGCGCTGGCGGCGCGGATCACCGTGCCGGAGGTGAACGAACCCGGCGTGGCCCGGCTGAACTGGCGAGGTGCCCACGGCGACCCGGCCTTGTTCGCCGAGTTGAAGGCCGCCATCATGGCCGATTCCACCGACCACCAGTTCCGGCTGTTGCTGGACTCTCTGGATCCGGACGAGAGCTACGCGGTACTCGAGCCGAGCGCCTTGGTTCAGGCGGACGGGTGGGGGCGTGTCCCGCACACCTACGTCCGGCTCGCCGCGGACCACAGCATCACTCCGGCGGTTCAGGATTACATGATCCGCAAGGCCGACGAGCTGACTCCGCACAACCCCTTCGAGGTGCACACCCTGGCCTCGTCGCACGTCGGCTACTTCAGCCGGCCGCGGATCTTCGCCGAGCTGCTGATCGATCTCGTCTGAGACGGCGCCCTCGCCGCCGGTTTCGGCGGCGAGGGCGCTTCAGGCTCGCAGCCTGTCGATCTCCACCGTGAGCTCGGAACGCAGCGAGTCGTGCTGAGGCCCCAACGACGAGGCCCAGTTTTCCACCGGATACAGCCAGACCGGACGCCCGACCACGTCGGCCGGCTCCCAGTCGTACCGCGGCCAGACGTGGGCGTGCAGGAACGGATCCGTGTTGCCGAGGATCTCCAGATTCACCCTCCGGAAACCAGGATCCCTCCGCGCGCAGACGTTTTCGACGGCTTCGCCGAGCAACTCCATATCCGCCAGGAACTTCAGCCGTCGCGGTCGCGGTAGGCCGGTCAGCCTGCCGACAGTGGGGGAATCGGTCAGGAGGACGCAGTAGCCCGGGAGGAACTGCGTATCGCCGATCACCGCGAAGCCCGCGTCCAGCCGCCGCAGCACCGTCGGGTTCTCCCCGCGCAGCGCCGAACCGATCCGATCCCGCTTCCAGTCGCCGGTCATGCGGCCAAGCTAGCCGACCGGGAACATCGAACCACCGGAACCGGTGAACTGGGCGGTCAGCCGGACCGGCTCCGGATGGGGAGCCAGGACGATCGAGGCAAAAGGCGTCGCGGCGGCCTGTGATCCGTAGTTGGTGTGCAGATGCGCGCTGACGTGGACGTTCCGGTCGGCGGGGATCTCGAACGTGACCGCACCCCAGGAGACCACGAACTGCCTGCCGTCGATGCTCACGATAGGGGCGTACGGCACAGAGCTGGAGGGGAACGGACGCAGTTCGACGGTGAGCAGGCGGCGTGGGCCGTCGTGGTTGTCGACGTACGGGATCACGCCGGGCTGAGCGGCCAGGTCGGTCATTCTCGGGCTCCCTCAGAACTGGTAGTAGAGGAACGGGCTGAACGTCCCGGTCGCGATCAGGATGGCCGCGTACACCAGCCCGACGGTCATGACGCCGATCCGCAGCGCCGTCGCGGGGCGGCTCCGTGAGGACTCCAGCAGCGGCCCGGTCACCGGATGCGCGGGCAGGAACACGATCGCCAGCGCGCACAGCAGGATGACCAGCCGCTGGTTGGTCACCGCGCTCTCGACTACGTCGGTGAGGCCCGTGAAGTCCGGCAGCACCATGTGCCCGATCATGCCGAGCGCGTGCGGCAGGTCCTTGGCGCGGAAGAACACCCAGCCGAACACCACGAGCACGAGCGTCAGCGCGCGGCGGCCGATGCGGGCGGCCTGCGACTTGGGGGTGACGTCGTAGCCGAAAGCGCGTTCCACGATCAGGAGCGCGCCGTGATAGATGCCCCAGATCAGGAACGTCCACTGCGCGCCGTGCCAGAACCCGGTCAGCACGAACACGATGCACAGGTTCCGGTACGTGTGCCCGGCGCCGGTGCGGTTGCCGCCCAGCGGGATGTAGACGTAGTCGCGGAACCAGCGCGACAGCGACATGTGCCAGCGCCGCCAGAACTCGGTGATGGTCACCGACGAGTACGGTCTCGCGAAGTTCTCCGGTAGCCGGAAGCCGAGCATGCGCCCGAGCCCGATCGCCATGTCGGAGTACCCGGAGAAGTCGAAGAACAGCTGAAGCGTGTACCCGATCGCGCCGAGCCAGGCGATCGCGAAGGTCATCTGGTCGGGTGGCGTGTTGAAGCAGGCGTCCACCATCGGGCTGAGCGAGTCCGCGATGATCGTCTTCTTGCACAACCCGAGGGCGAACCGCGGGAAACCGGCGGCGATGTCGTCGAGGCGGTGGGACCGCTGCTGCGGCAGCTGGTCGGCGATCTCCCGGAACCGCACGATCGGCCCGGCCACCAGCTGCGGGAACATCGCGATGTACGCGGCGAACGACACCGGGTCGCGCAGCGCGCGGCGTTCACCGCGGTAGATGTCCACCACGTAGGAGATGTGGTGGAACGTGTAGAACGAGATGCCGATCGGGATGACCAGGTCGGCCACCGGGAAACCGCCGCCGAACCAGTGCGTCACGGCCGCGATCTGCTGCGTCGCGAACCCCGCGTACTTCCAGATCAGCAGCATGCCGACGTTGAGGCCGATCACCCCGAGTAGCAGCCGCTTGCGCCGTTTGTTCTGCAGATCCCACGCGTTCGGCTCCAGCGCGGGCCCGGCCAGGAAGTTGACCACCATGCAGCCGAGCAGGACCAGCGTGTACGGCCCGGCGCCGGTGGCGTAGAAGATCAGGCTGCCGACCGCGACGATGCCGTTCCGCCAGCCGCGCGGGCACACCAGTACGGCGAGCAGGACCGCCGGCATGAAGTACCACAGGAACAGCGGTGAAATGAACGACATCGGTGCGGGGTCCCCCAGGGCGGTTACGCGTTATCCGCTGGTGACCCTAGCCTGAGCGCCTGGTGGCGGAGCTGAGATGGCCCGGAAAAGTGACCACACTCGTGAACCCGCCCGGCCGACGTCGATCGCGGACGCGGGTTCACCAAGAGTCACCGCACCCCGCACCGTGTGACGAAGTGCGGGGGTCAGACACGTCCCGCGAGCCGACGGCGGCGCGCCACCTCGGCCAGCAGCACCCCGGCAGCGACCGACGCGTTGAGCGACTCGACGCCCGCCGCCATCGGGATCGACACGGTCGCGTCGCAGGTCTCACGCACCAGCCGGGACAGGCCGCGGCCTTCCGAGCCGAGCACGATGACCAGCGGATCCGCCGCGAGGTCGAGCTCGTCGATGTCCACCGAGCCGTCCGCGTCGAGGCCGACGACCATCAGGCCGTCGTCCTTCCACGCCTTCAGCTGACGGGTCAGGTTGGTCGCGACGGCGATCGGCAGCTTGGCCGCGGTGCCGGCGGACGTCCGCCACGCGACCGCGGTCATGCCCGCGCTGCGCCGCTCCGGCAGGAGGACCCCCTGCGCGCCGAACGCGGCGGCCGAGCGGATCACCGCGCCAAGGTTGCGCGGGTCGGTGACGCCGTCGAGCGCGACGAACAGCGGGGTCTGCCCCGAGTCCTTCGCCACGGCCATCAGGTCGCGCGGGTCGGCGTAGACGAACGGCGGGACCTGCAGGCCGAGGCCCTGGTGCATGGCCCGGTTGGTCTTGCGGTCGAGTTCCTCGCGCGGGATCTCCAGTATCGAGATGCCCTTGTCGCCGGCGAGCCGGACGGCCTCGTTCACGCGGTCGTCGATCTCGATGTTGATCGCGACGTACAGCGCGGTGGCCGGCACGTCGGCGCGCAGCGCCTCGACCACCGGGTTGCGCCCGGCGATCAGCTCCGGCTTGTCGGCCTTCTTCTGCCGCGCCTGGTCCTTGCGGTCACGCGCGTTGGCCATCCGGTACGCCTTGTGGCCGGGCCGGTCCTCGGCCTTGGGCGTCGGGCCCTTGCCTTCGAGGCCCTTCCGGCGCTGGCCGCCGGAGCCGACGACCTGACCCTTCTTCGTGCCGGGCTTGCGAATAGCGCCCTGGCGCCGGGAGTTGCCTGCCATCAGTGAGAATCCTTGAGCTAGAAACCGAGTAAGTGTCAGACGTCCTTGACGGTCCACTGTGGACCGTTCGGCGTGTCCTCCACCACGATGCCCGCCTGCTGGAGGCGGTCACGCGCGGCGTCCGCACGGGCGAAGTCCTTCTCGGCGCGGGCCTTCTGCCGTTCGGTGAGCAGCCCTTCCACGAGTTCGGACAGCGCCTGCCGGGTGGGCGTCTCATCGCCGCCCGCCTCGGACCAGCGCGCGGAGAGCGGGTCGAGGCCGAGCACGTCGGTCATCGCGCGCACGGAGGCGGCGATTTCGAGTGCCTTGGAATTGTCGGCCGCGTCGAGGGCGGCGTTACCGTCGCGGACGGTGTTGTGCAGCACTGCGAACGCCTGCGGAGTGGCCAGGTCGTCGTCGAGCGCGGCGGCGAACCCGTCCGGGATCTCGCCGAGGTGGACCGCGCCGGTGATGCCCGCCGTGCGGCGGAGGAACTGCTCGATCCGCCGGTAACCCTGCGCGGCTTCGGCGAGCGCTCCGTCGGAGTACTCGATCGTCGACCGGTAGTGCGGCTGGACCAGGTAGTACCGCAGTTCGGGCGCCCGGTGGTCCTTGAGCATCTCCGGGATGGAGACCGTGTTGCCCAGCGACTTCGACATCTTCTCGCCGGACATGGTCACCCAGGCGTTGTGCAGCCAGAACCGCGCGAACGGGTCACCCGCCGCGTTCGACTGGGCGCGCTCGTTCTCGTGGTGCGGGAAAACCAGGTCGACGCCGCCGCCGTGGATGTCGAACTCGGCGCCGAGGTACGTGGTCGCCATCGCCGAGCATTCGAGGTGCCAGCCGGGACGGCCGGGACCCCACGGCGTCGGCCATGACGGCTCGCCCGGCTTCGCGGCCTTCCACAGCGTGAAGTCGCGCGCGTCGCGCTTGCCCTCGCCGAGGCTCTCGCCCTGCTGGACCTCGTCGAGCTTCTGGCCGGAGAGATCGCCGTAGCCATCGAACGCCTTGACCGAGAAATACACGTCGCCGCCCGAGGCGTACGCGTGCCCGCCGTCGATCAGCCGCTGCATCAGCTCGACCATCTGCGTGACATGCCCTGTCGCCCGAGGGGCGATCGAAGGCGGCAAGCAGCCGAGGGCTTCGTACGCCGACTCGAAGGCGCGCTCGTGCGTGGCCGCCCATTCCCACCAGGGACGATCCGCCGCGGCGGCCTTGGTGAGGATCTTGTCGTCGATGTCGGTGACGTTGCGGACCATCAGCACGTCGAGTCCACTGTGGACGAGCCAGCGGCGCAGGACGTCGTAGTTCAGCGCGCCGCGGACGTGGCCGATGTGGGGAACACCCTGCACGGTGGCACCACACACGTACATGGACGCCGTTCCGCTACGGGCGGGATGGAATTCCCGCACGCTCCGGGTCGCCGTGTCATAGAGGTGTAGTGCCACCCTAAAAGGGTACGGGGTCGGCGTGAGCGGTGTCGCAGTGACCGTATTACAGCACGTTATGGGCACGCATGACGCTGAGCAGGGCGTCCGGCCGCTCGGTCGTCGGCAGGGGCTCTACCAGCGCGAACGCGCAGCCGATCTCGCGCGCGGCACCGTCGGCCTCCTCGCTGTCGCCGACCATGAGCGTTTCCGCCGGGTCGACCCCGAGCCGCTCGACGGCCGCGCGGAAGATCTCCGGCTCCGGCTTCACCGCTCCGACCTCGAACGACAGGACGAACTCGTCGACGTAGGCGTCCCAGCCACGGCGGCCGAAGGCGGGCCGGATGTCGAAGGCGATGTTGCTCAGCACCCCGAGCTTCACGCCCTTGCCGGAGACGCCCTTGAGGACGGCCTCGGTGTCCGGGTACGGCGTCCACTGGGTGGGATCGATCAGCCGGGTGTAGAGCGCGACCGCCTGGTCGGCGTGCGGCACCCCGGACTGCTTGAGGACCTCGAGGTACACCTTCCGGTGCAGCACCGGGTCGCGATCGCGGTGGTTCCAGGCGTGCAGGTGCTCCTCGTCGAGATCGACGACCTGGCCGACCGGCGCGGTCATCCGGCGCATCAGTTCGGTCTGGGCCTCGATGTCGAGCCGCTCGCCCTCGTGGTCGGTGAGGTCGGCGAGCCAGGTCTCGTCCTGTTCGAGGCGGAAGACCGTGCCGGAGAAGTCGAACAACACAGCGCGAAAGGTCACGGGCTCCACATTAGCCACGATCGTGGGGTTCCTGCCTCCCCTCGCGTGTGAGATGAAAGGTCCTTTCCTTGCAGATTTTGCAAGGAAAGGACCTTTCATGGCGCGTGTCAGGCGGCGTTGCCGGTGATCTTGGTGGGCGTGATCCGGACCAGCACGCGGACGACGTCGGCAGGCTCCTCCGGGTAGTCCTTGCCGAGGTACTTGTGCGAGAGCTCGTTGATCAGCTCGCGCCCGCCCTCGTCGGTCATCTCCACGGTGCCGCGGATCTCGACGTAGTCGTACGGGTTCTCCTGGTCGAAGACCGAGACGGACACCCGCGGGTCCCTGGCCATGTTCCGCTCCTTGAGACGGCCGCGGACGGTCGCGAAGATCACCGTGTCGCCGTCCCGCCTCGCCCACAGCACGGACGTCTGCGCGGAGCCGTCGGCGTTGACGGTCGCCAGCACCGGGAAGTTGTTGCCGTCGAGGAGTTTCTTGGTCGCGTCGTTGAAGGTCACACCCATGCCGGAAGCCTAATCACCGGACGTTCCCGGCGATCCGAGGTACTTGTGGCTGAGCGTCTTCGGCAACGTCTTTCCCGGATCCGGGGTGATCGTGACCGTGCCGCGGAGTTGCGTGTGCCGGTACGGGTTCTCCGCGTCGGTGATCGACACGCTCGCGCGAAAATCGCGACGCAGGTTTCGCACCTTCAGCCGGTCTTCGGTGGCGCTGAAGACCAGATCGCCGTCGTCGAGGCCCACCCAGATGACCGAGGTCTGCGGGCCGCCGTCGGCGTCCAGCGTGGCCACGGTCGCGAAGTTCTTGCCGTCCACCAGTTCGCGGACCGGTTCGGGACGTGTGACTGCCATGACAGCCCGAACCGGCTCCCGGCGGCGGCTATTCCTGCGAGGGCAGGAGCAGCGCCGTCGCGAACGCCGCGATGCCCTCGCCGCGTCCGGTCAGGCCGAGCCCGTCGGTCGTCGTCCCGGACACGCTCACCGGCCCGCCGACGGCCTCGCTCAGCACCTTCTGGGCCTCTTCGCGACGCTTTCCTACACGCGGCGCGTTGCCCACGATCTGGACGGTCGCGTTCCCGACGGTCCAACCGCCCGCCTCGACCAGGCGCCGCGCCTCCGCGAGGAACTCGACGCCGTGCTTGCCCGCCCAGCGCGGGTCGCCGGTGCCGAACACCGCGCCGAGGTCACCGAGCCCGGCCGCGGACAGGAGCGCGTCGCACAACGCGTGCGCCGCGACGTCGCCGTCGGAATGGCCCGCGCAACCGTCGACGCCGGGCCAGAGGAGACCGGCGATCCAGCATTCGCGGCCCGCCTCGACGGGGTGGACGTCGACGCCGTTGCCGATCCTCACAGGGTTTCCTCTTTCTTCGCCGGTTGCGCGCGACCGCGATCGCGTCGCCAGGGCGCACGTTAGCGACTCACCTCGGGAATCGGGGAGGGGCGCCCCGCGCGGATCACAGCACTTCCTCTGCTGCCCCGGCCACCGCGATCGCCTCGGCCAGTTTCAGTTCGAACGCGTTGGTGACGCGCATCGCGTCGGGGTGTCCCGGGATGGTGTGCGCGCCGTCGAGAGACGGCTCGGCGGCATACGAGAGAAAAGTCTCACGGGTGAAGCCGAGCGGGGTTTGGGCCGTGCGCAGGTATGCGCGGTCTTCGGTGCCTGTGATCACCTTCGCCGCGTCGGTCACCTTCACGGTGTCCGCCATCGGAAGTACCGGGACCACGAAAGGCGAGCCCGCACGGACCGCCTCCGCGACGGCACGGATCGTGTCCGCGGGGGTGAAGGCGCGCAAGGCGTCGTGCACGAGGAAGACCGGATTCCCGGTGATCTCTTTTTCGACGGTGTCGAAAGCATGCTCCAGTGACGCGCCGGGTACTATCCGGCAACGCTCCTCGAAGCCGCGCAAAGCGGCCGAAAACAAATCAGCACACCGCTCGGGGGCCGCTACGACCACCAGATCGAGATCCGGCAGAGCGAGCAGCCCCCGCACAGTGTGCGTGAGTAGCGCTTCACCATTGACCGGCGCGAGAGCGAGCTCCGCGTCGGAGGCATGGTGCCGAACGACAGTGACGAACGCGATTGTGCTCATATGGACGGTGCTCATATGTGCGCGATCGTAGAGGTATCCCCCGCAGCCTCACCTGGCGTGGGACACCCGCCGGTTCAGACTGTCGCGGTTTCCAGAACTTCGTCGAGGAGGACTTCAGCCTTGTCCTCGTCGGTGCCCTCCGCGAGCGCCAGCTCGCTGACCAGAATTTGCCGCGCCTTCGCCAGCATGCGCTTCTCGCCGGCTGAAAGTCCGCGGTCCTTCTCTCGCCGCCAGAGGTCGCGCACCACTTCGGCCACCTTGTTCACATCGCCGGAGGCGAGCTTCTCGAGGTTGGCCTTGTACCGACGAGACCAGTTGGTGGGCTCTTCGGTGTGCGGAGCACGCAGAACGTCGAAAACCTTGTCCAGTCCTTCTTGCCCGACGACATCACGAACGCCGACGATCTCGGCGTTGTCAGCGGGCACGCGAACCGTAAGATCCCCTTGCGCGACTTTGAGGACGAGGTACTTCTTCTCCTCGCCCTTGATCACGCGGGTCTCGATGGCTTCGATGAGTGCGGCACCGTGGTGCGGGTAGACGACGGTCTCTCCGACCTTGAAAACCATGTGTCCTCTGCCCCTTTCGCTGAATTCATCTTAGCACGTGCCGACGAGGCCCACCTAGCGGCCCGCGATCGTCGTCGCAGGTCAGCGGCCTGACGGTGCTCCGCCCGGGGGTTGACAAACCCAATTCGCCCATGCTCACGCTGGTGAGAAGCGAACGATTTCCAAATCCTTTGTGGACGGTTGATCTTGGGCACGTCACCGCATTGGTGGGGTGTCAACACGCACCGGGTTCTTGGCCCGCGAAGGCGCCCGGCTAGTCTTCGCGGTGAAGAGGCCGTGAGATGGAAGGACTCCGACGTGAGGCTGCAGAATCGTCGCGTGTTCGGCGCAGGTGTGCTGGCGCTCGGCGCCGCGCTCGTGCTCGCCGGCTGCGGTGCTGGTCAGATCACCCAGACCGACTCGCAGCAGCCCGCGGTCAACGGGACGTACGCGCAGGCGAAGGACCTGGTGCTGCGGAACGCCGCGCTCCAGTTCCCGGCCGAGGGGCAGGCGTACCCGGCCGGTTCCGCCGCGCCGCTGACGCTGACCATCGTGAACCAGGGCAAGCTGGACGACGAGCTCGTCTCCGTCTCCTCCGAAGCCGCCACCGGTGACGCCAAGATCACCGGGTCCAAGGTCGTCGCCGCGAGCCACGCGCTCGTGATCGGCCCGTCCGACGCGGTCGAGTCGACCAAGGAGGTCGCCCCGACGAGCGCCCCGTCCTCCGCGCCGGCGTCGTCCTCGGGTGCCCCCTCGTCGTCCGGCGCCCCGTCGTCGAGCTCCGCCGGGACGGTCACGCCGTCCGCGGGCCCGGAGACGACCAACGCGCCGGACCAGGTGGGCAAGGCCACGATCGAGCTGCAGGGGCTGAAGCAGCCGGTGTGGGCGGGCCAGACCATCAAGGTCACCTTCGTCTTCAAGAACTCCGGCTCGATCACGGTGGACCTGCCGGTCGCGGCGCCGTCGCACCCGGGCAGCAGGGCGCCCGCGCCCGAGAAGGAAGCCAAGGGCGGCGGGCACTAAGTCCTCGCAAGTACGGGAAGGCCCCCTTCATCGCGCCAGGCGCGATGAAGGGGGCCTTCCCGTACTTGCGTCGCTGCCGGGGTTTGTCGGTGGTGGCCGCTAGCCTCGCGGGGTGGTCAAGAAAGGCAGCACCTACCGCTGCGGTGAATGCGGATACGAGGCGCCGAAGTGGGTCGGGCGCTGCCCGGAATGTCAGGCGTGGGGGACCATCGAGGAACGCGGCGACGCCCGTCCCGCGATAGCCAGGGTCGCGGCGGGAGCGCCCAGCGCCCCGGCGCGCCCGATCGGCGAGGTGGACGTCGAGACGGCGCGCGCGAAGCCCACCGGCGTCTCCGAGCTGGACCGGGTACTCGGTGGAGGCTTCGTGCCGGGCGCGGTAATCCTGCTCGCGGGCGAGCCCGGTGTCGGCAAATCGACCCTCCTGCTGGAGGTCGCCTACCAATGGGCGGCCACCGCGGGCCGCGCGCTGTACGTCACCGGCGAGGAGTCGGCGGGGCAGGTGCGCCTGCGCGCCGAGCGCACCGGCAACGTCCACGACGAGATGTTCCTCGCGGCCGAGAGCGATCTCTCCGCGATCCTCGGGCATGTCGACGCGGTCAAGCCGGGTGTGCTGATCGTCGACTCCGTCCAGACCATGGCCTCGCCGCAGGTGGAGGGCGCGCCGGGCGGCGTCACCCAGGTCCGCGCGGTCACCTCCGGGCTGGTCGCGCTGGCCAAGGAGCGCGGGCTGCCGATCGTGCTGGTCGGCCACGTCACCAAGGACGGCTCGGTCGCCGGGCCGCGCGTGCTGGAGCACCTGGTCGACGTGGTCCTGCAGTTCGAGGGCGACAAACATTCGACGCTGCGGATGCTGCGCGGCATCAAGAACCGGTTCGGCGCCGCCGACGAGATCGGCTGTTTCGAACTGGTCGAGGAGGGCATCGTCGGCGTGCCGGATCCGTCGGGGCTGTTCCTCAGCCACACCGCGGAGCCGGTCGCGGGCACCGCGGTCACGGTGACCATGGAGGGCAAGCGGCCGCTGCTGGGCGAGGTGCAGGCGCTCGTGTCGGCGACCCAGTCACCGCAGCCCCGGCGCGCGGTGAGCGGCCTCGATTCGGCACGTGTCGCGATGGTGCTGGCCGTGGTCGAGAAGCGGGCGAACATCAAGGTCGGCGACAAGGACGTCTACGTGGCGACGGTCGGCGGCATGAAGATCACCGAACCCGGGATCGACCTCGCGGTGGTGCTGGCCCTGATCTCGTCGGCGAGGGACACGCCGCTCTCGCCCAAGCTCGTCGCGATGGGCGAGGTCGGGCTGTCGGGCGAGGTCCGGCGGGTGCCGAGCGTCGGGCGGCGGCTCGCGGAGGCCGCCCGCCTCGGCTTCACCTACGCGCTGGTGCCGCCGGACTCCGGCAAGATCCCGCCCGGGATCAGGGTGCTGGAGGTCCCGGACGTCGGAAGCGCGCTCAACGCCGCCAAGCACGCGCGCTAGCTGGGCTTGGGACCGCCGTCCTCGGTGATCACCACGGAGATCGACGTGTCGAACAAGGTCAGCCCCGGCCAGCCCTCGTCCTGGCCGTTGGACCGGACGGCGCGATTCCCGACGACGGCGGCCGTCGCCCGGTCGACGACGAACGTGCGCGTCTGGTCCGGCAACGCGACCGTGAAGGACACCGCGGGCCGTCCGCCGGGAGTGACCACGCTCGCCACGTCGACGCCGGGCATTCTCGCGAGCGCTTTGCACAGTGCCACCCGCAGCGCGCCGAAGCCCTGGGAGGAACGGAGGACTTTGAAGGCCATCTCGAACATCTCGGGTGTGGAGTTCACCTGCTCCGGTGAGCGGCCGTCCGGCCAGAGGCCGTCACGGCGGAGCCGTTCGGACAGCTTCGTCGGGTCGGCGGGCAGTTCGGCGAGGAACTCCGGCGTCGGGTCGGTCCACCCGCTTTCCGACGGCAGCCGATCCTCGGAGGTCTTCACCGGCGGAGGCACCTGTGCCGTGGTGGTGGTTCGCGGCGGCCGGGCATCCGCCACGGTGACGTGTGACGACGGGCCCGGAAGTGTTTCGCCAAGGGCCTTGGCCGTCTGGTAGTCGCCCTTGACCCAGCGGATCTCGCCGGTTCCGGTGAAGCGCGTCTTGATCGGCATCCAGCTGCGCGGCGGCAGCCAGCGTTCGAGGATCTCGTGGGTTTGGTAGACGAGCCCCGTCTTGGTGACATGGGTGGTCCACGTGGACTCGGTGACGAGCCGGAACTGGTCGTCCCGGATCGGGAAGTCGTCGCCGTGGAGGACTTCGAGGGCGTCTTCGCCCTGGGTGACGGTCGAATGGGCCGCGGGGTCCGGGCCGTCGTCGCCGGTGAGGACGTTCGTCACCACGATCCCGCCGCCGGACACCAGTGCCGCGGCGGCCGCGGCCGCGATCCATCGCCAAGCGCCCGGCCGCTTCTTCACCGGCGGCGCGGTCACGGGAAGGAGTTCGTCCTCGACGTCGCCGGCGGCGCGCAGGAGCGCCGCCCTGGCGCGGGAAAGTTCGTCCTGCCGGGTTTCCGGCTCGGCGTGGAGGCCGGCCAGCGCTTCGTCGAGTTCGGCCTCGGACCACACCTTCCGGATGCTACCGCCGTGCACTTTCGCCCTCCTCCTCTTTCCTTGAATCGTCCTTTGTGGACTCCGGTGCGTTGGCGCGCAACCATCTTCGGATCCGGTGCAGCCGCGATCTGACCGTCCCGGCGGGAATTCCCAAGGCCTCGGCGACCTCGCCGGGATCCAGCCCCGCCCACGAGACCAGCAGCAGGGTGTCGCGGTCCGCGACGCTCAGTTCGGCCAGTGCGCCCGCCAGCTGGGCCGCGCGGGACTGGGCGTCGACCCGCTCGGCGACGCGGCCGTCGTGTCCGGCCGTGACCGTCTGGTCGGCGGCCGCGAGCCGGGCCGTGGCGTTGAGCGCCCTGGTCTCCGTGCGGACGTGGTGGCGCAGCAAGTTCGTCGCGATCCCGTAGAGCCACGCGCGCGCCGTGCCTGCCTCGGGGCGATACGTCTCGCGTCGCCGGAGCGCCACGAGGAACGTCTCGGCGACGAGGTCGTGCGCGGTCTCCGTGCCGACGCGGCGCGCCAGATAGCGCTGGAGCGGGGCCGCGTGGGCGTCGAAGAGCAGACCGAAGACGGGTGCGGGATCCGGACCACCGAGATCCGGCCTGTCCAGCCCGCGCGTGCCGGCCTGCTCGTGATCGTCTTTCATCACCTGCACGATCGCTATTGCCCGATGACCCCCGGAGCGTTCATCCGATCCTACTTTCGTCGTAGGCCGAACAGGGAAAGCGCAGGTGACGCCGTAGGCAAAAGGCGCGGGACCGGAGATCATGTTCAGTATTCACCATTCAAAAGTGAAACTGGGGAAGGATTACCATGCGTCGACTCAGGACCGCGGTCGTGGCCGCGCTCGCGGTGTCCGCACTGATCACCGCTCCCGCGGCGGCCGTCGCCCAAGGCGAGAACGTCGTACCCGCGCCCGACTTCGTGAAGTCGATGGCGCCGCCCGCCAAGGTCGAAGGGGTCAGGGCGGCCGCGGAGCTCAACATCCAGTACCAGATCCAGGAGACCGGGTACTGGTGCGGCCCGGCCGCCACTCGCATCGCCATTTCGGCGAAGAACGGCAACCCGCCGAGCCAGCAGCAGCTCGCGAACGAGCTGCCGACCAGCACCAACGGCACCGACTGGATCGGGCAGGTCACCCGCGTCCTCAACAACCACGTCGCCGGTGGCTGGTACGAGACCAAGGAGATGCCGAACGACCCTCCGACCCAGGCGCAGCGCGATCTCCTGTGGCGCGACATCGTGCTGGACGTCAACAACGGTTACGCGATCGTCGCGAACATCGTCGCCCCGGCGAACAACCACCCGCCGGGCTACCCGAACTACACGATCTACCACTACTTCACGATCATCGGCTACAACAGCGACAACATGACGGTGAAGATCGCCGACCCGGCCAACTTCGGCGGCAACCAGATCTACTGGCTCACCTTCAACCAGCTCGCCACCCTGATCCCGCCGAAGGGGTACTCGGCCTGACCCTTGCCGCTTTTCGTCCTCTGAATGCGTTACTTGCACGCGCAAGGACCGCATTCAGAGGACGAAACGCGGGGGTTGTACGAATCTTGTACGGGAGGGCTCGAGGCTGGTGGGCATGCGCATCAAGACGCTCGGTCTGCTGGCCGCCTCGTTGCTGGCCCTCATCGCCGCGCCGGCCCAGGCCGCCGACGGCAACCCCCTTGAGAAGACCAACGGCTTCTACGTCGACCCGAACTCCAACCCCGCGGTCTGGGTGCGGGATCACCCGGGCGGCACCGCCGACAAGATCAAGGCCGCCATCTCCACCAAGGCGGGCGCGCGCTGGTTCGGCAACTGGAGCGGGAACGTCAAGACCGCCGTCGACGGCTACACCTACGCCGCCGACGTGGCCGACAAGCTGCCTATCCTGGTCGCCTACAACATCCCCGGCCGCGACTGCGGTGGTCACTCCGGTGGCGGCGCGGGCAGCCCGGAGGCGTACCGGACCTGGATCTCGAACTTCGCCGACGGTATCGGCGGCAAGCCCGCGGTCGTCGTCATCGAGCCGGACGCGCTCGCGCAGGTCGACTGCCTGCCCGTCGGCGAGCGCCAGACCCGCCTCGACCTGCTCAGGTACGCCGCCGAGCAGTTCGCCGCCAAGGCGCCGAACACCTGGGCGTACATGGACGGCGGCAACTCGACCTGGATCCCCGCCGCGACCATGGCCGACCGGCTCAACGCCGTCGGAGTGAAGTCGATCCGCGGTCTCGCGATCAACGTGTCGAACTACAAGACCACCGCCGACTCGGCGAACTACGGCAAGGCCGTCAGCGCCGCGCTGTCGAGCAAGTACGGCTACACCAAGCCGTTCGTGATCGACACCAGCCGCAACGGCAACGGCCCGCTGGGCTCCGAATGGTGCAACCCGGCCGGGCGCAAGCTCGGGGCGACCTCGCAGACCGGCGGCGGCGCCGAGATGCTGCTCTGGGTCAAGGTGCCCGGTGACTCCGACGGTAAATGCGGGATCGCGCCGAACGTCGAAGCCGGTCAGTTCAGCCCCGATCTGGCGCTGCGCCTGATCAGCGGGACCTGACCGCCCCCGGAACCCGTCGCGCCGGCTGTTCGTCTGTGACCCTCGTTCTCCCGAGAAGGCGAGGGCCACGACCCCTTGGACAGCAGCCGGCGCGACGCCTTCACGCGCTTCCGGTAGTACGGTGACCTGAGTCACAGTGTCGACCGAGAGGATGGCGTCGTGGAGTTCCAGCTGGGGATCGGTACCAGGAAGGGCTTGTTCCTCGCCCGCAGCGAGGACCGCGAGAACTGGGAAATCTCCGAACCGAAGTTCCCCATGGAGGCCGTCCGAGCGGTCGCGCTGGCCCCCTCCAAGGTCTACGCGGCCGCGGTCAACGAACACTTCGGCCCGACCATCGCGACGTCGGAGGACTTCGGCGAGACCTGGTCCGAACCCGATCGCGCGCCGGTCGCCTTCCCCGCCGGCACGGAGACCGCGCTCGAAGGCATCTGGCAGATCGTGCTCGCCGGTGACGTCATCTACGCCGGTGTCGAGCCGTCGGCGCTGTTCCGGTCCGAGGACGGCGGAGAGACCTTCGAGCTGGTGCGCGGGCTTTGGGATCACGAGCACCGTCCACACTGGACTCCCGGTGGCGGCGGCCAGATGATCCACACGATCCTGCCGCATCCCACGGATCCAGGGCGGATCACCGTCGCCATGTCGACGGGCGGGGTCTACCGCACCGAGGACGGCGGCAAGAGCTGGACGGCGTCCAACCGCGGGATCAGCGCCGGTTTCCTGCCCGGCGAGGAGCCCGAATTCGGGCAGTGCGTGCACAAGGTCGCGATGCATCCGTCGCGCCCCGAGCGGTTCTTCCTGCAGAACCACGGCGGTGTGTACCGCAGCGACGACGACGCGAAGACGTGGAAGTCGATCGCGGGCGGCCTGCCGAACGACTTTGGCTTCGCCATGGTCGTCCATCCGTCCAAACCGGACACCGTCTACAACTTCCCTTTGGTGGCCGACGTTCTCCGCTTCCCGCCGGAGGGCCGCTGCCGGGTCTACCGCAGCGAGGACGCGGGCGAGACCTGGACGGGGCTCGGAAACGGCCTGCCGGACAAGGGTTTCTACGCGGGAGTGCTGCGGGACGGGATGTGCGTCGATTCGCGGGACGGCATCTACTTCGGCACGCGATCCGGTGAAGTGTGGGCGAGCCCCGATGAAGGCGACACCTGGCATCAGGTGGCCGCGCATCTGCCGGACGTGCTGTGCGTGCGGGCCCAGGTGGTCTAGGTGGTCCGGGTCCTGCTGCCCGCGATGCTGCGGCCGCTCGCGGACGGCCGCGGCGCGCTCGAAGTCGAGGCTTCGACGCTCGACGGCGTCCTGGACTCGCTCGGCGCCGGGTTCCCCGCGCTGGAACGCCGTCTGCGCGACGAAACCGGCGCGCTGCGGCGCTACGTGAACTTCTATGTGGACGGTGAGGAGTGCCGCCGTCTCGACGGTGCCAAGACCTCTCTCGACGGGGTGAAGGAAGTCCAGATCATCCCGTCGGTCGCCGGCGGCTGAAGGGGACTTCCCCGCATCGCCTGCGGTCCGGAGGTGCCGTGAAGGCCTCCTTCCCTACCTTGAGTGTAGGGAAGGAGGCCTTCACGACCTTGAGAACAGACACCGCGGCCCCGAACGTCAGGAAGCGCGGGCTACTGGGAAAGCAGGTTCGCGCAGCGGATCAGCCCGATGTGCGAGTACGCCTGCGGGTGGTTGCCCAGCGAGCGCTCCGCGATCGGGTCGAACTGCTCGGGCAGTAGCCCGGTCGGGCCCGCGGCGTCGACGATCTGCGTGAACAGTTCCTCGGCCTCGGTGCGCCGCCCCGTGAGCAGGTACGCCTCGATGAGCCAGGCCGCGCAGATGTGGAAACCACCCTCGCCGCCGGGAAGGCCGTCGTCGCGGCGGTAACGGTACACAGTGGACCCGCTGCGCAGTTCCGCCTCGATCGCGGTCACCGTGGACTGGAACCGCGGGTCGGCCGGATCGATCAGCCCGGTCAGCCCGACGAACAGCGACGCGGCGTCGAGATCCGTTCCGTCGTAAGCGGTCGTGAAGGCCTGGACCTCTTCGTTCCAGCCCTTCTCCAGCACGTCCGCGGCGATCTCGTCACGCAGCGAAGGCCACGCGCCCGGCACCTCGCGGCCGTAGATCTCGCCCAGTTTGATCGCCCTGTCGATGGTCACCCAGCACATCACCCGCGAGTACACCCGGTGGCGCGGCACGTGCCGCTCCTCCCAGATGCCGTGGTCCGGCTCGTTCCAGCGCCGCGTGACGGCCTCGGCCATCGCGCGCACCATCTGCCAGTCCTCGTCGCGGAGTTCGCCGCGCGCCGCCGCCAACGTCTGCACGAGTTCGACGACCGGGCCGAACACGTCCAGCTGGACCTGGTGGTTCGCCAGGTTGCCGACGCGGACCGGCCGCGAACCGGCGTACCCGGGCAGCGACTCGATGACCGCTTCGGCGCCGATCACGCTGCCCGCCAACGTGTACAGCGGGTGCAGCCGTTCCGGACCGGCCAAAGTGGACAGTACGCCGTGCAGCCAGCGGAGGTAGCCTTCCGCCTCTTCGATCGAGCCGAGGTGGACCAGTTCGCGCACGGTCATGGCCGCGTCACGGATCCAGCAATAGCGGTAGTCCCAGTTCCGGACGCCGCCGATCTCCTCCGGCAGCGAGGACGTCGCCGCCGCGAGCACGCCGCCGGTGTCGGTGTTCACCAGCCCGCGCAGCGTGAGCGCCGAGCGGCCGACGAGGTCGGTCTGGACGCCGGGCAGTTTGAGCGTCCGCGCCCAGGTGCTCCAGTACTCGCCCGCACGGGCCCGCCGATCCACTTCGGACAGTTCGTGCGCGCCGAGGTCCGAGGTGCCGCAACGGAGTTCGAGTACCACCGGGTTGTCCGGGGTCGGGGTGACGAGCGCCGTCGCGGTGTCGTTCATGCCGTCGGAGGTGATCTCCCACTCCACGCCCGGCGAGCGCAGCGCGAACGGTTCCGAGGTGCCCTGCACCAGGATCCCATCGCCCTGGGCGACCAGCTTCACCGGCACACCACCGAATTCGGGCCGCGGCGCGAACACGATCTCCGCCGCCGCCTCACCCGAGATCACCCGGACGAGATCCGTGCGGTGCGCGGGGCTCTCCGGCTCGAGGTAGTCGGTGACGAGCAGCCGCGACCAGCGGGTCTCGACCGTCATCGTGTTAGGCAGGTAGCGCTGCCCGAGCGGCAGGCCGTTGCGGTGCGGCCTGATCGAGAAGTGTCCGGCGCCGGCCCCGCCGAGCAGGTCCGCGAAGATCGCGGGCGCGTCGGGCCCGGGATGGCACAGCCAGGTCAGCCGGGCGTCCGGCGTGACCAGCGCGACCGAACGTTCGTTGGCCAGCATGGAAAGCCGCTCGATCGGCGGCGCCTGCTCGCCGTACAGCCAGTTACGCCGCTCTTCGAGGAGGAAGGCGAGCGCCATCGCGACGTCGACGGTGTCCGGGACCCGGTATTGCGCGAGGCTTTCGCCGTCGCCGACCTTCACGCCGAGGTCCGGGCCGGAGAGCCGTGCGAACGCCTTCTCGTCGGTGACGTCGTCGCCGAGGAAGACCGCGGCCGTCGCGCCGACCTGGTGGCGCAGGGTGTCCAGCGCGCGGCCCTTGTCCGTCTGGACGACCGCGAGCTCGACGACCTCCTTGCCGTCGGTCGTGGACACGCCCTCCCATTGCGCGGGTCCATTGTGGACGTCGCGCAGGACCCGGCGGCCCGCCTCGTGCTCGGCGCGGCGGACGTGCACCGCGATGCTCGCGGGCTTGACCTCGAGCGAGACGCCCGGTACGTCGAGCACCAGGTTCTCCAGCTCGGCTTCGAGTCGTCTGTGCAGCTCGCGGGCCTTGTCGTCGAGCGCGTGGATGAAGCCGATGTCGAATTCGGACCCGTGGCTGCCGACCAGGTTCACCTCGGCCGGGAGACGGGACAGGGTGGCGAGATCACGCAGCGCGCGGCCGGAGATGACGGCGGTGGTCGTCTCGTGCAGGCCGGCCAGCGACCTGAGCGCGCCTACCGATTCCGGCAGCGGCCGGGCTTCGTCCGGATTGGCCGTGATCGGAGCCAGCGTGCCGTCGTAGTCGCAGGCGACCAGCAACCGCGGGGTGCGCGCGACCTGGACGATCGCGCGCCGCAGCTCGGCGGGCAGTGCCTCGGCGGTCAACGATTTCTCCTCGGGAACGTAGCGGGGGTTGGGGGAATCAGTCGGCCGGTTCGGCACCGAGCGCTTGGAGGAACGAGCGCGCCCAGCGGTCGACGTCATGCGTGAGGACCTGTCGACGCATGGCGCGCATACGGCGGCGTCCCTCTGCGGGGTCGAGCGTAATGGCAGTCTCCAAGGCGTTCTTCACCCCGTCCAGGTCATGCGGGTTGACCAGGAGCGCGCTGGTGAGCTCCGCCGCGGCGCCGGCGAACTCCGAAAGCACGAGCGCGCCGCCCAGGTCGTGGCGGCAGGCGACGTACTCCTTGCAGACGAGGTTCATCCCGTCACGCAGGGGAGTGACCACCATGACGTCGGCCGCGGAGAAGAACGCGGCCAGCTCAGTCCGGTTCACGGACTGGTGTAGATAATGCACGACCGGGTGACCCACGCGGGCGAATTCGCCGTTGATCCGCCCGACCATCTGCTCGATGTCGCCGCGCATCCGCTGGTAGTGCTCGACGCGCTCACGGCTCGGGGTGGCCAGCTGGACGAACGTGACGTCCTCCGGGCGGACGCGGCCTTCGTGCAGCAACTCGTGCAGCGCCTGCAACCGCAGGTCGATGCCCTTGGTGTAGTCGAGCCGGTCGACGCCGAGCAGGACCTTCTTCGGATTGCCCAGGTCGCGCCGCAGCTGGGCGGCGCGTTCGGCGACGCCCTTGGTCTTGGCGAGTCTGTCGAGGCCGATGGCGTCGATGGAGATCGGGAACGCGCCGACCCGCACCGTGCGGTCGCCGACCTGCATCAGGCCGGGGCGGGTGCGGATGCCGACCGCGCCGCGGCTGGACTCGAGGCCTGCCAGCTGCCGCGCCAGCCAGAGGAAGTTCTGCGCGCCACCCGGCCGGTGGAACCCGACGAGATCGGCCCCGACCAGGCCGCGGACGATCTCGGTCCGCCACGGCATCTGCATGAACAACTCGACCGGGGGAAACGGGATGTGCAGGAAGAACCCGATCCGGAGGTCGGGACGCAGTTCGCGGAGCATCGCCGGGACCAGCTGCAGCTGGTAGTCCTGGATCCACACGGTCGCGCCCTCGGCGGCGACCTTGGCGCTCGCCTCGGCGAAGCGCCGGTTCACCCGGACGTAGGACTCCCACCAGCTCCGGTCGAACACCGGCCGTGCCACCACGTCGTGGTACAGGGGCCAAAGCGTCGCGTTGGAGAAGCCCTCGTAGTAGTCGCGGACGTCGTCCGACGTCAGGGAGACCGGGTGCAGGACCAGGCCGTCGTCGTCGAACTCCTCGACGTCGACGTCGGGCACACCCGGCCACCCGACCCAGGCTCCCTTGCGTGACCGCAGGAAAGGTTCGAGCGCGGACACCAGCCCGCCAGGGCTCGCCGTCCAGCGCCTGCTTCCGTCGGCGGTCCGTTCGAGGTCCACCGGGAGCCGGTTCGCCACCACCACGAAATCCGCGGAGGCCGTTCTGCTCGTCTCGGCAATCACTTCGTCCACCAGCCGCTCCCTCGATTCGCGGGTCGCTGCCCTAAGCGGAAACCCTATCGCGCGAGGAGGCCACGGCCGGTCGCCGAGCGGTCACTCCAAGCGTCGTTCGGCGGGTTCCATCGGGCCCGCCATCCTCGGCCCGGCGAACTTGCGTTCGAGCCTGCCGAGCCCCGTGCGCACCGGCTGCGCCAGGTATTCGCCGAGTACCACACCCGCTGCCAGGGCAAGCCCGATCGCGACCGCGGTCATCAGCGTCGAGATGTTCCCGCCGGGCTCGACGCCCAATTGGTATAGACCACGATAGGTGGAGAGGCCGGGGAGAAGGGGCGTGATGCCGGACACAGCCACCACGAGAGGCGTCACCTTGAGCCGCCTGGCCAGCACGCCGCCGCAGAAACCGACCAGCGTGGCGGCGACGGCGGACGAACTGACGGCCTGGAAGTCGGTCAGCATCAAGGCGCCGTAGACCGCGCCGCCGATGGCGCCCGCCGCTCCCGCGACGATCATCGCGCGCAGCGTCGAGTACGAGGCCAGCGCGAAGCAGGCCGACGCGCCGACGCTGCCGAGGATGATGATCGGCAGGTCCTGCGGCGTCGACGAGACGACCTCGGGCAGCGGCGTCAGCGGGAGACCGAGCAGCACCGCGATCTTCAGCGCGAGCACCACGCCCGCGATCAGCCCGGCACTCATCAGCGCGGTTTCCATCGTGCGCCCGGCCGCCGTGACGTAATAGCCGGTGATGGCGTCCTGCACGGCGGAAACCGTGGAGAGACCGGACAGCAGCACGGTGACGGCCGCCGCGACGACCAGCGTGGGTTTGTCCGTGGTGAGCAGGTTGCTGCTGACTATGGCCATCGCGGACAGGGTCGCGACCAGGCCGCCGACCACCTGCTGGAAGAAGAACGGCAGCGCGAAGCGGTTGAGGAAGCGGCCGAGGCGGTCGATGACCGCGCTGATCACCAGCGCGACCAGGGCGACGTCGAGGCTGCCGCCGAGGATCAGGGTGATGAACGCGGCCAGCCCACCCCAGGCGGCCGTGGCCACCCAGCGGGGGTACGGGTGTGGCGCGGTGGTGATCCGCTGGAGTTCCTGCTGGGCCTCTTCGGCGCCGATGTTGCCGCGGACGATCCGGCGGACCAGCGTCTCGGTCTGGGTGAGCCGCGTGTAGTCGAGGCTGCGCGAGCGGACCACGCGCAGCGCCGTGACCGGGGCCATGTCGGTGCCGCGGTGGCAGGTCACCGTGATCGACGTGAAGATCACGTCGACCTCGCAGTGCGGGAGGCCGAGCGCGGAGGTCAGCGCGATGATCGTCGCCGTGACGTCGGAGGCGCCGGCGCCACTCGACATCTGGACCTCGCCGATACGCAGGGCGAGGTCCAGGACGAAGTTGACCGTCGAGTCGTCGGGCGGCTTCGGGCCCATAGCCTCGTCGGTCTCGACGGCGGGCTGCTCCGCCGTCGGCGCCTCGAGGATCTGCCAGGCGCGGCGGCGCAGCAGATTCGGCCGGTGCGAGCGAGCCTGGGGGATCGATCGCTCTCCGTCACGCTGGCGCGGCGCTTCCAGCAGCCATTCGCCACGTTCGGGTGTTTCGTCCTGGTTCTTTTCGGCACCGCGTTCGCCGCGCTGGGCTCCCTTGGTGTGCTCGTTGATCTTCATGATCGATCCACCTCCTCACTCTGGTTCGAGGGACTTTCCCGAGGAGCATCGGGGCCGGTGCCTCGACCGTTGCAGGAAACCCGAAGTGGCGTCCACCACGTCGGAGGAAGATCGTCGCGGGCACGCCGGTTTACGGCACACTGCATGCCATGGCGTCCTCCGTGAGCATGCGATCCGTTCTTCGCGCGGCCGGGCTCACCGCCGCCGGAACAGCGGCGACATTCACCCTTTCGGGGGCATCTAGCGGGGCGGAGGCCCCGGTTTTCGCGCATGGGGTGGCGTCGGGCGATCCGATGCCCGATTCGGTCCTCCTCTGGACCCGTGTCACGCCGTCGCCGGACGCGGTTCCGGGATCCGGAAAAGGGGTGACGGCGGACGTCCGGTGGGAGGTGGCCGAAGACGCCGGATTCGCGCGCGTCGTCGCTCGCGGTCACGTCCGGACGGGGCCGGAACGCGACCATACGGTGAAGGTGACGGCGGGCGGGCTGTGCGCGTCGACGGAGTATTGGTACCGCTTCACGGCTCAGGGGAAGGTCTCGCCGTCCGGGCGCACACGCACCGCGCCTTCGCACGACGAGGACCTCGCGAGCCTGAGGCTCGGCGTGGTCTCGTGCGCCAACTGGGCTGTCGGTCACTTCGCCCCCTACGGCTACCTGGCCGACCGCGACGATCTGGACGCCTTCATTCACCTGGGTGACTACCTCTACGAAGGGAATCCCAACCCTGCGGGTGATCTTCGGCCTTCGGTACCGCCCAACGAGTTGATCACCCTGGGGGACTACCGGCAACGCCACGCGATGTACAAGACCGACGAACACCTCCGACGGCTGCACGCCCGTCACCCGATGGTCGCGACCTGGGACGACCACGAGGCCGCCGACAACGCTTGGTCCGGCGGGTCGCCGTCACACGATCCGGCGACCGAGGGACGCTGGCACGACCGGATGCGGGCCGCGCACCAGGCGTACTTCGAATGGATGCCGGTGCGGCACCGCGGCGACCGGCTGTACCGGCGGCTGAAGTTCGGGCTGGAGCTTCGAAAAGCGGGCCGACCTCACCATGCTGGACCTGCGGACGTACCGGACCCGGCAGTCCGGCCAGGTTTCGGTGGAGGGCGCCATCCTCGGCGCCGGGCAACGGCGGTGGTTCCCGGATGGCCTCGCGCGCGGGACCGCGTCCTGGAATCTGATCGGGAACTCGGTGATGGTCACGCCGATCAAGATCCCCGCACTGCCCACCCGCGAACGGCTCGCGCTCGACGATCTGCTCGACGGCCAGCCGACCACGGTGAACACCGACCAGTGGGACGGCTGCGCCGCCGACCGTCGCCGGGTCCTCGACACCATCGCGGCACAGGGCCGGGGCAACACGGTGTTCCTGACCGGCGACGTCCACTCGTCGTGGGCGAACGACGTGCCGAGGGACGGGACGAGCGTCGCCGTGGAGTTCGTCTGCCCGTCGGTCACCTCGGACAACATCGACGAGCAGCTCGGAGTCCCGCCGCGGACCGGCTCGCTGAAGGTGGAGGCCGCGATCCGCGTGCTGAACCCGCACGTGCGCTTCGTCGAGCTCGACTCGCATGGCCCCGGCGTCCTCGAAGTGACCCCGCAAGCCGTCCGGATGAACTGGTACTACGCCGCCGACCGCCGCGATCCGGGGACCGCCGTGACGTTCGCGCACGCCTTCCGGACCGTCGCCGGAGAGCCCTGGGTGCGCCCTGCGGACGGCTGAACGGGCGCCGATATACTGGCCATGCCCGGGCTGCCCTGGGCACGGCCGCTATAGCTCAGCTGGTAGAGCATCTGTCTTGTAAACAGAAGGTCAGGGGTTCGAGCCCCCTTGGCGGCTCAAGATCAAAATAGCTACTGACCTGCCGATATGGCACGTTATGTGAGCGTTGTTCACATTTGATTTTGCCCTGTTGGGCTCCATTTCGTCTCCGTTTTCACTGCTGTGCCGAAAGTCGGGTGCGTCGCAGGTTCGAGTGCGCTTCGTGCGGCAGGAGCTCCGCGGCGCGGTCGAGATGGCTGCCGGCCGTGACCGGTTTCGTAGCTACGAGACTTGGGCTTCCGAGCGTGTCGTCCGGATCTGAAGGGTTCGGCTTTAGGCGGCTCTTTCCTGCCTGCTTGCGGTGGAGCCGCCCAGCCGGTTCATCGTCCAGGGCATCTCTGGGGGCTTCGATGACAAGGTCCTGATCCGCGGCTCCGCCGCGTCCGCTGTCGTTGATATTGAGGGGTAAGGCAAATGTGGCGTGACCGAGCCTCTGTGGTGAAGGACCCCTTCGCTGACTCAAGGCAGAGGCGGCCTTCGCGGCCGTGGTTCTGGACTGGCCGATCGGAGCCGACTGTGCCCCTGAGTGTCCACAAAGGACACTTTTCGCTGACTCAATGTCTGATTGATGCCCGGATGGGCGATTTCATGAGGGGGTCGTGGGGGGGGGTTTTGGGTTTTCCCCCCCAAAACCCCCCCCCACCCCCCCCCCCCCCCCACCCCCCCCCCCTCCCCCCCCCAAAGAAGAAAACGAAAAACCGAAGAAAAGACTTTTGGGGAAAAAGGGTCCGGCTTCC
>NZ_JBWKEA010000002.1:0-30163 GCF_056435685.1 Amycolatopsis sp. NPDC043885
GGGGGGCACGTCGGTTCCTTGGTTGGTGTTGGGTGGGTTAGGAGTTTGTGGACAACACGACCTCCTCCCCTTTCATACAGAGGGGGGGGGGGGGGGGGGGGGGGGGGTTGGGGGGCAAAACCCAAAACCCCCCCCCACGACCCCCTCGACCCGGCATCGCCTCGCTCCGGTCGCGAAAGTCCCGCTCAGCACCTCACGCGTGCGATGAAGGGGCCTTTCATCGCGAATTTTGCAATGAAAGGCCCCTTCATCGCAGCAACCGGTGGGCTCGCGCGGCTGTCAGTCGAAGACCAGCGTGATCTTCCCGCCCGCGTGACCGGTCGCGCTCTCCCGGTGCGCCTCGGCGGCATCGGCGAGCGCGTAGCCGGAGCCCAGCTTCAGCTTCAACCCGCGCGCGACCAGATCCTCAAGCACCGCCGCGCTTTCTTCCCCACCGGCCGAGAACTTCAGCCCCTGGGCGTACGCCGCCGGGTCCGCGATCGTGATCAGCCGGTCGGGTGATCCGAGCAGTTCGACGGACTCACCCAAGACACCGAAGCCCGCCGCGTCGAACACCGCGTCCACGCCGTCCGGCGCGACCGACCGGACCCGCGAAACCCAGCCGTCGCCGTACTGGACCGGCACCGCGCCGAGTTCCTTCACCTCATCCAGCGACGAGGCCCCGGCGAGCCCGACGACCGTGGCGCCCAGCGCGACGGCGGCCTGCGTCGCGATCCTGCCGACCTGGCCGCTAGCGCCGTGGATCACCACCGTCTCGCCCGGCTTGACCTCGAGTTCGCCCAGCACCCGCAACGCCGTCTCCCCGGCGATGGGCAGCGCGGCGGCCTCGGCCCACGAAAGTCCGGCGGGTTTGCGGATGACCTTGCTCGCCAGCGCGTACTCCGCGTACGTGCCGGTGTCGGACCAGCCGAAGACCTCGTCACCGACGGCGAAATCGGCGCCTTCGCCCACCGCGTCCACGACGCCCGCCAGCTCCAGGCCGAGGATGTGCGGGAATTCGACCGGGCGGACCTCCGCCATGGCGCCGGACCGGATCTTCCAGTCGATCGGGTTGACGCCCGCGGCCTTGACCGCGACCCGCACCTGACCCGGGCCGGGCTCCGGCAGCGGGACCTCGGCGGACCGCAGGACGTCCGGTTCGCCGTACTGGGTGATGGTGATCGCTCGCATGTTCACTCCTATCGGATTCCTTCGCTGCGATCAGTCAACCGGCGTCCGGCCCCCGCCCGAACCAGCCGGACGAGCAGTGTTCACTAGCCGGGAGAGCAGCGTCCCCGCGCCGGAACGCGCTTAGTGTGGAGCCATGGACCCGCTGCACGTGCTGAGCCAGGTCGAGTACATGCTCGCCGCTCCGCGCCCCGAACTCCTGCCGCGCTTTTCCGAGACGGCCGCGGCCGTGCTGCCGCACCGCGCCGCCGCCATGGAGACCGGTGACTGCTCCCGCCTGCCGATCAAGGTCCACGGGGATCCGGAGATCACCGGCGCGGTCACGAGCGCCGAGCTTCAGCGGCTCGCCGCGCTCGGCGTCCCGGGGCGGGCGGTGGTGGCCGAAGAGACACTCGGCGGGAAACGCCGGAAACTCGTCGTGCTGACCTCGGCGCCGGTGATCGGCAAGGGCGCAATGATCGCGCTGGTCCCCGCCGACGACGAGCCGTCGGACAGCGCGCTCGAATTCGTCGCCAAGCTGTGGGACATCGTCAGCGTGAACGCCGCCCAGCGCGCCACCGACCCCGAGCCCGCCGTCCTGGAGAGCAACATCGCGGCGGCCACCGCGCGGGCGCGGGCGATCACCGATCTGGGGCAGACCCACGCGACCACGTTGACGTCACTGCTCTCGGTGCTGCGATCACGGCGGCTCGGCGACGCCGCCGCCCGGCAGACCGCGACCGACCTCGCCGCGGCCGCGCTGGTCGAACTGCGCTCGATCGCGGACCGCGACCAGGAACTCTCGGCGGAGCCCGCGTCGGAGGCGTTCGGCACTCTCGTCACGCAGCTGGCTCCTTTGGTGCGCCACGACGACGTGACCGTCGACCTCGCCGGGCCGGACGACGAACGGCCGCTCCCGCAGGACATCGCGCACACCGCCCGCACGGTCTCGCGCGGTCTGGTGCTCTCCGCGCTGGAGCGGGACAGCAGCCGGGTCCGGGCGTCCTGGCGGATCGACGGGCAGGCTCTCCGGGTCACCGTGCGCGACGACGGCCCGGACGTCGCCCGCGCCGTGCCCGCCACCGGGCTCACCGAGCGGATCACCCCGCTCGGCGGCCGCTGGGAGGTCGACGCCGTCCCCGGCTGGGGCGCCACGATCACCGCGATCCTGCCGCTGGGTGTCCAGGAAACGCCGGAACTGCGCCCGCTCGACCGGCTCAACCCGCGCGAACTCGAAGTCCTCGCCGGGATCGCGCGCGGGAAGCGCAACCGGCAGATCGCCGAAGAGCTGGCGCTGACCGAGCACACGGTGAAGTTCCACGTTCGGAAGATCCTGGGGAAGCTGGAGGTCACGTCGCGCGGGGAGGCGGCCGTGCTGGCGCGTGAGCTGCGCCTGGAGTCGGTGTCGTGAGCTTGACCTCCACCGAGCTGGAGGTTGCAGGCTCGTCGTATGACGATCACTGGGGACAAGGCCGAACCGAAGGGTGTGCTCTGGACACCTGAGCACCGCGTGACCACCATCGGGCTGCTGCTCATGGTCACGCTCATCGCGTTCGAGAGCATGGGTGTCGCCACCGCGATGCCGACGATGGTGGCCGACCTCGACGGCCTCGCGCTGTACGCCTGGCCGTTCACCACGTTCCTGGTCGCCAGCGTGGTCGCGACCGTCCTTTCCGGACGTCTCGGCGACCGCAAGGGCCCGGCGCCCGCGCTGCTCGCCGGTACCGCGTTGTTCGCCGCCGGGCTGCTGGTCGCGGGGCTCGCGCACGACATGCCGCTGCTCCTGCTCGGCAGGGCGTTGCAGGGCTTCGGTTCCGGTCTCCTGCTGGTCTCGGTGTCGCTGCTGATCGCGCTCACCTTCAGCGACCGCGAACGTCCGGTGATCTACGCCGCCAACGCCGCCGCGTGGGTGCTGCCCGCGGTGATCGGGCCTTCGATCGCGGGCGTGGTGACCGTGAGCGTCGGCTGGCGCTGGGTGTTCCTCGGGCTGATCCCGCTGACCGGGATCGGGCTCGCACTGCTGGTCGTCGTCACGCGCAAACTGCCGGCCCACGTACCCGGCGAATCCGCCGTTCGCGCCGGTGTCGTGCCCGCGGTGGTCGCCGCCCTCGGCGTCGCCGCGCTCACCTGGGCGGCGCAGCACCCCTCTCTCGCGGCACTGGCCTACGGCGGCGCCGGTCTGGTCGCCCTCGCCTACGCGCTCCGCAAACTCCTGCCCGCCGGGACGCTGACGTCGCGGCCGGGGTTGCCGACAGTGATCGCCTCGCGTGCGCTGATCGCGGGCGCGTACGCCGGGATGGAGGCCTACCTGCCGCTCACGATGACGGAGGTCCACGGCTACAGCCCCGCGCTGGCCGGGCTGCCGCTGACGGTGACCGCGCTGGGCTGGTCGGCGGGGTCGATGCTGCAGGGCCGCATGCTCGACTGGTCGCGTGAAGCGTCGCTGCGGACCGGGTTCGCGCTGGTCGCGGCCGGTTTGGCGATCTTCGTCTTCGTCCCGCTGCCGTCTTTCCCCAGCTGGATGGCGTTCGTGGCGTCGGCTGTCGGCGGCTCCGGGATGGGGATCGCGATGCCCGCGATCTCGGTGTTGCTGCTCCGCTACTCGCCGGAGGCCGAACGCGGGTTCAACACCTCGGCGCTGCAGCTCGGCGACTGGGTCGGATCGGCTCTTACCATCGGTTTGGGCGGGGTTCTGCTCGCTTCACTGGCGTCGGCGAAGGAGCCGTCGGCGGCGATCTTGGTGCTTTCGGTGGTGCTGACCGGCATCGCGCTGCTGGGGGTGCGGCTGACCGGCCGGTGGCCGTCGGATATGAGCGCCGCCACCCGCTGAGCAGGGTGGGCTTGGTCACGCCCCGGAGCGGTCTACCCTGGTGTGGCGATGACCTATCTCGACCACGCGGCGACCACCCCGATGTTGCCCGAAGCCGTAGCGGCGATGTCCGAGGCGCTGTCCACAGTGGGCAACGCCTCCGCGCTGCATTCCTCGGGGCGCCGGGCGCGCCGCCGGGTCGAAGAAGCCCGAGAGGTGATCGCGGAGGCGCTGGGTGCCCGGCCGTCCGAGGTGATCTTCACCGCCGGTGGCACGGAGAGCGACAATCTCGCGGTCAAGGGCATCTTCTGGGCCCGCAACGGCGAGGACGCCGAGCGCCGCCGGGTGCTGTGCAGCACAGTCGAGCACCACGCCGTCCTCGAGTCCGTCGAATGGCTGGAGCAGCACGCGGGCGCCGAGATCGTCTGGGTCGAGGTCGACCAGGCGGGCCGGGTCACTCCCGAGTCGCTGCGCACCGCCATCGGCGACAGCCCCGAGACGGTCGCGCTGGTCACCGTGATGTGGGCGAACAACGAGGTCGGCACGGTCAACCCGATCGCCGCGCTCGCCGCCGTCTGCGCCGAACACGAGATCCCGCTGCACACCGACGCCGTCCAAGCCGTCGGCGCGGTGCCGGTCGACTTCGCCGAGAGCGGCGCCGCGGCGCTGACCCTCACCGCGCACAAGCTGGGCGGCCCGTACGGTGTCGGCGCGCTGCTGCTCGGCCGCGACACCGCGTGCGTGCCGGTCCTGCACGGCGGCGGCCAGGAGCGCGCCGTGCGTTCGGGCACGCTCGACGTCCCCGCGGTGATCGCGTTCGCGACGGCGGTGAAGGTCGCGGTCGAAGGCCGCGAGGAGTACGCCAAACGCGTCGCCGAGCTGCGGGACGACCTGATCGAGGCCGTCCGGCGCGAGGTGCCGGACGCGGTGCTCAACGGTGGCGAGGGTGAACGCCTGCCCACGCACGCCCATTTCACCTTCCCCGGTTGCGCGGGTGACAGCCTGTTGATGCTCTTGGACGCCAAGGGCATCGAATGTTCCACCGGTTCGGCGTGCACGGCGGGTGTCGCGCAGCCGAGCCACGTGCTGCTGGCCATGGGTGCCGAACCCGCGGCCGCGCGCGGGTCGCTGCGGTTCTCGTTCGGGCATACCTCGGCGCCGGAAGACGTTGAAGCGGTTTCGAGGGAGATCGCGGGCGTCGTCGACAGGGCGAGGCAGGCGGGGCTCGCCGGAATGCGCAAGCAGACGCAGAAGCAAGAGGTGTGAGGAAGATGCGCGTACTGGCCGCGATGAGCGGGGGAGTGGACTCGGCGGTGGCCGCCGCGCGCGCCGTGGACGCCGGGCACGAGGTCGTCGGGGTGCACCTGGCGCTGTCGGCGAAGCCCGGCACGCTGCGCACCGGATCCCGCGGCTGCTGCACGATCGAGGACTCCGGTGACGCGCGGCGCGCCGCGGACATCCTCGGCATCCCCTTCTACATCTGGGACTTCGCCGAGCGGTTCACCGAAGAGGTCATCGAGACCTTCGTCGGCGAGTACGCCGCGGGCCGGACGCCGAACCCGTGCGTCACCTGCAACGAGAAGATCAAGTTCGAGGCGTTGCTCGACAAGGCGATGGCGCTCGGCTTCGACGCGGTCGCCACCGGGCACTACGCCCGTCTGTCCCTTGTGGACGGTGTGCCGGAGCTGCGGCGCAGCGTCGACTCCGGCAAGGACCAGTCGTACGTGCTGGCCTCCCTGACCCCGGAGCAGCTGCGGCATTCGCTGTTCCCGCTCGGCGATTCGTGGAAGACCGACGTGCGCGCCGAGGCCGCGAGCCGTGGCCTGTCGGTGGCGAAGAAGCCGGACAGCCACGACATCTGCTTCATCCCGGACGGGGACACGAAGAGCTTCCTGGAGAAGCGGCTCGGCCAGCGTCCCGGGCAGCTCGTCGACGCCGAGACCGGCGCCGTGCTCGGTGAGCACACCGGTGTGCACGGCTTCACCGTCGGCCAGCGCAAGGGGCTCGGCATCGAGGCGCCGGCGCCGGACGGGCGGCCGCGCTACGTGCTCTCGCTGGAACCGGTTTCGGGCACCGTGAAGGTCGGTTCCGCGCGGGATCTCGGCGTGAACGTGATCGAGGCGGACCGCCCGATCTGGCCGAGCGAGCGGCCGCTGGACGGCCCCACCGAATGCGTCGTGCAGGTGCGCGCGCACGGCGGGATCGTCGAGGCCGTCGCGGAAGTCTCCGGCGACGAGGTGACCATCCAGCTCCGTGAGCCGCTGCGCGGCGTCGCGCCGGGTCAGGTCGTCGTGCTGTACCGCACCGACGCCGCCGAAGGCGACCTCGTGCTCGGCAGCGCGAAGATCTCGGGGACCCGCTGACCCCTCCCGCATTTCGTCCTCTGAATGCGGTCCTTGCGCGTGCAACTACCGCATTTAGAGGACTAAATGCGGCAGAGGTCAGAACTTCAGCTTGAAGCCGGTGTGCGTGGCCTCGAAACCGAGGCGCTCGTAGAACCGGTGCGCGTCCTCGCGTTTCACGTCCGACGTCAGCTGCACGAGGGCGCAGCCCCGCCGCCGTGATTCGTCGATCGCCCACCGCATCAGCTCGCCGCCGAGGCCGGAGCCGCGATGGCTCGCCCGCACCCGGACGGCCTCGATCTGCCCGCGCAGCGCGCCTTTCCTCGCCAGTCCGGGAATGATCGACAGCTGGAGTGTGCCGACGGCCTCCCCGCCGTCGTCGGCGACGATCAGCAGGTGCGCCGGATCGGCGTCGATCTGCTCGAAGGCCACGAGGTACGGCGAGAGGTCGTCGGCGGAGTCACGGGTGCTGCCGATCTGGTCGTCGGCGAGCATCCCGACGATCGCCGCGACGTCTTCCCGGCGCGCTTCACGGATGATCATGAGGCGTAGTGTCGCACCCCGTCGTTCTCGGCCGCGGTGAGTTTCCCTTGGGCCACCAGCAGATCCAGATGCGAGCCGGTCTCGAGCACGGCGAGCATCTGGTTGAACGGGTCCATGTCGGGAAGCTTGTGCTGCTTGCGCGTCCAGCCAAGCCGCAGCGCGACCTCGTACGCGGTCGTGACGTCCGCGGTGATCTCGGCGCCCATGACCTCGAGCCGGTCCCGGTGGTGCTCCAGCAGTTCGTCGACGCGGGCGTGGACGCTGTCGGTGACCGGCCCGTGCGCGGGGAGCATGCGCCGGTCCGGCATCTCGCGGACCAGGCGCAGGGAGTCGAGATAGTCGTGCAGGGGCAGTTCGGTCGGCACCGGCTGGAAGCCGATGGACGGCGTGATGTGCGGCAGCACGTGGTCGCCGGAGAACACCAGCCCGGCCTCGTCGTCGACGAACACGACGTGCCCGTCCGTGTGGCCGGGCGTGTGCACGATGTCGAACTCCCTGCCGGGCACGACCGGGCGTTTGCCGGGGACGAGCCATTCGTCGGGCTGTTCCCACAGATGCGCTTCGGTGTGCCGGACACCGCCGAAGGCCTTGGCGAGTTCCTCGACGACCGGCCTCGCGCCGCACCGTTCGAGCAGGCTGACCTGCGCCTCCATCGGGAACCGGTCCGGGTCGCCGGAGCGGACCAGTGACGGCTCCTCCCGCTTCCCGAGCCCGAGCCTGCCGCCGAATTCGCGGCGCAGTTCCACGGCGAGGGTGTAGTGATCGCGATGCACGTGGGTGATCAGGAACTCGTCGATGTCGCCGAGATCGGCGCCGAGCGCCTTCAGCCCGCGCGAAAGCCGTTCGCGCGCCGACTCCAGCGCCCAGCCGGAATCCACGAGGACCAGGCGGGTTCCGTCGGTGACGACGTAGACATTGACCGCGCGCAACGCGTCGTGCGGCAGGGGCAGCGGGATCCGGTGGACCCCGGGCGAAACCGTGTAGACGCCTGGCTCGGCCCAGTCCCGTTCGCCGTTTTCGGGCAACGGCTCCATGGTGACCTCCGTCCCGGACGCACTCCAGCGTGCCGCCCCAGTCCCTCCACTTTGTGCCGCCGGAAGCCGAGTGTCCACTTGAGTGGGGTGAGACCCCGGTCACTTGCCCCACTCGCATTTCGTCCTCTGGATGCGGTCCTTGCGCGTGCAACTACCGCATCCAGAGGACGAAATGCGGAGGGCGCTGCGTCAGCCCTTGTCGTCCTGCTTCAGCGCGGTGTCGATGGTCAGCGCCGAGGCCACCACCATCGACGCCAGCGGATCCCGCAGCGGCCGGTGGATCTCGACGACGTAGTTGTCGGCGGTGGTGAACGCGGCCTTCACGAAACCGCCCCAGGTCTTGGTGATCCGCGCGATCTCGACGTCCGCGTGGTCCTTGATCGCGAAGTTCCACGCCCGCCAGTTCTCCGCGAAGATCCCGCCGACCTTCCGCCCGTCGACCACGAAACCCAGCCGGATCTTGCCGAAGACGTTCTCCTGCACGATCTCGCCGATCGGGGAGTCGTCGGCCTTCGTCACGAGGAACCGGGATTTGAACACTTTCGCCGGCCTCGTCACCTTCAGCACGGTGCTGTGGTTCGCGTCGCGGATCTCGAAGCGGTGGGTCAGGAACTGGTCGTAGTTCGTGAGCAGCCGGATGGCCTTCTTCACCGTGCTCTGCCCGACCTGGACGACGCCGCCGAGGCGGTTGCCGTGCTGGTCGAACACCCCGAACTCGTTGGCCATCTCGATGAGTTTCGCGCGCTGGTTGACCACCAGCACGGGTTCGGAGAACAGCGTCCCGCCGCCGGCGACACCACTGCCGCGGGTTTGGGTGCCCCTCGCCGCCTGCGCGCGGATCTTCTCCGGGTCGTGCGCGCCTTCGACGTCCAGCTCGATCATCTCGGCGTCGTGCGACGGCCGCGTGTTCGCGGTCCAGGCCTGCCCGTCCCACCACCGGTACAGCCGGGGGTTCTGCCGGTCGGGATACCAGCCGGCGGGCTGTGGGGAGCTCGTCATGGCAGGTCAGCGTAATGCGCCGGGCGCCGGATCGGGCTCGTCGACGGCAATTGCGTCGAATGTCCGTGTCCTCCCCCGCCCCGCCGCCCCGCCGGGTCGGACCAAGGGGAGAATCCGGGTGTGAACGAACGACCTTGGCCCCTTGGCGCGGCCACCGCGATCGGTTCCCTGCCCGGTACCGATCCGGTCGAGGCCGCTTCGATCGTGTTCGGCGAACTGCCCGAATTCCCCTGTATGCCCGAACTTCCCGCCCGCGGCGTCGGGGCCGACATGATCGGCCGGACGGCGGCGCTGCTGGTCGACCTCGCGGTCGAGGTGGTGCCGAGTGGTTATCGGGTCGCCGCTCGTCCCGGGCACGACCACCGCCGGGCCGTCGACCTGATGAACTGGGACCTCGACGCCGTCCAGGAGGCGCGGGAAAAGGCGGGCGCCGCGCCGCCCGCCTTCAAGATCCAGGTCGCCGGGCCGTGGACGCTCGCCGCGAACATCGAGCTTCCGCGCGGGCACCGGATCCTCACCGACAAGGGCGCGCTGCGCGATTTCGCCGCGTCGCTGCTCGACGGGCTGGCCGAGCACGTCGCGGAACTGAAGTCGCGGATCGGCGCGCCGGTGGTGATCCAGTTCGACGAACCGTCGCTGCCCGAGGTCCTCGCCGGTGATCTCCCGACGGCGTCCGGCTACGGCACGGTTCCCGCCGTGCCCGCGGCGGAGGCGCGCGAACTGCTGTCGACGGTGATCTCCGGGGCGGAGCGTGTCACCGGTCAGCCGGTCGCGGTGCACTGCTGCGCCGAAAAGCCGCCGATCTCGTTGCTGCGCGCGGCGGGGGCGCGGGCGGTCGCCTTCGATTTCACCTTGCTGAGGGGCGCTTCGCCCGCGCAGCTCGACGAGATCGGCGAGACGCTGGACTCCGGGACGACGCTGATGCTCGGACTCGTCCCGACGACCGACCCCGGTGTCCCGGTGGAGCTGCGCGACGTGGTCACCCCCGTGTTCAACCTCGTCGACCGGCTGGGTTTCCGCCGCGAGATCCTCGCCGAACGGGTCGTGCCGACCCCGGCGTGCGGTCTCGCGGGCGCCACCCCCGACTGGATGCGCCGCGCGCTCACGCTCAGCCGGGAGGCGGGCAAGGCTTTCACCGAACCGCCTGAAGGCTGGTGAGCGGCGCGGTAGCGTGCCCGTCATGCGTTTGTTCCGCCGTTCCCGCAAAACCGAGGACGTCCCCGACCCCCGCACCGCCTGGCCGGAGCAGCCGGTCCCCGAGGACGCGGCCGCCGCGGCGGCGAAGTTCTGGGAGGCATGGTTCGCGCTTCTGCCGGAGGTCAGCGCCGCCCTCGGCGATCGTGAACCGCATCGGGTGGAACACGACCTCTGCACCATCGTCGAGGCACTGCACCCCCGGCTGCACTTCTCCCTCGATCGTGGGCGCCGGGCGATCTACTCGCTGGTGCTGACCGGCCAGGAGGATCCGGAACTGCGCCCGTACACCGACGCGTGGAAGGCCGCGGCGCCGCCGGAGGACGCCATCTGGGAGTACCACGATTCCGTGCCGCCGGTCCCCGATCCGAGTGAGGTCACCGTCAACCTCGGCGAGACGCGGATCGCGCTCGCCGACGTGCGGGTGACCGCGAAGGTGGACGAATCAGCCGGACGGGTGGACGTGACCGTGTTCCATCCGCTGATCGACGAGCTCGCGCCGGAGACCCGGACGACCATGACCTTCCTGCCGCTGGACGCCACGCTGGGTGAGCGGGTCGCGGCCGAACGGCTGGGCAAGGTCGAGCTGGTGACCGAGGCCCAGGACGGGCAGCTGACCCTGCTGGAACTGCGCGAGGTGGTCGGCAGGCTGTCCGGAAATGTCGGTACCCCCGACTAGAGTCACCCCTGTGAGCAGCGAACTTCCCGAAAACCCCGAGCCCGTGCAGGATGTCACGGACGTCCCCGCCGACGTCCGTGAAAGGCATGCCGAACTGGCGGAGGAGATCCGCGGTCACCAGTTCCGGTACTACGTGCTGGATTCACCGATCGTGTCCGACGGCCGGTTCGACGAGCTGCTCAACGAACTCCAGGCCATCGAGAACGAGCATCCCGGGCTGGTGACGCCGGAGTCGCCGACGCAGAACGTCGGCGGCACGTTCTCCACCGAGTTCGTCGCGCACGACCACCTCGAGCGCATGCTCAGCCTGGACAACGTCTTCGACACCGAAAGTTTCGAGACGTGGGTCGAGCGGGTCCAGAAGGAGATCGGCGCGACGAAGTACCTCGCCGAACTGAAGATCGACGGGCTCGCGATCAACCTGCTGTACGAGAACGGCCGCCTGACCCGCGCGCTGACCAGGGGCGACGGCCGCACCGGCGAGGACGTCACGCTCAACGTCCGCACGCTGGAGCAGGTGCCGGAGCGGCTGACCGGAACGGACGAGTTCCCGGTGCCCGCGCTGGTCGAGGTCCGCGGCGAGGTGTTCTTCCGCGTCGAGGACTTCCTGGCGCTGAACGCGAAGATGGTCGAGGCGGGCAAGGACCCGTACGCGAACCCGCGCAACACCGCCGCCGGATCGTTGCGCCAGAAGGATCCCAAGATCACGAAGTCCCGCAACCTGCGGTTGATCTGCCACGGTCTCGGCAAACGTGAGGGCTTCGAACCGAAGCGCCAGTCCGAGGCGTACGACGCGCTCGCCGCGTGGGGCCTGCCGGTCTCGCCGCACAGCAAGGTGCTCGGTTCGGGCAAGGAACTGCTGGAGCACATCGAATACTGGGGCGAACACCGGCACGACGCCGAGCACGAGATCGACGGCGTCGTCATCAAGGTCGACGAGGTCGCGCTGCAGCGCCGTCTCGGCACGACCTCGCGGGCTCCGCGCTGGGCGATCGCCTACAAGTACCCGCCGGAAGAGGCGATCACCACCCTGCTGGACATCCAGGTCAACGTCGGCCGCACCGGGCGGGTCACCCCGTTCGCGGTGATGGAGCCGGTGAAGGTGGCCGGGTCCACGGTGGCGATGGCGACGCTGCACAACCAGGAAGAGGTCAAACGCAAGGGCGTGCTGATCGGGGACAAGGTCGTCATCCGCAAGGCGGGCGACGTCATCCCCGAGGTGCTCGGCCCGGTCGCCGACGCGCGCACCGGCGAGGAGCGCGAGTTCGTGATGCCGTTGCGCTGCCCCAACTGCGACACCGAACTGGCGTACCAGAAGGAGGGCGACATCGACATCCGTTGCCCGAATTCGCGGTCCTGCCCGGCGCAGTTGCGGGAGCGGCTGTTCCATCTGGGCGGCCGCGGCGCGTTCGACATCGAGGTGCTCGGCTACGAGGCCGCGGTCGCGCTGCTCGACGCCGGTGTGGTGCACGACGAGGGCGACATCTTCGATCTGGACGAGGAAAAGCTGCTCCAGGTGGAGCTGTTCCGCACCAAGGCGGGGGAGCTGTCGGCCAACGGGCGCAAGCTGCTGGACAACCTGGAGACGGTGAAGGACCGTCCACTGTGGAAGGTCATCGTCGGCCTGTCGATCCGGCACGTCGGCCCGACGGCGGCGCAGGCGCTCGCGCGGGAATTCGGTTCCCTGGAACGGATCGAGAACGCCTCGGAGGAGGAGCTCTCCAGTGTCGACGGCGTCGGCCCGACCATCGCGCGCGCGGCGAAGGAGTGGTTCGAGGTCGACTGGCACCGCGAGATCGTCGAGAAGTGGCGTGCGGCGGGCGTGCGGATGGAGGAGGAGCGCGACGAGTCCATCCCGCGCAACCTCGAAGGCCTGTCGATCGTCGTCACCGGTTCGCTGAACGACTACTCCCGAGACGAGGCCAAGGAATACATCATGGCCCGCGGCGGGAAGGCGGCCGGTTCGGTGTCGAAGAAGACGGCGTTCGTCGTCGTCGGTGACGCTCCGGGCACGAAGTACGACAAGGCCGTCCAGCTGAAGGTGTCGGTGCTCGACGAGAACGGTTTCCGCGTGCTGCTGGAGAGCGGCCCCGAGGCCGCGGCCGAACTGGCTCTGCCGACCGAGGAGGAAAGCGGTGAGTGATCTGGAGATCCGGCCCGCCCGGCCCGACGAGCTGAAGGCGGTCGGGGAGCTCACTCTGGCCGCGTACTCCGCGGAGCGGACCCTCGTCGACGGCGTGGGCTACGCCACCGAACTGCTCGCCGCGGCCCGGCGGGCGGAGCTGGCCGAACTGCTGGTCGCGGTGGACGCGGACGGCGCGCTCGTCGGCACGGTCACCATCGCCCGTCCGGGGACGCCCTTCGCCGAGCTGTCCCGCGAGGGCGAACTGGAGTTCCGCATGCTCGGCGTGCTGCCCTCGGCGACCGGACGCGGCATCGGCGAGGCCCTGACCAGGGCGGTCATCGCGCGGGCGCGGGAACTCGGCGCGGCGCGGGTGGTGCTGTGCAGCCTGGAGACGATGACGCGGGCGCACCGGCTCTACGAGCGGCTCGGTTTCGTGCGGCTGCCCGAGCGGGACTGGGAGCCGCATCCCGGGGTGACCCTGATCGCGTACCGCCTGGAGCTCACCTAACCCCCGCATTTAGTCCTCTGAATGCGGTACTTGCGCGTGCAACTACCGCATTCAGAGGACGAAACGCGGAGTCAGCTGTCCAGCACGACGGCGACGATGCCCGCGAAGTGCGCCAGCCGCGCCACCTCGGCGGCCCGGAAGTTCGGCCCGCCCGGCCGGGCGACCAGCAGCGCCTTCCCGGGCTTCCCCAGCGGCGTCGCCGCGAGTTCGGTCCCCAGTTCCTTCCACGTCTCCGGCACCCAGGCCTCCTCGGCGTCGAGGATGGTGGCGCGTTCCAGCGGCAGCCACGGCAGGTCGGTGATCGGCGTCTCGGGCGCGGCGTTGGACGACGCGAGCCGGATCGCGCCGGCCTCGGCGTGCTCGACGACCACGGCCCAGCCCGCCCGGATGATCCGCGGCACCCCTTCGGCGAGGATCTCCAGCCCCGAAGCGGGCTTCGCGGCGATCTCCTCGACCAGTTCGAGTTCGCGATGGGTGTCCAGGACCCCGGCGTACGGGCGGACGGCGTCGACCTCGACCCCGTCGACGCTTTCGGCGGCGGTGATGAGCGCGTCCGGCAGCCTGCCGGACGGGATTTCGACGACGAGGTCGTCGACGGCGACACCGCCGCCGCGTTCGACCACGTCCACGCTCAGGATGTCGGCGCCGACGGTGCCGAGCGCGGTGGCGACCGCGCCGAGGGTCCCCGGGGTGTCCGGTAATTGGACCCGGATCAGGAACGACACACGCGCCCCTCTCGCCTCAGGCGTCCCAGCCTCGCCGTGGAACGCGCTACGCCGGGCGCCGATTGTGACAGACCGGACGAGGTAATGGGGACCGACGTCCGGGGCGCGGGATAACGAACCAGGCACTCCTTACCCGACATGGGAGCGCAGGCCGCGGCATAACCCAGTCGAGTCCGCCGACGCCGCCACCATAGACTTGCAGCTTCCGACAGAACCCGCACAGCACACCCCGGGAGTCACCCGCGTGCCCAACATTTCCCGCGACGAGGTCGCACACCTCGCCAAGCTGGCCAGGCTTGCCGTCACCGAAGAGGAGCTGGACGTCTTCGCGGGCCAGCTCGACCAGATCCTGGACTCGGTGGCCAAGGTGAGCGAGGTCGCAGGCGAGGATGTCCCGCCCACGTCGCACGCCGTGCCGCTGACCAACGTGTTCCGTGAGGACACGGTCCGACCGGGGCTGACCCAGCAGCAGGCGCTGGCCGGTGCGCCTGCCAGCGAAGAGGGTCGTTTCCGGGTGCCGCGGATTCTGGGAGAAGAACAGTGACCGAACTCATCAAGCTGACCGCCGCCGAGCTGGCGGAGAAGATCCAGTCCCGAGAGGTCTCGGCCGTCGAGGTCACCCAGGCCCACCTGGACCGGATCGCCGAGGTCGACGACCACATCCACGCCTTCCTGCACGTCGACACCGAGGGCGCGCTCGAAGCCGCCCGCGCGGTGGACGCCGACGTCGCCGAGGGCAAGGCGCCGAAGTCGGCGCTCGCCGGTGTCCCGCTGGCGCTCAAGGACGTGCTGACCACCAAGGGCATCCCGACCACGGTCGGTTCGAAGACCCTGGAGAACTGGCTCCCGCCGTACGACGCCACCGTGACGCGCAAGCTGCGCGAGGCCGGTGTCGTGGTGCTCGGCAAGACCAACATGGACGAGTTCGCGATGGGCTCCTCCACGGAGAACTCCGCGTTCGGCCCGACGCACAACCCGTGGGACCACGCCCGTATCCCCGGCGGTTCCGGCGGTGGCTCCTCGGCCTCCATCGCGGCGTTCGAGGCCGCGATCGCGATCGGCACCGACACCGGTGGCTCGATCCGCCAGCCCGGCGCGGTCACCGGCACCGTCGGCGTGAAGCCGACCTACGGCGGTGTCTCCCGCTACGGTCTCGTCGCCTTCTCGTCGTCGCTCGACCAGGCCGGCCCCTGCGCGCGGACGGTGCTCGACGCCGCTCTGCTGCACGAGGTCATCGCCGGGTACGACCCGATGGACTCGACCTCGATCGACGCGCCGGTCCCGCCGGTGGTCGCCGCGGCCCGCCAGGGCCTGACCGGTGACCTCAAGGGCGTTCGCGTCGGCGTGGTCAAGGAATTCGCCGGCGACGGCTACCAGCCGGGCGTGTCGCGGTCCTTCGAGGCCGCTGTCGAGCAGCTGCGCGCGCTCGGTGCCGAGGTCGTCGAGGTCTCGTGCCCGAACTTCACCTACGCGCTGCCCGCGTACTACCTGATCGCGCCGAGCGAGTGCTCGTCGAACCTCGCCCGGTTCGACGCCATGCGCTACGGCCTGCGCGTGTCCGACGACGGCGAGCACAGCGCCGAAGAGGTCATGTCGCTGACCCGTGAGAAGGGCTTCGGCCCCGAGGTCAAGCGCCGCATCATGCTCGGCACGTACGCGCTGTCCTCGGGCTACTACGACGCCTACTACGGCTCGGCGCAGAAGGTCCGCACGCTCATCACGCGCGACTTCGAAGCCGCGTACGAAAAGGTGGACGTGCTGGTCTCGCCGACCACGCCGACCACCGCGTTCAAGATCGGCGAGCGCGTCGACGACCCGATGGCGATGTACCTGGCGGACCTCTGCACCATTCCGTCGAACCTCGCCGGCAACGCCGCGATGAGTGTCCCGAGTGGACTGTCGCACGAGGACGGCCTGCCGGTCGGCCTCCAGATCATGGCCCCCGCGATGGCCGACGACCGGCTGTACCGCGTCGGCGCCGCCTACGAGGTCGCACGCGACGCCGCCAACGGTGGCTCGCTGGTGCACGAGGTTCCGGAGCTGGGAGGAAAGAAGTGACCGCCGTGGTTGAGTTGATGGACTACGCCGACGTCATCGAGCGGTTCGACCCGGTGCTGGGCCTCGAGGTGCACGTCGAGCTGAACACGAACACCAAGATGTTCTGCGGCTGCGCCAACGAGTTCGGCGGCGAGCCGAACACCAAGGTGTGCCCGACCTGTCTCGGCCTGCCCGGTTCGCTGCCGGTCGTGAACGGCAAGGCGGTCGAGGGTGCGATCCGCATCGGGCTGGCGCTCAACTGCGAGATCGCCGAATGGTGCCGGTTCGCCCGGAAGAACTACTTCTACCCGGACATGCCGAAGAACTTCCAGACCTCGCAGTACGACGAGCCGATCGCCTTCAACGGCTACCTCGACGTGACGCTGGACGACGGTGAGGTCGTGCGCGTGGAGATCGAGCGCGCGCACATGGAGGAGGACACCGGCAAGTCGCTGCACGTCGGCGGCGCCACCGGGCGGATCCACGGCGCCGAGCACTCGCTGCTCGACTACAACCGCGCCGGCGTGCCGCTGATCGAGATCGTCACCAAGACGATCGAGCACACCGGCGGCCGTGCCCCCGAGGTCGCCCGCGCGTACGTGAGCGCCCTGCGGGATCTGCTGCGCGCGCTGGACGTCTCCGACGTCCGCATGGACCAGGGTTCCCTGCGCTGCGACGCGAACGTCTCGCTGATGGCCAAGGACGCGACCGAGTTCGGCACGCGCACCGAGACCAAGAACGTCAACTCGCTGCGCAGCGTCGAGCGCGCCGTGCGCTACGAGATGACGCGCCAGGCGGCGATCCTCGCCGAGGGCGGGTCGATCAAGCAGGAGACGCGGCACTTCCAGGAGGCCGACGGCACCACGTCGCCGGGCCGCACCAAGGAGACCGCCGAGGACTACCGGTACTTCCCGGAGCCCGACCTGGTCCCGATCGCGCCGTCGCGCGAATGGGTCGAGGAGCTGCGCAAGACGCTGCCGGAGATGCCGTCGGAACGCCGCAAGCGCATCCAGCGCGAGTGGAACCTGACCGACGAGGCACTGCGCGACCTGCTCAACGTCGGCGCGGTCGACCTGGTCGCCGCCACCGTCGAGGCGGGCGCGACCCCGGACGAGGCCCGCAGCTGGTGGGTCAACACGCTGGCGCAGGAAGCCAACTCCCGCGAGATCGAACTGGCGGAGCTGGCGATCACCCCGGCGCAGCTGGCCGAGGTCATCGCGCTGGTGAACGCCGGTGAGCTGACCAACAAGCTGGCCAAGGAGGTCGTGCAGGGCGTGCTCGCCGGCGAGGGTTCGCCGTCCGAGGTCGTCGAGAAGCGCGGCCTGAAGGTCGTCTCCGACGACTCCGCGCTCATCGCGGCGGTCGACGAGGCGCTCGCCGCGCAGCCCGACGTCGCCGAGAAGATCCGCGGCGGCAAGGTGGCCGCGGCCGGGGCGATCGTCGGCGCGGTCATGAAGGCCACCAAGGGCCAGGCCGACGCCAAGCGCGTGCGCGAACTGATCGTCGAGCGAGTCGGTGCCTGATCTCGCTTTGAAGAAGGTCACCTGGCGTGAGTGGCTCGGCCTCGCGGCCGGGCTGCTCGCGCTGGTGGCCTTGTTCCTTCCGTGGACGACGCTGACCGCCTCGCGCCCGGAAATCGAGGACGCGCTGACGACGTTGCCCGCCGACGACGTCACGCGCGACGCGTGGCGCTCTGGCTTCCTCGCCTGGGCGCCGCTTTTCCTCCTGTTCTTGCCCGGCGTGGCCGTCGTGCTGTTCGGCCGAGTCGACGCCGTCCGCCGCGCGGGCCTGCCGCATCTGTGGCTGATGGCGGCCATCGGCGCGCTGCTGCTGATGGTGCTCGGCTGGACCACCCTCGACTGGCAGTTCGACGCCGATCAGCGCGGGATCTTCTCCGCCGCCGGCATCGAGATCGGGACCGGGCTCGGCCGCTACGTCGGCCTGCTCGCCGCTGTCGTCTCCGCGGTCGTCGCGTTCTTCGACGTCCGCCTCCTTCGCGCCGAGACCCGTACTCGCCGCCCCTGATCGATCTCTTCGTTCGTGCGGAGAGCCTCATACGGCGTTGACAGGTGACCATTTGGTCACCTAATTTTCCCGTATGACTCACACACGCAGGACGCTGATCACCGTGCTCGTCGCGCTCCTCTTCGGGGCACTGTTCACCGCCACGCCTGCGGCCGCCGAAGAGCGCTCGCGCGTCCATGAAGGGACGATCGACGGAGCGGACTACCTGGTCAAAGTGCCGAAACGCTGGAACGGCACGCTGGTGCTCTACAGCCACGGGCTCTATGTGGAGGAATGGGGGAAGCCGGAGCAGATCATGCTGGCCACCAGACCCGAGACCGAGTCTTGGCTGCTCGATCAGGGCTACGCGCTGGCCGCGTCGAACTACAAGGGCGTTTACGGGCACGCGATCGAGGAGGCCCTGACCGATCAGATCGCCTTGCTCGACTGGTTCGAGGCCAAGGTGGGGAAACCGCGGCGGACCATCACCAGCGGGATGTCCATGGGCGCCGTGATCTCCCTGAAGCTGGCCGAGAACAACCCGGGCCGGTTCGACGGCGTCCTGACGCAGTGCGGCGAGTACGACGCGAACGGCACGTGGAACAGCGCTCTGGACGTGCTTTTCGCGCTCAAGACCCTGCTGGCTCCGGACGCGGACATCGACCTCGTACGGCCTCGCGACCCGCAGGGCGCGCAGGCGGCGCTCGAAGCCGTCGTGGCCGAAGCCCAAAAGACCGAGGCCGGCCGGGCCCGGATCGCGCTGGCCGGGGCAGTGGGCACCGTCCCGGGCTGGGCGCTCGCGCACGAACCGGAGCCGACGGACCCCGCCGACCGTCTCGCGCAGCAGGCGTTGTGGGTCACCGGGGTCTACGTGTACGGCTACGGACCGTCCGCACGTCCCGAAATCGAGCACCGGGCAGGCGGGAACCCGTCCTCGAACGCCGGGATCGACTATCGGCGTCAGCTCGCCCGTTCCGGTGGGCTCGACCTGGTCCGGCACGCCTACCGCGCCGGAGGCGTGGATCTGGAAGCCGATCTCGACCGGCTCGCCGTGGCCCCGCGGATCTCGGCGGATCCGAAGGCGCAGGCCTACATGCACCGCTACATGGTGGCGCGCGGCACCACGCCGTCACCCGTGCTGACCGCGCACACCACCGGAGACGGCGGCGCCATCACGGGGCAGGCCCGGTGGTACGGCGACCAGGTACGGCGCAACGGCGATCCCGGTCTGCTGCGGCAGACCTACGTCAGCCGGGGCGGTCACTGCTCGTTCAACGCGGCCGAGGAGATCGTCCTGCTGCGCACCCTGCTGTCCCGAGTGGACTCCGGCCACTGGCGGTCCACCGATCCGCGCCGGCTCACCGCCGCCGCGACCGCGCTCGGCCCCGCGTATCGGCTCGTGCGGGAGCTGTTCGACCCGCAGGGCAAGGAGAAGGAGATGGCGCCGTTGTTCACCCGGTTCACGCCGCCTGCCCATCCGAGGCCGTCCAGGTGAGGCCGCTCAGTCCTTGCCGCCCCCGCCGGAGCTGGCCGACGGCGTGATGATGACGACGCGGTCGTCGCTCGAAACCGGGGTGCCGCCGTCCTTGTTGACCGTCCCGGCGAGCGCGATCTGCGGGTTGACCATGCTCATCGCGGACAACCTGCCGAAGGTCTTCGGCGGCTTGCCGACCTTGCCGTCCATGAAGACGTTGGGCTTGCCGGTCACCGCTCCGTCCGGGGTGACCGGCAGGTTCTGCAGGTTGCCCGCGATCGACGTGGTGATCGAGAGATAGCCGGTGGCGCCGACGAAATCGGCGCAGCCCGCCACCCCGGGCCTGTCGGTCCAGCTCCAGGCCGGGGTGGTCAGCGGCTGGCCACCACGAAGCCGGTACAGGACGTCCTTGTCGGCCAGCCTGTCGGTCAGCCACACGCGGGAACCGGTCTGGTCGCGGCAGATCCCGCCGGGAGAGTGCACGCCGGTCGAGAAGACCGCCGAACCCGGTGTGGGGTTCCCCGCGGCCGGTTTGCCGGACGTGTCGATGCGCAGCACCTTCCCGGCGAGTGACGCGGGATCCGCGGCGAGTCCGGGATTGCCCGCGTCGCCGGTGGCGACCAGGAGCGCGCCCTTGGCGTCGGTGCTGATCGCGCCGCGGTTGCCGGTGGAGCCCTTGGGGATGCCGGTCAGCACCGGTTTCGGCGCCTGGCCCTTCGCCAGCCGGACGACCCGGTTGTCGTTCGGGGTGGTGATGTAGGCGAAGACGAGCTGGTCTTCGGCGAAGCCCGGGGAGAGGGCGAGCGAGGTGAGGCCGCCGTCGCCGGAGCCGTCCACGGGGACGGTCGCCCAGTCGGCCGGGTCCTTCTCCGCGGCGGCGAGCAGGATCCGGCCGCTCTTGCGTTCGCCCGCGAGCGCGCTGGGCGCGGTACCGTCACCGGGGATCGCGGCGACGGCGGCGACGGTGTCCAGGCAGGTCGCGATGACGGCCTTGTCGAAGTCCTTGCACCCCTGCGGCGGCGGGACCGGCGTCGGCGTCTGGTTCCGCCCGCCGCCGCGCCCGGGACCGGAGTCGCCCGCTTCACCGCCGGGCCCGACGTGCGGCGGGACCTCGGGGGACGGCGGGTTGACCGGGGTGAACTTCTGCCCGGCGGCGGTGTTGTCGAATTCGGCACACCCGGAGAGCATCAGCGCGCCGCAGGCCAGCATGGCCAGCGGCGCGGTCCATTTCCGCCGGTACCGGGTACGCACGGGGCAAGCCTAGGTGGGCGTACGTGAGCCACGGGTAAGAGGTACTGGCGGAGCTGAGATGTCCTCGAAAAAGTGGCATAAGCGTGAAACCCGCCCTGGCCGAAGGCCCCGCTATCGCGGACGCGGGTTCACCGGCGGAGACACGGAGGTACTGGATACCGTGGTGATCATGACTGTGACCGTTCTCGTGCCCGACGAAGAGGGAGTGGCCGCGCTTTCGGAGATCGACGGCGTGCGTCCCGTGATGTACCGCCACGGCGAGCCGGTGCCTCCCGAAGCCGCCGAGGCCGAGGTCCTCGTGACCGGTGACCGGCCCAGCGACGAGCTCTGGCGCGCACTGCCGAACGTCAAACTCGTGCAGCTGCTGGTGGCGGGTGCCGAGGACTGGGTCGGCAAAGTGCCGGACGGTGTCCTGCTCTCGACCTGCCGCGGCGCGCACGGCGGAAGCTCGGCCGAGTGGGTCGTCGCGGTACTGCTGGCGATCTACCGCGGTCTCGACGGCTTCGCCGAAGGCCTGCGGCGGAAGCACTGGGAACGCCGGACCACCGACACCCTGCAGGGCAAGCGGGTCCTCATCATCGGCGCGGGCGACCTCGGCAGGCATCTGCGCCGTCGGCTGGAGACGTTCGACGTGCGCTGCACGATGGTGGGCGCGAACGCTCGCGAAGGTGTCCACGGCACCGACGAACTCCCCGCCCTGCTGCCCCACTACGACGTCACGGTGCTCATGGTGCCGCTCACGCAGCACACGCGCGGCATGGTCGACGCGGAGTTCCTGGCCGCGATGCCGGACGACGCGATCCTCGTGAACGTCTCGCGGGGCGCGGTCGTGGTCACCGACGCGCTCGTCGCGGAACTCGCGTCGGGACGGCTGCGCGCCGCGCTCGACGTGACCGATCCGGAGCCGCTGCCCGCCGGGCACCTGCTGTGGGACTGTCCGGGACTGCTGCTGACACCGCACGTCGCGGGCTCCGTGAGCGGGAGGCGGCAGCGCGCCTACGCGGTGGTGGTCCGGGAATTGAGCCACTATCTGGGCGGAGAGTTGCCGAAGAACCTGGTCCACGGCGAATACTGAGCAGCGTGGCGAATCTACATGTCGGCTGTGCGATGTGGACGCACAAGGCGTGGGCCGGGCGGTTCGTCCCGCGGTCGCTGACCGCCGGGGAGCGCCTGCGGGCGTACGCCGGCTGGTGCAACGCGGTCGAGGGCAACACCACCTTCTACGCGACCCCCGCCAGGGACACCGTCGCGGCGTGGGCGCGGCAGACCGGCCCCGGCTTCCGGTTCGTGGTCAAGCTGCCCAAGGTCGTCACGCACGAGCGACGGCTCGCCGGTGTCGAGACCGAGATGCGGGCGTTCCTGGACGCGATCGAACCCCTCGGCGACCGGGCGGTCCTGTGGACTCAGCTGCCCGGCTCGTTCGGCCCGCCGGACGCCGACGCCCTCGGCCGCTTCCTCCGCCGTCTCCCCGCCGGGCTCCGGCGCGCAGTGGAGGTGCGTCACCCGGCGTTCTACACCGATCCCGGCGCGACGTCGCTGCTGGAGGGGACCCTCGCCGACGCGGACGCCGAGTGGGTGCCGTTCGACACCACGGTCTTCTTCGGGAGCCCGCCGGTCAGCGAGGCCGAGCAGGACGCCTGGGCCAAGAAACCCCGGCTGCCGCGGCGGACGCGGGCACTGACCGATCGGCCGATCGTCCGTTATCTGGGCCGGGATTCGGCCGAGGAGACCGCGCGGGGATGGGAGCCGTGGACCGAGGTGGTCGCCGGGTGGCTGCGTGACGGCCGGTCGCCGACGGTCTTCGTGCACACGCCCGACAACGACGACGCCCCGGCGCTCGCCCGCCGGTTCCACGACGACGTGCGCGCCCTGGTGCCCGGCCTCGACCCGCTGCCCGATCCCGAACCGGTCGAGCCGGCGACCCTGTTCTGAGCCGCTCGGCCACCGGTCCGGCGGTTCGGTCGCCTGACGGGCCGGTTTCGCCTACCCTTCGCGCGTGAGCGATGACTACCAGACCAGCATGATCTCGGACGTGGCCGAGCCCGACAACGGCCCGGCCCCGGTGGAGACCAGGGGCGGGATCGACCTCGGTCTGCTCGTCCTGCGAGTGGTGCTCGGCGTGACCATGGGCGCGCACGGGCTCCAGCACCTCTTCGGCGCCTTCGGCGGGCCCGGCGTCGGCGGATTCGCCAAGGTGCTCGGCGGCTTCGGTTACACCAGCCAGACCACGCTGCTTTCGTGGATCACCGGGATCAGCGAGGTGGTCGGCGGCGCGCTCGTGCTGGTGGGCCTGTTCACCCCGATCGGTGCCGCGGCGCTCCTCGGGGTCTGCGCGAACATCGTCTACGTCAAGTTCGGCGGCGGGTTCTTCCAGCAGCAGGGGCAGGGTTTCGAGTTCGAACTCCTGCTGGGCGCGGCCTCGCTGACCGTGCTGCTCGCGGGCTCCGGGCGGATCGCGCTGGACGTCAACACCCCGTGGCGGAAGCGGCCGCTTTCGTTCGGGCTGATCGGGCTGCTGCTGGCGGCGGCCGCTTCGGTCGTGGTGCTCGTCCTCTGCCGCTGACGTCTCGCAACGACCCGCATTTAGAGGACTAAATGCGCTCGTCCCGCCCCACGGGGAGTGAGCGAAGGGCGCATTTAGTCCTCTAAATGCATGCTTGTGGCAGGCGTGCTACTTGCTCGGGTCCCGGACGGCGCCGGTGTCGGCCGACGTCGCCATCCGCGCGTAGGCCCGCAGCGCGGCGGTGACCTTCCGGTCCCGCGAGACCGGCTGCCACGGCCGCTCGCTCGCCTCCATCTTCGCGCGCCGCTCGGCGAGGACGTCCTCGTCGACGAGCAGTTCGAGACGACGCTCGTGGACGTCGAGCAGGATCCGGTCGCCGTTCTGGACCAAGCCGATCGTCCCGCCCGCGGCGGCTTCGGGCGAGATGTGCCCGACCGAGATACCCGACGAGCCGCCGGAGAACCGGCCGTCGGTGATCAGCGCGCACTTCTTGCCCAGTCCCGATCCCTTGAGGAACGCCGTCGGGTGCAGCATCTCCTGCATGCCGGGGCCGCCCGCCGGGCCTTCGTAGCGGATCACCAGCACCTCACCGGGCTGGATCTCCTTCTTGAGGATGGCGGAAACCGCCTCCTCCTGGCTTTCCAGCACCCGGGCCGGTCCCTCGAAGTGCCACAGTTCCTCGTCGATGCCCGCGGACTTGATGACGGCGCCGTTCTCGGCGAGGTTGCCGCGCAGGATCGCGAGCCCGCCGTCCTTGGTGTACGCGTGCTCGACGTCGTGGATGCAGCCGTTCGCGGCATCGGTGTCCAAAGAGGACCACCGATTCTCGGTGGAGAACGCCTCCGTGGTGCGGACCCCGCCCGGCGCCGCGTGGAACAGCTCGATCGCCCGCTCCGACGGTTCCTTCGCGCGGATGTCCCAAGTGGACAGCCACGACTCGAGATCCGGCGAGTGCACGGAGTGGACGTCGGTGTTCAGCAGCCCGCCGCGGTGCAGTTCGCCCAGGATGGCGGGGATGCCGCCGGCGCGGTGGACATCCTCCATGTGGTAGTCCGAGTTCGGCGCGACCTTCGACAGGCACGGCACGCGGCGGCCGATGGCGTCGATGTCGTCGATGGTGAAGTCGACCTCGCCCTCCTGCGCGGCGGCGAGGATGTGCAGCACCGTGTTGGTCGAACCGCCCATCGCCATGTCGAGGGCCATCGCGTTCTCGAACGCCTTCTTCGACGCGATCGAGCGCGGGAGCGCGGACTCGTCGTCCTGCTCATACCAGCGCTTGCACAGCTCGACGACCGTGCGCCCGGCGTCCTCGAAAAGCGCCTTGCGGGCGGCGTGCGTGGCGAGGGTGGAACCGTTGCCCGGCAGGGAGAGCCCGAGCGCCTCGGTGAGACAGTTCATCGAGTTCGCGGTGAACATACCCGAGCACGAACCACAGGTCGGGCAGGCGGAACGCTCCACAATGGACAGCCCGTCCTCGTCGACCTCGCTGCTGGCCGACGCGGCGATCGCGGTGATCAGGTCGGTCGGCGCCTGCGCGACGCCGCCGACGACCACGGCCTTCCCGGCCTCCATCGGACCGCCGGAGACGAACACCGCCGGGATGTTCAGCCGCATGGCGGCGTTCAGCATGCCCGGGGTGATCTTGTCGCAGTTGGAGATGCAGACGAGCGCGTCGGCCTGGTGCGCGTTCACCATGTACTCGCACGCGTCGGCGATGATCTCGCGCGAGGGCAGCGAGTAGAGCATTCCGCTGTGTCCCATGGCGATCCCGTCGTCGACGGCGATCGTGTGGAACTCGCGGGCGACCCCGCCCGCCTCCTTCACCGCGCCGGCCACGATCTCGCCGAGGTCCTTGAGGTGCACGTGCCCCGGCACGAACTGGGTGTACGAGTTCGCGATGGCGACGATCGGCTTGCCGAAGTCGCTGTCGGTCATTCCGGTGGCGCGCCAGAGCGAGCGGGCGCCCGCCGCGTTGCGGCCGTGGGTGGTGGTCCGGGAACGGAGTTGAGGCACGGCTGACTCCAAGGTTCGGGATGGGACCAGGGCGAACGAGCGCCAAACTGGTCCTACCAATCCTACTCCCCGGAATCGTCGTTCTTTTCCGGAGCCTTGGCCACGTCGTCGGTCAGCCCCGAGGGATCGGCCATGCGGCCCGCGCTGACCAGCGAAATCACCGGCAGGTGACGGGTGCGTACGGCGGGAAGGGGGATCTTGGTCTCGTCCTTCAGCACTGCCTGCACCTTCGCCTTGTCTGTGATGGCGAGGCCCTTGAGCGAGGTCCACGGCAGGTCCCGCCGCCCGAACATCGTGCGGACCTCCAGCCCCTTGACCGTCGCCGTCGTGCGGGTCCGGATGACGAACACCGCCAGCGCGATCGGGAAGAGGTAGAGCCACTGGAGATACGGCACGTCGCCGAACGCGACAGGCGTCACACAAACGACGAGGAAAGCGATCGCCAGCAACGCCGTGTTCGGGATTTTGAAGACGGCCTTGCGGTCCTCGTTCGCCTGTTCCTGCTGCTTTTCTTCTGCCACGTCAAAGATGGTGCACCGCCGCCTCGAAGGCCCCGAACGCGGGTCGCGCGACACACCGGAGGTGTCCAGCATGCGGAATCGCCGTCCCGCAGAGTTGACACTCTTGACGGCGACCGGCTAGCTTCACTCTCGTGACAACGCAGACCGGCCTCGTACTTCCCAAGCGCGTCGACGCTTAGGGAAGTCTCCGCTGCGTCGACGCGCGACCCTCGTGCGACCACTCCGGTCGGCGGGGGTTTTTTGTTGCCTGGAACAATTTCACTTGCCCGACCAGCCAATGAATACCCGAACGAGTGACTAGACAAGACGAGGCAAACAGCGATGACTAGTGCCACCTCGCGAGCTGAAGCGAACTCCGGTACCACCGGTGCCCGACCCAAGCCGGCGCCGCCCGCCGGGACCCCGGTGCGGGTCACGGGCGCGCAGTCGCTCGTCCGCTCGCTCGAGTCGGTGGGCGCGGAGGTCGTGTTCGGTATTCCGGGCGGCACCATTCTCCCGGCGTACGACCCGCTGCTCGACTCGACGAAGGTCCGCCACGTCCTGGTCCGCCACGAACAGGGTGCGGGCCACGCCGCCACCGGGTACGCGCAGGCCACCGGCAAGGTCGGGGTGTGCATGGCCACCTCGGGTCCCGGCGCGACCAACCTGGTCACCCCACTGGCCGACGCGAACATGGACTCGGTCCCGGTCGTCGCCATCACCGGCCAGCAGTCCCGCGCGCTGATCGGCACGGACGCCTTCCAGGAAGCCGACATCTGCGGCATCACGATGCCGATCACCAAGCACAACTTCCTGGTCACCGACCCGGCCGACATCCCGCGCACCATCGCCGAGGCCTTCCACCTCGCCTCGACCGGCCGGCCCGGCCCGGTCCTCGTGGACATCCCCAAGGACGTCCTGCAGGAGATGACCTCCTTCTCCTGGCCGACGGAGCTGCGGCTGCCGGGCTACCGGCCCACGCTGCGCCCGCACGGCAAGCAGGTCCGCGAGGCCGCCCGGCTGATCAGCAAGTCGCGTCGCCCGGTCCTCTACGTCGGCGGTGGCGTGATCAAGGCCGATGCCTCGCGCCAGCTGATGGAACTGGCCGAGCTGACCGGGATCCCGGTCGTCACCACGCTGATGGCCCGCGGCGCCTTCCCCGACTCGCACCCGCAGCACCTCGGTATGCCGGGCATGCACGGTTCGGTCGCCGCGGTCGCCGCGATGCAGCGGGCGGATCTGCTGATCGCCCTCGGCGCCCGCTTCGACGACCGCGTCACCGGGCAGCTGTCCTCGTTCGCACCGGACGCCGCCATCGTCCACGCCGACATCGACCCGGCCGAGATCTCCAAGAACCGCAAGGCGGACGTGCCGATCGTGGGCGACTGCGCGGAGATCATCACCGAGCTGATCGAGGCCGTCCGCGCCGAGACCGACAAGTCCGCGAAGCCGGATCTGAAGGACTGGTGGACGCAGGCGAGCGCCTGGCGTGACGACTACCCGGCCGGTTACGAGTGGCCCGAAGACGGGACGCTTTCCCCGCAGTACGTCATCGAGCGCATCGGTTCCCTCGTCGGCCCGGACGCGGTCTACACCGCGGGCGTCGGCCAGCACCAGATGTGGGCCGCGCAGTTCGTGAAGTACGAGAACCCGCGCACCTGGATCAACTCCGGCGGTCTCGGCACGATGGGCTTCGCCGTCCCCGCCGCGATGGGCGCCAAGTTCGGCGTGCCGGACAAGCAGGTCTGGGCCATCGACGGCGACGGCTGTTTCCAGATGACGAACCAGGAACTGGCCACCTGCGCCATCGAAGGCGCGCCGATCAAGGTCGCCGTCATCAACAACGGCAACCTCGGCATGGTCCGCCAGTGGCAGAACCTCTTCTACTCCGAGCGGTACTCCAACACCGATCTCGGTACGCACAAGCACCGCATCCCCGACTTCACCCTGCTCGCGGAGGCGCTCGGCTGCGCCGGGCTCCGCTGCGAGACCAAGGAGGACGTCGACGCCACCATCCGGCGTGCCATGGAGATCAACGACCGCCCCGTCGTGATCGATTTCGTGGTGGGGAAGGATGCCCAGGTGTGGCCCATGGTGGCCGCGGGCACCGGTAACGACGAAATCATGGCCGTGCGCGGGATCCGCCCGCTCTTCGACGACGACGAGGTCGCCGCCGAGGCGGAGCTGAACGCCGCCACAGAAGGAGACGCCCGATGAGCGTGCACACCCTGAGCGTTCTGGTCGAGAACAAGCCCGGTGTCCTCGCGCGGGTTTCCGGACTGTTCTCCCGGCGTGGTTTCAACATCGAATCCCTCGCCGTCGGGCCCACGGAGAATCCCGAGGTGTCCCGGATGACGATCGTGGTCGCCGTCGAAGAGCTACCGCTCGAACAGGTGACCAAACAGCTCAACAAGCTGGTCAACGTCATCAAGATCGTGGAATTGGAAAAGTCCACAGCCGTGCAGCGTGAACTGCTGCTCGTCAAGGTCCGGGCCGACAACACCGTGCGCAGCCAGGTCCTCGAGACAGTGCAGTTGTTCCGCGCGAAAGTGGTGGACGTGTCGCCCGAGGCGCTCACCGTCGAAGCCACCGGCACCTCGGACAAGATCGGTGCCCTGCTGCGGATGCTGGAGCCCTATGGCATCCGCGAACTGGTCCAGTCCGGAATGGTCGCGGTCGGCCGGGGCGCCCGGTCCATCACCGCCACCTCCGCTCGATAACTTTGTAAGTCAGGAAAGGAAGTAGTACCCCTCATGGCAGTGGAAATCTTTTACGACGACGACGCGGACCTTTCGATCATCCAGGGTCGCAAGGTCGCCGTGATCGGCTACGGCAGCCAGGGTCACGCGCACTCGCTGAGCCTGCGCGACTCCGGCGTCGATGTCCGCATCGGTCTGCCCGAGGGCTCGAAGTCGCGGGCCAAGGCCGAGGAGCAGGGGCTCCGCGTGCTCACCCCGGCCGAGGCCAGCGCCGAAGCCGACCTGATCATGATCCTCGCGCCGGACACCAAGCAGCGCTTCATCTACGAGCAGGACATCGCGCCGAACCTCAAGGACGGCGACGCGCTGTTCTTCGGCCACGGCTTCAACATCCGCTACGACCTGATCAAGCCGCCGTCGAACGTGGACGTCGCGATGGTCGCGCCGAAGGGCCCTGGCCACCTGGTCCGCCGCCAGTTCGTCGACGGCAAGGGCGTCCCGGCGCTCATCGCGGTCGAGCAGGACGCCTCCGGCAACGCGCAGGCGCTCGCGCTCTCCTACGCGGCCGCCATCGGTGGCGCCCGCGCCGGTGTCATCAAGACGACCTTCACCGAGGAGACCGAGACCGACCTCTTCGGCGAGCAGGCCGTGCTCTGCGGTGGCGCCTCCGCGCTGGTGCAGACCGGTTTCGAGGTGCTCACCGAGGCCGGCTACGCCCCGGAGATCGCCTACTTCGAGGTGCTGCACGAGCTGAAGCTGATCGTCGACCTCATGTACGAGGGCGGCATCGCGCGTCAGCGCTACTCGATCTCCGACACCGCCGAGTACGGCGACCTGACCCGCGGCCCGCGCGTCATCTCGCCGGCGGTCAAGGAAGAGATGAAGAAGATCCTCGGCGAGATCCAGGACGGCACCTTCGCCCGCGAGTGGGTCGCCGAGGACGAGGCCGGGCGCCCGAACTTCACCAAGCTCGAGGAGCAGGGCAACCAGCACCCGATCGAGGAGACCGGCAAGAAGCTGCGCGACCTGATGTCGTGGGTGGACCGGCCGATCACCGAGACCGCCTAGTTGTCACCACGAAGGGGCCCTTCATCACGAAGGGCCCCTTCGTTTTGCGTATCGGAAAGCGATAGCGTGGGCACCATGAGTGAGCAGCCGGTGGACGACAAGGCCCATATCCGGCCAGACCTGGACTTGAGTGACGCGGTGTGGATCCGAGCGGAACCGGAGGGCGCGAATCTCGAGGATGCCGTCGAGTACGCGCTGGTGCCCCACACTGACGGCGTCACCTACACGGCGATGCGCCGGGCCGTCGAACCGGACGGCCACCTGCTCGTGTTCACGCCGACGGAATGGGACGCGTTCCTGAAAGGCGTCCGGGACGGCGAATTCGACCTGCCCGCCTGAGTGAGGGGTAAGGCAAAGGTGGCCTTCACGGACTTCTGGCAGGAAGTGCCGGTACCGGGTGGTCGTGGGTGGGGGTTTTGGGTTTCACCCCAAACACCACCCCCCCCCACCCCCAACCCCCCACTTTTCCGGGGACCCGGTTTCGGAGCCCCAGTCATGTGTCCGTCTTCT
>NZ_JBWKEA010000002.1:30173-41786 GCF_056435685.1 Amycolatopsis sp. NPDC043885
CCCCTCACGGCCCTTCGGGAAGGGGGGGGGGGGGGGGGGGGTGGGGGGGGGGTTTTTGGGTTCCCCACCAAAACCCCCCCCCACGACCACCCCGGCCGCAGGCCGGCCCTTCACGGCACAAGCTCGGCCGCGTCACCTTTGAGTCATAGAGGGCTCGACGCTGGGCCCAGGGACACCGAACGAGCCACCTTTGACCTACCCCGGAGCGTTTCGCGGCCCTCAGTCCGCGACGGACAGCACGACCTTTCCCGTGGTCTTCCCCGCGGCGACCAGTTCTTGGGCCTTCGCGGCTTCTTCCAGCGGAAACACCGTGTCGATGGTCGGCTTGAGGTGCCCGCTGTCGACGAGTTCGGCCAGCGCGAGCAGTCCGGTGCGGTCCGGCTCGGCGAGGGTGAACCCTGCGGTGACTCCGGCGGCATCGGCCAGTTCCGGCAGCCGCTCGTCGTTCGTGCGGGTGAGCTGGACGAGCCTGCCGCCGCGGCGAAGCGTCTTGAGCGAACGCGGCCCGTACTCTTGACCGATCGTGTCGAGGACGACGTCGACGTCGCGGACCTCCTCGGCGAAATCCGTCGTGCGGTAGTCGATGAGCTCGTCCGCGCCGAGACCGCGGAGGAACTCGTGCTTGGCCGCGCCGGCCGTCCCGATCACGTACGCGCCGCGCGTCTTGGCGATCTGGACCGCGAGATGCCCGACCCCACCCGCCGCCGCGTGGACCAGAACCCGTTGCCCCGGCTGGATGTCCGCCGTGTCGACGAGGCTCTGCCAGACGGTCAGCCCGGCGAGCGGGACCGCGGCCGCGTGCACGTGGTCCAAAGTGGACGGTTTACGTGCGAAGTGGCGGCTCGGCGCGGCGACGTACTCGGAGTACGCGCCGGCCTGGAACGGGAACGACGGCATGCCGAAGACCTCGTCGCCGGGGGAGAACAGGGACGCGCCCGCGCCGACCTCCTCGACCACGCCGGACACGTCCCAGCCGAGGATGAACGGCGGATCGCCCATCGGGCCGATGCCGCCGGTCTCGCGGGTCTTCCAGTCGACCGGGTTGACACCGGCGGCGTGCACCCGGACCAGGATCTGGGTCGGGCCGGGGACGGGTCTCTCGATGTCGACGAGTTCGAGGACTTCGGGGCCGCCGAGACGGTTTTGACTGATCGCTCGCATGGGTCCATTGTTCGGCGAGTGTCGTACTTTGGGCGAGGTTCAGACGGGCCAGGAGGCGTCAGGATCGGGACAGCCTCGACGACGGCGCAAGTGCTGGTTCGTGCGATGAAGGGGCCTTTCATAGCAAATTTTGCTATGAAAGGCCCCTTCATCGCACGAGGCGGGGTCGGTCGGTGGGGCCGGTCGGGCCCCTTCGCGACGCATGCATGCGGGATCCCGCGCTCAGGCGTCCCGCAGCACCGCCAGGATCTCCGTCTGCCCGAAGTGCTCGGCCCACCCCAAGGCCGACGACGCGTACAGCGAGTCCTCGAGCGAAGGATCCGCCCCCACTTCCAGCAGAGCCCGCACCGCGTCCACATGCCCTCCCTGCACGGCCAGGTGCAACGCCGTGACACCTTCACCGTGCGAAAGCCCGCCGAAGGTGCCCTGGCGGTTCACCGAGGCGCCGAGCTCCGCCAAAGTCCTGATCGCCGAAGGCTTCCCCTGAGCGGCGGCCCAGGTCAGCGCCGTGCCGCGGTAGACGTCGGCGTCCACATCGGCACCTCGTGCCACCAGGGTCCGCGCCGCGTCGGACCGGTCGTTCCGCGCGGCCCACGCGAGCGCCTCGTCGACGACCTCGGCCGGATCGTCGCTCGGCCGCCATTCCGGGAAACCGCTGTGCGGCCGGTGGAACTCGCGATGCGCGCCCGCCGCGGGGGAGAGCGTGCCGCCCGGCGCGAGCAACTCGTCGAGCAGATCGGCCCGGCCGAGTCCCGCCGCCACCCGGAGATTGCCGGGGGAGAGGCTGCGCGAAGCCAGCAGTTCCGCCGCCTCGCGATTGCCCCAGAACAGCGCGACCACCAGCGGTGTCCCGCCGTCGCCCCGGGCGGGAACGTCGACCGGCGCGCCCGCGTCGAGCAGCATCGTGACCAGCGGCGGCAGCCCGGCGTACCCGGCCTGGTGCAACGCCGTCCAGCCGTGGACGTTGGCCGACGCCGGATCGGCGCCGTGATCGAGCAGGATCCGGCACAGCCGCTCGTCGCAGGTCGCGGCGGCCATGCCGAGCAGGTCGTTCCCGTTCTTCCCGTGTGCGTGGACGAGGGTGGGCAGGTCACCGATCAGGCGCGCGAGCCCGGCGAGATCTCGCGCGTCGATCAGTTCCCGTGCCTTCTCGAAGGCGAGTTCAGCCGGTGACGTCACGCTCCCGCACGCTACCCCCGACCCCCGACAGAACCCGCCATTCGGCCAGCGGGATCCGGTCGTCCTCGGTCAGCACCTGCAGGCAGACGTGATCCGCGCCCGCGTCCAGATGCGCCCGCACCCGGGCGTCGATCTCGTCCTCACCGACGGCGACCAGCGCGTCTACGAGCTTGTCGGAGCCGTAGTCCTCCTCGGTGAACCCGAACCGCCGCAGATTCGCCCGATGGTGGGCGGCCAGGTCCAGGTACATCGACACGTGCCGCCGTGCGATCTCCCGGTCCGATCCGAGGACGACGGCCTGCTCGACGGCGAGGAAGGCCGAAGGTCCCATGGCCTTCCGCGCCAGCGCCGTGTGCTCGACAGGGACGAAGTACGAATGCGCCCCATCAGTGCGTTCCGCGGCCAAGGCGAGCATCTTCGGCCCCAGTGCGGCCAGTAGCCGCCGACGAGGGGAGTCCGGTGTGGACAGATCGGTCTTGTCCATTTCGTCGAGATAGCCGCGCATCGCCTCCAGCGGTTTCGCGCCCGGCAGATGACCGCCCAGCCCGAGGGTGAACCTGCCCGGATAGGCCTCCGCGAGGGTCCGTTCGGCGGCGGCCGCGGCGACGGGCGCCCGGTGGGAGAACCGCGCGATACCGGTGGCGACGGTCAGCCGGGACGTCGCCGCCAGCAGCAGCCCTGCCTGGGTGAACGCCTCCCGCCCCAGGTACTCCCCGAACCACAGCGTGTCGAAGCCGAGTTCTTCGACCTCCGCCGCCGCCTCGCGGACCTCGCCGATTTCCTTGCCGTCGAACGAGAACGTCCAGATCCCGACGCTCATCGGGTCACCTCCGCCAGTGCCGGGGCGAGCCGTTCCAGCTGGTCCACCATGGACTGAAGATCGTCCCCGGCGGGATGGACGAGCACGGTGTCCGCGCCGGCGTCCACGAGTTCCTTGATCCGCCCGGCGATCCGCTCTTCGCCGCCCCACGCGGTCAGCCCGTCCACGAGCCGGTCGCTGACGTCGTCGATGTCGGCGTCGGTGTAGCCGAGCCGCTTCCAGCCCTTGAAATAGTGCGGGACGCCGTACTGCTTCATCAGCCCGATATCCCTCGCCACGCTCTCCCTCGCCTGCTCACGGTCGCCGAGCAGGATCGAATGGGTGGGGATGAGCAGCTTGTCCCGGCCGAGGATCTCGCGGGAGTACGGCGTGTGCTCGAAGGGCTGGGCGAACGGGTGCGCGCCGTCCGTCAGCTCCCGCGCGAGTTCGAGCATCTTCGGCCCGACGGCGGCGAGGACGCGCGGAAACGGTACCGGCGCAGGGAATTCCTCCGCCGCCGCGGACATGGCCGTGAGGTAGTCACGGGTCTGTTCGAGCGGCCGGTAGTCCGAGCCCGCCTTCGCCGCCTGATACGAGTGCCCGATCCCGACGCCGAGCACGAACCGGCCCGGGAAGGCCTGCGCGAGCGTCCGCCCGCCGCTGTGGGCGGTGTACGCGGGCCGCGACCAGATGTTCGCGATCCCGGTGCCGACCACCACCCGTTCGGTGGCGGCCAGCGTGATGGCGCTGTACGCGAACAGCTCCCGGTTCCCCGGCCCCTCGCCGCCCCACACGGTGCGGTAGCCCAGCTCTTCGAGCCGTCGTATCGCCCGCCGTTCCTCGTCCGGGGTCGGCGTGAACATGCCGACCGGCAGCCAGACACCCACCGGGCCCAGCCGCTCCCGGGTTTCGTCGATCAACGTCATTACGTGTCTCCCCAGCTAACATGAGGCAGCCTCCGCTTACGCCGTCCGACTATACGGAGGCTGCCTCCGATTTGTCGAGACTAGGCTCGGGAGCGCGATGGTCACCGAGAAGAAGCCGCTGCGGGCGGACGCCCGGCGCAACTACGAGCGCCTCCTCGAAGAGGCGAGGCGCGCCTTCGCCGCGCACGGGGTCGAGGCGTCGCTGGAAGAGATCGCGCGCCGGGCCGGTGTCGGCATCGGGACGCTCTACCGGCATTTCCCGACGCGGGAGGCTCTGGTCGAGACGGTGCTTCGCGAGGGCTACGACGCGCAGGCCGCGGTGGCCCGCGACCTTCTCGACTCCCCGGATCCGGTGGAAGCGCTCAAGGCCTGGTTCGCCGGAATGGGTGAGCAGGCGGCGCGGTATCGCGGACTGCCCGAACTGATGGTCGACGTCCTCGACGACGAGACCTCGCCGTTGTATGCCTCATGTCACGCGATGCGGGACCAGGTGTCCCACCTGGTGGAAAGGGCGAAGGCTTCGGGAGAGCTCCGGGCGGACGTCACAGTGCACGAATCGCTGGTGCTGCTGCACGCGCTTTCCTGGGCCAGTGAACACCTTTCGGGTGACAAGGGCCTCGAACGCCTCCTCGATCTCGTTTTCGCCGGATTACGGGCGAGTTAACAATCCCCTGTCACCAGGTCTAAACTGCGGCGCAACCGGGCACAACGGCGTGACCGTCAACAGTGAGTCGCAGGCACAGACCAGATAGTGGGAGCCGTATCGTGACCAAGCCGAACAAGCCCGTCGTCCTCATCGCCGAGAAGCTCGCGCCCTCCGTGTTGAGCGTCTTCTCCGACGAGGTCGAGGTCCAGCATGTGGACGGCACGGACCGCCCCGCGCTGCTCGAGGCCGTGAAGACGGCGGACGCGCTGCTCGTGCGGTCCGCGACGAAGGTCGACGCCGAGGTCCTCGGCGCCACCACCTCGCTCAAGGTCGTCGCCCGCGCCGGCGTCGGGCTGGACAACGTCGAGGTCCCCGCCGCCACCGAACGCGGTGTCCTGGTGGTCAACGCGCCGACGTCGAACATCGTCTCCGCCGCCGAACACGCCGTCGCCCTGCTGCTCGCCGTCGCCCGCCGAGTCCCGGCCGCGGACCAGAGCCTCCAGGGTGGCGCGTGGAAGCGCAGCGCCTACTCGGGCGTCGAGATCCAGGGCAAGACCATCGGTGTGGTCGGCCTCGGCAAGATCGGCCAGCTGTTCGCGCAGCGGCTCGCCGCGTTCGACACCAAGCTCATCGCCTACGACCCCTACGTCTCGGCCGCCCGCGCCGCGCAGCTCGGCATCGAGCTGGTCACGCTGGACGAGCTGCTGGAGCGCGCCGACGCGATCTCCATCCACCTGCCGAAGACCCCGGAGACCAAGGGCCTGATCGGCGCCGAGGCGCTGAAGAAGACCAAGCAGGGCGTCATCATCGTCAACGCCGCGCGCGGTGGCCTGATCGACGAGCAGGCGCTGGCGGACGCGGTCAGCTCCGGCCACGTCGGCGGCGCCGGTATCGACGTGTTCGTCACCGAGCCCACCACCGAAAGCCCGCTGTTCGGCCTGCCGAACGTCGTCGTCACCCCGCACCTTGGCGCCTCGACCGCCGAGGCGCAGGACCGTGCGGGCACCGACGTCGCGAAGTCCGTGCTGCTCGCGCTGCGCGGCGACTTCGTGCCGGACGCGGTGAACGTCGCGGGCGGCGGCACGGTCGGCGAGCACGTCCGGCCGTACCTCTCGCTCACCCAGAAGCTCGGCACCGTGCTGACCGCGCTGAACCCGAAGGCCCCGGCCTCGGTCACCGTCGTGGTCAAGGGCGAGCTGTCCACCGAGGATGTCAGCGTGCTGCCGCTCGCGGCCGAGCGCGGCGTGTTCTCCGGCGTCGTCGAAGACCAGGTCACCTTCGTGAACGCGCCGCGCGTGGCCGAAGAGCTGGGGGTCCAGGTCGATCTGGTCACCGAGACCGAAAGCCCCAAGTTCCGCAGCCTGGTCACCGTCCGCGCGGTCCACGCCGACGGCACGACCCTTTCGGTGTCCGGTTCGGTCACCGGCAAGGACGAGGTCGAGAAGCTGGTCGAGGTCAACGGCCGCCACTTCGATCTGCGCGCCGAGGGCAACGTGCTGCTGCTCGAATACCCGGACCGCCCGGGCATCATGGGCCGCGTCGGCACGCTGCTCGGCGAGGCGGGCCTCAACATCGAGGCCGCGCAGATCAGCCAGACCACCGACGGCGCGGACGCGGTCATGCTGCTGCGCGTGGACCGTTCCATCGACTCGCACCTGCTGGAGCCGATCGGCGCCACCGTGGGTGCGCACACCATCCGCGCGGTCAACTTCGGCTGACCTCCAAGTACAGGAAGGCCCCTTCCTTGCGTCAGACGCAAGGAAGGGGCCTTCCTGTACTACTTCGCAATTAGTCGACTAACTGTGGTTGTTGTGTGTGCGGGGTTCGCGAGAACGCAGAGCAAGATTCAATAACGGTGAAAAATGCCTACTGAAGTCGGGCTGGTCCCCGGATAGGTTCTTCCGGCGAGGCCGAACCATCGCGTCGTCAAGGGCACGGCGCGGCGCCGGGGCTCACCGTCGGGGGTGTGTTCGAGCGGCAGGCAGGTTCCGAGTCAAGGCCTCGAGTGAGGGCACGTACTCATGAACAGATCCCGCGTACCCCGATGGGCGATCCGCTCGTCGGCCGCGGTCTTCGCCGCGTTGCTCGTGACGTCCGTGACCGGGGCGTCCGCGGCCGCGCAGGATGTCCCCCTCGCGGACGGCGTCACGCCGGCGAAGATCGACCGTAACGGATTCCAGGGGAAGGTCGAGCCGAAGCTCAAGGCCGCCCAAGGCAAGATCACCGCCTTCGTCGAGCTGGCCAAGCAGCCCGCCGTCGACGCCTTCAACGCCGAGCAGAACAAGGGCGCAGGCAAGGAACAGGCGAAGAAGGCCGCGAAGGACGCCAAAGCCGACGCCGCCGCGACGGTGAACTCCGTCGTCGGGCAGCTCAAGGCCGCCGACGCCGGCACCCAGCTGGTCACGCAGACCGCCAACGCGGTCGCCGGCGCGGTCGTCACCGCCGACGCCGCGAAGATCCGCGAACTGGCGAAGCGGCCGGACGTCGTTTCGGTCAAGAAGGTCGTGCCGAAGACCCGCACCAACTCCAGCGCGGTCCAGCTGACCAACACGCTCGCCTCCTGGCAGCAGACCGGCCGCTACGGCGACGGCATCCGCGTCGGCGTGATCGACGACGGCATCGACTACACCCACGCCACCTTCGGCGGTCCGGGCACGGCCGAGGCCTACAAGGCGATCAACCGCGACCAGGCCACCCCCGCCTTCCCGACCGACAAGGTCGTCGGCGGTATCGACCTGGTCGGCGACGCCTACGACTCGGGCAGCGACGACCCGGCCCTCAACACCCCGAAGCCGGACCCCAACCCGATCTCGTGCGGCCACCACGGCACGCACGTCGCGGGCACGGTCGCCGGATTCGGTGTGGACGAAGCGGGCAAGACCTTCACGGGCGACTACAAGAAGCTGAACAAGAAGAAGATCGAGGCGATGCAGATCGGCCCGGGCACCGCGCCCAAGGCCCTGCTGTACGCGATCAAGGTCTTCGGCTGCGACGGCTCGACCAACGTCACCTCGCAGGCGCTCGACTGGTCGCTCGACCCGGACGGTGACGGCGACTTCACCGACCACCTCGACGTGGTCAACCTTTCGCTGGGCGGCGACTTCGCCACCCCGGACGACCCGGACTCGCTGTTCGTGCGCAAGATCGCCGCGAACAACGTCGTGCCGGTGTTCTCCGCGGGCAACGGCGGCGACCTCAACGACGTCGGCGGCGCGCCGGGCAACACGCCCGAGGCGCTGACCGTCGCCAGCAGCCGTGACGCGTCCGTCCTGCGCGACGCCGTCGAAGCCGTCGCTCCCGACGGCGTGAAGGGCGCGAAGACCGGGCAGTTCAGCCAGAACTACGCGACCTACGACACGCTCGACGTCACCGCGCCGGTGGTCACGCTGTCGGCCGACAACGCCGCCGGCTGCAAGCCGTACTCCGAAGCCGACAAGGCCAAGGCCGCGGGCAAGATCGTGTTCCTCGAATGGGACGACAACGACGCGACCCGCGCCTGCGGTTCGGTCGCCCGGTCGAACAACGCGCAGGCCGCCGGTGCCAAGGGCGCGCTGTTCTCGTCCACGCTGGAGCACTTCACGGCGGGCATCGCGGGCAACGCGGCCACGCCGACGTTCCAGCTGACCGGCAGCGCGACCGCTTCGCTCCGGCCCGCGGTGGCCGCGGGAACGCTGCAGGTCCGCATGACCGGCAAGGGCCGCGTGTCCGTGCCGACCACCGACAAGTCCATTGTGGACACCCCGAGCTCGTTCACCTCGCGTGGCGGGCGTGGTCCGGCCGTCAAGCCGGACGTCGCGGCGCCCGGTGACTCGATCGCGTCCGCGCTGAGCGGGAGCGGGGCCGGTCGCCTGGTCATCTCCGGCACTTCGATGGCGGCTCCGCACACCTCGGGTATCACCGCCCTGATCCGTCAGGCGCACCCGGACTGGTCGGTCGAGGAGGTCAAGGCCTCGGTCATCAACACCGCCGGCCACGACATCCGCGACGCGTCGGGCCGCGTCTACGGGCCGCAGCGCGTCGGCAGCGGCCGGATCGACGCGAAGGCCGCGCTGGACAACCAGGTCCTGGCCTACGTCGTCGACAACCCCGGCTTCGTCTCGGTCAACTTCGGCGTCGTCGAAGCGGGCGGGCCGGTCACCCTGACCAAGACGGTCAAGGTGGTCAACAAGGGCATCAAGCCGGTCGAGTACTCGGTGGGCTACGAAGCCGTGAACGCGCTTCCCGGTGTCGAGTACACAGTGGACAAGCCGACGGTGAAGCTGAGCCCTCGCGGTATCGCGCTGGTCAAGGTGACCCTGAAGATCGCCGACCCCAAGGCGCTCCGCAAGGTCATCGACCCGACCATGGCGACCACGCAGGTCGGCCTCGCCCGGCAGTTCGTGGCGGACGCCTCCGGCCGGATCGCGTTCACCCCGAAGAGCGGCACGACCGTTCCGCTGCGGCTTTCGGTGTACTCCGCGCCGAAGCCGGTCTCGTCCATCAACACCCCGGGCAACGTCAACTTCGGCGCCGGCCAGACCCAGGCCGTGCTGAACCTGACCGGCAAGGGCGTGGACCAGGGCACCGGTGCGCAGCGGTACCGCTCGCTGATCAGCGTGCTCGAGCTTCAGGCGGAATCCCCGCAGCTGCCCGAGTGCGACGGGGACGTCACCACCGACTGCACCCTGAACCAGACCGCCAAGGGCGCCGACCTGCGCTACATCGGCGCCGCGTCGACGGCTCCGCTGGCCAAGGCGCAGGGTGAGCCGGAGAACGCGTTGCTGGCCTTCGGTCTCACCACCTGGAGCGACCTGGCCAACCTGGGCAGCAACACCTCGCCGTTCGTGGACATCGACACCACGGGCGACGGACAGCCGGACTTCGAAACCTATGTGACCAAGGTGACGTCCACCGATGTCCTGGTGGCGGTCACCGTGGCGCTGAAGCCGGGCTTCCCGCAGGTGGACATCCAGCCGATCAACGGCCAGCTCGGCGACGTCGACACGAACGTGTACGACACCAACGTCGTCGTGCTGCCGGTGAGCATCGCGGCGCTGGGCATCGACCCGAACGCCGCGTCGCACAAGATCAGCTACACGGTCGGGACCTCCGGGTTCTACGCGGCGCCGGGCGCGGACTCGTCGACCATCGACTACGTCGGCACGCCGCTTTCGTTCGACGCCTTGGCTCCCGCGTACACCGTCCAGGGCGGCGGCGACTCCGCGCTGGGCTACGTCGCGAAGCCGGGCACGGCGCTGGTGGTCAACCGCAACGCGGCCGCGCAGGACACCGTGCTGGGCCTGCTGGCGATCGAGCACCACAACGCCTCGGGCAACCGGGCGAACGTGGTGAAGATCCAGGCGAACAACGGCAACGGCGACACGGGTGTCGACCGGCCGGGCAACGGCGGGCGGCACACCGGACGTCAGCCGATCGGTGTGGGCTGACGCGGTAGTGCGGTAGTCCGCGTTCGATGAGGTGAGGGACGCCCTGGCGGCATGCTTTCCGCCAGGGCGTCCCTTCTTGTTTTCACCCTTTCGGCTGTCTCGCTCTGTGGGAGATTCCGGCATAAGGGTGGTGCGGCTACGGCTACCGGGCTACGGCCGGTAACCTTCCGCTGCTGGCGTTTTCTTGCGGATGGGCCATCCGGACTGCCGGTGGCCTGGTCTACGGAGGTGTGTGGATGCGGCTCGCGGTGATCCCAGGAGACGGGATCGGGCCCGAAGTGGTCTCCGAGGCGCTCAAGGTGCTCGGTGAGGTCGTACCGACTGCGGAGATCACGAACTACGACCTCGGCGCCGCCCGGTGGCACTCCACCGGCGAGCTGCTCCCGGAGTCGGTACTCGGTGAACTCCGTCAGCACGACGCGATCCTGCTGGGCGCGGTGGGCGACCCGACGGTGCCGAGCGGCATTCTGGAGCGCGGGCTGTTGCTGCGCCTCCGGTTCGAGCTCGACCACCACGTGAACCTGCGCCCCGCCCGGTTGTACCCGGGGGTGCGCGGACCGCTCGCGGAAGCGGGCGAGATCGACATGGTCGTCGTGCGTGAAGGCACCGAAGGCCCGTACGCGGGCAACGGTGGCTTGCTGCGCAAGGACACCGAGAACGAGATCGCGACGGAGGTCAGCGTCAACACGGCGTTCGGCGTCCGGCGTGTGGTGACCGACGCGTTCAACCGGGCCGAGGCGCGGCCCCGCAAGCACCTGACGCTCCTGCACAAGACGAACGTGCTGGAGTACGCGGGTTCGCTGTGGTCGCGGATCGTCGAAGAGGTCTCGCTGGAGCACCCGGAGGTGACCGTCGCGTACTCCCATGTGGACGCCGCGACCATCCACCTGGTGACCGACCCGTCCCGCTTCGACGTCGTGGTGACGGACAACCTGTTCGGCGACATCATCACCGACCTGGCGGCGGCCGTGACCGGCGGCATCGGGCTGGCGGCGAGCGGGAACCTCGACATCACCCGGCGGAACCCGAGCATGTTCGAGCCGGTGCACGGCAGCGCGCCGGACATCGCGGGCCAGGGTCTCGCCGACCCGACCGCCGCGGTGCTGTCGGTGTCGCTGCTGCTGGACCACTTGGGACAGAAGGAAGCGGCGCGGCGGATCGAGGCCTCGGTGGCCTTCGACCTCGCGACGCGCGACCAGGCGTCGCCCGGTGCGACGCACGCCATCGGTGACCGGCTGGCGGCACTGGTGTCGTCGAACGTGCGCCCGGTCACTCAGTAGTTGTTTTGCTGAAGGGGCTCTTCGCCGCATCTCACGCGGTGAAGGGCCCCTTCGTCGCATCCAAGGGGCGGTCGTGGGGGGGGGGTTGGGGTTTTCCCCCAACCCCCCCCCCCCCCCCCCCCCGGGACCCCCCCCCCCACGGAAAAACCCCCCCCCCACCAGGAGGGTGACACCCTTGCCCCCTCCCTCCCCCCCC
>NZ_JBWKEA010000002.1:41796-539493 GCF_056435685.1 Amycolatopsis sp. NPDC043885
GGGGGCGGGGTGTGGGTGGGAGAGGTGCGGGGCTTTTTTTGGGGGGGGAGGGGGGGGGGAAGGGGGGGGGGGGGGGGGGGGTGGGGGGGGGGGGGGGGTGTGTTTCCCCCCCCCCCCCCCCCCCACGACCCCGGGCGGCATCCAGTCACGCGAGGCACGCCTTCGCACTGACCGGGCGGGTGACCTGCGTGCCGGCTCCATCCCAGCACGCGGGAAGTTCCGCCCGGCTTGTGGACACCCGTCGGGGCGTGTGCCATGATGCGTCCGTGACCTCCTGCACCATCATTATCGCCGAGCGCGCCGGATAACAGCTCCACAAGAGCCCCCGGCGCGCAACCTCTCGCACCCATGCGGGAGGTTTTTTTGTTGCCTGAACACGTTTTGCCACCACCATGAGGAGTCCCCGTGACCCGCAAGGAGCCCGCCGATACGCCACTCGGCGACGCCTTCCACCTGTACGACACGACCTTGCGCGACGGTGCGCAGCGCGAGGGGATCTCCTACTCCGTCACGGACAAGCTGGCGGTGGCGAGGCTGCTCGACGATCTCGGGGTCGGGTTCATCGAAGGCGGATGGCCGGGCGCGCTGCCCAAGGACACGGAATTCTTCGCCCGAGCCGCTTCGGGCGAACTGAAACTGCGCCACGCCGCGCTCGTCGCGTTCGGCGCGACGCGGAAGGCGGGCGCCAAGGCCGAGCAGGACCAGCAGGTGCGGGCGCTGCTCGATTCCCAGGCACCGGTGGTCACCCTGGTGGCCAAATCGGACTTACGCCACATCGAACGCGCGCTGCGGGTCGATGTCGACGAAGCGTGCGAGATGGTGCGGGACACCGTCGCGTTCCTCATCGGCGAAGGACGTCGCGTCTTCCTTGACGCGGAACACTTTTTCGACGGCTACGCGTTCTCCCCGGACACCGCGCTGAAGGTGCTCGACGCGGGAGTGAACGCGGGCGCCGACGTCGCCGTGCTGTGCGACACCAACGGCGGACAGCTGCCGCTCGGCCTCGCGGAAACCGTCCGCGAGGTCAAGGAGAGGACCGGATTCCGGCTCGGAATCCATTGTCAGGACGACACTTCCTGCGCGGTGGCGAACTCTGTCGCCGCCGTGCAGGCCGGCGTGACGCACGTCCAGTGCACCGCCAATGGTTACGGCGAACGGGCGGGTAACGCCGATCTGTTCGCCGTGACGGGAAATCTGGTGACCAAGCTCGGCATGGAGGTCCTCCCGACCGGAGGCGCCGCCGAGCTCACCCGGGTCTCCCATGCCCTTGCCGAAATCGCGAACCTCGCCCCCTACACCCACCAGGCTTACGTAGGGGCGTCGGCCTTCGCCCACAAGGCGGGACTGCACGCGAGCGCGATCAAGGTGGATCCGTTGCTGTACAACCACATCGATCCAGCTTCGGTCGGCAATGACATGCGGGTACTGGTCACCGAGATGGCCGGCAGGGCCAGCCTGGAGCTCAAGGGACGTGAGCTCGGGGTCGACCTTGCCGGCCAGCCCGAGGCGCTGACGAGCGCCGTCCGGAAGGTGAAGCGCCTCGAGTCCGAAGGCTGGTCCTTCGAGGCCGCGGACGCTTCACTGGAACTGCTGCTGCGGCGGGAGGTCGACGGCCCGCAGAGCGATGTCCTCGACGAACCGCCGTTCGAACTCGAGTCGTACCGGGTCGTGCTGGACCACCGGTCCGACGGCGAGGTCGTGTCCGAGGCGACGGTGAAGGTCCACGTCGCCGGGCAGCGCGTGATCGCCACCGCCGAGGGCAACGGCCCCGTGCACGCCCTCGACGCCGCCCTGCGCGAGGCGCTCAGCCCGCATCTGTCCTGGTTGGACAGTGTGGAGCTGGCCGACTACAAGGTGCGGATCCTGCCCGGGCACCCGGGCACCGACGCCGTCACGCGCGTGCTCGTCGAGACCAGCGACGGCGAGCGGGAATGGACCACCGTCGGCGTGCACGGCAACATCGTCGAAGCGAGCTGGCTGGCGTTGTGCGACGCGCTCGTGCACAAGTCCCTCAGGGAGGGCCCGGCGTGAGGAGTCGTACAGTGGGGGAGTGCGTCTAGCCCGAATTGCTCATCCCGGTGGTGTCGCGTTCGCTTCGATCGAAGGGGACGGCGACGACGCCCAGGTACTGGAAATCGCCGAGCACCCCTTCGGCAACCCCAACTTCACCGGCAAGCGCTGGCCGCTCGCCGACGTCCGGCTGCTCGCGCCGATCCTGCCGTCGAAGGTGATCGCGGTCGGCCGGAACTACGCCAAGCACGCGGCCGAGTTCGGCAACGAGGTCCCGCAGGACCCGATGCTGTTCATCAAGCCGTCGACCACGGTGATCGGCCCGAACGCGCCCATCCGCCGTCCGCGCGGTGTCGGCCGCGTCGACTTCGAGGGCGAATTGGCGATCGTCATCGGCCAGCCGGTCAAGAACGTGCCCGCCGCCCGCGCGGCGAGCGCGATCCTCGGCTACACCGTGGCGAACGACGTCAGCGCGCGTGACCTGCAGAAGTCCGACGGCCAGTGGGGCAGGGCGAAGGGGTTCGACACCTTCTGCTCGCTGGGCCCGTGGATCGAGACCTCGCTCGACGCGGCCGACCTCGCGCTCAAGTCCGAGGTGGACGGTGTTCTCAAGCAGGACGGCCGGACCTCGGACCTGGTGCACAAGATCCCCGAGCTGGTCGAGTTCGTGTCCGGCGTGATGACCCTGCTGCCCGGCGACGTCATCCTGACCGGTACGCCCGAGGGGGTCGGCCCGATCGAGGACGGCCAGTCGGTCTCGATCACCATCGAAGGCATCGGCACGCTGACCAACCCGGTGCAGGACGTCTGACCTCAAGTGCCATGAAAGGTCCTTTCCTTGCAAAATTTGCAAGGAAAGGACCTTTCATGGCGTTCGGGGCACTCAGCCGCCGGCCGGCTCCATCGCCCGCCGCGCGAAGGCCGGGGCGTGCTCGGGCCGCAGCCCCAGGCCCAGCAACCGGGCCGGGACGTAGGACAGCACGGGGAACCGGCCGAACAGCTTCACCATCACCTCGGGCGGACCGTTGCGCCTGCCCTCCATGACCGGCTTCATGACGTTCTTGTGCAGCATCCGCTGCAGCCCCTGCACCAGCATCGTCGGTGCGAGACGGCGCTTGCGGACCTTCGCCAGATCCGCCACCGACGGCCTGCCCCGGCGCAGCGGCTCGGCGAGCAGGGTGGCGGCCGCGACCGCGTCCTGCACCGCGAGGTTGATGCCGACCCCGCCGACCGGCGACATCGCGTGCGCCGCGTCACCGATGCACAGCAGCCCGTCGACATGCCACTTCCGCAGCAGGTTCATCTTGACGTCGAGGAACTTGACGTCGTCGGTCGTCTTCAGCTCGTCGACCCGGTCGGCCAGGTCGGGAAGGATCGCGGCCACGTTCTCCCGGAACGCCTCGATGCCGTTTTCGCGGAGATCCTGGCCCTTGGGGCTGAGATAGGCGATCTGGAAGTAGCCCTTGCGCGGCAGCGGCACGGCGAAGCGGCGATCCCGCATCTTCGGGGTCAGCATGCCCTCGTGTTCGCCTTCCCGCCGCGAGATCCGGAACCACCACGCGTCGAACGGGATGGCGTAGTCCTTCGTCATCAGCCCGGCCTCACGGCGGGCCAGCGACCAGCGCCCGTCGGCGGCGATCACCAGGTCAGCGCGTAATTCGCCGGTCTTCCCGTCGGCGTCGCGGTAGCGGACCCCGCTCACCCGGCCGTGTTCGAAGATCAGCCCGGTCATCTCCGTGCTCTGCCGCAGCGTGAACGTGGGCTCCTTCGCGCCGGCGTCGGCGAGAAGGTCCAGGAAATCCCACTGCGGGACCATCGCTATGTACGGGTGCGCCACCTTCAGCCGGGTCAGGTCGGCGAGGCGCATCATCGTGCCGTCCTCGGCCGGGAAGCCGGCGTAGGAGATCTCGCTGTGCGGCAGGCTGAGGAATTTCTCCCCGAGGCCCAGCTCGTCGAGCAACGTCAATGTCGACGGGTGCACGGTGTCGCCGCGGAAGTCCCTCAGGAAGTCCTCGTGCTTCTCCAGCACCGTGACCTCGACCCCAGCCCTGGCCAGCAGCAACCCGGCGACCATGCCCGCGGGGCCACCGCCGACGACCACGCAGTTCGTGCGTTCGCTCATCCGTCCCACCCCTTCGAATCCCTTATTCATCACTTGTTGAATAAGCTCAGCATGCACCTGCTCGACCGGCGCGTCAAGCGCCATCCGGGCGGATGCGCCGTTCGGGCTATGACCTGGGTCTCACTGGTCCGGGTGTCCGGGGCGACTGTCCAAAGAGGACGCGAGGTGTGGCGGGAATGTCTCGGAAGGACGACGATCGCGGAAATGCCCTTGTGGACGGTCCGTGACTTGAATCCGGTTAAGGATTCCGGTGTCGTCACAGGGTGTGCGCGTCGCGAATCGAGGAGTCCGTATTTCACCCGCCCGCCCGCCTTAGCCGTTGTCCGGTAACTAAAACACGTCTTCTCACCAACTGGGAGTAGAGTGCCCGCGCCGGAACAGACCAGCCTTAATCACCTCATCGGCAGAGTCGCGATCGCGCTGAGTGCCCTAGCCTCACTTGGTGGATTTCGCTCTCGTGCCCCGGACCCCGTCACGAACCACGCCGGACGCTCCGGATGGAGCGCCGTGGGAGCCGCCGGAGTTGCGGTTGGTGTGTCTCGACATCGATGACACGCTGATCGACTGCACGGCGGCGATCCGGCTCAGCCTGAGCGCGCTCACCGGTCAGAACGACCTTTGGCCGCTGTGGGATCTCATCACCGAAGAGCATGTCGCGCTGGTGGTGGCGGGCGAAATCGATTACGCGATCATGCATCACAAGCGTACTGAATGTTTCCTGGCCGAGATCGGCATTCTGGCCGACGAAGACCAGGTCAAGGGCTTCGAAAGACGGCGTCGTGAAATTCTCACGCGTTCGTGGCAATTGTTCGGAGATGTCCTCCCGTGCCTGGAATGGCTGAGAGCCGCGGGTGTCCTCGTCGCGGCCGTCACGAACGCCTCCGGCGCGCATCAGCGCAAGAAGATCGCCGACCTCGGACTCGCCCGGTTCTTCGACCACGTGGCCATCGCCGGTGAACTCGGAGTAGCCAAACCGGACCCGGCGATGTTCCACTCGGTCTGCCTCGGCCTCGGCTGTGACCCCGCCCAGGCGGTCCACGTCGGCGACAAGCTCGACACCGACGCCATCGGCGCACGCGACGCCGGCCTGGGTGCCGTCTGGCTCGACCGGGACGGCATCGCCGAGCGCGCCCCGGCGGGTGTGCACACCATCTCCGGCCTCGACGAGCTGCCTGAGCTGCTCGTTTCCGAGTTCGCGAAGCTCGGCGTCCCCGCTCAGCGCGCTACGGAGACCCCCGCTTTCACGGTGCGGAACGGCGTGCTCTAGTATTCCTTCTCGTGCGGCACCGAGCCGGTCAAGATCGGAACGGTACCTCACTGGGGTATGGTGTAATTGGCAGCACGACTGGTTCTGGTCCAGTTAGTCTAGGTTCGAGTCCTGGTACCCCAGCTGGAGAACTCTCCGGAGTGAAACACAGAGTGACCCCCCCGCGAAGGGCGGAAAACCCGGTCTGGTAAGTTTCTCCACAGCAACACAGCAGGTGAACAACTGAAAATCTCCTTCTGAAGGAGAAAGTTCCTAGCCCCCGTCGTCTAGCGGCCTAGGACGCCGGCCTCTCACGCCGGTAGCGTGGGTTCGAATCCCATCGGGGGTACGTACAGCTACCACGCAAAGAGCGTCGATCACTCTGATCGGCGCTTTTTGTTATTTCGGGAGCTGACATCGCGTCTGTGATCCTTTCTCCTGCTTCCGCTATCGCGGTCACTTGATCTGCTGGCAGTTTAACCCCGATCGTCACGACGTCGCCGAGACCATTCAACTGCACGGTGAGCTGCGTCACCTCGAAGAGAGTCTGAAGTAAGGGCTGTGGAGCCCTGGCCAAGTTGACCCGTAAGTAGGGAACAGCGTCCAGCAGGCTCAGGTCCGAGGGCGTGGGTGGTGCGGGGGTCTCGATGTCTTGTGCGTCCAGCTGAGCCATCTCGGCTTGAACGGTGTTCTTGTTCGCCGCCAGCTCGTTGTAGCTCTGCCGCAGCGCCTTCGCGAACGGGTCGTCAGGTGCACCGTCTTGAGCTTGCCGAAGCAGGGCTTCTTGTTTGCGTTCGATGTCGGCGAGTTGTCGCTGAAGTCGGTCTCGGTCTTCTGCGCGTGTCCGGGCGGCGGTGTCGTCCACAGTGGCCAGGTCGGCTTCCAGAATGGACGTACGGTCAGGCCCGAAGATTCGATCGGCGAAGAAGCGTCCCACTGCATCGAGGAGTTCGTCTTCGCGGATCCTGACAGCGGTGGGTAGATCGGCGTGTGGATCGGCGCCGCCGCGGTTGTTCTTCCGGGGCCAGCACAGGTAGTACGTCGGTCGCCCCTTCCGTGAGTCTCCGATCATGCGTCGTCCGCAGCTGTGGACGACTCTGCTGCGGAACAGGTACGTGCGTTTGGTCTGAGGGTGCTGGTTGGTGGTGCCGTCCGCCCGCGAGCCGCGTAGTGCTGCGCGACGGCCGGTGAGTTCGTCGAACATCCACTTGGGTGCCAGCGGCTCATGGACGGGTTTGGGTGACCAGACCCATTTGTACGGGTCGTTGACCTTGCCTCGCCGGGACTTCGTGGCTCGGCGATTGAAGACCTGGTAGCCGGTGTACTTGGGGTTGGTGGTGATGCCGTGGACCGAGCTCTTGCCCCAGAAGCCGCGAGTGCGTGCCTTGCTGGGCGCGGTCGGTGGCGGGTAGCGGTCGAGATCGGCGTTCAGCAGGTCCGCGATGGTCTCGCAGCCGAGACCGTCGTAATACCGCCAGTGGAAGATCTGTGTGACGGTCTCGGCGCACAGGCCGTCCGGTTCGAGACGAGACTTGGTCTTGCCCTTGTCGGCCTTCGTCGGGTTCGGGTGCGGCAGGACCTTCGCCTTGTATCCGTACGGTGGCTTGCCGATGTTCCAGCCGTCTCGGACATGTGTGCAGAGGCCGCCCCAGGATTGCTCCAGGGTGTTGAGGACCTCGTACTCGGCGATGGACTGGTTGATACGGCGCTGGAGGACGCGCTGCGCGCGGCTGCCGGACAAGGTGATGGGCTCGTTCGACGCGAAGAGAGGCACATCAGCACGCTCGAGTTCGCGCTCGATGGATAACCCCTCGAACGCCCGGCGCGCCACACGGGAAATTCCCTCGCAGATGACTACGTCGAACGCCCGCGTGTGCCCGGGTGCTTCCTTGAGTAGGTCGCTCACGCCACCCGCTCGTGGGATCGGGATGTCGAAGCGCTCGTAGTCTGTCCCGCGGCCTCGGTTGTCCAGGGCAAGCCGGCCGGACTCGACGTCGTAGAAGTGGGCCACGATCACCCATGAGTCGGGTATCGCGGCCTTGCAGTTGGCCAGCTGGCGCAGCATCGACTGGCGAGGGTCCTGCAGGTCCTCGGTGGATGTACGGCCGAGGAAGGCCACCCGGACTTCGTCGCGGAGCAAGGCGGCCGGCATGCCCAGGGGCGATACAGCGTAGTCGGACAGCCCGGAAGGCCCGGAGACGTAGCTGCCGGGCGCCGGAGGATTGTTCACTTGCTCGAACGTCGTCATGGCGATGGTTCGTCCTTGGATTGGTACGCGGCCCACTGGAGTAGCTCGCTGATCGCGGCGTTGAGCCGCGCGCGAAGACGATCGCTCTGGGCGCCGGAAACCGTTGTGATGTAAGCAGAGTAGCGGCGATTGCCAGACTTGAGACGTTGATCGTAGCACCAAGCGGGCCCGTCCTCTGGCCCTTCGGACGGCCCAGGAACGACCGCGCTGTCCCCAGAAGTGTTCATCCAGTCCATCCCGAACCTGCCGAGACCTACTCCGGCCAACGGCGAGACTGCGCCACCACGAAGAGACGGGCTGGCGAATCGAAAGAGATCGACCGAGACATGCACTTTCAGTCGTCGCTTGGATTCACCGACCGACTGACGCTCATGTCCATGTCGCACGGGCGCCTATCGAGACTGGCCGAGACCTCGTCTCGTTCGGCTGGAAGAGCAGCGAGACTCAGCCGTGGTTCTCGTCTCGCGAGGTTGGTCGGAGTCTCCCTCTCCTGCTGGCAGCCTTCGGGCGGAGATGTCTTGGCGGACTCTGATCGGGTGAAGGTTGGCTTGCCCCAGCGCCGGAGCAAGGATCTGGGCCAGGGAAGGGGCGAGGGGCGGTTTCGAGCCTCGTGGCGATCTTGTCGCCACTCGAAGGGCCGTCACGATGTCCACCTCATCCAGCCCGCTCACCGCGCTCCAACGGCAGTTCGCTCACCCGAAGTCGCGCTCGCGGTTCGACACCGCTCTGCGTTCTTGGTCAGCGCAAGACCCCGCGCTGGCGGACGCTGGTACTCACGAGCGGCTTTCGGCACTTCTCGCCAGCCGTGAATACGCACGCCACGACGAAGTCCTCCACGCGCTGCTGCAGCGGGCTGCGCTGGCGGGCGGCGAAGGTGCCGTCGCTGGGGAAGTCGTGCTGAATGCCATGTTGCCCGCAGTGCCCCGCATCGTCGGGCGGGTCATCCGGGCGAGCCGGGCGGCGATTGGCACTTTCGGAGCCCGTCGTGGTGTCACCGGAGGCGGAGTCTCAGCGAACGAGGCCAACGCTGATGTCCAGGCCGCGGTCATCGGTCACTTGTGGGAGCAGATTCGCTGCTACCCACTTCGACGACGGCACCACGTTGCGGCCAACCTGGTCTTCGACACTCAAAGGGCGGTGCTTCGCTCGCTCGGTGTCGACATCACGCAAGCCGCGGCCGAGGTCGTGACCATGGACGACGTTGCGGTGCGCCAGCCGTTGGCCGAGACACCGACGGAGAAGGGCGCATCGGAGGAGTTGCTGGAGCTCTTGTCGTGGGCTGTGGAGCAGCGATGGCTCGACGAACAGGACGCGGCGATCCTGACCGCTCGGTACTTCGGGGCGCAGATGGGCCGGGATGGGGTCGCGACCGACCGGCAGCTCGGGGCGCTGTTCGGCGTGAGCCAGCCGACGGCGACGCGAAGGCGGAATCGAGCGCTGGACGCGTTGGCTGCGGCCGGTCTTGAATGGCAGCGGCGCTTCTAGCTCGGGGAGAATCGAGACTTCCCATGTCGCCGAGCCGAGGGGTTGATCATTGACCGGGATGCTGCGCCGCCAGAAGCTTCCGCGGACTGATGGCCTTGACCATTTCCGGGGTTCGTCCCGAACGGACGGGCAGGAGCTTCCCGCCATGGTCATGAACCGAATCGCCTGGTATCAGGCTGCGGGTCGCCGTAACCGGAAGCGATACGCACTCACTGAAGTCACCGCGGTTCTTGCCGCGGCTGCGGTTCCGGTCGCGACGACGGCTCGTATGGACGCGACGGTGGTCGCAGCGCTCGGTGCCATCGTGCTGGTGGCTACCGGTATTCGCACCACTCTCCAGATCCACGAGAACTGGATCGAGGACAACCGTATGCGCTACGACATCGAGCGCGAAGCTGCACTGTTCCTGGTGGACGCGCCGCCCTACCAAGGGCCTGGCGCTGCTCGGGACCTGGTCGTGAGGATCGAGCTCTTCGCCCACGGTAGTGGGCATCGCTGGCTGGCTCGCCGTACTCGGGTTCGTGAACAAGAAGAGACCGCCGCTGCCCGGTCGCCCGCGCTCGAACCGTAAGGCGACGCGTCGGTCGCGGTGAATCAAAGGTCGGCGGGTTGGGCGTGTCTTGAGCACCGCAACCCGCCAGACCTCAGGGAGCCTCCGTGACCGGACCCCGTGCCGACCTCGCCCCCGGCGAACTGCTCATCGCCCACGCTCGTGTTCGAGCGAGGGACCTGGGGCGGCGACTTGTGTCGACGATGGTCGATCGGCAGTTGTACGACGAGCTCCGGCGTTTCCTCGATGAGGTCGGTTTCCCGGCCTGTGACGCCTTCGATGCGCTCGCCGGTTCTGACGATCGAGAGCTGCGCAAACGCCTGCATCAGGTGCTGGGGATCGAGGCGCTGTGAAGAAGCGTCGCGAGAGCCGAATCGCACAGGCGATTCCCGATGCTCAGCTGGAGTCCGTTGTCCACACCGCGGCTCGGCGGATCGGCCGGGTGCTGGGGTGGTGCGTGATCGTCGCGAGTCCGCTGGTCGTGATCGTGGGCCTGGTGGTGCTGCGTCCGAGTGCGCCGGCTCAAGCCCCGCGGTCTGAGCGGCTGCTCGAGGCCGGCGAGCCACAGGGCTGGGCGGAGATGTACGTCCGGTCGTGGCTCTCGGCCAACCGTGACGACTCCGCAGGGCTGGAGGCCTTCTACCCGGCGGGGATGAAGTCGACTCGTGCCGCCGGCACGCAGATCCCGGTCGACACCAGCACGTTGTCGGTCGTGTCGCAGCGGCCGGGCGCGTGGTCGGTGATGGTCGCGGCCAACATCTTGGCCCAGCAGCCCGATGGCAAGCACAGAGCGAGGCTGGCCTGTGCCGAGGTCAGCCTCGTCGGAGGCGTCGAAGGCTACGTCGCAGCGTCGCTTCCGGCGCCGGTGGCGTGTCCGCGATCGCTCGCCGCGGTCGACCTCGATTATCCGGAGACCGCGGAGCTGAACGGGCCGATCGGTCAATCCGTGCACGGCTTTCTGATCGCCTTTCTGGTCGGCCGAGGGGAGCTGAACCGCTACATCGCGCCAGGGGCGAGCATCGGCGCGATCGTTCCACCGCTGTACGCCGAGGTCCAGCTGCTGGAGCTGAGTACACACGAGCCGTTCGAGCCCGGCCAGGCGGCCCGGCCGCTGGATGGAACTGAGGTTCACGCAACCGCTCGAGCCTGGGGATACGACGTACTCGGGCAGGTCACCACGATCGACTACGCCCTCACCCTCGTCGCGCGGGCAGGTCGTTGGGAAGTCAGCCGAATCGATCCCGCTCCGTTAATCGCCGGGACATCGGCGACACCCTCGAAAATGCCCGGCGAATAGGAGAAGAGATGTCGACCATCGTGTTCGCAGCCGACGTCAAGACCTGGATCGACACCAACCTCGCCTGGGGAGACCAGGCCGTTCGCCGCCTGATTCTGCTCGCGGCCGTCGTGGGCGGCATCGGCCTGCTGATCGGGACGCGAGGCAACTTCACCCGCTCGATCAAGTACGGCGTGATCGCCGCGATCTTCCTCGGCATTTTGCTCAATCTCGATGGCGTGTCGGGCATGTTCGGCGCTTGGTTCACCAAATGACCGCGCAACGCGCGCGCGGTGATGTCCTGATTGGGCGGTCGTACACGAGGTCGCGTCGGTTTCCGCGGATGTTCGGGCGGATGCCCGGCCGGGACGGCGGATATCTGCCTGGTGGCCCGTACACGCTCACCCAGGGTGTGGTCTTTCTCGTCCTTCTGCTGGCCGTCTGGAAGCTGCCGCCCCTGGACTGGCTCGGCCCAGCGCGCTGGGGCGTGCCGTTGTCCGCGATCGCAGTCCGCCGCGCGCGGATCGAGTCGCGGACGCCGGCTAGCTGGCTGATCGGCCTCGTTACGCATCTGCTCGCGCCGTCCTCGGGAATGCTGGGAGGTCGGTCCTATCGGCCGGAGCGGCCGGTGTCGTGCACGCCGCGGTTCTACCTGCACGGTGTGGACAAGGATCAGTGGTGTGTGGATAGCTCCGCGCCGAAGTCGTCCCTGCAGCGGCTGCTCGCTGGGGCCCGGTGATGGAGAACCAGATCCAGGACATCAGCGGCAACCTGGTGTTCTGCGCGGACGGGTCGGTTTGGGCGGTGTGGCGTGCACATCCGCGCGAAAGCGCTCGCTCGACGGGAAAGCAGCTGCACGAGCTTTACAGCCGCACTGTCACGTTCATGAAGTCCCTGCGCGGCGAGGTGATGCTGGCGTCGCTGTGTGAACAGGTCCAGCCTCACGCGATCATCCGGCGCTGTCTCGGCGGTATCGACCTCGACGAGAATCCGCATTGGGCGGAAACGGTGCACAATGCCTGGGACCAGCTCGACGACCTCGATGTGCTCGGCCGCAGCTATTGGATCGCCAAACCCCTCGCCGGCAACGGCTGGCGCGACGGAGGCCGCGCCCTGCTGCGAGCCGCGGGAGCGGCGCTGAGCGCGGGACTCGGTCTCCCGTCGCGCCCCGCGTCGCCTCAAGCCGTCGTTGAGGCGCAGGAACTGGCGCGCGTCATCGAGCACGAGCTCGGCGGCGCGATCCCTCTTCGCCCCGCGACCGAAGCCGAACTGCTGTGGTGGTTGAGCCGCGCTCCGGTCAGGGGCGTTCGTGAGCCTCAGCTCGAACGCGCGTCGACCGTGCACAACACCGGCGCGACCGTGTCGCGTGGCCGAAGCCGCGCTCGGCTGGTGACGTTGCGCGGGACCGTGTTCGACGAAGGCGGTCGCAGCGACGAAGGCAAGCGCCTGGGAAACCCGCTGCAGGTCTTGAACAAGCGGTTCCTCAAGTGCGTCACGCCGGATGACGACGGGCTCATCGAGAGCTATCAAGCCTATCTCGTGCTCGCGGAGATGCCCCGCGTCTTCAGCTTCCCCGGGCACGAGATCTTGTCGCGACTGGCGAACATCGGCTTTGGAGTCGACTATGTCCTGCGTATCGCGGCGAAGACGAACGACGAGGCCCGTGCGGCCAACCGGCGCCGCACCCGCGACCTGATGAGCCAGGACGACGAACACGGCGGAGACACCGCGGGCGTCCCTGCCGACGTTCACGCTGCCCGACGGCACCGGACGACACTTCCTCCTGCCTGGGCCGCAAACGACTCGGATCGCGGAAAGCCTGCAATGGCAGCGACTGGCGCTGGCGTTCCGGACCTGGGGATCGGTTGACGTCTTGGCGGATTGCGGTCGGCTCCGTTCCCGCGGCATGCCGCACGCTGTTCTGGGGAATGCCGACCTGATGGTGCTGGTCGTACGCAACGACCGGCATTCGCTCCGAGCATTGTCGTCCTCTGTGGACTTGGTTCGCGAGGAGATCGGCCTGCTCGGTTCGGCGGACGACGGTTTGGTGGTCGTTGTTGCGGCAACTCCCGTTGGGTTTCCAGTCAAAGAGGTCGAGAGGCAGTTCGCGAAACTCGGTCTACCGGTTGTCGGTGAGATGCCGTGGGATCCGTCCGCCGCCACGCAGTTCACGGACACGTTTAGGCCAGGCAAACGTTTCGAGACCTCGGCGTTGATGGAGTCCGCCCGGAGGCTCGGGTTCGAAATCGGCAAGCGAGCCTTCACCCGGTCGCGAAGGCTGCGAGGGCGGGTGATCCCTGAGCAGGCACCCGCCAGGCAAGAGAGGCCGCGACGTGAACTAGTGAGGAGGCCGCCGCCTCCGTCGATTCCGCGGCCTGCCTCGTCTGCTGGGGGAGGGGACCGCCATGTTGGTTGAGCAGGACTTCGCAGGAGCGGACGAGCTTGTCGATCGTGTCCAACAGGTTCTCGCGAAGCAGGTTGAAGAAGAGATGGCGCGCCATAGTGAGTCGGAATCGGGAGGCTTCGAGCGTGCGCTCGCCGGAAAGCTGATCGACGAGGTTCTCTCGGCTGCGATCAAGGAGTGGGCTGGTCGAGGCAGGCCGTTCCTGGATCCTGGCAAGGAGTGGTTCGTCAAGCAGGCCGTGATGGCGGAGATGTTCGGCCTGGGACGGCTGGAACCGTTGCTGGCGGACGAAGGCGTCGAGAACATCGACATCATCGGCAATGAGCCCGTCTGGCTGTCCTATGCGGACGGCACGGTCATGCGTGCGCCCCGGATCGCGCCAACTGATGAAGCCTTGCTTCGCTGGTTACAGCGCCTGGCCGCCCGCCATGGTAGGACCGAGCGCTCCATCAACAGCACGTCACCGCTGCTGAACATGGAACTACCGGGCGGGGAGCGCCTGGCCGCCACCATCGAAGTCAGCGACCGCCCGCACGTCTCCATCCGACGGCACCGGCTGTCCAAGACCGGGCTGGCGGACCTCCGCAAGCGGCGGATGATCTCGACGGCGCAACTCGCACTCCTGCGCGCGGCGGTGCGAGCGGAGAAGAACATCGTCGTTTGCGGCAGGCAACGGGCGGGGAAGACGACGCTCCTGCGAGCCCTCTGCTGGGAGATCCCTCCGGACGAACGGTTCGCGACACTGGAGACCGAGTTCGAACTCGGCCTGCATCGGCATCGTGATCGCTTTCCTGCCGTGGTCGCTTTCGAGGAACGGGTCGGTAATTCTGAGCGGTCCGGCAACACCGTCGCCGACCTGTCGCACTTGGTCTGGCAGTCGCTGCGCATGCACACCACGCGCACGATCGTGGGCGAGGTCCGCGGCCGCGAGATCATCCCGATGCTCGACGCGCTTTCGACGGGCGGATCGGGCTCACTCTCCACGCTGCATGCCCGCAACGCGGGGGACGCCATCAACCGGATGGCCCGCCTCTGTCTTGAGGGGAACTCGGCATGGACACCCGAGTTGGCGCACGAAACCGTGGCACATGCGATCGATCTCATCGTGCATGTCGACCTTGTTGCCGACGGAAGCAGCCTCGATCGCTACGTCGCCGAGATCGTCTCCGTCGAGGCTGGTGAGTATGGGCGACCCGCGCGGACTCATCTCTTCCAACGTGCAGAGGGTCGTCGTTCGGTGCCTACCGGCAATCTGCCGACCGACATCGAGGACTACGAGCGCGCCGGGTTCGATCGGAACTGGCTGACCTGTGGCAGCGACGGGGAGTGGGCCCATGCCTGAACTCGCCCTTGCCCTGCTCGGCGTCGGTCTCGTCGGCGGCCTGGCCCTCATCCTCGCCGGAGCGTTCGGTGTCGGCCGACGGCGGAAGCTTGTCTTCCAGCCGAAGGCACTTCGGCGGCATCGCGGCCTGCGCTGGCGAGGACCACTCGCACTGTCAGCCGGCGCTCTGGTCTGGCTCGTCTCCGGCTGGCCGATCGCCGGGGTGGCCATCACGGTCTTCATCGTCTTCCTGCCGTGGCTTTTCGCAGCGGGCGCGATCGCCAAACAACGCATCGAGCGACTGGAAGCCCTGGAAACCTGGCTGCGACGCCTCAGCGACGTCATGGCGGCCGGCAACACGGGACTCGTCAGCGCCATACAGAGCTCCACCCGCGAAGCGCCGACGTGCCTCGCCCGCGAGCTGACCACGCTGGCGCATCGACTGCGGACCTGGGACGTGCAGGAAGCCCTGCTCGAGTTCGCCGACGACATCGACGACCAGATCGGGGACGCCGCGGTGGCCGGCCTCTGCGTCGCACACCGCCAAGGCTCAGGGGTCGCCGGCCTGCTGCGGGCGCTCGCTCGCCAGGTTGCCGAGGACATCGTCGCTCGCCGGACCGCGGAATCCGAACGAGCCCGAAGGAGGTCTACCGCGCGGGTCCTGCTCGGCATCTGGGCGGCGATGTTCTTGGGCATCGCGCTCTTCGGCAGCTCGATGTACACCTCTGCCTATGCCACTCCGGTTGGACAGGTTGTCCTGGCCGTGGTGCTCGGTCTGGTCGGGGCCTCCGCGGCATGGCTACGTCAGCTGGGCCTTGAGCCGCCGGCCGCCCGGTTCCTCTCCGCACGGCCTCGGCGGCGGACATGAGCACGCTCGGCCAACTCATCCTGCTGGCGCTGGGAATCGCCGGCAGCACGACACTGATCATCGCGGCATACGTGCCCGGACGCCTCCGGCTCAGCGACGTCCTCAACGGTCCACCTGTCGTTTCGGACAGTTCGACGCTGAATCCAGTGTTCCGAGCGGTGATCCGGTTTGCCGACCGCTGTGGAGCGAGGTTGCCGACTGCAGATCTCGACCTTGTCGGCCAGAAACGCGAATCTTTCATGCTGAGCCGCATCGGCTATGCGTCCGCCGGAGCGCTGGCGGTTCCGCTGACGGGCGCGGCACTTGCCATCCTCGGGGCTGGGGCACCGGTCTTTCTGACGGGAGCGATGTCGCTGTGCGTCGCAGCATGCGGCTGGACGCTTCCGCGACTCCTGCTGCGCGCCAAAGCGCAGAAGGCGCGGGCGGCGTTCCGAGGTGCTCTGGTCGCCTATGCGAACCTCGTCGCTCTCGGGCGCCTCGGCGACCGCGGCCCGGTCGAAGCGATGCGCTACCCGGCCTCGTTAGGTGACGGCTGGGCATTTCACCGGATCCGGCTGGCGATGAACGAAGCGTCCCTGCGCGGCCGGATGCCATGGGAAGGTCTTGAGCGCCTCGCCGATGAGCTGGGTGTTCGTGAACTCAGGGATCTCGGCCACATCATCACCAGCGCGAGCGAGGGCGGAGCGAGCATCGCGGACACCCTGCGCTCGAAAGCGGCATCGATCACCCAGCAAGGCCTGGCGGACCAGAAGACCGGCTCGTCGATCCGTTCGGATCGGATGGACATGCCGATCGCCGTGATGGGCCTGGCGTTCATCGTCTTTCTCGCCTTCCCCGGCATCTTCACGATGCTCGGCACCTGAAACAAAGGAGAAATCCATGCTCAAAACAGTGGTGACCCGCCTGCAGTTCGCCGTACTCACGATCGGATGCGTCTTGCAGAAGCGCGGAGCACAGTTCGTGCGTGAGAGCGAGCGTGGCGACGAGAACATCACCAAAGCCATCTACGCCGTACTCGGCCTCGTACTGGCCACCGCGATCGCCGGCGCGGTCACGGCCTTCGTGAACGGCAAACTGCCACTGATCGGAGGGCAATGAACCTCCGGCGCCGCGCCGCCCAGCTGACCGGCGAGCGCGGCGACGAGAACGTGTCGGCAATCCTCGGCCTGGGAGCAGTTCTCTTGGTCACGTGGTTCGTCTTGCAAGTCGTTGTCCTGTTCTTGGGGCGGAACGTGGCCTTGGAAGCGGCGCGTGACGGTGTCAACGCCGCGCGGCTACCACCCGTCGACGTGGCGGCCGCTGAGCAGCACGCACAGAACTACGTCAGCCGGGTGACCGGCAGTTGGCTGTCCAATGTGAACGCCGAAGCCACCAGCGACGGCCGGAACGTCACCGTCATCGTCACCGCCGAGGCCGCCTCACTCGTACCGTTCGCACGCTTCTCGGTCAGCCAACGCGCGTCCGGGCCGATCGAGCAGCTGACGCCATGAAGCGCGGGGATCGCGGCGATGTGAACGTCGAAGTCGTGATCGGCGTGTCGGCGCTGATCGTCCTTTTCGGTCTCGCGCTGGTCGGAATGCGGGTCATCACAGCGGAATCCGCGGTGGACGAGGCAGCGCGCTCTGCCGCGCGTGCGGCTTCCATCGCCCGTGATGGCCATGCCGCGGCGTCGGTAGCCGAGGCGCGGGCGCGAGCTGTTATCGCTCAGCAGGGCTTGAACTGCGCGCAGCTCAACATTGCTGTCGATGCTCGAGACTTCGCCAAGCCGCCGGGCGACACCGGCTATGTGGTCGCCACCGTCAGCTGTGAGATCACGTTCGGCGATCTCATGATCCCGGGCTCGCGAGTCGCCGCTTCTGAGTTCCGATCACCGATCGATCGCTACGGAGCCCGTCGATGATCCTCCTGCATGGTGAACGGGGCTCGGTCTCGGTGTGGATAGTAGGGCTGAGTATCGCTCTGATCATCGCGATCGGGTGGGCGGTTGACGGTAGTCGCAAAGCGCAATCCCATTCGGAGGCGACGTCGGTCGCCGAAGAAGCTGCGCGCGCAGCGGGGCAGGCGCTCCGCGTTCAGGCTCTTGCCGCCGGCCAGGCCGCAGACATCAACCCGCAGCAGGCCGTCGCCGAAGCGGAGCGCTACCTCGCGGCGACTGGCACTGCTGGAACCGTTGCTGTGCAGGGGAGCCGGATCGTCGTCGACACCACGATCACCAGAACCACCATCTTCCTCGGCGTCATCGGAGTACCGGAGTTCTCCGTGCGCGGTCATGGCACCGCCGATCTGGTTTCCGACGGATAGAGGAGCGCCGCTATGAGAAGGTTCGTGCGAATCCTCCTCGGTGTCTTGGGTCTCGTTCTGCTCATCGTCGGACCGCCGCTTCTCCTGTGGACATTCAAGTCGGTGTTCCTGCCTGACCACGTACCAGCCTTCGTCGAAGTCGTCGGCTGGATCACCGAGCGAGACACCGGTCAGGTCTTCCTGCTCGTGGTGGCGGTCGCCGGGATGATCGCCTGGTTGCAACTCGCCGTCGCCGTCGTACTCGAATGCGTCGCATTCGCGCGTGGAGTGGCCGCGCCGCGACTGCCTGGACTCCGCTGGGCCCAACGACTCGTGGCAGGTGTTCTCTTCGGGATCCTGGTCGGTACGACGGCCGCCGAAGCCTCGCAGCCAGCCGCACCGGCTTCCATCGCCGCCGCTCCGCAGGTCCCCGAACAGAGAAGCCACCAGGCTGCGGAAGAAGCCGATCCTCCGGTCGCCGGCGGGTACACGGTCGCTCCCGGCGACTCCTTGATGAGCATCGCGGCCACGCAGCTCGGTGACGAGAGGCGCTACCAGGAGATCTTCGATCTGAACCAGGGCCGGCGTCAGGCTGACGGAGAGGCTCTCAGAAGCGTCGACCTGATCAAGCCCGGTTGGCGTCTCACTCTTCCTGCCGGACCGCAGTGCGTGGAAGTGGTTGTCGGCGCAGGTGACACGCTGACTGAGATCGCTCAGAAGCATCTGGGTTCCGCTTCCCGGTACCTCGAGATTTTCGAACTCAACCGAGGTCGGCCACTGCCTGGTGGCCGGGTCTTGGACAACCCGGATTTGATTCATCCCGGTGATGTTCTCCAACTTCCCGGAGTGGCAACGTCTGCGCACGGTGGAGGAGCAGCGTCTGGAGGCTCGGCTCCTGCGCAAGTCACTCCACCCGGCTGTGGGCCTGAGCCAGAGCCTGCGCCGCCAGCTGCCCGGCCCTCGGAACCGACTTGGCCTTTGCCGGAGCGAGTGCCAGCGTCGCCCCCTGCTCAGGCGCCCGTCGAGGTCGCTCCTGAGGGGTACGACAGCGTCGTACCCCTCGTCGCCGTCGGGCTCGGAGGGCTTCTTGCAGCCGGCATTCTGGCGACCTTCGCTCGGCGCAGGATGCTCGCTCAACGACGTCGTCGTCCTGGACAACGAATCCGCCGCCCACTGCCCACGGACCTGGAAACCGCGCTCAGGAAAGCTGAGGAACCCGCCACGGCCGAGGCTCTCGACGTCGCGCTACGCAGTCTCGCCTGTCGTGCCCGAGAGAAGGGTTCCTCCCTCCCGGAATTCCGGTCCGCGGTGGTGGGCAGTCGCGGCCTGATCCTGCATCCATTGGGGCACAGCGCATCCTTCGCCGATTCGCTCGAAATCGATGCGCTAAGCAGCGTGCCGGCACCATATCCGGCTCTTGTCACAGTCGGCCACGACCCTCGTCGCGACCTTGTCATGGTCAACCTCGAGGAAATCGGCACGGTCACGCTCGACGGGACCGCGGAAGAAGCCGAGTCGGTCCTGTTGGCCATGGCCTGGGAACTGGCGACGTCAGCTTGGTCCGAGTCCATCGCCGTGACATTGGTCGGCTTCGGTCGCTCAACCGCGGCGCACCATCCTGCTCGCTTTCGCCATTTCACGTCGGTGGACGAGCTCTCCGAGACAGCCGTGACATCAACGAGTGTGGTCCTGTCCGCTGAACCTTTCGACGTGGAGCAGCACGAGTGCCTTGCCGCAGTGGTTGTTGCGGGTACGTCGACCTCGGAGGGCTGGAGGCTCGATGTTTCCACGAAGTCCACGTTGATCGACGAGCTCGGCATCGAAGTCGAGCTCCAGCGCCTGAACGCCGATCAAGCGGCGGAACTCATCGCGACGCTCGCTGCCGAGGCCAAGGCCGAACAGGTGCCCGCAAGCGACTACTCGGATGTCCCGCCCGAACCGCCGTCGACGACGGGACCTGAGCTGAGGCTTCTCGGGCCGGTCGGGCTGCACAACGTCGACCCGACGAAGGTCGAAGGCAAGAAGATCAACCGGCTCACCGAACTCGCCGCGTTCCTGCTTCTCCACCCCGGCGCGACCGCCGACGAAATCTCCCGGCAACTCGGAACGGACATCCGGCCCTGGTCCCCGGCAACCCGACAGGGCTACATCTCCCGTCTGCGGACCTGGCTCGGTCATGACGAGAACGGCGACCTCTACCTCCCGAACGTCGCGGGGGACGGAGGCGGCTATCGCCTGTCGCAGTCGATGAACAGTGACTGGCATCGTTTCCGGCACCTCGTCGGCACCGGTCAGAACCGCGACACCTCCGATCGGCGAGCTCAGCTCGAAGCAGCACTCGAGCTCGTCACCGGAATGTCCTTCAGCAACATCGGTCCTGGCCGATACGCCTGGAACTCGTGGCACCAGCGAGAAATGATCGACGTCATCGTCGACGTCGCCCACACCCTGGCTGAAACCTGCCAACAGGCCAGTGATCTACCAGCGGCTCGCCGTGCGATCCTCCGAGGCCTCCTCGCCGAACCCGTCAGCGAGCTCCTCTATCGCGACCTTCTCCGCGTGGAGTACCGCGCGGGAAACCTCGCCGCTGTGAAAGAAACCGCCGACAAGCTGACAAAGCTCGCCGCCGTGCTCGACGTCAACCTCGACGAGGAAACAGCCGCGCTCGTGGACACCCTGCTCGGCCCTGGTGAAGGCAGACTCACCAGTGATTTACGTTGCACTCACCCGAATACGTCGCGATAGGCATGGTCTCGCCTTCAACCGGAGGCTAGAGAACCTTAGGAGAAAGCATGTCTGTCGCGACAAAGATCCTTCTCGCCGGCTTCGCGTGTCTGGCGGCTCTTGGGCTCGGCGATGCCGAAGCGTCGGCGTATCAGCAGAGGGAAGAACTCTACCAGTGCATTATCCAAGACAATACGCCACTCTGGTACAACGGAGTGATTCTCCGCTTCGCCAACAAAGGGCAGGGCCTGTACGACGTGTACGACTTCGGTGGCTTCCAGCTCTTGGCAACGCTCTGGGGCGGTACCACCGCATACCGGATCGACCGGTGGAACGTCGGCTGGTGTTAAAGGGCTGCGTAGGGGACTTTTCGGCACTCAATGTCGGAGAGTCTCCTGCGGTTACGTCCTAGTGAACGCAGCCATCACCTTCTGGCGGAGGTGCTCTGAGCGGCGGGAGAAGGCAGTCGACGGCAGCGCCTCGTCAACGGATGAGGCTCGACGGCGTACTGCTGGCACCGTAGCGACCAAAGTTGAACGTTGATCCTGCTGTTGGGCAGACACGAACCCGCTGGTTAAGAGCCAGCGACGCTCCGTGTCGGATGGTGCCGAGTGATGTCGAACAAGACCTTTTCGTCTGGTCACCACGCCTCAGCAGTGTCGGGGTATGTCGCCTGGTGTCGGACGGTTTCGGACCTCTCGGGCTCGTCTCGGGCCCGCAGATGCCGGGCCCTATCGCTTGGTCGGCGTCTTTGCGAATGTGCCCAGCGACGTACAGGGTCAACGTGCCACGCCAGTTGGCGCTCGTCCGCCGGACCGAACTACCGGTCAGCGGCCGTTGAGTACGTCCCGCTTCGATTGTGGCCTTGGGGAACATAGGTACAGCCGTCGGCGCTGAGATTGATCATGGTCGTACAGTACGCTGGCTGGCGGTTCTATCAGGGTTCGCCGAAGGCCGATGCTCGCGGGCGTGATCGCACCGGGCCGTGGTGATCGCCGTGCTGCCCGTACGGAATGTCCCTCTGGCCCGAAATATCAAGCCGTGGATCTCGGGAGCGCCGAGAGCGTCGTGTGCGGCCACCGATCGTCGCCGGGAGCATCCTGATCGTGCGGGCGTGGTCGAGTGCCCGTGATCGCCCCAGTGATCGCCTGCAGCACCTGCTGGGGTCTCCATGTTGCCGTTCCGGCAAGAAGAGTTGCGGCTAGGTGACTGGCTTCTGCACCGTTGCTCGCATGAGTACTCACGACGTAGTCGTCATCGGTGGTGGACCAGCGGGCCTGGCGGCGGCTGTGACGTTGGGCCGTGCCCGGCGTGACGTACTGGTCATCGACGCGGGCAGGCCCCGCAACGCGCCTGCCACCCAGGTCCACAGCTATCTCGGACGCGAAGGTGTCGATCCGCGCGAACTGCTGGCCATCGGCCGATCGGAGGTCGAGCAGTACGGCGGCACCGTCCGCGACGACACCGTGATCGGCGTGGAGCGTGTCAGCGACGATGCCCTGCGGGTCACTCTTGCCGACGAGAGCACTGTTGACGCAAGGCGGGTACTGGTGGCCACTGGTGTCGTCGACGAGCTGCCCGACATTCCCGGCGTCGCCGACCGCTGGGGCGTGGACGTGCTGCACTGTGCCTACTGCCACGGCTACGAGGTTCGAGACAAGGCAATCGGGCTGATCGCCAGCGGCGTCGCCTCCCTCCACCAGGCACAGCTGTGGCGTCAGTGGAGCGAGAAGGTCACCCTGTTCACCAACGAGTCCGTGGAACTGACCGCGCCGCAACGCACCGAGCTCGCCGCGCGCCAGATCAGCGTGGTGCCCGGCCGGGTCACCGGCGTCGAGGTCACCGACGACGCACTCAGCGGCGTCCGGGTCGGTGACAGCGTGACCGAAGTCCAGGCCGCCGTGGTCTTCCCCGTGTCGGTGGCCAAAGTCGACACTCTGCTCGCAGACCTGGGCCTGACGGCCGAGGTCAAGGACATGGACGGCCAGCTCATCGGCGAGACCCTGCCCGCCGACCCCCAGACGGGTGCGACCTCTGTTCCCGGGGTGTGGGCGGCCGGCAACGTGCGAGGCCACCGGGCGCAGGTCATCGACGCTGCCGCACAGGGTGGGCTGACCGGGGCAATGATGAACATCGACCTGGTCACCGAGGACGTGCACCGCGCCGTCGCGGCACATCCCGCCACGCTCTGAACTTCTCGTGAGTCCAGCGTGCGGAAGTTCGATGATCGCCGACACGACGGGAAGTCCTGACACTCGCTTCGACAGCCGGCCACAGGCAAAGGGAAGGCCTTTGAGATGACAGAACACCAGCCGCTCAGCGACGAGGAGACGGCCGCCATGTTCGAGCCGCACGGCTGGGACGAGCGTTACGCCGGCCAGGAGCAGGTCTTCAGCGGACAGCCCAATGTGCAGCTCGTAGCCGAGGCGGCCGGGCTGACACCGGGCAGCGCTCTCGACATCGGCTGCGGCGAGGGAGGCGATGTGATCTGGCTGGCCCGGCAGGGCTGGACTGTCACCGGCGCTGACTTCTCCGCAGCCGGCCTGGCACGCGCTGCCCGGCGCGCCGAGCAGGACGGCGTCGCCGACCATGTCGACTGGTGGCAGATCGACGCTCGCGTCTTCACCGCGGGCAGCCGATCCTACGACCTGGTCACCAGCCACTACCTGCAGCCGCCGGACGGCGGGATGACACAGGTGACCCGCCGGCTCGCCGACGCCGTCGCCCCCGGTGGCCACCTCCTGATCGTGGGCCATGCCCCGATGGGGTCGTCCGCCCCACTGACCGCCGGCCAGCGCGCGGCGATGTTCTCTGCCAAGGACCTGCTGCCCGGCCTGCCGGACGGTTTCGACGTCCTCGCGGTCGAACAACGGCCACGGACCTTGATCCGCGGCGGAACGACGATCCACGCTGCCGACTCCACCCTGCTTGCCTGCCGTCGGCACAAAAACAATCAGTAGGCTGAAAACAGCCTCGGGGGAACATTGGTTCAGCGGCTATCGATGAGAACGATCATGCTCCTGGGGTGTCCTGCCGTGCCTGGCGTAGCTGGTAGCGGTCGGTAACCGAATCGGGGTGACACGTCGGCTGCACTCGGGCTGCACATACGATCAAAGCCCACCGACGGCATCCGGAAATCCGGGATAAAACCGTTGGTGGGCTTTGACCTCTTACTGTGCGCCATCAGGGACTCGTACCCCGAACCGGCTGGTTAAGAGCAAGACCTTTTCGTCTGGTCGCGAGGTGTCCGCGGTGTCGTGTTGTGTCGCCTGGTGTCGGACTGTTTCGGACCCCTCGGGCGCGTCTCGGGCTCGCGGATGTCGAGTTCTGTCGCTTGGTCCAGCCACCTTGGAGGGCCGCGTTGCCGGGTGGTGTGGACGATGACGGTGGAGGACCGGCGCGATCCGGTTGTGTCGGCTGTGAGCACGATGGTGGGGATCGTGGTCGGGCTGACGTCCTCTTCGGGTTCGGCAATGTGTTCGCTCTCGCTCTCCGGCCCGGTGTTCCGGTTTGGGGCGCGCCGTTGGTCGCGCCCGCGGTGGACTTGACGGTCGTGGCGTTGCTCGTGGCGATCCGCCGCCTCTCGGCGCATGGAGCAGCCCCTGAGGTGCGGCGCTCGGCGCAGCGGCTCCTTGTTCTCTCTAGTGCGGTGACGCTGGCGTTGAACGTGGCCGAACCGCTGATCGCCGGACAGATCGGCAAGGCATTGTTCGACGCAGTGGGGCCGCTGTTACTGATCGGTTGGTCCGAGGTCGGACCTGGCTTGCTGCAGGCGCTTGCCGATCTTCGTGACGGCGCGCAGGCCGTTGCTGCTGTTGAGTCGATGAACGCGGTGCGGGAGGTTGCATCGGAGGCGCCGAGCGTGACCCTGGCCGGACTGGACGATGATTTGGTTGAGCGTGGGAAGCAGATGGATGCTCGTCATCGGGAACTGCACCAGCGGCCGATCTCGGCCGAAGGGCTTCGCAAAGCCTTGGGTGTAGGGCGAAGCGTTCCCCGCATCCTGACGCGTGTGGTCCGCTCGGAGTGGCGCGGACCGTCGCAACTGGCCGCGGAACCTGTCTCCTAGGCGCAACCCTTACCCTGCCTTCGTAATATTCACGCAGTGCTCAGGCGCAGGCGGATTTTAGTTTTGTGCGAGGAAGACGGTGACGGAGTCGCCGCTGGAGTCATCCACACGGTGTTCTTGTCGGTGGGGCTGGCTAGTGTCCTCCTTCGTGAACGACGTGAACGCTTTACAGGCGGCGATGGCGCGGAAGGGGACTGCTCAGCGAATGCCGAAGCCTGGGCAGTCTTTGGTCGACTTGTTTCCTGACATTGCCGCGCAGTGGCATCCAACGCGGAACAGTCCCGTGGAACCGAGTCAGGTTCGGGCAGGTAGTGCCGATAAGTTTTGGTGGGTCTGTGGGGTCTGTGGGCATGAGTGGCGAACCTCGGCCAGCAAGCGCACTTGGACCGGCGCCAGTGTCAGTAAGCCGCGAGGATGTCCTCGGTGCGCTGACCGCTCGACTAGCGCTAAACTCAGCACTCCAGGTGAAGGCCAGTCATTGGCGGATCTTTATCCTGAGATCGCCGCCGAGTGGCATCCTTCGCTTAATGGCGATGTCAAGCCGAGTCATGTCTTCCCTGGCAGTAGTTCTACGAAGCGGTGGTGGTTGTGCTCCATCTGCGGGGCCGAGTGGTCAAGTTCGCCGCAGAACCGTACGACCGGAGGTTGCGGGTGTGCACGATGCTCGTTAACCGGTACGTCCCAGCGGGAAATCCGGGTTCGTCATGAGCTGGCTGCAGCCGGCGTTCCGCTGAGTCATCCCCATCCGCGGTTGGTCGTGTCTGGCCGTAGTCCCGTGGCCGCCGATGTCGTCGTCCCCTCCTGGAAGGTCGTCGTTGAGTTCGACGGACGATGGTCCCATTCCTTTCCAGGTAAAGTGTGGGCGGATCAAGTGCAGACCGAGGCTTTGAGCGTGGCTGGCTGGTCTGTGCTTCGCATCCGCGAGGATCTTGAACCGATTGGCCCACTGGATGTAATCGTCTCGGTGACGTGGTCGGAGCGAGAGATCGCGACAGCGGTGATTAAGCGACTGGATGAGGTCGGCCATCGCGCTCTTCACCTCACGCGATACCTGAGCGACGATCAACCGTGGGCGAAGGGGGATGCTGACTTAGAGATCCGTCGTACGTTGAGGTACTCGGTGGCTAACGCCCGCCCAGACCTGGCAGTCGAATGGCACCCTACCCGCAATGGTGAGCTGCGGCCCGAACATACGCACCCGGGATCCAATGATCTAGTTTGGTGGTTATGTAGAGCCTGCGGCCACGAGTGGAAAGCTCCTCCAAGAGCTCGCCAAAGCCACGGGTGCAGGCAGTGTGGCTACAAGCGAACAGCTAAGAAGCTCGCTGTCCCTAAACCTGGCGAGTCGTTGCAGGACGAATACCCTGAGGTTGCTGCTGAATGGCACCCGAACCGTAATGGTGACCGCCTTCCAGCTCACGTCCGTCCATACAGCCACGGCAAGGCTTGGTGGTTATGTTCAACCTGCGGCTGCGAGTGGCAGGCGCCAATAAGCAACAGGACCAAAGCGCGTACGGGATGCCCTCAATGTGCCGCATCGAGGCGCGCTCGGGCTCGTCGGATGCCGTCGGCCGGCGAGTCGTTGCAGGACGAATACCCTGAGGTTGCTGCTGAATGGCACCCGAGCCGCAACGGCGACCTGCGCCCTGATCATTTGCGCCCGCATAGCAATGCGAAGCGATGGTGGCGATGCTCCTGCGGGTATGAATGGGATGCATCCCCTGCTAAACGGGTCCGTGGTGGTCCTGGGTGTGTTAACTGTAAGCGAAAAGCAATATCGCAGGCGATGAGCACTGCGCGCGCTGGCGAGTCACTGGCAGACCTTTACCCGGATGTCGCCACACAATGGCACCCAACACGCAATGGAACGCTACGTCCTGTCGATGTCCGGCCCGGAAGCAACGTTGCTCGTTGGTGGCTATGTAATACCTGTGGTCACGAATGGCAGGTCAAACCAGCTCATCGCACCAGTGCCGGGGCAGGTTGTCCGCAGTGCTCGGCAAAGGCGGCAGGCCTCCGACTGCGTGTTCCGAAGCCCGGAAGGTCCCTGGCCGAGAAATTCCCCGAGGTTGCCGCCATGTGGCACCCAGATAGAAACGCGCACATCGCGCCCATTGATATATATCCTGGCACGAACACGCGTCATTGGTGGCTATGCAATAGGTGTGGCCGTGAGTGGCGAACATCGCCGCACAACCTTACCGCAAGGCCACATGTTTGCCGATGAGCGGACCAATAGACACGTTGCTAGTGTAGACTTTGTTGCAGCTAGCGTGCTCGAATGCGCAAACTTGCGGGTCCGGCAGCCTTCTCTTCGTCTTACGCCGAATCCTTCGCATGTATTTCGCGTCTTCTTCGTAGCCTGTCGGTTCGCTGTCTGGTCAGCGGGTGGTGGCTGGAAACATGCAGGATGGCGGCGCGCCCCTGTGCTGACTCTGTCGGTGACCGGCCTGCCGCTAGCGGCAGGCTGTCGGCGAGCATCGTTCAGGCGGCGATTAGCTGGTCCTCTTACGCAAACCCCCAGTCCCCGTGAGCAGTCCGTCGCGTTGGGATATGGTCGGCCGATGCGTTGTCTCTTGATCGCACCCGCCAGCGTGGACGTTCAGGTGTTGTCTGGCGTGTTGGTGGATCAAGGGTTCGAAGTCCTCTCCGCCTCGGAGTTGGGCGCGGGCGTCACCCTGGCCCAAGCGGCGATTGATCAAGCTGATTGCGCTGTGGCTGTGCTGCCATCACAGCCGACCAGCTACGCAGAGGGGCTGGCGGCCATCTTCATCGAGATCGGGGTCGTCGCCGGCCGCAAGATCCCGATCTTAGTGATCGTCGAGCCCCCTCAAGTGCCTCCTCCAGCACTAGCTGGAGCGACTATCGTGAGGGCACTGGTCACACACGTGGACGCGCTTCGGCTGCATCTCCGGATGTTCATGTTGTCGGTGGCCTCAGGCGGCGCTCGGCAACGGCCAAATCCTCCGGTTTCACCGGAACCATCCTCGCTTGCCGCTTTCCGGGCACGCTTGGAGGCGATCCGCAACCTTCCGCAAGACCGCGGAACGAGAGAGATGCAGTACGAGCGTCTGGTCTACGACATCCTGTCGTCGGGTGCTGGGTCCATTGTGGCTAGCAACGTCGAGTTGCCGCCGGACGGCGGCCGAGAAGCGGATGCGGTGGCTTACATACCAGGGACGGAAAGCGTCCTCGGAACGATCATCGTTGAAGTCAAACACAGGCTCACGGCAGTCGGCCTCCAGAACGCCGAACAACAGTTACAGGCCTACATGAAAGCTGCTCGTGTCGGCTTTGGTCTCCTGGTCTACGACGAGTTGGCGACGGGCGTACACACGGTTCGGACTGCCTCATTCATGCTTGCGTTGTCCATCGATGAGCTGCTTACCGAGCTAGCGAACATGCCGTTAGGCGAACTGTTGGTCCGCGCCCGCAACCGTGCGGTGCACGGAGCGTGACATGATACTCGACCCCGCGGTTATCCGCGATCATTTGAACGCAGCAGCATCGGCGCTGGACACCGATGTGCAGGGCAAGGCGTACGAGAAGTTGATCGTCTACCTTTTTGAGTCCACGCCGGGATGTCTCGTCGAGCCGAACGTCATCAGCGCCTTCGGCAGCGAGCAGGTCGATGTAGCTGTGGGCAATTTGGAAGATCCAGATGGACCGGCTCTGTTGCCCGCTACGTTCCTGGTCGAGTGCAAAGATTGGAGCAAGCCGGTCGACAGCAGCACGCTCGGCTATTTCATCAATACTCTCGCCAACCGCAGCGTTGAGGTTGGACTCATGATTGCCGCTAGGGGAATCACTGGTGATCCACGTGATTTCTCCTATGCGCACTCCCTGCTCATTCAGGCGTCAGCTCGCGGCATCAGGGTCCTGGTGATCACTACTGAAGAGATCGCTGCTCTCACGAACAGTACTGACTTCGTGGAGCTGTTGAACAGACGTTATCTCCGCGCCGTCGCCGGAGGGATGGGCGTCCCCGTCTAACGCCGTCGCACCACCGGGCCGTTGGCTACCTCCAGCAGGCCCTCGAGTCAGTGGACGCGGGCCTCGGCTAGCTATCCGGCCTGAAGCCACGGCGTCTGTGACCGAGGGCGAGGTTCCTTCTGAGTAGACCGCTGCTGGGGCTGCATCTGGCCGTTTCCGAAGTAGCGTGGGCGCCATTTCCGCGACACGCAATCGGTAGCAGTGTCTATCTCATTTCGTATCCCTCGCAGTTGTCGGTCAATGCTGACTGTCGCGGCTGGCTGCACCGGTACCGGAGCGCTACCAGCCCCTGAGAATCCTTGTTCTATCCGAGGCCCTACCGAGCTGGTCGATGGTCTCTGAGGTAGCCGGTCAGGTCAGCAGCCCGCAACAGGTGACCAGTTAGATGACGGCTCACGACCTCGGCCTGGTCCCAGCGGTCGGAAGCGAGGCCGGCAGCGAACGCGACCACTGCGGAGCGGAGACGACTTATGCCGTCCTCGTTCAGCACCTTCATTCCTAACGTGGCTGCGGCGTCCGCGGCGAGACGGTGAGCTCGGTGCACCATCACGGGGGTTGCTTGCGCCGTGGAGTCGTAGCGTTCTCGGAACCAGTTCATGGATCCTGCAAGTTGGTTGGCGTCCGTCTTGTGGATTACTTGAGACCTCGATCCGCTCTTAGCCTCGATTACCCAAAAGCCAAGATCACCAAGTGCCCACAGTACATCAGGTCCCTCACCGAGATCTTGTTCTGGCCGCTGTCCGGCGAGTCCGAGATGGGTGGCCAGGTGGGCAAGCGCGTTTTCGTGCTCGGCGGTGCGGTTTCGGTCGAACACTAGGTCGTCAGTGATGGACTGGAATGCCAGCCGCAGTTCAACTGCGGTCGTATAGAGGTCGGATAGGACGTCGGCCGCACGCTGCGCTTGCCCGTCCGGTGTTGACAGTGGCTTGTAGATGACTCCAGACAGTGGTCGCAGGATCGATGGGTTGTCGCGGCGAGCTTCCGCCAGGATTTCCTGACTCCGAACCGGGTCAATCAGGTCGACGTAGGCGGCCTGCTGCTCGCCTAACCAACCCTTCTCGCGCTTGTCAGTGACGAGGTCGGCAGCTGTACGGAGTTGGTCGGCCGCAGCGCGGGCATCGGTGTCGGTCGCGGCCTCGAACGCGGTCCGCTGTGCGATCGCGACGTCACTAACGCTGCCAGCCTGCGGTTGTACCCGGGCTAACGCCAGCTTAGCTAGCTTGGTCCATCCTGGGTCGCGGTTCAGGGCCTGGTCCGCGACCTTCATGATTTCCCCAAGCGGTCGGTTGTCAAGCCCGCTCGAGACGGTTCGCGACAGCTCCAGTTGGGCGCGAGTCGCGGGCCCGAACCGGGCGAAGGACCGAGGGTCAGCGACTAGCTGACTTAGCCGAGCGCCGAGCAGGAAGACCACGCAGTGGTCCTCATTGCTGCGCACGCCGCGACCCATGCCCTGCTCGATGCGTTGAACCTGACGATCGTCGGTGCCAGCGTGCCGCAGAAGCTGTGATTCAAGGCGCTCGTCTCCGGAGGCGACCTCAGGCAGTCCGTCGAGCACCAGTACCCGGCAGGCGTCTTCGGGCAGATCGATTCCGTCGTACTTGTTGACGAACACGACCAACCCAACAAGTCCGGCTCGTAGGTCGGTGACCGTGCGGCCGACGTCGTCCGCGTGAACCACGCGGTCGGCCAGCCCGGTCCACTCGGAGGCAACCCGGTCGCTGGGTACCAGCACCACGACGTTGTGTCGGCTCGCCAAGGCGGCGATCGCCTCGCGGGCATCTTGGAGGACGACACCTGGGTTGATCTCTTGTGGCGCCAGAATCATTCGCTCGCCGATGTCGCCTGCCGTCAGTGGTGTGATCGGGGTGCGGACGCTCGCAGGAGCCGCACCGAAATCGCTGACCAACACGCTGTCGTCGGCCAGGGTTGCAGTCAGGTACACCCGGTGGCAGGCATCGGCGAATCCGGTGACGTGGCGGATCGGCGGGCAGAAGGGGGTGATCGTGAGCGCGTTGCCGGTGAACACGGCGCGGCACAGGTGCAGGACTTCTGCGACGGCGGGCCAGACGTAGAGCAGTTCGGCAGACTCGCGGTGCTCGTGCAGCTGGGTCCGCACACGCTCCAGCTTCTTCCGCCACGCCCAGAACGGGACGCGAGCGAGTGCGCTGGGACTGTGGTCATCAAGGTCAAGAAGTGCGTTTGGGGACTGCTGGCCAAGGTCCTCTCGGAAGAGCTCCAGCAAGGGGTCGAACGCGTCATGCTCGCGGGGAAGCTCGACCGCCAGTTTCTGCCGAGTGATAGCCAGGGCGGCGTGTGCATCGTCGAGTACGACGCAGCCAATCGGTGCTGGTGCTCGTGTTGGTCGTCGGGAGGAGAACACGGACTTGCCGTTGAACAGCTTGTGAGCGTTGATCACCGCGATTGCGTCCCCGGAGAGGTATCGGGGGTGATCTGGGTCGTCGACTGTAGCGATGCCGAGACGGGCGGCTTCCTCTTGAACCTGGAGAGTCAGATACTTGTCGGGTGCGACGTACAGCGCAGGGCCGCGGCCCTCATTGAGGTAGCTGCGCAGGATGATCAGCCCGTCGATCGTCTTGCCGCCCCCTGTGTTCACCTTGACCACCAAGTCGCGTTCATGGCGCCGTTCGTGCCAGGCCGTCAGTACCTGGCCCTGCACGTCACGTAGGTATCCATACCCCTTGGCCTTGTCGGGCAGTGAGGCGTACAGCTCACGAGGCTCCGTCGGTGCCGAAGCCGTCTTCTCAGCGAGGAGCTTGTCGAAGTCCATGGTGCCCTCCCTCTCCTCGCACATCATCTCAGACCCGAGACTTGACTGCGTCCTCGTTCGCAGCCGACGCGCAAGCGTATGTTCGATTCTGTGACATCGACGGCCAAGTGCTGACCCGCGAGCTCGGCAGAGCTTCGATGAAGTCACTAACGTCTAGAGAAATTCTGCGGACTTCAACTAACAACACAGATAGCTGGAAACGTATTAACGAATCATTGCGCGGGGCGGTTCACTGGGCTGCGGCGGAGGATTTTCTTTCCGTTGTATTTGATAGAAATGTCAGATAGCTAGTGCCTGCACGTGGAAACTGAAATTCTTGCGCGGAAGCTGCAAACTGGTCAGTTAACTGGTGAAGTAGCAGTATTCAAACCATGCCGTATTCTTGACGATATGTTGGGCCGCTGACCTCGGCGAGACGGGAAGTCCTGGACTGGCGGGATCTCCTTGTGTGCTGGCCGTTGTGTTCACGCTGCGGAAGCGGTCTGCGATGTAAGTCTGGATGAGGGTGTCTATGCTCGCTGCTCTTGCTGAGCTGCGGCGTCGTCGTTGTGTCAGGATGTTTGGCAACGCTGCTGTTGACTACTTCGCAAGGCGTTGGGTGTTGGCGCGGAACGTTCCCGCGCCTTGACGCGCCTGGTCCGTTCGGAACGAAGCAATCAGTTGCTTCTTTCTTCGGAATCAACGTCCTAAGCCTCCGCGGACTGTCGTCGTGAGGAGTCTGGATGGCTTCCGCGGTCGTCTCGAGCTGTCACACGACAATCAACTCGGCGGGTCGGAGTTGGCCAGCTGTGGGCGCTATTCCCGAATTCTTCGTGTCGGGTCCTCGGGGATCCGGCAGATCTGCCACCATCTGCAGAGGCGATGTTCGCGCCGACCTCGACAAGCTGGGTGAGACGTTCGTCGAGCAGGACCCCGCGTCGGAGCGCGATGAACCAGCCTTCTGACTGCGAGCGATCAGATTTCGCTGAATCCGGCGTCGCGCAGTATATCCACCTGGTCCTCGACCTTGTTCGACAGACCATCGAGGCTGAACTCCAGGATGACCGAGCCGTCCAGCGGGTAGATGACTTCGTCTACTCGGCGGGCACCCAGATGCGTAGCCCGATTGGCACCGGGAATTACCACCGATTCCCCGATGCGCGGTACGTGAGGGGCTGCCCCCTCGACGACCTTGGTGAAGCGCCGAGTCGTGCCGCTGGTTGGGTCGTCGATCTTCACGCGAAGCGTGAGCTTGAGATTCATGAACATAACGCTATGTGCTCATCGCTTCCGGATCCAGCTGTGCACCGCGACGTCATGCCTGGACACAGCCAGCAACCTATACAACCTCGGCTGGTCTCTTGCCCGAGTAGGTGGGCACTTCGGAGTCGATCACGTCACCGTGCTCAACAAACTTCGCGAACGCGGAATCTCCATCCGCGACACCCACGGGCGACCACGGTCGTGAACGATCAGTGTCGATCTCGGTCTGCCGCGGCGATGGGTGGGACTTAGCGTGACGCCGCCTGCTTGGCGACTCCAGTGGTGTTGTATCGGAAGCGTGCCATCTCGACGGTCACGTCGTACTGGTCAGCGATCTGCTCGATCGAGGCTTGGCGCCGCGCGGCGCTCAGAAGTAGGGGGCGAGGTAGGAGGAGCGTTCCTCCGAAGGCGGTGGCCTCTTCTTCTTCGTCCGGCTTGCAGGTTCGGAACGGCATCCCGTCGACTTCGCGGATCTCCGACAAATCGTGTTTAAGCATGATGTGGGCGAGCTCGTGTGCAATGTCGCTGTTCTGGCGGCCAGTGTTGCGCAATGGGCTGACCACGATGATCTTGCGCTGCTCGATCTCGAAGGTCGCTGCGGAGAAGGCAAACGCTTGGAGGCGCTCCAGCTCTTCAAGTTCCGCAACGTCTACTAGCTCGCCCGCGTTGACGATCGAGACACCCAGGTGCTTGGCGAGGTCTCGTGGGTCAAGGCGATCGTGTGAGGCGAGGCCTAACTCCCTCCGGGTCCTTGCTGCCTCTCGTTCGGCTTCGGCCTTGAAGCCGCGGCGTAGCGTCACAGTGCACCGTCAGCCACGCGAGCCGCCAACTTGTCGTGCATCTCGCCGAGGAGCGAGTTGAGGCGATGGGGAACGCCGGGGCGAAGCATGGATGCGGCGCGCAGATGGCACGCCACTACCTGCGGCTGCGCCGGCGCCTCGGCAAGTACGTCATACATGTTGCGAAGTACGTCCACGATCTTCGAAGCGGCGTCCGGTGCCAACCGCGGGTCGGCGGCGAGGTGCGCGATCGCCTCGTCGATCGGAGCGACCTGGCGTTCGGTAACAGGCGTAAAGAACTGCCCGGGAGATACGCCGAGCCATGCGCACAGGAGGGTGAATGAGGTGAGGTCTGGCTGGGCGCCAGCCTCAACGCGGGTAAAGGTGCTGAAGCTGACCCCGGCCTCGGCTGCGGCCTGGCGCAGCGACAACTTCCCGCGGCGCTCGCGGAGCATGTCACCAAGTCGCGCGAGATCGACTCGCTCCACACTCGTCGATGCCTCGGAGGCGTCTGTCACGTTGTCCATGTCGGGCACGCCCATGCTGCGCAGTTCCGCTCCATGGCGGTGAGCTTAGCGCGAGCTACCGCTTCGGTGACACGCCGTGGCGTTCCTTGAATAATGCGGTGACGCTTTGCTGATACAATCTTGGTGAGGTCCCGACGGGACCTGGTAAAGGAGGGGCCATGAGTCCCAGTGACGACAACCACTCAGGTCACGGCAAGCCCGCCGTGATGATCTTCGTCAACACCCGCGAGTTCCAGTGGGACGAGAAGGAGATCTCCTACGACCAGGTCTACAACCTGGCGTTCCCGAACCAGCCGCTCAACGACGGAGATGTCGCGCGCATCGAGTACTCGCGCGGACACAATGGAGGCGGGGCTGGGTCGCTCCACCCCGGCGGCACAGTCCACGTCAAGAAGAACATGGTCTTCGATGTCTACGTCACCGTTCGATCGTGATCCGTCGACTCGTCGGCTGCTCGACGAGGACTACTGCCTCTCGTTCGAGGGCAACCATCTGATCGTCGAGCGAGTCCCGTACGTCACTGCCGCCAGGACGGTGACGTACGGGCGGCTCGCCTTGCCGGTCGTGTTCAGCGGTGACGTCGTCCAGGATGGCTCCGGTGACCACAGGATCTGGTTCATCGGTGAACAGCCCTGCGATCAGCACGGGCAGCCGATCCCGGGTCCGTCGCCCGAAGGTCACGCCATTACCCCGGAACTCAGCGCGACCTTCATGATCTCCAGTAAGCCGAAGAACGCCGGCGCCTACGCCGACAGCTACGACAAGATCACCTCCTACGTGCGAATCCTGAGTCATCCCGCAAAGGCGCTCGACCCGACCGTGAAGGTGACGCCGGGTGCTGGCTGGACAGAGATTCCGGATGACCTGCCGTTCGTGTACCCCGACACCGGTACTGCTCGCGCAGGTCTCGCTGAGATGAACGCGAAGTTCCGCGGCCACCGCGTCGGCATCATCGGCCTGGGCGGTACCGGCAGTTTCATTCTCGACCAGGTGTCCAAGACCTGGGTCGACGCCATCGAGTTGTTCGACGGTGACGTGTTCGATAACCACAACGCATACCGCGCTCCAGGCGCCGCCGATATCGAGGACCTCAAGTCACGCCCGAACAAGGCTAAACACTTCGCCCGCGTCTACTCTCACATGCACACGGGTATCACCGCGCACCCGAATCACATCACCGCCGACAACCTGGAACTCCTCGGAAACTGCACCTTCGTTTTCATGGCCGCTGCCGATGCGGACGACAAGAGCGCAATCCTCGCTTGGCTCCACGAACGAAGCATCCCCGTGATCGAAGTCGGCATGGGTATCCGAGACGAAGGTGGACACCTCTCCGGGCTCCTGGCCGTCGTGAACCGCTTCCCCGGCACGCCGAGCGGTGCGATTGCGGCTGCGACAGGGAGGCCCGACGAGTACGACCGCAACATCCAGACCGCCGACCTCAACTGCCTCAACGCGATGCTCGCGGTCGTCAACTGGAAGAAGTACCTCGCGTACTACGCCGACTTCGAGACGGTCGATGAAACCGTATACCGAATCTTCACGGGAACCATCCGCAACGGGAATGGGGATCCGGAGGAGGATGCAGCTTGAGGGAGACTCAAATCGTCCCCGAGTTCGTGACGTCGTTCCCCGCGGAATTGGAGCCAGGGCACCTCTACATATCAGCCCGATTCTCCACTGCCGCACACCTATGTGCCTGCGGTTGTGGCCGCGAGGTCATCACGCCCCTCTCGCCAGTTCAGTGGGTACTTACGTTTGACGGCACGGTCACGATGTGGCCATCGATCGGGAGCTGGGCGTTGCCGTGCCAGTCCCATTACGTCATCGATCACGGCAAGATCAGGTGGGCGCGCAACTTCACTCGTGATGAGATCTATCTGAACCGCGAGTCGGACCACCGGATCCTCGATGTCGTCAACGTATCCCAAGACTCTTGGTGGAGGCGTCTGCTTCGGCGTATGGCAGGCCGCTGACCTAAGTTGTGGCTGTGGTCTGTGTATCTCCGTGATATGGCCACGATCGGGCGCGGCGGGTCTAGTGCTGACGAGATTCGCATTTCAGCGAGCTGTCCGACGTCCGTCAGTGCGCTCACAGTCTTAAACCGCGGTATGAACGAGCGAATTCCTCGGCGGTTCGGGGGTCGGCTCGAACCGCGTGTGGGCAGCGACCCATATCGCTCGTTGATCCCCCATGCTTCGGCCATGTTCATCTGGGGATTGTCTTTGCAGAACTGACAGGTCGCATGGGAGCCGAGTACCTCTTCCAGGTGCCTGTCCGGACGTCAGCTCGTCGAGGTCGCGAGGGGATTCGGTGCGGAGCAGGTCCGCGGGTCGCTAGTCGCCGTCCTGGCGGGTGTCGGTGCATCGCCAGGCGTCAAACGCGGAGCCGAACAGGATCGCCATTGCCGCGGCGAGGAGACCGCAGGCCAGTACGGCGAATATTCGTGTGGCGACGATCCAGCGAGCGGGTCGACGGCCTGGCTGATGCGTCCAGGCAGGGTTCGCCATGTGTTCACCCTTCGGTTGCCGGGGCTGCTCGTTCAGCACATAGCGTCACTGCATCGAGATTTGTGGTTCCAAGTGGGCCATCTCGATCCCGAACTGACTGCCATGGAGGTGCTGTGCCGACTCGTTCCGAGCCCGCTCGGCGTACTGTTCCGCTGCCGTTGCTCGCCGCGCATGACGGCGGCCGGGCGGCGTTGACCTGTCGTTACCGGTGTGGTGACGCGTGTTTCCATCCCGCGCCGAACACGTCGGACAACCCGTATCTCGGTGACGTGATCACGAATGCCTTGTCCCGGCGCGGGGTTCTGCGCGCCGGTGCGGTGGTGTCGCTGGCCGTGGCGTCGGCCGGCGTCCCGGCGTTGGCGTCGGCGGCCGAGCCGGGCGTCGTGGATGCCGCTGGCCACGCGCGCCGGGGAGCCGCGCCGGGGTTGCGGTTCGAGCCGGTGCCGCACAACAAGCTCGATGCGGTGTCCGTCCCGGCCGGATACACCCACGAGGTCGTGGTCCGGTGGGGCGAACCGATCCTGGCCGGAGCGCCCACGTTCAACCCGGCCGGGCAGAGCGCGAAAGCGCAGGCCGGGCAGTTCGGCTACAACTGCGACTATCTGGCGCTGCTGGAGTTGCCGGGGGAGCGGCATCGACATGTGCTGGTCGCGAATCACGAGTACACCGACGAGAACTTGATGTTCGCCGGGTACTCGGCGGCGAACCCGACCCGGGACCAGGTGGAGATCGCGTGGGCCGCGCACGGGCTGTCGGTGCTGGTGCTGGACGAGGACCGGCGCAGTGACCGGTTGACGCCGGTGCGAGGGCATCGGCTGAACCGGCGGATCACCGCGACCACGCCGCTCGCGTTCTCCGGGCCGGCGGCGGGCAGCGCGCTGTTGAAGACGTCGGCCGATCCGGCAGGGAAGACGGTGCTGGGCACGCTGAACAACTGCGGCGGCGGGATGACGCCGTGGGGGACGGTGCTCTCCGGTGAGGAGAACTTCAACCAGTACTTCGGCAACGCCGATCTGGTGACCGACCCGGTCACCAAGCAGCGGCTGGCCCGGTATGGCCTGCGCGGGCTCGCGAGTGAGCGGAAGTGGGAGCGGTTCGATCCGCGGTTCGATGTGTCGAAGGAGCCGAACGAGGTCAACCGGCATGGCTGGATCGTGGAGATCGATCCGTTCGATCCGACGTCGACGCCGCGGAAACGCACGGCGCTGGGCCGGTTCAAGCACGAGGCCGCCGAGCCGCGCCTGACCCGCGATGGCCGGGTGGTGCTGTACATGGGCGATGACGAACGGTTCGACTACTTCTACAAGTACGTCTCCAAGAACCGGGTCAAGCGCGGCGCGAGCCAGGCCGCCAGGCGGCACAACGCGACGCTGCTGGACGAGGGAACCCTGTACGTCGCCAAGTTCAGCGGCGACAGCCCTGCTACCGAGATCGACGGCTCCGGGAAGCTCCCGGCGGACGGTGAGTTCGACGGCACCGGCTCGTGGGTTCCGCTGGCCAGCGGAACGAGGTCCTTTGTGGACGGTATGACGGCCGAGGAGGTGTATGTCTACACGCGACTGGCCGCGGACAAGGTCGGCGCGACCAAGATGGACCGTCCGGAGGATGTCGAGCCCCATCCCCGCACCGGGACCGTCTACATCGCGCTGACCAACAACTCCGACCGCGGTGCGGCGGGCAAGGCCGGTCCGGATGAGGCGAATCCGCGCACCGGCAACCGGCACGGGCAGGTGATGGAGGTCCTCGAGTCGGGCAACGATCCGGCCGCGACCAGTTTCCGGTGGCGGCTGTTCCTGGTCTGCGGGGATCCGGCCGACCCGAGCACCTACTTCGCCGGTTTCCCGAAGGATCAGGTGAGCCCGGTGTCCTGCCCGGACAACCTGGCGTTCGACCGGTACGGCAACTTGTGGATCGCCACCGACGGCAACGCGCTCAAGTCCAACGACGGCTTGTTCGGGGTGGCGGTCGAGGGCCGCTACCGCGGGCAGGTCAAGCAGTTGCTCACCGTGCCGCTGGGTGCGGAGACCTGCGGGCCGATCATCGGCGAGCGCCGGATCCTGGTCGCCGTGCAGCATCCGGGCGAGGTCGACGGCGCCACGGTGGAGAAGCCCGCCTCGACCTGGCCTGATGGGCCAGGGAACCTGGTGCGGCCGTCGGTGATCAGCGTGCGCCGCGAGGGCCGCGGCCGGATCGGCGACTAGAGAGAGAAGCCTTGGCCTTGTGGCCGGTGGAGGGTTTGGTCAGGGGAACAGCCAACCCTGCCTGGGGCGGTTCCGAGTCAATCGGGGCCGCCCCAGGTGTATTCAGTCGCAGTTGCTGAGGCGGGTGGGCGTGCCCCGGTGGGGCCGGAACATGCCGTGGGTGCGGACGAGCGCGGTCATGGTCTCCAGTGGCTCGTCCTGGACGCGGTACCAGCTCCACGTGCCGCGGCGTTCCCGCGACAGCAATCCGGCCTTCACCAGCATCTTGACGTGATGCGACAGTGTGGACTGCGGCAGGTCGAACTCCTCGGCGAGGTCGCAGAAGCAGGCCTCGCCGTTGGGGGAGTGGGCGACGAGCGCCAGCAGCCGGACCCGGACGGGGTCGCCGAGGGCCTTGAACAGGGCGGCGGCGGACGTCGCGTCTCCGGGGTCGAGGACGTCGGCGCCGATCGCCGACAGCGGCAACGCCGCGATCCCGTTGATGTCGAGTTCACCCACAGCCATGGGTGACATCATGCTCAAACTTGGTGAACGCCCGGTGAACGGCCGGTGGGACCCTCCTGCACAGGCAGCGCGGCGCCGGGCAGCGGGACGGTGAACTGATAGCCCAGACCACGCACGGCCCTGATCCATTGTGGATCGTGTTCGTTGTCACCGAGGCGTTTACGCAGCCGCATGATGTGGACGGTGAGGGTGTTGCTGCGGGCCCGGCTGGCCTCGCCCCAGACGGCGCCGATCAGGTCTTTGCGGGTGAGGACCGCGCCGACGCGTTCGGCGAAGTACCGCAGGAGGAGGAACTCCATCGGCGGCAGGGACACCAGTTCGCCGTCGAGCCAGAACTGCGGGATCGTGCCGTCGATCCGGAGCCGGCCGAGGTCGAGCACGATCGGCCGGAGGTCGACGTTCTCGGGCCGGGGCGCGAAGGACCGCAGCAGCCGCAGCAGCTCCTGCGGCCGGTAGGGGCGGGGCACGACCGCGGTCGCACCGAGTTCGGCAGCTTTCGCGGCGAACTCCCCGGCACCGGCACCTGCCCCTGCGACGACCGGCAGGTCGGGTTCGTGCCGCCGGACGATGTCGAGGAAGTCGATCGCGTCCAGCCGTCCGGTCGCCGGGCCGAGCAGGACGACGTCCGGGCAGGTGCGGCCGACTTCCAGCAGCGCGGTGGCCGGGTCGGCGCAGCTGCGGATCTCGACCGGCTGCCCGACCAGGATCTCCGAGAGTTGCTGGACGACCTCGGGGTCCTGCTCGACCAGGAGCACCGCGAGCCGCTCGGGCAGGTCCCGGCACGCCGCCGTGCAGGCACGGCGGCGGAGGTGGAACTGGGAGTTGTCCGACTCCCACCCGTGGACGACGTCTGGTCTCATCACTCAGCCGAACCGGCCGGTGATGTAAGCCTCGGTCCGCGGGTCGGACGGGTTGCTGAAGATGTGCTCGGTCGTGTCGAACTCGACCAGCTTCCCGATCCGGTCCCCGTTGTCGGTGACCTCGGCGGTGAAGAACGCGGTGCGCTGGGACACCCGCGCCGCCTGCTGCATGTTGTGCGTGACGATGATGATCGTGTAGGTCTTCGCCAGCTCGTTCATCAGGTCTTCGATCTTCGCCGTGGCGATCGGATCCAGTGCCGAGCAGGGCTCGTCCATCAGGATCACCTCGGGCGAGGTCGCGATCGCGCGGGCGATGCACAGCCGTTGCTGCTGCCCGCCGGAGAGGCCGGACGCGTTCTGCTTGAGCTTGTCCTTGACCTCGTCCCACAACGCCGCGCCGCGCAGCGCCCGTTCCACGACCTCGTCCATGCTGTCCGGCTTCATCCCGGTGACCCGGGGACCGTAGGCGATGTTCTCGTAGATCGATTTGGGGAACGGGTTCGGTTTCTGGAACACCATGCCGATCCGGCGGCGCAGTTCGATGACGTCGACGGCCGGTTCGTAGATGTCGACGCCGTGGTAGCCGACCCGGCCGTGCACCTTCGCCCCGGGGATGAGGTCGTTCATCCGGTTCAGGCAGCGCAGCACGGTCGATTTCCCACATCCGGACGGCCCGATCAGCGCGGTGATCTCCTTGCTGCCGAAGGCGAGGTCGACTCCGCTGACGGCGAGGAAGTCGCCGTAGCTGACGCCGAGGTCGCGTGCGGTGATCACGCCGTCGGGATCGTTCTGGGGTGCCTCCGGCGCTTGGTGGTGGGCCAGTTCGACGAGCAGGCGTTCGCCTTGCTCGCCGAGTCGCGCTCCTGGCTGGTCATGCTTGCTCACGCCTGTCTGCTCCGCTCGTGTCATGAGGTTCGTGGTCCCCTTTCCGGTCCGTCACCAGTTCCGCTGGAAGCGGTTGCGCAGCCAGATCGCGATCCCGTTCATGGCCAGCAGGATGAGGATCAGCAGCAGGATGGTGGACCAGGCCAGGTGCTGGAACTCCACTTCCGGCAGCTTGATCAGGTTGAAGATCTGCACGGGCAGCACCGTGTACCGGTCGAGCATGCCGTCGGGATTGACGGTGACGAACACGGTAGCGCCGACCAGGATCAGCGGCGCCGCCTCGCCGATCGCCCGCGACAACGCGAGGATCGCGCCGGTCGCGATCCCCGAGATCGCCGCCGGGAGAACCTGGCGCCACGTGGTCTGCCACTGCGTCGCACCGAGCGCCAGCGACGCGTCCCGGATCTCGCGCGGGACGGCGCGCAGCGCTTCACGGGTGGTGATGATGATGACCGGCAGGATCAGCAGCGCCAGCGCCACGGAGCCGGCGAGCACGACCGGACCGACCGAGATCGGGCCGCGCACGATGAACGCCAGGGTCAGGATGCCGTAGATGATCGTCGGCACCGCGACGAGGTTCTGGATGTTCAGCTCGATCAGCCGGTTCCACCACTTGTCGCTGTCGGCGTACTCCTCCAGGTAGATCGCGGCCGCGATACCCAGCGGCAACGCCAGCACGATCGTGCCCAGCATGACCCACAGCGTGCCGTAGATCGCCGATTCGACCCCGGAGGTCGCCGGGCGCAGTTTCGAGGGCTGGTTGGCCACGAGATTCCAGTCGAACCGGGCCAGCCCCTCGGAAATGATCACCACCAGGACCGCGAGGAGGAACGCGCACACGATCGCCAGGCACGCCCACAGCAGGAACGCGAACGCCGCAGACCGGGTGTCGGTGCGGCGGCCGTTGGTGAGCTGTTCGGTCGGCCGGATCGGGGTCAGGGTCATCAGTAGGCCTGCCTGTACTTGCGGACCAGCGAGATGCTGATCATGTTGATCACCAGCGTGAGGACGAACAGCAACGCGCCCACGGCGAACAGCGAGTAGTAGACGGGGCTGCCCTGCGGGGCGTCACCGCTGGCGACCTGGGCGATGAACCCGGTCATGGTCTGCGCGCCGACGAGCGGGTCGAAGGTGAACTGCGGCTGGTTGCCCGCCGCGATCGCCACGATCATCGTTTCCCCGACCGCGCGGGAGATCCCGAGCACGATCGCCGCCACGATCCCGGACAGCGCGGCGGGGAACACCACTCGCAGCGTGGTCTTCATCCGGTTCGCGCCCAGCGCGTAGGACCCCTCCCGCAACGAACGCGGGACCGCGGACATCGCGTCCTCCGACAGCGACGCGATCGTCGGGACGATCATGAAGCCCATCACGATGCCGGGGGAGAGGTTGTTGAAGATCTGCGCGCCGAACAGATCGGACAGGATCGGCGTGACGATCGTCAGCGCGAACACGCCGTAGACGACCGTCGGGACACCGGCGAGGATCTCCAGGATCGGCTTGATGGTCCGCCGGACCCGCTGGCTGGCGTACTCCGACAGGTAGATCGCCGCGCCGAGCCCGAGCGGTACCGCGACCAGCAGGGCGATCACCGTGGTGCTCAACGTGCCGAGCACCAGCGGCAGGACGCCCCATTCCTTGTCGGTCCAGGACGCCTTGTCGCCGAACCCCGCGGTCCACGTCGTTCCGGTGAGGAACTCCCCGATGCTGACGTTGCCGAAGAACTCGACCAGCGGGGCGAAGAGCGCCACCGCGATCCCGATCGTGATCACGATGGACAGCAGTGCGGACCCGGCCAGGAAGCCCTTGATGATCCGCTCGCCGACCCGGCTGCGCTGCGCCCGCAGATCGATCGGGCGCTCGGGCGGAGGCGGGCTCCCCGTGCCGGGGGAGCCCGCCGTGACAGGGCCGGTCGTCACTGCCCGCCGGCCTTCTTCTTCAGCGCTTCCAGTTCGGCCTGCGCCGTCTTGAGCTGCTCGGCCGTGAGCGGGATGAACTTCGCCGCCTTGACGATCTCCTCGTTCTTCTGCAGATAGAACTCGGTGAACTTCACCACCTGCGGCTTCTTCAGCCCGGCATCGGAGGCGTAGATGAACAACGGCCGGGCCAGCGGCTTGTAGGACCCGTCCTGAGCGGCCTGCGACGACGGTGCGACACAGCCACCACCCCCGTTGATCTGGACGGCCTTGACCTTGTCCGCGTTGGCCTCGAGGTAGGAGAACCCGAAGTAGCCGAGCGCGCCCTTGGTGGCCGACACACCCTGAACGGTGACGTTGTCGTCCTCGGTCGGGTTGTAGTCGGTGCGGCTCGCCCCGTCCTTACCGTTGATCACCTCGGTGAAGTAGCTGAACGTGCCGGAGTCCGAACCGGCACCGAACAGCTGCAGCGGCTCGTTCGGGAACGACGGGTCGACCTCGTTCCAGTTCTTCACCGTCGACCCGGGGGCCCAGATCTTCTTCAGCTGCTCGACGGTCAGGCACGAAGCCCAGCTGTTCTCCTTGTTGACCACCACGCTCAGCGCGTCATTGGCCACCAGCAGGTCGGTGTAGGAGATGTTCTTCTCCGCGCACAGCTTCTTTTCGGACTCGCTGATCGGGCGGGACGCGTTCGAGATATCGGTCTCGCCGGCGCAGAATTTCTTGAACCCGCCACCGGTGCCGGAGGTGCCGACGGTGACGTTGGCGTCGGGGTTCTCGCCCATGAACAACTCGCCTGCGGCCGAGGACAGCGGCTCGACGGTGCTGGACCCGTCGATCACCACCGGGCCCGACGCCTTCTGCTCGGCCCCGGTAGCGCCGGGCTGCTCGTCGCTTCCCCCGCAAGCGGCCAAGGTCAATCCGGCTGCCATGACAACGGCCGCCATACGCGCCCGCTTGAACTGGCGGATGGTCACTGAAGTGCCTCCTGCGTTGGTCCCCGGCACGCGCCGGAGCGAACTTTCGCCTCACGTTTGCGAGGCCCTTGCATCCAACAATCTCGATCTAAACGAATGGTGAACGAGAAGTGAAACCACAGATTCGAAGCCGCACCGTGACCTTGGCTGACGAAAAGCGTGAAAACGATTACGCGAGCAGGCTGGTAAGAGGTGAGTAACCAACCGGGTGGCAGCTGTTCACGGTCGTCCATAGTGGATCAAGAAGCGTCGGCAGTGGGCGCCATATCACGGCGCGCAGGCGCGGGATAGCACGCGAATTTCGCGGCAGTCAACCGGATCACCGTGAACTCGTCGGCTGGGACCGCGCCTTGTTTCGCTGGTTGACGGTCCCGGTTTTCCATTGGTAGCTTGCTCCCGCTGGGGAGGCCTCCGCATGCGTGCACACTCAAATCATCATTCATGATGGGAGTCTGGGGCAGTATGCGAGCAATTCGGAAAACGGCGGTCATGCTGTTCAGTACGGCTGCGCTGTATTCGGGCGTCGCCGTCGTCACGGCGCCGACGGCCGCGGCGTACCCGCAGGACTGCAGCGCGGGCACGAGTTCGAACTCGGGATGGTCCTACTGTCGCTACGGCAGCGGAAGCCACCGTGTCCGCGTGACCTGCAACAACAACCTGGGATCCATCTACTACCGCTGGGGCGGCTGGGAAGGCACGGGCAGCTACTCGACCCGCTCGTGCGACTCGGTCTACCACAAGGCGACCGGCGCCATCGTCGAGAAGCAAGGCGACTGACAGCCGCTATGACGACGCCGTCGTCATAGCGGAATGTGGATACCTGCCGTCAGACGTACTCGGTCCGGCGGCAGGTATTCCTCGTATTCGCCGGACCAGAAAACGGAAACTCGTGTCCTAGCATCGCGTGGCCCGCTGCTCGGCCGACAGCGACGCGGCCCGATCGGCCAGTGGTCCACCGGTCGTGAGTAGTGCCTCCAGGGTCTGCAGCGGATCGGGAACAATGCTGTACCAGCTCCACGTTCCCCGGCGCTCCCGCTCGAGGATGCCCGCCGTGACCAGGACGCGCAGATGATGACTGAGCGACGGCTGCGGCATGTCGAACTCCTCGGCGAGATCGCAGAAACACGCCTCGCCGCCCGGTGAATACCGGACCATGGAAAGCAGCCGGATCCGCACGGGGTCCGACAATGCCTTGAACAACTTCGCCGCGCGTTCCGCCTCGTCCTGGGCCACGACCGCCGCGGGCTCGGCCATCAGCAGGGTGATGGGCACCGGCTTCCGGGTGCGGCCGTTCTCGGTCGCCATATGCCCTCCTCGGTTCGTGTGCCTCTGGTGACGAGCCTACCCATTGGATTGACAAACGTCGATACAGGCCGTTGAATTGGATTCGCAGACTTCGATCCAGCGTGCCGCCACTGTATCCCGAGGAGACGCCATGACCCACACCACGGACGGCTTGCCCGCCCGCGAGGTGCTGGACCAGCTCGACCGGATCGCCGACGAACTGGCGGACAAGTTCCATGGCACGTTCGGCAGGGAAACGGTCGAACACTTCGTCAACGAGACCTACTACCTGCTCGAACGGTCCGCGACGGTCAAGGTGCACCTCACGACGCTGACCGCCCGCTTCGCCCGTGAGCGGCTGCTCGACCTGGCCAAGGTCGACGGGCTGACGCACGTCACGGCGCCGCAGGTGCTGTTCATCTGCGTGCACAACGTGGGCCGCTCGCAGATGGCCGCCGCGCTGCTCACCCACCACGCCTTCGGGCATGTGATGGTCCGCTCCGCCGGGTCGCAGCCGACCGGGGAGATCCCGGAGGTCATCACCGAGGCGCTGGGTGAGCTGGACATCGAACTGGCGGGCGCGTTCCCGAAACCGCTGACCGACGAGGTCGTCCGGGCCGCCGACGTGGTCGTCACCATGGGCTGCGGAGACGCCTGCCCGATCTACCCCGGCAAGCGCTACCTCGACTGGGACGTGCCCGACCCGATGGACCAACCGCTGAGCGCGGTCCGGTCGATCCGCGACGACATCGACCGCCGGGTCCGCCGCCTGCTGGAGGAACTCGTGGACTGACACACGATGTTCACCTAGATCGGTGATTATGGATACAGAGATCGTCGTAGTCGAAAAGGAGCAGTTCATGACCCGCACGCCTGAGGTGTTGTTCGTCTGCGTGCACAACGCCGGCCGTTCGCAGATGGCCGCCGCGCTGTTGCAGCACTATTCGCTCGGGCGGATCGCGGTGCGGTCCGCGGGTTCCGAGCCTGCGGAGAAGGTGAATCCCGCTGCTGCGGCGGCGCTGGCGGAGTGGGGATTGGACATCACGGCCGAGGTGCCGAGCAAGCTGTCCACGGAAGACGTCGAGGCCTCCGATGTGGTGATCACAATGGGCTGTGGTGACACCTGCCCGGTGTTCCCCGGCAAGCGGTACCTCGATTGGCCGCTGGAGGACCCGGCCGGTCAGGGCGTGGACGCCGTGCGCCCGATCCGTGACGAGATCGACCGACGCGTCCGTGGCCTGGTCGCCGAACTCCTCGACGCCTGACCCCTCACTTTCCGCCCTTCCCGTACTTCTGGAGACCAGCCCGTGACTCAAACCGCCGACAAGGCCGGTGCCCCGGCCGACACCGACGTCCTGCACAAACTGTCCTTTCTGGACCGGTTCCTCCCCGTCTGGATCATCGTCGCTATGGGCGCCGGGCTGCTGCTGGGCAGCGTGATCCCCGGCCTGCAGGGCGTCCTGGACGCGGTGAAGATCGGGCAGGTTTCCTTGCCGATCGCACTCGGACTGCTGCTGATGATGTACCCGGTGCTGGCGAAGGTTCGCTACGACAAGCTCGACACCGTGACCAAGGACAAGCGCACCATGGTGCTCTCCTTGGTGCTCAACTGGATTCTGGGCCCGGCGCTGATGTTCGCGCTGGCCTGGCTGATGCTGCCGGATTTGCCGGAGTACCGGACCGGGCTGATCATCGTCGGTCTCGCCCGGTGTATCGCGATGGTGATCATCTGGAACGACCTCGCCTGCGGTGACCGCGAGGCCGCGGCGGTGCTGGTCGCGCTGAACTCGGTCTTCCAGGTGATCATGTTCGGCGTGCTCGGCTGGTTCTACCTCGACCTGCTGCCCGGCTGGCTGGGCTTGGACACCACCAGCATCGACTTCTCGCCGTGGGAGATCGCGCTCAGCGTCATCATCTTCCTCGGCATCCCCCTCGCCGCCGGATACCTGTCCCGCCGAATCGGCGAGCGGAGCAAGGGACGCGACTGGTACGAGGGCAAGTTCCTGCCCAAGATCGGCCCGATCGCGCTCTACGGCCTGCTGTTCACCATCGTCATCCTCTTCGCCCTGCAAGGCGACAACATCACCTCCCGCCCGCTCGACGTCGCCCGGATCGCGCTGCCACTGCTGGTGTACTTCGCGATCATGTGGATCGGCGGCTACCTGCTGGGCAAGGCTTCTGGCCTGTCGTACGAGCGCACGACGACGCTGGCGTTCACCGCCGCGGGCAACAACTTCGAACTCGCGATCGCCGTCGCCATCGGTGTCTTCGGTGTGACGTCGGGGCAGGCGCTCGCCGGGGTCGTCGGGCCGCTGATCGAAGTACCGGTGCTGGTCGCCTTGGTCTACGTGAGTCTCTGGCTGCGTAAGCGTTGGACGGCGAAAGCGCCTGCGGAGTGACCGGAGCAGCGCGGGTAGTGGTCATCGGCGGGGGCCAAGCCGGCCTCGCCGCGGGCTACTACCTGCGCCGCGCCGGGCTGGACTTCGTCATCCTCGACGCCCAAACCGAGCCGGGCGGCGCCTGGCTCCACGGCTGGAACTCGCTGCGCCTGTTCTCCCCGGCGCGGCACAGCTCGTTGCCGGGGTGGCCGATGCCGCCTTATCCGGGGCCCGGGTATCCGACCGCCGAGCACGTTGTCGAGTACCTCGCCGCGTACGAGAAACGCTACGAACTCCCGATCCGCCGTTCGGAGACGGTGACGGCCGTTTCCCGCGACGGCAGCGGTTTCCGGGTGAGCACCGATACCGGGGAGTGGAACGCCGAGGCGATCATCAGCGCCACCGGAACCTGGTGGCGTCCCTTCCTTCCGCTGATGCCCGGCGGGTTTACCGGTCGTCAGCTGCACACGGTGGACTACCGCGGCCCGGACGAGTTCGCGGGACAGGACGTCGTGGTGGTCGGCGGCGGCAACTCCGGCGCGCAGATCGCCGCCGACCTCGCCGGTACGGCGAACCTGACCTGGGTCACCCGCCGTCCACCGCGCTACCTGCCCGACCACATCGACGGCAAGGCCCTCTTCGACGTCGCCACCCGGCGCCGTCAAGCACTGGAGACCGGGCAGGCCGATACCGCCGGGGTCGCCGGGCTGGGCGACATCGTCGCCGTCCCGCCCGTCCGCGAGGCCCGTGACGCGGGGCTGCTGCGGCCGCGTGCGATGTTCGCGCGACTCGGCGGCGACGGTTCTGTGTGGACAGACGGCACTCGGCAGCACGCCGACGCGGTCATCTGGTGCACCGGATTCCGCCCCGCGCTGAGCCATCTCGCGCCGTTGCGGTTGCGTACCACTCGCGGCCGGATCCCCACCGAAGGCACCCGCGCCGTGGCCGAGCCCCGGCTGCACCTCCTCGGCTACGGCGACTGGACCGGTCCGGCGTCGGCCACGATCATCGGCTTCGGCATGACCGCCCGGGCCGCGGTCGCCGACCTCAAGGCCGCGCTGGACACCGACGGCGGATAACCCCCCGTCAACCGGCGCCCGCGGCGATCGTCTTCAGCCGGTCGGCCAGTGCTGGCGAGCAGTAGGTCTTGAGCACCTCCGCGCGTGCCGGGCAGACGGCCAGATCGGGGCACACCAACGGAATCATCACTTTCAGCGTCGTGGCCAGGTGGCCATACGGGAGCGCGCCGAGGATCTGCTTGACCCCGAACACCGCCGTGGAGCTCAGCACGTCAGCGAGGAACCGCGGAAACCGCAGCCGGAGAAGTCCGTCCTGGATCGGGGTCTGGGTGAGTTTGGCGTAGGTGCCCGGGTCGAGCCCGGTCGCCAGCTCGGTGAGGCGGAGACAGAGGAAGTGGCCTTTGCGGCGGGTCTTGTACAGCCACGGGAGGTTGTCGAGCGTGCGGTCGGCGACCCGGACATAGAAGCCATCCTGATCGAACACGTAGGCCACGGCGTCATCGGCGACCTGCGCCCGGAAACGGCCCAGCTCTGCCTTGGCGCGTTGGCGGCGCTCGACCTTCGGGGCGGGCTTCGGTGCGACGACTCGCGGCGGCTGAGGAGCACGTGCGGGACTCGGCGGCGTGTGCCGGACCGCCGACGGTGGTGACGTCCAGCTTGGCCGGTGGACCGGGGCCCGCGTGGAGGTGGAACTGCGAGCCGACCGACGGCAGTCTTTCCCGCGCTGGGATCCGTGAACGTGTGGGTTCCCGCATGACGGGCATACGTATTGGTTGCGGGGAAGTCTTCGGTGGCCTGCCACCTCTTCCACGCTAGGAAGGCGATCGCCGCTGGTCACTCGGCTGTTCCGGTCCGGCGAGCGGCGGGAATCTCACCCCCCGCGTTGTAATTCGTCCTTGTGAGGCAACGCGGTTAACCCTCGTGAGTGGTCGGCCAACCGGAGGACCGTCGCCACGACGAGCCGGGTCGCCGCGACGAGGGTGTCGGTTTCGACGCGGTCGGCGGTTTCGGCCGGGGTCTGGTAGCCGGGCATTCCCATGCCGATCCCGATCGCGGGCAGCCCGGCCGCGGCGTAGCGGCGGTTGTCCGACGGCATGGCCCCGGCACGCAGCGGCACCCCGGTCTCCCGTCCCGCTTGGTCGAGCGCGGCCAGCAGGTCGTGCGCGGGTCCGCCTGCTTCGACCGCGGCGCCGTCGCCGAGCTGGGCGGCGCCGTCGACGTTGATCACGTACGTGCCGGACCTCACGCTGGAGGCGTGGTGCGCCGATCCGCGCGCCCCGGCCTCCTCACCGTCGAGCAGGCTCACCGCCAACCCGACGTGGTCCGGCAGGAGCGGTGCGAGCAGGCGCACGGCTTCCAGGACGACGGCGACACCGGAGGCGTTGTCCGCGGCGGCAGGCAGCCGCTGCTCCGGATCGTCTCCCACGCCATCGAAGTGAGCGGTCAACAGCACACCCGCCGATCCGGCGGCGGGTTCGCGGAGAACACCGTGCACATTCGACCCGGCGACCTCGACAGCTCGTAGTGGCATCGAGGCGGTCACCGTGCCCGATCCCGCACGAGCCAGCTCTTCGTGGAGCTCGGCGCGGACGGCGATCACCGGCAGAGCACCCACCGGTGGCCCGGCGATCATCTTCGGAATCCAGCCCTCGGCGTCCGTTCCGCGGGGCACCAGCAACCCCGCGGCGCCCTCGGTCAGCGCTCGCGCCGAAACTCCCAGGTTCGGCGCGAGCACCCACTTGTCCCGCCACGCATCGGACTTGGCGAACGCGAGCTCGCCCGTGCGGGGCGCGGGCAGGTCCGCCGATACGAGGTGCTCGGCGAAGTCGCGCCGATGCACGCATCTCCGAGGTGCCGAGTCCGCGCTCCAGGAGAACTCGGGCGTGCGATACAGCTCCCGCACGCCCGCCACGGGGAACTCGTCGGTGGTGACCAACACGCCCATCGCCCGCAGTTGCCCGGCGAGCCAGCGGCCAGCCGCGCGGCCGCCGGATGTCCCTACCCGGCGGCCCGCGAACCGGTCGTCGGCCAACGCGGCGACCGTGGCCTTCAGCCGAGAGCCGGAGACCGTCGCGGTCATGAACAGCAACCGGCGCCACTGACCACCGCGTCGGCCTTCGCGGCCGGGTCGCAGCAGGATCCGGCCGCGGTCGTCGCCTCGGCGGTTCCGCAGCAGGTACTCGTGGCCGTCGTCGCGCCGGCGGGCGCGGTGCCGCAACAGCCGCTCGAGGCCGGCGGGGTGAACGCTTCGGCCGGGTCACCGGCGAAACCGCCGACAGTTTCGTTGCTCATCACAGAACTCCTTGTGGTGTCGAGGGTTTCAGAAGCGCGTGGACAGCTGCAGTGCCCGGTCGCGGGCGGTGTCGAGCAGCGTGTCGGCGCGGCACTGGCCGGTGCACACCTGCACACACGAGTCGCAGTAGTCGACGGTCGGCGTGCTGGTGAACAGGCGACGGAGGAGCTTGAGCATCAGGATCCCTATCTAGACGGTTATCGAAACAGTGGAGTCAGTTTGCTCCGGGCTTAGATGGATGTCAATATAGATAGGTGTCGAAGTCAGAAGCGGGTCTGAAGCTGCTGCCGGTGATCGAGCAGGGTTGCTGCGCGCCGCTCGCGGCCGAGCCGTTGTCCTCGGAGCAGTCGGTGGACCTGGCGAAGGCGTTCAAGGCGCTGGGTGATCCGGTGCGGCTGCGGTTGCTGTCGCTGATCACCTCCGCGCAGGGGGAGAGCTGCGTGTGTGATCTGACCGCGGCGTTCGACCTGACCGGGCCGACGATCTCCCATCATCTGAAGGTCCTGCGCGAGGCGGGGCTGGTCGGCAGTGAGCGCCGCGGCACTTGGGTGTACTACTGGCCGCGCACCGAGACGCTGAGTCAGCTGTCGGGTTTGCTGTCCGCGCCAGGACTCGTTCCGGGATCCTGATCATCGTCCGACGACGCTGCGCGTGCCGCGGCTTCGTTGACGATGGCGCGCGCTTCCTCGATCACTTCAGGCGGCTGCCCTGGGTTTCCCCAGAGCGCCGTCGTGCTGGTGTCCCACAGCCGCCCGGGCACCGTGGAGGGTGTGAGCATGACGCCGAGCGTGCAGTGCTCCCAGTGGCCGATGGCGGTGCTGTAGTCGTGGTGCAGGACCTGCAGCCGGATCATCAACGCATCGCGCGCCTCCTCGGAAAGCTGTGAGGCGACGACGAACTGCAGGGGAGTGAAGTCGCCAGGGGCAGGGATGACCGTGCGGCTGTGGATCAGGGTGCAGGGTTTGGTGTTCTGAGCCGCGGACACCGTGAACCTCAGCAGATTGCGGCCGAGTTCGGTCCGGTGCTCGACCGGCAAGCCGTCCAAGGCGGCGAGCATGAGCAACAGATCCGCGTCGCGTCCCTCCTCAATCGGAGTCTCCGCCACGTCCTCCATGATCATGCGGAGCATGACGTGCGGGGCCTCCTCGTCGTGGCCGGCGGGATGCAGCGGAGCACGGGCCACGGAGATCGTCTCCGATGGTTTCGCGGCCAGCAGCGATGCCACCGCCGGAGGCAGGGACCCGGGGATGGCCTCGATGTCGGCGAGGGCATATTCGTGGTAGCGGCGAGGCTCGTCACCCAGTTCGACGGCGTCACCACCGGCCGCCCGCATGAGGTAGGCCAGCACCGCGCGGGTGGAGCGGAGGTGGTCGAACAGGAATTCCCAGTCTCGCCGGAGGATCACGATCGCCGGGACGGCGGTCGGTGCCGGGGGAGGCAGGTAACCGCGAGGCGGATCCGCGTGGTCGATCACCACGACCGTCAGCCACTCGTAGTCCTCGCCGACCACCTGGATGGCCCGCCCGCGCGCGTTGGTCATCGCCGCGGCGGCGAGTTTGAGGCGCCGCACAGTTCCACTGCCCTGACCGAGCGCTTTCTTCACGTTCTTGCCCAACCACGACAGTTCGCGATCCGGCTCATCGGTGGGATCGGTCCGGCTCTTGGACTGAATAACCGCTGCCTGGCCGCCGACCAGGAGTAGCCCGTCACCGAGTTCTCGTACTCCCGAACCCGTACGTTGTTGCTCGGGCCGGAACACGAAGTCCGGCAACCCCCACGTCGCTGCGGCGTCCCGGACAGCGTCCTCGGCCGCGTACCCCTGCGTCGCGGCGTCCGGCAGCGGGGAGGCGTCCGGGATACGCCGGATCGCGGTTCCTGCCGCGGTCTCGATCACCAGTGTGAGCGGCTTACCCACGGATCGCCTCCTCGCTAGGTGCCAGCGGATCGCATTATGTGCGAGCCGCTGGCACCAGACGCGTCACCGCGCCGAAGCGGGTTGGCAACACGCAGTTCGCGGCGACGAGACGCTTCCCAGAAGGCGTTTAGCCACGTAATGGGCATCGCGTCCGACGCCGCGCAGGGTGGCGGAGGCGAAGCTGCGCTGCCACTCCAGTCCGACGTAGGCCAACCCGGGGTGGGTGGTGGACAGGCCGCGAGCGTGCAGTGGGCGTCCGTCAGACGCCAGCGCCCCGAGCGTGTCCAGATAGGACAGTCCGGGTCGGAATCCGGTGGCGAGCAGGATGGTGTCGACGTGTTCGCGGGTTCCGTCCGGCCACTGCACGGTGTCGCCGTCGACGGTGGTGAACATGCGCCGCTGGTCCGGCTTTCCGTTGAGGATCGCGGCCTTGTAGATGCCAGGATCGTTCACCGCAGTGGTCGGCGGGTGCTTCAGCAGGTGCCCGATCGGCAGGTGGTCGAACCCGACTGCGGCGGACCAGAAATGCACGTCCTTCCCGAACGGCCGTTGCGGCGCGAACTTCACCGGTGCCCGGTTGGCGAGGGTGACGTGGGCGTGGCCGGCGAGTTCGGCCGCGATCTGGACGGCCGAGTTGCCCGCGCCGACGACGATCACGCGCTGTCCTGCGAACGGTTCCGGGACGCTGTAGTCGCTGCTGTGCAGGACGTTTCCGGCGAAGGTGTCCAAACCGGACAGGGCAGGGCGGTAGGGGCGGGAGAAGCCGCCGGACGCGGCGATGACGATCGGTGCGGTCAGCGCGGTTTCTCCCGCGGAGTGCACGGTGAACACGCCGTCGTCGTGGGTCACGGAGTCGACGTGATGGCCGGTGCGGATGTCGGTGCCGAGGCAGTCGGAGTAGCGGCGCAGGTAGTCGACGACTTCGTCTCGGTGCGGGTAGTGCTCGGGGTCGCCGGGGAAGGGCAGGCCGGGGAGGCTGCTGTAGCGGGCGGGGGAGAAGAGGGTCAGCGAGTCGTAGTACCGGGGCCAGGAACCGACCGGTTCGGTCCCGGCCTCGAGGATCACTGGCTTCAAGCCCGTGCTGCGCAGGGCTTGGGCGGCGGCGAGACCGGCCTGGCCGCCGCCGACGATGATGGCGTCGTGGTCGTTCATGAGTTCCTTCCAGGATTAGGTGTCGCCGCGAGGGCGAGGACGGCGGCGGCCACGGTGACCGCGGCGAGCACGAGGAAGGTCGGCGAGTATCCGCCGATGCCGCTCGCGATGGCCGCGCCCGCCCAGGGGGCGAGTGCGACGGTGATGGTCAAGGGCGCTTGCAGGAGGGCGTTGAGGCGCCCGTAGTGAGTGGTCCCCCAGCGGTCGGCCACCGCGGTGGCTTGTAGGAGCGTGAACACCCCGCGCGCCATCCCGGCCACGACCGCGGCGACGATCAGCCCGGCGGTGGTGGTGAGCAGGCCGAGCACGGCCGTGGTCGCGGCGGCGGCGAGGAACACGATCGCGGTCCGGGTCCGGACCGTCGTCAGCCGGGTGAGCGTGGTGTAGCCGAGCCGTCCCAAGACCTGTCCGGCGCCGCCGAGCCCGAGGGCGATCGCCGCTGTCGTGCTGCTGACGCCACGTTCGGTGAGCAGCGGCACGAGGTTGATCACTCCGGCGTAGACGGCGAACGCCGCCAGGCTGAACGCGATCACCAAGCCCCGGAACGGGATGCCCCGCGCGATCCGTGCGGGGTCGCTGTGGTCCGGATGGGTGCTGTGCGGCGGTTCGGCCGGTGGCCAGGGTCCGCGCAGGCCCCACAGGTGTGCCGGGATGGTGACGACGGCCAGCACCACCGCCAGGACGAGGTAGGTCTCCCGCCAGTCTAGGTGCGCGGTGAGCAGCGCGGTCAGCGGCGCGAACACCGTGCTCGCCAAACCGGCGGCCAGGGTGAGCACGGTCAGCGCAAACACCCGCCGCGGCCCGTACCAGCGGGTCAGGGCGGCGAACGCGGGCGGGTACAGCACCGCGCCCATCGCGACCCCGGCCAGCAGCCACGCCACGGTGAACCACATTAGGTTCTGCGCCAGCGCGACGGCCACGATCGCGGGCACCGCCACTACCGACCCGGCTGTCATCACTGAGCGGGGACCTCTGCCGTCGAGCCAACGCCCGACCGGGATCCCGGCCAGCGCGGCGACGACCTGACCGGCCGAGAACGCCGCGACCACCCAGGCCGTCGACCAGCCTGTGGTCTGACTGATTTCCGTTGCCAGCACGGGAAAGGCGTAGAAGAGGATGCCCCAGCTGGTGATCTCGGTGACGCAGAGAACGGCCAGCACGCGGCGCAGCCCGGACGTGGTCAACCCGGGCGACGCCGCGGCGGTCGCGATCGGCATAGCGGTCAGCGCACCGCGGCCGATGGCGCGGACAGCGTGAGGACTTCCGGCTCCGGTGTCGCGCAGCAGCCACCGGCAGCCGGTGCGTCGTCCGGCTCGTCGAACAGGCCGGCACCGCCGCAGACTCCGGTCTCGGCCATCCGCAGCTCGACCCGCGCGGCCGCCTCATGGTCTCCGGCGAGCTGGGCGGCGATGCTGCGCACCTGCTCGTAACCGGTCATCGCCAGGAAGGTCGGCGCCCGGCCGTAGCTCTTCATCCCGGCCAGGTAGAAGTCCTTCTCCGGATGCGCGAGCTCCTTGGCGCCGTGCGGATACACGGTTCCGCACGAGTGGACGTTCGGGTCGATCAGCGGCGCGAGCGCGACCGGTGCCTGCAACGTCGGGTCCAGCTCCAGCCGGATCTCCGACAGCCAGGTCAGGTCGGGCCGGAAACCGGACAGGGTCACGACTTCGTCGACCTGCTCGATCCGTCGCCCACTGGAGGAGATCAGCGTCAGCCGTCCGTCGGCGTCGTGGTCGACCGCCTCGGTGCGGAACCCGGTCACCACCGTGATCAGTCCGGATTCCACTGCTTCCTGGGCGCGCAGGCCGAGCGCTCCTCGCGCGGGGAGCTGATCGGCCTCGCCGCCGCCGAAGGTGTTGCCGACCGCGCCGCGGCGCAGCACCCAGCTGATCCGCGTCTCCGGCGACTCCTTCGCGAGGTCGGACAAGGCGACCAGCGCGGCCAACGCCGAATGCCCGCTGCCCGCGACCACGACGTGCTTGCCCGCATACCGGGCACGCACCGCGTCGTCGCCCAGATTCGGGACCCGGTAAGCGATCCGGTCCGCCGCCGCACGCTCACCGGCGGCGGGAAGACCTTCGCCGCCGAGCGGGTTGGGCGTCGACCACGTGCCGGACGCGTCGATCACGGCCCGCGCCGCGATCCGGTCCTCCGCCCCGTCGGCGGCACGGACGTGCACGCTGAACGGCTCGTCGTCGCGGCCGCTGTCCACGACACGGTCCCGTCCCCGGCGGGCGACGCCGACCGCCTCGGCGTCGAAGCGCACCCGGTCGCCGAGCGCCGCCGCCAGCGGTCGTAGATACAGCTCGGCCCAGTCCGAGCCCGTCGGGTACGCCTCGCCGTCGGGTCGGGTCCAGCCAGTGGTCTCCAGCAGCCGCCCGGCCGCCGGAGCGACGAGTTCGGACCACGGTGAGAACAATCGCACGTGATTCCACTCGGCCACGTCGGCGCCCGCGTGCGCGCCGCGCTCCAGCACCAGCGGCTCGAAACCCCGCTCCACCAGCTCGGCGGCGGCCGCCAGCCCCACCGGCCCGGCCCCGATCACCACGACAGGCAGCTCGTTCATCCTCATGCACCTTTCATCGATCCATCTCGATTGAGTCGATGCGAGGGACTGTATCGACCGGAGTCGATTGACGCAACCATCGATTCTGGTCGATACTGAGGGCATGACGACCGTTGTGCCTCTTCCTCTCGCCGGTCTCCTGCCCGAGCGTGAAGCCGCGACCTATGCCGGGTGGTTCGCGTGTCTGGCCGAGCCGATGCGGGTGAAGTTGCTGCACGCGGTCGCGACCTCGCCTCGCGGCCTGACCGTCGGTGCGTTGACCGAGATCCTCGGGACCAGCCAGTCGACGTGCTCGCATCACGTCCGGAAGCTGGCTGACGTGGGTTTCGTGCACCTGCGGAAAGAGGGCACCGCAACGGTCGTGACGATCAATCAAGCCTGCTGCAGCGGACTCCCGCACGCGGCCGACGCCGTCATGGGCCTGCTCGCGCCGCGCCCGTGCTGCCCGGAGAACGTGCCCGACGACGTCACCATCCGCGACCTTCGCGACGACGACTGGGGCGCGGTCCGCCGGATCTACGGCGAAGGAATCACGACCGGGCTCGCCACCTTCGAAACCGAGGTCCCCAGCCGCAAAGCGCTCGACGCGAAATGGCTACCCGGACATCGGTGGGTCGCCGAGATTGATGGGCAGGTCGCCGGCTGGACGGCGGCCACCCCTGTCTCTGCGCGCGAGTGCTACCAAGGGGTTGCCGAGACGTCGGTCTACGTCGCCGAAAGCCATCGCGGCCGCGGAGTCGGTAAGGCCCTGCTCTTCAAGCAGGTCACCGAGGCCGACGCCGCCGGGCTCTGGACCCTGCAGACCTCGATCTTCACCGACAACCGCGCCAGCATCGCCCTGCACCACAGCGCCGGATACCGCACCGTCGGCATCCGCGAACGCATCGCCCAACGCGACGGCGTCTGGCACGACACCGTCTTCCTCGAACGCCGCAGCCCCGTCAACTAGTCCGCAGCTCTCGGTGTTGGCTGCCGTGACGTGCGGGACACGGCAGCCCGACGACGCAGACCGTTTGCGGCAACGGCGCAGCTGCCTCCATGGCAATGGTCTCGGATGCGAACATATGTTCTAATGACCTGCCGGATCGCGTAGCTGATGGCCTCGCGACACGTCGGGCAAGGAGGTGTACGGGCTGAGCTGGCTGGTGCGGGATCGTCTCACCGGGCGTGAATGGCGTGTTGAGACGAGCGACATGGCGTGGGAAGCTGGCGGCTTTGATCCCGGTCGCTTCGAGGTCCACGTCAGTGGTGAACGAGTGGTCGGTGCTCCAGACGGCTACCCGGGATCGCCGCCGTCTGCGGGTTTCGTTAAGAGGAGTCCAGGTGTTGCTGCCTCATGCGGAGATCCACGTCGCGAGATCGATGGTTGAGCTTGCTGTGGCCGCCAGGATGCACGAGGCCGCTGTACGCAACTTATAGGGCCCGTACCTACACAGTTCTGCCACTCGAAGTGCCCGAGTGGCAGAACTGTGTAGGTACGGGCGAAGCCATGCTTGGCTTTGGTGACGTCACGCCGCCGAGAGCCGCGCGCCTTCATTCGATGCGGCCGAACCGGCCAGCGTGGATCGACCTCGGCCTGGGAGGCCACCGACCCAGGTCATCCAGCGCACGAGTACTTCCGCGGCTAGTAGGGAGTTCGTCCGCCGCTACCTGGTTGACGCGGTCGAGATCGCCAGGGCGCGAGGCAACCTGGCAGCGCAGGCCTCTGTCGAGCAAGCAGCCACTGGGCTGCTCGCGGTCTTGGACGGGTTGCAGAACCAGTGGCTCCTGGATCCAGAGTTCGACATGTTGGTTGCCTTCGCCGCGCACCTGCAGCTGTTGGGCGCTAGGAACAGCGAGTCCCGGCACGGCCAGCGGCACCCCCTGCTCGAACTCGGTGGTCCGGCGCGGCCTACTCCCACCCTCGAGGTCCGCTCGCGTGTGCCTGGGTGGACGGCACCCGCGGCCGGATTCTGCCGCTTTCTGGTTCGCGTTCATCCGACCTCGTCATTCGCGCGGGGCGTGTTGAGCGTTTCGACGGCTGCCGGACCGGGATGGCGGATCGTGCTGATCGTGGGGTGGTCATAGGTGAAGTCCAGCTGTTCGTAGTCACGTCGGTAGGTACTGGGCAGCTCGTTGTCGCCGATCAGGACCTGGAGCCGGTCTTGCGCCGCGTCGACTCGGGTCACGATCCGGCGATAGAGGGCAGTCGCCAGATTCCTGCTGTTGTTAAGCGAAGTTCGGGGGCTGTCAATGAGTAGGAAGGCGGGGTAGACCGTGTCGCGGCGGCGAAGCGCGACCGACATCAGGGTCAGCCAGTACGCCAGCTGGGTCGCGGTGCGGACACCGCCGGCGGGGCTGAACTTGGTGTAGATCTTGTCGTTGAGCATGGGTAAGTAGCTAGTACGGTTGATCGTCGCGCTTTCGACACTGGGGACGCCGATGGCGGTCATCGTTTCGGAGAACTCGGCGTCCAACTCGTCGAGTATTTCCGTCTTACGCTCTTCCAAACGCCGTTCGGCCAGGTCCAAACCTGTGCGCAGGCGTTGCACCTGTGTGCCGAGGTCTTCGGCCGCGCGCCTGAGGTCATCGGCGCGATCCCATTGCATAAGCACGCGTTCGAGCGCCTCCTGACGGCTGCGAGCTTCGGCCAGATCTCGCGTCGCGTCACTGAAGGCCTGAAGTCGCGGTGTTATCCGATCACGAGTTCGTGCTTCCAGGTTGGCGCTCAGTTCGCCGACGAGCGCCCGACGATGCTCCTCCGCGAGTCGGACCTCGACGAGTTGCCCGGCGCTGCCCGCGAGCTGGTCCTCCAGCTCGCCGAGCTGATCGGTCAGTTGGCGCTGTTCGTAGGTTTCCTCTGCGCTCAGAGTTTCGTGAGTGGGTGTAAGCTCGGGTTGCAGGCAGAGGCGGCAGTGTTCGCCTGCGTTGTCCCGATGTTGAATGTCCTGCATGCAGCGGGGGCAGACCAGGAATTCGAAATCGGCGAGACGTTCGCCTGCATCTCTCAGTCGTCGTAGGCGGTCCAAGTCCTGCATGATTCGGCGGCGTTCGGTATTGTAGTCAACTTGCTGTTGGCTGAGGACTTTCGCAGTTTGCCGCGCTGTAGCCAAGCTGCGCTCGGCCTCGCCGAGCAGGTCGCGGAGAGTCTGCGTCTCGCGGTCGGCAACTGGTTCGACGGCCTGTCGAAAGGCGGCGATCTCGGTTTCGGCCGCGGCGGCGGCCGCGCCGGCGCGATCATGTGCGGAGATGGTCTCGTCACGACTCGTCGTGTTGCTGTCCTGCAAGAACTGGAGTACGACTTCGTGGTCGTGGATCGCTGTTTCCAGTTTTCCGTTGAGAACAGCCAGCTCGGATCTGGTCTGAAGAATTTCGATGTCCGTCAATCCGAACAAAAGTTCGAAGACTGCTTTTCTCTTGGGCTCGCGATATGAGACCTGGCTCGATGCGATGTCTCGGTTCATGTCCGCTTGGCGGACGTACATGAAGGTGAAAATGTCCGCGAAGGAGATTCGATTTCCGGCCCTCGTGGTGCTTTTTGTCCGCGCGGCTGCCCGAAGGTTCGTGGGCAGGCCGAGCGCGCCGAGTAGCAGATCGTTCAACGAGGGTTCGCGATCCTTCACAAAGTGGTCACGCAGACGTACTTGGTCGACGCGATCGAACACGCGAACGGTGTTTGTTTTCGTTGGATCGAGGCTGCGGGTGAGTGAGAGACGGCTGTCTCCCAGTGCAAGATGTAAGGTGACGTCCTGGACGTTGTCAGTGGCTACTGAGGCCAGTTCGCCGTTGCCGCCGAGCCCGTACTTGATCAACTCGAAAAGAGTGCTCTTGCCGACGCCGACTGGCCCGGCGAGGACTGTGAGAGCGGAAGGAAATCGGTAGCTCACCGTCCCCTCGGTCGTGTCCAGGGAAACCCCGTCGAGCCGGAAGTGTGTTGTCATCGGATGACCTGTTTCTGGGGAAGCTCCATCAACTCGGGCAGGTGGCGGTAAATGAGGTCTTTCAGCGCGGCTCCGGTGAGGCCGCCGGTTGTTTGCGCGACGGCTTGACATCTGTCGCTGATCTCTTGCCACGGCTCGGTTCGGGCGGCATCGTGTGCAAGCTTGCGCCCGGTGGGTGTCGGCGCGAGGGCGACGCTTCCTTGACGGCCCGCGACGTACCGAAGGAGGCCGCGGCCCACAAGGGCGCCGATGACGGGGTAGTAACGGTCGTCCCAAGGTCCGTACTTGTACCGGATCATGGGTGCCTCGACGTCGGTGGCATGGGTGTTCCGTGGGAGATGAAGGCGTGGGTCCTCTGGGTTCAGATCGTCGAGGACGCGGGGGGCGAGCGCTGGATAGCGGACCAGAAAGTCCAGCTTGGCGAGTTTGGTGAGTCCGTCGAGTTTGCGGGAGTGTCCCCTGCTCGCGGCGACTGCGGTTACCAGGAGAAGGATGCGCATCTGGTGGTACGCGAGATCGTCGCGCAGCCTTTCAAGGACTCCGGCGGAAGTGGGTGATGTCATGTTTTCGCCGCCCGTTCGGCACGCAGTCGGGCTATCTCGGCTTTCACGTCGAAGCGTGGGCTGAACCAGATTTCGCATCTGGCCGCCAGGTCACAGATGCCTCCGAGAGCGAGTTCCTTGTCCAGTCCATCGGCCAGTTCTGCTTGGGGCAATCGGCCAAGGTGCTCGGCCAGCGCAGCCCAGAACGGTGAACCCCAGGTGCCGGTGACCGTTCTGGCCTCGGCGGTGGCTTCGTCTGCGACTCGCAGGAACGTGCGCTCCAAGACGTAGCGTTCCGGGGTGCCGCCCGGCACGTCGTCTCCTCTCGCTCGCCAATAGCGTTTGAAGTCGGCACGAAGCCTTTCGGCTCGTGAAATGCTCGTGTCTGCGCACCCGCCCCAGGCCATCTTGACACCGAGTTTGCTCAGCTGCGCCGGCGCGGCGAGCGGCATGTATCCCAACGGATTGGCAAGGGCGGTCCGTATCGCGATGGCGATGTCGCGGACGTCGATCGTGCGTGGGAGCAAGGCGCGATGAATTTCGAAGGCGGACGTGACACCTCCCGAGGTCGGGGAGGTGATCGGTACGAGGGGAAGGGCTCCGTCTACGGTGGGCCCGTGGGCGCGCATGCGAGCCCTGAAGAGTTGCAAGACCGCTTCCCAGACCGCCGCTGCCGGCGCATCCTTTCGTCCTAGTTTGTCCAGCACTGGTTGCATGTACATACTGGGCGCCGCATGGTTCAGCAAATCACGATTCGGCCGGTTATCGTCGATGAACAGCATTGCCAGGAACGAACGAATTTTCTGGCTTTGGGCGTCACTGACCACGCATGTCTTCGCAGTGGCTTCGGCAGGTGCCCGCCATTCATCGGGTAACCCATTGCGATGAAGGAGTAACTCCTTAGCGAAGCCCGTCGCGACTCCGTCGACAAGTGTCGCGGTCGCCGCGTCCAGTACGTGCCCAGCGGCCTCGTCTCTCAGCAGGACGGTTGTCTTGGCAAGTTTGCGGGGCGCTCCCGGGGCGAGAGCTGCGCTGGTCACCAGCCGGACGTGTGGCTTTTCGTCAAGTATGAGCCAACGTCCGAAAAGATGAGCCAGACCGCCCTTGTCCACGAGTTGGTTGAGAGTGCTCCAGGCTCCAGGGGATGGCTCGCGGTGTTTAGCGGACACCAATTCCGCATCGGGACCGTGTAGCACCGTCCAGTCCTCATGATGTTCACAAACGAGCTGACGGTCCGTATCTGGCCGTAGGTCGCCATTACTGTCGAGCGAATCGGCGAATACTCTTAGGCCGTCGGCTGCCGCCATGGCCGCCTGCCAGTCGTAAAGATCTGCTGTTCGCGCCCCGGCATCGTCGCCGGCGGGTACAGCCAGCACAACTTCCGCCGCCGTGTCCATCGTCCTCCCCCGCTGCGACCGGTGACTGCTATAGCCTATAAGGCATATCGTCCACGTCACAAGATCCGCAACGCTCAGAGGGCGGCTTCCGGTAACGATCGAGGCGTCGGTGTGCCTGGTATCCGACGGCTGATCGAGCAAAATGCGGCCCGGGTGGGCAAACGCCCTGCCGGCCTGCGAGGTGGACAAAAACTCGCTGGCGCCTAATGCCGTTGCGGACTGCTTCACCTTCGTTTGGAACCCGCTGCCGTCGTCCGAAACGATCGCGCTGTCGTGAACAGCCGGGGTGGAACAGCGGGGAATTCGCCCAAGTCGACCATGAGATCGACGTGATGGCCGGTGTACTCGGTGCTAGCGGTGATCGTGCCGTCGAGGCGGCCGAAACCTCGAAGATGACCAGGTCGAACAGGTGCGTCCAGCCGATGAACACCCTGTTGGAGTCTTTTCAGTGACAGGTCCCCGGGCGCTTCAGAACCACGGACCAGCGGACGATACGGCACCCTTAACAACAACTCGCCGGACCGGGACGACGGCAGCTCCTGGGGTGACTCGCAGCCGGTGTTCAACCGGGCCGTTGCGATCCGACTCTGATCTGGAAGCCGCGGCCGACGCGCTGACGGTTGCACTGCTCTACCGTGGTGCACCTTGTCGCAGCCTGCAGCTCTACGACAATCGTCCCAGCCCGGACGGAGTTGATCCCCGGCTGCCGTCGAGTTCGAGGTTCATGTGGTCATCCATGCGGTGACAGGATCTCAGCGCGCTGCCTGGCAAGCCCCGTTCGAGAGTGTCGGTGTTTGAGCGGAGTCGCTCAGGTTGAAGCCTTCTAACTGCCAGAACAGCGATCCCGACTCCTCACTGCCAGTCAGGTTCGAGCAGGTTGCTGACCTGCGGTTATCGAGCACCTGCTGGTCGGCTGGCGCAGTTGTGCTCCGTTCAACGCGGTCCATCGTTGTTGGGCGCTGTTGCAGGCGGCGTTCTGCTCCAGATCTGCTCCAGAAAAATTGGTGAGAGCTGATCCGTTGGTGTAGCTGTGAGTGGTTGTCGCTGCTGCGCGGAGGCGCTCGCGCCATGTTCGGCAACGCCGCGCAGATAATCGATCTGGGTCTGGGTGAGGCGGCCCTCGGCGAGCGTCAGGCCACCACGACCGTACGGCTGGCCAGTGTTTCGATGTCGATCACCGGGCCCGGCGCGCAGGACCCGCTCATATGGCGGGGCCGAGGCGTTCCTGGCCTACATGTGAGCCCGGACCGATCGGTGCTGAGATCTCGATGACGCGGCACAGCAGGCTGCTATGGTGCGAACTATCTCGGTGACTTCGTTAAGGGCTGACGAAGTCACTGGAGTCTTACATCGACAGCGATGACCTCTCTCGGTATGCAAGGCCTTTGCCGACCGGCTACTTGACGCCGTCAACGCCCAGCATTGCCGTCATCGCTGGCGGTGTCGTCGTCGGTCCGGCACCGGCGACACCTGCCTCCGTTCTCGTAGGGGGTCGGTGTCAGGCAGAGATGGCAGGCTGTGAGTCTGCGTACTCCGGCGAACGCTCCGCACGAGAAACACATCCACAGCAAGGCAAGCGGCAGACTCCTTGTTTCTGCGCCTCCCACGAGCGTGCCGCTGTCTTCGCAGTACGGACAGTCGCTCGGCGCATGTGACCAGCTATCGGGTCGAGGGGCAGCGACTTCGCGCCAGTAGACGAAGGCAGTCTTCTCGTGATCGACTGCGTCGGCAGAGCACCACAGGCAGCGTGGGCCCGTAACCGGCAGGGTCATCTCCAAGCACCAAGGGCAGGCGACAATTCGGTTCGCATCACGTTCCAGCGCTGGGCCGATCCGCCGCTGCCGTTCGTGCAGCAACATTCCGATGCGCTTGACGTCACGCTCGATCTCCCTGCGGACGTCGAGGAAGAGCTGCTGTTCGGCGGGGGCAGCGCCAGCTTGCAGGTGTTCGACTGCGAAGGTCAGCAATGCGTCGAGGACTCGACCGACCAGCGCTTCGATCGCCGCGGTGTTTTGTACACCCATCCCGAAGTGCTGAAGCTTGTTGCGTTCCTTGGCGAGCCGGGTAAAGGCCTGCCGCGCGTTCTCGGGCAGTTCGACCCCGGCGATTCCTCGTAGCCGCATCAAGGTCTCTTCCATTGTCACGCTGAGGAAGTCACCGGAGTCGTACGCGGCCTGCGTTGCTTTGCCGGGGTCCTTGAACACCAGTGACCAGTGTTCCCGCACCAGACGAACTTTCAGCAGTACTTCGGCGGCGGCTTGAAGATGCAGGACCGCGTACTTCAGGTCACGTGCCCTGGGTCCGGAGCCTGCCGGGTCGCCATTGACGAGATGTTCGACCACGCTGCGCAGATAGTCCGCGCCGTTCTCCGCGGGCGGGAACCCGAACCCTTGCGTAGTCACCACGTATGCTTGCCTCCTCGTCAGTGATGTCGTGACAGCAATCGGGTCAGACCGAGGACTGCGCAATGGCGGTGAGTCGGTTGATGCCGCCCTGGTTGACGACGTCCAGTGCGATCTGTCGAACCTGCTCCAGGTATGCCTCGTCCGTGACGTTGGTTCGAACGGTGGTCTCAACCGGAATGAAGTGCCGGATGGGCAGTATGCCGTCGTCGCCGAACCCGAATTCGTCCACCGAGGTGAAGGTCAACGGTCCGTCGTGCGGGTTGCTTTCGATGCCGATGCGCAGCTCGTACTCGGAAGTCGCCGAGGCGTCGGCTGCGGTCTTCACCAGGGCGAGCAAGTCGGCGACGAACCACTCGATCCGGCGGGAGTTGGCTGTGCTCGGTGGTGCGTGGCCGTCACGAGTCTGACTGCCACCGATAGCGGAGCGGAGCGACACAGAGCCGTCGAAGTGGACACTGGCCCAGGCTTCCTTCCACTTCTTGTTCGGATTGGCCGGCGGTGCCACCCAGCGGCGGAGTCCCGGTCGTGGGTTCAGATCGAGTGTCGCCAATGGGTGTGCGAGCTGGGATTCGGCGAGTGCGCGGCCGAGGGTGGATGCGTTCTCGACGATCCGCCGTGCGTCGTCCTGTGTCATGGGCGAGGCGGCGGCCCGTGCCAGGCGCGGGCGGGCGACGCCGATGATCCGCGCAAGGTCGGCGTCATGCTGTTCACGTTCGTGGTGGTAGTCCTGCTCAAGCCGCACGGCGGCGTTGCGCCGGTCGTCGAGCCGTGTCCGGTAGAGGCGTTCGAGTTGCGGTTCGCGCATCCAGATCGTGTCGGCGTTGTTACGGATCGGCGCGCCGAAGTACTCGCCGCGGTATATGAGATGCGGCGCGTCGACACTCGGCGGGACAACGACCGCCAAGACCCGCTTGACATCGCCGAGGCGGTGGAACCCGAGCCCGAACACGGGAGGGTGGATGCCGCTGATCGCGACCTTGTCGTAGGTGCGTTCGTACTGCTCGGTCACCTCGCCGATATCGACCCGTCCGGTCGCCTTTTTATCCTTCTCTTCGACCCCATAGACGATCAGGCCGCCCCCGTTGTTGGCCATCGCCGCGACGTCTTTCGGGACATCGCTATTGGCGAGGTCCTTCTCCTTGGGGAATGACTTCTTCCAATCCAGGTCGTCGGTCTCGGCCACACCAACGGTGATCGCTTCGTTCAGCATTTCGTCCGTCAGCGGACCCCGCGGGCGGCCGAGAATCCGGTGCAGCGATGTGAACAGCATGGAGGGACTCTACTTGGATAAGCGACGTGAGAGTTCGGCGACGCGAACGGACACGCTGAGTCGCTAGACGCTTGTCGCCTGGCTCGGGCAGGCCGCTCGGTAACGGAACGTTCTGCGCGAGCACGCCCGGCGTAGGTGTGCAGCGCGTCGATCACCTTTCCTATGCCGGGATCGGCACCGTGGGCCTCGCGGCGCCGCCCCGCGATCCCGGATCGTGTTCAGGCCGCTGGAGGCCGCACCCCTGTACGTACCATGGCAACGCGAAAGTGGTACCTCGCTGAGTCGCGATGGACAAAGTGGTGATGACCCACTTCCTGAGCTGCGTTTGCCGGATGGCTGGCCAGTACGCGGTCAGCACCTGATCTCCGCGGGCGGGCAGCGCGTTGTCCGGACTTTGGTCGGCGGAATCGGGTAGCGGGGTCGAGGTTTCTCATCGACCCGATCGCCGGACGCGTGGGTTCAGCGTTGCTGGTGGTGTTAGGCGAACTCGTCGGGCCGGTGGTGTAGGGATCGTCGCGGCGCCAGCGACTGACCAGCAGGTCACCACCGTTATGAAGCTTGGGCGGGCTCACACCTGGTCTACTTGGTGTGGCGTCCGGTGCCGTTTTCCAGTTCCAGGACCCGCAGAGCGTGCGCACTGGTGGTGATCCTGGCGCTGGCGCGGAGGCGGATGATCTGGGTGACGGTCACCTGGGCAGCGATGAGGGCCACGGCGACCAGCGCCACGGCGATCACACACCAGAGGGGGAGCGCAGGTAGAAGAGCTACGCCGCCGACAGTGGAGGTGAGCAGCGCGATCGGTTTGGAGCCCATCGTCACCACCTTTCAGAGCATCGTTACCGCCGATCGGCGGGTGTAGTTCCATGATGAAGGCGTTCACTGCGCTGGTCAGCACATCCATTGAGCACTGCGTCGACGTCGGCGATGGATGTGCGCATCGGACCGAGTGGCAGCTGCCGATGCGCTCGTTGACCAGGTGCGGGGTTCGGTCGTGTTGGCGGGTGGGAAACTGTGGTGATGATGCAGTCGGACCTCGCTGCCGCTCAACAGCTCCGCACGCTCCTGACCGGGTTCAAGGATCGCAGCGGTCTGTCCTATGAGAGACTCGCTGAGCGGGCCTCGTGCAGTCGGGGGACGGCCGAGAACTACATCGCCAAGCCCGGCCACAGCCGCGGCGAGAACATCCTCAACTTCCTGCTGACCGCACTCGAAGTCACCGATGACGAACGCGCTGAAGCTGTGCGCCTGCACCGGCTCAGCAGGTCCGAAACTCCCAACCCAGCGTCCGCTGGATGGAAAGCTGCGGCGGCGGAGGCCGACTGCACGGTGTGGGAGATGGACGAGTTCACGCCAGCCGAAGCGACGGTGCACCCCGCGATCCGTCGTGATCGGATTCGCGACGACGACCAGAACATCCTCATGGTGCCGCCTGTGTATGTACGGCGGGATCACGACCCGTCGCTGCGCGCGGACATCGCTGCCGCAGCCAGCGGCGAGCTGCGTGTACTGGTTCTGCTGCGCGGCGGGCCATCGACCGGGAAGACCCGGTCGCTGTTCGAGGCCGTTCAAGCTCTCGGCCCCGGATGGACGGTGGTCCGTCCTCGATCAGCGGCGGCGCTGCGAGGCCTGGTCACGTCCGGGCTGCTGGAGCGACGGCGATGCGTGGTGTGGCTTAACGAGCTGCAAGCCTTCCTAGGCCCCAATGGGACAGGGCTCTCGCTGGATGTGCTGCGTGATTTGTTCACGGCCGCCGACACTCACACTGGCGGGGAATCCCGGAGCCCGCACCCCATCGTGATGGTGGGGACGCTGTGGGCCGAGAAGCTCCGTGACGCCACCGCCTCCGCCGAGCATCTCAGCGACAACCGGGACCTGTTGGTCTCCGCCAACCAGTGGGTGCACTGGCACGACGTTCCCCGCGACTTCTCCTCGCGCGAACGTGAGGAAGCCCAGGTGCTCGCAGTCAGAACCGGCGATGACCGCCTTCGGACTGCTCTCACCAATCCCGACCGTGTCGGGTTCACGCAGACCCTCGCCGGCGGCCATGAACTCCTCCAGCACTACCTCACCGCGCCGAACCCCATGGACCAGCTCCTTCTCGACGCCGCCGGGGACGCGCGCCGTCTCGGCCACACCAGCCCCATGTCCCCCTTTTTGCTGCGCGCCATCGCCACGGCGCTGTGGCGCGAGGAACGCGGCCAGGCCAGCCCACCACCGGGCTGGTTCGACACCGCGATCACCCACGCCACACAGCCACTACGCTCCACCCAGGGCGTCCAAGCCCTGATTCCGCTCGACAACACCGAGCACATTACCTACGAATTGGCCGACTACCTCGAACAGCACCTCAGCCGCACCCGCCGCACCCATCCCGTTGTCGACGCTGTCTGGAACGCGCTACATGACCACGCAACAGCCCCTGACGATCTGTTCAGAGCAGCCCGCGATGCAAGTGCCCGCGGTAGGTTCAACCATGGTGAGGCCCTCTGCCGGACAGCGGGTACCCCTGAGGCGCTGATGGAACTCGCGAGAATGCTTGCCAAGCGCCCAGGACGCGAACAAGACGCGGAGCATGCCTACCGGGGTGCGATAGCCGGCGGCCGCCCCTTCGCACTGTACGAGTTTGTTTCCTGGCTGGCGCAGCAGCCGGGTCGGGATGGAGACGTCGAGCAGGTCTACCTTGACGCCATCGCCGACGGCGACCTCTCCGCGCGAAACGTGTTTGCTAGCTGGCTGGAGCGCCAGCCTGGCCGCGAAGAAGAGTCCGAACGGATCTTTTTGAAAGGTATCGCCGAGGGGATTCCCGCCGTGCGCACCGGATGTGCGGATTGGCTGGCCAACAAACCCGGCCGTGAAAAGCAGGCCGAGCATGCCTACCGCGACGCCATCGCCGACGGCGACGCCGATGCACTCGGCCTGTTTGCAGAGTGGATGTCCCGCCAGCCTGGCCGCGAAGTAGAGACTGAGCAGACCTACCGGAAGGCGATCAGCGCAGATAGCTACCAAGCGCGACACAAGTTCGCTTCTTGGCTGGCGCGACAGCCTGGCCGTGAGGCGGATGCCGAGCAGGCTTATAAGGACGCTGTGGCCGATGGAAACCACCTCGCCGCGGCAGGGTTGGCTGACCTTCTGTCCGGCCTGCCTGGGCGAGAGGCTGAGACGGAGCAGGCGTACAAGGACGCTATCGCCGCTGGCTCTTACAATTCCGCTCGGCTGTTCGCTGATTGGCTGTCCGGCCAGCCTGGCCGAGAGGCTGAGACAGAGCAGGCCTACCGGGACGCTTCCGCCGTCGACGGCATGTTCGGGCAGACCGCGTTCGCTATCTGGCTAGCCCGTCAGCCCGGCCGAGAAGAAGAGACTGAGCACATCTACCGAGAGGCTATTGCCGCCAGAGAATTAGCCGCGATTGACGCGTTCATAGGTTGGCTGGAGCAACAGCCCGGCCGCGCAGAAGAGGTAGAGCAGGCCTACCGGTATGCTATTACCACTGGTCACCCCGAAGCGCTTCGCTTGTTCATCGGATGGCTGGCAGGCCAGTCAGGTCGTGAACACGACGCCGAGCAGATCGCGCGCTGTGGACTGGTCGACTGAAGCTAACTCAGCTTCAGCAAGTGACCCCTCTGGTGTGGATGCCCACGCCCGAGGTGCGTACGTATTCTAGGACTTCATGGGCTGAGGAGCATGCACCGTCCGGGCCGCGGTCGGTTGCCGCTGAGCCTGGGGCAAAGGACAGATCGCCGGGTCCGAGGGCAGCAATGTCAGCGACTCGTTGTTTCCTGCTACGGCCCGCTCTCGGGCGACGTGGGCAGGCGATACCTCAAGCAACCCTGTGGTTCTTTGTTCTGGGCGGTGGTCCGGCGCGATCCAGTGATCGCGCCCCTGCTCTCCCTGCGCGGCTGGCAGGCGGACGGCGTCACTGTGCGCAAACTGGTTGCGCTCGTTGTCCCGATCTCGCTGACCTGCGACTCCGAGGCCGGTTCCTTCCTGGCCGTCGCGCTGCTCCTGGGCAGATTCGGCCGCGCCGCGCGCGCCGCGCACACCGTCGTCAACCAGTTAGTTTACATCGTCTTCCAGATCATGATCGACCTGTCCCTCGGAGCGTCCATCCTGGTCAGCCGCGAGATCGCACGACAAAGACCTCCGCGCCGCCGCACGCGTCGGTAGAACTGCCCTCGTGCACGGCGCGGTCGTGATGGCCCTGGTTGCGGTGCTCTACACGACAGTGCCCTCGCTTGTTCTCCCCTGTTCCTGGACGGCGCGAACCTCGTCGACGCGGCCGCGCTCAACATCGCTGGCACGCTGCTGATGGTCGCTGCCGTTCTGCAGTTCTTCGACTGCGCCCAGAACATCGGCGTCGGCCTCCTCCGCGGCCTCGACGACACCCAAGCCGGCTTCAGAGCCTCCCTCATTGGGTGGTGGGCCGTCGGGCTTCCCCGCGGCCTGGGGAATCGGCTCGATACTCCGGGCCGGACCGGTAGGTACCTGGCTCGGGCTCACTGCGGGCCTGGCTGCTGCGGCGAGCGACCAGCCTCGCCTGCGCGGGGAAGACACATTCGGCGGAAGCGCGTTGGGTACATAGATGGGACCAGCCCCGCTTGCGCGGGGAAGACCGGAGCTCGTCGAGGTGGAGTTCGGGCGCGAGTGGACCAGCCCCGCTCGTCCGGAGGAACGACGCATGGACGTGGTCGTAGTGAGGACCAACCCCGCTCGCGCGGGGACGACACTAACTGACCTGGACCTTTGAAGATCATACTGCTGGTTTTTGTTCAGTTCGGTAGTCCTCACGCTGATCATGGGGTCGGATCAGACCTTAGGACGTTGATTCGGCGAGTTCTCGTTCTGCGGTGTCGGCGTGCGGAAGTGGGTTCGGCGGTGCCGTCGTTTGAGGCCTCGACGGTGTTTCGCGTGGGCGATGCGGCTCGGGGGCTGCGTGCGAAAGGATGCCTTCGCTGCGCCATTTTCGGAGGATGCGGCGGCCGTAGTTGTGGGTTCCGGCGACGCGGTCGAGTTCGGCACCGGATGGTGTTCGGCCTTGGGCGTGTTCGTGCTGGTAGTGGGCCCACATCAGTTGTTCGGCGGTGGGCCTGGATGACTGGCCCGACTGGTCTGGTGTTGTCGGCAGAGGGGTGACCAGGGGTGGTGTGAGGAGACCGGGTTCCGTGTGAATGCCGTCGGAGAGTCCGTTGCGGTGGCGTTTGAGTGCGCGGTTGAGGAGTTCGACGGCCAGTAGCAGAGCGAGCGGTGGGCAAGCGGCGACGGCGACGCCGAACGTGCGGGTCACGGGTGCCGAGGCGATGTTCGCGCAGAGGGACAGCGCGATGCCGAAGACGAACGCTGCCCATGCCGGCCACCGGCTGGAGCCGTCGCGGCTGGGTTTCCAGAGTTCGACGGTGGCGGTGGTGAGGAGGCCGTCGACGATGAGCGGCCAGATCGAGGCGGTCATGGTGTCGGCGCCGAATCGGAGGGCGAACTGGCGTCCGTGGATGTAGGAGGCGTAGGCCGCGCCGAGGGCGACTAGTGCGGTGCAACCGCACTGAATCCAGAGAGCAAGGTCTCGGCGGACGCTGGTCATGACGCATCTCCACCGCGGTCTCGGCGGAGCCGGTTGATCCTCAGAGTGGCGGAAAGCCGCAGCTCAGAGGGCTGGGGCGACGCGTGGTTGCTGTCCGTACCTCGTCGTCCGGACGACCCACTGCTCCAACGCGTCCTGCGTGCCGCCGACAACCACGGTCTCCATACCGTATCCCGACTCGGGCGAGACGCGCTGCAAAGACTGCGCACCACACTTGCCCCGACAGCATGAGACTTGTACCGGCGCGGCGACGTCTGCCCGCGATCAACTCGCCGGACCAGCCCCGCCCTGCGCGGGCATGGCGGGCTTCATCTTGGTGTGGACAAAAGCAGCGACGGACCAGCCGCCTGTGCCGGTATGACGACCTCCTCGTCATAGGCAATGCTCTCCTCGGGACCAGCCCCTCCGGCGAGGGAACGATCGGACATACAGGTTCCCCGGCGGCGGCTTCGGCGGACCAGCCCCGCTCGCGCGTGGACAATGCGCCGACGTTCGGATCCGGTGGCTGGAAGGAGGGACCAACGCCACCTGAGCGGGGCTACCCGATTCACCTGACGGGCAGGCCGCGGCCGAGGGGCCAGCCCGCTTGAGCGGGGACGACGGGCAGATCGGCGCGCTCCCCGAGGGATCGTTCGGACCAGCCCCGCTCAGGCGGGGCTGGTCCCGCCTCCAGCGTCTTCCCTGTGAGGTCAAGGTTGTCCTTCCCGCGCGAGCGGGGCTGATCACTGCCGGGTCTCCAGGAACTGCGCGTCCTCGGGGTTCTCACCGCGCGAGCGGGCTGTTCCTCCGGTGCACTCGTCGCTGTGCTCGATCGGCTGGTTCTCCCCGCGTGAGCGGGTTTGACCCCGGGTAGATCGCATCGTCGTCCTGGCCCATCGGCGTCGTCCCCGCGGGCGGGGTTGGTCCCATCAATTCGAACGCGACCCTCGCCGCTCAGCTGTCACCCCCGCGCATGCGGGATTGGTCCGCAGATCGTGTTCACGATCGGCGCGACGGAGTTATCGTCCCCGCACGGGCGGGGTTGATCCGCGACGCACGGGATCCCCCAAACCAGCCACACGGTCGTCCCCGCGCATGCGGGGAGGACGAGACGCTCGCGGTCTCGGTGAGCACCTGCGTGGGACCAGCCCCGATCACGAGGGGAGGACACACGGCCCCTTGGCAGCACCGGGGGCATCAACCGGGCCAGCCCTGCTCGCGCGGGGACGAAATTGGTGCCACCGACCTCGCCCATAAGCGAGGAGGGACCAACCCTGCCTGCTCGGAGACGACGTCGAACCGCACGAAGTCCAGGCCGCCATGGCGGGACCAACCCCGCGTGCGCGGGGACGACATAGAGGACCGTGGCAGTGTCACGGCGAACCACGGGCCAACCCTGCCTGCGGGGACGACTCCACGATCTGGTCGACCTGGAAGTTCGTGAACGGACCAACCCCGCCTGCGCGGAGACAACCCGGCGTGGACGTGGCCGTCTAGACCAGCCTCGCCTGCGCGGGGATGAACTGTCGCCGGGTGAGGCCGTGCTCGTGCCGAAGGACCAGCCCTGCTCGCGCGAGGAGGACTGGTGGTGGGGCGGTGAGGAGATGGTCATCCTCGGACCAGCCCCCTGCGCGGGGACGACCGGCCGAACCCATTCATGACGCGGATGGAGCTGGGACCAGCCCCGCCTGCGCGGGAACGACGAACGTCCGTCGTCATATCGCTGCTCCTCCTACGGACCAGCCCGCCTGCGCGGGGACGACGCGCGCTGGTAGAGGTGGACGGCGATGATCGCCGGACCAGCCCCGCCTGTGCGGGGACGACACTACTTGACCTGGCTATTTGAGGATCATACTGGTGAATTTCGTTCAGTTTGGTAGTCCTCCCGCTGGTCATGAGGTCGGATCGAACGTCAGGTGGTTGATTCGACGAGTTCTCGTTCTCCGGTGCCGGCCTGCGGAAGTTGGTCGTGCGCTGTCGTCGTTTGGGGCCTTGACGGTGTTTCGCGTGGTCGATGCGGTTCAGGGGCGGCTGGGATTGTGCGTGGAAGTGTGAATCGCCCCGGGTTTGGTAGAGACTCGTTATTTGGGGTTAGTACTCCAGCCGGACTTCGTGATGTCGTTGGTGGGCTGCCCGTAGACAGGTGCGGCCACCAGTTGATCATGGTCGGTTGTGTGGACTAACCCTGATCGGCTGGTGGCCGCGGGTCCCAGCGTAAACCCTGACCGATGGGCGGTGATGTTTGAGGAGATGATCAGCCGGATCGCCGGCCGGTTCACCCGCGTCGAACCCCGCCGACGAGCACGAACACTGCTGCTCGGGCTGCTGTCGGACCTGCCGGACAAGAACTGCTGGACCATCTCCGAACACGCCGGCGACGACACCCCCGACGGGATACAACACCTGCTGCGCAAAGCGGTCTGGGACGCCGACAAGGTCCGCGACGACCTGCGCGACTACGTCACCGAACACCTCGGCGACACCGGCGCCGTGCTGGTCGTCGACGAAACCGGCGACCTCAAGAAAGGCGTCCACACCGTCGGAGTGCAACGCCAATACACCGGCACCGCGGGTCGCATCGAGAACGCCCAGGTCGCGGTCTACCTCACCTACGCCACCGACACCGGCCACGCATTCATCGACCGAGCCCTCTACCTCCCGAAATCCTGGACCACCGATCCCGACCGCCGCGCAGGCGCCGGAATCCCCGACGACACCGCGTTCGCGACAAAACCCGCGCTGGCGACCACCATGATCGGGCGTGCCCTCGACGCAGGGGTCCAGGCCCGGTGGGTCGCCGGGGACGAGGTTTACGGAGCCGACCCCCACCTGCGCAAGAACCTCGAACAACGCGGAGTCGGCTACGTTCTCGCCATCGGCCGCGACCGCCGGGTCAGCACTCCAGCAGGCGTGCTGCGCGCTGACGGTGTCGCCGCGAGGATGCCCAAGCACGTCTGGCAACGCCTCTCCGCCGGTGCCGGGGCGAAAGAACATCGCTACTACGACTGGGCTTTCGCCGACATCGACACCGCCGAGCCCGACGGGCACCGGTGGCTGCTGATCCGCCGCCACCGCACCACTGGCGAGCTGGCGTTCTACCGCTGCTACGCACCCGAGCCCGTGCCGCTACGGATCCTGGTTCAAGTCGCGGGCCGCAGATGGACGATCGAGGAATCCTTCCAGACCAGCAAAGGCCTCACCGGGCTTGATCAGCACCAGGTCCGACGGTGGACCTCCTGGCACCGCTGGACGGTCATGGCGATGCTCGCCCACGCCTTCCTCGCCGTTGTCGCATCCACCGAACGAAACCCCAAGTCCTCGACCGGCGGGTGGATCTCGTTGACCTGCAACGAAATCCACCACCTGTTCACCACACTCATCAGCCGACCCGTTCTCGATGCCGCACACCGGATCCGCCGCTCAAGCTGGCGCAGACGCCACCAATACCGAGCCCAGCAAGGCCACTACCAGCGACAATCGATCCACGAATCATGACCATCACGAACTACGACTGGAGTATTAGGCGACCAGGCAGGTCAGGTCGCCTAACTCGTACAGGGTCTCGAACTCGGTCGGTGGCCGGTAGCCACAGGCCTCGTGTAGACGCCGGTCGTTGTACCACTCGACCCACGCCGTGGTGGCGATCTCAACGTCTTTCTTATTGTGCCATGGTCCTTGCGGTTTGATCAACTCTGTTTTATACAAACCGATGGCGGATTCCGCGAGTGCGTTGTCGTAGGCGTCGCCCACGGTGCCGATAGACGCGTCGATACCCGCGTCGATGAGATGCTGGGTGAACCGGAAAGACGTGTATTGACTGCCCGCGTCGGAATGGTGAACGAGTTTGCCCTCCCCATCGGCGTGCTGGTAGTCGCGGACCTGTAATCCGGTGTCGATGGCGTCGAGTACCAGGTCCGTTTCCTTGGACATGCTCGCGTGCCAGCCGACGATTTTACGGGAGAACACGTCGATGCCGAAGGCGACGTAAACGGTGCCGGCCCAGGTGGCGACGTAGGTGAAGTCGGCCACCCACAGCCGGTTCGGCGCGCCCGCCGTGAACTGGCGGTTCACCAGGTCAGCGGCGCGCACGCCATCCTTGTCGGCGATGGTGGCGCGGACCGTCTTGCCGCGGAGGGCACCGGTCAGCCCGAGGCGCCGCATGAGTCGTTCCACCCGGCCTCGTCCCACCTGGATGCCGTCCCGTTGCAGCTGACGCCACATTTTCCGGGCACCATACACCCGATAATTATCATCGAATACGCGTCGAATCTCTCGCATTAATTCCTCGTCCCGGGTCTCCCGCCGTGAAACCGGGCGCGTCAGCGCCGCGTAATAAGTGGATGGGGCGATCTTCGCACCGAACTCGGTCAGCACGGCACAGATCGGCTCGACCCCGAACCGGTCTTTATGTTCCGTGATGAACGTTACGAGCGTGGCAGTCGAGGGTCGAGCTCCCTCGCAAAGAAAGCCGAAGCCGCTTTCAGAATCTCATTGGCCCGACGTAACTCCGCGACCTCCCGGCGCAGCCGCTTCAACTCCTCGGCCTCCTCGCTCGTCGCCCCCGGCCGGGCTCCGGCGTCGACCTCGGCCTGCCGCACCCACTTGCGCAACGTCTCACTCGACACGTTCACCTTCGCCGCCACCGAGCAGATCGCCTCCCACTGCGACGAATACTGCTCTACCTGCTCAAACACCAACGCGACAGCGCGTTACCGCACCTCAGCGGAATACCTGGGCCTCTGGGTCATGATCCACATCCTCACTCACACGAGGAGCCTCCATCAAACCCGGGGCGGTTCAGTGCGCCTTCTTTGCGCCATTTTCGGAGGATGCGGCGGCCGTAGTTGTGGGTTCCGGCGACGCGATCAAGTTCGGCGCCGGTGGGCGTTCGGCCTTGGGCGTGTTCGTGCTGGTAGTAGGTCCACATCAGTTGTTCGGCGGTGGGCTTCGAAGCCTCGTCCGTCGGGGCCGGTCTCGTTGGCAGGGTGACGATTGGAAGCGTGGTGAGGGCTCCGGGTTGCGTGTGATGGCGGTCGGCGGGTGAGGGTGTCGGATAGGCGGGTTCGGTGCGGTGGCGTTTGAGGGCGCGGTTGAGGAGCTCAACGGCCAGCAACAGGGCAAGCGGTGGGCAAGCGGCGACGGCGACACCGAAGGCGCTCATTATTGGAGCCGAGGCGATGTTCGCACAGAGGGATAGCGAGATGCCGAAGATGAACGCGGACCAGGCTGGCCACCGGCTGGAGCCGTCGTGACTGGGTTTCCAGAGTTCGACGGTTGCGGTGGTGAGGAGGCCGTCGACGATGAGGGGCCAGATCGAGGCGGTCATCGTGTCGGCGCCGAAGCGGAGGGCGAACTGGCGTCCGTGGATGTAGGAGGCGTAGGCCGCGCCGAGGGCGACCAGGGCGGTGCAACCGCATTGAATCCAGAGGGAGAGGTCCCGGCGGACGCTGGTCATGACGCGGCTCCACCGCGGTCTCGCCGGAGTCGGTTAATCCTCAGTGTGGCGGAAAGCCGCAGCTCAGAGGGCTGCGAGGACGCGTGGTTGCTGTCCGTACCTCGTCGGGGGTACGTACAGCTTCCACCCAAGAAGTCTCGACCGAACTGGTCGGGACTTCTTGCATTTCGGTGGAAGTCATCGCGTCGCTGATCCTTTCTGCGGCTACAGCCGTTACCGGTACCTGATCGACCGGCAGTTTGACGGTAATGGTCACCTTGTCGCCCACGCCACGCACCTTGACGGTCAGCTGGGTGATCTCGAAGAGGCTGCGGAGCAGCGCCTGAGGTGCCTTGGCCAAGTTGAGCCGGAGATGCGGAAGCGCTTCGAGGAAGGTCAGGTCTGACGACGTAGCCTTCGCCGGTTTGCTTCCTGTCTTCCGCGTCGAGTTGGGCGATCGCCGCCAGCGCGGTGGTCTTGTCTTCCTCCAGCTTGTTGTAGTTCTGGCGAAGTGCCTAGGTGAAGGGGTCGTCTTGGGCTTGCCGCAGAACAGAGTCCTGCCACCGGGCTACCTCTGTCGGTTGGCGTTGGAGGCGTTCCCGCTCGGCTTGACGCTCTTCGGCGGCGCTGTCGTCCACTGTGGCCAGGTCGGCTTCGATGATGCTTCGCCGAGCGAGGCTGAAGAGGAGGTCGGCGTAGAAAGCCGAAACGGCCTCTGTCGCCGCGGTTGTTCTTGCCCGGCCGGCACAGGTATCAGACGAGCTGTTGTGTTTCGCGTCACCGGCCATACGTGAGGGCGCCAGCAGAACGGCGTGCAGGATGAGCTGCGCCGCCGTCGGCGCGCCGCCCGCCGCGACGACGCCTCGGCAGCGATCGGCCACGGCGAGACCGGCCGAACCTGTCAAGCCGCCGATGAGTAAGGCTATCCCGGCATTCGGGACCGTGTCATCGCCGAGAACCTGAGCCGCCATGCCCAGGGTTGCGGCTGCGACGGCCAGTGCGACACCACGGGCGGCATGCACCGCCGAGGGAAGTTCAGTGGCCGAGGTCGTGGTTCCGCCGTGCGCAGCAGATTTCTTCGTCGGACACGGTCCGGCATGCGTCCCTGTTCGTGGGAAATGACCGGAGAACCTGTGGGGTCGAGACGTTGCTCGTCGCCGCCGCGCAGCTCGCGAGGCCGATCCTTGTTGTGGGACAAGGGCAACAGCTTCTTTACATACCCTACGGGGGTAATGTTAGTGTGGCGGCGTGGCGGCGAAGGGATCGCCGCGAAACGAGTTGTCGAACCGAAGGGTGAGAGCTGATGGACACCACCGTGTACACGGTCAAGGGCATGACCTGCTCGGGCTGCATGAACAAGGTGACGACCGCGGTGAACGGCGTCGCCGGGGTCAGCGAGGTGGACGCGGATATCGCGACCGGCGAAGTGACCGTCGTGAGCGAGGGGCCGGTCGACGCGCAGTTGGTGCGATCCGCGGTCAAAGAGGCCGGCTACGAGGTGGTCGGCTGAAGGTGATGGCCGAGGAGGACGGAGCTGGGCCGGCTGTCGTCATCAAGGTCGTGAACAACGGGCCGTATCAGGTGAAAGGGCCCGTCCGGCTCGTCGACCACGACGGCGAGGAATACGAACTGACCGGCCGCACCCAATTGCTGTGCAGGTGCGGGCATTCGGCGAAAAAGCCGTTCTGCGACGGCGCCCATGTCCGGACCGGGTTCACCGCGACCGGGGCAGTCGTTGAGGTGGAATAGAAGCGGGCGGGTGACGTGAGAGTCACCCGCCCGCTTTTCGTGATGCAGACGTCAGGAGCGCACGAGGCGTGCTATCGCTTCGGAGGCTTCCCGGATCTTCCTGTCCGCCTCGGGGCCGCCTTTCGCGGCGGCTTCGACGACGCAGCCTGCCATGTGTCGCTCGAGGAGTTCGAGGGAGAACGACTGTAAGGCGCGGGTCGCCGCGGAGACCTGGGTCAGGACGTCGATGCAGTACTTGTCCTCTTCGACCATCTTCTGCAGGCCCCGGATCTGCCCCTCAACGCGTCGTAGGCGTTTGAGCTGCCTCTCCTTGTCGGCGCCGTGATCGACCACGCTCACTCCTCGAGTCGGGATTCCGCGTACGTCTCAATCATGCCCGGTCGAGGGTCGCACGCGCAGGCGGGTTTCGAGGCTTCGTGGAGTGGTTGTGGTCAAAAACGGGGGTGGCATACGTCACGGGGGTATGCCGGTTGCCCTACCCCCCTAGGGTATGTAATGTTGCGGCCAGGAGGACGAGAGATGCACGGATACACGCAAGGCAAAGACGAATACGTGACCCGGTTGCGGCGGATCGAGGGTCAGATCCGGGGCCTGCAACGGATGGTCGAGGAGGACAAGTACTGCATCGACATCCTGACGCAGGTGTCGGCGGCCACGAAGGCGTTGCAGTCGGTGTCGCTGGGGTTGATGGACGAACACCTCAGGCACTGCGTGTCCGACGCCATCGCCAAGGGCGGCGACGAGGCCGACGAAAAGATCAAGGAAGCGAGCGACGTGATCGCCCGCCTGGTCCGTTCCTGAGACCGCGCACCGAATCGGAGGAGAACCACGATGAGTGAAACCACAAGCATCTACACCGTCACCGGCATGACCTGCGACCACTGTGTCCGTTCCGTCACCGAAGAGATCGGCAAGATCGACGGCGTCACCGGCGTCCGGGTGGATCTGCCCACCGGCGCGGTGACCGTGACCAGCTCCCAGGAACCCGAGGTCGCGGATGTGCGTGCGGCCGTCGAAGAAGCCGGATACGAGCTGACCGCCTGATTCGCGGTTCGCTCCCGATCGCGGGCACGGCCCGCACAAGGGATTCGAGATGAACACAGTTGCGAAGCTCTCCGCCTACGGTGTGGCGCTTGCCCTGGTCGCCGGTGGCGCCTGGGCCGCAGGCACCGCTGTCGGTCCTTTCGCCGGCGCTGCCGGCCTTCCCGGCGGCGAGGACGCCGGGCATGGGGACGCTCACAGCGGCACCGTCGCGGAGGCGGCGCCGACCGACGAGCCCGGCGGGCTCGCGTCGTCCAGGGGCGGCTACACCCTCACGCCCACCACCACGACGCTCACCGCGGGCACGACCCAGCCCTTCTCCTTCAAGATTCTCGGCCCGGACGGCAAACCGGTCACCGCTTACGGCGTCGAGCACGAAAAGCGGATGCACCTCATCGTGGTCCGCCGCGACACGGCCGGTTTCCAGCACGTGCATCCCGAACTCGCGCCCGACGGCGTGTGGAGTGTCCCGCTGGCCTTGCCCCAGGCGGGCAGCTACCGCGTCTTCGCGGATTTCAAGCCGACGGGCGGCTCGGCCTCGACACTGGGTGTGGACGTCGCCGTGGCGGGAGATTTCAAACCCGCTGAGTATCAGCCGTCGCGCGTCGCGGACGTCGACGGTTACCAGGTCCGTCTGGACGGCGAGCTGGCGCCGGGCAAGTCGTCGAAGGTGACCTTGACGGTGACCAAGGACGGCCGCGAGGTGACCGATCTGCAGCCGTACCTGGGCGCTTACGGGCACCTGGTGGCGCTGCGCGGCGGCGACCTGGCCTACCTGCACGTCCACCCGGACGGCGAACCCGGTGACGGCCGAACGAAGCCCGGTCCCACGGTGACCTTCTTCGCCGAAGTCCCGTCGAATGGCACTTACCGGCTGTTCCTCGACTTCCAGCACCAGGGCAAGGTCCGCACCGCCGAGTTCACCGTCGCCACCACGGGCACACCCGCCCCGGCCCCGGCTCCCTCGGCAACCCAGAACCCGACCCCACCCCCGGCCGATGACGGCCACGGCGGACACGGCTGACGCGAGCGTCGAAAAGGAGTGAACACGATGACATCCGACGTGGCCCAGACGCGGACAACCGAAGTCGAACTCGCGATCACCGGGATGACCTGCGCGTCCTGCGCAATGCGCATCGAGAAAAAGCTGAACAAGCTCGACGGCGTCACCGCGACCGTCAACTACGCCACCGAGAAAGCCAAAGTCACCTTCCCGGTCGACGTCGAGCCGCAGAAGTTGATCGAGCAGGTTGAGGCGGCCGGATACTCGGCCGCCGTGCCCGCCCCGGAGAAGACGACCGGCTCGGATGAGCCTCGTGAGGAAGCCGATCCGATCGCCCCGTTGCGGCAGCGGCTGATCGGTTCTGCGGTGCTGTCGGTGCCAGTGATCCTGCTGGCGATGGTGCCGGCGTTCCAGTTCACCTACTGGCAGTGGATTTCGCTGACGCTCGCCGCACCGGTGCTGGTGTGGGCGGCGTGGCCGTTCCACAAGGCGGCGTGGGCGAACCTGCGCCACGGTGCGGCGACCATGGACACGCTGATCTCGATGGGCACGCTGGCGGCGTTCCTGTGGTCGTTGTACGCGCTGCTGTTCGGCAGCGCGGGAACGCCGGGGATGACGCACGCTTTCGAGCTGACCGTGGAGCGGATGGCCGGGGACGGCAACATCTATCTCGAGGTCGCCGCCGGGGTGACGACGTTCATCCTCGCCGGACGGTACTTCGAGGCGCGGTCCAAGCGACGGGCCGGAGCGGCACTGCGAGCCCTGCTGGAGCTCGGGGCGAAGGATGTCGCCGTTCTCCGGAACGGCAAGGAAGAGCGAATCCCGGTCGATCAGTTGGCTGTCGGAGATCTGTTCGTCGTGCGGCCGGGGGAGAAGATCGCCACCGACGGCGTGATCACCGAGGGTGGTTCCGCGGTGGACGCGAGCATGCTGACCGGGGAAAGCGTGCCAGTGGAAGTCGCGCCGGGTGACGCGGTGGTCGGCGCGACGGTCAACGCGGGCGGGCGGCTCGTCGTCCGTGCGACGCGGGTCGGCGCCGACACGCAGCTGGCACAGATGGCCAAACTGGTGGAGGACGCGCAGACCGGAAAGGCACAGGTCCAGCGGCTGGCGGATCGCGTGTCGGCGGTCTTCGTGCCGATCGTGATCGCGCTCGCCGTCGGCACCCTGGCCTTCTGGCTCGGGGCGGGTGGCACGGCGTCGGCCGCGTTCACCGCCGCGGTCGCCGTGCTGATCATCGCCTGCCCGTGCGCGCTGGGCCTGGCCACCCCGACCGCGTTGCTGGTCGGCACCGGCCGCGGCGCGCAGCTCGGGATCCTGATCAAGGGTCCGGAAGTGCTGGAGTCCACCCGCGCGGTCGACACGGTCGTGCTGGACAAGACCGGCACGGTCACCACCGGACGGATGGCGCTCGTCGAGGTCCACGTCGCAGACGGCGTCGACGCCGACGAGGCGTTGAGGCTCGCGGGTGCGCTGGAGAACGCTTCCGAACACCCGATCGCGCAGGCCATCGTGGCCGGTGCGCGGGACCGGGTCGGCGAGCTCCCGGCCGTCGAGGACTTCACGAACGTCGAAGGCCTTGGTGTGCAAGGGATCGTCGACGGCAAGGCGGTGCTGGCCGGACGCAGCTCGCTGCTGGAGGACTGGGCGCATCACCTGCCGGAGGGTCTCGCCGAGGCGAAGGCCACCGAAGAGAAGGCGGGCAAGACCGCGATCGTCGTCGGCTGGGACGGCGCGGCCCGCGCGGTCCTGGTGGTGGCGGACACCGTGAAGCCGACCTCGGCCGAGGCGATCACGCAGCTGCGGGCGCTCGGGCTGACCCCGGTCCTGCTGACCGGGGACAACGAGGCTGTGGCCCGCGCGGTGGCGGCGGAGGTGGGGATCACCGAGGTGATCGCGGAGGTCTTGCCCAAGGACAAGGTCGACGTGGTCAAGCGGCTCCAGGCCGAGGGCAAGGTGGTCGCGATGGCGGGTGACGGCGTCAACGACGCGGCCGCGCTGGCGCAGGCCGACCTCGGGCTGGCCATGGGCACCGGTACGGATGTCGCGATCGAGGCGTCGGATCTCACCCTCGTCCGTGGTGACCTGCGGGCGGCGGTGGACGCGATCCGGCTTTCCCGGCGGACGCTGCGCACCATCAAGGGAAACCTGTTCTGGGCCTTCGCCTACAACGTCGCGGCGCTGCCACTGGCCGCGGCGGGCCTGCTCAACCCGATGATCGCCGGCGCCGCGATGGCGTTCAGCTCGGTCTTCGTGGTCACGAACAGCCTGCGGCTCAAGGGATTCCGCAGCACGGCGAGCTGACCCTCGTTCGACACGGGGCGCTCGTGCGGCACTTCCGGTGCCGCGCGAGCGCCTTTCTGTCGGTCCTCGGCCGTGAGCGTGATCAGCTCAGGGTGCTGATCAGTTCACGGCAGGCCTGTTCGCAGCGACGGCACGCTTCGGCGCATACGCGGCAGTGTTCGTGCATGCTCGCGTGTCCCTGGCACTCGTCACCGCACGCCTTGCATGCGGCGGCACACCCCTCGAGGATTGCCCGTGTCAGGTTCGCGTCGTAGCCCGTGTGCCGGGACAAGACCCGTCCTGTGGTCGCGCAGATGTCCGCGCAATCGAGATTGGTGCGCACGCACTTGACCAACTCGGCGACGCTCTTTTCGCTGAGACATGCGTCCGCGCACGCCGTACAGGTTTGGGCGCACTCGAAGCACGCTTCTATGCACCTGGTCAGCGCCTCACGATTCACCTTGCCCAGATCCGCCGGGTAGGTGCGGAGCATCTCGGCTGCCTGCGTCATGACGATTCCTTTCCTCGCGAAACATGTAGCAGCCTTCGGGTACCCGAGATGGCGGGTATGAACCGATGAACCACTATGTCACCTAGTAGAGGTGGTGCTCGGCAAGGAAACGGCGAATCGTGGGAGCGAACGCGTCGGCGAGGGCTTCGGCGGTGCTCAGCGTGTCGGACAGGGAAACGGGCGCGAGACGGCCGTTGGGCAGGACGCGGGCGGCGTTCTCTGCCAGCTCGGTCGGATGCCGTTCGTCCATGCCGGGGAAGACCAAGGTGGGTGCCGTGATCGCGGCGAGTTCGTCGACGGAGCGGAACGAGCGGTCGTGGCCGATGGCGGCCGCGGCGGCGATGCTCGCGGGGTCGGAGCGCGGGATGGCGTCACGTACGAGCGCGCCGATGACGGGAGCGAGCTCGGGCAGGACCGGTGCCCAGGCCGCTTCGATGCCGTCGGTCCGGACACGTTCGGCGAAGGCGTCCATGAACGCGATCTCGGCTTGCTTCGCTTCGTCGTCTTCGATGTCTTCGACGCTGATCAGGATGGCGGCGCGGACGCGGCCGGGATGTTCGAGGCAGGTGCGCTGGGCGATGGTGGCCCCGAGGCCGGTTCCACCGACGACGGCGCGCTGGAAACCGAGGTGATCGAGTAGCGCGGCGACATCGTCGGAGTACTGGGTCCAGGTGTGCCGGGCCGGGTCGGTGCAGACCGATCGGCCGTAGCCGCGCACGTCAGGGAGGATGATCGTGTGCCGGTCCGCCAGCCGCTCGGCCAGCGGGATGAGGCTGTGATGATCAGGGCCACCCCCGTGCAGAAGCACGAGGGGTGGCCCATAACCGAGGGAGACCGCGTAGAGCGGCCGGCCGTCGCCGCCGTGATACGCGATCTCCATTGTGGACACCTTAGTGGTGGTAGGCGTGCACCACCGCGTGTCCGGAACCGCGGCCGATGAGCCACTTGTTCACCGGTGTCGTGAGCAGGAAGGCGACGAGCAGCGCGAAGGCGAGCGCGCCCCAGAACAGCCAGCTGGCGAGCCCGGCCTCCATCGCGCCGGGGACGACGAGCATCACCCCGTTGTCGATGATCTCCATGACGAGGATCGAGACGGTGTCCGCGGCGAGGGCGACCTTGAGGGCCTGCTTGAAGCCGACACCTGCGCGCAGCACGCCGCGCATGGTCAGCGCGTAGCCGAAGACGAACGCCAGTGCGACGGCGAGCACGATGGTGGCGACGTTGCCCCAGCCCAGCGCGGTGCCGATCACCATGCCGAGCACCTCACCGATGGCGCAGCCGGTGAGGCAGTGCAGGGTGGCCGACGCCGCCATGCCCCAGGAGACCTTCCCCGGTCGGTGGTGTTCGTGGCCCCCGTTGCCCGCATGGCCCCCGTGGTCGCCGTGGTGCTGGTGTTCGTGGTGTGAGTGGTCGTGCTCAACCGACATGGTCGTGTTTCTCCTTTGTGGACTGCTCGGCAGGTATGGGTTCGAGTCCTGCGACGAGATTGAACGAACCGGTCAGCAGGTTGAGCGACACCAGTCCCACCGTGTCGGCGATGAGTCGATCGCTCCAGCCGTGTTCCCGCAACTCGGCGATGTCTTCATCATCGAACGAAGACGGTTCGGCGAGGACCCGCACGGCATACGCGATCAGCGCGGCTTCGCGCCGGTCAGTGGAGGTGCCCTGCCGGGCCAGTGCGATGTCGTTGTCGCTGAGTCCGGCGGCCCGCGCGACCCGTGTGTGCGCCTGCGAGCACAGCGCGCAACCGATCCACTCCTGCAGGGCGAGCGAGATCTTTTCGCCGAGTGCCCGGGGAAGCTTGACCCGCTTCATGGCCCGCGAGAAGTCGAGGTACCCCTGAAGGAGCGCGGGGGAGTGTGCCATCGCGGACACCATCGGACCTACCGAGCCACGCCGTTCGACGATGTCGCCGAGCAGCTCGGCGGACTTGGCTGGCGCGTCGCTCGGGTCTAGCGACTGAAGACGCTGCACGGCTCCTCCTCATGCTGTCGGCCGGCCACGGGAACTTTATACCCGTAGGGGGTACCTGTCCAGTGTCGATGGTTCGATGTTGACCAAGAGTGCGGCTCGCCCTGGCGATCTTCTGGTGAAGTCTTCGATGTTCTACGCGACGACTCTTTGTCGCGCAACGGGTTTTGCCATGTAGGCAGCATCTGTGACGATTGCGACACCAATACCCCCTAAGGGTACTTGCGCGGCGTCATGAACCGGTCTACGTTCATGTCCGCAATACCCCCTAGGGGTAATTAATCTCGAAAGGACGGTCGTCATGGCGGAGACATCCCCGGACCCACGGCGGTGGTGGGCGCTGGGACTCATCGCGTTGGCCCAGTTCATGGTCATCATGGACACCTCGATCATCGGCGTCGCTCTACCCGCTATGCAGCAGGACCTCGGGTTCTCGCCGGGGGACCTGTCGTGGGTGTTCAACGCCTACGTCATCGCGCTCGCCGGGTTGCTGCTGCTCGGTGGACGTCTCTCGGACCTGTTCGGTGCGCGGAAGATGTTCACCGCGGGCTGGGTCGTCACCCTCGGTGGTTCGGTGGTCGCGGCGGTCGCGGGAACCGCGTGGGTGGAACTCCTCGGCAGGGTGCTGCAGGGCGCGGGTGCGGCGTTGATCGCCCCGTCCGCGCTGACGCTCCTGATGATGCTGTTCGGCGCGCGTCCTCGTGAGCTGACCAAGGCGCTCGCGCTCTACGGCGCGGCCGCGCCCGCCGGTGGTACCGCGGGGGTGTTCCTCGGCGGTGTGATCACCGAGTGGCTGTCGTGGCCGTGGATTTTCTGGCTCTACGTCCCGATTTCGCTGGTCGCGATCGTGGCGACGGGCAGGCTGATGCCGTCCGCGCCCGCACGGCGTGGTTCGGTCGACCTCGCCGGTGCGATCGCGGCGACCGCGGGCCTCGGGCTGACCGTGTTCGGCGTCGTCCGGGCGCCGGAGGCGGGCTGGGACTCGGCGGGCACGTGGGGTGCGCTGGTGGGTGGCGTCGCGCTGCTCGCGGTGTTCGTGCTCATCCAGCGCGGGCGGGAGGTTCCGTTGGTGCGGCTGGGGATCTTCCGGACGCCGAATCTCGGCGGCGCGAACCTCGCGCAGTTCCTGCTCGGCGCGGCGTGGATCCCGATGTGGTACTTCCTGAACCTGTACCTGCAGCAGGTCCTGGGTTACGGGGCCTTCGCCAGCGGTGCCGCGCTGCTGCCGATGACCGTGCTGATCGTCGTGCTGATGGTCGCGGTCGCGCCGAAGCTGATCGGCCGCTTCGGGCCGAAGAAGATGATCATCGGTGGTCTGTGGGCGCTCGCCGCGGGGCTGGTGTGGCTGTCGTTCGTCAGCCCGACGGGCAATTTCGTGGTCGATGTCCTGCCCGCTTCGCTGGTCGCGGCTCTCGGTCAGGCGCTGGCGTTCATCCCGTCGCTGGGCACCGCGATCTCCAGCGCGAAGCCGGAGGAAGGCGGACTGGCGTCGGGGATCGTGAACACCTCGTACCAGATCGGCTCGGCGCTCGGTCTCGCCGCGATGACCGCGGTCGGCGTGTCGTTCGGCGCGGGACGGATCGGTGACCCGGTCGCGCTGACCGGCGGCTACTCGGCGGCGTTCCTCGGGGCCGCGGGCATCGCGGTCGCCGGTGGCTTCCTGGCCATGGCCACCCTGCGCTTCCCCCGGAGCGCGCCGAGCGAAGTCGCCGGAGGTGACCCGGCGGTCGTGCGATGACCGGCTGTACCACCGCGTGGAGGGCGAGACCGTTCGAGGTCTGCCCTCCACGCGGCGTTTCACCTCGTCTTGCGATACGTTCGAAGGCGGTCAAAGGAAGGATGACGGTGTCAGACGGAGACAGCGGCGGAAGGTGGAGCCGCTGTCGGTGGCGACCACCAGTTCAGATCCCGGGCACGTGCTCATCACCGTGTCCGGTGACCTCGGCCAGGCACTTGACCCGGTGCCGAGCAGCGTGGTCGTCGATCTGAACGCGGTGGACTTCTGTGATTCCACCGGCCTGTCGACCCCTGGTCGGTTTCAACAATCGTTGTGTCGCCGACCGCGTCGCCCTTCAATTCCTGCCCTCAGCGACGATCCGCCGATTGTTGCTGCGACCGGGCTATCGGACCTGTTGCCGATCGCTGTTAGCAGAGGGCCAGACTGAACGCCCCCATGAGGGCGACGGCGACGACTGCGGGGGCGGTCAAGCAGGCGACACCGCCGATGACGCTGGTCATACCGGACCGCAAGGGCAGCCGTTGACGGTCCTCGAGCCGGCTGAGCCGGATCGAGGTGTCACCGCCCGACATCGCGAGCGCTTTCCTCGGCCCGCCAGTGGCCCCGATGGTGAGCAACGCCGACCGCACTGGCCCGGCTCCACATTCCGCGGCCGCCGTCCGGTCGGCGGCCAATTCGACGAACAGGCTGATCGCTTTCGGCAGTTCGCGCATGAGCGGGACGAAGCGCAGCGTCCTGCCCAGCACGTCGGCGCAGCCGGTGAGCAGGTGGTGACGGCCACGGACGTGAGCGTTCTCGTGGGCGAGCACCGCTCGCAGCTCGGCGGGGGTGAGCCGGGTTCGCAATCCGTCGCTCGCGACGATCATGGCCCGGCGTCCGCCCAGGCTGTAGGCGATCGGATGCTCGTGAGGTAGCCACAAGGTCCGGACGCGATCCGATGACCGGGATCCGGACAGCCGCAATGCGTCGAGATGGCGCTCATGCAGCTGGTTGCGGCGCCGTCGACGCCTGATCGAGGACAAGAGCAGCTGGAAGAGCGCGAACGTCAGCAGGACTCCGGCCGTACCGCCGACCACCAGGTCGAGGGACGGTATCCCGTCGTGACTGATCGTGGACAGACAGACGTCGATCAAGCGCGTGATCTGATCCGCGGGGCCATGACCGGGCAGAGCGAGAAGGAGCACACCGCCGACCGTGCCTGCCAGCAGACCGATCGCGGTCATGAGCCACCAGGTGATCGCCGCCGCCGGGCTGCCCTGCGGCGTCCCGAACCTCGCCAGGACCGGTGGGGACCACCAGCCGACGATCAGGACGCCGAGGAGAAGCGCGGCGGCGGGGATCACCGCTTTCGCTGCTTTCGGCGTAAGGCGCGGCGCAGGATGTCCGACTCTTCCTCGGAGACCGACTGTGCGAAATGCAGCAGCACTGATTCCGGGTCGCTCGCCGAGTCGAGCACGTCACGAAGAGCCTGAGCGGTGGCTTCCTCACGAGAAGTGATCGCTCGGTAGCGGTACGCGCGACCTTCCATCTCGCGAACGACCCATTCCTTGCGGTACAGGTTGTCCAGCACGGTCATGACCGTGGTGTACGCCAGTTCGCGCTCCTTGGCGATCTCCACGAGAACCTCGCGGACCAGCATGGGTTCGGAACCGCGCCACAGCACATCCATCACCGTGGCTTCGAGCTCGCCCAACCGACGCATGACACCTCCTGGCAGGGAGGATACCCTTCTGTCGCGGTCAACCGACTATGCGCCTCGCGCCCATCAGGTGCCCGTCACCCTTCATGGACCGGACGTCGACAAGCTGTCCTTCGGTCGGCGCGTCGACCATTTTCCCGCTGCCCACGAACATGCCGACGTGGTGGATCGCACCGGGATTGCCGGTCCCGTCGTCATAGAACAGCAGGTCGCCAGGCTGCAACTGGTCGAGCGAGACCGGTTTTCCGGCCGTGTACTGCTGACGGCTGGTGCGGGGAATGGAGACGCCCGCCTGGCGGTAGGCCCAGGAAGTCAAGCCGGAGCAGTCGAACTCGGCGGGGCCGGTGGCACCCCATTGGTATTGCGAGCCCCTTTTGGACAGTGCGGCTTGCAGCGCGTCGTTCGCCGCTCCGGGCGGACCCAGATAAGAACCACTGTCCTGGACCTTGCCCAGTTTGGCCTTGTCCTGCGCCGGAAGTGCTCCCAGCGCCTGACGAACCTGCTTGATCTGCCGGTCGAGGTCGTTCTTCCGGTTGGTGACCTGGTCCACCGCCCACTGCGCGGCCGCTGTCGCCTCGCTCGCGCGTTTCTGGGCTTCTGCCGCCTGTGCTCGACCTTTGGCAGCCTGATCGAGTACGGTCCTCAGCCCGGCGAGCGCGTCCGCCTTCTGCCCGGACAAGAGAGAGATGGCCGCGGACTTCTGCAGGAACTCCGTCCGGCTGTTGCTGTCGAGCAACGCCGCGAGCTGATTGACCGAAGACGCTCCCTGGAAATTCGCGGCGACGAGTTTGTCGACCTCGCCCCGGAACTTCGTGATAGAGCCCTCCGCGTCCGCCAATTCCTTGTTGGCGGCCGCGAGATCGGCGTCGGCCCTGGCACTCGTGGCTTTCCGTGCGGCCAGGTCATCTTGAGCGGCGGAGAAATCCTCTTCGGCCTTAGCGGCGTCAGCGCCGAGGCGCTGGTAGCGAGACATCGGATCCTGTGCCTCGGCGGGTGGCGGCGCCGGCTGCGCACTCGCGGGGATCACGCTCAATCCAAGCGGGAGAACAACGGCGGTAGTCAAGACGCGCAGTGAAGCCGTCCGGCGTCGGTGCGGTGTCACGGGTGCGGGATCTCCTGTCGTGTTTTCGAGCGTGGTCACGGACCGCCCCGAAGGCCCGCGGGTCACCGTAAGGTAACGAGCCACCCTTGTCCACTATTTCACTTAGTACTAGGCGGGTGGCATAGGGTATCGAGAAGTCAGAATGTGATGGCCACTACGGCTTACGTCGGTACAGGCTCACCAGGGTCTCTTCATGGGAGTCTTCGACGAGCTGAGAATGGTGCACGCGACGCAGTCCGGCCATCTCGGCGATCAGGTCGAGCTCATCGGCGATGTGGATGTGCGCGCCGTGTCGTGGCTCGATTCGCGCTGGTGGCGTCGCTGGGCGCACTTCCACGAGAACGACGCCGTCCGGCGTGACGTGTTCGGCGGCCTTGCGCGGCAAGCGAATCTGAGAGCGCAGGCTTTCCCGGCCGGTCAAGGCTTCCGAGCTCAGCAGGATCGAGTCGAAGTAGGTTCCGGCGGGCAAGGTGATGTCGAGATCGTCCACAGTGGCCGTGACGGTCAGCGGAAATCCCACATCCGCGAGAGCTGCCTTCATATCCTCGTCTGCCACGCCGATGTGCAGGACGCGAGGCTCCTGTGTCCATGAGTGCAGGAGTTGCACGAGGTGGCTTCGGGTCGGTGTGACGATCCGGAGCGCATGACGCGACATCGATCACCTGTCGTCCGAGTCGGAAGAGATCTACGGCAAGTAGTACTAGACGTAATAGTATCTACTGGCGAGGGATCCCGTCGAGACCCGGCGGCGATGAATCAGCCCTGCGGGAGCGGCCCCTGCATCTCGCGGATCTCGGCCTCTTGGGCGTCGATGATCTTCTGGGCGAGAGCCTTGGCGTCGGGGTTGGAACCCATTGTCGACGTCGTGAGGTGGTGCATCGCCACGAGGCAAAAGGCGAGCACGCCCAGCAGGAAGACCCGCTGGGTTCTCCTGAGCGCGCTCGCCGTCATGACCCAAGGTCACCTATCCGCTTCGGCGGATGCGGCGGGGTCACGGCTTTCACACCGCCACCGGGGTGAGGCGTTCGGCCTTGTCGAGTGCGCGCAGGCACCAGGCGCAACCGGCTCCGATCACGGCGAGGACAGCCCATGGTGCCGCTGGTACACCGGCATCTCTCGCGATGTCCAACGCGGTGCCGGTGAGCAGGTTGCCGAGGAGGATGCCCACGCCGACCACGGTGTTGTACAGCCCATAGTGCGTCGCGACCAGCTTGCCGCCGGAGAGGGCGACGATCGTGTCCATTTCGAACGGGAAGACCACGATGGTCCCGAGTGCCAGCAGGGCGGCGGAGAGAATCAGCGATGCCCAGCTCAACGCCGCCGGACCGGCCGTCGCGCCCGCGGTGAGCATGGGCGGGAGAAACGCCGCTCCCATGAGCAGGAGACCGACGGCGAGACACTTGCCGGATCCCCACCGCCGCCTGCACCACGCGGTGATCCGCAGCTGTCCGGCGATCGCCAAACCTCCTGACACCGCGAACAGCAGCGCCACCAATGTGGTCCCCGCCACTCCGGGGCCGCCGACCTGACGAGCTTCGAGCGGGAGTGCGAGATAGACCTGGAACGACAGGACGTACGAGCCGATCATCGCGAGCGAGAACAGCACGAACGACCGGTTACCGAACGCGGTCGCCCAGTCCTGCCGGATCGAAGTCCGCGCGGCCGGGTCACCCTTGGCACGCGAACGAGGCGGCAGGGACCGAATCTGCAGCACGGTCAGGACCGCGAACACCGCGGCCGCGACGAGGCAGGTCACTGGGAAGGCGAAACTCGTCAGGACCAGCCCGACGACCGGGCCCAGCAGGATGCCCGCCTGATAGAACACATTGAACAACGCGAACACCTCGACGCGCCGCTCCTCACCGGCGTCTTCGGCGAGGTAGGCCCGCACCGCGGGATTGAACAACGCACCTGCGAACCCGGTGGCCGCCGAGGCGACGATCAGCGCCGGAACCGAATCGACCAGGCCGAGCAGGGCGAACCCGCCCGTCCGCAGCGCGCATCCCGCCACGATCAGCGGCTTGTAGCCGAGCCTGTCGGCCAGCGTGCCACCGATCAGGAACATGCCCTGCTGGGAGAAGTTCCGCACGCCCAGAATGAGCCCTACGGCCCAGCCCGCCAGCGCCAGATCCGCCGACAGGTGCCCCGCGAGGTAGGGCATCAGCATGTAGAAGCCCAGGTTGATGGTGAACTGGTTCAGCATCAACAGCTGGGAAGGCCGGTCGAACGACCTGAACTTGACGACCAGATCCTTCACGCCCGCACCTCGGACGGGTCGATGACGTGTGCGCAGCGCGTCCACCGCTCGACGACCTGGTCGACGGGATTGACGACGACGTCGGGCTCGTCCGCGGGGGTCTGTCCGAGCAAGCCGTTCGCCGCGCAGTAGTCGTCGTTGTAGACGGTGTCGAAGTAGCGGTGGGGGCCGTCGGGGAAGATCGTGACGATCCGTGTGCCGGCAGCTTCGGTCCTTGCGAGCCAACCAGCGACGAGTGCGACCGCTCCGACGCTCCACCCGCCTGTCGCGTGGTGGGACGCGGCGAGCCGACGGCAGGTCCACACCGCTTCGGCCGGCGCCACCCAATGGACTTCGTCGAAACCGCAGTAGTCCACATTGGACGGGTAGATACTCGAACCGAGTCCGCGCATCAACCGGGGGCGCGCCGGTTGCCCGAAGATCGTGGAACCGATGGTGTCGACGCCGACGACTTTCATCTGCGGGTAGTGCTCGCGCAGGACACGCGAGACGCCCGCCGAATGGCCTCCGGTGCCCACCGAGCACACCAGGACGTCGACGCGGTCGAGCTGGTCCACCAGTTCCAGGGCGAGCGGCTCGTAGGCGTCCACGTTGTCCGGGTTGTTGTACTGGTCGGGGCAGTAGGCGTCGGGTTCTTCGGCCAGGAGCTGCCGTACGCGGTCCCGTCGGGCCTGTTGCCAGCCGCCGGTCGGATGTGGGGCGGTGACGAGCTCGACACGGGCGCCGTGTGCGGCCAGCATCCGGTGCACGATCGGTTCGAGGCCAGGATCGGTGACCACGGTGACCGGGTGGCCGTAGACGATTCCGGCGAGTGCGAGGCCGAGTCCCAGCGTGCCGCTGGTCGATTCCACGATCCTCGCGCCCGGAGCCAGGTCGCCCCGTTCGCGTGCGCGGGCGATCATGTGCAAGGCCGGGCGGTCTTTCATGCCGCCGGGATTGAATCCTTCGAGCTTCGCCCAGAAGCCGCGGCCCGGCGCCGCGCCCGGTTCATCGATCCACAGCACCGGGGTGTTGCCGACCGCACTGGCCGGATTGCGGCCGTGCGTGATGGTCCTTTGGCCGGGGAGGGTGGTCCCGGACACGGTCGAGCCGTTGGCGGACAGGGGTGTCCTCATCGAGATCTCTTTCAGTGAATCGTCGCGGGGCGCGACGGTCGAACGGAACGGGGTCGGCCGGGTCGTTCAGCCCGATCACGTTCGCGTGACGCAGATCTCGATGAGCAAGGCGCGTCCGGTTGGGCGCGGATCCCGTCCCGGGCTCCCATGACCAGGGGAATGAACCGGTGAGCGGAATAGTCCGGTAAACGTATTCTCGAGCGGAATCGCCGACCACGTCGTATCCGTCGTTCCTCGCGTACCGCGATGAATGGCGTCCGTGGTCGTGTGTTGCCGGTGTGCGTGGTGCTCGGGTTCGCAGTCGTCGGCCAGTGGGGCATGCGTCGCTGCGCTGGTGGCGACATGCTCGGCCGCGTGGGCGTGCGCTTGCGGGAAACATTGGCCCAGCTGCAGCGAAAGAAGCCAGAAGAGCAGAGTGACGAGCCACAGCATCGGCTTCACTCTGCGACGCGGCGTAGTCGGATAGCCCCTCACAGTTATCGGACCGTATCAGCAAAGAACTTACGTCTGCCACCTTCAATCGTACTAGTTCTACTAGTAGCGAGGAATTCACTCGATTTCGCGTCCGACTACTACCCTTGGTAGTTGAAGGTGAGCTCCCTTTGAGCGCAGTGTGATCGAGTAATTAGCTGTGTCCCGGGATGCGGGAATGGCGATTAATCGGATTGAGCATATCGCGTCGGCGATAGGAAAAGCGGATGCGGAGTCATGCGGGACCCCGCACCCGCCGACACACGTCGCCAAGGGGGGTGACGCGGGCAGTGCGGAACGCTATGAGAGCGCTCGGACGTTACTGATACAGCGCGGCCGTCCCGCCGAGGACACTGGCCGCGATGATCGTGGCGGTGTGCCGCCACCATGGGCGCACATTTCGGTCGGTACCCGCTGGGGGCTCGACCTCGAGCCGAGTGCTGGTTTCACCGGCGTTTCCCCTGACGGAACCCTCGTCCGGCACGCGACCCAGCTACTATCGGTCCTAGTTGACCTTGTCGGCGGAGGTGCGGTCTCGTGCGGGGTTACCCGACGCTACCGCGTCGATACCTGCCGCGGCGCAGAGGAACAGGTGTTCTCCACTGTCGTGACGGGTAGGCGCAGTCGCTTGAGGGCGAGTGCGTTCACCGCGACGATCAGGCTGGATCCGGACATCGACAGTGCGGCGATCTCCGGGCGGAGCATGAGCCCGAAGGCCGGTTCGAAAACACCGGCGGCGATCGGTAGCGCGATGGTGTTGTAGCCGATGGCCCAGCCGAGGTTCTGGCGCATTTTGCGCAAGGTTCCGCGGCCGATGCGCAAGGCGATCGGAACGTCGAGCGGGTCGGACCGCATGAGGACGACATCGGCGGTCTCGATCGCGACGTCGGTGCCCGCGCCGATGGCGATGCCGAGGTCTGCCTGTGCCAGCGCGGGGGCGTCGTTGACGCCGTCGCCGACCATCGCGACCTTGCGTCCGCTGCGCTGCAACCCGGCGACCTTCGCGGCCTTGTCGCCAGGCAGCACCTCGGCGATCACAGTGTCGATACCGAGCCGGGCGGCGATGCGCTCTGCCGTCGCCTGATTGTCGCCCGTCAGCATGACCACTTCGACGCCGAGGTCGTGCAGCGCCCGGATGGCGGTCACGGAGGTTTCCCTCGGTGCGTCCGCGATGCCGATCACCCCGGCCGCGACGCCGTCCACCGCGGCCAGGACCGCGGTGCGTCCGGTCGAGGCCAGTTCGTCCCGGCGCGGGCCGAGTGCCGCGAGGTCGATGTTCTCCCGTTCCAGCAGCCGCCGGTTGCCGACCACCACGCGGTGCCCGCCGACCTGGGCGATCGCACCGTGGCCGGGCACGTTTTCGAACCGATCCGCGCGTAGCCCGTCCAGTTCGCCCGCGTGGCGGACGATCGCCTCGGCGAGCGGGTGCTCGGACTCGCGTTCCACCGCGGCGACCAGCCGGAGCAGTTCCGCCTCGCCCAGACCGTCCACGAGCACGTCGGTCACCTCGGGCTCGCCCTTGGTGAGCGTGCCGGTCTTGTCCATCACGACGACCTCGATGCGCGCGGAGGTCTCCAGTGCCATGGCGTTCTTGAACAGCACACCGCGTTTCGCGCCGAGGCCGGTTCCGACCATGATCGCGGTCGGAGTGGCGAGACCGAGTGCGTCCGGGCAGGTGATCACGACGACGGTGATGGCGAACAGAATGGCCGTGGCGAACGCGCTGCCCGCCAGCAACCAGACCGCGAGAGTGGCGCCACCACCGATCAGTGCCACGAACACCAGCCAGAACGCAGCCCGGTCGGCCAGTCGCTGGCCCGGCGCCTTGGAGTTCTGCGCCTCCTGCACGAGCTTGACGATCTGCGCGAGTGCGGTGTCCGAGCCGACCTTGGTGGCGCGGACGCGCAGGGTGCCGTTGGCGTTGATGGTGGCACCGATGACCGTGGAGCCGGGCGCCTTGTGCACGGGCAGGCTTTCGCCTGTGACCATCGACTCGTCCACTTCGGACTCGCCGTCCTCCACTACGCCGTCCACCGCGATCTTCGCGCCTGGCCGCGCCAACAGCAGGTCTCCGGCCTCCACCTCGGCGGTGGGTACTTCGACGGCCTCGCCGTCACGGAGCACGACCGCCTTGGGCGGGGCGAGGTCGAGCAGGGTGCGAATCGTGTCGTTCGCCCCACCGCGGGCGCGCATCTCGAACCAGTGTCCCAAGAGGACGAACGCGGCGAGCACGGTCGCGGCTTCGTAGAAGACCTCTCCTCCGCCGGTCAGTGTGATGACCAGGGAGTACAGCCAGCCCGCGCCGACGGCCACCGCGACGAGCACCATCATGTCGAGGGTGCGGTGCCGCAACGCGCGCACCGCGCCGTCGAAGAAGATCCAGCAGGAGTAGAAGATCACCGGAAGGCTCAGGAGCAACGCCCACAGGTCTTGGCGGACGCCGAATGGCGTCGGGAGGTGGAGTCCGAAGACCTCGGTGCCGATCGGCGACCACAACACGATCGGGATGGAGAACAGCAGTGCGATCAGGAATCGATTGCGCATGTCGGCGACCATCGCGGCCATCGACATCCCGGCGTGCCCGCCGTGGCCCATCGCCTCATGCGGGGATCGCGGAGTCGCTGCCTCGGCGTGGTGCTCGTGGCCGGCGTGCTCCGGCTCCGTCGTGGGGTCGCAGAGGTGGCGCGGCACCGACTGGCCAGCGCAGTGGTAGCCGCAGTCGACCACCCACTGACGCAGGGCCGCCACCGACGTCACGGCGGGATCGAAGCGCACCGTCGCGGTCTGCGCGACCGGGTTCACCTCGACGTGGTGCACGCCGGGCTGTCTCCCGAGCTTGGCGTTGACGACGTTCTGCTCACTCGCCCAGTGCAGTCCGCTGACGTCGAGCACGGCAGTGCGGGTGTGGTCACTCATGGTCGTGCCTTTCTGGGCCGGTGTCGATGGTGGTGACCGGTCGGTTGTGCGAGTCGTCCTTCGCGAGTATCCGGGACGTTCCCGTTCGACCGGACAGGGTTACCAACAGCGGCGCCGCGAGGACGATCGCGTCGCCGAGGCTCTCGATCAGGGTGACACGTTCACCCAGCACGGTGATGCCGAAAACGACGCCGACCACGGGGACGAGCAGGGTGCAGGCGGTGACCGAGGTGAGGGATGCGCGACGCAGCTCGCCGAACCACAGCACGTACGGAATCGCTGTCGCACCGAGGGCCAGGATCACCATCGCGGCGATGAACCGCGCGTTCCAGGTGATGGCTGAAGGTGGTCCGTCGACTGCCGCGGCGACGCCGGACAGAACGACTTCGGTGAGGCGGCGTGCCGGCAACGCCCCCGCAGTGATCCCGACGGCGACTGTAACGCCAGGCCTGCTCCCTCACCGAGTCCGGTCGGCGCGGCGACCAGTAGCAGCCCACCGAACCCGAGAGCAGTCCCTGTGACCTCGAGGGCCCGCGGCTGTTCGGCATACAGCCACCAGGCGGGCAGCGCGACCAGCAACGGAGTGGAGTTGCTCAGCACCGCGGCTGCCCCGGTCGCCAGTCCGAGGGCGCCGGCGAACATGGCCCCGAACGCGAGCGCGACATTCATGAGCGCCATCACGCCGATCAGTGCCAAGGGCCTCCCGCCTGGTGGCAGAGCCGGGCGCCGGTACAGCAGGCATGCGCCGAGGAGGAACAGCCCGGCCAACAGAGCGCGCAGCGCGGCGAACCACAGCACCGGGGCGTCGCGCATGCCCCACCTGATCAGCACGTAGCACGAGGCCCAGGCCACGACGACGACCAGCATGCGTGACGGGCGTGCCCGGCTAAGCGCTGCCGTCATGACGAAGACTCGTAGCCGAGGACGGTCGTCATCCCGGCCTCGGCGTGGTAGGTGTTATGGCAGTGGATCATCCACTGGCCGGGATTGTCGGCGTCGAACTCGCAGGCGACGGTCTGGCCGGCCGGTACGATCACGGTGTCCTTGCGCGGGCCGCCTGCCTGCTGGAAGGTGTGGCCGTGGATGTGCATGGGGTGCCACATCATCGTGGTGTTGACGAACTCCACGCGCACGCGTTGTCCATTTCGGACTCGCGATCGGTTGGTGTGGTCACCGGCGCGGCCGTTGATTCCCCATTGGTAGCTCATCATTCCGCCGGTGAGCGCGAGCCGGTGCGTGACGTCGGGCTGCCGAGCGGGCAACGGTTCACTGGCCTTCAGTTCCGCATAGCCGACAGGATTCCCGCGCAGCTCGTCCGGGCGAATCGACCGCGTGGGAGCGGTGCCGCGGCCGGTGCGCACCAGCGCGAAAGCAGCACCCCCCTTGCCCTCCGCCTGTGCCACCAACGGGAACACGCCGTCGGACAAGGTGATCAGCACGTCGTAGCGCTCGCCAATGCCGATGAGCAGTGCGTCGGTGTCGACCGGTGTGACCGGGAAGCCGTCGGTGTGGGTGACGGTCATGCGGTGGCCGCCGAGCGCGACCCGGAACGCGGTGTCGGAGCCGGCGTTGATGAACCGGATCCGCACGCGGTGCGCGGGCTTGGCGGTGAACGTCGCCGGTGCGCCGTCGACGCGGCCGTTGAGCAGGTAGTGCGGGTAGGTGACGTCTCCCTCCAGTGTTCGGCCGCCCATGCCGTGCATCGAGTGACCGCCGCCCCGCTGAAGAGTCGCGAGGACCTGGTCTGGAGTGGTGCCGGTCCCGTCGATCCAGTCGTCGAGCACGACCGTCCACTCCGCGTCGTAGCCGCCGGGTTCTCCCGGGTCCTCGACGATCAGCGGCGCGTACAGGCCACGGTCGAGCTGTGTGCCGGTGTGCGGATGGAACCAGTAGGTGCCCGGCGTCGGCACCGCGAAGCGGTAGGTGAACTCCTCTCCCGGCTTGATCTGGGCTTGGGTGAGGCCGGGAACTCCGTCCATGTCGTTGCGCAGCGCCAGGCCGTGCCAGTGGATCGAGGTGTCCACGGGCAGCCGGTTGACCAGCCGCGCCTCGAGCAGGTCGCCCGCGGTCACGCGGATTTCGCGGCCGGGCGCGACGCCGTCATAGGTCCACGTGTCGACCACGGGGCCGCCGAGGTCGACCTGGCTTGTGGTCGCGGTGAGTGTGGCCGATCGGGTGTGGCCGGTGCCGCCGCGCGCCGTTTCGGTCCGGCCCACCAGCGGGTCGGTGGGCAGGATCAGCGGGTTCTCCGTCGAGCAGGCGGTCAGCCCGGTCACGGCCAATGCGGTCGTGCCGAGAAAGGCGCGGCGGGTGAACGGGCTCATGCGACCGCCTTTCGGAACAACCCGGTCGCCGCCAGCCCGAGCCCGAGCAGCAACGGTCCCGTCTCGTCGAAGCTCGCGGTCAGTCCGCCGTCGAGCAGCACGCGATCGGCGCCGTAGCCGGGCAGGAACCGGGCCCAGTCCGGTGGTTCGCCGCGCAACATCGGGCTCTGCGCGATTCCGACATCGAGGAACGGCACGAGGAACGCGATGAGCACACCGGACACGCGGCCGAAGATCGGGCCGATGCACACGCCGATGAGGGCGTAGATCGCGGCCAGCAACAGGTTGCCGCCCGCGTAGACGATCCACTGCTCGGTATCGAACACGGTGACGGTGACGGCGAGGGACGCCGCGGTCACCAGCAGGACGGTGAAGCCGATCACGCTGAGACGCGCCGACAACAGGGCGCCGGTGCGGAGCCCGGCCAGGGTGAGCCGCCGGTCGCCGGTGCGGGCGTCGAGCACGATGAACGGCCCGGCGAGTGTGGCGAGCGAGGCGACGGCGATCGGTGTCATGGTTCCGGCGTGGACGTCCGGCAGCCAGAACGAGAACGCGCCGCCACCGGTCGCGGCACGCACATCCGCGTGTAGTCGCCTGCGCCGGCGCAGTTCGGCGAAGAGCCCGACCTGGGTGCCGAATCCGCCCAGGATCAGCACCAGCCATGGCCGGTCTTCGACCGCCTGCCGCCCCAGGTGCTCAAGTCCTCCCGCGACACCGACGACCACCGCGTAGAACAGGGCGAGGGCCACGGCTCCGGCGAGTCCCGCGCGCACCGCGTTCGTGCTCATCGCCACCTCCGGGATCGTTCATCTGACGTCGCTCGCGGTGGGAATGGTCGGCCATTGCGGCAGGAACCCGATCATCACCAGCAGGAAGCCGTCGTACTGCGGGTGCCGGACCCGCGCGTGGCCGGCAGCGGGAAGCGCGAGCCGAGCCAACTGCCCAGCAGGTAGATGGTCAGCGGGATGCCGTACATCTCGGTGAACAACGCCACCAGGAACGCGGTGAACGCACCCATCGCCCGCCAGTCGCGCTTCGTATGCGGCCGGAAGAAGCTCATCGCGAACACGACGAACAGCGCGATGTTCAGGATGACCAGAGGCCACAGCCCGTACGCCGCGTCGGCCATTACGACCGGCCGGAGGTGTGGTGGTGATCGCGGTCCTGGTCGCCGGATCCGCCGTGCCCGCCCATCATGAACAGCATCATCAGGGGGCAGGCCAGTACCACCAGGCCGATCAGAATCGTGGTGAGCGGAACTCCGGCGTAGGCGAGCCCGACGATCAAGATCGCCAGGGCGATCGCGTACAGCCCGAGGTATTGGCGCTTCATGATGTTCTCATTTCGTCGGCGGTCTTCGAGCATCACCTTCTGCACCGGTCGGCGTCAGGGCTGGTTGTCGCGAACGGGAAATCCGAAGGTCCCCATCCGCTGCGGACGAAGGCCTCTGACGCACTTCTACTATCTCGGGTAGCAGAGCCTTCCCGGTGATGGCGCTTGACGCGGTATGGGACCTTGGGCCGTTCTGGCGGCGACGTTGGGCCCTGCGCTTCAACGAGGTGCGCGGTGACTCTGAAATATGCCCTTGGGGACGTGATGACGTCACCTGTGTCGATCGCCCGTTGGGCCCTGCAGCCTCGACGGCGTCGGAGAGAGAGTTGACGCCGCTTGGCTCTGCTGTTCCGCGCGAAGGCGAACAAGGCACTGGATCGCGCTGAGGATCCTCGCGAGATCCTCGACTACTCAGGGCGGAGGACCAGCGCAGGTGAGTGCTTGCGGCGCTGGTGCTCGCCATGCTGATGAACGCGTTGGCCACCACAATCGTGAACGTCGCGCTGCCGACGATCGCCACGAAGCTGTCACCTCGGGATTCAGGGCCGTGTGGGCGCGGCAGCCCCTCAGTGAACCCGCGGCCGTGTGTCGAAACCGACTGAGGCGAGATTCCCGTCCGGTCCGTTTCCGAATCGCGCTCTTCGCACTCGTGGTGGTAGGTGCCTGCGAACCGCTAGCGTCTTGACCGTGAGTCTTGATCCGGCCAGTGGCGTCGAGCAGCGCCCGTCCGATTCTCCGTATGTGGAGCGGGTTTACCGGGCCGGTACGGAGGCCGTGACGATGCCCGCGCGGATGCGGTCCATCGCGAACTCGAACTGGGAGCTCGTGGTGTGGCGTGACCGGGGTGAGACGCATGTGGCGGTGCGTGGCCCGGAGACGAGCCCCACGGTCCTGGACCTGGGCCCCGGCGAAGGTGAAACGGTCGGGATCATCTTCCGGCACGGTGCGTTTTTGGCGCCGATGCCGGTGCCGGACCTGGTCGACACCGCCGTGACGAGTCCGCACACCACGGCTCGCTCGTTCGTCCTGCAGGGGGAGGAGTGGGAAACACCGACTTACGACAACGCCGACGTCTTCGTGGATCGGCTGGTCCGCGCCGGGGTGCTGATGCGTGATCCGCTGGTCACCGATGTGCTTCGCGGCGACGCGGCCACGCTGGTCACACCGAGGTCGGTGCAGCGGCGGGTGGCCGCGGCCACCGGGCTGACCCAGGGGGCGATCCGGCAGATCGAACGAGCGAGGCAGGCCGTGATGCTGCTGGGGCAGGGGATGGCCGCGGTCGAGGTCGTGCAGCGGGCCGGGTATCACGACCAGCCGCATCTGGCGCGCTCACTGACCCGGTTCACCGGCTGCACGGCCTCCCGGCTGCGGCGGGCCGACGGCGACGAGATGCTGTCGCTTCTGTACAAGACCGACGTCGCGGTCCGCCCCTAGATTCGTGGTGACGCCGGGACCACCCGGCACCCGAAACGTCCTGGAGGGCATGTCATGGCCATCGCGCAAATCTACGTCAACCTGCCGGTCACCGACCTGGAGGCGAGCACGAAGGTCTACCTGGCGATGGGGGGAACGGTCAATCCCGATTTCAGTGGTGACACCTCCGTCCAGGTGGCGTTCGCCGACACGATCCTGGTGCAGCTGATGACCCGTGAGACGTTCGCGACGTTCACCAAGCGGTCCACATCGGACGGACCGATCGAGGTGATCAACGCACTGGCCGCCGGATCGCGCGAAGAAGTGGACCGCCTGGCCGACGCGGCGCTGGCCGCGGGTGCCACCGAGCCACGCGAGGCCCAGGACATGGGCTGGCTGTACAACCGGGCCGTCGACGACCCGGACGGCCACTGCTGGGAGCTGCTGGCCTACGACCCGAGCGCCCTGTGACGGACCGCACGGGTCCCCGCGTTGACCTCGAGTTCGGTCGAGGTCCGACCATGAGGCCATGACCCTCGAAGCAGACGAAATGCTCCTGTTCCGGAACACCATGCGGATCACCGACGGCCACCTGGAGGAGTTCACCGCCGCCGTCCGGGAAGCCATCGACTTCGTCGAGCGCAACGCGCCGCAGGTCATGGTGCAGACGTTCGTGGACGCCGATCGCATGCTGGCCTACAGCTACCAGATGTACGCCGATTCGGACGCGGTCCTCGAACACTGGCGGATCTCCGAGAACCACATCAACGCCGTGTCGGCGCACTGCACGGTGGTGGACTTCCAAGTGCACGGCTCGCCGGACGAACGAGTGCTGGCGGGGATGCGCGGCATGATCGACGACGGCACCGCTGTCGTCACACCACGGATCGCGGGTTTCGTGCGCCCTCTGCCGAGTCCGCGGGCTGGTCGATGACATCCGCTGACGCGGCCATTCCGCCGACGCTGCTGAGCGCGGTCGTGGCGATCGGCCGCCAGGCCAGGCGGCCGGTCTCGGCCTGGTTCTCGGGGACCGGGCTCCTCGACGACGTCGATGTCCGCGTGGCGCTGGATCAAGCCAGGACGGTGCTCCGCAGGGCCGTCGCGGCGATACCCGACCGGCCACTCGGCCTCGAGGTCACTTCACCGCGGAGAGGCTGGACGGAGTGCGGGAGCCTGATCGCGCCGGAGCGGACCGGGCCCGGAGTCGTGGCCGCGGTGGAGACGCTGCTGAACACGCACCTCCGCTTCGGTGCTGAAGGACTACACGGCCGTCGCACGCTGAGCCGTCATCGCGCGTAGAGGCGATGCATGAGCAGTTCCAAGGGGCCGCGGTCGAAGCGCCGGAGCCACAGGACGGCGAAGCCGATGTTCGTCAGCCCGACGAAGACCCAGAGGCCGACGATCCACCATGGACGGACATCCGCGAAACGCTCGGCGAGGCCGAGACCCCAGCCGTAACACAGGGCGCCGGCCAGCAGGTTCTGCAGTACGTAACAGGAGAGCGCGGTGCGGCCGACCGCGATCAGTCCACTTCGGACCGCTCCGGGCCGCTCGCGCATCCGGAGGGTGAGGTGCGTGACCAGGGCGAGCAGGCCCACGGCGACGAGCGGGGGCAACAGGTACCGGTCGACGAGCAGCCAGTCCGGGCCGCCGAACCCGGTCAGCACGTTCAGCGGCAGGCCGACGGCGAAGCCGAGTACGAGCAGGCGCGAGCGGAGCCGTGCTCCCTTGTCCGTGTCGTCGAAAACGCCTGCCCTGCGGAGGCGGGAACCCAGCAGGAACAAGACGACGGCGGAGGGCACGATCAGCACGATCTCCGCCCGCAGCAAGAAGAAATCGTTCAGCCGGACGGCGACCTGTTCGGGCCAGTTCGCGGTCGCGGAGGGGGCGACCGGGGCAGGCTCTCCGGAGACCTCCGGTGTGGCGACGAGCAACGCGGTCGCGGCGAGCAAAAGCGCCACGTACGTGCCGCCCACCACGACGACGACGTTCCGCACGACCCGATCGTTCCGGCCGACGAGGTACGCGACGAGCAGCGAGGTGAGCCCGTAGGCCATGAGCACGTCGCCTTCGAACACGAGCAGGAAGTGCGCGACCCCTTCCAGGAACAGAATTCCCGCCCGGAGCGGATACCTGCCCGGCCAGGGGGCACCGCGCCGCCGGGCGGACTGGTACTGCAATTCCAGGCCCACGCCGAACAGGATCGTCAGCAGCGCGAGGAACTTGCCGTTGGTCAGCACACGTAAGCCGACCTCGGCCCGCTCGGCGAAGGTCGTCGCTGTGCCGACGAAGTCTTGGAAGAAACCCGCGGGCCCGCCGGGATGGGCGAACAGGAACACGTTCGTGCCGAACGTGCCGAGTATCGCCACCCCTCGGAGCAGGTCCAGAGAGGAGATCCGCCCGCCGCGGGAATGCCGCGCGGCAGCGACTGCCGACGTCTGGTGACTCATGGTGTCGAGCCTGTCACCGCACGCTTCCGGCTTCGTCCGTCGTTAGGACGACTCCGCCCCGTCACTTCGTAGCACGCCTGATCGGTGATGCGCTTGCCGTTGCACGCACTGCGTGCATAATGGCGAAGGGGTCCTGGCCAAGACGAGCCCGGTGTGAAGCCGGAGGGGAGCGGAAGAGATGACCGACGAGATCGCCGCCGAGCTACGACCGCGGGAGCCGGACTTCTCGACGATCACGACCGAGGAGCTGATGGCCTACCGTGAAGCGGAAAACCGGGCACGGGCGTCCAAGGCGGCCCGGGCGTTCCTCGGGGAGCCGGACGACGGCGCCCTGATCGACTGGCGGGAGATCGCGTTGCCCGGCCGCGATCTGCCGGTCCGGGTGTACCGCCCGGCCGTCGGCGGCGACGTCGCCCTGCCGCTCGTGGTCCACGTCCACGGAGGCTGCTTCGTCGGTACCGCGGTGCAATGCGACTGGCCCAACAGTCATTTCGCCGCGCGGCTGCCCGCGGTGGTGGTTTCGGTCGAGCATCGCCTCGTCTCGCCGGGGGTTCCGCTCCCGTTCGCGGCCGACGACGGCTGGGACACGCTGGTGCACGTGGTGCGTCACGCCGCCGAATGGGGTGTCGACCCGGAACGGGTGGCCGTGGTCGGCGAGAGCTTCGGTGGGTTGATCAGCGCGCTGACCGCCATCCGGTCCAGGGAGGGCGGTCCGCGGCTCAAGGCGCAGGTACTGGTCAATCCGGCGGTCGACGTGACCGAGTCGATGTACGACCATCCCTCGATCGCCGAGTACGCCTACAGCCCGACCCGGGCACTGCCCCAACTCCAGCTCGTCCAACGGCTTTCGGTCCCGCCGGGGGTCGACGCCCGCGCGTGGTCGCCCATCCATGCCGACGACCTGAGCGGACTCGCGCCCGCGCTCGTGGTGGTGCCCACCCGCGACGCCCTCGCGGATCACGGTCGCCGCTACGCGGAACGGCTGCGCGAAGCCGGGACCGAGGTGCGGCTTTCCGAATATCCGGGAGCGAGGCACGGATTCCTCACGTTGCCCGGGGTGGAGCCGCAGGCCGCGGCCGCTCAGGCGGAGATATCCGAGTTCCTGCGCGAGGCGCTCGCTTCGACCTCGATCTGATCGAGGTGCGCGGCGAGGATGTCCGCGTAGGCGTCCCGGCGGTCGGCGCCGAGCGGGAGGATTTCACGGGCGAAACGGGCCACCGCGGGGAAGCGTTCCGGGTCGGCCCCGAGGACGGCGACCCGGAACGCTTCCATGCCGTGCTCGCGCTCTTCCGCGGCGAGGGTGCCGATACCGCCGTCCGCGGCGTTCAGCGCGGTCACGAGAACCGCGATCCGGTGATAGTGGGCGGGGACCCGCTCATCGGGCAGACCTGATGAGCGCAAAGCCTGGAGCAGCGCTTCCATGACGGCACGCGATCCGCCGCCGCCCGAGGCGTAGCGCCCCCAGACGGTGGCGATCTGGGGCTGCCGGGCGAAGACCTCGCGGAGCCGGAACGCGATGTCGGTGACGCACTGTTTCCAGTCGCCTACGGGTTCGTAGCCCTCCATGGCCGTGAGGAGGGCGCGGTCGGCGACGGCGCGCAGGAGTTCGGTCTTGTTCCGGAAATGCCGGTACAGACTCGAGGAATCGGTGCCGAGCACCGCGGCGAGCTTGCGCACGCTGAACGCCTCCGCGTCGCCGCCCTCCAGGAGTTTTCCTGCCGCGTCGAGGATGTCGTCGCTGGACCAGCGCCGTCGACCTGTCATCACCGGTACTTCTTCCTGTCGCCGTCAGTGGCACAGTTTACGATCGCACGCGCCGGGTGCAACGCCGTCGGCGCGCTGGTTCCCGGGAAAGGGGCAAACGGTCATGGACGACTCCTACCGCCTGGAAGCAGGCTCACCGTCGGTCGACGACTACCTGCGGCTGCGCCGCGAGGCGGGCCTCACCGAACCGGCGAGGGAGCAGGCCGAGCGTGGGGTCGACGGCGCTTGGGCCTCGGTCAAGGTGATCCACCGGGCCACCGATGAGACCGTCGGGATGGGCCGGGTGATCAGCGACGGCGGATGGTACTTCCACATCGTCGACATGGCCGTCCTCCCCGCCCATCAGCGGCGCGGTATCGGGGACGCCGTCCTCGACGCCCTCCTCGCCGAGATCGACGCCGCGGCTCCGGGCGCGTACGTCAATCTTCTCGGTGACCCACCCGGGTGGCGGCTTTACCGGCGCCATGGTTTCGTCGAGACCGCTCCCGGGACCGTCGGTATGCGGCGCACGATCGAGGGGAACTCCTGACAAAAGTCCGCGCCGGGAATTGACCGGGTGCCGGTGCCGGAGGCAATAGGCGAAATGGACCCAAACGCTTACGCCTTTTACTGCGAATCGGCGCGCATCCGGTAATTGCGGCGCACACTGGTCCCCTTGGCGAGGTCGGCGCCGTAGACGTGCAAGGTGATGGCGACGGTGTCGCCTTCGTTGTGCACCTGGTGGATGTCGTCGGGTGGCGCGACGCCGCTGACCGACCCGGCGGGCCGCCGCCGCTGCGCCGTCCGGACGAGCCGGTCGCCGTCGATGTCGAAGATGTTCTCGGTCTCGGTTCCTTGGAGGACAAGGAATGTGCACCACACCAGGTGATCGTGGATCTCGGTGAGCTGGCCGGGCCGCCAGACCAGCGCGACGATCGAGAAGGCGGACTCGGTGTGCAGGGTGGTGCGGGTGTACCCCTCGGCGGACCCGGCTCGTTCCGCCGCGGTGAGCAGCCGCGAAGTCGGCCGGAGTTCGGTGAGAACGGCCGCCACGGCCTGCGCGGTGGCCAGGGGTTCCGACGTTCTTCCGGTGCATTGGCGAAGACGTTTTATCAGCTCGGCGAGGCCGGGTCTGGCGGCGGTTTCGGGTGCGACGGTCATTTGTTCTCCTTCTTGTCGCTTCTCATCGTGTTCCGTTGTCCGCCCGGCGTCCAATGATGAAGTTCTTCCCTTCGTATAGGTATTCTTTATCCATGCTGAACCTGGTGCAGCTCACGGTGCTGGCGGCGGTCGCCAGGCACGGTTCGATGACCGCGGCGGCGAAGGAACTGCATTACACGCAGCCGGCGGTGAGCCACCATCTCGCGAGGTTGGAGGCCGCGACGGGGGCGAAGCTGGTCCAGCGGATCGGCCGCGGCATCCGGCTCACACCCGAGGGCGAACTGCTCGCCGCGCGCGCGGCCGAGATCGTCGGCCGGGTCGAAGGCGCCGAGGCCGAGCTGGCCGCGCAGGTGGGCTTGCGCGCCGGGCGGGTCCGGCTGGCGGGGTTCCAGTCGATCCTGAGCACCGTCGTCCCCGATGCGGCCGCCGCGCTGGCCCGCGACCATCCCGGACTCGAATTGGGACTGGTCGACGAACATCCGGGTGAAGCGCTGCGCATGCTGCGGGAAGGGCGGATCGACGTCGCCCTGATCTTCCGGTACGCCGACACTCCGCGCGAGGAGCGGGGACTCCGGCTGGTGCACCTGCTGGAGGATCCGATCTACCTGCTCACCAGCGAACCGGGGCAGACCATCGCCGATCACCGCGACTCGACCTGGATCGGCGGCTGCGCCCGATGCCAGGACGAACTCGTCACGATCTGCGGGCGGGCCGGGTTCGCTCCGCGGATCTCGATGGTGAGCGACGACATCGTCGTCATGCAGGCGCTGGTCGCGGCCCGGATGGGCGTGACCACGCTGCCGCGGCTCGCCCTCCGCGCCCACCGGATGCCGGGCGTCCACGCCACCGAACTGGCCGAGGATCCCCGCCAGATCTACGCCGTCACCTACGGCGACCCACCCGACCCGCCCGCCGCGGTCGCGCTCATCGACGCACTCCGGGCCAGCATCCGGGCCCGGTGAGTCGACTTCGGCCCTGGGTCTCGTGAGTGGTAAGGACGGTTCTAACCGTCCTTACCACTCACGAGGCATGCCCCACCGCGCCACCGCCACCCTTGCTCGCCCCTGCACCCCTTCCTGCGGCGCCGCTGTGACTGCTGAGGCTGCTGGTGTTGCTGGGGCTGCGGGTGGCGATCGCGTAGTCCGTGAAGGCCTCCTTCCCTACCTTCAGGGTAGGGAAGGAGGCCTTCACGGACCTGCGACGTCCTTACCACTCACGAGGCAGGGCGGCGAACGCGGTGGTCGGAGCCAGTGTCTCTTGTGGACGGTCACGGGCCATCGAGGATCCGTTCGACGAAAGCTCCGGCCGCCAGCAGGTTCCGGTCATCGCCGACGGCGCCGTCGAGGGCCAGCCCGGCGGGCAGGCCGTCGCGGTCGCGCCCCATCGGGACGGTCAGTCCCGGGAAGCCCGCGATGCTGCCGGGCTGGCAATTGCGGATGAAGGTCGGGAAGGTCGGGACCGCGCGCCCGCGGTGGGCGAACTTCTCGACGGCCGAGAAATCCCGGGCTGTCGCGGGGGTGGTGGGGAAGGCCAGCGCGTCGATCCCGCTGTCGGTGAAGATCTTCGCGTAGGCGTCACGCAAGGCCGAGCGGGTGGCGAGCGCCGCCTCGTAGACGGCCGGCTCGACACCCGGCACGATCGCCTCGGCGAAGATCGCCCGGACGTCGGCCGCGGCGACTTCGGCGACGAGCCGTTCGAAGGAGACCGCGGGCACGTATTCGGCGAGGTAGGACCGGAGTGCGACGCCCGCTTCATGGATCACCAGCGGCATTCCCTGGTCGGCGACGAGTTCGGCGAGGGATGTGTCGTCGATCGGCACGAGGACGACTCCTGCCGAACGCAACCGGGCGAGCGCGGCGTCCCATAGTTCTTCGACGTCCTCGGCGAGGTCACCGGTCAGGAAGCCGTGCGGCACACCCAGCCGGATCGCTGAACTCTCGATCAAGGGTTCCGGCGCTTCTCCCGCGAGCACCGCGTCGAGAAGGGCGAGATCGGCGACCGTGCGGGCGATCGGCCCGGCCGTGTCCCGGGTGGTGCTCAACGGGGTCATACCGCCGGACGGATAGCGGCCCGAGGTCGGCCGGAAACCGCAAACCCCGTTGAGCGCGGCGGGAACACGCACCGAACCCCCGGTGTCGGTGGCCAGTCCCGCCGGAACGATGCCCGCCGCGACGGCGACCGCGGTCCCGCCGCTGCTTCCCCCGGCGAACCGGGACGGGTCGCGGGCGTTGCGCACCGGGCCCAGCGGGGTCGTGTCGCAGGTGATGCCGAACGCGAGTTCGTGCATGGCCGCCTTGCCGATGACGACGGCGCCCGCGTCGACCAGGCGCCGGACCACCTCCGCGTGCTCGCGCGGAACGTGGTCCGCCAGCGCCGGGGTGCCCGCGGTGTTCGGCATCCCCGCGACGTGGATGTTGTCCTTGACCACCAACGGGATACCGGTGAGCGGGCCACTCGTCTCCGGTGTGCCGTCGTCCGTCGCGAGATGGCTGATCGCGTTGAGGTGCCGGACTTCTTCCGCGCGCGAGCGGCTTTTCGAAGCGCTCCAAGGTCCACTCACGGTCGCCAGCCTAGCGTGACAAGAACCACAGTCACTGAAAAAGACAATCGTTTTCATTAAGCTGCGGCGCGCCACCTTCCCACGAGAAAGGTCGATCGTTCATGAGCTCTGGTCCCTCGCTGCACATTCTCACGCGCTCGGATCTGCGCAACCTCGAACTCACCCCGGACGAGGCGATCACCATGGTCGAAGACGGCTACCTGGCGTACGCGTCCGGAGCCTCGCGGAACCCGGCGAAGCTGATGGTGCCGATGCCGGATCCCGCGCGGGACGCCGTCGCGTACTCGATGCTCGGCTACGACGGCTCCCTCGAGCAGGCCGCGTTCAAGACGAGCTACCGCCAAGGCAGCACGTCGGCCGAGAAGTACTACACGACGATCACCCTCTACGACGACACCACCGGTCTGCCGTTCGCGCTCATGGACTGCCACCGCGTCGGCGCCACCCGCACGCCCGCCAGCACCGCGCTGATCGCGCGTTCCTGCGCCCGGCCCGGCGCGCGAGCCGCGCTCATGGTCGGCACCGGCGCACAGGGGATCCGGACGCTGCCGTACCTGCTCACCGCGCTGCCGGAACTGGAGCGGCTCCGGTTGTTCGGCACGCATCCCGACGGCCTGCGCGACAGCGTCGCCGCGGTGAAGGAGCGGTTCCCGGACCGCGAGGTCGAACTCGTCGACGACGTGGAGGCCGCGGCGCGTGAGTCCGACATCGTGGTCGCGGCCTCGGGCCGCGCGGCCCACCCGAAGATCCGGCTCGGCTGGCTGCCGCCGGGCGGGCTGCTGATCTCGGTCGCCAGCAAGGGAGTCCAGGAGGGCACGCTCGCCGAGGCCGACTACACCGTGGCCACCAGCGGCGCGCAGGTCGAGGTGACCGGGCAGCGGATGGCGGGCCCGGACGGCGTGTTCCGGATCGACGCCGAACTGCCGGAGATCCTCGCCGGTCGCGCGCCCGGCCGTCGCGTCGACGACGACCGGGTGTTCGCCTTCAGCAGCGGCATGATCATCACCGACATCCCGGTGGCGCACGCGCTGGCCGCCCGTGCCATCGCGGCGGGCCGCGGCCGCGAGGTGGCCCTGTGGACCTGATCGACACCCTTTCCCCGCCCCTGCCCGCGCTCGAACGCCCGTGGGCGCCGCGTTTGCGTGACTCGGACACCCTGTGGGAGATGGCCCGCGCTGTCGGCGGCGGGCCGTTCCACGTGGTCCATCCGGCCACTTTCGCCGAGAACCTCGGGGGAATGGTCGCGGCGCTCGCGGCCGAGCGCGTCGAAGGCACCGTCTACTACGGGAAGAAGGCCAACAAGGCGGCGGCGTGGCTGCGGGAATGCGCCCGGCCCGGCACGGGCGTCGACGTCGCGAGCGTGCCCGAACTGGTGCACGCCCTCGGCAACGGCCTGCGCGGGGAGGCGATCGGGGTCACCGGCGCCGCCAAACCGGACGGCCTGCTCTGGCTCGCCCTGCGGCATCGCTGCCTCATCGCGGTGGACGCGGCCGACGAACTGGAACGCGTCGCGCGCATGGCCATCGAACTCGGGGAGACGGCCCAGGTGCTGCTGCGGGTGAGGCCGCCGTCCGCGCCGGAGAGCAGGTTCGGCTTCGCGCCCGACGCCTTGAAAGCGGCTGTGCGGCAGTGCGCCGAATCGGTCGTCCTGCGCGGTTTCTCGTTCCATCTCGACGGCTACGCGCCCGAGCCGCGGGCGGAACTGGCCGCGTACCTGATCGATCTGTGCCACGACGCCCGCGCGCTCGGCCGGCCCGCGTCGAAGATCAGTATCGGCGGCGGGATCGCCGTGTCCTATGTGGACGCCGGTGACTGGGCGCGGTTCGAGTCCGGCAGGCACGACGGCTGGTTCCACGCCGGCCGCAACCCGGCCCGGACCTACCCGTACCACCAGGCGCCTGCCGGGGCGGCCATGGTGACCGCGATCCTGCGGCACGAGATCGCCGGGAAACCGCTCGCGGAGCGCCTGCGCGCGGCCGGGATCGAGCTGCTGCTCGAACCGGGCCGGGCCCTCGTCGACGGCGCCGGGTTCTCGGTGTTCCCGGTGCTGGGCTGCAAACCCGCCGAAGACCACCTGATCACCACGGTCGCGGGTCTGTCCATGAGCCTGTCCGAACAGTGGAAGGGCAGCGAATTCCTGCCCGACCCGCTCCTCGTGAGCCGGGGAGCAGTCGACGGCACGCCGGTACGCACCGTCGTCGCCGGTTCGAGCTGCATGGAGTACGACGTGCTGACCTGGCGCGCGGTCGAGCTGCCCGCGCGGCCGAGGACCGGCGATCTGCTCGTGTACCCCAACACGGCCGGCTACCAGATGGACAAGAACGAGAGCGGCTTCCATCAGCTTCCCCTGCCCCCGAAGGTGGTGGTCGACGGCGACCGCTGGCATGTCGACACCGACTACCCGATCCAGGAGATCCGATGACGATCGTCCGGCGCGCGTCCGAGCTGATCGGGAACACGCCGCTGCTGGAGCTCGCGCGCACCGGCACCGGGACGCGTCTCCTGCTCAAACTCGACCACCTCAACCCGACCGGCTCGTGCAAGGTGCGCATGGCCAGGCAGATGATCGACGAGGCGGAACTCGAAGGACGGCTGCGGCCGGGCGGGCATATCGTCGAACCCACCTCCGGCAACACCGGCAACGGGCTCGCGCTGGTGGCGCTGGAACGCGGCTACCGGTTCACCGCGGTGGTCGACCACCACGCCGCCCGGGAGAAGCTCCGGATGCTGCGCGCGCTCGGCGCGGAACTGGTGTTCGTCGACGGCCCGCCGGACGGCGGGGTCAGTTCGGTCCAGCGGCGGCGGGTCGCGGCCCGGATCGCCGCGGAAACCGGCGCCTACCATCCGGATCAGCACAACCATCCCGGAAACGGCAACGGGTACGCCGGTCTGGCGCGGGAACTGCTCGGGCAGCTCGGCGACGTCGACGTGCTCGTCGCGGCGATCGGTACCGGCGGCTCCCTGTGCGGGACGGCGCGCTTCCTGCGCGCGGCGGGGGCGGGCACCCGCGCGGTCGCGGTCGAACCCGTCGGCTCGATCATCTTCGGTGGCGCGCCGGGGATCTACCACCAGACCGGGGCGGGCAGTCCGGCCGGTTTCCCGGTCGGGGACAACGTCGACCGGTCGGTGATCGACGAAGCCCATCGAGTGTCCGACAGCGACGCCTTCGCCGGGGCTCGCGTCGTCGCCCGGCGCACGGGCGTCCTGGTCGGCGGGACCACCGGCGGCGCGATCCACGTCGCGCTCCGGCGGCTCTACGCGTATCCGGCCGGGAGCGTCGTCGTGGTGCTGTGCAACGACGCGGGGGAGAAGTACCTCGACTCGGTCTACGACGACGAATGGCTGCGTGCCAGGGGAGTGCTCGACGAACTGGCCCATCGCCGGATGGAGCGCTGGTTCGCCACCTACGCCGCGTCCGTGCGAGCGGCCACCCGCGACCGGACGGCTCGTCCGGTGGCGGTGGGCGTATGAGCACGGCGGTGGCGGCCCGCGGATACCGCGCGCTCGTCGCGCTGGCCGCGCCCATCGCGGGAATCCAGCTGGCGCAGGTGGCGCTCACCAGTGTCGACCTGGCCATGCTCGGGCTGCTCGGCGTGACCGCGGTGGCGGCGGGCGGGCTGGCGATCCTGCTCTACAACCAGATCCGCACCATGTGCGTCGGCATGGTCACCGGCGTCGGGAATCTCGTGGCCACGGCGGCCGGGGCGGGGGAACTCCGCACCGGCACCGGTGAACTCGACGAGCGGGCGCGGGACGAGATCCGGTCGCTCCTGCGGTCCGCGCTGCTCGTCGCAACCCTGACCGCGGCGGTGGGCGCGTCCATCCTTTGTGGACTGGCGGCCGCCTTGCCGTTGCTCGGGCAGAAACCGGAGATCGTGTCGCTCGCCAGGGCGATGATGTTCGCGCTGGCGGGCGGGCTGTTCCCCATGGTGTGGCTGAACGTGATGCGCCAGTTCGCCGTCGGGCTGCGGCGCCCGGGTTCCCTCCTCGCCGTGACCTTGGTGTCGATCGCGGTCAACGCCTTCCTCAACGCGGCGTTCGTCTACGGCTGGGCGGGCCTGCCCGAGCTGGGCGTCGCCGGGATCGGCCTGGCGACGACGCTGGTCCAGTTCTTCACGCTCGCCGTGTTCGCCTCGGCCGTCAGGCGGGATCCCCTGCTGCGTCCCATGGTTTCGCTCGCGCTCTGGCGCGCGGATCCGGTGGTGGCCCGGCGCATCGTCCGGCACGGGACCCCGATCTGTTTCACCTACGGGTCGGAAGCCGCGATCACCTCGATCGCGACCATGCTGATGGGCGCCTTCGGCCCGGCGATGCTCGCCGCGTCGAACGTCGCGAACCAGCTCGCGTACATCGTCTACCAGGCCAACATCGGCCTGTCGCAGGGATCGTCCATTTTGGTCAGTCGCGCGGTCGCCCACGGCGATCGCGGGCGGGCGCCGGTGATCGCCCGCCAGGCGCTCACCCTTTCCTGGTCACTCATGGCGGTGGTGAGCCTGGCGTACCTGGTGGTGCCGGAGGTGCTGTTGTGGCCGTTCCTGCACGACGAGGCCGATACGGTGGTGGTCGGCACGGCGTCGGCCCTGCTGGTGTTCGCCATCGCGCAGCAGTACAGCAAGGGAACGCAGAACATCCTCGTCGGGTTGCTGCGTGGGCTCGGTGACACCGTTTCCGGCCTCCGCTGCACTCTCGTGGGGTACTGGGCGGTGGGTGTGCCGGCGATGTTCTTGTGCGCCTACGTGTTCGCTTGGGGCGGCTGGGGTGTCTGGGCCGGTCTGTGTCTCGGCTTCGCGGCGACCGCGGTCCTGCTCGGACGGCGGTTCGCCGGTCAAGGACTCGGTTCGGCGCGATAGCCGTCGATCCGGGCGAGCAGGTCGCGGGACGCTGGATCGGTGTGTCGGCGCGGGAGGGCCGCCAGCGGCGCGAGCCGATCCTTGGTGCGGGTGGAACCGAGGCCGCGCGCGAGGTCCAGCGCCTCGGTGCCGGTGCGGACGGCTTGGTCGAAATCGCCCTGGAGCGCGTGGTTCTGCGCGAGCATGATCAAGGTGAGCGCGAGGCTGCGGGACATTTCCTTGCCGTAGCCGCCGACGGCGTCGCGTAGCCGCGCGATCGCCTCTTCGCTGTGCCGGGAGGTGGCCGTCCTGGCCAATTCGGTCAGGACGGTCCCGTGCATCGCGCCCATGTCCGTGGTGCCGAAGAAGGCTTCCCAGGGGCGTGCCGCCGCCCAGGTGTCCGCGCTCTCGAACTGACACCCCGCCCGTGTCAAGCTCGCGAGGGCGGCGCGCTCGTCACCTGCCTTGGCCAGTGCCCACGCCTCGTTGATCGTCAGGATCGCCTGTGCTCGCAGGGAACCGGAGCGATGGGCGGCGGCATTGCCCTGGCGGAGATGGTCCAACCCGCCCTCGACGTCGTCATGGTGCAGCGCCAGCCTGCCGAGGCGGTAACAGATGTTGGCCATGAGATTGTCGTTGCCCGCCGCGGCGGCGAGACCGAGCGCGCGGTCGAACCGGAGCCGCGCCGGAATCCGGCGGCCGATGTCGAATTCCGTCCAGCCGAGCAGATTGTGCAGATCGGCGAGCACCGTCAGCAGCCGCGACCGGAGCGTGCCGGGGACCGTCCCCCAATTGAGCGGCAGGCTGACCGATTTCACGACGTGCACCGCGTCGTGGGAAAAAGCGCCGCCCTGCCGGTAGTCCAGCGCGCGCAGGACGTCGACGGCGTTTTCGAGACTTTCGACGTCGGTGGTGCCTCTTCCGGTCGTTGTCATGGACTCACCTCACGCAAGTCATGGCCCGGTTCACCGGCTACCCGGAGTCGCCCGGCCCGAAACCGGCCCTCACTCCTCGGGGGTCTTGATTTGACCGGTTCCAGAGACGCTCTTATCGTCCATGGTGATGTCCGACTTCGAGGCACAGCTGCGAGCGGTTTCGCTGCGCGTGACTCGGCCCCGGCTGGCCGTGCTCGCGGCGCTGCGCGATCATCCGCACGTCGACACCGAAACGGTGATAGCGCTGGTGCGGGCCGACCTTCCCACGGTCTCCCACCAGGCGGTCTACGACGTGTTGCGGGCGCTCACCGAAACCGGTCTGATCCGGCGTATCCAGCCCGCCGGCGCGCTCGCCCGTTACGAGACCCGGGTGGGGGACAACCATCACCATGTCGTCTGCCGTTCCTGCGGTGCGATCGCGGACGTCGACTGCGCCGTCGGACATGCCCCCTGTCTCACCGCCTCGGACGATCACGGGTTCGTGATCGAGGAGGCGGAGGTCGTCTACTGGGGCCTGTGCCCCGGCTGCGCGGCCGACCCCGTCCAGCGATGAATTCGCCTGCCCGGAAGGAAAGAAATGAGTGACACCCCGGAGAAGGGCTGCCCCGTGGCCCACGACTCCGTAACCGCGCACGGTAGCGAGAGCGAGAACCCGGCGATCGACTCGCCGACACCGAAAACGGGTGGCCGCCCGCGTACCAACAAGGACTGGTGGCCTAACCAGCTCGATCTGTCGGTGCTGCACGTCCACTCGCCCAAGGCCAACCCGCTCGGCGAGGACTTCAGCTACGCCGAGGAATTCGCCAAACTCGACGTCGAGGCCCTCAAACGGGACATCGTCGAGGTGCTCACCACCTCGCAGGACTGGTGGCCCGCCGACTTCGGCCACTACGGCGGCCTGATGATCCGGATGAGCTGGCACGCCGCGGGCACCTACCGCATCCACGACGGCCGCGGCGGCGCCGGTGACGGCGCGCAGCGGTTCGCCCCGCTCAACAGCTGGCCCGACAACGCCAACCTCGACAAGGCGCGGCGGCTGCTGTGGCCGGTCAAGGAGAAGTACGGCCAGCAGATCTCGTGGGCCGACCTGCTCGTGCTCGCGGGGAACGTCGCACTGGAATCGATGGGGTTCAAGACGTTCGGCTTCGGCTTCGGCCGGGTGGACACCTGGGAGCCCGAGGAGATCTTCTGGGGCCCGGAGGACACCTGGCTGGGTGACGAGCGCTACGCCAGTGACACCGAGATGGTGCCCGACGTCGGCGCGACCGAGATGGGCCTCATCTACGTCAACCCGGAGGGGCCGCGCGGCAACGCCGACCCGGCCGCGGCGGCGCATTTCATCCGGGAGACCTTCGCCAGGATGGCGATGAACGACGAGGAGACCGTCGCGCTCATCGCCGGCGGGCACACCTTCGGCAAGACCCACGGCGCGGGCATCGCCGACGACCACGTCGGCCCGGAGCCCGAAGCCGCCCCGATCGAGACGCAGGGCCTCGGCTGGCTGAGCACCCACGGCAGCGGCAAGGGCGCCGACACGATCACCAGTGGTCTCGAAGTGACGTGGACCGACAAGCCGACGCAGTGGAGCAACCGGTTCTTCGAGATCCTCTTCGGCTACGAGTGGGAGCTCACCACGAGCCCCGGCGGCGCGAAGCAGTACGTCGCCAAGGATGCCGAGGCGATCATCCCGGACGCGCACGACCCGGCCAAGAAGCACAAGCCGACCATGCTCACGACGGATCTGGCGCTGCGCGTCGACCCGGCGTACGAGAAGATCTCGCGCCGCTTCCTGGAAAACCCGGACGAGTTCGCCCTGGCTTTCGCCAAGGCCTGGTACAAGCTGCTGCACCGCGACATGGGCCCGGTCAGCCGCTTCCTGGGGCCGTGGGTCCCCGAGCCGCAGCTGTGGCAGGACCCGGTGCCGGACGTCGACCACGAGCTCGTGGGGGACGCCGACATCGCCGCCCTCAAGACGAAGGTGCTCGAGTCGGGACTCACGGTCGGCCAGCTCGTCGGCACCGCGTGGGCGTCCGCGGCGAGCTTCCGCTCCACCGACAAACGCGGTGGTGCCAACGGCGCGCGGATCCGCCTGGAACCCCAGCGTGACTGGGAAGTCAACCAGCCGGAGCAACTCAGGACCGTCCTGGAGACGCTGGAAGGCATCCAGCGCGAGTTCAACGACGCCGGTGGCGCCAAGATCTCGCTGGCCGACCTGATCGTGCTGGCGGGCTCCGCCGCCGTCGAGAAGGCCGCGCGTGACGCCGGCACCGAGGTGAGCGTCGCTTTCCACCCCGGCCGCACCGACGCCACGCAGGAGGACACCGACGCCGAGTCGTTCGCGCTGCTCGAACCGCGCGCCGACGGGTTCCGCAACTACCTGCGTCCCGAGGAGAAGCTGCAGCCGGAGGTCCTGCTCGTCGAGCGCGCGTACATGCTCGACCTGACCGCGCCGGAGATGACCGTCCTCGTCGGAGGCCTGCGTTCGCTCGGGATCACCGCCGGTGACACCCGCCACGGTGTCTTCACCGACCGGCCGGGCGTGCTCACCAACGACTTCTTCACCAACCTCCTCTCGCCGGGTACGAAGTGGAAGGTGTCGGAGTCCGAGGAGAACGTGTACGAGATCCGCGACGTCACCACGGACGCGGTGAAGTGGACGGCCACCGCGGTCGACCTCGTCTTCGGTTCGAACTCCCAGCTGAGGGCGCTCTCCGAGGTCTACGCGGGGCAGGCCGCGCGGGAGCGGTTCGCCGCGGACTTCGCCAAGGCCTGGACCAAGGTCATGGAACTGGACCGGTTCGACCTCGCCTGAGGCCGTTGCGCGTGAAGGCCCCCTTCCCTCGGCTCAGCCAAGGGGAAGGGGGCCTTCACGCGCTTCACGGGATGTCGAGCTCCGTGTGCCGGGTCGCCAGGGTGCGGGCGAGTTCGGCGAGTTTGACGTTGAGGTCCTGGGAGGTGCGGCGCAGCAGGTCGAAGGCCTCGTCGGCGGTCAGGCCGCGTCGTTGCATGAGGATCCCCTTCGCCTGCCCGATGACGTCGCGCGATTCGACCGCCCGCCGGAGATGGCTCGCTTCCAGCTCCGCCCGGCTCACCGCGTTGGTGGTCGCCAGCGCGAGCGAGCCGTGGGTCGCCAGCAGCAACGCGGTGTCCTGTGCCCGCGAATCGAGCGCCCCGGGGCGGCGGCTGTAGATGTTCAGCGCACCGGGCAGCCTCGGTGGAGCCGCGTCGGGCACCAGCACGGTGGACAGGATCGCGGTGAAACCGTGCCGCACGGCGGCCCGGGAGAAGTCCGGCCACCTCTTCTCCGCCTTCAGTTCCTCAGTGCGGATGTACCCGGGACTTTCGCTGTCGGCGGCGTCGACGCACGGCCCCGTGCCCGCCCGGTACTGCACCTGGTCGAGCTCCAGCGCCACTTCGCCGGTCGAGAAGGGGGTGTGGAAGCCCCCGTCCGGGGCCCGCAGGGTGACCGACACCAGGTCCGCGCCCGGGACGACCCGGTACGCGGCGGCGACGATCTGCCGCAGGACCTGGGCGGGTGTCGAGGCGGCCAGCAGCAGGCGCGTGAGTTCGACGAACTGCTCGGCCAGCGGGCCCGCCGACATGGTCTCGCCTGAGCCGAATCCGGCCTTGTCGCGCTGCCACAGTCGTTCGTCCGCCATCGCTGACCATCCAGTCATGTTCGGTGTTCTCCACCGGGTACCCCGCGGCGTCATCCGCCAATCGAGTCCGATGTGGACAGTGCCTCAGGGATCGACCCGTGCGCGGAGAAGACAGAACACGTTTCCCTCGGGGTCGGCGAGCACATGCCACGACTCTTCCCCCGTCTGGCCGACGTCGGCGGGCCGCGCCCCGGCGGCGAGCAACCGCTCCAGTTCCGCGTCCTGATCGCGGTCGGTGGGGTTCACGTCGAGGTGCAGCGGGAGCTTGCCCGGCTTCGGATCTTCGCTGCGGCTCAGGATCAACGTGGGCTGAGGTCCGCCGAAGCCGACGCCGGGCGGCCCGATCTCTACGTCGTCGCCGTCCTTGCCGATTTCGACGTAGCCGAGCACTTCGCACCAGAAGGCCGCCATCCGGGCCGGGTCGGCGCAGTCGAGGATGAGCTCGGTGATACGGCAGGCCATACGGCGAGGATAGCCCCGATTCGGCGCATGAATCCGCGGGGAGTGGGTATCCGGGGGCGTCGGGTTGATCGCGCACCGAGGAGGCGGCCGTGGCCGGAGACGTCGCGCACGGTCAAAAGGAGCACGCCGAGGCCGAGCAACTGCTCGTGAAGCTGAACGGCACCGAACCCGAATCGGCGGAGTTCGACAAGGTGCTCTCCGACCTCGTCGAGGCGGTCACGCATCACGTGGAGGAAGAGGAATCCACCGTACTGCCGAAAATGCGCCGCGAACTGGGCGAAGCACGGCGCCGCGAACTGGGGAAGGCCTTCGTGGACAGCCGGGCGTCGCATCTCGGCGACCGTCCCGGTGAGGCCACCAAACGAGAACTGCTGACCCAGGCGCGCAACGCGGGTGTGACGGGTGCCTCGAAGATGGACAAGGACGAGATCGCGCGCGAGGTGGCCAAGTCGTCCTGAGCGGACGGACCTGTCGCGACGGTTGCGGTCCTGAACACACCCTTCTACCTTCGATGGATGGCGATCGATACCGAAGCCGGGCAGGCCGCTCCTCTCGTCGTGGTCGAGACGGCCCGTTCGGAAGAAGCGATCACCGTCGAAGTGGCGGGTGACATCGATATTTCGACCAGTCCTCGGCTCCGGGCCGGGCTCTTCGAACTGCTGGCCGACGGCCCCGGCGCCGCGGTGATCGACATGACCGGAGTCGGCTTCTGCGATTCCTCGGGTCTTTCCGTGCTGGTGCAGCTGAATCGTCACTGCGCGGAGGCCGGGATCGACCTGAGTTTCGCGCCGTCCAAGGTACTGCGGCGGGCCATCGAACTCACCGGACTGATGCCCACGCTGAAAGTGGTCGGCGGCTAAGCGACGACGCGGACCGTGCCCAGCTCGGGATCCGCGGCGTCGTAGACGAACATGCCGGCGCGGACGCCGGTGTGGAGATAATCGATGATCGCGTCGGTGAACACTTCACCGGGAGCGATCGCCGGGACACCCGGCGGGTAGGGGCTGACCATCTCCGCGCTGACGCGCCCCTCGGCCTTGTCGAGCGGCACGTGCTCGGCGTCGGCGAAGAACGCGTCGCGGGGCGACATCCGCATTTCCAGGGTCAGTTCGGCGGCCGAAGGCAGGTCGACCGCCGGTCGCCGCTCGAAATCGTGTCCTGCCAGCCCGCGCAGGCCGCTCATCAGGGCGGACACGGTTTCCTCGTCGTCGGCGTGGGTGATCTGCACCGCGATCCGCCGGTGGTCGGACAGCCCGGTGTGCAGATGGCGTTCGGCGAGATGGTCGGCCGCTTGGTAGCCGGTGATGCCGAGGCCGGCGACGTCGACCACGATCTTGAGGGGGTCGTGTTCGAACGCGAGCGGGCGGAATTCCGCGGCCGGCGCGTGCAGGCCCGGGATGTCTTCGATCTCCGCTCGTAGGCGGGAGGCCAGCGACAGCGCGTTGCCCAGCAGTTCTTCGCCGTGCTCGACCATCTGCCTGCGCCAGCCGTCGAGGGAGGCGTACAACAGGGCGGAAGTGCTCGTGGTGCCGAGAAGATCCTCCCTGGCCTTGAGCACGTCGGGGGAGACCCGGTCGCCTCGCAGGTGGAACACCGACGCCTGTTCGAGCCCGCCGCCCATCTTGTGCGTGCTCGTGACACAGAGGTCGGCTTCGCCGTCCATCGCCCAGGTCGGCAGGTCGTCGTGGAACGGGTAGTGGGCACCCCACGCCTCGTCGACGATCAGCGGCTTGTCCGCGGCATGGCAGACGCGGGCGACCCCGCGGATGTCGGCGCAGGTGCCGTAGTCGGTCGGGGTGATCAGCAACATGCCTTTGACGCCGGGCGCGTCCGCCAGCGCGGCCTCGACCTCTTCCGGGCCGGGAGGATGCGCGAGATGGTGCTCCTCGTCGTACCGGGGGCGGACCCAGACCGGGTGCACCCCGCTGATCACCAGCCCGGCGACGACCGATTTGTGGGCGTTGCGGGACACCAGGAGACGTTCACCCGGCCCGGCGACGGCGAGCATGGCGCTCTTGACCGAGAGTGAACTTCCGCAGGTGGAGAAGAAGGTGTGCTCCGCGTCCACCGCGTCGGCCATCAGGTCTTGCGCCTGGCTGAGGATGCCGCGCGACATGCGGCGGTCGTCCAAACCGTTGAGGGTGAGCAGATCCGACGCGAACGCGTCACGGCCGAGCAGTTCCAGCACGCGCGGATCCGCGCCGCGGCCCTGTTTGTGCCCCGGTGGGGTGAAGGCCAGGCCGCCCGCGCGGCGATAGGCCTCGATGGCTTCCAGCACCGGTGCGCGCGAGTGGTCCATCCTGCCTCCGATCAGCGGCCGAGGGCGTTCTGCAGTTCCTTCTTGGTCATGGTGGACCGGCCTTTGATGTTGCGCTTCTTCGCTTCGTTGTAGAGCTGGTCCTTGGTCGGCCCGCCGGGACCCTTCCGGTTGCCGGACCGTTGGCCGCCGCGTTTCTGCGGCGACTTGTCCTTGGTCGAACTCTTGCTCGCGGTCTTGGATTCACCGGATTGGGCGCGGTTCTTGTTCACCGTGCGTGCGGCGATCTCCTCGGCGCGGCCGCTACTCGCGCCGCGTTTCTTCTGAGAGGACTTGATGTGCTCGTACTGACGTTCGCGTTTGTCGCTCCAGCTCTGTTCAGGCACGGCTCCTCCTTCGTCTTGACCTGCGGATACCCGTTCGGCCCAGCGGTCAATCGAAAGATCGCCCGTCCAGGGCAGATGTTTACCGTCCCCGCCCGTCGGGTATCAAAACGGTGACGAGGGGAGCGGATTCATGTCGGTCCACAAAGGACGAAGGTGACTTTGGTGAACGCTACGTCGCTCATGGAAGACATCGATCACGTCGTCCTGCGGGAAGAGGCGGTCCCGGCTCCTCGTGACCGCCGTTCACGGCGCAGGGACGATTACTCCCATTGCCGTCCCTGGTTCGACGAGATGGCCGCATTACCCGCCGGTCACCCGGAACGGGAGCGTCTGCGGGAACGCCTGATCCTCGAACTGCTGCCGGTCGCCGAGCACATCGCCGTCCGGTTCAGCGGACGAGGGCAGCCGCGGGAAGACCTGATCCAGGTGGCGCGGATCGGCCTGATGAAGGCCGTGGACCGGTTCGATCCGGGGCAGGGCGGGGATTTCCTGGCGTACGCGGTGCCGACGGTGATGGGCGAGGTGCGGCGCTTCTTCCGTGACACCGGCTGGGCGGTCCACGTCCCGCGCGGAATGCAGGAACTGCGCACCCGGCTTTCGCGGGCGACCACGGAACTCACCCAGACCCTCGGCCGCGCGCCGACTCCCACCGAACTCGCCGGGCATCTCGACGTGGACGTCGACACCGTCCGCGAAGGGCTGCTCGCCGCGAACAGCTACCAGACGTCGTCCCTGGACCGGCCGGTCAACGACGGCGAGGGTTCGCTTCCGCTGTCCGACGTGGTGGGAGAACTGGATTCCCGCTTCGAGCACATCGAGGACCGGCACACCGTGGTCCCGCTGCTCCAACGGCTGCCGGAGCGGGAGCGGGCGATCGTGACGATGCGGTTCTTCGACGGGATGACCCAATCCCAGATCGCCGAACGCGTCGGGATCTCCCAGATGCACGTTTCCCGCCTGCTCACGAAGATCCTGCAGGATCTGCGCGGCAGGCTCAACGGCTGAACAACTCGCCGAGGCCCTGCCGGATCGGCGGGGTGCCCAGCGCCCGCAGGGAATCCCAGAGGGTCACCGCGGTGGCCGTCAGCACGGGTTTGCCGAGGCCGGTTTCGAGGTCTTCGAGCAACGGCGTCGTGTGCAGGGCTGTTTCGGGGATCAGCAGCGCTTCGGCGTCGTCGTGGTCGGCCGCCGCGGCGAGTTCGGTGACGCGGCGGCCGTCCCAGGCCGCGAGCGCCCGGTCCGAAGGCGCGTCGGCGGAGACCGAATGAACGGTGGAGACACCCGCCTCCGCGAGGAAACCGGCGAAAGTCGCGGTCGTGTCGCGGTGATAGACCGAGGCGAGCGCCACGCGCCCGGTGCCCAAGTGGGCGAGCGCGGTGAGGTACGCCAGCGAAGTGCTGCGCGCCGGGACACCGAGCCGTTCGCCGAGCACACGCGACTGTTCGAGCGCGCCGTCGAGGCCGCGCGTGAAGCTGCAACTGGAGCAGGCCCAGCTGACGACGTCCGGCGCCGTGCCGAACCGCGCGGCGGCCACGAGCCTGCTCGGTGCGCCGAGTTCGCGGACGGCTTCATGTTTTCCGGCCGCGTCGAGGTCGTCGACCCGGCCGATGTTCTCGCCCCACGGGACATAGGCGAAGTCCACGGTGAGGCCGGGACTCAGTTTTCCCGCCAGGGCGAGGAAATCGTCCTCACCGCAGTCCCGCGTCGGGTACAGCAGGCCGATACTGGTCACGGCTCACTCCTTCCGGGTCGAAGCCCTTCGGAGGTACCCGACGCGAGCCGCGGTCACTCGTGCGCGGCGGACAGAACGCCGAAATCCGGCGGGGTGAGCTGCCCGACGCTGTGGTCGTCCTCGCGGACGGCCCTGAGGAAGCGCGCGACCTGGGCGGGACGCGGGGTGGCGGTCTTCCCGCCCAGGTAACGGAGGACGATGAGATCCTCGCCGGAGTGGGTCTCGATCGCCACGGCCCAGCCGTGGATCTCGTCCCACAGCAGCGCGACGTCGCGCTCAGGATGGGTGGGGAGCCGCTCGTCGAGCGCGACGTACGCCGAGACCGGGCTGTCGTGGTCGACGGTGCAGGATTCGAGGCCGACGCCGAGGACCTCGGTGACTTCGGCGAGATACCCCCACACGGCGTCGCGGGTGTGCGGGTGGCGGACAGGCATGGTGAGCAACGAGGACTTCCCTTTCTTTCCCCGGCCTCGTCCGGTGCGGGACCCGGGGCCCGCACCGGACGGGACACTCAGGCCTGGATCTCCTTGCGGTCCGACGTGGAACCGGTGATTTCGATGCGCCGCGGCTTGGCCTTCTCGGCGATCGGGATGCGCAGGGTCAGCACGCCCGCTTCGTAGCCGGCCGCGATGTTGTCGGTGTCGAGCGCTTCGCCGAGGAACAGTTGGCGGGAGAAGACACCGAGCGGACGTTCGGAAACCTGCATCTGGACGTCTTTCCCGGCGAACGGCCGCCGCTCGGCCTTGACGGTCAGGACGTTGCGTTCGACGTCCAGCTCGATCGCCTCGGCGGTGACACCGGGAAGATCGAAGCAGACGACGAACTCGTCGCCTTCGCGGTACGCGTCCATCGGCATGGTGGCCGGCTTGGACCAGGTGCCCGGATTCGCGGTGCCGAACATGTGCTGGGTCAGCCTGTCCAGTTCGCGGAACGGGTCGGTGCGCATCAACATCGGGTTCCACCTCCTGGGTCGTTGTCATTGGTGTCAACACGCACTACTGTTCTAACATGTCATCGGAACGATGACAACCGTCGAGTCGTCGATTGGATGACAGGCATGGACGAAGACCCCGCCCAGACCGTGCGCACCGTGCGCGACGTGGTGGCCGAGGCCCGCTCCGGCGTTTCGGAACCGGAGAGGCTCCTGGCGGCGCTGGTCGCGTTGAAGACGGTCCGTGAGCAACTGGCGGCTTGGGAGCCGGAGCTGATCGCTGCCGCTCGCGCGGGCGGCACCAGCTGGACGGCGCTCGCCCCCGCGCTGGGGGTCGCGAGCCGTCAGGCGGCGGAGCGGCGGTTCCTGCGGTTGCGGCCGTCCGACGGCGGGGAGAGCACGGGGGAGGCGCGGGTCGACGCGGAACGAGACCGGCGGGCGGGTGATCGCGCGGTGGCCGAGTGGGCGCGGCGCAACTCGGCGATCCTGCGGCAGCTGGCCGGTCAGGCGGGCGCGCTGGACGGATTGAACGCCAAGGCCAAGGAAAGCGCCGAGAGGCTGAGCGCGGTGCTCGGCGAGGACGACGTCACCGGTCTTCTGGCGCCGCTGGCCGACCTTCGCGCCCATCTGCCCCGCGAGCACACCGGATTCGCCGAACGGCTCGGCGAGATCGGCATGCACACCGAGCAGGTCCGGCGGTCCGCCGTCGACGACAGGAGGGATCGCAACTCTTCGCGGTGAGGGTGTGAACACGGCGCCGGGCGGGTACCCGGTGCCGTTCGCCGAGCGAGCCGGAGGTTCTTCGATGCTGGTCCGACCCGATTCCCAGCCGGCCGCCGACGTCGTCGAGCTGGCGTTGAAAGTGCTGGCCGCGGAAGGCCTGCACGGGCAGGCCGCACAGGCGGCCCTCGAAGCGATGGCCCGGGAAAGGGGCCTGCCGGTCAAGCGGTGCGCCGAGCTCATCGTGGCGGCCGTCGACGGGCGAGCGAACTGAGGCCGGGCTAGTGCCCGAAACGCCGTGAAGGCCTCCTTCCCTACCCTGAAGGTAGGCAAGGAGGCCTTCACGGACACGTGGCCCGCAGCCCTACTGGCAGGCTTCGCAGTCCGGGTCGTCGATGCGGCAGGCGGCACCATCGGTGAGCGGGAAGTCGAAGTCGTCGAGAGCGGGGACGGCCAGAGCGGTTTCTTCCGGCGTGGCGGTGGCGGACATGTCACTCCCTTGGTACGGAACGGGTCTTATCTCTCTGTAGCGCTGAAGATCGCCGGTCATTCCGTGACACGCGCCACAGGGTTCAGGTGGCCGTCCGGAGCAGTGTCTCCGCGTCGTCCAGCGCCTTGGCGAGGGCGTCCGGGTCCGCGCGCAAACCCGCGACGACCGTGTCGATCTCGCGCAATCCCGCGCGCTGCCATCGCGGCGGTGGCCAGCGCGCCCGCGACCTCCGTGGCCTGCCCGCGCGGGACGAAGGCGCCACGGGTGTAACGCAGGGTCAGTTCGGCGCGGCCTCGCCACATCGCCGGGGCCGTTTCCCGCAGCGCTTCCGGGTAGTCCGGTCGCGGCAGGTCGCCGCGCAGCACGCGATTGACCGCGAGTTCGGCGACGGGCAGGTAACTCGGGACGCCCGCGAGGTGGAACATCAACGGCTCCCAGTGGAACCGGCCTTCCCGCGCTTCGGCGAGATGGTGTTCGACGGAGCCGAGGTCGCGGTAGTGGACGTCGACGTGCCTGCCGTCGATCGTGAGCCAGGCACCGCCGTCGAACACGCCGCCGCCCCACGCGCCGAGTTCGGAGACCTCGCCGTCCCAGCCGACGGCCCGGAGGTCGGCCGGATCGAAGCCGCCGCGGTAGTAGACGGCGAAATCCCAGTCGCTGCCGGGGCCGTGCGTGTCCTGCGCGCGGGACCCGCCGAGGGTGACGGCGTGCACCGAGGAAGCGCGGCCAGCGTGTCGGCCACGTGGGCAAGGAAAGTGTCGTCGTTCATCGCGCGGACGAGCTCAGGGTCGTTCCCGCGCGGACGCGATCGGGTTTTGAGCGCGCGAGAGCGTGTTCGCGGCCGTACGCTCGAAAGATGACTGCGATCCCAGGACGACTCCGCGCACCGCTGGCGTTCCTCCCGTTCCTGGCCGCGGTCGCGGTGGTCGCACTCGTCGGCGGACTCGCCGCGGCCGACGCCCGCTCTGTCTACAGTGGACTCGAACGGCCGTCGTTCGCGCCGCCCGCGTGGTTGTTCGGTCCGGTGTGGACGGTTCTGTACCTCGCCATCGCGGTGTCGGGCTGGCTGTACTGGAAAGCGGGTGGCGACCGCCGGGGGCTGACCTGGTACGCGGTACAACTGGTCCTGAACGCCGCGTGGACGCCGCTGTTCTTCGCGGCCGGCGCCTACGGCCTCGCCCTCGCCGACATCGTCCTGCTCGACGTCGCGATCGTCGTCACCGCTCTGTACTTCCGCCGGTCTTCCCGGATTTCGGCCGCGTTGCTGCTGCCGTACCTCGCCTGGACGCTGTACGCGACCGCGCTCACCGCCGCGATCGTCGTGCTCAACTGACCCCGAGCGGCAGCGTGGCGGCCACTCCCTTGGCGTGCCTGCCGTCGAGCCGGTCCAGGGTGAGCCCGCCCCGGCGGGCGGCGAGTTCCAGGTCCCGCACCGCGTGTTCCACCGCCTGGGTTCCCGCGGCGGCGATCCGGATCGAGGCACTGACGCGCGGTTCGGTCTCGGCGGCGCTCCGGCGGGCGGTCACGGCCAGTGTCACCGCGGACCCGGGAGCGGCGGCGAGCAGACGGCGCGAGAGATCCGCCGCGAGTACCGGGGAAAGCGCGTCCCAGCCGTCGAGGCGGAACGTCGCCTGGCAGATCGGGCCGCTGTGCCAGAACCGCCAGTCCTCACGGATGCGCGCCCGGCCGGCCGTGACGTGCGCCAGCGAGGCGAGTACGCCGAGGACCTCGTTTTCGGCGAGCGCCCGCACCGGCAGTCCGCCGCGACGGAGCTGCCGCCGCACCCGCCGGACCGTGTTCCCGAGTGCCTGCCGCACATCCGCGTCGCGGTGGGCGTCGACGGTGCGCAGCGCCTGCAACGCGACCCAGCCCCGTGGTGGCCGTGAACGGTCCGCGCCGACGTGGTGGATGACCTGCGCGGCGACGTCCGACGCCTGTTCGCGGGCCGGCGGCAGCAAGGTCAGCGGCGACGGCATCGGCTGTTCGCGTACGGCCGATTTCGGTTGCAGCACAGCGGTGATCCCGTCGGCACGGCTGACCATGAACACCGTCTCGTCGCCGATCTCGCCCGCCGTCCCCGCCGCTTCCGGCGACAGCAGGCGCAGCAGCGCCCGGCCCGCCTCTCCCGCGTTCCGGAGATCCCGGTCACGGTCCCGCGTCAGATAGCCGGACGCCGAACCGAGCCAGGCGTAGAGCCAGCGGCCGCGGATCCGCACGGTGGTCAGCGCGAGGACCACGACGGCGGCGGTGACCACCGCGGCCGCCAGCGGCCATGGCCGCCCCGCCACCAGGACGAGCGCGACGAGGACGAGTTGCCAGCACACGATCTGCGCCACCCCGATCCCGCCGAACCGTCCGGACCGCCGCACCGCGACGGGCGCCGGTGGATTCGGCCGTGGCGCACCGGGCACCGTGGCGGGTACGGGTACCACCGCGAATCCTCGCGGTCGCTGCTCCGCCTGGCGAGCGGCGGTGAGCGCGGCCAGCGCGGCCTCACGGGCGGCGGCCCGCGCGGCCGGCGCGGCGTAGGCGAGCGGATCGGGAATGGCCTCGGCCCGCGGTGCGGCCGGTGCGGCTTGGGGAAGCGGCGGGGGCGGCGCGTGGTACCGCCCGCCCGTCCTGGCCGCGCCGAGATCGGTCATCGTCCTGCCTCCTCAACCGTGTCGCCTCAGGCTGCCCCGGCCAACATGAGGTTTCGATGACACGGCGCCCGCGAGCGGCGAGACAGGCTGTTTCATCGAAATTTCATGGTCGCTCTCTAGCTTGATCGCGTGAACACCGAGAAGCGGTTCAGCGCGGTGGCCAGGACGAGAATGGCCGTGGCGCTGGTGGTCGCGGGCTGCCTGGCGCTGGTCGGCCTCGCCGTGACCGGACAGGCGGCGACCCCCGAGCGGCTGGAGTTCGTCCAGGTCGGTCACTGGGTCTACAACGACGCCGCCCAGTCCGCGTTCCACGTCGACGGTTCGACGAACCGCGTCGACGCGCGCGCGGACGTGCCGGCGGCGAACGGCAGCCAGGTCGCGCAGGGAGATGGTTCCGGTTACGTGGTCGAGCGGAACCGCATCACGGAGTTCGACAAGGCCACCTTGAGCGTGGAGGAGTCCGTGCCGCCGCCCGCGCCGGAAACCCCGTTCGTGCTGGAGATCGCGGGCGGTCCGTACCTGGTCTACCGCAACGCCGGCCAGATCGTGCGGCTCGGGGACCCGGCCGCGACAGTGCCCGCAGGGGGGCCACTGTCCCGGCCGGTCGCGACGACCGAGGGAACGGTGTGGACGCACCGCGTCGACAACGGCTCGGTCTGCGAACTGCCCAAGGGCGCCGCCGTCATGACCTGCCCCGCGCAGCTCCCGCCCGGACACGGCGGCGGGCTGACGCTCGTCGGCGACCAGCCGGTCGTGCTCGACACCACCGGCGACAGCCTCCACCGCGTCGGCCCGGACGGGCTCGGCGACGGCCTTCCGCTCGGCATCAAGCTCTCGCCGTCGGCGCAGGTCGCCAACAGCGCCGTCGGCGACCGGCTGGCCATCGCCGATCCGGAGCGCAACCAGCTCCACCTCATCGACATCAGCGGCCTCGACCAGGATCGCCCGTCCGCGAAGCCGATTTCGGTCGAGCTGTCCAAGGGCAGCCGGTTCAACGGGCCGCTCTCCTCGTCGAACGTCGTCGCCATGGTCGACGAGACCCGGGGTGAGGTGCTGACCTACGACGCCACCGGCAAGCTCCGGTCGACCACGAAGGTGCCGGGCCAGGGAACGGCGCCGAGGCTGGCCAAGGGCGAGGACAACCGGATCTACGTCGACAGCTCCGACGGCTCGCACGTCCTGGTCGTCAACGGCGACGACGGCACGGTGGTCGACGTCGACGTCGACAAGGCGGCCAGCAGCCAGACCGCGGGCGCGCCGTCGGCCGGTCCGGAACCCTCCGGCGACCAGCCCCCGCCATCGCAACAACAGCAGCAGGCTCCGCCGAACACCCAGCAGGCGCCCCCGCCCGTGGCGAAGGCGACCCCGCCCGGCGCGCCGAGGAAGGTGAGCGCGTCGTCCGGGGACGGCTCGATCAAGGTCTCGTGGAGCCCGGCCGCGGACAACGGCGCGCGGATCACCGGCTACCGGGTGACCTGGACCGGAGGGTCCACGCGTGTCGGCGGATCGTCACGAGGGACGACGATTTCCGGGCTGCGCAACGGAACCCCGTATGTGATCACCGTGGTCGCGGAGAACTCGGCGGGGATCGGCCCCGGCGCCAGCGCCAAGGCGGTCATCCCAGGACCCGCGAACCGGCCGGCCGGGGCGCCGGTCGTCACCGCGAACGCCACCGCGGCAGGCAAGGTTTCGGTGAGCTGGACCCAGCCCGACCTCCGCGGCGGCACGCTGGTGCACTACCTGGTCAGCGTGACGGGCAAGGGCCAGCGCACGGTTTCGGGCACGTCCGCGGAATTCACCGGGGTCACGGGCACCGCGACCGTCACGGTCCGCGCGGTGACGAAGTTCGGTTCGGGCTCCACGCTCACCGGCGCCACCGGCAGCCGGAAGGTCACCGTGCCGGTGCCGTCGGATCCGCCGACCATCACCATCACCGGTGTCCGGGTGGGGACCGGCCTGATCGTCGACATTACGGCCAACGGGAAGGGTGCGTCCGCGACCTGCCAGGCGAAGTACGGTGACGCCGTCTCGGCCTCGAAGGCCTGCTCCGGTGCCACCAGTCTGCCCATCAACAACGTGGTCTATTTCGGCGCCATTACGGTGACCGCCACCATCAAGACGTCCGGGGGCACAGGTTCGGACAGCTGGACCGGTTCGCCGTCGATGAACGGCGGCGCGCTGGTCTGGCTCGGCCCGATGGCACTGGTCGGCCTGCGCCGACGAAAGGAAAAGGAACTTCTGTGACGCTCACACCCAGGGTCGCCTACGAGCAGATCGCCGAGAACGTGCAATCGGTGGTGCGCGGCAAACCGGAGGTCGTCCGGCTCACCGTGGCGGCGCTGTTCGCCGAAGGGCACCTGCTGATGGAGGACGTGCCCGGCGTCGGGAAGACGACGATCGCGCGCTGTGTCGCCGCCAGCATCGGCGGCCGGTGGAGCCGGATCCAGTTCACCCCCGACCTGCTGCCCGGCGACATCACCGGCGTGATGGTCTACCACCAGAACGCCGAACGCTTCCAGTTCCACCCCGGCGGCATCTTCGCCAACGTGGTGCTGGCGGACGAGATCAACCGGGGTACACCGAAGACCCAGGCCGCGCTGCTGGAGGTGATGGCCGAACGCCGGGTCACCGTCGATTCGGTCGGCCAGGCGGTGCCGAGGCCGTTCCTCGTGGTGGCCACGCAGAACCCCATCGAACTGGAGGGCACCTACCGGCTGCCCGAGGCTCAGCTGGACCGGTTCCTCATGCGGATTTCGGTCGGCTACCCGGATCTGGAATCCGAGATGCGCGTCGTGATGGGCGACTGTGCCGGGGTCACGCCGGACGAACTCAAGCCGGTGCTGAGCATCGCCGACGTCCAGTCGGTCATCGACGAGGTCCGGAAGTCCCATCTGGCACCGGAAATCGTCAACTACGCGGTCCGGCTGGCCGCGTCGAGCCGGTCGCATCCGGACGTCCGCTACGGCGCGAGCCCGCGGGGCAGCATCGCGCTGATCCGGGCGGCGCAAGGGCTCGCCGCCACCTTCGGCCGCGACTTCGTCACCCCCGACGACGTCAAGGACGTCGCGCATCCGGTACTCGACCACCGGCTCGTGCTGACCCCCGACGCGGAACTCAACCAGCGGCGGACCGCCGACATCGTCGACGAACTCCTGGGCGCGACGGCCGCTCCCATGGCCGCGATGGGGAGGTAGGCGTGCGGCTCACCCGCCGCGGCGTCATCGTGCTGGCCTTCGCCGCCGGGTCCTACACCCTCGGTGAACTGGCCGGGTACACGTTTTTCCGTGCCTTCGCCGGGATCGCGGCGGGCGCGGTGCTGATCGCGCTGGCCACCACCAGGTTCCGGCCGCGGGTCGAGATCGGCCGGACCGTCCAGCCGGACCGGATCGAGCGGGGGAAACCCGCGCTGGCCTCGCTCGTCGTGCGCAACACCGGTTCGCGGCGGCACGGCGGTTTCGCCGCGGGGGACGGGATCGGGAACGAAACGCACCGACTGCGGGTCCGCCCGCTCGCACCCGGCGCCGAAGCGACGTACCACTACGAGCTCCCGACGGCGACACGCGGGAAACTGCGCGTCGGCCCGCTCGTCGTGCATCGGCCCGACCTGTTCGACCTCGCTCGCGGAGACCGGACCGTCGGGGATTCCGCGTGGTTGTGGGTGCATCCGCGACGGCACTCGGTGCGCGCGGCGCAGGCCGGGCACCCGAGGCACCACCACGAAGGCCCGATCACCGACCCGCCACTGCGTGGTTCGGCGGATCTGCGCGCGGTGCGGGAGTACGTGATCGGGGACGAGGTCCGGCATCTGCACTGGAAGGCGACGGCCAGGACCGGACGGCTCATGGTGCGCGAGTACGCCGACCCCGCCCAGCCCCGGTTCACCACCGTGCTCGACACGCGGCCCGCGTCGATGACGCCCGCCGTTTTCGAAGAGGCCGTCGAGGTGGCGGCTTCCCTGTTCTACGCGTCGGCGTCGGCGGGGCAGCACTGCCGCCTGATCACCTCCGCCGGCGCGGACACGCCGACCGACAGCGGGGTGCGCGCGGCGAGGACGCTGCTGGACGAACTCGCGCTCGTCACGCAGGACGCGGCGGACGACGCGCCGTTGCTGCCCTCGGTCCTGGCCGCCGCCGAACGCCCCGGCGGGGTGCTCGTGGTGGTCACCGGCCCGGACGCCGATCTCGGCCACACGGCCCGCTGGCGGCCCGACACCGTGGTCCGGCTCGGTGACCTCAGGCCGTCGGCCGGCTCCGGTGGACTGATCATCGCGGTCGACGCCGCCGGTGCCGCGGCCCAATGGAACTCCTTGGTGGGGAAGGCATGAGCGCCCGGTTCGATCGGCTCGCGGTCGCCGGGCTGCTCGGCGCGACAGGCGTCGCCGGGATGCTGTTCGCGCCCGTGTTCGGCTGGGCGGAACTGCTGGTGCCGGTACTCGTGGTCGTCCTGGTCGCGTACGGCTGCGCCGAACTGACCGCGAAGTTCCCCAAGCTGACTCCTTATCGGCCCGTGCTCGTCGCGGTGCTCGGTCTGCTCGGGCTGATCGAGACGGTGCTGACGTCGACCACGCTCGCCGCCCTGCCGACCGGCGCTTCGGTGCGCGGGCTGGCGCGCGGCTTCACCGAAGGCTGGCAGCTCACGCTGCAGTCCACCTGGCCCGCGCTGCCGGTCCCCGAACAGCTGCTCTTCGTGCCGCTGTCGGTGCTGCTCGCCGTCGTGCTCGGGCTTGAACTGGTGCTGCGACTGAAGAAGCCGCTCGTGGCGCTCGTGCCCAGCCTGGCCGTCGCCGGGTTGGCGCAGGCGTATGAGGCGTTGACGGGACTCGTCGCGGTGGCGGCGGCGCTGGGGTTCGCGCTGCCCGCCGGGCTCCTGCTGTGGTCGGGGCGCCGCGTCCGGTCCGTGAGCCGGGCACCCGGCGTGCCGCGTTCCTGGCGGGTGACGGGATCGGCGGTCTGGCCCGCACTGTCCACTGTGGTCGCCCTGGTCGCCGGATCGGTCGCGTTCGCCGTGCTCGATCCGGTCGGCCGCGATCCGCTGACGCTCAAGGACACCCAGGCCGCGCCGCCGCCGCGAAGCAGGGTCGCCAACCCGCTGGACGAGATCGCCCAGCGGCTCATCCGGCCCGGCGAGGAGGTGTTCCGGTACCGCGGCGACACCCCGGTCGACCAGTGGCGCCTGATCGTGCTCAACGGTTTCGACGGCGCGAACTGGCTGTCCGATTCCCGGCTCCACCGGCTCGGCGCCGGTCTGGACGGCGCTCCCGGCGGTGCGGGCGGCAGCGCCGAACTCAAGGTGCGCGGGCTTTCGGGACCCTGGCTGCCGAGCCATCAGGATCTGACCGGGGTGGACGGTCTGACCCCGCTGGTGGACCAGTCCGCGGGCACGCTGATGCTGGAATCGCCGTCCAGTACCTCGGTGCGGGACTACCGGCTCAGCTGGTCGTCACCCGAGGTCGATCTCGGCTCCGGCGAAGTCGACGCGCACGCACCGGGCGGGCTCGGCGGACTCGGCGCGGTGCCGCCCGACGTCGAGCAGGTGGCGAAGGACGCCGTGCGCGGCCTGCGCCCGACGTTCCAGTCCGCGTTGCAGCTGGAACGGTTCCTCAGCACGAACTACCAGGTCGCGACGGGCACGGAGGAACTGCCGACCGGGCACGGCTGGCCGCAGCTTCGGCACTTCCTGCTGGAGAGCAAACGAGGGACGAGCGAGCAGTTCGCCGCCGCGTACGTGGTCTTGGCGCGGATGAGCGGGATCCCGGCGCGGCTCGTCGTCGGATTCCGCGGTTCGGCCGAGAAAGACGGCGACACGCACGTCGTCCGGAACCGCGATGTCCTGGCGTGGCCCGAAGTCGCGGTCGCCGGGGCGGGCTGGGTCGCGCTAGACCCCACCGCCGCGGCCGTGGGATCGAGCCGGAGCCAGGCGGGCCCCGGCAAGGCGGTCGCCAAGGCGAGGGCCCAGCTGCCCGCCGAACAGCAACTGCGGCCGCCTCAGCTCCCGCCGGGCACGCAGCCGGACTCCACCGAAGACCAGAACGCGGAAGCGGGGGTCAGCTGGTGGTGGCCCGCCCTCGTCGGCGCGATCGTCCTTTTCGGACTCCTGTGGCTCGTGGGGGTTCCGGCGGCGAAGGTGATCCGCGCACGACGGCGCCGCCGCCGGACCGGCGAGGAAGGGGTGCTCGGCGCCTGGGACGAGATCCGTGACCGGCTGCGCGCGCACGGGGTGCCGTTCCGGATCGGGATGACCCCGCGCGATCTCGCCGAATCGGCCGGATCGCTTGCCGGGGAGGGGATTCGCGAGCCGGTCGCCAGGCTGGCCAAGGTGCTGGACGTGACGCTGTGGTCCGGCGTCCCGGTGGGCGACGGCGCGGTCCGGCGAGCGTGGCAGGAAGTCGGCGAGGTACGCCGGGGCCTGGCCACCAGACCGTTCGCGGCTCGGGTGCTGGCGGCACTCGAGCCGCGAACCCTGGTGCCGGTCAAGGGACGGGCCGGGGGATCCAAGGCCTCGTGAGTGGTAAGGACGGTTAGAACCGTCCTTACCACTCACGAGACGAAACGCTCACGGGTTGCAGCGGGCGCCGCGGATCGAGACCGGCTCGGTGGTGTAGATGTGGCGGCCGTCGGTCGCCCTGAGCTGGAAGCAGTACCGGCGCGCCGGGTCGACCGGGACGTCGAGACTGCGCTGGCGGTGGGCGACGAGCTGTTTCGTCTCGAGCCGCTCGCCCGCCATGATCACGACGAAGTCCAGTTCGCCTTCCGCGGTCCAGGTCAGCTGCACGTGATCGCTCTGGTCCCGCGGCGGGGCGAGAGCCAGTTTGACGTCCGGCGCCGGAGCGGAAGCCGGTGCGGGCGGCGGGATCGCGGCCGCGACCGGGACGGCCTGCCCGCCGATCTCCGCCGGGACGAGGACCAGCGGCACCACGGCCAGCCCGGCGGCGAGCACTCCGGCGCCCGCCAGCGCGACGGGCTTCCAGGGAAGCCGTCGCTCGGTCTTGAGCGGACCGCTGAACTCGCGGATCAGGGTCCGGCCGCCCGAGGGCGGCGTTCGCACCACCTGGACCGGCGACGGGGCGGCGGGCTGCCGGATCACGGCGAAGTCGTCGAATTCGACGTCGGCGTCTTCTTCTTCGGCCGATACGTCGACAGGTTCCCCGGTGACGACTTCGCCGCCGGGCTGCCGCAGCTTCGTGAACAACCGCGCCAGCGACGCGACGTCCTGCGGCCGGTCGGCCGGTTCCTTGGCCAGCAACCGAAAGATCGTGGCGGAAAGCTCACTCGGGACGCCCGGGTCCTGGATCGGCGCGACCGGTTCCCGTAGCACCTGGAGGATCCGTTCACCGGGCTGTTGCCCGGTGTGCCGGGGAAAGGGCGGTGTGCCGGTCAACGCGGCGTAGAGCACCGCGCCGAGTCCATAAAGGTCGGACGCGGGGGAAAGCGTGTCGTCGCGCAGGGTTTCCGGCGCGGTGTACTCGACCGCGTACATCGGGTCGCGCGGGAATCGCCGACGCAGGGCCACCCCGAAATCGGCGAGCACGAATTCGCCGGAGGCGCGGTACAGCACGTTGTGCGGGCTCACCCCGCCGTGCACGACGTCCGCGCCGTGCGCCGCGGCGAGTGCCGACGCGATCGCGGCGCCGAGCGCGAGCACGTCGGGAACACCCAGCCTGGCACCGGAATCCAGCAGACCGGCGAGTGAACCAGGGCACAGTTCGCGGCGGATCCCGGATCGGCCGCCCGCGTCGGTCAGGACGTCGTCGATCTGCAGCACCGAGCGCGTCGAGCGCACGGCGGCCAGCGCCTTCCGTTCGCGTTCCAGCCACGCGGAGGTCTCGCGGTCGAAGGCGCCGGGGAACATCTTGATCGCGAAGTCGTTGCCCGTGGCGGGATCCCGGCCCGCGTAGACGGTGGCGATGGGGCCCTGGGCGAGCAGCCTCGGTCCGCCGACTCCTGTCTCGATGCTCATGACCCCATTGTCGCGCAAGAAGACCCGATTCGGAGTACTTTCCCGGCGGCAGGTTCCTGCCGCGGCGGCCCGGCGCGCGGGCCGCTGGCCGACCCTTTTCCCATGCAGACTGCCGGCCTGGTCAGGGTCACCATCACCACTCCGCACCGGCGCATCGACATGGCGCTGCCGGAACACGCGTCCGTCGCCGAAATCCTCCCCGGCCTGCTCGCGCGGGCGGGCGAGGGAATGGCCGACGACGGGGTCGCCGGCGGCGGCTGGCAGTTGCGCCGCGCCGACGGGACACCCTTCGATCTGGACCGGACGCTGGGCGCGCACCGGGTCCGGGACGGGGAGATCCTCCATCTGACGCCGCGCCGCGCGGAATGGCCGGAGCCCGAGTACGACGACCTGGTGGACGCGATCGCCACCGGCTCCGGCCGCACCGGCAAGGCCTGGGGGCCGCGGCACACGCGGCAGGCGGGCCTGGCCGCCGGCGGGGTGGCGATGTCCTTCGGTCTGCTCGCCGTACTGCGCGCCGGCCCGCCGTGGACGTCACCGGCGTCCTGGGCGCTGGCGGTCTCCGCGCTGCTGCTGGCCGCGGGTGTCCTGCTCGCGCGGGCGCTGCGCGACGCCGGTGCAGGGGCGGTGCTCGCCGCCGTCGCGCTTCCGTTCGCCTTCGCCGGCGGCGGTCTCCTGCTGGCGGGCGACGACCCGATCGGCGCGCTGTCCGCCGGTCATCTGCTGCTGGCGAGCGCGGCGCTGCTGCTCGCGGCCGTCGTCGGCCATCTGGGGGTGGTCGCCGCGCCCGAACTGTTCGCGGGGGCCGCCACCGTCGGTCTGCTCGGGGTGCTCGGCGGCTGGCTGGCCACCTTCGACGACCTGGCGGGGTACCGGTCGGCGGCCGTGCTCGGCGGCGGGGTCCTCGTGCTCTCGACCACGTTCGCGCCGCTGGCGCTGCGGCTCGGCCGGGTGCCGATGCCGGTGCTGCCGCGGTCGACCGCGGACCTGGTCCGCGACGATCCCCAGCCACCGCTCGATCTCGTGCACGCCGCCGTCGCCAGAGCGGACGCGCTGCTCACCGGAATGCTGGGCGGCGCGGCGATCGTCGTCATGTACTGCCAGCTGCAGCTGATCCGCAGCGACAGCGAGGCCGCCGTCGTGCTCGTCGCCCTGCTCGCGGCGGGTTTCCTGGTGCGGGCGCGGTTGTACCCGATCCTGCGGCAGCGGCTGCTGGTGCTGGTGACCGGGATCTTCGGCGCCGGGTGCCTGCTGGCCGGCCCGCTCATGGCGGACCGTTCGCTGCTGCTCGTCCTGGCCGGGCCGCTGTCCTTGGCGGTGGCGGCGGGCGTGATCGCCTCCGGCGTCGTGCTGAGCACCCGCGCCGCCAACCCGTATCTCGGCCGGATCGCCGAATACTTCGAGATCCTGGTGACGATCGCCGTCGTCCCGGTGGCGTGTTCGGTGCTCGGCCTGTACGGCTACGTGCGCGGACTGGGGGGCTGAAACGATGGCGTCCAAACGGGATCAACTGCAGGCGTACCAATTCCTGGTACAGCGCGCGATCTCCGCGCTCGTGACGAGGGAGACCGACCCGGAACAGCCACCGTTCCGGCGGCCGTCCGGTGCCGCGTTCGCCAGTGTCGCACTGGCGATCGTGGCGCTGGCGTGCGTCGGGGTCTACGGGATGATCGTGCCGGGCGGGAACAACGCCTGGCGCAAGAACGCCGCCGTCATCGTGGAGAAGGAGAGCGGGACGCGGTACGTCTACCTGGACGAACGGCTGCACCCCGTCGCGAACTACGCGTCCGCGCTGTTGCTGCTCGGCGAACACGGCACCACGGAACGGGTTTCGCGCGATTCGCTCGCCGGAGTCCCGCGAGGGCCCCGGATCGGCATCGCCGACGCGCCGGACGGCTTGCCCGGCCCGGAAAAGCTGCTCACCGGATCATGGTCGCTGTGCTCGGCGCCCGCGAGCGACCTTGCGGGCAGCCGGATCGAGGAATCGGTACTGCTGGCGGGCGCGTCGCCGTCGGGCGGCGCGGAACTGGGAGACCAGGCGCTGCTGGTGGAATCGACGTCGACCGGCGACCGCTTCGTCGTGTGGCGCGGGCATCGGCACCGGATCAACGACTACGGCGCCGTCGGCACGGGGCTCGCGCTCACCGCCGAACCGTGGGCGCGGGTGGGCCGGGCGTGGCTCGACGTGCTCCCGGAAGGCACGCCGATCGGCCCGCTCCCGGTCGCGGCGGCGGGCGAGGTGTCCACCGCGGTACCCGGCCGGACCGACATCCGGAACGGGATGCTGCTGATGGTGCGGACCTCCGGCGGCGGACAGCAGCACTACCTCGCCGAGCGGGACGCTTTGCGCCCCATCACCGAACTGCAGTACGACGTCCAGCGCGCGAGCGCCCAGATGCTCGCCGCCTATCCCGGTACCGAACCGAAGACCGTGCCGCTGCCACCTTCGCTGGCGACCATGTCCCGTCAGCTGGACCCGGTCCGGGCCGACGCCGGCGCGGCACCCGCGACCCGTCCGGCCATCGCGCGCGTGCGCGACCAGGACGCCACCGTGTGCGCCACCTTCGGCGACGGCTCCGCGGCGCCCGCGCTGACCGTCGACCCCGCACTGCCCGCCGCGGACCCGATGTCCACCACCGCCCGCCGGACCGCCGCCGGGACCCCGCTCGCGGACCGCGTCCACGTTCCGCCGGGCAGCGCGATCGTCGTCGAGGCGATGCCCTCCGCACAGGCCCCGGCTGGGACGCTGACCGTCGTGACCGACATGGGGCGCCGCTATCCGCTGGCTTCACCCGACGTGCTGAAGATGCTCGGCTACCCATCGGCGCGACCGGTGCGCCTTCCCGCCGGTCTGGTCGCGCGCCTGCCCGAGGGCCCGAGCCTCGACCCGGCCGCCGCGCGGCGCCAAACCCTGGGCGGCTGACCCGCCGCTGACCGTGACTCGCGTGCTTGAAGGCACAACACGCGAGTTACGCCCCCAATCACGCGAGATACGGGAACGACGTGAAGGCCCCCTTCACTGCGTCTAGCGCAGTGAAGGGGGCCTTCACGTACAAGCGGCTCAGCGGGAGTTCGGCCGCCACAGGTCTTCGTCGAGCATCTGCACCGAACCCGACTCGGACTCACCTGGCCGCCGTCCGCGCGTCAGCGTGAACCCGGCGTCCGGATTGCCGTTGGCGGCCCGGCCGCGCAGCTTCGCCGGAACACCGTCGCTTCCCCCGGACGACGTCCTGCGTGACGCGCCGTTCCGCCCGGTCGGCTGGTCGCTCGAGCCGGGCCGCAGCGTGCCCGCGGTGGCCTGGCCCCCGCCGCCGTGGGGCGACATCATCGGTGGAACCCCCGTCCCCGCGGACTTGGTCCCGGAAGGGCTCGCGGCGCCCGGCTGGACCTCGGACGCCAGGCTGGGGGCCCGCTTTCCGACGACCGGTTTGGCCGCGCCGCCGAGCCCGCCGAGCCCGCCGGCCGCACCGATCCCGCCGAGCAGCCCCGACGGAATCGGCGGGACGCCGGAACCGCCGGGGAGACCGCCGAGCGACGGGAGCGAGCCCGCCGTGGGCGGCAGGGGAGCGAGCCCTGCCAAGGAGATCCCGGACGAGCCGTTCTGCGAACCCAGCCCGCTCAGGCCCTCGGATGCCGGAAGCCCGGATCCTGCCCCGCCGCCGAACGATCCCGCTGTCTCCGCGAGGCTCTGCAGTTCGGTGAGCGCGTTCATCCCGGCCTCGGCGGCGGCGAGGAAGTCCGTCGGTGAGTTTCCCTCCGCCGAGACGGCTTGCTGCTCGGGCAACAGGTCTGCCGGGGACTCGATCCCCGCGGCCGCGCAGACACTGAGCATCGAGAGGTCGAAATGCCCCCCGAGTTCGGTCATCTTCATGCCCGATGCCTGCTGAAGTGCGAAAGCCGCGGGCGCGGCGAGCGGGTTGAGCGCGATGAGCCGGTACTCCGCGTAGAGAGCCGCCACCGCCGCCGCGGTCGCCGTGACGTCGGAAGCGAGCGTCGTCAGCGTTTCGGCGGGTTTGGCCAGATCGATCCGGTCGCCCCAGAACTTGAGTTCGGCCAGCGTTCGCTGGGCCTGCTCTTCGTGCAGCCGCCCGGCGTCGTCCGTCCATTCCGGAGAGAGCTCGCCGACCCGGGTGCTGATCTCCGCCGCGGTGGTGTCGATCCAGCCGCGCACTTCGGTCCACATGTTCGCGGCATCGAGCAGGGCCTGGGCCTTGCCGGCTTCGGCACGGGCCATCGCGTCGTGCATTTCGATGGGGAGCAGCTGGTAGGGAATCATCGGTGGCTCCTCACACACTCGCCTGCGAGCCGTCGGCCGCAGATGCCTCGGTGGATTCGTTCTGGGACTTCGGGGCCTGGCTGATCGAGCTCGATGCCTGCTTCAGCAGGCTCAAGCCCTTCTCCGCGACTTTGAAGGACGACGTGGCCAGGGACAGCGCGCTCGCCGCGTCCGCGGCCGTGTAGCCGGCGGCGATGGTCTTCACCTTCGTCGAATCCGTGACGAGTTCTTCGGTGATCTTCGTCAGGAAGGCCGTCATCTCGGCGGTCGCGGCCTTGTCCAGCAAGGACATCGCGATGCCCTCGAACAACCCGGACGCGTTCAGGCCGTGTCCCAGCCTGCTCAACGAACCCGGCAGGTCCGGCGCCTTGAGCTGCCCCGAGTAGGCGGCCATCGCTTCGGGGTCACCATCGACGAAATCGGGCATGAGCCCCCTCCTTTACTGTCCGGTGCGGTACTTCGGTTCGTCGTACCCGGTCGGGCCGACCTGCCACAGTTCCTCGTCGAGCAACTGGACGGTGTTCTCGCCGTCCCATCGCCGTTCGGCGGCGGGCGGCGGGGTGGTGGCGCCGGCTCGTCCGGTCCGGCCCCGCAGCGATACACCCGGTGTGCTGTCGGGCTTCCGCGACCGGACGGCGTTGACCTGCTCGGCGGCTCCGGGCCGGATCCCGCTCGACGAACCGCCCCCGCCGGCATGCGGCGAGTGCATTGCGGGCATCATCCCCGGGCCTGCCATCCCTCCTGCCGCAGCGCGCGACGCGCCCGTCGCCCCCGCCGTCGTTCCGGTCCCGGGAAGCGGTGCTCCCGGCATCGAAGCGCCGAGGCCTGCCGTGCCGGATACGGGCACTGGGCCCGCCGTCGACGGCGCGCCACCTCCTCCGCCGCCGATGCCAGCCGCGCCGGCGTCGAGGCCTGCCAGGCTGGGCAAACCGGACGTGCCGAGGGGGTCGATTCCGGGCAGCGGGCTCCAAGGCGTCAATTCGCCGGGTTCGAGGGGGGTCAGGTCGCCGGTCGGATCCGTGCTGCCACCACCGAATTGCCCCAGCAGCCCGCTTGCCGCGTCCAACGCCTGGGAGCCACTGTCCAGTAGTGAGGAAGCGGCGGCCATGATCTCTTGTGGGGAATCCGGATCTCCGGTGTCTTCCGGGGAATCCGGGGTGGTCGGTTCGGTCGGCGCGGCCGGTTCGACCGGCGTCCCGTCCGTCCCGGCGCCATTCGTTCCGTCGCCCGCCCCGCCGGTGCCCCAGTCGGTCGTGGACGCGGTGGGTGCCGGATTCTGCGGTGCCGCACGGGGCCCGCTCCACGGTGCGCCGAGTGCGTTCCTCATCACGTACTGCGCGCTGAAGTAGTTGATTCCGAGCGAGGTGAGATGATCGATGATCTTCCGCTGGTAGTCCGGCTCGTGCTTTGCTTTCGCGTCGGCGTCGGCGCCGTATTTGAGGTGGAAGTCATCGCGCAGGAGTTTCACGTTGTTGTACGTGGTCTGGATGTCACCGGCCAGCTTTCGCAGCGCGTCGGCCACGCCGGACCTGGTTATGCCCGCCGTGGAGCCGACGGAGATCCCCACCTGTCCGAGGTTGGTGTTGTCGTTGTACATCGGGATCGGATAGCCGGGGACCTCGGCCGTGGCCTGGGTCCACGAGCGCAACGACTCGAGGTCCTTTTCCGCCTGTGCGGCGAAAAGCTCACCCGCGGTATCCGTCCACCCGCCTTCGCTTCTGAGGCTTTGCAGTTCGCCGCGGAAACGAGCGAGCTTGTCGTCGATCCATTCCCGTGCCGCGTCCCACATCTTCGCCGCGTCGTCGAGTCTGTTGACATGCGGGAGTTCCGCCTCGATCCGCTTCAGCAACTGGTCGACCGAGAGCCCTTCGTACGCCATCGGAATCCTCCTACTTCGGCTGGTCCGCTGGGACCGGGAACTCCGGCGCGACGGTCGGCAGTCCGGTGTCCTGCCGGTCGCGCAGACCCTGGAGAATGGTCTTTTTGGCATTTTCGGCGGCCGCGAGGTACTTCACGCCTTCGTCACGGACGAACAGGGCGTAGGCACTGAACCCGTAAATGACGTCCGTGATGAACTTCTGTAGCTGTTTGGTGACTTCGGCGTCCATGCCGGCCAGGTCGCCACACTGAACCAGACCGTTGGCGCACGCCGGATCCACGCCACGACGGAGTGCTCCGCCGGGCACCTCGGCGACGAGCGCCGAAACCCGTTGGGAGAACACCTCCATGGCACTGGTGTCTCCGTCGATCTCATCGCCAAGCCCCATTTTCCACCCCTGAATTCGAGTCTTCGCCGAAAGGCAATCACTTCGCCCGCCCCGGCAGGCCGCCGCGACAGGAACCGGCCAGAGCTACTCCTCCGGCGGCAGCCAGGCCAGCTGGACCAGGCCCTTGCTCCCGCGCCGGTCGATCAGCCAGCCCCGGCCCGGCGGCAGCACCTGCGCCCGCATCCCGCCGAGCAACGGGCCTTCGTCCCGGTCACCCGACATCATCAGACCGGGGGCGCCGACTTCCCTGACCCGGCCGAACAACGGTTCGAAGATCCCGCGCCCGGCGCCGCCGGTCCTGCGGGCGAGCACGAGGTGAAGACCGACGTCCGCCCCGTGCGCGACCAGGTTCAGCAGCGGTAGCAACGGATGTTCCTTGTGAGTGGCCACCATGTCGTAGTCGTCGACCAGGACGAAGATCTCCGGGCCCTGCCACCAGTTGCGCGCCCGCAATTCTTCCGGAGTGATATCCGGGCCGGGCAGCCGTTTTTCGCAGATCCCGGCCAATTCGGTCAGCAGGCCACGGCTGTGCGTGTCGCTGGTGCCATAGGCGAGCAGGTGGTCGTCCCCGACCTCGCCGAGCAGGCCGCGGCGGTGGTCGATGAGCACGATCTTGGCCTGCTCGGGGGTATAGGCCCGGGTGATCCGGCGTGCCAGCAGCCGCAGGAACGAGGTCTTGCCCGATTCGGTGTCGGCGAGGAGGAGGAAATGCGGGTCGGCGGTGAAGTCGAGCCGGAAGGGGGAAAGATCCTTTTCGTGGATCCCGACGGCGAGGCCCGCCTCGGGACCGCTGATCTCGTCGGATTCGGGAAGTTCCTCGTAGCGCAGGACGCCGGGCAGGAGGCGGACCGACGGCGCGGGTTCACCCGGCCATCCCGTGCGGACGGTTTCGACCAGCGCGGCGAGCCCATCGGCGAGATCGCCCGCCTCGGCCTTCCCGTCGACACGAGGCAGGGCGATCAGCATCTGGTGCCCCTGCATGGCGAGCCCCCGGCCCGGTGCTCCGGACGGGACGCTCATCGCGGCGCGTCGGTCGATGGCCGAGTCGATCGGGTCACCGATCTTGAGTTCGAGCCTGCTGGCGAACAGATCCCGCACGTTCATCCGCAGATCGAAGGAACGTGTGCACGAAGCCACCACGTGCACACCGAACGACAGGCCGCGCGCGATGATGTCGTTGACGGTCTCTTCCAGTTCGGGGAAGTCGTTCCGCAGCGTCAGCCAGCCGTCGACCACCAGGAACACGTCGCCGTGCGGGTCTTCGGGGAATCCGCCGCCCGCCCGGAGCCGCCGGTAGGTGGCGATCCCGTCGATCCGGTGCTCGGCGAACATCCGTTCCCGCTGGGCGAGCAGGGCGGCCACCTCGGCGACCGTGCGGCGGACCGCGCCGGTGTCGAGCCGCCCGGACATGCCGGAGACGTGGGGCAGGCCGCTGATCGAGGCGAGCGTGCCGCCGCCGAAGTCCAGGCAGTAGAACTGCACTTCACGCGGGGTGTGGGTGAGAGCGAGGCTCGTGATCAGCGTGCGCACGGCGGTGCTCTTGCCGGTCTGCGGCGCGCCGAGCACCATCAGATGGCCCGCGGCGCCGGACAGATCGAGTGTCAGCAGGTCGCGGCGCTGCTCGAACGGCCGGTCGACGATCCCGAGCACCGGCCGCAATGCCCCGGCGAGTTCGGGTGGGCCGGCGGTCGCGCCACGTCCCGGGTGGACGGTCAGGCCGGGCAGGAGCGCGTCGAGAGTGGGCGATTCGTCCAGCGGCGGCAGCCATACCTGGTGCGCCGGGGTGCCTTGACCCTCCAGCCGGTCGACGAGGATGTCGAGGAGCGTCTCGCCGACGGCTGTGTCCTGGTCTTCGGCCGGGACGGTTTCCGCCACCTCGTCGGAACCGACCTCCGGAGCGACATAGGCCGTCGTGTATTCGTGCAGTTGCAGCTGTTCCCGTCCGGTCGACGGCACCGGGATCCCGTTGTCGCGCTGGTAGACCCCGGAGACGTAGGCGGCGCGGAACCGGTCCATCGGCTCGGTGCCGACCTTGAGGAAACCGTGCCCGGGAGCGCGGGGAAGGTGGAACGCGTCGGCCACCCCGAGGACCGCACGGCTGTCCATTTCGGAGAAGGTCCGCAATCCGACGCGATAGGACAGATGGGCTTCGAGCCCGCGAAGCCTGCCTTCGTCGAGCCGCTGTGAGGCAAGGAGCAGGTGGACCCCCAGCGAGCGGCCGACTCGGCCGATCTGGACGAACATGTCGATGAAGTCGGGTTTGGCGGACAGCAGTTCCGAGAACTCGTCGCAGATCACCAGGAGCGTAGGTACTTCGGGCAGCGGGGCGCCCGCCGCCCGTGCCTTCTCGTAGTCCCGCAGCGAAGAGAAATTTCCCGCCGCACGCAACAGTTCCTGGCGGCGGATGAGCTCGCCGTTGATCGCGTCGGTCATCCGGTCGACCAGATGCAGCTCGTCGGCGAGATTCGTGATCACGGCGCTGGTGTGCGGAAGCGCGTCCAGACGGGCGAAAGTGGCACCGCCCTTGAAGTCGACAAGGGCGAAGTTCAACGAGTTCGGCGGATGGGTGACGGCCAGCGCCAAAACGAGGGTGCGGAGGAGTTCGGACTTGCCGGAACCGGTCGCGCCGATCAGGAGGCCATGCGGGCCCATTCCCTCCTGGGCCGACTCCTTCAGGTCGATCTCGATCGGGGTGCCGTCTTCCTGGATCCCGAGCTGCACCCGCAGCCGGTCCCGGTTCGGCCGGGGCAGCCAGGTGTCGGCCGGGTCGAATTCGTAGGGATCCCCGAGCTGTAACAGTTCGGCGAGTCCCAGTTCCGAGGTCAGCGTGGCCTCACCGCGCAGACCCGCCGTCAGCCGGAGCGGGGCCAGTTGCCTGGCCAGCCCCTCCGTCGCCGCAGGGCCGAGCGTGTCGGCCTGCCCGAGCGGGGCTTCCCCGTCGATGGTTTCGCTGACCAGTCCACCCTCGGCGTCCACCGCGAGCACCACGGAGGTCCGGTCCAGCGCGCGCGGGGGCATCGTGGTGAGGTCGACCACCGTCACCCCTTCGACACCACCACCGGTCATCAGGTGGTCGGAGCCCGCGATCGAGCCGCCGTCGAGGACGACCACCACATGCGGGCCGGGAACCCGGACGTCCACCTCGGGGTCGAAGCGCGGACGTTTGACCAATTCCTCTTCCAACATCGACTCGAGCGCCTGGATGCCCGGCGCGACGAGGCGCAGCGGGCCGAGCGCGTCGGTGCGTTCCGGATGCAGCCCATGTGGCAGCCACTTGACCCAGTCCCAATCGACGACCCGATCCTGCCCGGCACAGACCGCGATGCGGAGGTCGTCCGGGGAATGCAGGGTGACCAGCTGCGCCAGCATCGCGCGCAGGACGCCGAGTGACGTGGTGCGGTCGCCGCGGAGGAAGATCCGGCTGAAACCGTTGACCGCGATCGCGATCGGCAGCCTGTGCACCGTGGTGTACGTCGTGATGAACCGGCGTAAGGCCAGCGCCGACAACGGTTCCAGATCTTCGAGCGGTTTGGTGTCCGGCGCGATCAGGCCGAGTGAAGGCGTCTGCGGGCCCCGGCCGATCCGGGCGATGCCGAAGTCCTGGTCGTTCTTCCTCCGCTCCCATAGGCGGTAGCTCGAAGCCAGCGACCACAACGTGGTGGGATCCGGATGCAGGTACTCCATCGCCTCGCGCTGCCTTCGCACCGACCGGCGCAGCCGCAGCCGGTGCTGGGACAGGTGGCGCAGGTACTTCCGCCGGGCGTAGGCCATCTCTCGTTTGCTCGGCCCACCACCCTGGAGGAAGCCGGTGACGACCATCCCGAGCATGCCGACGCCCATCAGGCCGTAGATGACGAACCGGATCTGCCCGGTCATGCTGCCGGAGTACATCAACAGCATCGCCGCCATCATCGCCACCATCGGCAGCACCATGAAGATCTGCGTCCACTGCCGCGCGGGCGGCGGCGGGATCTCCGGCGGCGGCTGCAGGATCAGCTCGCCGGCAGGCATTTCCGGAGCCGGCCGACGGCTCGGCCGTTTCACCATGATTGTCGCCACGGTCCCGATCGTCTGGGAAAACGAGCGGCACCAGACGGCGTTGGCAGGAACTTGCCGCGGGCCGGGATACGGCGGCCGGGCGGCCTAGATTCCGGAGGACAGGTACGGAAAGGAGAACCGAGCATGTCGTATTGGGATCTGATCGACGACGACGTCACCGCGTTGCGTGCGCAAGCGGTGCGTCACCAAGACTTCGGCCAGGGCATGGCGGATGGTTCGACGCAGGTCGCGAAAGCGGTCGAGAACGGAGCTTCCGCGTGCAGCGGTGTTTTCGTTCCCGCCATGTGTGACGTGGACACGTCGCGGCACGGGACGACCACCTTCAATGTCGGGGTGGCGACCGATACTTCGGACGCCATGACGAAGGGCGGCGACGTCATCCTCGACTACGACTCGAGCGCGGCCGGGACGGTACAGAAATCAGTGGACTACAACCTCGCCAACAGGTTGTGACTCGGAAGGGAGACAGGCAATGGGGATGAGTTCCGAGCGGGTCACCGCACACCGGGAAACCGGCGACATGATGGTGACGGCCATCAACTCCGACGCGAACACCCAGATCGACAATGTCGCTCTGCAACGACAGGAAGTCGGCTTCCTGTACGACTCGGACGTCAAGTCCGGGTTCGGTCACGACCTGAACGAGCTGGTGCAGAGCAACATGGCGAAGGCCAACGAGACCTTCCAGACCCAGCTCGGACAGGCCCAAGGCGTGCGCGGTGCGTTCGAGACCGTGCTGGACGCGCCCCGCGCGGCCGCCCAGCTGCTCAGGGGGCTCTGAGCGCGCTGACCACTGAGGACGAGAGGCCCCGGCGAGCTTGGCTCGGCGGGGCCTCTCGTCTCGTGAGCGGTAAGTGTCCTTGCTACCCACCTGTACCGAACGGCCGGTTCGTTCGACTGGATGGACGACACGCGTGCCGCCATCCAGTCAAACGAAATAGCTCACCGCTTGGTGAGCAGGAACATCTGTTCCGGTGGCTCGACAGTGGCAGGCTCGGCGGGCAGCGGAGCGACCCGGCCGGGACGCCACCGCCGTCGACGCCCGCGAATCACGACGGCCACGCCGACAGCGGACGCTACGATCGCGGCGATGGCGGCGGCGGTCAGCCATTTCGCGGCCGACCCGGTCTCCCTCAGCCGTTCGGCCCGGTCAAGGGCCGCCTGGTCGACCGGCCCCGGAGCAAAGGCAGGCAGAGCCGCGGGTTTCTCCGGGGCGAGTCCGTCGGTCACCGCGCGGTAGGGGTCGGCCAGCCCCGCGCCGTACGCGGTGCTCGCCCGGCCGCCTCGTGCAGGGTTCGCGGTCGCCTTCAGCCGCTGGATCACTTGCGCGGCGGACAAATCCGGCCACGCGGACCGCACCAGCGCTGCTGTCGCGGAGACGAACGGCGCGGCGAAACTGGTTCCGTCGACGTAGGCATGGCCCGCCACGCGGGTTGTCGCGAGCACCTTCGCGCCCGGCGCCATGATCCCGACGTAGGGGCCGATCTGCGAAGCGTTCATCCGGGCACCGTCGATGTCCACGGCGCCCACCCCGAGCACGCCGGGATAGCCGGCCGGGTAGGACGGCAGTCCGGAGTTCGTGTCCCGTTGCGAGTTGCCCGCGGCGGCGACGACCACTGCGTCTTTCCAGACGGCGTACGCGACCGCGTCACGGATGACGGGGAAGTCGCTCAGCCCGGCCAGGGAAAGGTTGATCACCTTCGCGTTCTGGTCCGCCGCGTACCGGATCCCGTTCGCCACCACCTGCGGGTCGACCCGCAGTGAGTCGCCTTGGTCGCTCAGGTCGCGGTCGGTGATCCGGACCGGGAGGATCTCGGCGTCCGGGGCGATGCCGTGGAAACCGATGCCCGGCACCGGATCGGCGGCGATGACACCTGCCACCCCGGTGCCGTGCGAGACACAGTCGAACGAACCCGGCAGTCCGCCCGGCAGGTAGAAATCCCTGCCCTGGCGTACCTTCCCCGGCCTGCTGAGCTGAGGGTGGTCGGCGTCGACCCCGGAGTCCACCACCGCCACCAGTACCCCGGCGCCGCGACTGCGCGGCCAAACCCGTTCCGGGGAGAGCAAGTGCTGTGCCCAGGGTTCCGCCTGAACCTCCGCGTGCGCCGGCTCCGGATCACGGCAGGCGCCCGCGGGCGGTGCCGCATACGCCGGTGCCGCGACCGTGCCGCAGTGAAGCGCGACCAGGGCCGTCGCGGCGGCGAGCATCCGATGTCGTTTCACCCTGGCAATAGTCGGACGAGGACCGGGAGGTCGGCGTCCGCTGGCCGCAACCTGCCACCCGCCCACGACAGTCGCGTGACGGCCACAGACTGAGCCGGAGACAGGAGGCATCGTGGAGAGGTACGACGACTACCGGCGAATGGCCGGGGAACTCCGTGCGGCCCAGGAGCGGATCGCGGAACTGCGGGCCACCGCCGAATCCGATGACGGGCTGATCAGTGCGACGGCCGGTGGCTACGGCGAACTGGTCGAGCTGCGCTTGGATCCGCGTATCTACCGCGTTCCCGATTCCGCGGAGCTGGCCCGGGCCATCAAGGACACGATCCACCGCGCCGCCGAACGCGCCCAGGAGCGGTGCGCCGCGGTCGTCGCCGGACACCTGCCGGACAACCCCGAGGCCGGACCGGCCGATCTGCGGTTCGGGCCCGCTTTGCACGTCCTCGACCGGGAGATCGCGGGGGAGCGCCGATGACCTGGCTCAGCCTGAACGGTGGCGACGACGTCGCCGACATGGACCCGGACGCGACCGGTTCCTTCATGGGAAATCTGCGCGGCGCGTCCGCCGATCTCCGCGATGGCTGGATGCGCGACAACAACCGGATGGTCGCCGCCAACCAGCTCGGCCGCGGCCCGCTGGGCGAGGCGTTCACCAGCCTGCTCAAGGGCAAAGACGGGGAATTCGCACCGGACAAGGCAAGGGCGGCCGCGGCGTCGGTCCCCGGTTTCTACGTCAAGGTCGCGGAACTCGGTGAACTGCTGGTGCCGGTCTATGTGGCCCATGACGCCGAGGCCGCCAGTGCCATCTGGTCGTCGGTCCGCGGCTGATCGGCGCTCGCGGTCATGGAGGACAAAGGCCCGCCGTCGGGCGATTTCTGGAACTTGATCCTTTCCGAAGGCGGCGAGTCCGCGGACTTCTACTATCCGCCGGACAGCGCGGTCCACGCGCACGAGAAGGCCGAGGCGTTCAAATCGGGCGCGAACCACGTGCGGCAGGCCGTGACGGCCACGAACGACATCGTGACCCGGCTGCACAGCACCGCGTGGCGCGACAGGGGCGGCGCGAGCATGCGCGACCTCGTCCAGAACAACAACAACGGCGAGAACGGCATCATTCAGATCGCCACCGGCCTGGATTCGATCGGCGGTGCGTACGAGTCCTACGCGAACCTTCTCGTCGACATCAAGAACAAGATCCACGACACCTACGACCGCAACCACCTGATCTACATCGCGCTGGGCTGCAATCTGCCGGGAGTGAGGAGTTACTACCGGCGGAAGCTGGCGGAGGGGGTGGCCAAGGACCTCGCCGACATGATCCGCGAGACCGCGCACAACATGCTGAATCCGCAGGGGGAGGTGGACACGACACCGCACGACGGGTTTTTCGGCGGCCTCTGGGACTCGGCGGTGGTCCAACTCGAAGCGCTCGCCGGGCTGGCCGGTTTCGGCGAAGGCGGTTTTTCCCTCTACACCGCCCAGCAGGCATGGGGAAACCTCGGCATGCTGGTCGGCGGCGCGGTGCTGTACGGCCTCGACCCGAAGCTGGGCGAGTTCGTCGACGACAAGCTGTTCAAGGGCGTGCTCGGTGACACGCTCACGGAATTCGGCAAGAACTTCATCGCCTACGACGAGTGGAAAACCGACTGGAAGCACGCCCTGGGTTACACCACCGGCAACGTCGTCGGTCTGCTCGGAACCCGTGGCGTCGGCGCCGGGATCACTCGTGGCGCACGCGCATTGGGGAAAGGGGCGAAGGCGGCCGACCTCACCGGATTCCCCAAGGGGCTCCACAAGGTCGGTGACGTGGTCCGCGAGGCCAACCTCACCGGGGTGGCGAAATACGGTCTGGGCAAGGCGGCCGATGTCGTCGACGGTTACCGGAATTCCCGCCGGGGAGACGATGGCGCGCCCGGTGCCCCCCACGTCAAGGAATCCTCGCCCGCACCGAGGCCGGAGGACCCGGGGCCGGCCGGGACGCGCCCGGCCGGCGATCCGGGCGGGAACCCGCCGCCCGGCCCCAAACAACCCGCTGGTCCGCCGGGCGGAACCCCCGTGGAACCACACGGGCGAGGACCGGACGGCCCTGGGAACCAGCACCCCGGTGGAGAGCGGACTCCGACCGTTCCGGACCGGGAAGGCTCTCCTGTGCACCGGCCGGAACAGCCGGTCCAGCATCCTTCCGAGGCGGCGACCCGGAAACCGCCCGAGGTGGACACGCCATCGAGGGAGGTACAGGGAAGCCGGCCCGCGTCCCACGTGCCGGAGGAGTTCCAGCGCTCGCCGGGCGGCACCGTTCCCGAACACGCCCCGGAGCGCGGGGCGCCGGCCGCGGACGCGGCGAAGAACGAAGGTGTGTCTCCCAGCCCGCGAGGCGCGGAAAGCACGGCGCCGTCCATGAACGGCCGGGGCGAGGGCGCTCCGGCCCCGATGTCGCGCGAGGTGTTCAGCCACACCGATGTCATGAACGCGACGCGGGGATCGGAACCGGTGATGCACCGGGTGGTGGAGCGGGATCTGCTGGATTCCGCCCGTCCCGGCGCCCAGCGGGCCGTCGATTCCTGGTTCGGCAAGGAGGCCGGAGCGGGCAGGACCCCGCATCGTGGGGACACGCCTCCGCCGGGGCCGCCGCCCGGAGCGGACAAACCGGCCAAGGCCGAACCGTGGGCCGAAGCGGCGAAGCAACGGCAGGACCTGCGGAACATGCGGGAACTCATCGACGCGGCGGCCCGTGAGGAGCGAGCAGCCGAGGCGTCGCGTGTCGGTGAGGCCGACAAGCCGGGCGGACGGACGACCGAACCGGCGCCCACACGTGAGATCAGCGCCGCCGAACGGGCTCGCTGGGAGCAGACCTGGGCCCACTTGGACGAGGTGCGCCCTCGGCTCGACGAGTTGCATGAGCGGCAAGGAGGCCTGCCGGGCGAGGCTTCGGAGTCCCTCAAGTTGATGGACAAGCTGCTGATGGGCGGGCTCACCGAGGCCGCGAACAGGGCGGGCTGGGACGCTCTCGGGGCGCGGATGAGGGAAGGAACCGGTCCGGCCGCGGCGGTGCACGGTGCCGAGTCGTCGGGCCGCCGCTTCGACGGGATGTGGCGCGACCTGGAGGGGCTCAAGAAGGAGCTGGACGGGTTGCTGGAGAAGGCCCCCGCACCGGGCGCGCGGACCGAGATACCCATCGGGCCGAGGGAAAGCGTCGCTCCGGAACGGGGGCCGTCAACCAGGAGTTCCGAACCGCCGAGCCGAACCGCCGCCGAGCCTGCCGGGCAGCCTCGTGGCGGCGGGCCGCCGGTGTTGTCCCCGCCACGGGAGCCGGCCGGGTTGGCGGATCCCGCGGCCAAGGCGGGCGCGCTGGATCTGGCCAGGGCCGAGCGGCTGATGAAGGCGGACATCGAAGCCGCTTTGAAGCATCCGGGTGAGCCGGTGTCCGTACGTCCGGTCAACGCGGCGGAACGCGCCCGGTGGGAGAAGGTGTCGGCCGGGTTCGACGAGGTGCGCCCTCGCCTGGACGAGTTGCGGGACAGGCACGGTGGGCTGCCGAAGGAGGCTTCGGAGTCCGTTCGGCTGCTGGACGACATGATGTTCGGCGGCTCGGGCAAAGAGGCCGAAGGACTCGCGGGCTGGCGGTCACTGGACGAGTGGGTCAAAGGGGAAACGCGGTCCGCGCACGGCGTCGAATCCTCGGCCAAGCGGTTCGACGAGGTGTGGTCCGACCTGAAGGGGATCAAAGCCGAACTCGACGGATTACTGGAGAAGGCACCTCCTCCGGGGACACGGGCGGAGGGACCGATCGCTCCGAGGGAAAGCGCCGTACCGGAACGGAGCCCGGCGCACAGATCCGTCGACGCGCCGACTCCGGAACCGGCCGGACGGCCTCGTGACGGCGGGCCGCCGGTGCTGTCTCCGGCCCGGGAGGTCCGGGATCCGTTCGGAATCGTGGATGCCGTCAACAAGGCCAACGCGCTCGAGCGAGCGGCCGCTGAACGGATCATCAAGGAACAGATAGCCGCCGCCGAGGCTCCGCGTGCCGTCGAGGTGAAGCCTGAAGAGGCCGTTCCTCATCGCCCGCTCAGTGAGGGCGAACGCGTTCGATGGGAGTCCGCGCGGACGACGTTGGACGAGATGAAACCCCGCTTCGGCGAGCTGAGGGAAAAATGGGGCGAGATGCCGAAAGCGGCGTCGGATTCCTTGCGTTTGCTGGACGAGTGGTCGGGTGGCGGGCTGACGGAGGCCGCGCGCGAGACCGGCCGGCATTCCCTCGTGGACTGGGTTCGAAACGAAGGGAAGCCCGCGGAAGCCGGGTCGCTGCGGAAGCGGTTCGACGAGCTGTGGCCCAACCTGGACGGCCTGAAAGCCGAACTGAACGGTTTGCTGGAGAAGGGGCCCGCGCCGATCCACGGCCCGCGAGCCGAGGGCGTGCCCCGGCTGAGTGTCGTCGGTCCCGACCACGGTTTGCCGCGCGCCGTCGGCGACGGCGTCGTCCCGCCCGCGGCACGAGGGCTCCAGGATTCGCCAGGGCTGAGAGGAGAGACCAAACCGGACCGGCCCCTGGTCGGCTTGCCCTCGAACACGGGGGAAGTGAAGGTCAGCCCAGCGGAGAAGCTCGATCTCCTGGGATCGATGGTGCACGACTTCCGGGCAGGGCGGATCGACCCGTCGTCGGGCCCTTTCCTCCGGGCCTTGACGGATCAGCTCGGTGCGTGGCTGGACCAGCGGGCCGTGGGACAGCTCGACGTGGGGCCGCCGACCAGAGCCGTGCACGACGAGATCGTGCAGTCGCGGAACCGGCTGGTCACGATGGCGGCCGAACTGCGCGGCGCGCCGCACGTGGAGCCCATACCCGCGAGCCATGGCGGCCGGCCGGGGACGCTGACCGCCCACCTTCGCGAGGCGCGGGCCGCGCTGGAAGAGCTGAAGACGGGCACGCTGAAGTTCTTGCACGACAACAGGAGCCGGTTCGATACGGACCTGCCCGCGCCTTGGTCGGCGGAGGCGCTGGCCCACCTCATCGACGAGGAACGCGGACGTGCCGCCCAGCCCTCTTCCGTAACCGAGCCGCGAACGGCACACCCGTTGCCGGACAAGGCGATCATCACAAATCCCGACGGCACCATCGAGCCGGTGCGGGAAAGTCCGGTGCGCCCTTCGCAGCCGGAGCGAGGAGCGCCGCCGGTACCCGGTTGGACCGAGGTCCCGGCGGTCGGCCGACCCGTGCCTCCCGACGTCGGCAGGCCGGTGGGGCCGGTGCCCGGCGACCCCGAGATCTGGGTGCCCGGCGAGCCCGCGCCCCCAGGCCCCGGCTTTCCCGAGCCGCCGTCCACGAACCCGGTCCGGCCAGAACCTGCACCCGGCCCTCTACCAGGCGCTCCGAAAGAACCGGTGCGGCCTCCCGAGCGGTCTCCGGAGATCGCGCCGCCCGAAACCGAGACCCCGGTCAGGCCGCTCACCCCGTTCGGTCCCGCGCGCCCCGATCCGGAAGACCCGGCGCGGCCGTTGGAGATCCAGCCGTTGCCCGGTTTCGTCGGCGACCGGCCGGGGGAACCCGGCGACCGGCCACCGGTCCCTGTCCGGCCGCTGACGCCGGGTGGACGCGAACGCCCTGGCCCGGAAATCCGTACCGACGTCCCGATCGAGCTCCGCGATCCCGAAGTCCCGCCGGAATTGTCCGCACCGGATCCGGACGTGAGCGGCCGTCCGCCGTCCGCCGCGCCCGACCCTCGCTGGCCGTTCCCGGCACCGCCACGCGCGGCCTCCGATCCGGAACCCCCGGCCGAGCCCGTCGACGAAGCACGGGAGACCCATCTCGACAAGGTGGCGCTCGGGCTGGAGCCCGGCCGGGATCTCACCCCCGACGAGCTCGCGAAGCTGGCGGCGCGGGACGTCCAGTCTCCGGAGCTGCCGGTTCTTCGCCGCGCGCTCGGCGACCTCCTGGAGAGGCTCCGGAATTCGTTCCCCGACGACTATCCCGCGATCCTCGCGGATCTCGCGAACGACAAGTACCCGATGGAGGAACGGATCCTCCTCGCGGGCAGGTACCTGGATCTCGTGGCGCCGAAAAGGTCCGGTTCACATCCGCCGGACGAGCTTCCGAGGCAGGTCGAAGAGGCCGCCCCGAAGGCCGTCGCCCGATTGGACCGAGAGGTCGCCGATGGCCTGCTTTCGAGCGAGGAAGCGCAGAGGCGGGCGGAATCGTGGGCGGGTTTCGTCGCGCGGGCCGCCGAGGTGCGGAAGGCGATCGCCGCTGCGGAAAGCACGGGGGAGGTGCGGCCCCTGCTGGACGAGCTCCGCGCCTTCAGCGAGTCTTTGCGTGCGTACGCCAGGGAACACGCGGATTCCGCGGTTCCCGCGTGGGTGGAGATCATCGGCTTCGACCTCCTGGATCCGCACCGCATGCGGTTCCTGCAGCCGTCGGTGACGGCGAGCGGCCGATTCGACGCCGTGACCCGTGCGATCGTCCTGCACTGGCTCGAAACGATCTTCGGCAGGCCGGGAGCCGATTTCGTGCAGCGCATGCTGGACAACGTGGTGCCGTGGGAAAAGGAGTCCCTCGAAAAGCACCCGAGGCGACCGGAGATCCTGGACGCGCTGGCGGAGGCTGGTGAACTGCCGCGTCACGGGGTCGCCCTCCCGGAGCTGGGGCTGGGCCTGGTCCGGCCGCGGATCGGCATGGGTGAGTTCCTCACCACCCTGCTGCACGAGTTCGCCGTCCACCTGCTGCAAGAGCCGAAACCCGCCGTGCCGCCCGGAAACGCCGCCGCGGCGTGGCTCGATGCACTGCTCCATGCCTCCCACGAGTTCCAGGGCCGAAGCGGCGAATTGCTGGCCGTCGAGGCGTTGCGCGCCGCCGCGGAAACCTCTGTCGTTCCTCGGGAGCTTCGTGGCGAGGTCGTTCCCGTCGGCCTGAGGATTCCGTCGGGCGACTGGGATTCCCACTGGATGAAGCGCGTCGTCGATCTCGAGTTCGGTGGCCTTCCCGAAGCCCGCCGGGCGACTTTGCTGGAGCAGCTGCGAGCCATCGGATTCGATCACGAAAACGACATCGCCCAGATCCGCCAGGCCGTCACCGACGACGGGCATCCGCCGATCCTGACCCCGGCGATCCAGGCGTTCAAAGCCGATCCTGCGGCGTTCACGGCCAAGTATCCGCCGCCGCCGGTCGGAGGGTACGGCGGTCCGGTGCACGTGCCGTGGTCGGACCCCATGATCGACGGACCCGGTCGTGGGCACGGACTTCCCTTCGAGCAGGACCCCCGGCGGCGGCCGCGGCACCCGCAACGGCAGGCACCGCATCCGCCGCGGCGCGGGGCACCCGTCGCGGAACCGTCGACCCCGCCCGGTCTGCCGGCCGAGCTGAAGCCACTGTGGACGGTATTGGGAGCCGAAGAACAACGGGCTCTGGCGGATCTCACCGCCGAAGTGGGCCCCAGGGGCGGACTTCCCGTGCTGAAGAACTTCACCACGTTGCTGGCACGGAAGAACGGTTTTCCGGAGGAAGCCGGCGCGGCCCTCGCCCACTGGCTGGCGCGGGTCGCACCGCCGACCGGCCTGCCCGCCGAATGGACCCTGGTCTGGCACGCGCTTCCGGGTGCCGTGCAGCAGGCGTTCTCGACGTTGATCGCGGCCGTCGGCGCCACCGCGGCGACCGGGGAGCTGGCCGACCGGATCGCGGGCCTGACCACGAGTGAAGGCGGGATCCTCGAACAGATCTTGGACCTGCTGGGATACCCGGAGCGGGTCGACGTGCTCGGCAGGCAACTGACCGACTCGGTCGTCCCGCTGTCGGCGGGCGTGCCGACGGCGGTTTGGGCGGTGTTGACCGATGTCGAGCGGAGCGCGCTCACCGACATCGGCCGCGTGGACGGTTTGAACGCTGTCGGGACACTGGCCGGTTTGACCGCGGCTGTGGCACGGCACGACAAACCTCCGGCCGCCGCCGAACTGCCCGCGATGCTGACGTCTTTCCCGCCGGAGACGCGCCGGGAACTCACGCGCCTGTTGACCGGCTTCCTCGGCCCTGGTGCGGCGGAACCCCGGCCACTCGCGCCGGCTCCACCGCCTGCGACCTACGCTCCGGTACCCATCGAGGCGGGCAAGCCGGTCACCGGGAAGACGATTCCCGCGGCGGCCGAGCAGGCGTTGTGGCGTGTGCTCCCTGAAGCGGTGAAGGCCGCCGGAATGACCATCGTCGGCCAGTACCCCAGGTCGGTCCTGCTCGCGGATCCGGACGGCCGCAGGTTCAGCGTCGTCCTCGACGGTGCCGCCGACCTCGGTGACGCGACCGGCCAGTGGTCGATTCCCCTGCGCTACTCGGGGAACGACCTGATGGGCACCATCAGGATCACGGCGTCGAGCCGGATGCCCGCCGATCTCGCGCTCCGCGTGGTGGTGCACGGTCTCGCCGCCGGGTACGGGAGCCTGACGGGCGACCGCGCCGCCGACCCCGGTGCGAGGTTCCTGAGCCCGGAAGGGAATCTGGACGCGACACCGGAACCGACCCCCGCGGACCGGGGTTATCTGGCCCAGCTCGCCGTCCTGGACCGCGCGCTCGATGGCGCCAGGTGGAATCCGCCGAAGCGAATCCGCCTGCGCAAGGAAATCCGCGAAGTGCTGGCGAAGCTCGGCCTCGATCCGAACCAGGCGAACAATGGGTACCGCCAGGCGGCGCTGGAGAACGATCCCGTCAGGTCGGTGGTCACGCGCCATCTCCCGTCGACGGTGAGGAGCGACTATCCGCTGACCGGGACCCATGTCGCCACTGGTCTCATCACCGGATTCCTGCCCTCCGGCAGCGCGGCGGCGGTCTTCGCGGCGTCGGGCTCGCCCGCCAGCGGGATCGCCTGGGGCGTCTTCGGCCTGGTCAACGCCGTCTACAACGGATTCCTCGCCCGCGAGTGGGAGATCAAGAAGGACGAGCAGATCGCCGAGGCGCGCAAATACGACGCCAGGGCGCGCGAGATCGACGCCGCCGCGGCACCAGCCAAGCGGGTGCGTTCGTTGCTGGAGATCCTGGGCTGGGCACCCGAAGACGGTCCCGGTCCGCCGGAGGGCAAGCCGATGAGCGAGCAGACGATGGGGCCGAGGCCCGATCTCGCCCAGCCTCTCGGCAAGCACGGTGCCCGGTTCAGCGTCCCGCCGTTGGCGTCGCTCGCGGCGGGGACCGCGGTCGCCGCTCCCTTCGAACTCTGGGGTAGCGGGATCGGGCTGGCGTCCTGGCTCAGCCTCCTCGTGTACGCGGCGGGTGCCGCGGTCTGGCTGCCCTTCGCCGAACGCGCGCGCACGCGGGTCCAGAAGGGAGAGGAACTCAAGGAGATCGACAAGCGGGCCAGGGGACTGGACAAGGTCGAGGCGGCTGTCTATGCCGCCATGGGGCAGCGACTCGGTTTGGAGCGGCCACCCGAACCGAGCGAGGTGCCCGATCCGGACGATGTCCACCTGTCCGTGCCTGAGCTGAGCCTCGCGGCCAATCTGCCGGATTTCGTCCAGTACGTGAGCGAGATCCTGCGGCGAGGACTGCGGCCGACCGCGGCGGGCACCTTCGACAACTCCGCGCCGCCGGCCCAGGAGTTGACGTCGCCCCAGGAGCAGACGTCGGTACAGGTGTTGACGCTGTTCCAGGTATTGGCCACCTACGGGGACGGGAAGAGCCTGCACCGGAACTCCGCGCCGCCTGCCCCGGAGTTGACGCAGGCCCAGGAGCTGACACTGTTCCAAGCGTTGGCCGCCTACGCGGACGGGGAGAGCCTGCATCGGAACTCCGCGCAGGCCTATGACTTGACGCTGTTCCAGGCGCTGGCCGCTTACGGGATCGGGAAGAGCCTGCTCATGTTGCCGATCGCGATCTGGCAATTGAATCAGCTGGATCAGCGCGAACTTGAGTACACAGTGGACAGAAGGTTCTTCGACGAGCGGGACATCCGCCGGTTGATGAGGCGGGACGTGCTCGCGGAGCGAATGGAGTTGCTCGACCGCGTCGAGAAGCTGGTCAATCCTCCGAAGCCCAGCCTGTGGCGACGGCTGCGTGAGGCGATTCCTTTCGTCGGGCAACCTCGGCCGGAGCCAGTGCGCCCGGTCGTGCCCGGCGAGCCGGCCACCGAGACACGGCCCGGGTTCGCCCCGCGTGCCGAGTTCATGAAGACCTACACGAGGCTTTCGGTCGGCAGCGCCGGGGTGACCACCGGGTTCGTGGAGTTGTTCGGTGTCAGCCATTCGCTGGCGATGGCCGCGCTGACGGCGGGCTTGTCCGGGCCACTGATCGGCTGGCGCAAGTGGTGGCACCGGAAGAACGAGTTGGAACTCGGCGACAAGAACATCGCCGAGACCAATCAGGGGAAGGCGGCCGAGCGCGCGGCGGTACAGAACGCCGCGTCGGCTTTCTCGGACTCCCAGGTGATCATGGCCGCCGCGACGGTGGCGGCCGAGCTGGAGCGGCCCGGCCGGTCGGTCGCGCGCCAGGCCGTCCCGGCGAGGACGGTCGTTCCGGAGTTCACCGCGATCAAGATCAAGGCGCACGAGTATCCCTACGGTGACTGGGCGAGCGCCTATCAGGACGCGCTTCGGGAGCTGAGGCCTTCCCTCGACGCGGAGGCGGCCCGGCTCGATCCGGATGAGCCCAACCGGGACTGGGGTGATCACCGGACGCTCGGCGAGCGACGGGTGGCGATCGAGAAACTCGTCGCTCTCGCCGAACGGGCGGCCGGGTACCTCGACGCCTATTTCCGTACGGGGAAGGGGCTGCCGGTCTGGGAGGCGAACGCCGACCTGGCCAACGCCATCGACCACTACAACTGGCTGAATTCGCCGGGGTGGCCGAAGGAACTGGACCCGGCGCCGGACGCTCCCCGCCGTCCCGGCGACGACCCTGAGGTGAAGAGGGCCGAGGAAGCCGCCGTCAGACATCTCCAGTACCGCGATCCACCGGTCCGGAGGAACTCGATCGACCACCGAGGAGGGTGGCAGGGCTCGCCCGAACAAGGGCGAGGACGTCCGGGCGACGCCGGCCGGGCCTACGGTGCCGGGGACGGTCGCTATATCGACCCGTTGATCGGCAGCACGGAACTGCACACCCTGCCGGCGATCCACGCCGGTGTCCCGAGCGCGGGAAAGTACGGCATCGCGCGGTACATCCGGGAACACCACCCCGAATTACCTCGCACGAACCCGAACTACCACGCTCCCGACGCGTACCTGGACGGCTACTGGACCAACTGCACCCGCGACGTCGTCTATTACGTGCGGAGGCTGCGCGGCGAGGACGTGACGGCTCCGCCACTCAGCCCCGAGGACTCTGTGGTCCTGGGCACTCTGGAGTACATCTCGGAGCGGCTCGGCGGGATCTGGGAGCACGATCACGGTACGAGTTACGACAGTGTCATCGGCGCGATGATGGACCGGCCCCCCGGCGCGATGGCCGTGCTGGCCATGGAATACCGCGGGGAGAAGAACGAGATCAAGCGGCATGTGGCGCTGGTGGCCAACGACGAGGGCCGGATCGTGTTCCTCGACCCGCAGGACGGCTGGCTGCTGAGCCTGCCGGAGAACCTGATCAAGCTCGACCTGCTGCCCTTCACCGATGCGGACCTGCCCCCCGTGGGTGTGCCGAAGGGCGCCCGGCCGCCGAGGGGAGATCTTCACCTGCCGGAGCCGCGACTATCCCCGGAGCCGGAACCCCTGCCCGAGCCTCGGGTCGTCGTGGTTTCGCCGGAGGGAACCGCCCAGTTCCGCTCACTTCTCGATTTGGGGAGGGAACAGGGATACAACGGCAAGGACGACGTGTCGCTCGGCTCGGCCGAGGTCGAAGCGGTCCACGCGCGGGAAACGGGCCACGCCGCCTACCGGGAGACCGGGAATCCGGCGGCACCCGTGCCGCACCAGGACTCCGCGTTGTTCCGGACGACGGCCCGGAACGCGCTGCCGGCGATGCACGCGAAGACCGTGATCGGCCGTTGGGCGGCGGCCGTGTCCTACCTGCGCGCGCGGCATCCCCAGCTTCCCGCGACCAATCCTCACTACTACGCACCCGACGCCCTCGACGACGGATACCTGACCAACTGCACCCGTGCTGTCGTCTACTACGTGCGGCGTTTGCGCGGCGAGGACGTGACGGCGCCGCCGGTGCCGCTGGACCGGCTGCTGGAGATGTCCAGCCTGGAGTACATTTCCGATCGGCTCGGCGGGGCCTGGGACCACGGTCATGGCACGAGTTTCGACAGCGTCGTCGCCGCGATGACGGACCGGCCGGTCGGGGCGCTGGCCGTCATCCACGTGACCTCCACCGAACGCGGTGGATCGGTCCGCGACCATGTGGCGCTGGTGAGCCGGGACGCGAACGGTGTCGTTTTCCTGGAGCCGCACAACGGCTGGCTGATGCGCTTGCCGAAGCGGGTGACCGGAATCGGCCTGCTGACCTTCACCGACGCCGAACTGCCGCCGCGCGGTCGCGCCGCCATCCTCACGGAGGCGGTCGCCGAAGTCGCGCGGCGCGGGGCCGAGGCGATCCTGAGGGAGAGCGTGCTGGCACCCCGTCCCGGTCCGATCGACCTGACCGACGCGCAGTGGACCTCGGTCCGGACGGTGCGTGGAGGCATCTTGTCGTTCCCGGACAGTCCGCCCGTGCAGTCCGTCCCCGCGTCGCCCGAAGACCACGACCGGCTGGGCGACTTCGCCGACTGGCTGGCGAAAGCCGCCGGTGGCACCGCCGTCCGTCGTGACGAGGCGCCGGAGACCCCCGACCTCGCGACCGCGTTCGTGGCCTTCGACAAGGTTTCCTGGGCTTATCAGGCCTTGGACGTCGTCCGGGAGCGGCTGGGTACCGAACCGATGGAGATCGTGAGCCTCGACGACCGGTTCGTCCGGCCGCGCCACGACGGATACCGCGATCTCCGGCTGGTTCTGCGGATGCCGAGCGGCCACCTGGCCGAACTCCAGTTGCGGCTCAAGGCCATCGAGGAGGTCTTGGAGACCGCGCGGGTGCTCGACGAAACCGTCGGCACGCTGATCGGCCGGGACGAAGACCGGACGCGGCCGCTGTCCCGTGACCAGGAGGCCTTGGAGGTGACGATCCTGCGGCGGCAGGCCGAATTGTTCGACGAGGCGACGAGGCGAGGCCTTCCCCCACCTCCGCCGCCGGGGCCGGAAACCTTCGGGGACGCGGCCGAGGGCGCCGTGGTGGCGGCCGAACCGCTGGACTGCGTCGAGTTCGGCGACGGCCGCCAGAGCGCCAACGCCACCTATCACCTGACCTACGCCGACCATCCGCGAACGATCTACAAACCGGCCTCGGGCGAGACCCGCGCGCTGGGAGGGCATCTTCCCTTGGCAGGGCAGGGATATCGTGAGGTCGCCCTGTACCGGTTGGCGCGAGCCGTCGGCTCGGACGCCGTCCCGCCGACCGCGTACATCGACGGGCCGCTGGGACCCGGCTCCGCCCAGGTGTGGCGGGAAGACGCCGGTCCCGCGGTGGAGGTGGCGGCCTATCCGCGCGAACAGCAACAGTTGATCGCGTTCCTGGACTACGTCGCGGCCAGCCTGGACAGAAGCGCGAGTGACTGCTTGACCGGCCCCGGCGGGGAAGCGATCGTGATCGACAACGGTCAGTCCTTCCCGGACTACGCCGACCCGCTGATCGGGATCAGGTCCGGCTTCGTTGCCGCCTGGTTCGACGTACCGTTCGACGCGGAAGTGCTCGCGGCGGTCCGGATGATCGACCCGGCCTGGCTGGTACGGATGCTCGTCGCGACCGGCATCGGCGAAGAGGCGGCCGAAGCCGCACGCGAACGGCTGGAAGAGAGCCAGCGGCTGGGCAGGATCGCCGGGCAGACGTGGCCCGCCCGCATCTGGGACCACGAGTGGAAACTGGTGAGGGAGTTCAAGTGACGGAGACGGCGGGAGGACTGATCATGCGGGCTTCCGAGGCGATCGCCAGGGTCGAACAGTGGCTGAGGGCGGGAAATCCGGTCGATTTGACCCGCGGGAAGCACGCGGTGCGGGTCGACCACGAAAGCCTGGTGCGGATCCCGGAGGGCTGGTTCGTGCCCTACGACGCGGTTCGAGCGCTGGATGGCGGCGAGCGGCTCGCCGCCCTCGTGCCCAAACCCGCGTTGATCGTGCGCGAGGACGGGAGCCTGCGCCATCCGGATCCCGGCCCCGACGGCACCGGGCCGAGTATCGCGGTCACCGTCGCCGGTCAGGAGGACTGGCAGGAGATCGTGGAACCCGAGTTCGCGCGCAGCGGGGTGGCCCATCTGGGGGTCCCGGCCAGCGCCGTCATGGCGTGGCGCAACCGCGGCCCCCGGGGTGGTGAGATCCGGGTCAACCCGCATTACCGGCTCGGTCCCGAACGACTCGGTCACCCGGCCATGGACACCACCGCGGAGCACCTGCTCGGCTGCCTGGAGACAGGGCGGTTCGACCGGCCGCGCTACCTGGCCGGTCTGCTGACCGCGGAGCTCTACTGCCCTGTCGATCACCGGACCGAGCAGCCTCTTGCCCCACTATGGCAAGAGAATCCGCGCACGATGACGATGTTCAGTTCGCGCAGGCGGCTGCCGCCCGGCACCTCGAAATGGGTGCGAACGGACGTGCTGTCGTTCGCCGTGGAGTTCCCCGGAACCGGGTTGTCGATCAATCCAGGTTCGTACCCTTCGGACGTGGTGACCGAAAGCGAACTCACGCGAACCCGTGAGCAGTGGCCGAATTTCCGGGCGGTCGTCCGGGTCGTGGAGGTTTCACCCGAGTACTCCAGGGAAGTGGCGGAGACAGCGGAAGGGATCCGGGTGGAACTCGGGCTCGCCGAACCCGTCTCCGGGCTTCCGGAAGCGGCGGCCAAGGCCAGGGCCGCGGGGTTCGAATTGTCCACTGAGGACTGCAAGCGGTTCGTCCGTGGCCGGGGCTGGGAACAGCGCAACCGGGTGGCGCACGCCGGTGTCGACTCACCGGACGACGACGTCTCCGGTCAGCGGTGGCCGTCAGACCTGCGGGCCAACGGCCTGGTCGCGGGATACGACGCGGCCGGGCGGATCCGGCCGCACGCGGCGACCTCCGGCAAGTTCTTCCGCCAGGACGTCGACGGCGCGGGATTCGCCTGGCACCGTGTCGCGGGCGCGTTCGCCGGATTCGCACTCGGGGAGTCGCTTGGTTCGGCCGTGGACACCCTGAGCCTGCCGGAGATCCGCGCGCGGTTCGGCGAGGACGGCGTCCTCGAACCGACCGGGGCGATCGGCCCGCTGACCCGGCGATTGCTGTTCCACACCGAGGGTTTGTTGCGGGGGCTGCCAGCCCGGTTCGGCGAGGCGGCCCCGGGCGGGCTGATGGCGTTGAGCGCACTGTCCGAGCAGCGACGGCTGGACGCCCAGCGGGGAGAGCGCGACGGCTGGCTCTCCCATGTCCCCGAACTGTGCGTTCCGGGAGAAGACGCGCCGCCGACCGGGGACGACGTCGCTTTTCTCGTGCCGGGAATGGTCGCGGCGCTCTGCGGTGGCGGGCCGGAATCCGACGCGGACACCGTGGTGCGAGTGGGCCGCCTGCTAGCGGCGGGTGGAGGCGCCGACGGCCCCACCGCCGAAGCCGCCGGGGCGGTCGCCGCGTTGTTCGGCCGGTTGTTCCGGCGCGGGGAACAGTCGCCGCCGCACGCTGTGCTCCGGGAGATCGTCGAGAGGGGCTCCGTCCGCGGCCCGGTGACGGACGCGCTGGCCAACGCGGTGCGCGCGCGGACGGAACTGGTCCGCACCGATCCCGAAGAACTCGACGCCGCGGGCAGGGGAGACACCGCCGTCGGCGCACTCGGCCGGGCCATGATCGCGGTGACGCGCCGGTTCTTCGACCCCCAGTGGGCCATGCAGGCCGCTGTCGACCATTCCGGGCGTAGCTCGATCACCGGGGCGATCGCCGGCGCGGTGATCGGCGCGAGGGTCGGGATCCCCGGCCTGCCGTCCGGCTGGCTCGACCGGCTCGACCTGGCCGACCTGGTGGAAACCGTCGCCGGGGACGCGTTTTGGCACTTCTCGGCGCAGCCCCCCTCGGAGGACCGGCGCTATGCCGCGGAATGGGCCCGGCGATACCCGCGTAACTAACTAGGCGCTGTCCTGCGCCGCGGCACCGAAGTGCCGAAGGATTTCGTCGAGTTCCTCGAAGGAGGAACGACGACCGGAGTCGAGCCGGAACCAGGCTGCCTCCCATCCCTCGCCGCCGTACATCTTCACTTCGGCGTCCGGAAGAGCTACCTTCCGGACGCCGATTTCGTGTCCGATGAGGATTCCGTAGGGCACGGCGGGCATGGTCGGCGAGCTGGAGCGCAGGCCGTCCCACCTGCCGGGGTGGACGGCGACCAGCATCTGCCGGACGAGCGGGGCAAGCGCCGCGGCCAGCGTCTCGACGGCCTCCTGCCGCACCGTACCGGCCGCCGGTCCGCCGAGTTCGATCTCTTCGAGCACACCGCCATCCACTGTGGACACGCGCAGCCGTCCGGCGATACCGGGGCCCACGACGACCAGCCCAGTCGGTTCAGGAGAGCGGCCCCGGCAGAACGCGGTGAGATCGGCCGCCGACCAGGGTTCGGTCGCAGGCTCGGCGACACCCCAGCCGGTCGGCTCGGCGCCGGCGAGCACCGCCATGGCGGCCTCGACGATCTTGCCGAGCCGGAGCGGCTCACCGGCCGGGTGGAGGGCGGTGATCTGGACTTCCAGCTCTCCCGAGCTTCCAGTGCCGCCGACTGGGCAAGGCGCTGCGTCCTCATCGCGCTCGAACCGGCCGCCGTTCCCGGTGAGCGTGACTCTGCGATGCCTCCCCTGATCGTCGCGCACCACCCACTCGCCCCCGATCTCCGAGAGCAGCTTTTCGAGCGGATAGGTGATTCCACTGTCTTCGGCGGTGACCACCTGGAGCGTCCGCCCGGACTCGACCGCCGCCCAAGCGGCGTCGATCAGCCTGGGGGAGGCCGGGACCACGGTGCGGAACTGCTCGAAGACCAGCGCTTCTCTCAGCGGTTCGACCATGACAGCCCTCCGGTCCCGGCGACCAGCACCGTGATGAACATTCTGGCGACGGTCTCCGCTTCAGGATCGCCCTCGGGAGCGTGGACTTCCACCCACCACACCGGATGCGGCACCTCGACGTCGTCGCCGATGCCGAGCACCCGCCGTGCTTCGCCGTCGACCCGGACCAGGTGGACGTTTTCGACGGTGGCCATGAGCCTGCCGTCGGGGTGGAGCAGCCGGATGAGCGGCGGCTCATCCCGGAAGTCGGCCCGCAGTTCCTCGCCCGCCGCCGCCAAAGCCGGGAGGACGGTGGCCGGGCCGGGTTCGTCGCGGCACAGGCCGATGATGTCGAAGGTCATGCCTCTCCTCAGTTCTGGCTGACCGGGAACCGCAGTTCGAAGATCGCGCCGCCCTCGTCGGCGTTGTACACCGCGAGGGTGCCGCCGTGCGCCTGCGCGACCCACCGCACGATCGACAGCCCGAGCCCGGAAGATCCGCCGGTGCTGGCGAACCGGTCGAAGGCGTCGCCCGCCATCGTCGTGTCGATACCCGGGCCGTGGTCCGCGACGGTCACGGTGCCGCCGGCGACGGTCAGGTGCACGAACGCCTTCGAGCCCGGGTGGCGGCCGTAGCGCATGGCGTTGTCGAGAAGGTTGCCGATCGCCCGTTGCAGCAGCGCGGGATCGGCGTTGACCTTGGTGGGCGCGGCGGTGACGGTGACTTCGGCGCCGTCGGTCGCGGTGTCCTCGACGATGCCCACCACCAGCTGATCGAGCCAGATCGGCTGGATGCTCAGCTGTTCCACGCCGGCGGCGAGCCGGGCGCGGACGAGGAGGTCGTCGATGATCCCGCCCATTCTCGCGGCGAGCCGGACGGTGCGCGGCAGGAGTTCCGCCGACTGCGCGGGGTTGGCCATCGCGGTTTCGGCGAGCGCGCGCAGGGCGGCGACCGGGGTGCGGAGATCGTGCGCGGTTTCGGCCAGCAGGACCTCCTGCTGCTGCAAGGCCGCGGCCGCGGGACGGATCGAGCGGCCGGACAGCAGGTGGCCCGCGAAGCCCAGTATCGCGACCAGCAGCACGGTGCCGCCGATCACCAGCAGCGTGAACCGCGTGTGCGCGGCGTCTTCGACCTCGGTGGACTGCACCGCGACGACGGCCGCGAACGTCTTGCCGTCGCCGTCGCGCAGCGGTTCGGCGCGGACCTTGACCATGTCGCCGTCGGTGGCCTTTTGATGCCCTTGTATCAGCCTGCCGGTTTTCACCGCCTCGGTGGCGAGGCCGTTCAACAGTTGCATGCTCATCGGGACGCAGTTCGCCCGCGAAAAGTGCGGCTGGAACGCGGGCGCCCCGCCGGGCAGGATCGCGAACTGGGGGCAGCGGTCGTTCAGCACGTCGGTGTTGACCAGCCCGAAGCCGACGGTGCCGTCGTAGGCGACCAGCCTGCTGACCGACGACGTGACCTGGGTCAGCGCGGCGTCGATCCGTTCCTCGCCCTGATCACCGTCTTCGGTGATGAGCAGCCACGCGAAGACGACCAGCCCGAGGGTGTTCATCACGGTGAACAACGCGGTCAGCGTCCAGCGCAGCTTGCGCAGCCGATCGGCCGAGGAGTGGGTGTTCACCGCGAGCCCAGCCGGTAGCCGAGGCCTCGGACGGCGTGGATCAGTTCGGGTTCCTTCAGCTTGCGGCGCAACCGCTTCACCACCACATCGACCACATTGGACATCGGATCGGCCTGCGCGTCCCAGCAGTGCTCGATCAGGTCGGCCCGCTGCACCGGCAGGCCCGCCCTGGTCAGCAGGTATTCGAGCACGGCGTACTCCTTGTTGGTCAAGGTGAGCAGCACACCCGCCCGGCGCACCTCGCGCCGCGCGCAGTCCATCACCAGGTCTTCGTGATGCAGCACCGAGGGCCGGTCGAAGGCCGACCGGTGACACAGGTTGGCCACCCGCTCGGTCAGCTCGGCCATCACGAACGGCTTCACGAGGTAGTCGTCGCCGCCGTGCTCGAATCCGGCCACGCGGTCGGCGAGCGCGTCGCGGGCGGTGAGGAACAGCACCGGCGCCCGCCAGCCCAGCTGCCGTCGCATGTGGACGTACTCGATGGCGTCGCCGTCCGGCAGCATCCGGTCCAGCACCACGCAGTCGTGGTGCGTTCCGCGCAGCAGCCGGTCCGCGGTCGCGATGTCGCCCGCCTCGTCGACGACGAAGCCGGCCGCGCGGAGCTGCGTGACCAGCGCGAGCCGCAGATTCTCGTCGTCTTCGACGACCATCACCCGTGTCATCAAAACCTCATGTTCGGACAGCGAAAGTAGACGCGTGCAGTTCCCGGAGCCCCTGAACGCTAACGCGTCGGGTGCCCGCGGCCGCCCGGACGGCGGGGAACTGGCATGAACAGGACGTCGTCGGCGGCACCGCGCCGGGGGAAGAGGGAGGTACCTGCGATGACCGTGCAGACCGGCCAGCTCAGCCTGGTCACGGGAACGGGCCCGGGCAGCGACCGGGCGGGGCTCGGCGAGCTTCTCGCGGAAGCGACCGGCGAGGTGCTCGTCATGAGCACGGGAACGGACACCGCGTTCCAGCGGATCGCGCTCGGAGGCGTGCGCCCCGGCGTGCGGCACAAGGTGCTCTTCCCCGACTCCGCGCGGATGTCCGGCGTGCTCAACCGCCTGTCGCGGGCGGGCGCCGAGGTGCGGACGGACGCCGAGGTGCCGATGGACGCGCTGGTGATCGACCGGACCTCGGTGGTTCTCCCGGCGGAAGGCAGGCAGGCCGGTTCCGCGGTGTTCCGGCTGCCCGGCGTGGTCACCGCGACGGTCGGGCTGTTCGAGCGGATCTGGCAGGCCGCCGCCCCGCTCGTCCCGCTGGATCTCCCGGACACCGGGAACGCTTCGATCCTGTCCTGCCGCGAGCAGGAGCTGCTGACGCTGCTCTTCTCCGGCACCACCGACGAATCGGCTGCCTCACGCCTCGGCGTCTCGGTGCGCACCGTGCGCCGGATGGTCGCCGACATCATGAACCGGCTCGGCGCCCGCAGCCGGTTCCAGGCGGGCGCCAAGGCCGTCGACCGCGGCTGGCTGATGGCGAAGGCGGGCTGATGACGACTTCGACTCCCGGCCGTGTCCTGCTGGTGGCCCAGCGGCCAGGCGCGTACCCGACCATCGGCGACGCTTTGACGGAAGCGTCCGACGGCGCCGTCATCACCATCGCGGGCGGTGAATACGCGGAAACCGTCGAACTGACCGGCCTCCGGGTGACGCTGGCCGCGGCGGACGGCGCCACCGTCGTCGTCGACGGCCGGGGCGCGGACCGGCCCGTTTTCCGCGGCACCGGCGGGGTGCTCGTCCTCGAAGGGATCGAAGTCCTGGCGGGCGGCGCGTCCGCGATCCAGGCCGACGACGTGGAACTGGCGGTCCGGAACTGCACCGTCTCCGGCGGGCGCGGCCCGGCGATCGCGATCCGCGGCACGACGGCGTTCACCGTGAGCGGTTGCGTGATCTCGGGGGCGGAACAGGGGATCGTCGTCGACGGCTCGCCAGGGCGGATCGAGGACACCACCGTCGAAGACGTGACGGGCGACGGCATCACCCTCGGGCAGGGCGCGGATCCGGTCGTGCTCCGCTGCACGGTCACCGGCTGCGGGCTGAGGGGAATCTACGTCTACCAGTACGCCCGGCCGGTCGTCGAAGGCTGCACCGTCTCGCACACCGGTCACGAAGGCATCGCCGTCGCGCACCACGGGGTGCCGGTCCTCAGGCGGTGCACGGTCACCGACACCCGGGGCCCGGGGATCTCGTTCGCTTCCGGTTGCGGTGGCGAGATCTCCGGATGCCGCGTATCGAACACCGCGGAACCGGGGATCGCGATCGCCGAAGGGGCGACGCCGGCGATCGGTGAGGCCGCGGACCCCGGCACCGTGGGGGACAACGCGTTGGACGAGATGCTCGCCGAACTCGACGCGATGATCGGCCTTCCCGGGGTCAAGGAAGAGGTCCGCTCGCTGGTCGACGAGTTGCAGGTCAACGAATGGCGCCGCCGGGCCGGGCTGCCCGTCGGCGCGGCCGGGCACCATCTGATCTTCGCGGGCGCGCCCGGCACCGGGAAGACGACGGTCGCGCGGATCTACGGCAAACTCTTGAAGGCGCTGGGAGTCCTGCCGGTCGGCCAGTTCCGGGAGGTGTCCCGCCGGGATCTCGTCGGGCAGTACATCGGGCACACCGCGGAGAAGACCGCGACGGTGTTCGAGGAGGCCAAGGGCGGCGTCCTGTTCATCGACGAGGCGTACACGCTGACGCGGCTCGCCGGCTCCGGCGGCGATTTCGGCCAGGAGGCGATCGACACCCTGGTCCCGTTGATGGAGGAACATCGCGACGAAGTGGCCGTGATCGTGGCCGGATACACCGGCGAGATGGTCGACTTCCTCGCCGCCAACCCCGGTCTCGCGTCCCGTTTCGGCAAGACGATCGAGTTCGAGAACTACAGCCCCGACGAACTGCTCGCCATCTTCGGGCGGATGGCGTCCGCCGGCGACTACGAAGTCGATCCCGCCGCCGGCCCGGTGCTCACCGGCCACTTCCGCCGCGTCTCCGGCGACGTCAACTTCGGCAACGCCCGGGACGCACGCCTGCTGTTCGAGAAGGCGCGTACGGCTCAGTCACAACGGTTGCGGCTGCTGGGCCGGATGCCCGCGATCGAAGAACTGCGCGGGTTGCACGTGGCCGACGTGGAGGCCGCGATCACGCGATAACGTTCTCGTGTGCGGGTGCTGGTGACCGAGGACGACGAGAACTTGCGGGTGGCGCTGGAATTCGCGCTGCGCGGGGACGGGTTCGCGGTGGACACCGCCGCCGACCTGCCCGGCGCGGACGAGGCGCTGATGGTGAACGCCTACGACTGCGCGGTGTTCGACCGGATGCTGCCTTCGGGCGACGCGCTGGCCTATGTGCGCAACCGGCGCGGCGCCGGATGGCCGATGCCCGTGCTGTTCCTGACCGCGCGCGACAGCGTCGCCGACCGGATCGACGGGTTGCGCGTCGGCGGCGGTGACTACCTGGTCAAACCCTTCGCGATGCCGGAACTGATCGCGCGGGTGCGCAGCCTGTGCCGCCGCGACATGGCCGGGCAGGCGGTGGTCCTGCGGTGCGCCGACGTCGAACTCGACACCGGCAGGCATCAGATCTCCCGTGCGGGCGTGCTGCTCACCGTGACGCGCAAGGAGTATCTCGTCATGGAGCGGCTGATGGCCGCGACCGGGCGGCCGGTCTCGCGGCGGGAACTGATCCGGTACGCGTGGGACGAGATGGCGGATCCGGCGTCCAACGTGCTGGACGTCGTGATCGCGCGGCTGCGGCGGAAGCTCAAGGACCCGCCGCTGATCCACACCGTGCGGGGGTCTGGTTACCGGATGGCGCCGCTTTAGCCTCTCTCGTGCATGAACCGCCCCAGAACGAGACCATCGACACTCCGTCCGTCCCGGATGTGCCATGCTCGACAGCGCACGAGGCGGCGAAACCGAGAGGTGACGAGGGTGTCCATCTGGGCAGGCGTGATCAATTTCGTCCGGGCGCGGTACGAGGTGCTCGAAGAGCGGGACGACTGGCTCCGGTTCCGGGTCGACACCGGCGACGGCCGCGGCCAGCAGGTGTCCTTGCACCACTTGCCCGACCACGACGGCGCGGAGTGGGTGGAGATCTCGTCTCCGGTCGGCTGGGCCGACAAGATCGATCTGCGGCGCCTGCTCGAACTGGCAGGCGGGGATTCGGTCGGCGGCGCGGCGGTGGTGGACGGTGTCGCGCTGCTCAAGCACACGATCCCGCTGGTCGACCTGAACCTGGTCAACGAGTTCGAACACCCGCTGAAGGCTCTCGTCACGCGTGCCGACACCTTCGAACACGAGCTCACCAAGGCCGACGAGTTCTGATCCGGCCCTTCCTTTCGGGACGGGAACAGTGAAGGCCCCCTGCGCCGCAGGGGGCCTTCACTCGTCTTGAGCTCAGAGACGCTCCTGCAGCGCGTCCGCGGCGGCGAGGAGGTCCGCGGCCCAGCGCGCCCCCGGTTTACGCCCTATACGTTCGATGGGCCCGGAAACCGACACCGCGGCGACGACGGTGCCCGTCGAATCCCGTACGGGCGCCGAGACGCTCGCCACACCGGGTTCCCGTTCCGCCACGCTCTGGGCCCAGCCGCGGCGGCGGACTTCGAGCAGGGTGCGCTCGCCGTACACCGCCTCGGTGAGGATCGTGCGCTGTGTGTGCGGATCCGACCACGCGGCGAGCACCTTCGCGCCGGAGCCCGCGGTCATCGGCAGCCGTGAACCGATCGGCACCGTGTCACGGAGTCCGCTCGGCGGTTCCGCGGTCGAGACGCAGACGCGCTGGACGCCGTCGCGGCGGTACAGCTGAACGCTTTCGCCGGTGATGTCGCGCAATTTCGGCAGCACCGAACTCGCCGCGTCGAGCAGCGGGTCGGTCGAACCGCCCGCCAGTTCCGCGAGCGCGGTACCCGGACGCCAGCGCCCGTCGGGGCCGCGGCGCAACAGGCGATGCACTTCGAGGCCGACCGCGAGCCGATGCGCCGTCGCGCGCGGCAAACCGGTCCGCGTGCACAGTTCCGCCAGGCCACAAGGATCTTCGGCCACGGCCTGAAGCACGGCCACGGCCTTGTCGAGTACTCCGATACCGCTATGCTGTCCCACAAGCCGATACTATCTTCCCGAAGTTTGAGATGTCCAGATGGTGGGAAGTACCGATTTCACCGCATGTGAGGAGCCGGAAATGCCCCGGACACTGGCCGAGAAAGTGTGGGAGTCGCACCTGGTGCGGCGAGGCGAGGGGGCCGAGCCCGACCTGCTCTACATCGATCTCCACCTGCTGCACGAGGTCACCAGCCCGCAGGCGTTCGACGGACTCCGTCTGGCGGGCCGGAAACTGCGCCGCCCCGACCTCACCATCGCGACCGAGGACCACAACGTCCCGACGATCGACATCGAGCTGCCGATCGCGGATCCCGTGTCCCGCACCCAGGTCGACACCCTTCGTGCCAACTGCAAGGAGTTCGGCGTCCGGCTGCACCCGATGGGCGACGCCGAGCAGGGCATCGTGCACGTCATCGGCCCGCAGCTGGGCCTGACGCAGCCCGGGATGACCGTGGTGTGCGGCGACAGTCACACCTCGACGCACGGTGCCTTCGGCGCCATGGCGTTCGGCATCGGCACCTCCGAGGTCGAACACGTGATGGCGACCCAGACCCTGCCGCTCCGTCCATTCAAGACGATGGCGATCACGGTCGACGGGGCCCTGCGCCCCGGTGTCACGGCGAAGGACATCATCCTCGCGGTGATCGCGAAGATCGGCACCGGCGGCGGGCAGGGCTACGTCCTCGAGTACCGCGGCGAGGCCATCGAAAAGCTGTCGATGGAAGCCCGGATGACGGTGTGCAACATGTCCATCGAAGCGGGCGCGCGCGCCGGGCTCATCGCGCCGGACGAGACGACGTTCGCGTATCTGAAGGGCCGTCCGCACGCGCCGCGGGGCGCCGATTGGGACGCCGCCGTCGAAAACTGGCGCGAACTGCGCACGGACGAGGACGCCGTCTTCGACGCCGAGGTGCGCCTGAACGCCGACGAGCTCACGCCTTTCGTGACCTGGGGCACGAACCCTGGCCAGGGGCTCCCGCTGGGCGCCGAGGTGCCCGACCCGGAGCGGATCGGCGACGAGAACGAGCGCATCGCCGCTGAAAAGGCCCTGTCCTATATGGACCTGAAGCCGGGCACGCCGCTGCGCGAGATCGCGGTGGACACCGTCTTCCTCGGCTCGTGCACGAACGGCCGGATCGAGGATCTGAGGGCCGCCGCGGACGTCCTGCGCGGGCACAAGGTCGCCGATTCGGTCCGGATGCTCGTCGTCCCCGGCTCGATGCGCGTCCGCCAGGCGGCGGAAGCCGAAGGGCTGGACCGGGTCTTCACCGAAGCGGGCGCGGAATGGCGGCAGGCCGGCTGCTCGATGTGCCTCGGCATGAACCCGGATCAGCTCAAGCCGGGCGAGCGGAGCGCGTCGACCTCGAACCGCAACTTCGAAGGCAGGCAGGGCAAGGGCGGCCGGACGCACCTGGTCTCGCCGCTCGTGGCGGCCGCCACGGCCGTGCGGGGCACGCTGTCCAGCCCCGAAGACCTGCAGCCCGCCGCCGCCCGCTGACGGCGCTGACGGCACTGACATCGCTGACATCCGCGAAGGAGTTCCCAACATGGACGCGTTCACCCACCACACCGGCGTCGGGGTCCCGCTGCGCAGGTCCAACGTGGACACTGACCAGATCATCCCGGCGGTCTACCTCAAGCGCGTGAGCCGCACCGGCTTCGAGGACGGGCTCTTCGCCGCCTGGCGTTCCGACGAGTCGTTCATCCTCAACCAAGAGCCCTTCAAGAACGGGTCGGTCCTGGTCGCGGGCCCGGACTTCGGCACCGGTTCCTCCCGCGAGCACGCGGTGTGGGCCTTGATGGACTACGGATTCCGGGTCGTGATCTCCTCCCGGTTCGCGGACATCTTCCGCGGCAACTCGGGCAAGCAGGGCCTTGTCGCCGCTCAGGTCGAGCAGGCGGACGTCGAACTGCTGTGGAAGCTGCTCGAAAACGAGCCCGGGACGGAGGTCACGGTGGACCTCGAGTCGAAGACGGTACGAGCCAAGGACTTCACCGCGCCCTTCCAGATCGACGACTACACCCGCTGGCGGCTCCTCGAAGGGCTCGACGACATCGCCCTGACACTCCGCCACGCGGAGGAGATCGACACTTTCGAGACCCGGCGCCCCTCCTGGAAGCCGGTGACCCTCCCGGCGGCCTCCTCCTAAGGCGGTCCGAAGGGGGCGGATTCCCTTGCTGAGCAGGGAATCCGCACCCCGGCCGGGGTCCTCCACGTCAGCCCCGAAACCACACCGAACGGCACCTCGAGAGGCCCTGAAGGGGTCCCTCGGGAGGCGGAACAGCCCCCGAGACAAGGGAAATTTCCGCGCGTCGTTTGGAATTTGTGCTGCATTGGTAATACCGTGTGCGCTAAGTCGGCCGACGGGGCCGTGTACAAGTAGTTCTTCTTGGAGGACTGGAATGGCCAACAAGGCCCAGCTGATCGAGGCGCTGTCGGAGCGCCTGGGCGACAAGAAGGTCGCGTCGGAGGCCGTCGATGGCCTTGTCGACATCATCATCCGGACGGTCAACAAGGGCGAGAAGGTGAACATCACCGGCTTCGGTGTGTTCGAGAAGCGCGCCCGCGCCGCCCGCACCGCGCGGAACCCGCGCACCGGTGAGACCGTTCGCGTCAAGAAGACCAACGTGCCCGCGTTCCGCGCCGGCACGACCTTCAAGGACGTCATCAGTGGTTCGAAGAAGCTGCCGAAGGCCACCGCTGTGAAGCGCGCGACCGCCGGCACCTCCACTCGCGCCACCGCCACCCGCGCGACGACGACCCGGACGGCCGCCAGCCGCCCGGCCGCGACGCGTTCCACGACCACGCGGACCCGCGCCGCCGCCACGACGACGCGTGCCGCCGCGAAGCCGGCCGCCAAGGCGACCGCGACCAAGGCGGCGGCCAAGACGACCGCCACCAAGGCCGCGCCGAAGACCGCCGCCAAGGCCACGACTCGCGCCACCACGGCCAAGAAGGCGACCGCCACCAAGGCCGCCGCGAAGCCGGCCGCCAAGGCGACCGCCGCCAAGGCTCCCGCGAAGAAGGCTCCGGCCAAGCGGACTTCGGCTGCCGCGAAGAAGAAGTAAGCTCTCTCCTCACGAGTGAGCCAACGGCAGGGCCCCGCGCACGGCGCGGGGCCCTGCCGCATTTCCGGCCGGTATGCCGTGCGACCGCCTGGTTTCCCCCGACGCGCTCGCGCAGGACGTCTTGGGGAATCATGTCCCGGAACGGATCCGCGGTGGCCCAGCGGCGGATGTGACGCGATTCTCGTGCCGTGGGCGAGTCGCGGAAAAGAATCCGCTTCGCCCGGTCACTCCGATGGACGCATCACCGCGGTTTCCCGGCGCCGCCCTCCACAGTGGAGCGACGATCGACATCGCGCGAGACACAGCCGGAGTAGGGCACGTCACCCACGTGGGGGAGCGTGCGCAAAGACGAAACTCGCGTGATCAGGGACGTAACTCGCGTGATCGGAAGCCGAACTCGCGAGTTACGGCTCCAGACACGCGAGTTACGGCTCCAAACACGCGAGTTCGGCGATAAGCGCTGGCGAAACGTCAGGGATGTGCGGGAGCGGGCGTGGGCAAAGGCGACGCGAAGTAGTCCGCCGCCACCAGCATCGGTCCGTCCTGTTCGGTCGGGGGCCGGAACGACAGCACCCAGAACGAACCCTTCTTCGACGGGACCACACCGCCACGAGCGGCGGTCAGGTCGACGCCGTCGCGGTCGGCCAGCGCGCTGACGACGTCCGGGATCACCCCGCCCTGACTGGAGATCACCGGCGTCCCGCCGTCACCGGCGATGGCCAGCAGCCGCGCGACACCGAGCACCGGGTCCGGCCAGTAGCCCTCTTCCGACAGCAGCGGCTCGTGCCGGATCTCGACTCCGAGGTCTTCGGCGAGCCCGTTCACCGTCTGGACACAGCGAAGCCGCGGCGCCGAGAGCACTCTGCCGGGCGCGTAGAGCCGCAGCAGCGACCGCAGCGCTTCGGCCTGGCGCTGGCCCGCGTCCGACAGCGGCCGCAGGTCGTCGTCGCCGTTCCACTCGTCGCGTTTACCCGCTTTGGCGTGCCGCACCAGGATCACCGTGGTGAGTTCGGGCGGCAGCGCGGAGAACTCGCGCAGCACCCTGACGTCCTCGTGCCGCGTCAGCAGTTTCTCCGCCGCCTCCGCGTCGAGCCAGCGCAGCTCGTCGACTTCCTCGTTCGGCGCGAAAGCGCCGGAAACGGCGTGCGCGGAGAAGTAGTCGACCGTTTTCGGCACTCCCGCGACGGTGTATTCGGTCCGGACCAGATAGCGGCCGAGGACCGCCTCGAATCCGGTCTCCTCTTCGATCTCCCGGACCGCCGCGCCCGCGATGGTCTCGCCCGGATCCAGCTTTCCCTTCGGCAGCGACCAATCGTCGTAGCGCGGCCGGTGGACCAGCGCGACCTCGATCCGGTCCCCGTCACGCCGCCAGAGAACGGCTCCTGCCGCTCGGATGACCCCGCTCATCCCGCCGCCCCGTGTCGCTTCGCCAGCTCGACCTGGTGGTCGCGGACGTCGTCACCGGAGGCGGGGAACGGGCTCCACTCGCCGGTCGAGTTCAGCACCCAGCACCGGGTCGAGGGATGCAACGCGGATTCGAAGATGTAGTCCAGTTGCGCCGTCAGCTTCGGATCCTTGACCCGCACCAGCGCCTCGATCCGGCGGTCCAGGTTGCGGTGCATCATGTCCGCGCTGCCGATCCACCGCGTGCCGCCCGCGAGGAAGGTGAAGACGCGCGAGTGTTCCAGGAAGCGGCCGAGGATGGACCGCACGTGGATGTTCTCGCTCAGTCCCTCCACACCCGGTTTCAGCGAGCAGATCCCGCGCACCACGATGTCGACCGGCACCCCGGCCTGTGAGGCGTGGTACAGCGCGTCGATCACCTGCTCGTCGACGAGCGAGTTGCACTTGATCCGGATCCCGGCGGTCTGGCCGGCGCGGGCGAGTTCGATCTCCTCGCCGATCGCGCGCACGATGCCGCGGCGGATCCCGTGCGGCGACGTGAGGATGTTGCGGTAGGTGTCCTGGCGGGAGTACCCGGTCAGCACGTTGAACAGATCCGTCAGATCCGCGCCGATCGTCGGGTCGGCGGTCAGGATGCCGAGGTCCTCGTACAGGCGCGCGGTCTTCGGGTTGTAGTTACCGGTGCCGATATGGCAGTAGCGGCGGATGGTCGAACCCTCCTGGCGCACCACCATCGACACCTTGCAGTGCGTCTTCAGCCCGACGAGCCCGTAGACCACGTGCACGCCCGCGCGTTCCAGTGTGCGGGCCCAGGTGATGTTGGCCTGTTCGTCGAACCGTGCCTTGATCTCGACCAGCGCGACGACCTGTTTGCCGGCCTCGGCGGCGTCGATCAGCGCGTCGACGATCGGGGAGTCGCCGGAGGTGCGGTACAGCGTCTGCTTGATCGCCAGCACCTTGTCGTCCGCGGCGGCCTGTTCGATGAACCGCTGGACGCTGGTGGAGAACGAGTCGTACGGGTGGTGCACTAGGACGTCGCCCTCGCGCAACGTCGCGAACACCGACTTCGGCGTCTCGCGCTCACCGAACGCCGGATGCGTGGCGGGAACGAAAGGGCGGTCCTTGAGTTCCTTCCGGTCGACACCGGACAACTGGTGCAGACAGGTGAGATCCAGCAGACCGGGGACCTCGACGACGTCGCGCGGGTCGACCTCCAGTTCGCGCAGCAGCAGTTCGAGCATGTGCTCGCTCATGTCCTGCGCCACTTCGAGCCGCACCGGCGGGCCGAACCGGCGCTGGGCCAGTTCGCGTTCCAGCGCCTGGAGAAGATCCTCGTCCCGGTCCTCTTCGACCTCGAAGTCCGCGTTGCGGGTGACCCGGAACGCGTGGTGCTCGGTGACCTCCATCCCGGTGAACAGCTCGCCGAGATGGGCGGCGATCAGTTCCTCCAGCGGAAGGAACGTCGCGGTGCGGCTCTCCCGCGGCTGCTGCTCGATCCGCATGAGGCGCGGCACGTTGCTCGGCACCTTGACCCGCGCGAACCGCTCCGTGCCGGCTTCGGGGTCCCGGACGGTGATGGCCAGGTTGAGCGAAAGGCCGGAGATGTAGGGGAACGGGTGCGCGGGATCCACGGCCAGCGGTGTGAGCACCGGGAAGATCTGCTCGCTGAAGTAGTTGGACAGCCGGAGCTGATCGGCGCCGGCCAGGTCGTTCCAGCCGACGATGCGGATGTCTTCGGCCGCCAGTTGCGGCCGCAGATGCAGTTCGAAGGCGTTCGTGTGCCGCTCGACCAGGTCCTGGTTGCGTTTGGCGATGTAGGCCAGCTGCTCGCGCGGGGTGAGCCCGTCCGCGCTGCGGACCGGCAGCCCGGTCTCGTCGCGGCGCTTCAGCCCGGCGACCCGCACCATGTAGAACTCGTCCAAATTGGACGCGAAGATCGCCAGGAACTTGGCGCGTTCGAGCAGCGGCTGCGACTCGTCCTCGGCCAGCGCGAGCACGCGCGCGTTGAAGTCCTGCCATGACAGCTCACGGTTGAAGTACCGGTCGTCGGGCAGGGTTTCGACCGCGGTGGGCGCCGACGTCACCGCGGGAGGCGCGGCGGGCAGCGCGCGGAACTCCTGGGCGGGACGGCTCGCCGAACCACCACGCGTCGCGCGCGGGGAGGTCTTCGCGGCGGGAGAGGCCTTCCTCGCCCTGGCGGGTTTCGCCGTGCCGTTGTCCGGTTCCGGTTTCGCGGCGGAGGTCTTCCGCTTCCTTGCCGAGTTCGGGGTGCCGCCGTCATTTGTGCTCACGGGCTTCATTGTTCACCACTCGGGGCGATTATGTGCGCCGCGCGCGGGTCGCCAGGGTGAACTCTCGTCACATCACCACGCAGGGTATTCCCAACAGCGTTGAAGTGCGCTTTCCGACACCCAGGGTGCGAACGTGAGCGAGATCATCCGCGGTGTCCACGTCCGCCCTGAGCGATTCCGCGGCGATCGTGAGCGGGGTCGCACCGGACGCGGTGTGCGCCCGCGCGGAACCCGCGCCGAACCGGGGTGCCAGCGCGCGGCCCGCCCCCGCGAGCAACAGGGTCGTACCCGTTCCCTGCCGGTCCGCGACGAACGCTCGTTGCCCGGCGGCTTCGGCGAGGGCGGCGGTGAGGTCTTCGGTCCGCAGCGCGGGCAGGTCGGCCTGCAGCGCGCCGACGAGACCGGACGGCGAGTCCCGGCGGAGCAGCTCTTCGCCGTGGCGCAGGGCCGCGTTCAATCCGCCGCGCGACGGTTCGGTGACGATCTCGACGCCCAGCTCGGTGAGATCCGCCACCGACGCCGGGTCGGCGGCGACCACCAGCACCCGCCGGACCCCGTCCGCCGAGGTCGCCGCGGACAGCGTGTCGTAGGCCAGCGCCAGCACCAGTTCGGGGTGCCACTCGGGCACGACCGCGCCGCGAAGCCGGGACTTGCCCTCGGCGGGGCGTTTCATCGGCACTATCAGGTCAAAGCCCACACAGTCCACATCTCACTTCTTACCCGACCCTCCCTGGACCGCGCTCGGATGCGCGCGGCAGGATCAGTGGCCTGGGACGACACGTGTGACTTCGAGGAGGACGAATTGGCCCGGCGTGAGAAGGGCGGCATCTGGGTGGGCATCGCCGCCGCACTGTTCTACCCGGCGACGGCCATCGGCAAGCGGGTCTACCGCAACGCCGAGCGGATCCCCCGCGAAGGCGGCGCGCTGCTCCTGCTCAACCACGTGTCCCACATGGACCCGGCGGTGGACGCGGTGTTCGTGCACCGCCAGAAGCGGGTGCCGCGGTTCCTCGGCAAGGAGAGCCTGACCAGGGCGCCGGTCTTCGGCAAGATCTTCGTCGGCGCCGGGCAGATCCCGGTCTCCCGCGGTTCGGCCGCCGCCGGCGACAGCCTCAAGGCCGCCCACCAGGCGTTGCGTGACGGCAAGGTCGTCGTGATCTACCCGGAGGGGACGATCACCAAGGATCCGGACGGCTGGCCGAAGAAGCCGTTCACCGGGGCCGCGCGGCTCGCGCTGGAGACCGACGTGCCGGTGATCCCGATCGCCCGCTGGGGCACGAACCACATCTTCAACGGCTACACGAAGAAGTTCACGCCTTTCCCGCGCAAGAAGATCACGCACCTGGTCGGCGAGCCGATGGATCTTTCCGCCTACAAGAACGGTTCGACCCGCAGCGCGTCCAAGCTGCGCGAGGTCACCGAGCTGATGATGACCGAGATCACCGCGCTGCTCGCGGAGATCCGCCAGGAGGAACCGCCCGCGAAGAAGCCGGAGGACGACGCCTGATGGCCGAGGTCCAGCGGGTGACCGTGCTCGGCGCCGGATCGTGGGGGACGGCGTTCGCGAAGGTGCTCGGCGACGCCGGACGGGACGTGACCATCTGGGCCCGTCGGCCCGAGGTCGCGACCGACATCCGGGAACGGCACCGCAATTCGTCCTATTTACCCGATATCGAACTGCCGGAGCGGATCACCGCGACGGCGGATCCGGTCGAGGCCCTCGCCGGGGCGCAGGCCGTGGTGCTCGCGGTGCCGAGCCAGACGTTGCGGACCAATCTGTCGGAGTGGTCCGGTCTGCTGCCGTCCGACGCGATCCTGGTGAGCCTCGCGAAGGGCGTCGAACTGGGCACGCTCAAGCGGATGAGCGAGGTCATCGCCGAGATCGCCCGCGTCGACGCCGGGCAGATCGTGGTCGTGTCCGGGCCGAACCTGGCGAAGGAGATCGCGCTGGGGCAGCCGGCGGCGGCGGTGCTGGCCTGCACCGACCACGACAACGCCAAGGCGATCCAGCGGGCGAGCTTCAACCAGTACTTCCGTCCGTACACCAACACCGACGTCGTCGGCTGCGAGCTGGGCGGGGCGTGCAAGAACGTCATCGCGCTCAGTTGCGGGATGGCGGCCGGGCTCGGGCTCGGCGCGAACACCGTGGCCACCCTGATCACCCGCGGGCTGGCCGAGATGGCCCGGCTCGGCGCGAAACTGGGTGCCGACCCGCTGACCTTCGCCGGGCTCGCCGGCGTCGGCGACCTGGTGGCGACCTGCTCGTCGCCGTTGTCGCGCAACCGGACCTTCGGCGAGCGGCTCGGCCGGGGCGAGACGCTGGAGCAGGCGCTCGCGGCCACCGGCGGTCAGGTCGCCGAGGGCGTCAAATCGTGCACGTCGATCCGGGAACTCGCGATGGGGCTCGGTGTCGACATGCCGATCACCGACGCGATGCACCGCGTGTGCCATGAAGGGGTCGACCCGCGGCGCGCGGGAGCCGAGCTGCTCGGACGGTCGCAGAAGCACGAGTGGTCCTGAGGCGCGGTCCACGGAGTGGGATCGGTTGACCGGCGGGCTCCGCGCTGGTTCGCTGAGCGCATGTTCGCACGTGGGATGACTGTGTCGCGGGACCGCTCGGGTCTTGGCGTGGTCGCGTGTCGCTGTTGTCGGTGAACCCCGCCCCGGCCCAGCTCGACTCCTTCTTCCTTCTGCGAGGACCTCTCCATGTTCGCCGTCCCGGACAACACGCTCGTCGTTCCCGAAAACCCCGCCCTGCGCCACCCGGTGCGCGTCGCGCTCGAATTCGCCGCGGACCGTGACCGCTGGCGGCACCTGCTGCGTTACGATCCCGAGGAGCGTTTTTCCGCGCTCGTCGACGCGGACGAACTGCAGGAGATCTGGCTGATGAGCTGGCTGCCCGGCCAGCGCACCGACCTGCACGACCACGAATTCGCCGCGGGCGCGTTCACCGTGGTCAGCGGCAAGCTGAGCGAGACCGTCGCCCGGCGCGCCGTCGACGGGCGGGCCGTCACCGAGCTGCACTCGCTGTCGGAAGGCCAGTCTCGCGTCTTCGGTCCCGGCTACGTCCACGAAGTGCGCAACGACGGCCCGGATCCCGCCGTCAGCGTGCACGTCTACCGGCACCGGCCCCGCGCCATGCGGCCGTACCACCTGGACCCCGTCTCCGGCCCGGTCCGGGACTGACACCTCCCGCATTTCGTCCTCTGAATGCGTTCCTTGCGCGTGCAACTACCGCATTCAGAGGACGAAATGCCGGGTCAGGCGAGGTCGCCCCGGAGCCGGAATTCGGCCTCGACGCGATCTCGTGAAGCGCCGGTGGCGAGCAGGGTGTGCAGCAGGAGCCGGGATTTGCGCGGGTCCAGCCAGCCGGCCAGGGTCACGCCCATCGCGATCAGATCCGATTCGGAACCGCGGAAGCCGTAGGTGCCGCGGAACGTCGGCCCGGCGCCGGTGCGGCCGGCGACCACGATCGGCACCTCGGGCAGGACCCGCTCGATCACGTCGGCGGACCCCGCCGAAACGTGCCCGGCGCCGTTCGCGGCGAGCACCACGCCCTTCACTCCGGCCTTGACCAGCGTTTCCAGGAGTTCGCCGGTGTCCTCGACACCGCTCTCGACGATCGGCACCAGCCCGGAGAAGTCCGCGTTCTCCAGCGGCAACGCCGCCGGGCGGGCGGCGACCGGATGGAAGTAGTGCACCAAGCCCTCGCTGAGCAGCGCGAGCGGCCCGGCGGGATTCGAGGAGAACGCCTCGACATGGCTCGAATGCGCCTTGCGCACCCAGCGCGCGGCGTGGACGTCGTCGTTGAACGCGACCAGCGAGCCGCGGCCCCGGCTGCGGGGATCGGCGGCGACGGTCAACGCGGCAAGCAGGTTCCCCGCGCCGTCGGCGCTGGGCAGGCTGGGGTTGCGCATCGCGCCGGTGATCACGATCGGCGCCTCGGAAGCCCATGTCAGTTCGAAGAAGTACGCGGTCTCTTCGAGCGTGTCCGTGCCCTGAACCACGACGACACCTTCGGCGCCCTCGTCGACGGCCTTGGCCGCCCAGTCCCTTGTCCTGAGCAGGGTCGCGAAATCCATCGACGCGCTGGAAATCCCCGCGAGCGTCTCCGCGCGGACGTCCATCTCGAGGTTCTCGCCCAGGTCGCCGAGCAGGTCGGCGGCGGTGAGCCGGGGGACGGCGTGGTCCTCGCCGTCGCCGGGGACCATCGAGATGGTGCCGCCCAGGGCGGCGACGGCGACCAGGGGCCGTTTCTCAAGGGAGACGCTCATGAGGACATTCTTCCAAAGTCTCGTGAGTGGTAAGGACGGTTCTAACCGTCCTTACCACTCACGACCCCAATGCTCACCGCCGCCCCTTCACTGCTTCGATCGTGAAACTGGCCGCCAGCCGCCGCGGATCCTCGGTCAGCCGCCATTCCTCGGTCGCCTCGTTCAGGGTCATGAACCCGGGCAGCGCGTTCCACGGCACGCTGTCGTGTTCCACCAGCCGCGTCAGGGTCAGCCCCGCGTCGAGCAGCGAAGTGACGATCTCGCCGAGCCCGTGGTTCCATTCGTGCGTCCGGTTGTGCTGGAACGAGACGTCGGTGTCCACATAGGTCCCCGGTTCGTCGAACACCAGCGGTTCGGCCTGCTCGAAGTACGGGTAGCGCGGCGTGATGAGCGGTTGTGTCTCGTCGAGGGTGCCCAGCATCGGGTGCATGTCGCGGATGAACAGCCGCCCGCCCGGCCGCAGCAACGCGCCGACGACCTGTCCCCAGCGGGCGATGTCCGGCAGCCAGCAGAGCGCGCCGATCCCCGTGTAGACGAGGTCGAACTCCCCGGCGCCCAGCACATCGGCGGCACTGTACACATCGGATTCGTGGTAGTCGATCCCGGCGCCGGTCTCGGCGGCAAGGCGTCGCGCGATCTCCAGCGCGGGCGCGGAAAAGTCGAGGCCGGTCATCCGTGCGCCGAGGCGGGAAAGGGAAAGCGTGTCCGTGCCGATATGGCACTGCAGGTGCACTCCCCGGGCGCCGGAGACGTCGCCGAGCAGCGGCCGGTCGAAGGTGACCACGCCGCTGAGATGCGTGGGGTCCGCGACGAACTTCTCGTAGCCGTAGTCCGCCGAAGCGGCGTGCGCCGGAGCGCGTTCGTCCCAGTTCGCCCGGTTGACGGTCAGATAGTCCGTCACGAGGTGGCGGCCTTTTCGGCGGCGCTGCGCAGGACGCAGAATTCGTTGCCCTCGGGGTCGGCGAGGACGGCCCAGCCCGTGCCGTCCGGGTTGCGGCGGTCGTGGAGGAGGGTCGCGCCGAGTTTCAGCAGGCGCTCCACCTCCTCGTCGCGCGGGATGTCCGGCTGGAGGCAGAGGTGGATCCGGTTCTTCACCGTCTTCGGCTCCGGGACCTGCCCGAAGAACAGGGTGACACCGTTGTCCATCTCGATGATCGCTTCGGGATCGCCCGGCACGTCGTCGTCGGCCATCGGTTTGCCGACGACGCCGCTCCAGAAGCGGCCCAGTTCGTAGGCGTCGGCGCAGTCGAAGAAGAAGTTCTGTACGACAGAGGTCATGACGCCGCAGTCTGCCTGAGCCCGCGAAGCCCGGCCAACGGTTTAAACCGGCGGTGAGCCGACACGCCGTTCAAGCGAGCCGAAGCCCCGGCGACCGGTGCACCTGCCGCTCCGCGTCTATGACCAGCACCTGGCACCCCGGTTGCGAGGCGACCCAGGCGATCCCCTCGGTCCCCATCGCGAAAGCGGCCGTGGCGAGGGAATCCGCGGTGACGAGGTCGTCGGCCGCGACCGTGACGCTCAGCAGGCCGACGGGCGGGCGCCCGGTCCTGCCGTCCAGGATGTGCGCGCCGCGTTCGTATTCCGCCGAGGTCGCGACCGCGCCACCGGACGATTCGACCACGGCACAGACCGCGCCGGGCCGTTCGGGATGCCGGATGCCGACCCGCCAGGCGCGGCCGGGTTCCGGTTCGCCGGCGGTGACCACGTCCCCGCCCGCGTTGATACAGAACACGTGCAGGCCCTCGGCCAGTAACAGGGACGCCGCCCGCTGCACCGCCCAGCCCTTCACCACCGCGTTCGGATCGAGCCGCCGCCCGGGGAGCCGGGCGGTGAACGCCCCGCCGGACAACCGTTCGTAGTGATCGCACAGCGACAGGACTTCCAGGAAGTCGTCGCTCAGTTCCGAAGGCGCGAGTTCGCCGCGGTCGTAGCGGCAGACCTCGCTGTCGGCTTTGAACGGACTGAACCGGGCGTCGACCTCCCGCAGCCAGCCGAAAACTCCGTCGATCGCGTGGTCGACGAGGTCACCGCCCGCCCGGACGTCGACCGAGACCGGCAGCCCCATCACCTGTTCGACGTGGTTCATCTGGCGTCCAGCGCCGCCTGCAGCGATTTGACGTACGACTCGCTCGTCGACGTGGCCCCGGAGACGGTGTCGATGTCGGCGCTCTGCGCGGTCAGCGTCTCCTCCTGCAGGATCGGGATCGCGGCGACCCCGCGGCCGCTGGTCGGCCGTTGCAGCAGCCGGACTTCGGAGATCCTGTCCTCGGCCGAGATCACCAGCCGCACCTGGACGGTGCCGTACCGGTTGCTCTCCACCGAACCGTCGACGGTGCGCTCGGCACCTTCGGACGCCCCACCGTCCGAAGTAGACACAGCGGACGGCACGGGCGCGGCGACGGCCACGGTCTCCGAGCCGAGCGGACCGGGTTCGTACAGCCAGACACCGAGGAAGCCGGCGGCCGAAAGGGCGACCGTGGCGGCGACGATGGTCTTCTTCATGATCGGGACTCCCTGACTCAGGCGGCGAGGCTGAAGCGTTCGGCGTGGACCTGCTGGGACGGCACCCGCAGCTGCCGCAGGCTGCGCAGCGTCGCCGAGGTCATTCCGGGCGGGCCACAGACGAAGACGTCCCGGTCGGTGATGTCCGGGACCATCCGCCGCAGGTTGGGTGCACCGAGGACCGGACCGGCCTGATCGGACGGTCCACTGAGGACCCGGACGACCGCGCCGCGCGCCCGCGCCAGCCCGATCAGCTCGGGCAGGAGGACGGCGTCGCGTTCGTCGCGGACGCGGTAGAGCACCACGACGTGTCCGGAGATCTCCTCCAGCAGCGCGCGGATCGGGGTGATCCCGACGCCGCCCGCGACGAGCAACGCGTCCGGTTTCTGTTGGTGCATCGTGGTGAACGCGCCGTACGGCCCTTCGGCGAACACCCGGGTGCCGACCTTCAGCGACCGCAGGGACGCGCTGCCGTCACCGGCGGCTTTCGCGGTCAGCCGCAGGGTACGGCCGTCCGGCGCGGCCGAGAGCGAGAACGGATTCGCCTGCCACCAGCGATCCCGGGTCATGAAGCGCCACAGGAAGAACTGGCCCGCCCGCGCGGGCATCTTGTCGAGGTGCTTGCCGGAGATGTACACCGAGACGACGTCGCGCGATTCGGGGACGACGGCGACGACCTTCAACCGGTGACGCAGGTTACGCGCCAGCGGCAGCACCACCCGGCCGGCGACGACGGAACCGAGCGCGACGCCCCACACCGCCCACCAGTAGGCCTGAGCCCCCGGCGACGACGCGAACGATCCGCCCAGCGCGATCTGATGGCTGAACGCCAGCACGACCGCGGCGTAGGTGTAGAGGTGAAGGAAATGCCAGGTCTCGTACGCCAGACGGCGGCGGGCGAACCGGGCGGAAACGGCGCCGACGAGGAGGATCAGCGCGAACGCGACGACCGCGCGCAGAATCCCCTCCAGTTTGGTCACCATCGTGACGAACTCGTCGGCCACGCCGTTGTCCTCCACCTGCGCGTAGCCGAAGACGATGAAGACGAAGTGGGCGAGCAGCGTCCACAGCAGGCTGAACCCGGTCCAGCGGTGCCAGCCGGTGAGCCGGTCCATGCCGAGACGGCGGTCGAGCCACGGCAGCCGGGCGACCAGCAGCAGCTGGAACGCCATCGCCAGCGCCCCGTACAGCCCGGCGAGCCTGCCGATGCTGATCAGCACGTTGTCCGACGGCCCGGCGGCGAAGAAGAGCATGGTCACGGTGGCCACGTTGGCCCCGAGGAAGAGGAAGAGCCCGGCGCGTGCGGCGATCCTGGGACGGATCGCCGGGCGCGGTCTCACGGCGGTCTGCGTCATGATGGTCACACGTGGTTCCTTCCGGTCCGGTTCAGCCGCCTGGAACGATGCGGGAACTCGATGGCCCTCTTTGAGAGCACTGCAGAGCCTGCTGTGCCAACCTGTGACCTTTCTTGGCGGAACCTGTCGGCTTCCTGTCGTGTGCGCTCCCGCCTCGCCCTCGCGCGCGCGTTCACGGAGGATGGCCTTGTGAACACCGAGAACCCCGTCCGCCTGCTGGTGGTGGACGACGAGCCGCATATCGCCGACCTGGTGGCCACCGTCGCCCGCTACGAGGGCTGGCAGGCCGTCACCGCCGGATCGGGGGAGGCCGCGCTCGAGCGTGCCGCCGAATTCGGGCCCGACATCGTCGTACTCGACCTGATGCTGCCCGGGATCGACGGGTTCACCGTGCTGGACAAGCTCCGCGAGTCCGGGACGTCGGTGCCCGTGGTCTTCCTCACCGCGAAGGACGCGACCGCGGACCGGGTCGCCGGGCTCACCCGCGGCGGCGACGACTACCTCGTGAAGCCGTTCTCCGTCGAGGAACTGATGGCACGGCTGCGCGCCGTTCTGCGGCGGAGCACCAACCAGGCCAAGGCCGCGATGCTGCGGGTCGGTGACCTGACCCTGAACGAGGACACCCGCGAGGTCGCCCGCGGCGGCAAACCCGCCGAGCTGACCCCGACCGAGTACGAACTCCTGCGCTACCTCATGCGGCGTTCGCCTTCGGTGCTGACCAAGGCGCAGATCCTCGACCACGTCTGGGAATACGATTTCGGCGGCCGGTCCAATGTGGTCGAACTCGTCATCTCGCATCTGCGCCGCAAACTCGACGCGGGGAACGAGCCGTTGATCCACACCGTGCGCGGTGTCGGCTACGTCGTCCGGCAGGCGGCGAGATGAAAATACTGCGCCGGTGGTACGACGCCTGGCGCCGATCCAGGCTAGGCACGCGGCTGGCGCTCGGGCTCGGCGCGCTGGCGCTGGTCGTGTTCGCCGTCGTCGGGACCGTGATGGTCGGCATCATGAAGGGCTACCTGAACGACCGGCTCGACGAACAGCTCGCCAAGACCCAGATCAGCCAGGTGCCGTCGCTGCGCACCACGCACGGCGGGAAACCGCAGCAGGCCTACGGCTGGTTTTCCGCCGTTTTCGCGGTGCGGGACGGTGACGCGCTGCCGCAGGCGGGCGGCTCCCTGCCGCCGGACACGAAGGCGCTCGAAAAGGTCGCCGAAGACGCGACGCGGACCGAGGTCCTGCGCACCGTCTACATCGAGGACAAGGGCACCTACCGCGTCCGGGCCTGCCCGATCGAACCGGCGCAGAACATCGTGCTGGTCAGCGCCGCGCCGCAGGCCGATCTGGACCGGACGGTCAGCCAGCTGATCATGGTCGAGGTCGTCGCGTTCCTGCTGGCGCTGGCGGTGCTGGTGATCGCGGGACGGCTGGTGCTGCGGCGGGGGCTGCGGCCGCTGAGCGACATGGCCGGGACCGCGCACGACATCGCTTCGCACGACCTCACCACGAACGCCGATCTCCCGGTGCGCGCGCAGGCGAGCGGCGGCGGTGCCGAGGTCGAGGAACTGCGGACGGCGTTCAACGTGATGCTGGCGCACCTCGATTCCTCACTGGTAGCGCGCCGGGAGGCGAACGAGCGGCTCCGGCGGTTCATCGCCGACGCCTCCCACGAACTGCGCACGCCGCTGACGTCGATCCGGGGCTACGCCGAGCTTTTCCGCTACGCCGCGGCGAACGAACCCGCCGAACGCGACGCACACCTGTCGAAGATCCGGGAGGAGACGCAGCGGATGAGCGTGCTCGTCGACGACCTTCTGCTCCTCGCGCGCCTCGACGCGCCGGAGACGGAGGCGCCGCTGCGGCTGGTCGACGTCGACGTCGCCGAGCTGATCACCGACGCGGGGGAGGCCTTCGCCGCCGGCCGCCCGGAACATCCGCTGAGCGTGGGTGCGCTCCCGGAAGGTGTTGTCCTGCAAGCGGATCCGGTGCGGCTACGGCAGGTGCTGGACAATCTGCTCGCCAACGCCGCGGTGCACACGCCGCCAGGGACGCCGGTGACGCTGTCGGCTTCGGCTTCGGACTCGGAGGTCGTCCTGCGGGTGAGCGACGCCGGGCCCGGGATCCCGCCGGAGGCGCGGGAGCGGATCTTCGACCGGTTCTACCGGGTCGACACCGCCCGCACGCGCGGCAACGGCGGGACCGGGCTCGGGCTTTCGGTGGTGCTGTCGCTGGTTTCGGCGCACGGCGGGACGATCGAGGTCGAGAGCGTGCCGGGGGCGACGACGTTCACCGTGCGGCTGCCGCGCCACCGCTCGTGACCCCCTCTCGCGCGTGCAATGAAGGACGCTTTCCTTGCGAAATCTGCCATGAAAGCGTCCTTCATTGCAGGCTGGCGGCGGCTACCCGACCCGCCGCTTCACGTGGTCCGGCACCGTCCAGTCACTGACGAGATCCGCCGACGGCTCCGGTTCCCCGAACACGGTCCGCACCGGCAGTACCCCCGCCCACGAGAGATCGGCCGCGACCTCGTCCTCGGGATCGTCGGGCCCCTCGCCGCGCATCTTCACCGAAGCCTCGGTGAGGTCCAGCTCCAGCACCGAAACGGACGCGAACTCCTTCGCGTTGATGTCCCTCGCGTGCTCCCACGAACCGGGCGCGAGGTGGTCGGTCAGCACGTGGAGGCCGTGCATCTTGCGTTCGCGATCGGTCACCGCGGCCGCCTTGCCCAGGATGACCGCGCTGCGGTAGTTCATCGAGTGGTTGTTGACCGAGCGCGCGTAGACGATGCCGTCGAGCAGGGTCACCGTGACACACACCTCGACGCCGTCGGAGTCGCGCATGCTCCTCGCGCCGGTCGATCCGTGCAGGTAGAGCGTGTCGCCGTCGCGTCCGTAGCCGGTCGGGATGACCAGCGGGACGCCGTCGCGCACCACGCCGAGGTGGCAGATCAGGGCTTCGTCGAGCACCGAGTACAGCGCCGAGCGGTCGGTGAGGGCGCGGTTCTTCTTGCGGCCGAGAGTGGTCCGGTCGGTAGGTGAGAGCGGGGTGGACATGCGAGTAGTCTCACCCCGAGAGTGGCCTGTAATAATGTCCAATTCTCCTATACTTGTGAAGGCCACTTCGGGAAAGTGTGGAGAACACCATGTCCGACACCGCTCTGCCGGTCAGTCTCGACCGCGATTCGCTCGTCCCGCTCGCGGTCCAGCTGGCCGACGCGTTGCGCGCGGCCGCGGGCGACGGACATCTGCGCGGCGGCGACAGGCTGCCCTCGACCAGGGCGCTCGCGAGCCGTCTCGGCGTCAGCCGCACGGTGACGTCGGCGGCGTACGAACAGCTTCACGCGGAGGGCTGGATCGCCGGCCGCCACGGCTCCGGCACGTACGTCACCACCACACCGCCCGCGGACAGGCCGTCGAAAGGGCCGGCGCCGGGCGCACCGGCCGCGCCCCCGACGCTGGTCGACCTCACCCCGGGCGTCCCCTGGGCCGACGGCATCGAGAAAGCCGCCTGGCGCCGCGCGTGGCGGGCCGCCGCCGACCCCCGCCCGACCTATCGCGAGGACAGGGCAGGTCTGCCCGCGTACCGGGACGCCGTGTCCGAGCATCTGCTGCGGCACCGCGGTCTCGCGGCCGGAACGGTGCTCGCGACCGGTGGGACGACGGCCGCGGTGATCGAACTCGCGGGCGCGGTGCTCTCGCGCGGCGACCGGGTCGCGATCGAGGAGCCGGCTTACCAGCGCGCGGTGCAGGCGTTCCGGCGGGCGGGGATGGCGGTCGTGCCCGTCCCGGTCGACGAGGAGGGGCTGCGCCCGGACGCCGTTCCCGCCGACGTTCGCGCGGTGTACTGCTCGCCCGCGCACCAGTATCCGCTCGGCAGCCGGATGAGCGCGTCCCGCCGCGTCGACCTGGTCGAACTCGCGCGCGACAACGGCATGCTGGTGATCGAGGACGACTACGACGGCGAGCTGCGGTTCGACGTCGCGCCGCTGCCGCTGCTGGCCGCGCTCGCGCCCGACGTCGTCGCGCATCTCGGGACCACGAGCAAGATCCTCACACCGGCGCTGGGCGCGGGCTGGATGGTCGCGCCGTCCCAGGTCGCGGCCGCGGTGCTGGAGTACCGCGAAGCGACCGGGACGCGTCCTTCGCCCGCGGGACAGCGGGTGCTCGCCGAACTGGCGCGGCACGGCGATCTGGGGCGGCATCTGCGGAAGCTCCGGCGGGAGCTGTCGGAGCGCCGGTCCCTGGTTTCGGCCGCGCTGACGTCGGCGGGGATCCCGGTGCTCGGCGACGACGCGGGCGCGCATCTGGTCGTCCCGTGCGGATCGGCGGCCGACGAGGCGGCGCGGATGGCGGCGGCGGAACGCGCCGGGATCCGGCTTGACGGGCTGGCCCGGCATTTCGCCGGGACGCCGACGGTGTTCGGGAATCTCATCGGCTACGCGGGCTGCTCGCGCGAGGCGCTGCGATCCGCGCTCAAACCGCTGATCCCCGTCCTCGCTTGACCTCCAGCGAACTGGAGGTCATAGCTTGCGATCATGCGTGAGATCAGAGTGTCCCGGTTCGGCGATCCCGGAGTCCTGGAGCAGGTCGAAGTGCCGACCCCCGAACCGGCGGAGGGTGAGCTTCGCGTCGCGGTGACGGCGGCAGGCGTCGGCTGGCTCGACGCCCTCATCCGGCGAGGCGACGGTCCCGACGTGTTCGCGGTCGAGCCGCCGTACGTGCCGGGCGGGTCGGTGGCGGGCACCGTCGACGCGGTGGGAGCCGGAGTCGACGAAACCTGGCTGGGAAAGCAGGTCCTCACCCACGCGCCCGGCGGGTACGGCGGGGGATACGCGGACACGGTCGTCGCGCTGCCGGACGACACGTTCCCGATTCCGGACGGGCTGGATCCCCGGCACGCGGTGGCCCTGTTCGACGACGGCAGTACCGCACTGGCGTTGCTGGAGAAGACCCCGGTCACCGCCGGGGAGCGGATCCTGGTGGCGCCCGGCGTCGGCGGGCTCGGCAGCGTGCTGGTGCAGCTCGCCCGCGCGACGGGCGCGACCGTCTTCGCGGCGGTCCGCGGCGACGAAAAGGCGGCGATCGCGCGGAAACTGGGGGCCGAGCCGGTCGACTACTCGGTGGCGGACTGGACGGGAGAGGTCCTCGCCCTCACCGGCGGCCACCGTCTGGACGTGGTCTTCGACGGCGTCGGCGGCGAACTCGGCGCGGCCTCCCTGGCGTTGCTGAGGAACGGCGGCCGCTTCTCCGGCTACGGCATGTCCAGTGGCGCGGAGACCGTGATCGGCGACGCCGACCGCGCCCGGCTGTCCGTTGTGGACATGTCGCAGCTGGTCGGGTTCTGGCCCGACAACCCGCGCCGGGTGCGGGAAGTGCTGCGGCAGGCGGCCGACGGGAAGCTCACGCCGATCATCGGCCGGACGTACCCGCTGGCGGAGGCGGCCGCCGCGCATTCGGACATCGAAGCGCGGCGGTACACCGGCAAGAGCCTGCTCCTGCCCTGAGCGCTCAGAACCGCAGCGGCACCGCGGGGAGATTGGCGGCGACGACCTCGGAAACGGTCTGGAGCGGCCCGGTCCCCGCGGTGTCCGGCACGGTGAGCGCCGTGTAGACGGGACGATCCACCACGAACCACGTCGCGGTGCCCTCACCCTCGACCTGCAGCCACTGGACGCCGTTGATCGTCCGCAGCTGCGAGGTCCGGGTGAGTTCCGGCGGCTTGCCGAGACCGCACCGCAGGACGACCGGGTCGCCGGTGCCCCAGCCGATCGTCGCCTCGGGGGCGGGATCGGCCGGCTTCCGCCGGACCAGCGTGTTCCCGGACGACGTGAGCTCGTGCGGGAGCGCGCCGATGAGTTTCGCGCATTCGGGTGACCCCGACTGCGGTGCCGGGACCGGGACGAGCGGGAGCGGACCGTCGGCGGCCGGGGCGTCGGATTCCGCGCCGCGGGTCAGCCCGAAGACGGCCACGCCCGCGACGAGCAGGATCGCCAGGCAGGCGGCCGCGATCAGCAGGGGTTTCGGCGGTGCGCCGGTGTCCGTGTCAGCCACCGGACAACTACACCACTTCGGAATTCCGGTGGTGAACCCGCGTCCGCGATCGACGTCGGCAGGACGCTGCCCGGTCGTTCACGTCGCCGATGCGGAGACGGCGTCCTGCCACCGCGATAGCGGGGCCTCCGGCCAGGGCGGGTTCACGCGTATGGGCACTTTCGGAGTGCATCCTCGGCTCCGCCGACAGGCACTCAGAGATGCACGACCGGGCAGGTCAGCGTCCGCGTGATGCCCTCCACGTTCTGCACCTTGGCGACCACGAGCTGGCCCAGCTGATCGACGGTGTCGGCCGCGGCCTTGACGATGACGTCGTACGGGCCGGTGACATCCTCCGAACTGGTGACACCGGGGATGGTGGAGATCTCCGCGGCGACCGCGGCCGCTTTGCCGACCTCGGTCTGGATGAGGATGTATGCGTGGACCACGGCGCGCCCCTTCGTAAAAGTCGGCTCAAGGTAGGAACGTTGTAGCAACGTATCGCCAGCCCCGGGAAAAACCTAGGGCTTCCGACTATCGGTGATCGATATTTGTCCGGACAAGGGAAAGTGGAGGTGACGGGTGTCACCGAACGACGGCACGGTCGCCGGGACCGGTGAATTCCGGTTGATCGAGGCGGTGACCGCCGGCCGGAAACAGCCGGAGACGACACTGCTCGGACCGGGGGACGACGCGGCCGTCGTGGCCACCCCGGACGGGCGGACGGTGGCGTCCACCGACGTCCTCGTGCAGGGCGTCCACTTCCGGCTCGACTGGTCCAGCGCCGAGCAGGTGGGGCGCAAGGCGGTCGCGGTGAACCTCACCGACATCGCCGCCATGGGCGCGCGCCCGACGTCCGTCCTCATGGGATTCGCGTGCCCCTCGGACACGCCGACGTCACTCGTCACCGAACTCACCCAGGGCATGTGGCTCGAAGCCGACCGCGCGGGGATCGGGATCGTCGGCGGCGACATGGTGCGCGCCGACCAGATCGTGATCAGTGTCACCGCGCTCGGCGACCTTGGCGGCCGGGAACCCGTGACCCGGTCCGGCGCGCGTCCCGGCGACGTCGTCGCGGTCTGCGGGCGGCTCGGCTGGGCGGCCGCCGGGCTCGCCGTGCTCGGGCGGGGGTTCCGCTCACCGGTCAGCGTGGTCAACGCGCAGCGCTGCCCCGAGCCGGACTACGAGGCGGGGATCCGCGCGGCCGACGGCGGCGCGACGTCGATGATCGACGTGTCCGACGGGCTCCTGTCCGATCTCGGTCACATCGCCGAGTCCTCCGGCGTCGGGATCGACGTCCGGACGGCGGACCTCGACGTGTCGAGCAGGCTGACCGAGGTCGGCACCGCGCTCGGCGCCGACCCGCTGAAATGGGTGCTCACCGGCGGCGAGGACCACGCGTTCGCGGCGACCTTCCCTTCCTTCGCCGAACTGCCGGAAGGCTGGACCGAGATCGGCGTCGTCACCATGCCGGATTCGGGGGTGACGGTGGACGGGAAGCGGTACGGGCACGAGAGCGGCTGGCAGCACTGGCGCTAGGAGCGTGAGGCCCACCAGGTCGACTCCGCGGCGGCGGTGAAGCCGAGCGATTCGTACAGCGGCTTGCCCAGCCGGGACGCGGTGAGGGTGACCGGCAGCCCCGCCAGCGGGGCGAGGGAGCCGAGCATCACGGCTCGTCCCACGCCCCGCGAGCGGAAGGCGTCCGGCGTGCCGACCCAGTAGTGGCTGCCGAATCCGTTGCCGGCGACGGTGACGCACGCCCCGTCGACCTCGCCGTCGAGCCGCGCGATGAACACCTCGACGCCCGGCTGGTCGAGGATGGCCGTGGGGAACATCTCACCCGGCCGGAAGCGCGCGAGGTCGAAGGCTTCGATCACCACGCGTTCGGCCGCCCTCAGGTCCGCGTCCTCGCACACCCGGACCACCTCCATCGCGGGTTCGGCGACCGGTGCGGGTGGGCGCAGCATGACGGGCATCCGCCAGCTGCGCATATCCCCGAGATGGTTCAGATCGGTGGCGCTGAAGGGATCCTCGGCCTCCACCGGCCCCGTCGCCCGTGCGGCGAGCTCGGTGATTTCCACCAGCTCGCCGTCGGTGAGGCCGGGCTCCTGGATCAGGACGCGCAGCCCCGCGCGCTCGTCGCCGTCGACGGCGAGAAAGCCGCGACGGCGGATCACTTCGTGGCCGCGGGACCGGCCGGTCGCGGCCCAGAACGCGGCGGAGTTGCGTGCCTGGCGCAGTGGAGCCTCGGCGAGTCCGGTGATGGACGTCTCGATCGACATGAACGCAATCTACTTTGGGGAATGGCAAGTCTTCTCGCTAATGTCGCGCCCATGGACCTTCGCGTGCTGGCCTACGACCACCCCGACGCGGTGAAGCTGCTGGCCGAAGCGCAGCTCGAACTGGCCGCCCGGTACGGCAGTGAAGACGAGACACCGATGGACGAGGCGCAGTTCGCCCCGCCGAAGGGGCTGTTCATGGCCGCCTACCTCGACGACGTCCCGGTCGCGTGCGGTGCCTGGCGGGCGCACGACGGGCCGGAACCCTTGCTGCCGGGCGATGCCGAGATCAAGCGCATGTTCGTGATGGCTTCGGCGCGGGGCCGCGGGTTCGCGAGGGCGATCCTCGCCGACCTGGAGCGGACGGCCGCCGAGGCCGGACGGCGGCGCATGGTGCTCGAGACCGGCGACAAGCAGCCGGAGGCCATCGCGCTGTACGAGTCGGCCGGTTACCGGGAGATACCGGGTTTCGGGTACTACAAGGACGAGCCGGAAAGCATCTGCTACGGCAAGCCGCTGGGCTAGGAGAACGCATGCCGATCTACGCACTGGGCGGCCTCGAACCCTCGATCCACCCGGACGCCTACGTCCACCCCGACGCGACGGTGATCGGCGACGTCCGGATCGCGGCGTTCGCGTCGGTGTGGCCGCAGACCGTGCTGCGCGGCGACCACGGATACATCGAGATCGGCGAGCGGTCCAACGTCCAGGACGGCTGCGTGCTGCACTGCACTCGCAAGGAGCCGACGATCATCGGTAAGTCCTCCGCCGTCGGGCATTCGGTGCACATCGAGGGCGCGCGGATCGGCGAGGGCTGCCTGATCGCGTCGGGATCGGTGGTGCTGAACGGAACCGTCGTCGAGGACGGCGGGATGGTCGGCGCCGGCGCGGTTCTCTCTTATGGGTCCTATGTGGACAGTGGACACATCGCGCTCGGCGTCCCGGCGAAGACGCGGCCGAACACTTCGTTCGGGCCGGACAAGATCAAGCTCGTCGTCGACGGTTATGTCGAGCGTGCGGCCCTTTTTCGTAGAGAACTCCGTCGGGTCGAACTCCGGCGGCTCGACGGACGTGAGTAAGCTCGCACGCCGTGACCGCACGACCGCTGCAGGACATCGTCGAAGCAGGCTGGGCGCAGGCCCTCGAACCGGTGGCGCCGCAGGTCGCCGCGATGGGGGAATTCCTCCGCGCGGAGATCGCCGCGGGCCGGACCTATCTCCCGGCGGGTGAACACGTGCTGCGGGCGTTCCAGCAGCCGTTCCACGACGTGCGGGTGCTGATCGTCGGCCAGGACCCGTACCCGACGCCCGGGCACGCCGTCGGGCTGAGCTTTTCGGTGGCGCCGGACGTCCGGCCGATCCCGAAGAGCCTGATCAACATCTACAAGGAGTACTGCGAGGACCTCGGGCACCCGTTGCCGTCGAACGGCGACCTGACGCCGTGGGCAGACCAGGGTGTCCTGCTGCTCAACAGGTCGCTGACGGTGCAGCCCGGGAAGTCGAACTCGCACCAGGGCAAGGGCTGGGAAGCCGTCACCGAGCAGGCCATCAAGGCCCTCGCCGCCCGGGACGAGCCGATGGTGGCGATCCTGTGGGGCCGCAACGCGCGGAACCTGAAGCCGATGCTGGGGAAGGTGCCGTGCATCGAGTCGGCGCACCCGAGCCCGCTTTCGGCGCACGCCGGTTTCTTCGGCTCGCGACCCTTCAGCCGGGCGAACCAGCTGCTGGAGCAGCAGGGCGCCGGTCCCGTGGACTGGAAGCTCCCCTGACTCTCTTGTGGCAGTGGTGACCGATGTGACTCCTGAGGTGAAGCCGCCGTCCGTGAAGGCCTCCTTCACTACCTTCAGGGTAGGGAAGGAGGCCTTCACGACATCTTGGCTCGGCAAGGCGGCCTTTCGCGGAAGGCGGCCCCACTGGCCGGCCCGGCCCCGGTCCCGCGAAGAACCCACCCCACACAAAAAATGGCGGGTGCTCCGAAGAGCACCCGCCATTCCCCAAAAAACCGGCTCAGCCGCGAACGACCTTGCCCGCCTTGATGCACGAGGTGCAGGCGTTCAGGCGCTTGCGCTGGGACAGACCGATCTTGGCGTGAACGGTCTGGATGTTCGGGTTCCACCGGCGGTTGGTACGCCGGTGGGAGTGCGAGACCGACTTGCCAAAGCCCGGTCCCTTGCCACAGACGTCGCACACGGCAGCCACGTCGAACTCCTCTGGATCTGGGACAAAGAATGATGCGCCCAGCATGCTGGGCAACTCGACCATAGTAACCAGTGGCTCAGAGCCCTCCGGCACCGGGTCGATACCCTCGCTGGAACAGCTAGGAGGTTACGCGGTGCGGGTGCTGGACGTGGCGGCGGTGTCGGCTTGGTCGGCGGCCTGTGTGCACAGCTTGGCGGTGCTCCGGCCGGCGATCGACGGCATCAACGTCTACCCGGTCGCCGACTCCGACACCGGCTCCAACCTGCTGTTCACCATGACCGCGGCCCGTGACGCGCTGGCCGAGGCCGAGCCCGCGACGGCCGCCGAGGCGCTGTCGGTGTTCGCCAAGGGCGCGGTCGCGGCGGCCAAGGGCAACTCGGGCGTGATCATGTCGCAGGTCGTGCGCGGGATCGCCGAGTCGGCGGCCGTGAGGGAACTCGACGGGCCGGGGCTCGCGGAGGCGCTCGGCTGCGCGGACAGGGCCGCCACGGGAGCGGTGAGCCGTCCGGTGGCCGGGACCATCTTGACCGTCCTCCACACTGTCGCCGCCGCCGTCCGTGACGTGACAGGGTCACTCGAAGAGGTGGCCGCCGCGGCGGCGAGCATCGCCGCCGAAGCTCTCGAAGAGACCCCGAAGCAGCTGCCAGTCCTGGCGGTGGCCGGTGTGGTCGACGCGGGCGCCCGCGGCCTCGTCGCGGTCCTCGATGCTCTTTCCGGCGTGATCTCCGGCGGCCTCACCGAGCCGGAGCACCCGCTCGAGGCGCATCACCATCACACGATCGAGGCGCCGACGGCCTGGGAGGTCATGTACCTGCTCGACGGCGTCGACGAAACCAGTCTCCCCGGGCTTCGCAAGACCCTCAGCGGCCTCGGCGACAGCGTCACGGTCGCCGGGGACGGCGCCGGCGCGTATGCCGTCCACGTCCATTGCGCGGACATCGGCGCGGCACTGGAGGCCGGGATCGAGCTCGGCCGCCCCCGCCGGGTCCGGGTCGAGCCGCTGATCACGCCCACCCCGGTCGAGGTCGGCGGCGGGATCGACCGTTCGGTGGTCGCCGTGGTCCACGGTGGGCCGCTGGCCGAACTCCTCCGCGCGGAGGGGGTCGCGGTGCTTTCGGTCCCGCACGGGGTCCAGCCGACGGTCGAGGAGATGCTGGGCCTGATCAACGAGGCCGCCGGGCATCACGTCACCCTCCTTCCCGGCGGTCAGGAGCTGACCGCGGCGGCCGACGCGGCGGCGGGTCACGCGATGGCCGCGGATCGCGACGTCGTCGTCATCCCGTGCGTGTCACCTGTCCAGGTGCTCGCCGCGCTGGCCGTCCACGACCAGGACCGCCGCACCAACGACGACGTGGTCGCGATGGCCGAAGCGGCCGCCGCCACCAGGCGTGGCGAACTGAGGATCGCGCAAGAGGAGTCGCTAACCTGGGTGGGCCGGGCGCAGGCCGGTGACGTCGTCGGTCTCGTCGACGGCGAGGTCGTGCTGATCGAGCCCGCGCCCGCCTCGGAGACGAGCCTGGTCGCGGCGGCGGTCGGCGTGCTGAACCGGATGCTGGCCCTCGGCGGCGAGCTGGTCACCGTGCTGACCGGGCTCGACGCGCCGGTCCGGCTGCCCGGTGAGCTGGCCGATCAGCTGCGCCTGGAGCATCCCGAGGTCGAAGTGACGAGTTACGCGGGCGGCCAAACCGACGCCGTGCTGCTGATGGGGGTGGAGTGACCGCATGACCAACCTGCGCGCGGACCTCAAGCTGGTCGTCGGCGCGGCGACGGCGAAGGCCCTCGCCAAGGGCCTCAAGATCGAGACGGTCAGCGACCTCCTGCGTCACTACCCGCGTCGTTACGCCGAGCGCGGCCAGCTCACCGACATCGCCGGGCTCGAACTCGGCGAGCACGCCACCGTGATGGCGCGCATCGAGCGCGTCAACAAGCGCCGGATGAAGGCGCGCAGCGGCACCCTGCTCGAAATGGTGATCACCGACGGCAAACGCCGCCTGCAGTGCACCTTCTTCAACCAGGCCTGGCGCGAAAAGGAACTCGTGCCCGGCAAGAACGGGCTCTTCGCGGGCAAGGTCACCGCCTTCCGCGACGTCCTGCAGCTGGCGAACCCCGAGTACGAGCTGTTCGACGCCGATCGTCAGGCCGAGGCGATGGACGACTTCCTCGCCGAGATCATCCCGGTGTACCCGGCGGCGCAGGGGATCCCGACCTGGGTGATCGCCAAGGCCGTCCGGCAGGTGCTGGACGTGCTGGAGGTCGACGAGGACCCGATGCCGATCGAGCTGCTCGCCCGATACGGCCTGCCCAGCCTGGAGAGCGCGCTGCGCGGTATCCACCGCCCGTCGAGCTGGCAGGTGCTGAACTCCGCGCGTGACCGGCTCAAATGGGACGAAGCCATGGCGGTGCAGCTGATTTTCGCGCAGCGCAGGCATTCCCTGGTCTCGCGGCCCGCGAAGGCCTGCCCGCACAAGGACGACGGCATCCTCGACGCCTTCGACAAACGGCTCCCGTTCGCGCTGACGTCGGGCCAGCAGGAGATCGGCGATGAGATCTCCAGGGATCTGTCCACCGAGCATCCGATGAACCGGTTGCTGCAGGGAGAGGTCGGTTCCGGCAAGACCGTGGTCGCGTTGCGCGCCATGCTGCAGGTCGTCGATTCCGGGCGGCAGGCGGCGATGCTCGCGCCGACGGAGGTCCTCGCCGCTCAGCACGCCCGATCGCTGCGCGAGATGCTCGGCGACCTCGGGCAGGCGGGCGAGCTCGGCGGCGCGGAGAACGCGACGCGCGTGACCCTGCTGACCGGTTCGATGGGCGCCAAGGAACGCAAGAAGGCGTTGCTGGAGACGGTCAGCGGTGAGGCCGGGATCATCGTCGGCACGCACGCGCTCATCCAGGACACGGTGTCGTTCGCGGATCTCGGCCTGGCCGTGGTCGACGAGCAGCACCGCTTCGGGGTGGAGCAGCGAGACGCGCTGCGCTCCCGCGGCTCCGACGAGACCAGCCCGCACGTGCTCGTCATGACCGCGACGCCCATCCCGCGCACGGTCGCGATGACCGTCTACGGCGATCTGGAGATCTCCGCGCTGCGCGAGATGCCGGTCGGCCGGTCGCCGATCAAGACGTCGGTGGTGCCGGTCGCGGAGCGGCCGGCCTGGCTGGACAGGGCGTGGCAGCGGGTCCGCGAGGAATGCGGCAAGGGCCACCAGGCGTACATCGTCTGCCCGCGTATCGGCGACGAACCGGCGTCGGACAAGGGTGACAAGCGGCCCGCGCTGGCGGTCCTCGACGTGGCGCCCGAGCTGGCCGAAGGACCGTTGAAGGGCTTGAAGATCGGGGTCCTGCACGGCCGGATGCCCGCCGACGACAAGGACGCCGTGATGCAGGCGTTCTCCAGGGGTGACCTGGACGTGCTCGTCGCCACCACCGTGATCGAGGTCGGCGTGAACGTGCCGAACGCGACCGCGATGGTGATCATGGACGCCGACCGGTTCGGCATCAGCCAGCTGCACCAGCTGCGCGGCCGGGTCGGCCGGGGCAGTGTGCCGGGGCTTTGCCTGCTGGTCACCGAAACCCTGGACGGGACGACCACCCGCGAGCGGCTGGCCGCCGTCGAGTCCACGACGGACGGTTTCGAACTGTCCAGAATGGACCTGGAACTGCGCCGCGAGGGCGACATCCTCGGTGCCGCGCAGTCGGGGAAGAAGTCGACCCTGAAGCTGCTGTCGCTGCTGCGCGACGAGGACGTCATCGCCGAGGCGAGGGCCCGCGCGTTGGAAATCGTCGAGAAGGATCCGGCCTTGGGTAATTACTTGGGGCTGGCGCATATGATCGCCGACGTCGTCGACGAAGATCGCGTGGAATACCTGGAAAAAAGCTGACGTGAACATCTCTGCCCGATCGGACCTTGCCGCCGGGCGGGCCGCGGGGTTTCCTCGTTCCGTACGGGCGAGGGAGGCCGGGGATGACAGCAGCGGTGCGGGTCCGGTTCGGTGAGGACGGGGCCGACGCGGAACGGGTCGACCAGCTCACCGGGTACCTCCGAAGCGAACTGATCGATCGCGGGGTCGCCGAGGTCAAGGCGCTGCCCGCCGGTCCGGCGCCGCCCGGCTCGCGGGGATTCGACGTCGCGACGGTGGGCGGACTGCTGGTCACGCTGGGACAGTCCGCCGAGGGACTGCGTTCGGTCGTCGCGGCCGTGCGGGAGTGGCTTTCGCGCGGCGGACGGGTCAAACGCACGGTGCGGCTGGAGACCGACGGCGACGTGCTGGAGCTGTCCGAAGCGACGCTCACCGATCAGGACAAGCTCGTCGATCTCTTCGTGAGCAGGCATTCGTCGTCATGACCGGCGAGCGGCGTGCCTTGATCATCGCCACCGGGGAGTACGACAACCCCGGGCTGAGCGCGCTGCGGTCCCTCCCGCATTCAGAGGACTAAATGCGGTCGTTGGCACCCCGAACTACCGCATTTAGTCCTCTGAATGCGGGAGGGGGACGAAGGCGCCGGACACGGCAGCGGCGGCCACGGCCCGTGCGATGACCCGCGCCTCCGCCACCGTGACGCTTTCCCGCGACAGGAAAAGCCGGTAGAAGATCGGTCCGCACACCGCCCGCACCAGCTCGTCGCCGTCCGTGCCGGAAGGGATCTCGCCCCGCGCGACGGCCCGCTCCGCGATCGGCGCCATGCGCAGGTGCCGGTCGGCGTAGAAGTCGTGCAGTGCCTCGGCCGCTTGCGGCGACTGGAACGCCGCCAGCACCGACGCCGTGGGCAGTTCCTTCAGCGCGGGCTCGGTGAAGTACCGCACGACCTCGGCGGCCACTTCGTACAGATCGTCTTCGAGCGAACCGGTGTCGGGCGCCGTCCAGTCGTCCTCCGCGCCCATCTGCAGCGCGGCGGCGACGAGGCCGTCCGGCGAGGACCAGCGCCGGTACACCGTGGTCTTGTGCACCCCGGACCGCTCGGCGACCGCGTCCACGGTCAGTTCGCCGAACCCGCGTTCGGCCAGCAGGTCGAGGGTGGCGTGCAGCACGGCCTGGCGGGTGCGTTCGGTCCGGCCGCCGGGCCGCTGGGTACCGGAGGTTGCCAATTGCTACTCCTGTTGCGTTAGTGTGAGCAGTATGTCAGACCCAGCGAAGATCGCCGAACTCATCGGTGACGCGACGATCGTCGCCATCGGTGAGAACAACCACCACATCCACGAGTTCGGCGACCTGCGCAATCGTTTGCTCCGGCACCTCGTCGAGCAGCACGGTTTCCGGGTCGTGGCCTTCGAATCCGGCTTTGCCGAGGGCAAGCTCGTCGAAGACTGGCTGAACGGCGCCCCGGGCGACGTCGCCGACATCGGCCGCGACGGCTTCACCTTCTCGCTCGGGGAATCGCCTGAGGCCCACGAAATGCTCACGTGGCTCCACGAACGGGGCGACGTCCGGTACTACGGCCTCGATGTGCCGAGTTCCGCGGGCTCGCCGGTGCCGTCGCTCGACGCGGCCCGCGCCTATCTGTCCACTGTGGATGACGCCGCGACGAGCCTGGTCGACGCGGCGATCGAGGCGACCAAGGGGTACGCGTCGGTCAGCAGCGCGGAGGCGCCCGCCAAGTACGCCGCACTCGACGACGCCGCCAAGGACAAGGCGACCGCGGCGCTCACCCGGCTCAAGACGCACCTGACCTCGTTGCGTCCCGTCTACGGGGACACCGCCGTCGCGGAGCACCACGTCGAAGGCGCACTGCGCGTCGACGCGTACCTCGCCGAGGTCGCCGCGATGATGTCCGGCGACGCGCCCGCCCTGCAGAGCGGTTCGCGCGACGCGTACATGGCGGAGACCGTCCGGTTGATCCGGCGGCTGCACGGCGCCGGCACGAAGATCGTCGTGATGCTCCACAACGGACACCTCCAGCGCGTCCCGTTCTCGCCGTTCCCCGGGCTCACCTCACCTTCGGCGGGCACGCATCTGGCCGCCGAGTTCGGCGACGACTACTTCGCGCTCGGGCTCACCGCCGTCGAGGGCGAGACCACCGGGCTCAAGCCCGATCCGGCCGCGCGGCTCGGTTTCACCGTGTACCGCCAAGAACTGGACGCACCGGCCGAAGGCAGCGTCGAAGCCGAAGGCCCCGGGCTCGTGGACCTCCGCGCACGACGGGGAACCGCGGGCCCCCAGAGCATCCGGCACGCGCATCTGTTCAACCCCGTCGACGTCGCCGACGCCTTCGACGCGCTGGTCTGCTTCCCGAAATCGACGGTCAGCGGCCATATCGGGCAAGACCAGTCGAATGGGTGACACTCCGGGGTTGCCGCCCCCGGTGGACAGGCGTAGAGCCAAGGCATGATCATTCGACTGGTACGGGTCATGGCCGCGCTGGCGCTCCTGGTGCTGGTGGCGCCGCCAGCCTCCGCGACGGAAGTCCAGCAGAACCCGCCGAACTGGGGGCTGGACCGGATCGACCAGCGAACGGGTCTCGACCAGCTCTACCACTACGAGACCGACGCGAAGGACGTCACGGTCTACGTGATCGACAGCGGGGTCGACGCGGCGCATCCGGACTTCGGCGGCCGGGTGAAGCCCGGTAAGGACTTCCTCAACGGCGGCACGGACACCACCGACACCAATGGTCACGGCACGTACCTGGCCGGTGTCGCCGCGTCGAGGACCTTCGGGGTCGCGAAGGGCGCGCAGATCGTCCCGGTCCGGGTGATCGACGCACAGGGCGGCGGCGCGACGGACAAGATCATCGCGGGTATCGACTGGGTGACGCGGAACGCGCAGCAGCCCGCCGTCGCCGTCCTCGGTATCGGCGGCACGGCCAACGACCAGCTCGACGCCGCCGTCCGGGCGCTCGCGGCGGTCGTCCCGGTCGCCCTCCCGGCGGGCGGCGAGGCCACCGACGCGGGCAAGTTCTCCCCCGGACGGGTCACCGAAGCGCTCACCGTCGGCTCGACCGACGCGAGCGACCAGGTCGGGTCGACGTCGAACCACGGCGAGGTCGTCGACCTCTTCGCGCCCGGCGTGGACGTGCCGGGACCCAACGCCGGTGGCAGCGGCGGAAGGGTGCTCAGCGGCACGTCGTCGGCCGCCGCGCACGTCGCCGGGGTGGCCGCACTGTACCGATCGCAGCATCCCGCGGTCTCCGCGCCGGACGTCGTGAAAGCACTGGTGGACCTCGCCGCCGTCGACGTGCTGACCGGGGTCCACGAGGGCACCGCGAACAGGTTGCTGCAGAGTCCCGGAGCGCAACTCAGCCAGGGATGATGTCCATCACCTGGGCAACAACTCCCGCCCTGCGGGACCGAACAGGTAACGTGCCTCACCTACCGATCCGATGATGGGAAGGACCGGCATGTTCCGCAAGGTACTGGTCGCCAACCGGGGTGAGATCGCCATCCGCGCGTTCCGCGCCGGATTCGAGCTCGGCGCGGGCACGGTGGCTGTGTTCCCGCACGAAGACCGCAATTCGCTCCACCGGCTGAAGGCCGACGAGGCCTACGAGATCGGCGAACCCGGTCACCCGGTGCGGGCCTATCTGTCGGTCGAGGAGATCGTCGCGGCCGCCAAGAAGGCGGGCGCGGACGCCGTTTACCCCGGCTACGGCTTCCTCTCCGAGAACCCGGACCTCGCGCGCGCGTGCGAGGACGAAGGCATCACCTTCGTCGGACCGAGCGCGGACATCCTCGAACTGACCGGCAACAAGGCCCGCGCGGTCAAGGCCGCGCGCGAGGCCGGGGTGCCGGTGCTGGGTTCTTCCGAACCCTCCTCCGACGTCGACGCGCTGATCGCCGCCGCCGAGGAGATCGGCTTCCCGGTCTTCGTGAAGGCCGTCGCCGGTGGTGGCGGACGCGGTATGCGTCGCGTCCAGGAGCCCGCGCAGCTGCGCGAGTCCATCGAGGCCGCCGCGCGTGAGGCCGAGTCGGCCTTCGGCGACCCGACGGTGTTCATCGAGAAGGCCGTCGTCGAGCCGCGCCACATCGAGGTCCAGATCCTCGCCGACGGCGCGGGCAACGTGATCCACCTCTTCGAGCGCGACTGCTCGGTCCAGCGGCGGCACCAGAAGGTCGTCGAGCTGGCCCCCGCGCCGAACCTGCCGTCCGAACTGCGGGACCGGATCTGCTCCGACGCGGTGAAGTTCGCCCGCCAGATCGGTTATCGCAACGCCGGCACCGTCGAGTTCCTGCTCGACCGGGACGGCAACCACGTCTTCATCGAGATGAACCCGCGCATCCAGGTCGAGCACACGGTGACCGAAGAGGTCACCGACGTCGACCTCGTCCAGTCGCAGCTGCGCATCGCCTCCGGCGAGACGCTCGACGACCTGGGGCTGTCGCAGGACAAGGTGTACCTGCGCGGCGCCGCCCTGCAGTGCCGCATCACCACCGAGGATCCCGCCAACGGCTTCCGCCCGGACACCGGGATGATCAGCGCGTACCGCTCGCCCGGTGGCTCCGGTATCCGTCTCGACGGCGGGACGGCGTTCTCCGGCACCGAGATCAGCGCGCACTTCGACTCGCTGCTGGTGAAGCTCACCTGCCGCGGCCGCGACTTCAAGACCGCCGTCGGCCGCGCCCGCCGCGCCGTCGCCGAGTTCCGGATCCGCGGTGTGGCCACGAACATCCCGTTCCTGCAGGCCGTGCTCGACGACCCGGACTTCCGCGAAGGCCGCGTCACGACGTCGTTCATCGAGGAGCGCCCGCATCTGCTCACCGCGCGCCATTCGGCCGACCGAGGGACCAGGCTGCTGACCTACCTCGCCGACAAGACGGTCAACAAACCGCACGGCGAGCGTCCGCGCACCCTCGATCCGCAGGTCAAGCTGCCGAAGCTGCCCAAGGGGCTCGAACCGGCGCCCGGCTCGAAGCAGAAGCTCACCGAACTGGGCCCGGACGGTTTCGCCCGCTGGCTGCGGGAGTCGCCGACCATCGGCGTCACCGACACCACCTTCCGTGACGCGCACCAGTCGCTGCTCGCCACCCGGGTGCGGACGAAGGACCTCCTCGCGGTCGCGCCGGTGGTCGCTCGGACCACGCCGCAGCTGCTTTCGCTGGAATGCTGGGGCGGCGCGACCTACGACGTCGCGCTGAGGTTCCTGGCGGAGGACCCGTGGGAGCGGCTGGCGAAGCTGCGGGAAGCGGTGCCGAACATCTGCCTGCAGATGTTGCTGCGGGGCCGTAACACCGTCGGGTACACGCCGTACCCCACCGAGGTGACCAACGCCTTCGTCGAGGAGGCGACGGCGACCGGCATCGACATCTTCCGGATCTTCGACGCGCTCAACGACGTCGAGCAGATGCGCCCGGCGATCGAAGCCGTCCGCGAGACCGGCACCGCCGTCGCCGAGGTGGCGCTCTGCTACACCTCGGACCTGTCGGACCCGGCGGAGAAGCTGTACACGCTGGACTACTACCTCAAGCTGGCGGAGCAGATCGTCGGCGCGGGGGCGCACGTCCTGGCCATCAAGGACATGGCGGGCCTGCTGCGGGCGCCGGCGGCGGCGCGGCTGGTTTCCGCGCTGCGCAAGGAGTTCGACCTCCCCGTGCACATCCACACGCACGACACCGCGGGTGGCCAGCTGGCGACGTACCTGGCCGCGATCCAGGCCGGGGCGGACGCCGTCGACGGTGCCGTCGCGTCCATGGCGGGCACGACGTCGCAGCCGTCGCTTTCCGCGCTCGTCGCGGCCACCGACCACTCGGACCGGCCGACCGGGCTCGACCTGCAGGCGATCGGTGACCTGGAGCCGTACTGGGAGAGCGTGCGCAAGATCTACGCGCCGTTCGAGGCGGGGCTCTCCTCGCCGACCGGGCGGGTGTACCACCACGAGATCCCGGGCGGTCAGCTGTCGAACCTGCGCACCCAGGCGATTTCGCTCGGTCTCGGGGAGCGGTTCGAGGACATCGAGGCGATGTACGCGGCCGCGGACAAGATCCTCGGCCACCTGGTCAAGGTCACGCCTTCGTCCAAAGTGGTCGGTGACCTGGCGCTGCACCTCGTCGGCGCGGGTGTCTCGCCGTCCGACTTCGAGGCGGAGCCGAACAAGTTCGACATCCCCGACTCGGTGATCGGCTTCCTGCGCGGCGAACTGGGCGACCCGCCCGGGGGCTGGCCGGAGCCGTTCCGCACGAAGGCACTCGAAGGCCGCGCGCGGCCGAAGCCGGTGCAGGAACTGTCCGAAGAGGACCGCAAGGGGCTGGCCGAGAACCGGCGCGCGACGCTGAACCGGCTGCTGTTCCCCGGGCCCACGAAGGACTTCGAGGCGCACCGCGAGCAGTACGGTGACACCTCCGTCCTGCCGTCCAAGGACTTCTTCTACGGCCTGCGGCCGGGCGAGGAGTACTCGGTCGACCTCGAACAGGGTGTCCGGCTGCTGATCGAGCTTGAGGCCATCGGCGAGGCGGACGAGCGCGGGCTGCGCACGGTGATGTCCACGCTCAACGGCCAGCTGCGCCCGATCCAGGTCCGCGACACCTCGATCGCGTCGGACATCCCGGCGACGGAGAAGGCCGACAAGGGCGACCCGAAGCAGATCGCCGCGCCGTTCGCGGGCGTGGTCACGTTGCAGGTGTCCGAGGGCGACGAGGTCGAGGCCGGTGCGACGGTCGCGACCATCGAGGCGATGAAGATGGAGGCGTCGATCACCGCGGCGAGCGGCGGCAAGGTGTCGCGGCGCGCGATCAACGCCGTCCAGCAGGTGGAAGGCGGGGACCTGCTCCTCGTCCTGGAGTGACCTAATCCGGAGTGCCGTGAAGGCCTCCTTCCCTACCTTCAGGGTAGGGAAGGAGGCCTTCACGGACTTGCGGCCGCCGCTAGCCTGGACCGGGTGCTGATCAACGCCGTACCCCAGTTCCAGGGCGCTCTGACCGAACGCGCGCCGGAGTTGCCCGAAGGTTGCGTCGCGCTCGCCGAGCTCGCGGGCCACGTGCTGGGCGTGCCGGTGCACCACATCCGGCAGACCCGCGAGACGTCGCCCGCGGTCGACGGCATCGCCAACCGCGCGGTGCTCACCGGCGCGAACCGCGCCGCACAGCTCGCCGCCCTCGAAGCACCGGGCGGCCCGGTGCTCACCATCGGCGGGGACTGCGGCGTCGAGCTGATCCCGATCGGGGTCGCGCGCTACCGCTTCGGGCCGGGGCTCGGCGTCGCCTGGTTCGACGCGCATTCCGACCTCAACACCGCGGAGACGTCGCCGTCCGGCGCGTTCCACGGCATGGTGCTGCGGTCGCTGCTCGGCGAGGGCGACCCGGAGTTCGCCGCGAACCCGCCGGTCGAACCCGGACGCGTCGTCCTCGCGGGGACGAGGGCCTTCGACGACGCCGAGCGGGCCGTGGTCGACCGCGGGCTCGTCGTCGAGACGGCCGACGTCGCCGCCGGGCTGGCCGGCGCGGACAAGGTCTACGTCCATCTCGATCTCGACGTGCTCGACCCGGCGGAGTTCGACGGGCTGAACTATCCGGAGCCCGGTGGCTTGACGATCGAGCGCCTGGTGGCGATGCTTCGCGGGCTGAGCGGGTTCGAGGTCGTGGGCGCGGGGATCACCGAATGCGCCGGCACCGAGGTCCGCGTGCTGGAGCCCGTGCTCGAAGTACTCGGGGAATTGCTCACCGGAAAGCAGTGACGCTCCGTATTCATCGGCCGTTCGTACGTACCGCGCGAGGCGTTTGCCGGGCACTTGTCATCAAAATTCAGGGATGACCCGTGATTTTGTCACGATGGTGACAAGAAATCGGTTTCTTCTGCGAAAGGTGACACATTCACGAGCGACTCCGCGATGTGTTCGTTGTCACCTCACGACGATCGTGGGATGTCGGGACGCTGGGCGGAGCAAAGGAGCTGCGATGTCGGTGGAGCGCGGAATCGAACACGCTGCGCAGCCCCCTGCGGCACTTCCCCGTAAGCTCGCCGACATTTTGCGACCGGAACTGGGCAGTCTCGCCAACGAGATCGTCGACGAGATCCGGGCGACCATCCCCGCGTACGCGCGCCCGCTCGACGGGCCGTACGGGAAGTCGATCCGCGCGGGCGTCGAGTACGCGATCACGTTGTTCGTCGCCCAGATCGCGGATCCGAGCGTCTCCAAGGAACAGTCGCACGAGGTCCACCACCGCCTCGGGCAGAACGAGATGCGGGAGGGCCGGAGCCTCGACACCCTCCAGTCGGCGTACCGGGTCGGCGCCAGGGTTTCATGGCGGCGCATCATGCGGGTCGGCCGCCGCAGCGGTCTCTCGTCCGCGGTCATGTCGCAACTGGCCGACGCGATGCTCGCGTTCATGGACGAACTCGCGTCCGTCGCGCTGGACGGATACCTCGAAGCGAAGGCGCGCACCGCGGGGGCGCTGGACACCTGGCGCCGCAAACTGCTGCACCTGGTGCTGGAAACCCCGCCCGCGCCGTCGAAGGCGATCGCGGAACTCGCGCAGCTGACCGGCTGGACGGTGCCCGAGCGCGCGACGCCGGTGGTGCTGCACCCGATCGGCGAAACCGTCAGACCCCGGCGGCACAACGCCGTGGATTCGGACGTGCTCGCCGAACTCGACTGCGCTGAGCCGCGTGTGCTCGTCCCCGGCGAGATCTCCGTCGCCCGCCTGGCCACTCTGCAGGCCGCGCTGCCGGACTACCGGCTCTCGATCGGCCCGTGCCGCCCGCTGGACTCCGTCGCCGATTCCCTCCGCTGGGCGCGCGAGGCCCTGCACCTGTCCGAACGCGGCATCATCCAGGCCCGCCGGGTGATCCGCGCCGAAGAACACCTCGCCACCCTGCTCGTGAACGCGGACGCCGCGCTGACCTGCCAGTTGCGCGACCGCCTGTTCGCCCCGCTCGCGGAGATGACCGGGAAACAGCGGGAACGGCTGCTCGAAACCCTGCGAGCCTGGCTCGACAGCCAGGGCAACGTCGTCGACATCGCCGAGCGTCTCCAGGTCCACCCGCAGACCGTGCGCTACCGCATGCGGCAGTTGCAGGCGACGTTCGGCGAGCACCTGCGGGACCCGGGGGCACGGTTCGAGATGGAGCTCGCGCTGCGGGCCGGGGTCAGCCCTTCGGCGTCGGCGGGGTTCGCGCTGCCTGAGGTGCTTCCGGCGCCGCGGAAGAGTCCACAGTGGACGCCGAGTGGCTCGTAGCGACCTGGTTGCCGCCGGGGTGACCCCGGTGAGCCGCGCGCAGCTTCTCCGATTCGGAGGAGACCGGCGGCGTGACCGGCTGTCCCGCCGTCACCGGTGCGGCCTCGGCGATCCGGGCCGGGACCGTCAGGACGGCGGCCACGCTGAGGGCCGCGACGACGAAGGCCGTCCGTGCGCCGACGGGTCTCCGGATCCGGGCTCTCACAGCGTTTTCCATTGCTCGTAGCGCTCCTTTTCCGCGGAAGGGGGCAAGAGGTGGTCGATCCGCCTGAGCCGGCTGAGCAGGCTCAACCGTCCGACGATCGCGCGGGCTTCAGGTCCTGGCGACGGACCCGCCAGGAGTTCGCGTGCCGTTTCGACCGGCGGCGAGTCGTGCAGGAACTCGTGGAGGAGTCGCATCGGGTCGAGGAGAGCGATGTCCGTCCTGGGGCCGACGGCGAGGATCAGCGCAGCAGTCAGATGGAACCTGTTCGCCGTCGCGGATTGCCTGCTGTATCCGCCGTAGGGCATCAGCCAGGAAAAGAACGTCTCGGCGATCTCGGCGCAGTGCCGCAACCGATCGTCGGTGAGTTCCCGGCAGTGCTTGATGAACCCGCCCCGGAAGTCCTCGTCGATCAACGCCCAGGGCGCCTCCAGCAGGTCGATCGGATTCGCCTTCGCCAGCCGCGTGGGATCGACGGCCGCCAGCCTGTCGGTCAGCTCCTCGAAGGTCATCCACCTGACCTCCGAGAACGTGGGCATAGCCGTCTGGTTTTCCTTCATGAGATGAAGTACCCCAACGCTTCGAAGGCGTTCTTGCCGATCCGGTAGTAGCCGCGGTAACGCGAATCGCTCGGCGCCTCGACACTGCCCGCGTTGGTGCGGCGGCCGGGGCCGGCCATTCGCGACTTCGACGAACCCGGCTTCGCGGCGGCCTCCCTGGACGGCGCCGTCCGGGAGGGCGGCGTCGCTCGGCCGAGACACGTGGCGCACTGGCCGAAGTGAACGGGCGGACGGCGCGCGTTCGCCGGATCGGTGGCCTCGCCGATCCTCAGCGGCGCGCCACAGGCGGATCCACATTGGGGCACTTGCGCTCCAGATCCCAGGGCAACCCGACCTGGTTGACTCCGACACAAGCCTGGTTCCCCGGCCCCGACGCCATCCCGCTCATCAGCGAGTCGAGATCCTCCTTCACACCGCAGCCCGAAAACGGGGGCAACGTGAAGTCCCGATAGGCGGGATCCGTCCACTTCGGATCGGTGCGCACGACGCCACCGGTGAACATCCCGTACTTCTCCCCGCGGAGATTGATCTTGATCGGCTCGGCGGTGAGGCAGTTGTCGCCGACGTCGAGGCCGACCCCGTTGATGGTGACCCCGCTCAGTTTCCCGTAGACCTTGAGCGGGGTGAGGACGGTCGAGCTGCCCTCCGGTTCCGGGATCGAAACGCCGTCGACGTCGATGATGTGATTGCCGGTCGCGTAGTCCTCCGGCAACAGCTCCATGGTCGCGGTGATCGGGACGAAGCCGAAACCGAGGAAGGTGATCGTGCTCGGCGGCATCATGACGGAGCCGGTGATCTTGCCGGGGCCTTCGGTGTTCTCCAGGTCGACGTGCCACACCGCGTTGACCATGAACGCGGGCTTCAGCCGGGCGAAGGCGCCGAGTTTCGTGATCGACGACGTGCCCTGCAGTTCGAACGGCTGCAACGCGATGGGGTAGAGGGCGTTGGCGTGGACGTCATCAGCGGCTCGCGCGTCGGCACCGGGCTTCTTCTGCTCACCGGGCTTGCCGGACTCCGGCTTGGGCTTCCCGAGCGGCAGGAGCGCGACACTGCCGAGCAGCGTGTTCTGGTCCGGCGCCTGGGTGCAGGTGATCGGTTTCAGCGGTGTCTCGGCGGCGGTCAGCGCGAGCGACGGCGCGCCCGTGCTCAGCCGCAGTTCGGACGGTACCTTCAGCAGGATGTCGGGGACGGTGCCCGTCGCGACCAGCTTCAGTTCGCCGGTGGCGGGCACCTTCGTCGCCGGGATCGTCAGGGAGACCGGGACCGGGGTCTTCTTGTCCCCGTTCGCGGCCGTGAGCTCGACGGTCGCACCGCCCGCGACCTCGGCGACGGCTCCGAGTGCCCCTTCGCCGATGGTGAAGGTCAGCGAGAAGTCCTTGACCTGAACGGGTTTTCCGGTCTGGACGACCTTCGGCAGCGTCGCCTGGACGTCCATGGTGACCGGCCGTTCCCCGACTGGATCCGGGAAGACACAGGTGTTCGCGAGACTCTGGTGCGCGGACGTGGCGCCTTGCAACGGTGCCGGTGGTGGTGTGGCCGGGTCGGTCGCGGCCGAAGAGGACAGTGCGCCGCTCACCCCCACGAGCAGGATGACGCCCGCCAGAACGGGAAACCTCCCGAGTGCCCGGCGAACCTGCTGCGTCATGGGTGTTCCTCTCGTGCCTTGCGCGGATGGAGACCGTGCGGGGCGGGCGTCCCCGCCCCGCACGGGTGGTTCATCAGGTGATCGGGATCGCCGGGCTGAACGCGCGGTTCTGTGCCGGGTTGGTGTTCTTCACGGTGCAGTTGAAGTTCCACGTCGTCCAGGTGCCGTCCTTCTTGTGGAAGTCCAGCGGAGCGTTGATCGTGGTGCCGAGCGAGGCGGTCGCCGAACCGGGAGCGCCGGCGGTGAACGTCGGGACACCGGTGCCCGCGCCCTGGACGATGTTGAACGACCGGGGGCCGGGCACGTACGGGTTGATCTGGGTCGGGACGTCCAGGTTCGTCACCGTCGCCGAAGTGGGCGTGGCGTTGGTGATGGTGATCGGCATGTTGGCCTTGCCGCGGACGCCGTCGTAGTTGGCGGCGTTGAGCAGCGCGTTGATGGTGGCGTTGATCGTCGCGGTCCCCGAGATGTTCGTCGGGGTGGCGGTGCCGCCCGAGGCGATCGACGTCGGGCCGTCGAACTGGGCCTTCACGTCCAGCTGCTGCTGGCCGATGCCGGGGAAGTTGCACATGTAGGCGACGGTGCCGGTGGCGTAGGTGGTCGCGGCGGCGGCCGTGCCGGCGGTGAGCACGGCGACCGCGCCCATCGCGACGGCGGTGGTGGCGACGCCGGCTGACAACTTGCCAAGTCTACGGGACATACCTGTCATCTCCTTTGATCCAGTTTACGTCTCGGGCGGCTTTCCCCATGCGCCTTTCGGCGGATTTTTCTGATCAAATATGCTCGACTCGAGCGGCTTTCTCGGTGGTGGGGTAAACCGAGGTTACCCGCGAGTTATGTACGTAACAAGGATTCATGTCGACATGTTTCGAAGTGGGCGATGGGCCCGTTCTTTCTTGTCAGCGCGCGCTGAATTCGATGATGAAGTTTGTCCGGGGATGACAAAGAGGCGGCCGATCGGTGGAACCGGGTTAACATTCCGCGCATGTCTTCCGAGAATCGACGATCGGGATCACGACGGGTAGCGGGCGTCGCGATTACCGTAATGATCGCAACGGTTTCCCTTTCCGGTACGGCAAGCGCCGCGCCGACCGGCGAAGCGCGGCCATGGGGGAGCAACGACTACGGGCAGGGGACCATACCGGCCGCGGCGCTCGGCGCCAGTGCGGTCTCCGCGGGCGCGATCACCCACCTCGCGCTCAAGCGCGGCGGGGTGATCGCCTGGGGGAATGACAGCTACGGCCAGCTGGCCGTCCCGTCCGCGGCCACGTCCGGGGTCTCGGCGATCGCCGCCGGCTGGGCGCACGAACTCGCGCTGAAGAACGGCGGTGTGATCGCCTGGGGCAACGGTTTCTACGGTCAGAACGTGGTACCGGCGGCCGCGACGTCGGGGGTCACGGCGATCTCCACCAGCGCGTACTTCAATCTGGCGCTCAAAACGAACGGCAGCGTGCTGAGCTGGGGTTCGAGGACGGCCGTGCCCACGACGGTTTCGTCGGGGGTCACCGCGATCTCGGCGGGCGGCGATCACGGGCTGGCGCTCAAGAACGGCGGCGTCGTCGCCTGGGGGAGCAACGGGAAAGGCCAGATCACCGTGCCCGCGGCGGCCACGTCCGGGGTCTCGGCGGTCTCCGCCGGGTTCCGGCACAGCATCGCGCTGAAGAACGGCGGCGTCATCGCGTGGGGCGACAACTTCTACGGCCAGGCCACGGTTCCGCCGGAGGCGCAGTCCGGCGTCGTCGCCATCGACGCGGGGTTCAACCACAATGTCGCGCTGAAAGCCGACGGGAGCGTCTTCGCCTGGGGCAGCAACGTGAAGTCGGAAAGCCGTGACACCAGCACGGAACCGCCGACGGACTTCTGGAAGTTCTCCGGGGTCTGCGCTCCGGTCTACGCCGTTTCCGCAGGTGACAGCACCGGGGTCGCGCTGGTCGACCCGACGGCGCCGTATTTCTGCTGACGGTCCGTGAAGGCCTCCTTGCCTACCCTGAAGGTAGGGAAGGAGGCCTTCACGGACTGCAGGCCTCGACGGGTGTCAGGACAGGTTGGACTTCATGCTCAGGTCGATCGTGTTGTCGGGACCGGAGATCAACGCCCCCAGCGCGAGGTCGTTGATGAAGCAGTCCTTGAACTCGGGGATGGTGAACGTCCCCGAAGACGGGATGGTCGGCGCGAACAGGTCGACGTTCTTCGACACCAGGGTCAGGTCGAGCGGTTTGACGGTCTTGCAGGCGTTCGGCACCGTCGGGAGCGGGATGACCGGCCAGAACAGGCCGACCACGATGTTGTCGATCAGCATGTTCGCCTGAGAGTGGGTGGTCAGGTCGCCGTTGGCGAGCGTGCCGGTGACCGGGCCGGTCGGCTCGATCCGCACACGGGCCTTGATCTTGAAGACACCCGAGACCAGTGAGATGTTGGCCGTCGAGGGCGGCAGGGAAAGGTTTCCGCGGATGCCGACGTTGTCACCGTCGATGACCAGGGCGCCGTCGAGCTGGCCGGGGCCGAGATCGAGGGTGCCGCCGGTCTTCTTCACCGTGGTCTTCCCGGTGACGGTGTAGGACACCGGGATCTCCACCGGATCGTCCGCGAGGGCGGGGGTCGCGGCGAGGCTGCCCGCCACGGCGAGCGCGGACGTGAGCGCGACGACCGTGCCGAGACGGCGACGGGCTGATTTAGGGCGCGTTCGACCGAACATGGGATTCTCCTCGTTTTCTCTCCTGGTTTACAAAGCGGACGAATGAGGGATCACCGGGGGACGAGATCGGTGATGACCCAGTTGTCGCCTTCACGTTCCGCGGTGATCGAAAGCTGCGCCGCGGCCGCTGTCGAAGAATTGTTGTCGGCCCGGGTGGCCGCTTGATCGAGGAATACCAGCAACCTCGCTTTACCGTCGCCGAGTTCCTGGACGGCGGATGAGGAGACGCGGGTGGTGAGAACGAGTTTCTGCGCCGGAGCCTTTTCCCTGACCTGGGCGAACAACTGGTTGTAGGACTCCAGCGCCTTGCCTCTGAGCACTGACGCGGCCGCCTTTTCGGTGGCGTCGGTCCGGTCGTAGGAATAGGAGAAGATCTTGTCGAGCGCCACGGTCACCGCGGAGTTCACCTCGGCGGTCGCGCCGACGTCGGTGAGCGCGGTGTTGGCCGCCGACGGCGCCGCCGAGATCGACTTCGCCTCCAGCGTGAACCACACCCCGGCCGCGACCAGCACGGCCGCCGCCACCAGCAGGATCAGCGGCAGCTTCGACCGGCGTGATGGCGTCTCGGTGACCTCTTCTTCGACGACCTCGGTTTCGGTGTCGGCCGTGGCGGTCATCGCGCACCCACCGGCAGCTGGTCGAGCGCGCTGAGCTTCCAGCCCTCGCCCGTCCTGGTCAGCCCGGCGGCGAACCGGTTGCGCTTCGTCGTCGGCGCCGCGCCCTCCTTCGCCATCGTGATCTCCACCGACGCCAGCATCTTGGCCGTTCCCGCGTGGTCGTCCAGTTCGCTGATCGCCGCGTCGAGCACCTTGCCCGTCGAGACGGTCGCGTCCTGGGTGAGCGTCCGTTTCGTCGCGTCGTCGGCCTTGCCCAGCTGCTCGCGCAGCGGGCCGGTGGACGCGGCGAGCCAGTCGGCGATGCCCTGGTCGACGCGGTGGTGGTCGAGGCTCGTGAGCCGGGCGACGAGTTCACGCCCGGACTTCAGCGCTTCGTCGCGCGAGTTGCCGTAGGACACGGCCTCGGAACCCGTCGCGGTGAACCAGGTGTACCCGGCCCATCCCGCGAACGCGCAGGCCGCGGCGAACACGGCGATCGCGATCTTCAGTTGCGCAGCCACAACATCTCCTCGAGGCTGGTGGACGTCGGCTGGCCGTCGGCGCCGAAGCCGCCGGGGATCGCGGCGGGCGGGACACCGCCCTTCGGCGCGTTCTGCGAGCCTCGGACCGAACTCGCGTTGCCCTTTTCGAGCGTGCACGCGGCACCGGTGTTGAACGGCAGCGCCGAGAGTTCCGCGCTGCTGCGGACCTTCGTGCCCCCGTAGCCCTTGGCGCACGGCATCGGGTCGAAGAACGTCAGGACCAGCCCGATCTTCCCGGACTGCTCGTCGACGGCGGCGTCGACCGCGGACACCGCCTTCGGGGTGTTGATCAGGAGCTGCCGGAGGCCGTCGGTGCGGGCGGAGAACACGTGCGAGGTGGTGAGCAGGTTCGCCAGCAGGATCGGCAGGCCCGGTTCGTTGTCCCGCAGCAGCCCGGAGAGCTGGGTCGCCGCGTCGGGCGCCGTCGCGATCAGCCGCCGCAGGTCACCGTCCGAACGGGACAGTTGCTCGGCGAACTGCTTGGCGTTGCCGCTGAACTGCCGCCACGCCTGCGACGAGTCGACTTGCGTCTTCAGCACGGTCGAGCCGTCGGTGATCAGCTTCTCCGTCTGCGGCAGGTGGTTCGCGGCCTGTTTGGTGAAGTCGGTGGTGGAGTCCAGCAGCACCTGCAGGTTCGCGCCGGAACCGCGCAGGGCGTTGTCGAGTTCGTCGACCACGGTTCGCAGGTCCTCGGTCGGCACGGACGCGGTCAGCGAGTCGAGGTCGGTCAGCAGATGCTGCACCGGCAGTGGAACGGCCGTCGCCTCACGCGGGATGACCGAACCTTCGGCGAGGTACGGCCCGTCGCCGGTCCGCGGCTGGAGGTCGACGAACTGCTCGCCCACCGCGGACCGGTTCGCCACGACCGCCCGCGAGTTCGCGGGGATCGGGGGCGCGTCGTCGTCGATCACCAGGTCCGCTTCCATGCCACCGTCGGTGAGCCGCAGTTCGCCGACCCGGCCGACGGCGACGCCCCGATAGGTCACCTCGCCGTTGGTGAACAGGCCCCCGCCGTCGGTCAGCGAAAGCTTCACGGTGTACCCGCCCGCCCCGAAGAGCCGGCCGAGGCCCGCGTAACTGGCCCCGACGAACGCCGTCGTCGCCAGCGCGAGGATGACGAACGCGATCACCTGGATCCGGACACGGGTGGTGAGCATCAGCTACCTCCGGAGGACGGCAGCGGCAAGGTCGGGAGCCCCGGCGGAACCCCTTCGCCAGGGGGCGGGAGTTCGACACCCGGCGCGGGGATCACCGAGGCGTACACGTTCAGGTAATCGCCCTTGATGCCGTCGCGGACGGCGTCGGTGAACGGGAACGTCGGCAGGATCTCCAGCGACTTGGGCAGGCTCTCGCCGGCGTCGGCCAGCCGCTTGAGGATCGGCGCGAGCGCGGTGAGGTCCGCGACGAGATCGGCCCGGCTCTTCTTGATCACGTCGACACCGACGCCGGAGAGCCGGTCCAGTGACTGCAGCATCGAGACGAGCTGGGTGCGCTGGTCGGAAAGGCTCTGGAGGCCGGGGGTGAGATCGGTGAGCGCGCCCTCGACCTGCGTCTTCCGGTTCGCCAGCGTCGTGGAGAGCCGGTTGAGCCCGTCGAGCGCGGAGGTGATGTCGGAGCGGTGCGTGTCCAGGTTGGACACCAGCTGTTCCACAGTGGACAAGAACGAGCGGATCTCCTCCTCGTTGCCGTCCATCACCTTCGACAACTCCCGGTTGATGGTCTGCAACTGGCCGATCCCGCCGCCGTTGAGCAGCAGCGACAGCGCGCCGAAGATCTCCTCGAATTCCGGGTTGCGGTTCGTGCTCGCGACCGGGATCACCGCGCCCTCGCCCAGCCTGCCCTCGGCCTTCGCCGCGCTCGGGGCCAGTTCGATGAACTTCTCGCCGAGCAGGCTGGACTGGCGCAGCCGCGCGATGGCGTTGGCGGGCAGGTGGACGTCGCCGTTGACCGCCAGGACGGTCTCGGCCGTCCAGCCGTCTTCACCGAGCTTGATGGTCTCGACCCGGCCGACCGGGACGTCGCCGACCTTCACCGCGGCCTGGGGGACCAGGTCGAGGACGTCGGCGAACTGCACGGTCACCCGGTACGGATGGTCGCCGATGTCCGCGCCGCCGGGGAGCGGCAGGTCGTAGACGCCCTTGAAATCCGAGGAACAGGCGGTGAGCGCGACACAGCACGCGGCGAGCGCGGCGATCTTCCGTTTCGCGGCCATCAGCGCCCCCCGGTGTAGGTGTCGCCGGTGACCGGCAGCGGGAGCGGGAGGTATTCGAGCATGTTGCCGCGGCTCTGCAGCTTGCCGGTCTTCGGGTCGACGGCTTCGAGCACGTTCGTCACCGCAAGCGGGATCGTGTCGAGGGTTTCGGCCAGCGCGGCGCGCTTGTCGACCAGTGTCCCGGTTGTCACCGTGAGCTTGTCCACATTGGACTTGATCAGCGCGCGGTTGTCCTTGATGAACTGCTGGATCTCCGCCAGCGCGCCGCCGAGACCGTTGAGCGCGCGGGCGAGCTCGTCCTTGTTCCGGGCGAGCGTGCCGGTCACCGAGGCGAGCTGCTTGTTGACCTCGCTGACGTTCCGGTCGTTGGTGGCCAGCATCGAGGTGAACCGCTGCAGTTCGTCGATGGTGGCGAACAGGTTCTGCGAGTTCCCGGAGAGGGTCCTGGCGAGGTCGGCGAAGTTGCGCACCGACTCGTTGAACGGCTTGCCGTTGCCCTGGAGGTTCTTCGCGCCGGTGCGCAGGAGTTCCGAAAGCGCGCCGTCGGCGTTCGCGCCGTTGGGGCCGAGGGCCTTGGCGAGGGTGTCGAGGCTGGAGTAGAGCTGGTCGAGTTCCACCGGCGTTCCGGTGCGCTCGACCGGGATCACCGCGCCGTCGTCCAGCCGGTTCCCGGCGCGGGTGAGCTTGGTGAACTGGACGTAGCGGTCGGCCACCACGCTCGGCGCCACGACCAGGACGTTCGTATCGGCGGCGATCGGGGTCGACCCGTCGACGGTCAGGACGACCTTCACCCGTTCCCCTTCCGGGTCCACCGATTCGACCTGGCCGACGCGGACGCCGAGTACCCGCACGTCCGATCCGCTGTAGACGCCGACGGCGCGCGAGAAGTACACGGTGACGCGGTCGAGCCCGGTGCCGGAGAAGATCCACCAGAGCCCGCCGACGACGGCCAGCGCGAGCACGAGCGCGAGGGTGACGAATCTGCTGATCACCGGCCACCTCCCGGGATCGGCGGGGTGCAGGGATCCCGGTTCTCCGGGATGAGCCCGCACAGGTAGCCGTCCACCCAGCGTCCGTTGCCGAGCGAGTTGTTCACCACGCGGAAGTACGGCGCGGCGAGTTCGAGGCTCTTGGCGAGATTGTCGTTCTGCCGCTGCAGGATGTCGGTCACCTCTCCGAGCTGGCTGAGCGCTCCGCCGAGCTGGTCCTTGTTGTCCTTCACCAGTCCCGAAAGCTGGACGGCGAGGTCCTGCGAACCGGTCAGCAGGTCGTGGATCGCCTGCCGCCGGTTGTCCAGTTCGGTCAGCAGCAGGTTGCCGTCCGAAAGGAGTTTGGCGAAGTCGTCGTTCGAGTTCGCGAGCGTGGTGGTGAGGCCGTGCGCGTTGGACAGCAGGCTGGCGAGCTCGTTGTCCCTGGAGGACACGGTCTTCGACAGCGATGTCAGCCCTTCGAGCGCCTTCTTGATGTGCGCGGGCGAGTTCTTGAACGTGTCGCTGAGTGTCGTGAAGCTCTCCGCGAGCTGATCGGTGTCGATGGCGCCCGCGGTGTCGGCCAGCCCGTTGAACGCCTCGGTGACGTCGTACGGTGTCACGGTCCTGGTGCGCGGGATGACCTGCTTCGGGTTCTGCACCGACTCGCCGGTCGGGCGCAGGGCGAGGAACTTCCTGCCCAGCAGGGTCTTGATCTTGATCTCGGCGGCGGTCCTGTCGCCGATCCAGGCGTCCTTGACCCGGAAGCTGACCACGACGTGATCTTCGGCGAGCCGGACGTCGCTCACCTCGCCGACCTTGATCCCGGCGATGCGGACTTCGTCGTCCGCCTGCAACCCGGCGGCTTCGGAGAATTCGGCCTGATAGGTGGTTCCGGAGCCGATGATCGGGAGGTTCTCGTAGTTGAGCGTCGCGGTCAGCAGCGCGGCCGCGACGGCGCTGCCGACGAGACCGATGACGATCGGGTTCCGCTCCTTGAAGGGTTTCACGACGTGCACCTCTCCGCCGTCGCCGGGACCCCGCGCGGAGGCTTGGTCTGCAGGACGGCCGAGCACAGGTAGAAGTTCATCCAGGATCCGTAGGAGCCGATCCGCCCCAGGTCGTTCAGCTTCCCCGGGAGAACGGTGAGGAAGCGGTCGACCTCGGCCTTGCCGGTCTCCGTCGTCAGCTGACCGGCGAGCAGGCCCAGCCCTTCGATGCTGTCCTTGAGCGGTTTCCTGCCCTGTTCGAGCAGACCGGCCGTGGCGGTGGTGAGATCCGCCAGCCCGGAGACGGCTTCCCCGATCTCGGTGCGGTCACCGGCGAGCCCCGCCACCAGCTCCTTCAGCGTGGAGACCAAAGTGGACAGTGCGTCGCCCTTGCCGTTGATGCTCTTCAGCACCGTGTCCAGGTTCGTGATCACGTCGCCGATCACCTTGTCGCGGCCGGCGAGCGTGGTGGTCAGCGAACCGGTGTGCGCCAGCAGGCTTTCCACCGTGCCGCCTTCACCCTGCAGCACCTGGACGATCTCGCCGGAGAGCTGGTTGACGTCCTTGGGCGACAAGGCCTGGAACAGCGGTTTGAAGCCGTTGAACAGCTCCGTGAGATCCAGCGCGGGCGTCGTGCGCTCCAGGGGGATCTCCGCACCGGGCTCCAGTAGCTCGCGCGTGCCCTTGCCGCGTTCGAGCGCGATGTAGCGCTGGCCGACCATGTTGCGGTACTTGATCACCGCGGTCACGTCGGCGGGCAGCGTGCGCTGGGAGTCGAGGGAGAACCGGACGCGGGCCAGGCTGTGGTCGGCGATCTCGAGTTCCTCGATCTGGCCGACGCGGACCCCGGAGATCCGGACGTCGTCGCCGACGTTCAGTGACGTCGCGTCGAGGAACTTGGCGCTGTAGGTCTTCGTGTCACCGAGGCCGGTGTTCGTGATGGACACGGCCAGCAGCACCGTGGCCAGCGTCGTGACGACGACGAAGATCAGCCCCTTGATCAGCGGGCTCACGAAGTTCCTCATCGCAGGGTCACCTCCGTGCCCCGGTAGAGCGGGCCGACGAGCACGCTGCCCCAGGCGGGGACCTGGTTGGCCGGGACGCCGATCGAGGGGGCGACCAGCGTGGAGATCAGTTCCCGTTCCTGCGGCGAGTTCGCCAGGCCGAGGTCGCCCTGCGCGCCGAGCGTCGGAACGGTGTCGATCGCTTCGATCCCTTGGCTCATCAGGCCGTTCGACGGGTAGCAGCGCGGTTCACCGGTGGCGTCGTAGACCGGATCGTCCTTGCCGGGAACGTATTTGGCCCGGGGCTGGCTGACGGTGATCTCCGCGTGCAGGCCGGGTTCGTCGGTGCCGGCGCCCAGCACCTTGTCCATCTGCGGCTTCAGTTTGGCGAGCGCGTCCAGCGTGCAGGCGAAACTGGGCGAGTACTTCGCGGCGACCTCCAGTGGTGCGCGGCTGTCGGCGGCGAGCGCGATGATGTTGGCGCGGTTGTTGGCGAGGAACGTCGTGACCCGCTGGGAGGACGACGTCACCTGCTGGTACACCGACGCCAGTTCGGCACGTTTCTCCTCGACCGTGTCGAGCGTGACGGCCGAGGCGCTCAGCGCGTCGAGCAGATCCGGCGCGATGTCGCCGTACAGCTTGGAAACTTCCGCGAGGTCACGGATGTTGTCGTTCAGCTTCGGCAGGTTCGGGTTGAAGTCCTTCAGGTAGGCGGCCGCGGTGGCGAGCGTGTCGCCGATCTGGTCGCCGCGGCCTTCCAGCGCGGTGGCGACGGTGGTCAGCGTGGTCGCGAGCTTCTGCGGCTGGACCGCCTTGAGCAGGGGCAGCAGATTGTCGAAGACCCGCTCCAGCTCGATCGCGTTGGCCGAACGGTCCTGGCTGATCACGTCGCCGGAGGCGAGCGGTCCCGCCGTCGAACCGTCCGGAATGGACAGTTGCACGTACCGCTCACCGAACAGCGTCTTCGGCACGAGCAGCGCGGACACGTTCTTGGGCAGTTTCGAGACCTTGCCGGGTTCCATGGCCAGGTCGATCTCCGCGCCGCCCGGCGTCGCGCGGACGTCACGGATCTCGCCGACCACCACGCCACGGGCCTTGACCTGCCCGCCCGTGCGCAACTGGTTGCCGACGCGGTCCGCCTGCAGCGTCACCGGCACGGATTCGACGAAATCCTTCCGGTAGATCTTGATCGACAGCAGCACGAGGGCGGACATCACCACGAGGAACAGCACCCCGGCCGTCCTGACCCCGGCTTTGCGCAGCCCGCGCCGGCTCATCCGGCCACCTGCACCGTCGTGGTCGCGCCCCAGATCGCGAGGCTGAGGAAGAAGTCCAGCACGCTGACCGCCACGATCGCCGTCCGCACGCCGCGGCCGACGGCGACGCCGACGCCCGCCGGCCCGCCACTCGCGCGGAAGCCGTAGTAACAGTGGGCGAGCACGATCACGACGCTGAACACCAGTACCTTGCCGAACGACCAGAGCACGTCACCCGGTGGCAGGAACAGCAGGAAGTAGTGGTCGTAGGTGCCCGCGGACTGGCCGTAGAACCAGACGGTGATCTGGCGTGACGCGAGATACGAGGTCAGCAGGCCGATCGCGTACAACGGGATGACCGCGAGGAAACCCGCGATGATCCGGGTGGTCACCAGGTACGGGACGCTGGGGATGCCCATCACTTCCAGCGCGTCGATCTCCTCGGAGATCCGCATGGCGCCCAGTTGCGCGGTGAAACCGCAGCCGACGGTGGCCGACAACGCCAGTCCGGCCACGAGCGGCGCGATCTCGCGGGTGTTGAAGTACGCGGAGACGAACCCGGCGAACGCCGACGTGCCGACCTGGTTGAGCGCCGAGTAACCCTGGAGCCCGACGACCGTGCCGGTGAACACGGTCATCCCGATCATCACGCCGATCGTGCCGCCGATGACCGCGAGCGCGCCGCTGCCGAAGCTGACTTCGGCCAGCAGGCGGGTGATCTCGCGGAGGTAGCGGCGCACCGCGCGTGGCACCCAGGCGAGTGCCTTGAGGAAAAAGAGGATCTGGTCGCCGAGCGTGTCCAAGAACCCGAACCGGCGATCGACCGCCTCGCGGGCCCGCGTCGCGCGGGTGGGTGTCGTCGTGACCATCAGCTGCCCTTCGCCGGGACGAGCTGCAGGTAAAGCGTCGTCAGCACGAGGTTCAACAGGAACAGGAGCAGGAACGTGATGACCACGGATTGGTTCACCGCGTCACCGACGCCTTTCGGGCCGCCTTTCGGATTGAGTCCGCGATAAGAGGCGACGATCGCCGCGACGAAACCGAAGATGACCGCCTTGATCTCGCTGATCCAGAGGTCCGGAAGCTGCGCGAGAGCGGAGAAACTGGCCAGATACGCACCCGGTGTCCCGTTCTGCATGATGACGTTGAAGAAATAGCCGCCGAGGACGCCGACCACGCTGACCATTCCGTTGAGGAATGCGGCGACCCCCATCGCGGCGAGCACCCGCGGCACGATCAGGCGCTGGATGGGGGAGACCCCGAGCACCTCCATCGCGTCGATCTCCTCGCGGATCGTGCGGGAGCCGAGGTCCGCGCACATCGCCGAGCCGCCGGCGCCCGCGATCAGCAACGCGGTCACGATCGGGCTGGCCTGCTGGATGATCGCCAGCACACTGGCCGCGCCGGTGAAGGACTGCGCGCCGATCTGCGCGGTCAGCGAACCGATGTGCAGCGCGATCACCGCGCCGAACGGGATCGCGACCAGCGCCGTCGGCAGGATCGACACACTCGCGATGAACCAGAACTGCTGGATCAGCTCGCGCGCCTGGAACGGCCGCCGGAAGGTCAGGCGGACGACGTCGAGGCCGAGTGAGTAGAGCCTGCCGGTCTCCCGGATCGCACCCGCGCCGGGGAATGAGGGTGCGTTAGTCCGGACGCCCACGCCGACCCTCCCGTTTTCCGGGCACGGCGAATACACCCCAGCTTGCGCAATTCCTTTGCTCCGAATGGCGGAACGGAATCGTTGAACAGTATCAACGGGGTGTTACCGTGCTGTTTGCTACTGGTCGGTACGCTAATCACGCGCCTGCCTGGTGACAAGAACTTCGGTGTGATCAAGACGTCACGTCCTGGTAACCGGAGAATTCTTGTTCCTTTTTGACAAAGGCGGGCTCGGGCCTTGTCCGTTCTTTCGTGTCCGGTGGCGCCCTGGTCCATTCGTGGCGCGGCGGCGGCTCTCGATCGATCCTCGAGGTCGGCGGCGACCGGTGCTGCCTCGCGCGCACTGGCAGGGCGGCTGCGCACCCACGTGTCGCTTGTCCGTGAAGGCCTCCTTGCTGCCTACCCTCAAGGTAGGCAAGGAGGCCTTCACGGCGAGACAGAAGCCTCAGCGCGCCAGTTCGGAGACCAGCTCGTACGACCGCACCCGGTCCGCCTGGTCGTGCACCATGGTCGTGATCATCAGCTCGTTCGCGCCCGTGTCGGCCAGCAGGGTCTCGAGTCCCTTGTGGACCGTCTCGGGCGAGCCGATGATGCTGCTCGCGGCCCGGTCCTCGATGAACACGCGCTCGATGTCGGTGTACGGGTAGGCCGCGGCCTCTTCCGGCGTCGGCAGCGGAATGGGGCGGCCCTTGCGCAGGCTGAGGAACGTCAGGCCGCTGGGGGCGGCGAGGTACTGGGCGCGCTCGTCGGTCTCGGCGGCCACCACGGAGACGCCGAGCATCACGTACGGCTCGTCGAGGACGTCCGACGGTTTGAACGAGTCGCGGTAGAGCGCCACGGCGGGGAGCGTGTTCTCGGCGCTGAAGTGGTGCGCGAACGAGAACGGCAGGCCCAGTTCGCCCGCCATCCGCGCGCTGAAGCCGCTCGACCCGAGCAGCCACACCGGCGGCTTGTTGCCTTCGGCGGTGACGGCGTTGACGGCGCGCTGGTCGGAGTGCTCGAAGTAGGCCAGCAACTCCGCGAACTGCTGCGGGAAGTTCTCCGCGGTGAGCCCGCCGGGGCCGCGCAGCGCCAGGGCGGTCCGCTGGTCGGTGCCCGGGGCGCGCCCGATGCCGAGGTCGATCCGGCCGGGGTGGAACGCCTCCAGGGTGCCGAACTGCTCGGCCACCACCAGCGGCGCGTGGTTCGGCAGCATGACCCCGCCGGAGCCGACCCGGATGCGTTCGGTGGCGGCCGCGACCTGGCCGATCATCACGGCGGTCGCGGAGCTCGCGATACCGGGCATGTTGTGGTGCTCGGCGAGCCAGTACCGGTGGTAACCGAGGGCTTCGGTCCGGCGCGCGAGGTCGAGAGTGTTGCGCAGCGCGTCCGCGACACCGCCTCCGGCCACGACGGGCGAGAGGTCGAGCACGGACAGCGGGATGTCAGGCAAGGAGGTCACGCGTCGGTACAACGCCGCGGACCCGCGATCCCTTCCCGCACCTGTCGGTCGATCGAAATTAACCGACTCGATGTACCCGGTACGCGGCGGAGTCCTCCTGTTTCCAGGGTACGGTTGCCCCCTAATACGAGCGTGGGAAAACCACTGAAAAGAAAGGATTAAAGGGTGCCGCGTCCGGAACGACCGTTGGACCCCGGGAACGATCCGTTGCTGGGGTTCGCCGCCGATCTCCGGCGTCTGCGGGAGAAGGCCGGGAATCCGACGTACCGGGAGCTGGGCAGGCGCGCCCACTACTCCGCCGGCACCCTCTCCGAGGCCGCCGGCGGGAAGAAGATGCCCAGCTTGGCGGTCACGTTGGCCTATGTCCGGGCGTGCGACGGCCCCGAGGAGGAGTGGGAGGCCCGATGGCACGACGTGACCGAGCGGACGCGTGCCGGAGTCGGTGATTCACCGATTGTCCCGGCGAATGGGGAATCGGTCCCTTATATCGGTCTGGCCGCATTCGGGCCGGAGGACGCGAGCCGATTCTTCGGGCGCGAACGACTTGTCGAAAAACTCGTCAGCAGGCTTTCGGGTCAACGATTCTTGGCCGTTCTGGGTGCTTCGGGTTCGGGTAAGTCGTCCTTGCTCAGGGCAGGCCTCCTTCCCGCGCTCGCCGAGACCTCCGTCACCCTGCTGATGACCCCGGGTTCACGGCCGTTGCAGGAGTGCGCCGTCCAGTTCGGCGCCGCGCTCGGGCTCGCACCCGGCGGGCTGCTCACCGAGTTCACCGACCATCCCCGCAACCTCGGCCTCGCCGCCCGTCAGCTGGTCGCCGACCGCGAGGGCGACGTCGTGCTGGTCGTCGACCAGTTCGAAGAGGTCTTCACCCTCTGCCAGGACGCAGACGAACGGACGGCGTTCCTGTCGGCGCTGCTTACCGCGACGACCGAGCCGGAGAGCCGGGCCAGGGTCGTCCTCGGCATCCGCACCGACTTCTACACCCACTGCGCGCGGCATCCCGAGCTGGTCGAGGCCATGCAGGACGCGCAGATCCTCGTCGGCCCGATGAGCACCGAGGAGCTGCGGCAGGCCATCTCGCGGCCGGCGATCGACGCCGGGTACCGCGTCGAGAACGCGCTGGTCTCACGGCTCGTCGCCGACGCGACCGGGCAGCCCGGTGTGTTGCCGCTGCTCTCCCACGCACTGCTGGAGACCTGGCGCCGCCGTCATGGCAACACCCTCACCCTCACCGGCTACGAGTCCACCGGCGGGATCGAACGGTCGGTCGCGCAGACCTCCGAGCACACCTTCACCGCGCTGACCGAACACCAGCAGCGGCTGGCGAACCAGATCTTCCTGCGGATGACCGCGCTCGGTGAAGGCACCGAGGACACCAAACGCCGCATCACCCGCGACGAGGTGGACGCCGACGACCCGGACGTCGCCGTCGTGCTGGACAGGCTGGCGTCTTCGCGGCTGGTCACGCTCGACGACAACGGCATCGAGATCGCGCACGAGGCGCTGATCCGGGGCTGGCCGCGCCTGCGCGAGTGGCTCGCCGAGGACCGTGAAGGCCTGCGTGTGCACCGCCAGCTCACCGAGGCGACCGACGCTTGGGAGTCCGTCGGCCGCGACGACGGCTGGCTCTACCGCGGCGCGCGGCTGGCCATCGCCAGGGAGTGGGCGGGGGAGCACGACAGCGCGCTTTCCCAGCGTGAGCGCCGGTTCCTCGAGGCGAGCGTCGCGATCGAGAACCACGAGCAGGCTGTCGCCCGGCGCCGCACCCGGCGGCTGCGTCAGCTGGTCGCGCTCCTGGCCGTGCTGCTCGTGCTGGCGACGGCGGCGATGGTGTACGCGGTGCGCGCCGAGCAGACCGCGACCAGCCAGCGCAACAGCGCGCTCGCGCAGAAGGTCGCCGGGCAGGCCATCGAGATGCGGACGACGAATCCGGCGCTGGCCGCGCAGCTCGCGCTGGCGGCGTACCGCGTCGATCCGAGCGTGGACACCCGCGGCAGCGTGCTCGGGATGTTCGAGTCGCCCTACTCGACCAGGGTCCGCGGGCACGGCCACCGCGTCAACGCGACCGCCCTGCGCGGCGACGGCCAGGTGATGGTCACCGGCAGCTGGGACCAGACGGCCAAGCTGTGGGACATCAAGGATCCCCACCGCCCGAACGAGCTGGCCACGCTCTCCGGGCACACCGCCAACGTCAACTCGGTGTCCTTCAGCGCCGACGGCGCGACGGTCGCGACGGCGGGCTGGGACAAGACCGCGCGACTGTGGAACGTCGCCGAACCGGCGAAACCCGGGCCGGGCGTACTGGTGGGGGAGCATCCGAGCCGGGTCAACGCGGTGGCGTTCAGCCCGAAGGCGGCGGTGCTCGCCACCGCGGACGGCGATGGCACGGTGCGCCTGTTCAACGTCCACGATCCCGCGAAACCGGTGCTCGCGGCCACCCTCACCGGGCACACCGGCAACGTCAACGGTCTCGCCTACGCCCCCGACGGGCGGACGCTCGTCTCGACCGGCGCCGACAAGACCGCGCGGTTGTGGGACGTCGCCGACCCGCTCAAGGCCAGGCCACTCGGCGTGGTGAGCGGGCACACCGCGGGTATCCACTCCGCGGCGTTCAGCCCGGACGGCCGGACGCTCGCCACCGCGAGCATCGACCAGACCGCGCGCCTGTGGAACGTCGCCGATCCGATGGCGCCGTCACCGCTGGGGACGACGGCCGCGCACAAGACCATCGTGCGGTCCGTGGCGTTCAGCCCCGACGGGACGACGCTGGCCACGACCGGTTTCGACCGCGCCGCGCGGTTGTGGGACATCGCCGATCCGGCGAAGCCGCGCGAGAAGCCGGCGCTCGTCGGGCATACCGCGGCCGTGGTCTGGGCGGTGTTCTCCCCGGACGGCCGCACGCTGGTGACGGCGAGCGACGACCAGACGGTACGGATGTGGGATCTGCCGGGTCCCGCGATCAGCGGTCCCGCGAGGTCGGCGTGCCGGGCGGTGTTCAGCTCCGACGGGAAGCTGCTGGCCACCGGCAGCCAGGACGGCGTGGTGCGCCTGGTCGACGTCTCCGACACCCGGAATCCGCGTGAGGTGGGCAAGGTCGCGGGCTTCGGCCAGGGCGTCTGCGGTCTCGCCTTCAGTCCGGACGGGCGGACGCTCGCCGCCGGCTCCTGGGACCACACCATGCGGCTGATCGACGTCACCGACCCGCGCAAGCCGGTCGACACCGGCGTCTTCTACCGCCCGTCGGACGAGATCGACCCCGTCGCGTTCAGTCCGGACGGCCGGACGCTCGCGACCGCGGGCAGCGGGCACACCGTGAAGCTGTGGGACGTCGCCGACATCCGGCGGCCGGTCGAACTCGCGACCCTCACCGGACACGAGGACGACGTCCATTCGATCGCGTTCAGCCCGGACGGCCGCATCCTGCTCAGCGGTGGCTGGGACCACACCGCCCGGCTGTGGGACGTCTCGATGGCGAAGGCGCCGAAGTCGCTTTCGGTATTGAAGGGGCACTCCGACACGGTGTTCTCGGTCGCCTACAGCCCGGACGGCAAACTCGCCGCGACCGGGAGCGCCGATCGCACCGGCAGGCTGTGGGACGTGACGAATCCGGCTGCCCCGCGGGAGGCGGCGCTGCTGGCCGGGCACACCGACAACGTCATCTCGGTCGCCTTCAGCGGGGGCGGGAAGACCTTCGCGACCGGCAGCTACGACCGGTCCGTGCGACTATGGGACGTCTCCGATCCGGGAGCCGTCCGCGAATCGGCGAACCTGACCGACGACGTCGACCGGGTCAACGCCGTGGCGTTCGCCCCCGACGGGCACACTCTCGCGGGCTCGGTCGCGGACGGCAGCGTGCGGTTGTGGGAGACCAGCCCCGAACGGGCCGCCGAACGCATCTGCGCGACCGTGTACCCGCGGATCACGGCGGAAGAGTGGGAACAACACCTGCCGGGGCTCGATTACCGGCCTCCGTGCCCGTGACCACGGCCGATTCGTTGTTCGGCGTTGTTGTTCGGTGAGATCGCCGTGACACCGAACAACGAACAGGCGCTAGAAATACCCCTGGACGTGCGATGCGTCCCCACATCGTTCACTCACCGGGGGTCTGAAGGGCTCCTTCAGGGCATTCACCAGTGTCCTGAAGGAGCCCTTCAGCTTTTTCGCGCGCGCGTTTAGTCCTCTGGATGCGGTAGTTGCACGCGCAACTACCGCATCCAGAGGACTAAACGCGTGAGGGGGTCAGGCGGCCGGGATCCAGTCCGGGTTCGAGGCCAGGACGGTCAGCTGCTGGGTCGCGCGGGTCAGCGCGACGTACAGCACCCGGCGTCCGGTGGTCGACTCCGTGATGAGGTCGTTGGGCTCCACCAGGACGACGGCGTCGTACTCGAGGCCCTTGGAGTCGAGGCTGCCGACGACCTTGAGCCGCTCGTCCGACAGCCCGTCGAGCCAGCCCTCGACCTCGGGCACCCGGTCCATGGCGGTGATCACGCCGACGGTGCCTTCGACGACACCCAGCATTTCCTTCACCGCGGTCTGCGTCGCCGCCTCCAGCCCGGCGGCCTCGACGGGCCGGACCTCCGGCGTGATACCGGTCTGCCGCACCGCGCGCGGGAGCTCGTCGGCCTCCGCGTGCCCGGCGACGACCTTCGCGGCCAGGTCGAAGATCTCCGCCGAGTTCCGGTAGTTGGTGCGCAGGGTGAACCGGCGCCGCGTCGTCTTGAGCCCGAAGGCCTGGTCCCGCGCCATCGCGGCCTCGGCCGGATCCGGCCACGAACTCTGCACCGGGTCGCCGACCACGGTCCAGCTCGCGTACTTGCCGCGCCGCCCGACCATCCGCCACTGCATCGGCGAGAGGTCCTGCGACTCGTCGACGACCACGTGCGAGTACTCGTCGTAGTGCTCGGGCCGGGTCGGGGCGCCGCCGCGTTCCGGGTTGACCTCGACGTTCTGGCGGGTCCGGCGGCTCTTGGGCGGCGGGCCGATCAGGACGCGCAGCTCGTCGAGGAGCGCGACGTCCGCGATGGTCCAGCCGCGCGAGCGATCGGCGAAATCGGCCGCGAGCATGCTGATCTCGCCGCGGTTGAGCAGGCCTTTCGCCGCGGACGCGAGCCGCTTCTCGTCGCCGAGCCACCGCAGGATCTGCGCCGGGTACAGGATCGGCCACCAGACCACCAGGAACCGGTGGAATTCGATGCGCTCACCGAGTTCGGTGATCAGCTCGGCCTTGTCGATCTGACGGCCGTCGTCCTTCGCGTGCTGCTCGGCCTTCGCGGCGAGCGCGTCGAGCAGTAGTTCGGCGGCGCGGATCCGCGACCGGTTCGGCGGCCCGCCCGCGGTGTGCACCTTGCGGCGAACCTTGTCGAGCTCGCGCGCGTTGAGCCGCAGCACCTCGCCGCGGTAGACGATCTTCATGTCCTCCGGCGCGGCTTCCGGCGTGTCCCGCAGCGCGCGCAGCAGGATCTTGCGCATCCGCAGCGATCCCTTGATCGCCGCAAGCGGCGCCGGGTCCTGGCGGGTCGCTTCGAGACCGTCGAGGACCTCGCCGAGCGCGCGCAGTTCGACGTTCGTCTCACCCATCGACGGCAGCACCCGCGAGATGTAGCTGGTGAACACCCCGGACGGGCCGATCACCAGCACGCCCGCGCCGCCGAGCTGGCGCCGGTGGCGGTAGAGCAGGTACGCCGCGCGGTGCAGCGCGACCGCGGTCTTGCCGGTGCCGGGGCCGCCGGTGATCTCCGTGACCCCGCGCCACGGCGCCCGGATGACCTCGTCCTGCTCCTTCTGGATGGTGGCGACGATGTCCCGCATCTTCTCGCCACGCGACCGCCCGAGCGCGGCCATCAACGCGCCTTCGCCGACGATCTGCATGCCGTCGGGGACCGCGTCCGCGATCAGGACGTCGTCGTCGACGTCGAGCACGGTCTGGCCGGAGCACCGGATCACCCGGCGCCGGACGACGTCCATCGGCTCCTCGGCCGTCGCCTGGTAGAACGCCGCGGCCGCGGGCGCGCGCCAGTCGGTGACGAGGTTGTCGAACTCGGCGTCGCGGATGCCGAGGCGGCCCACGTAGATGTGGTCGTTGTCGAGGTGGTCGAGCCTGCCGAACACCAGCCCCTCGTACTCCGCGTCGAGGGTCTGGAGGGTCTGATTGGCGTGGTACACCATCATGTCCCGTTCGAACAGCATGGACGCCTGCTCGAAGATGGCTTCCCGCCCGGCGCCATGGCCGATCTCATAGCCCTTGGTACGCATGGCCTCAGCCTGGGCTCGCAATTCGGCGAGCCGGGTGTAGACGGTGTCCACATGGGCTTGCTCGATGGCGATCTCGGCCCGTCTGACCCGAGGTTCGGACACGCAACGCTCCTAAACGCTTCTATCGCCTCCGAGGGCGAAGGACGACTCTACGCGAGCTGGGCGGCGGCTTCACCAAGTCCCGGCCAACGTCACGGCGGACGGCGTTGAGGCACGATGCACGCATGACCAGGATCGTGGCGGGGACCGCGGGCGGCAGGCGGCTGAAGGTCCCGCCGAAAGGCACGAGGCCCACGTCGGAACGCGTGCGCGAGGCGCTGTTCAACGCGCTGGAGGTCGCCGGCGAGCTCCAGGGTGCCCAGGTCCTCGACCTTTACGCCGGTTCGGGCGCGCTCGGGCTGGAGGCGTTGTCCCGCGGCGCGTCCGGCGCGCTGTTCGTCGAGTCGGACCGGCGCGCGGTAGAAGTGCTCAAGGGGAACGTCGCCGCGCTGGGGCTCGGCGGCGCGGTCCGGGCCGGGGCCGTCGAGTCCGTCGTGGCCGCGCCGGCGCCGGAAACGTTCGACATCGTCCTCGCCGATCCGCCCTACGCTGTGGATTCCACCCGTCTGGGGGAGGTCATGGCCGCGCTCGCGGCGGGCCGGTGGGTCACGGACGGCGCGCTGGTGGTGATCGAGCGGGCCGCTAGGGACGGCGAGCCGGACTGGCCGCCGGGCTTCGAGCCGATGCGGACGAAGCGCTACGGCGACACCGCGCTCTACTGGGCCGAATATCAGGTGTGACGCAGAACGCGCAGAACGCGCAGGACGATCCTCGCCTTGGTAGCGTCCGCGCCATGCGGCGTGCGGTCTGTCCCGGGTCCTACGACCCGGCCACCAATGGACATCTCGACATCATCGAGCGGGCGGCGAAGCTGTTCGACGAGGTCGTCGTCGCGGTGGGGGTGAACAAGAGCAAGAAGGGCCTGTTCACCACCGAGGAGCGGATGGACATGCTTCGCGAGATCACCGCGAAGCTGCCGAACGTCCGCGTCGACTCGTGGCAGGGACTCCTGGTCGACTACTGCCGCGAGAACGACATCATCGCGGTCGCGAAGGGGCTGCGATCGGTCAGCGACTTCGACTACGAGCTCCAGATGGCGCAGATGAACCGCGAGCTGACCGGGCTCGAAACGCTGCTGATGGCCAACAACCCGGCGTACGGATTCGTGTCGAGTTCGCTGGTCAAGGAGGTCACCGCGCTCGGCGGCGACATCGAGCACCTGGTGCCGCCGATAGTGTTCAAACGCCTCTCGGAGAAGTACTCCGAACGAGGTTGACCCGAACGGCCGAAGCCGTTGGTCGGGCGTTGGTGAGCGGGGATGAAGAGTTCATCTCGGCGCCTTCTGGTGAATACACGATCGGGTTACGGTCCGAAAATGACCAACAAACGATCGCGGATCGCCGCCGCGCTGCTCGTTCTGCTTGTCACGTTCTTCGGCGGGCTGAGTGCCGCGCAGGCCACGGCCGCCCCCGTCTCGGTCCAGCAGAACCCGTGCGGGGATCTCACCGGGTTCAAGCACGTGTCGCTGTCGTCGCTGCCCGCCGAGGCGACGACGACCTACGACCTCATCCAGAAGGGTGGCCCGTTCCCGTACCCGGACAAGGACGGCACGGTCTTCTCCAACCGCGAGAACATCCTCCCGAAGTGCGCGTCGGGCTACTACCGCGAGTACACGGTCCCGACACCGGGCTCGCCCGATCGCGGTGCGCGCCGCATCGTCACCGGTAACGCCGGTGAGCACTTCTACACCGCCGACCACTACAAGACCTTCTCCGTGATCGACGCCGACGGCACCCCGGCGCCGTCCTGCGGCGACACCTCGAAGCTGACGAAGATCGGCTACTCGACGCTGTCCTCCGCGGCGAAGTCCGTGGTGGACAAGGCTCGCGGCGGCGCGACCGGCACGGTCTACGAGAACCGCGAAGGTGTCCTGCCGTCGTGCGCTTCCGGCTACTACCAGCTGTTCCCGGTGGGCACGAGCGACCGCGTGATCTCCGGCAAGGGCGGTGAGATCGTCTATACGCCGGACCGCTACGCGACCTTCAAACTGGTGAACCTCGCCGGCTGATCCGCCCCCGTGCAACATTTCGTGCCTCCCCGTCCGTGAGATACACCGGAACACGGACGAGGAGGCACGATGCGGTCTGGGGATGACGCGAGCTTCAGGGAGTTCGCCAGGGACAAGGCGCTACCGCTCAGGCGGACGGCGTATCTGCTCTGCGGCGACTGGCATCTCGCGGAGGATCTGGTCCAAACCGCGCTCGTCAAGCTCTACCGGGTCTGGCCGAAGGTCCGCCGGAAAGGGCCCGTCGACAACTACACGAGGCAGATTCTGATGCGCTGCTGGCTCGACGAGCGGCGACGACCATGGCGGAGCAGAGAGAACCGCGACGGCGTCGTCCCCGAAGAGCCCGCCGTCCCGGCTGATACCGGGATCTCGGATTCGCTGCTTCGCGCCCTCGCCGAAGTTCCCCCGAAACAGCGCGCCGCCGTCGTGCTGCGCTACTGCGCCGATCTCCCGGTCGCGGAGGTCGCCGTCGCGCTGCGCTGTTCGGAAGGAACGGTCAGGAGCCAGGCCGCGCGAGGACTCGAAGTCCTCCGCGCGGCCCTGCAGGGACAGCACGACGAGGCTGTCTCCGGGAGGAGCGCGTGATGGACGAACTCGAAAACAGGCTGCGCGGGATCACATTGGCCGAGCCCCCGCTCGGTTTCGACCCGGACGAGGTCGCCGGGACGGCGGCGAAGAAGGCGCGGAATCGGCGAGGGATCCTCGCCACCGGGGCCGCGACGCTGGCGGTGATCGCGGCGGCGGTGGTGTTCGTGGCACCGGCGAACGAGCCGGTGGAAGTGGCGCCGGCCGCAGCGCCGCTCAGCCGGGCGGAGCAGAAGGCGCGTGATCTCCGGCATCTGAAGGAAGTGCTGCCGGGCATCCTGGTCGACGCCAAGGACATCGACGTCCGTGACTTCGTGCAGGTGAACGACTGGGACCTGATGACATCGGAGGTCAGGTACACCGACGCCGCCGGGGTGAAACGGCAGCTCAACCTGACCATCAGCGGTCCGGTGACCACAAAGGAGGGCTATCCCCGCGAAGGCCGCTGCGATCTGGGGAAGAGGGCCGATGCCATCGGGCCCGACCGGAAGCCGACGCGGTGCGAAGAGCTCGTGACCCCGGCCGGGATACCGGTGGTCATCTCCGAGACCACGCGCAAGAACCCGGATCAGGTGGGGGAGCCGACCGTGGTCGGCCAAGGCTTTTCCACCGGGAAGGTGGTCGGCCGCAGCGCGATCGCCTGGCCGTCGGGGGGAGGTTCGGTCAACGTGATCGACCTCGGTTCGTGGGATTCGCCGGACGCCGGACCGGCGCTCACCGACGAGCAATTGATCAAGCTCGTCACCGACCCGGCCTTCACCTTCCGGTGATCATGGCGCGCGGTACCGGCGGGGACACGCCCGGTACCGCGCGCTTTCACCCCTTACGGCGGTGATGAGGGCAAACTGATCTCAGGGAATGTGGGGATCGCTGTAGCAGTAGGTAGGGAGTGGGCCGTGTACCGGGTTTTCGAGGCGCTCGACGAGCTCGTCACCATCGTGGAGGAAGCCCGCGGCGTGCCGATGACCTCCAGTTGTGTCGTCCCGCGTGGGGACACCCTGGAACTGCTCGACGACATCCGCGACGCGCTGCCGGGCGAGGTGGACGACGCCCAGGACGTCCTGGACAAACGTGATCAGCTGATCCAGACCGCCCGCACCGAAGCGGCGGAGACGATCACCACGGCGAACACCGAGGCCGACCGCACGGTCGCCGACGCGCAGGCCGAGGCCGAGCGCATCCTCGCCGACGCCCGCGCCCGCGCCGAGCAGATGATGAGCGACGCGCACGCCGAGGCCGAGCGCATGGTCGCCGCCGGGCAGGCCGAGTTCCAGAACCTCACCGACCGCTCCCGCGCGGAGTCGGAGCGGATGATCCAGGCGGGCCGAGACGCCTACGAGCGCGCCATCGAGGACGGCCGCGCCGAACAGGCCCGGCTCGTCGCCCAGACCGAGGTCGTCCAGGCCGCGCACGGCGAGGCGGCCCGCATCGTCGACGAGGCGCACGTCGAGGCCGACAAGCAGCGCGGCGACTGCGACGCCTACGTCGACGGGAAGCTTGCCGAGTTCTCCGAACTGCTGGCGACCACGCTGCGGACGGTCGACTCCGGGCGCAACCACCTGCGGTCCCCGGTCAACCTGCCGGGCAACAGCCGGACGTCGCTGTACGACTACCAGTCCTGATCGCTCAAGTACATGAAGGCCCCCTCCACGCGCTAGAGCCGGCTCGGGAACCCTGCGACACCAGTTCGACAGCTGTTCATCGCCCATGCCAGCGGCGGCGCTCGACGAACTTTCGCCACCGCACCGCGCCGCGCTGCTGGTTCATTTGGCAACGGAGGTGGTGAAGGCCTCCTTCCTTACCTTGAGGGTAGGTAAGGAGGCCTTCACGGCACTTCCGAGCTCCGGCCGCCCGAAAGTGAGTGGCGGTACCTGCGTACCCTGGTGACCGATGTCTGAGAACAAGTCGCCGCAGGCCAGGCCTGCGCAACTGGACGACCGGAACCCGTGGGTGCTCGACACCCGCGAACTCGGCCGTCACGCCGGCCTGAGCAAGGCCGTCCAACGGTCGATCCCCGTCGAGACCGCGCTCGGTGTGCCCGACGTCATCACCATCGACGCCGGTTCCACCCTCGGACTCGACCTGATGCTCGAGTCCGTCGTCGAGGGTGTGCTCGTCAGCGGCACGGCGTCCGCCGTCGCGACGGGGCACTGCTCGCGGTGCCTCGACCCGATCACCGAGGACGTCGAGGTCGACCTGACCGAGCTCTTCGCCTACCCCGGCTCCGCGACCGAGGAGACCACCGACGAGGACGAGATCCCGCGCCTGGTGGACGACCGGATCGACCTCGAGCCGACGGTCCGTGACGCGGTGGTGCTGGCACTGCCGCTGGCCCCGCTGTGCGCCGAGGACTGCCGGGGACTGTGCACCGAATGCGGTGTCAAGTGGGCCGATCTCGAGCCCGGGCACGGGCATGAGAAGATAGACCCTCGGTGGGCCGCGCTGGTCGATCGTTTCGATGACGAAACGGGCGATGACCAGGCCGATGGCCCCGGAAAGCAAGCCTGACGAGCACCAGCTCGTTCCGGAGAAGCAAGTTCGCTCGCGACCGCGGGCAGACCGTCTGAAGGAGATCTACTCGTGGCCGTCCCGAAGCGGAAGATGTCGCGATCCAACACCCGCGCGCGCCGCAGCCAGTGGAAGGCGGCTCCGGTTCAGCTGGTGCCCTGCTCCAACCGCGCCTGCAAGCAGCCGAAGCTCCAGCACATCGCGTGCCCGGCCTGCGGCCAGCACAACGGTCGCCAGGTCGTCGAGCCCGCCTGATCGGCAGCTGACGACATGGGGGGCAAATCTGCCGGTGGACCACCCGCGGACCCCGCACCACTGCTCGAAGCTCTCGGGATCACGATCGAACCCGAGCTGCTGACGCTGTCGCTGACCCACCGTTCTTATGCCTATGAGAACGGTGGGTTGCCGCCGAACGAGCGTTTGGAGTTCCTCGGCGACGCGGTGCTGGGCCTGGTCGTCACCGACCACCTCTACAACACCCATCCCGAACTGGCCGAGGGACAGCTCGCGAAGCTCCGGGCCAGCGTGGTCAACATGCACGCGCTGGCCAGGGTCGCGCGCGGCCTCGGTGAGGGCGGGCTGGGCAAGCACCTGTTGCTGGGCAAGGGCGAAGAGCTCACCGGCGGCCGGGACAAGGCGAGCATCCTCGCCGACGGGCTCGAAGCCGTCATCGGCGCCGCGTACCAGCAGCACGGCATCGACGTCGCGCGCAAGCTCGTGCACCACCTGTTCGACGACCTGCTCGCCGAGGCGCCGCTGCGTGGCGCCGGCCTGGACTGGAAGACCAGCCTCCAGGAGCTGACGGCGTCGGCCGGGCTCGGCGTGCCCGAGTACAAGGTCGAGGACACCGGGCCCGATCACCGCAAGGAGTTCAGCGCCACCGTCCTCGTCGGCGGGCGTGAACTCGGCTACGGCTCGGGAACGACCAAGAAGGAAGCCGAGCAGAAGGCCGCCGAGACGGCCTGGCGACAGCTTTCGGCCGAGCTCGACGTCGACCAGCCGCCGAAGACGACCTGAGTCCTCCTCAGCGGGACGGTTCGTTGACGCACGAGCCGGTGAATCAGTAACGTCATCGCAGTCCGCCGCCACTGACGCGACCGTTCAGGTCGCCCGTCGAGAGGTCGGCGGATGCGTGTTCTCTGCCTTGTCACAGCGACGGCTTTGGCGCTGGTGACAGGTCCTGCCACTGCTTCGGGTGCTCAGGTCGTCCGGGTGACGTCGCTGAGCGCGTTGCAGTCCGCGATCGACAAGGCCGCTCCCGGCGACGAGATCCGGCTGGCCGACGGCAGCTATTCGGCGGGTTCGGCCATCGCGATCAAACGGTCGGGGACGGCGAACGCGCCGATCACGATCACCGCGGAACACGTCGGCAAGGCCGAGATCAAGGGATCGATGGGGTTCTCGTTCTCCTCCGGGGCCTCGCATGTCGTGCTGCGCGGGTTCAAGCTCCGGCACGGTGGATCGCTGAGCGTGCCGGTGGGCAGCACGCACAACCGGCTGACCAGGCTCGACGTCCAGCTCACCGGCGGCGGCAACTGGGTCACCCTCAACGGCGACGACACCGAGTTCGACCACAACGTGCTGCAGAACCGCACCACCCAAGGTGTCTTCCTCCAGGTGCTCGGCCCGGCGAAGGACATGGCGAAGCGGGTGCATGTGCACCACAACCACTTCTCCAACCACGGGTTCACCGGTGCGAACGGTGGCGAGTCGATCCGGTTCGGGCTGAGCCACCACCAGAAGTACAAGGCGGGCGGGATCGTCGAGTACAACCTGTTCGAGAAGGCCGACGGGGATTCCGAGGCGATTTCCGTGAAGTCGTCGGACAACGTCATCCGGTACAACACGATCCGCGACAGCCGCGGTTTCCTCGTGCTGCGCCACGGCGATCGCAGCGTGGTGGAGGGGAACATCCTGCTGGGCCGGTCCGGGATCCGCTTCCACGGCAACGACCACAAGATCGTCAACAACTACGTGCACACCACGGCGAACCGCGGGATCGTCTTCGGCTCGGGCAACGAGGCGGACAGCGGACCGGACAGCAAACTCCACGACCGGCCCGACCGGGTCGTGGTCGCGTACAACACCGTCGTCGGGACCACGGACGTCGTCCACGGCGACGGCGGTGACTTCAAACCCAAGGACTGCGTGCTCGCGAACAACGTCCTGCAGGGGACGGGAAAGCTCGTGACCATGCCGGGCGGTTCGGTCGTGAAGTACGAGGGGAACATCGCCTGGGGCGGGCCGGCGGGGATGCCGTCCGGGTACCGGTCGGTCGACCCGAAGCTGGTGCGGGACGGGTTGTACCGCCTGTCGTCCGGGAGCCCCGCGGTCGACGCCGGTGTCGGTTCCTACCCGTACGCGGGCACGGATTTCGATCTGCAGAAGCGATCCGGGAAGTACGACGTCGGGGCCGACGAGCTGCTGCCGGGCGGGGCGCGGAAGGCTCTGACGAAGGCGGATGTCGGGCCGCTCGCCCCCTGACCCCGCTCCATACCGGTACCTCGCCCGCTTTACGCGCCGCGGTGGCGACCGTGGCGGCGGCGAAGGTAGCGAAGGCCTCCTTCCCTACCTTCAGGGTAGGTAAGGAGGCCTTCACGGACCGAACCCACGAGCCACTCACGAGGTGATACGAGGGCCGATGGGAGAATCGACGGCATGCCCGAACTCCCCGAGGTCGAGGTGGTCCGTGCCGGGCTCGAGGCGCATGTCTCCGGCCGGACGATCACCGAGGTCGAAGTTCTCCACGCCCGCGCGATCCGCCGCCACGAACTCGGCGCCGAGGACTTCGGCGGACGGCTTTCCGGGGTGAAGATCACCGCCGCCCGCCGACGCGGCAAGTATCTCTGGCTGGAGCTCTCCGACGGCCAGGCCATGCTCGCGCACCTCGGCATGAGCGGTCAGATGCTCGTCCAGCCCGAGGGCGCACCCGACGAGAAGCACCTTCGCGTGCGGTTCCGCTTCGCCGACAACGGGCCGGAGTTGCGCTTCGTCGACCAGCGGACCTTCGGAGGGCTCGCGCTCGCGGAACTCACCGAAGTCGATGGGACGGCCTTGCCGGGCACCATCGCGCATATCGCCCGCGACCCGATGGATCCGCGGTTCGACCTCGATCAGGCCGTCCGCGCGCTGCGGTCGAGGCGGACCGAGCTCAAACGCGCCCTGCTCGACCAGACCCTCGTCTCCGGGATCGGCAACATCTACGCCGACGAGGCGCTCTGGCGGTCCAAGCTCCACTGGGCCCGCCCGACCGACAGGCTCACCGCCGCCCATGGCCGCGCCGTGCTCACCGCCGCCAGCGACGTGATGGCCGAGGCGCTGGTCGCCGGCGGGACGTCGTTCGACGCGCTTTACGTCAACATCAACGGCGAGTCCGGCTACTTCGACAGGTCACTCGACGCCTACGGCCAGGAAGGACTGCCCTGTGGCCGGTGCGGGACGGCCATCCGGCGCGACCCCTTCATGAACCGGTCGTCGTTCTCCTGCCCGCGATGCCAGCCGAAGCCGCGCGCGAGGTGAAAACTGTCGTGTACGCCGTGGGCGTCGCGTCAACTAGCATGAACGGGCACGACATGTAGGGAGTGGGATGGTGGCCGCGACCGAGCCCGGTAAGACGACGCTCGCCGAGAAGATCGACAAGCTGTTCCAGATCGTGCTGAGACCCGATCGCGAGCCGTACAGCCACGAGGAGGTCGCCAAGGCCTGCCGCGAGGCGACCGGCGAGAGCTTCTCGACGACGTACCTGTGGCAATTGCGCACGGGGCGTCGCGACAATCCGACGAAACGCCATCTCGAGGCGCTCGCGCAGTTCTTCGGCGTCTCGCCCGCGTACTTCTTCGACGACGAGCAGAGCGCCAAGATCGCCGAGGAACTCGCGCTCCTCGGCGCCCTTCGCGACGCCGGTGTCCGCGACGTCGCGCTGCGGGCCGTAACGCTTTCCCCCGACGGACTCGACACCATCAGCGACATGATCGACGCGATCGCCCGCAGGGAATCCGGACGGGGCGGCCCGAAGAAGGAGTCGTGAGTGGACCGCCGTCGTAAGGAGTTGTGGCGCCGCTGCCGGAGTCTCGCCGACGGCGTCACCCTTCCCGAACCCTTCGACGCCGAGTCCTTCGTCGCGGACCTGGCGGCCGAACGCGGCCGCCCCATCGAATTGATGCAGGTCAGCGTTCCTTCCAGCGGCCCGTGCGGGCTGCTGATGAGCACGGAACGCGCGGACTACATCCTGTATCCGACCAACACCACCGCGCTGCACCGGCGGCACATCCTGCTGCACGAGGTCGGCCACCTCTTGTGCGGCCACGTCGGCTCGGACGCCGGGGCCGACGGGATCGTGCTCGACGCCGCCGCGGGAAAGACCCTCATGCCGAACCTGTCACCCGAACTCGTCCGCCGTGTCCTCGGCCGCACGAGCTACAGCGCCGTCGAGGAGCAGGAGGCCGAACTGCTCGCCAGCCTCCTCGCGCACCGTGTCGCGCGGACCGTGATGCGCGGCGCCGCGCGTCCCGACGAGAGCGGGAGCGATCTCGCCGGCGGGATGGCGAGGGTCGACGACCTCTTCGGCAGCCGGAAACGGCGCCTGCCGTGACCGAAACCATCGCGTACCTCTGCTGCGTGGTGGCTTTCGCGGGCTTCGGCTACAAACTGATCCAGGCCCGCCACACCCAGCCGGCGCGGCGGATGTGGTTCCTCTCCGCCTTCGGGATGTGCATCGCGGGCGGCATCATGCTGCTCACCCCGGCCATGGAGAACGCCGTCGGCGTGGAAGAACCCATGGGCAGCCTCCTGAACCTCGGGGCGGACCTGCTCAAGATCGGCGCGATGGCGTTCGCGGTCGCGTTCGCGCGTTCGCTGAAACTGGGGGAGGGCAAGCGGATCGGGTGGCACGCGGTGCTTTCCTGGGCCGTGGTGGTTGCCGAAACCGCGCTCTTCTTCCTGTCCGACAGCTACCGGGTAGGCGACCACACCGCAGCCGGTCCGGGCAGGCTCGGCTTGTTCGTCGCGTACAACGTCCTTTTCCTCGTCTACGGCCTGATCAGCCTGCTGACCTTCTCCATCGTCTTCGCCCGTTTCGCGCGTCATGCCGATCCCGGCCCGCTTCGCATCGGGCTGTGGCTGCTCGTCGGTGGCGGGGTTTCCGCGCTGGGCTGGACATTCTGGGACGTCGACGACATCTGCATCCTCGCCACCACCGGTGCGGTCGACGCCGGTGAGGACACGTTCTCGGCGATCCTGGCGGCGCTGAGCGTCGGGCTCGCCGGGGCGGGCGCGACGCTCAGCGTGTGGGGGCCCGCGCTGGCCACGCCGTTCCGGCTGATCGGCGCGTACCGGACGTATCGCCGGATCGAACCGCTGTGGGCCGCGCTGCGCGAAGCCGTCCCGGGAATCGCGCTGGATCCAGGCCCCGGTATGCCGGGTGGCGTCGAATTCGCCTTGTACCGCAGGGTCATCGAGATCCGGGACGGCCATCTCGCGCTGCGGCCCTACTTCGATCCGGACGTCCCGCCGGTCGCGGAAGCCGAAGCACGCGAGGCGAAGGTCCCCGAAGCCCGGATCGCCGCGACGATCGAGGCCGCGGCCTTGGCCGCCGCGCTCGTCGCCGCCGAGGCGGGCCGCCGGTACGCCCCCGACGACGTTCCGGCGACCTACCTCGACGAGCCGGACATCGCCACCGAAGCGGCGTGGCTGGTGGAGGTCACGCGAGCCTGGCGGCGGTCCATTGTGGTCGGACGCATTCGCGAACGGACCCGGGAAACCCTTACGGTCTAAGCAATGATCGCGGTGACGGCGGCCGCCGCCGAGACCAGCGCGAGCCAGACCGGCGGGGCGACGTCCTTGATCCCGTCGCCCGCCCGCACGTGCGAGACCACCGCCCCGATCAGCAACGCCACCAGGCCGATCGCCGCCGCGACCCCGAGCGGCCGCCAGAAGAACCCGGCCACCAGACCCGCCGCCCCCGCGAGTTCGAGCGCGCCGATCCCCTGGATCGCCCGGACCGAGAAGCCGAGCCTCTCGGTCCGGGAGACCAACGCCGGCTGACGCAGGACCTTCGCCACCCCCAGTACGGCGAAGATCGCGGCCAGCAGCACCGACAGCACCACATGAGTCACGGCCATTACGGAACTCCTTGGTGTTGAAGGACTTCAGACGGTGACGCGGCGCATCGTCGCGAACCCGCCCGCCCCGGCGAGGCAGACCAGCAGCGCGATCACCCCGGTCACGCCGCCGACGGTCAGCGTGCTGAAGAACGTGCCGAGTTTCGGCCAGGAATCGGTCCAGCTGAGCAGCAGCACCCCGCCTACCAGTATCAGGACCTGCGCGGCGGTGAACAGGGTCACGCCCAGGACCGCGGCGCGCCGGTAGATCAGGCCGTACCACATGCCGTAGACGAACATCAGCGTCAGCAGCACGAACGACGTGAGCAGGGTCAGGTACCAGGAACCGTCGAGCAGCCAGGGCACCCGGAAGTAGTTGAGGCCGAGTCCCCAGCCGCCGGTCGCGTTCTCGATCGCCTGGAACACGACGATCCCCACCGCGTACAGCGCGGACAGCCCGGCGACCAGGAGGATCGTGCCCAGATAGTACGACCGCCTCGACACGCCCAGCGCGAGCCCGAACGGCAGCGACTTCGTCATGCTCAAGGCACCGCAGACGAACATGAACACGTACAGCGTGAACAGGCCGCCGGAGTAGTTCTCCTCGGGTGTCTCGGGGATCACCGCGAAGATGGTGAGATTCACCAGGAACGCGAAGAACGTGACGCCGACCGGGAGGACCAGGAACTGGAGCCGGTCCACCAGGTGGTAGCGCGCGACGTTGACCAGGGTGTTCATGCGGACGCCTCCTCTGCGGCCTGTCCGTTGGAGGTGTGCACCATCAGTTGCTGCAAGGAAAGCGGCTCGAGTTTCAGGTGCAGGGCCGTCGCCTTCGCCTTCGAAGCGGCGTCGAGCGCGTCGGCGACGGTGACCGAAGCCCGCGAACCGATCTTGCGGCGGTGCAACACCCGGCGCCCGGTGACGAAGTCGTCCACCGCGAGGGCGGGACCCGAGACCGTGACGGCCGAGCCGCGCAGTTCGTCGGCCGCCGCGTCGAGGACGACGCGGCCCTTGTCGATCATCACCACGTGCTCCAGCAGATCGGCCACTTCGTCGATCAGGTGCGTGGAGAGCAGGATCGTGCGCGGATGGGCCGAGTAGTCGTCGAGCAACCGGTCGTAGAACAGTTGGCGCGCGACGGCGTCGAGACCCGCGTACGGCTCGTCGAGCAGCGTGAGTTCCGCTCGCGCCGCGAGTCCGATCGTGATGGACAGCGCCGAGCGCATCCCTCGCGAGAGCTTCTTGATCGGGCGCTTCGTCGGCAGGTCGAAATCGCGGAGCAGCGTGTCGGCGAGTTCCGCGTCCCAGTTCGGATAGAACCACGACGCGGCCGAAAGCGCGTGCCGCACCTTGAAATCCGGGAACTGCTGGTCTTCGCGGACGAGCACCAGGCGCTTCAGCACCCGCTCGTTTTCCACCGGGCTCTCGCCGAACACGCGGACCGAGCCCGCGGTGGCGAACTCCTGCGCGGTGACGATGCGCAGGAAGGTGCTCTTGCCCGCGCCGTTGCGGCCCAGCAGGCCGGTGATCTTGCCTTCTTCGATGTCGACCGAGACATCGCCGAGCGCGAGATGGTCGCCGTAGCGCCGGGTCAGGCCGGTGGTCGAAATGGTCGGCGTCATGCGGCGGGTCCTCCGTTCCGGTGTCCGTTCCCGCGGATGAGCGAGATCAGGGTTTCGTCGTCGATGCCGAGGCGTCGCGCTTCGCTGAGCATCGGGTCGAGGTACTGCTCGGCGAACCGTTGCCGCCGGTCGGTGAGCAGCTTCTGCCGCGCCCCGGCGGCGACGAACATGCCGATACCGCGCCGCTTCTCGAGCAGGCCGTCATCGGCGAGCACGTTGATCCCCTTGGCCGCCGTCGCCGGATTGATCCGGTAGAAGGCGGCGAGTTCGTTGGTTGACGGCACGCGTTCCCCCTCGGCCAGGCTTCCCTCGGCGATGTCGTCGGCGATCTGTTCGGCGATCTGCACGAACAGGGGTGTTCCTTCGTCGAGCACGACACCTCCGTCCCCAGTCTTCGAGCACCTCATTGGTGCGGTGGTTCATTACTGGACTAAGTAACCCATGAACCACCCCTTCGACGCAAGTCGCCTCCGCCGTGCGCACTACTGTGCAATGCGTGGTACCTTCTGTTGCGTAAGACTGGGAGGGACGCGACTGTGGAGATCAGTCAGCTACTAAAAGGCGTGCTGGACCTCGCCGTTCTCGCGGTGCTTCGCGGAGAGGACGGCTACGGCTACGACGTGCTCCGAAGACTTCGCATCGCGGGGTTGCAGGAAGTGGGTGACGCTTCGGTGTACGGGACTCTTCGGCGCCTGTACAAGGCAGGCCTGCTGACGTCCTATGTGGTGCCGAGCGAGGAAGGCCCGCACCGCAAGTACTACAGCCTCAACGAGCCGGGTCGCCAGCGGCTCGAAGAGTCGGGGCAGACCTGGCGCACTTTCGCCACGACGATGAACAGCCTGTTGGGAGAGGCAGTATGAGCACGCAGAATCCGACCGCCGTGCGGGTGTATCTGGCGAGGGTCAGGAGCGCGCTCGCCGACCTGCCGGAGAGTGAAGTCGAGGAGATCCTTGAAGACGTCCGGCCTCATCTCGCCGAGATGGAGGCGGAACTGGGGGACAATCCCAAGGTCGAAGCCTTGATCGAGCGTCTTGGCAGCCCGGAGAGCTACGCCGCCGAGCTGCGGGCGTCCGGTGGCTACCCGCCGCGTCCGCCCGACGCGGGCGGCAAAACCACCGTGCTGAAGGCGAAGACCGGGATCGGCGGAGCGCGGTTCGCGTTCTGGGGCCTGCTGTTCTCGGTCTGCGGCTTCGCGTTGTTCGGCTTCGCGGCCGCGGTGTGGGTCCGGGTGGATCCGTTGCTGGGCCTGCTTTTCGTCGCGCCCGTGCTCGCGATCAGCGTCGCCTACGTGGTCCGCAACGGCGTCGCCCCCATCGCGGAACTGCCTGAAGTGGCCAAGCTCCGCGAGATCGCGAACTCGTTCCAGAACGACCGGAACAGCAAGGGGCTCGCCTACTTCCGCATGCTCAAGCCGGCGTGGTGGCTACTGTGCGCGGCGGTACTGGTCATCTTCGGCTTGTTGCTCGTGCTCCGCGACACCGAAGCCGTGCTGCTCATGCCGCTGATGCTGTTGGCGGCCGTGGCGGTGGTCTGGGCAGGCTCGAAGCTGAAGACCGACCGGCGGCTGCTGTGGCTGGCCGTGCCGATTTCGGCGTTCGTCGTCGGCAGCATGCTCGGCGGTGCGGGCGCGGCGGTCGACCTGATTGCGAAGCGGTCCTACGGTGGCGGCTCCTACAACAGCGGTTACACGCCCAACTACAACGACAACTATGGCAATCCGCAGTTGATGTACGGCAGCCAGGAGGTGGAGAACATCTACGCGTTCGACGCCGAGGGCAAACCGCTGACCGAGATCTACCTCTACGACGAGGACGGCCGTCCGCTCAGCACGACCAGGTACGCCTGTGAGCGCAGCACGGGCGAGAAGCGGAAGGCCGGCGACGACAACCGCTACCCGCGTCCGCGGGTCGAGCGAGGAGTCCGGGACAGCGAAGGAAACCTCGACGGCTACAACGGTTCGCACGGTTACTGTCTGGAAAGGACGGACGTGCCCTTCAGCGCGGCGATCCCCAAGGCCGTGCCGGTGCCGCCGACTTCTCAGGCCGCTCCGCCGTCGTCCACCTCGGTGGCACCGCCGTCGAACTCCACCCAGCCGACGCGCTAGGTGGCCCGGGTGGAGGCGGACGCCGGGGGCCGCCTCCACCCGAAATGCGGATGCGGGGGAGACCCCGGGAGACGTAACCTCCGGGGCAACGCGTCGACGGAGACGAGTAGCCGAGGGACCACGCGAGCCCCAGAGAGCCGCCGGTAGCTGGGAAGGCGGCCTCGTGCCTTCGGTGAAGACCCTCCCGAGTGCGGGGAGGAACGGCGTCCGCGCCCCATGCCCCGCCGTCCGGCCCTCGTCACGGGCCTTCGAGGCCGCCGTTCCCTGGCGGCGGCGAAAGTGCGGTGGTACCGCGAGTTCCCTTCTCGCCCGCACTCCCAAGGGGTCGCGCACATCCGTACAGGAGTTGTGATGATCTCGCGTGTCCTCGCCGCCGACCTGCCCCGGCACGTCGGCGGCCGTGTCCGCATCGCCGGCTGGGTGCACCGCCGGCGCCGCCTGAAAACCGTCACCTTCCTGGTGATCCGGGACCGTTCCGGACTCGTCCAGGTGGTCCTCGCCGAATCCGGTGGCCCGCCCGAGGAAACCGTCGTCGAGGTCGAGGGGCTCGTCACCGCGAATCCGCAGGCGCCGGGCGGCGTCGAACTCACGGAGCCGTCCGTCAGGCTGCTTTCCGAACCGGCCGAACCACCGCCGTTCGACCTCTACCGGCCCTCGGTCCCGGCGGCGTTGCCCACGGTACTGGACAACGCCGCCGTCGCGCTGCGGCATCCGCGGCTGAAGGAGGCTTTCACGGTCGCGGCGGCGAGCGTCGCCGGGTTCCGGTCGGTACTGGACGGACTCGGGTTCACCGAAACCCATACGCCCAAGATCGTTTCGTCGGCCACGGAATCCGGCGCGAACGTCTTCGGTATCGACTACTTCGGCGAACGGGCCTTTCTGGCGCAGTCGCCCCAGTTCTACAAGCAGGCCCTGGTCGGGGTCTTCGAACGGGTCTACGAGGTCGGCCCGGTCTTCCGCGCCGAACCGCACGACACCGCGCGGCATCTGGCGCAGTACACCAGCCTCGACGCCGAACTCGGTTTCATCGACGACCACCACGACGTCATGACGGTGCTGCGGGAGGCCATCGCCGGGATGGCCGCCGCGGTTCCGCAGGCGGAAGTCGTGGTGCCGGAGGAGATTCCGGAGATCCACTTCGCGGAAGCCCAGGAGCTGATCGCATGGCTGCCGGGCGAGGACCCTTGTGGCGAGCCCGACCTCGCGCCCGCGCACGAGCGGCTGCTTTCGGAGTGGGCGCTGCGCGAACACGGATCGGAATTCCTGTTCGTCACCGGCTATCCGATGGTGAAGCGGCCGTTCTACACGCATCCGGACCCGGCGCGGCCCGAGTACTCCAACAGTTTCGACCTGCTTTTCCGTGGGCTGGAACTGGTGACCGGCGGGCAGCGGCTGCATCGGCACGCGGACTATGTCGCCGCGCTGGCGGCGCGCGGTGAGTCCGCCGAGCCGTACCAGGACTACCTGGCGGTTTTCGCGTATGGGATGCCGCCGCACGGCGGGTTCGCGCTCGGTCTCGAACGCTGGACGGCCCGGCTGCTCGGGCTGCCCAACGTCCGCCAGGCGACGCTGTTCCCGCGTGACCTGCACCGCCTGACCCCGTAAAGCCACGAGCCGGCACCTCGTGCTGAGGTGCCGGCTCGCGTGGGGTGAGGCTCAGTGGTTGAACGCGCTCCTGGCGGCCAGGTCGGCCAGCAGGGCGCGGCCCTTCTCGGCGTTGCGCGGCTGGGCCAGGACGTCGTAACGCCGGGCGACCAGCTGGCTCTGCGAGATGAACCCGCGCTTGTTCTTCGAAGCCGCGTATCCCAGCGCGCCGAACAGCAGGTTGAACCCGATACCGCCGACTAGGCCGACGAGGATCGGCACCAGCCCGGCGCCCGGGTTCAGCAGGCTCAGCACGAGGCCGAGGAACATACCGAACATCGCGCCCGACAGCGCCGAGCTGGTCAGCACCTTGCTCCAGCCCATCCGTCCGGCGATCCGCTCGACCAGGACCGGCTCGACACCGACGATCGTGACGTCCGTGATCGGGAAGTCCGTTCCCGCGAGGTGGTCGACGGCACGCTGCGCTTCGGAGTACGACTCGTACGAGCCGATCGGCCACCCACTGGGCATCGTCGGGAGCTGAGCCCGCCCCTGGGGCTCGGTGAACGTGGTCTGCTGCGTGAATGCCTGTGTCATTCCTTCTCACCTCTCTTGATCCGTACAACGTCCCGGATGCGCGGATCTCCTCCCGGTGCGGCGGGATTCACAGCATCTTCTCAGCCGGGCATCGCAGACAATCCGCCCAGGGATCAACTACGGTGAGCAATGGATAACGAATCAGACCATTGGACAAGTTGACCGCATCCGGTCTACCCGGTAGGAAGAACCCTCAAAGGTACCGCTTCGAACCTTTAGGTGAGGCTGATGGCGAATAGGCGCGGCATGCTCACGCTGGAACGGCTCCGGGAACTGGTCGAGGACGGCACCGTCGACACGGTGCTGGTGGCGATCACCGACATGCAGGGCAGGCTGCAGGGCAAACGCTGCGCCGCCGAGTACTTCCTCAACGAGGTCGTCGAGCACGCCACCGAAGCGTGCAACTACCTGCTGGCGGTCGACGTGGACATGAACACCGTCGACGGCTACGCGATGTCGTCCTGGGAGACCGGCTACGGCGACTTCGTCATGCGCCCGGACTTCGGCACGCTGCGCCTGCTTCCGTGGCAGGAGGGCACCGCGCTCGTCCTCGCCGACCTCGAACGGGTGGAAGGGGGCGCCGTGGCCCCTTCGCCGCGCCAGATCCTGCGCGGTCAGCTCGATCGGCTCGCCGCACGCGGTCTCGCCGCGTATGTCGGGACCGAACTGGAGTTCATCGTCTTCGACGACACCTTCGAGTCGGCCTGGGACAAGCGGTACCAGGACCTTCGCCCGGCCAATCAGTACAACGTCGACTACTCGATGCTCGGCACCGCGCGGATCGAACCGCTGCTGCGCCGTATCCGCAACGACATGGGCGGAGCGGGCCTGTACGTCGAGTCCGCCAAGGGCGAGTGCAACCCCGGCCAGCACGAGATCGCGTTCCGCTACGCCGACGCGCTGACCACCTGCGACAACCACAGCGTCTACAAGACCGGCTCCAAGGAGATCGCCGCGCAAGAGGGCAAGAGCCTCACGTTCATGGCGAAGTACAACGAACGCGAGGGCAACTCGTGCCACATCCACATCAGCCTGCGCTCCGCCGAGGGCGAACCCGTCCTGGTCGGCGACGGTCCCGGCGGGTTCTCGCCGCTGATGGAGCACTTCCTCGCCGGCCAGCTCGCCGGGCTGCGTGAGCTGACCTACTTCTTCGCGCCGAACATCAACTCCTACAAGCGGTTCGTCCCCGGCAGCTTCGCGCCGACGGCCGTCGCGTGGGGCACCGACAACCGGACGTGCGCGCTCCGCGTCGTCGGGCACGGGGACTCGCTGCGCACCGAGAACAGGGTCCCCGGCGGCGACGTGAACCCGTACCTCGCGGTGGCCGCGCTGATCGCGGCAGGTTTGCACGGCATCGAGAACGGACTGGAGCTGGAGCCGGAGTTCCACGGCAACGCCTACGGTTCCGGCAAGCCGACCGTGCCGACGACCCTGCGGGAAGCCGCGGCGCTGTTGGACGAGAGCGAGCTTGCCAGGACCGCGTTCGGGGACGAGGTCGTCGACCACTACCTGAACGCGGCGAAGGTCGAACTGACCGCGTACGACGCCGCCGTCACCGACTGGGAGCGGATCCGTGGCTTCGAACGTCTCTGAGCCCCTGATCGGGCTCACTTCCTATCTGGAGCCCGCGAAGTTCCTCGTCTGGGAGACCGAAGCCGCCCTGCTGCACCGGGTCTACGTCGACGGGATCGTCGCGGCGGGCGGCGTCCCGGTCCTGCTGCCGCCGGTGAGCGGGGCACACGATCGGCTGATCTCCGCCGTGGACGGACTCGTGCTGGCCGGCGGCGCCGACGTCGACCCTGCGCGCTACGGCCAGGAGCAGCACGCGACGACGTACACGAGGCCGAACCGGGACGCCTTCGAGTTCGGCCTGCTGCGGTCCGCTTTGGACGCGGGAAAACCGGTACTGGGTGTGTGCCGCGGGCTGCAGGTGCTCAGCGTCGCGCTGGGCGGCACGCTCGCGCAGCATCTACCGGACACTTTGGACAGTGCGGATCACCAGCCCGCGCCGGGGACCTTCGGCACCACTACGGTGAGCCTCGCCGAGGGCAGCCGCGTCGCCTCGATCCTCGGCGCCGAGACCAAGGTGCCGTGTTACCACCATCAGGCGATCGACAAGCTCGGCGACGGGCTGGTCCCGGTCGGCTGGGCCGCCGACGGGACCATCGAGGCGGCCGAGCTGCCCGGCGGCGGGTTCGTCCTCGGCGTCCAATGGCATCCCGAACAGAACCCCGACGACATCAGGCTTTTCGAGGCGCTGGTGAAAGCTGCGAAGGAGCACGCATGACCACGTTCGAGGTGATCAACCCAGCCACCGAAGAGGTGGTGAGGTCGGTCGAGCTGACCTCGGCGGAGGAGACCGGCGCGGCGATCGCCCGCGCGCACGCGGCGTTCCCCGCCTGGCGCGCCGTGGCCCCCGGCGACCGGGCGCGGCTGCTGCGCCGATTCGCCGACGCCGTCGACGCCGACATCGAGAATCTCGCCCAGCTGGAGGTCGCCAACGCGGGCCACACGATCGGCAACGCGCGCTGGGAAGCGGGCAACGTCCGCGACGTGCTGACGTACTACTCGGCTTCGCCCGAACGGTTGAGCGGCAAGCAGATCCCGGTACCCGGCGGGGTGAACATGACGTTCCACGAGCCGCTCGGTGTCGTCGGGGTGATCGTGCCGTGGAACTTCCCGATGCCCATCGCGGGCTGGGGGTTCGCGCCGGCGCTCGCCGCCGGGAACACCGTCGTGCTGAAGCCCGCCGAGCTCACCCCGCTGACCGCGATCCGCCTCGGCGAACTCGCCCGTGAGTCGGGGATCCCCGAAGACGTCTTCCAGGTGCTTCCCGGCAAGGGATCGGTGGTGGGGCAGCGGTTCGTGGACCACCCGGCGGTGCGGAAGGTGGTGTTCACCGGCTCGACCGAGGTCGGCAAGCAGATCATGGCGGGCTGTGCCGCGCGGGTGAAGCGGGTGACGCTGGAACTGGGCGGCAAGAACGCGAACATCGTCTTCGCCGACGCAGACCTGGAGAAGGCCGCGGCCACCGCACCCTACGGCGTCTTCGACAACGCCGGGCAGGACTGCTGCGCGCGGTCGCTGATCCTCGTGCAGTCGAGCGTGTACGAGAAGTTCATGGAGCTGCTGGAACCGGCGGTGAACGGCGTCGTCGTGGGGGATCCGCGGCTGGAAGTGACCGAGATGGGTCCGCTGATCTCGGCCGGGCACCATGCGAAAGTGTCGTCCTATGTGGACGACGCGGCGCCGGTCGCCTTCCGGGGCAACGCGCCCGTCGGTCCCGGATACTGGTTCGCGCCGACCGTCGTCACCCCGCCGGACCTGCGGCATCCGCTGGCGTCGGACGAGATCTTCGGCCCGGTCGTCGCCGTGGTCCCGTTCGCCGACGAGACGGACGCGGTGACCATGGCCAACCACACCGAGTACGGCCTGTCCGGCTCGATCTGGACCCGCGACGTCGGCCGCGCCTTCCGCGTCGCGCGTGGCGTCGAAGCCGGGAACCTGTCGGTCAACTCGCATTCGTCCGTCCGGTACTGGACGCCGTTCGGCGGGTTCAAGCAGTCCGGACTGGGCCGCGAACTGGGCCCCGACGCCGTCGACGCCTTCACCGAGACCAAGAACGTCTTCATCAACACAGAGTGAGCCGGTCTCTTTTCGTATCAAGACCATCAGCACGGAGGAATAGGCATGGTTCAGCGTTTCGAAGGCCGCGTCGCGGTCATCACCGGCGGCAGCAGCGGCATCGGCCTCGCCACCGCGCGGCGGCTGGCGAGCGAGGGCGCGAAGGTCGTCATCGGCGACATCTCCGCCGAGGCGGGCAAAGCCGCGGCCGACGAGGTCGGCGGCCTGTTCGTGCAGGCCGACGTCACCGACGCCGAGCAGGTCGAGGCCCTGTTCCAGACCACTGTGGACACTTTCGGCTCGGTCGACGTCGCGTTCAACAACGCGGGCATCTCCCCGCCCGAGGACGACTCGATCCTCACCACGGGCATCGACGCGTGGGAGAAGGTACAGAAGGTCAACCTGACCTCGGTCTACCTGTGCTGCAAGGCCGTGCTGCCGCATATGCGGCGGCAGGGCAAGGGCTCGATCGTCAACACGGCGTCGTTCGTCGCGGTCATGGGCGCGGCGACGTCGCAGATCTCCTACACCGCGTCCAAGGGCGGGGTGCTGGCGATGAGCCGGGAACTGGGCGTGCAGTTCGCGCGGGAGAACATCCGGGTGAACGCGCTGTGCCCGGGACCGGTGAACACGCCGCTGCTCAAGGAACTGTTCGCGAAAGACCCCGAGCGGGCCGCGCGGCGGCTGGTGCACGTGCCGGTCGGGCGGTTCGCGGAGCCGGAGGAGATCGCGGCGGCCGTCGCGTTCCTGGCGAGCGACGACGCCTCGTTCATCACGGCGTCGCAGTTCCTCGTCGACGGTGGGATCTCCGGCGCCTACGTCACGCCCGTCTGACCGCCACGCATTTAGTCCTCTAAATGCGCGCCGTTGGGTCGCGATGTCCGTGAAGGCCTCCTTCCCTACCTTGAGAGTAGGGAAGGAGGCCTTCACGGACTTGGGCCCGGCGCGAACCGTGGCTGTACTTCCGGCCGCCGTCACTCGTCCCGGTGGCTGGGATGGCGGGCCGCTGACCTGCGCTGTAGTCCTGAGACGCGGGACCACCCGGTTCCGTGATCCGAACAGCGCGGGAGGCCCGACGAATGACCCGGCAGATGAGCACCGCCATGCGTGACTGCATCGACCTGTGCAACGAGTGCCACGTCAGGTGCGAGGAGATGATGACGCGCTGCATGGAGATCGGCGGCGCGAAGCTCGGGATGATGATGGTGACCTGCGCGGACATGTCCCGCATGTCCGCCGACATGATGATGCGCTGCTCCGCCATGGTCGCCGACCTCGAGATGATGCGCATGTGCGCGAAGACGTGCGGCCTCGCCTCCCAGATGATGCGCATGTGCGCCCAGGAGTGCGCCAAGACCGGCGACGCCGAGCTCGCCGACGCGGCCGACATGATGATGCGGTGCGCCGAGCTCTGCGGCACGATCACCGCCGAAATGATGATGGAAAACGCGTAACTCGCGTGCTCAGGCACGTAACTCGCGTGCTTGGAGGCGGAACTCACGAGTTACGTCTCCAAGCACGCGAGTGCGGCTCAAGTGACGTGCTCGGCTGGAAGTAGACGCGCGTCGAACACGCCAGGTACGGTGTGCGCACAACTTCAGACAGGGCCGTCGAGCTGGAGCGGGAGAGCCCCCACGAACGTGGTGGGGCACCGAAGGAGCAAACTCCCCGGAATCTCTCAGGTACCCACTACCGCTTCACGCGAGGCCACTCTGGAAAGCAGGCGCGCAAGTGCGTCTCACCCAAGGTGAAAGCCACCCTCAACGGTGGTGAAACTCTCAGGTGCCATGACAGAGGGGGAGTTCCCAGCGCACCGGTCTATCCGGCGCCTGACCCAAGGAGCTCCCTTGACCAGTACGTCCTTCGACGACCGGCACATCGGCCCCTCGGAGTCCGAGCAGGCCAAGATGCTCGCCGAGGTCGGCTACGGCAGTCTCGATGCCCTGGTGCAGGCCGCCGTGCCGTCCGCGATCCGGGTCACCCGCGACCTCGAACTTCCCCCCGCCGCGTCCGAAGAGGACGCCATCGCCGAGCTTCGCGCACTCGCCGCGCTCAACAAGCCGATGACGCAGATGATCGGTCTCGGCTTCCACGACACGGTCACCCCGGCGGTCATCCGCCGCAACGTGCTGGAGAACCCGGCCTGGTACACGGCGTACACGCCGTATCAGCCGGAGATCTCGCAGGGCCGTCTCGAAGCCCTCCTCAACTTCCAGACCATGGTCTCGGAGCTGGCCGGTCTCGCCACCGCGAATGCCTCCCTGCTCGACGAGTCCACCGCCGTCGCCGAGGCCGTCATGCTGATGCGCCGCGCGTCGAAGGCGAAGTCGAACAAGGTCGTCCTCGACGCCGAGTGCCTGCCGCAGACGATCGCGGTCGTCCGCACCCGCGCCGAGGCCATGGGCGTCGAGGTCGAGGTCCGTGACCTGCTCACCGGCCTGCCGGAGGAGTTCTTCGGCGTCGTCGTCCAGTACCCGGGCGCTTCCGGCGTGCTGCGCGGCGCGGGCTTCTACTCCGCCATCTCCGAGACCGCGAAGGCCGCCGGCGCGCTGTACGCCGTCGCCGCCGACCTGCTCGCCCTCACGCTGATCACCGCGCCGGGTGAGTTCGGCGCCGACATCGCCGCCGGTTCGACCCAGCGCTTCGGCGTCCCGCTCGGGTACGGCGGTCCGCACGCCGGGTACATGGCCGTCCGCGCAGGGCTCGAGCGTTCGCTGCCGGGCCGCCTGGTCGGGGTCTCGGTCGACGCCGACGGCAACCCCGCGTACCGCCTCGCCCTGCAGACGCGTGAGCAGCACATCCGCCGCGAGAAGGCGACCTCCAACATCTGCACCGCGCAGGTGCTGCCCGCCGTGCTCGCCGCGATGTACGCGGTCTACCACGGTCCCGACGGCCTCAAGCGCATCGCGACCCGCGTCCACGGCCTCGCCGCGGGCCTGGCGGACGCCCTCCGAGCGGCAGGCGTCGAGGTCGTGCACGAGGGCTTCTTCGATACCGTCCTCGCCCGCATGCCCGGACAGGCCGAAGCGGTCGTCGCGGTGGCGCGGGAGAACGGGATCAACCTCGGCCCGGTCGACGCCGACCACGTCCGCATCGCGGTCGACGAGGTCACCACGCCCGCGATCATCGCCAAGGTGCTCAACGCGTTCGGCGTCGACACCCCCGCCGCCGACGCCCGTGCGCTGCCCGCCGGCCTCGGCCGCGAGAGCGAGTACCTCACCCACGAGGTCTTCCACTCGCACCGCTCCGAGACCGCGATGCTGCGCTACCTGCGCGGTCTGTCCGATCTGGACTACGCGCTCGACCGCGGCATGATCCCGCTCGGCTCCTGCACGATGAAGCTCAACGCCACCACCGAGATGGAGCCGATCAGCTGGCGCGAGTTCGCGGGGATCCACCCCTTCGCGCCCGCGGACCAGGCCGAGGGCTACCACGTGCTGGTCGAGCAGCTGTCCGGCTGGCTGGCCGAGGTCACCGGGTACGACAAGGTTTCGCTGCAGCCGAACGCGGGCAGCCAGGGCGAGCTCGCCGGTCTGCTCGCGATCCGCGCGTACCACCACGCCAACGGTCAGACCGCGCGCGAGGTCTGCCTGATCCCGTCGTCCGCGCACGGCACGAACGCCGCCTCCGCGGTGATGGCCGGGATGCGCGTCGTCGTGGTCAAGTGCACCGACGAGGGCAACGTCGACCTCGAAGACCTACGGGCCAAGGTCGAGGCCAACCGCGACACGCTGTCCGCGATCATGGTCACGTACCCGTCCACGCACGGCGTGTACGAGAACGGCATCGACGAGCTGGCCAAGATCGTCCACGACGCGGGCGGCCAGGTCTACGTCGACGGCGCGAACCTCAACGCCCTGCTGGGTCTCGCCAAGCCGGGAGAGTTCGGCGGCGACGTCTCGCACCTGAACCTGCACAAGACCTTCTGCATCCCGCACGGAGGCGGCGGCCCCGGCGTCGGCCCGGTCGCGGTCCGCGCGCACCTCGCGCCGTACCTGCCCAACCACCCGATGCTGGAGAAGGCCGGTCCGGAAACCGGTGTCGGCCCGATCAGCGCCGCACCGTACGGCTCGGCGTCGATCCTGCCGATCTCGTGGGCGTACGTCCGCATGATGGGCGCGGGCGGGCTCACCGCCGCGACGCAGGTCGCGGTCCTCGCGGCGAACTACGTGGCCAAGCGCCTCAACCAGCACTACCCGGTGCTCTACACCGGCCAGGACGGCCTGGTCGCGCACGAGTGCATCCTCGACCTGCGCGGGCTCACCAAGGAGACCGGCGTCACCGTCGACGACGTCGCGAAGCGCCTGATCGACTACGGCTTCCACGCTCCGACCATGTCGTTCCCGGTCGCGGGCACGCTGATGGTCGAGCCGACCGAGTCCGAGGACCTCGGCGAGATCGACCGCTTCATCGCGGCGATGATCGCCATCCGCGCGGAGATCGACGCCGTCGCGCAGGGCAAGTGGGCCGCGGACAACAGCCCGCTGCGCAACGCCCCGCACACCGCCGAGACCCTCGTCGGCGACTGGGACCTGCCGTATGACCGCGAACTGGCGGTGTACCCCGCCGGGGTGAACCGCAAGTCCAAGTACTGGCCCCCGGTGCGCCGCATCGACGGTGCGCGTGGGGACCGTAACCTCGTCTGCTCCTGCCCGCCGCTCAACGCCTACGAGAACTGAGGCACTTGATGTCGAAAGAGACGTCCCTGCACGGAGTCCACAAAGGACTGGGTGCGCTGTTCACCGATTTCGCGGGCTGGTCGATGCCGATCCGCTATTCCAGCGAACTGGCGGAGCACAAGGCGGTCCGCGAGGCCGCCGGCCTGTTCGACCTCTCGCACATGGCCGAGATCGAGGTGACCGGCCCGCAGGCCGCCGACACCCTCGACTACGCGCTGGTCGGCAACCTGTCCGGCGTGAAGCCAGGCCGGGCGCGCTACACGATGATCTGCGACGAGAACGGCGGCGTGCTGGACGACCTGGTCGTCTACCGCCTCGCCGACGAGAAGTTCCTGGTCGTGGCCAACGCGGGCAACGCCGGCGTGGTCGCGGAGGCGCTGGCCGAGCGGGTCTCGGGTTTCGACGCGGTCGTCGAGAACAAGTCCGAGGACGTCGCGCTGATCGCCGTCCAGGGACCGAAGGCCGTCGAGATCGTCGGCGCCGTCACCGACGCCGACCTGGGCGCGCTCAAGTACTACGCGAGCGTCCCGGCCGTCGTGAAGGGTCACGACGTCCTGCTCGCCCGCACCGGGTACACCGGTGAGGACGGCTTCGAGCTGTACGTCCCGGCCGGTGAGGCTCCCGCCGTCTGGCGCATCCTGACCGACGCGGGCGAGCCGCACGGCCTGCTCCCGGCCGGTCTCGCCTGCCGCGACACCCTGCGCCTCGAAGCGGGAATGCCGTTGTACGGCAACGAGCTCAGCCTCCAGCTGAGCCCGTTCGAAGCCGGCCTCGGGCGCGTGGTCAAGTTCGAGAAGCCGGGCGACTTCGTGGGCAAGGCCGCGCTGGAGGAACTGTCCAAGAAGGACGTTCCCCGCGTGCGCGTCGGGCTCAAGGGCTCCGGCCGCCGCGCCCCGCGCCACGGCTACACCGTCCTGGCGGGCGACGCCGAGATCGGCGAGGTCACCAGCGGTGCCCTCTCGCCGACCCTGGGTTACCCGATCGCCATGGCCTATGTGGACCGGGAGCACTCCGAGCCCGGCACCGAGCTTTCCGTCGACATCCGGGGCCGTATCGAGCCCGTCGAGGTCGTCGCCCTGCCCTTCTACTCCCGCGCCTGAAAGGCCCTCCTCTGATCATGAGCATCCCCCAGGACCTGAAGTACACGAAGGAACACGAGTGGCTGAGCGTCGCCGACGGCGTCGCCACCGTGGGCATCACCGCCTTCGCCGCCGAGTCGCTCGGTGACATCGTGTTCGTCCAGCTTCCCTCGGTCGGCGACACCGTCACCGCGGGCGAGGTGTTCGGCGAGGTCGAGTCGACCAAATCGGTCAGCGAGCTGTACGCACCCGTGGACGGTGAGGTCGTCGAGGTGAACGAGGCCACAACGGACACCCCCGAGCTCATCAACTCGGACCCGTACGCCGAAGGATGGCTCCTGAAGGTGCGTCTGTCCGGCGACGTGCCCGCCCTGCTCGACGCCCAGGCGTACGCCGTCCTGACCCAGGAGAACTGACATGTTCAATGCTGCCCTGTCCGAAGTGGACCCCGAGGTCGCCGCGGCCGTCGCCGCCGAACTCGACCGGCAGCAGTCGACCCTGGAGATGATCGCCTCGGAGAACTTCGCCCCGGTGGGCGTGCTCGAGGCGCAGGGTTCGGTGCTGACGAACAAGTACGCCGAGGGCTACCCCGGCCGCCGCTACTACGGCGGTTGTGAGCACGTCGACGTCATCGAGCAGCTGGCGATCGACCGCGCGAAGGCCCTGTTCGGCGCCGAGCACGCCAACGTCCAGCCGCATTCGGGCGCGCAGGCCAACGCCGCCGCCATGGTCGCGGTGCTCAACCCCGGCGACACCATCCTCGGTCTCGACCTCGCGCACGGCGGGCACCTGACCCACGGGATGAAGATCAACTTCTCCGGCAAGCTCTACAACGTCGTCGCCTACCACGTCGACAAGGAGACCGGGATCGTCGACGTCGAGGAGATCGAGCGCCTCGCCAAGGAGCACAAGCCGAAGCTGATCATCGCCGGCTGGTCGGCGTACCCGCGTCAGCTCGACTTCGCCGAGTTCCGCCGCATCGCCGACGAGGTCGGCGCGAAGGTCATGGTCGACATGGCGCACTTCGCCGGTCTGGTCGCCGCCGGGCTGCACCCGAGCCCGGTGCCCTACGCCGACATCGTCACCACGACCACGCACAAGACCCTCGGCGGCCCGCGCGGTGGCATCATCCTGTCCCGCCAGGAACTCGCCAAGAAGATCAACTCGGCGGTGTTCCCCGGCCAGCAGGGCGGTCCGCTGGAGCACGTCATCGCGGCCAAGGCCGTCGCGCTGAAGATCGCCGCGAGCGAGGAGTTCCGCGAGCGCCAGCAGCGCGTGCTCGAAGGCGCGAAGATCCTGGCCGACCGCCTTTCGCGCACGGACTGCACCGAGGCCGGAGTCCGCGTGCTGACCGGTGGCACCGACGTGCACCTGGTGCTCGTCGACCTGGTCAACTCCACTTTGGACGGTCAGCAGGCCGAGGACCGGCTGCACTCGGTCGGCATCACGGTCAACCGCAACGCCGTCCCGTTCGACCCGCGTCCGCCGATGGTCACCTCCGGCCTGCGGATCGGCACCCCGGCGCTCGCGACCCGCGGCTTCGGGGCCGAGGACTTCGCCGAGGTGGCCGACATCATCGCCGAGGCGCTGCGCCCGGACTTCGACGAGGCCCTGCGCCAGTCGCTGTCCGCCCGGGTCGAGCTGCTGGCGAAGAAGCACCCGCTGTACGCGGACCTCAACCGATGAGCGCGCTCCCCGAGGGGCGCAAACTTCTCCGGCTCGAAGTCCGCAACGCGCAGACCCCGATCGAGAAGAAGCCGCCGTGGATCAAGACCCGCGCGCGCATGGGTCCGGAGTTCACGGAGCTCAAGGGACTGGTCAAGCGTGAAGGCCTCCACACCGTGTGTGAGGAGGCCGGGTGTCCCAACATCTACGAGTGCTGGGAAGACCGTGAGGCCACGTTCCTGATCGGCGGGGACCAGTGCACGCGGCGCTGTGACTTCTGCCAGATCGACACGGGCAAGCCGGCGGCGCTGGATCGCACCGAGCCGCGCAAGGTGGCGGAGTCGGTGCAGGCCATGGGTTTGCGTTACTCGACGGTGACCGGTGTCGCGCGTGACGACCTGGAAGACGGCGGCGCGTGGCTGTACGCGGAGACCGTCCGTCAGATCCACGCGTTGAACCCGGGCACCGGTGTCGAGCTGTTGATCCCGGACTTCAACGCGGATCCGGATCAGCTGGCCGAGGTGTTCGGTTCGCGGCCGGAGGTGCTGGCGCACAACGTGGAGACGGTGCCGCGGATCTTCAAGCGGATCCGGCCGGGCTTCCGGTACGCGCGCTCGCTGGAGGTCATCACCCGGGCTCGTGAGGCCGGTCTGGTGACGAAGTCGAACCTGATCCTCGGCATGGGTGAGACGCCGGAGGAGGTGGCTCCGGCGATGAAGGATCTGGTCGACGCGGGCTGCGAGATCCTCACGATCACCCAGTATCTGCGGCCTTCACCGAGGCATCATCCGGTGGACCGGTGGGTCAAGCCGGAGGAGTTCGTCGAGCATTCGAACGCCGCCGAAGCGATGGGTTTCGCTGGTGTGATGGCCGGGCCGCTCGTACGCTCGTCGTATCGGGCCGGTCGCCTGTTCGCCCAGACGAAGGCCCACCGCGGCGAAGCGCTGTCGGAGAACTTGGCCCATCTCGCCGCCGAAGGGCCCGCGGCCCAAGAAGCCAGCTCACTGCTGGCCAGATAGGAAGGAGGGCAGATCAATGGCGATCAGCGTCTTCGACCTGTTTTCGATCGGCATCGGCCCCTCCAGCTCCCACACGGTGGGCCCGATGCGTGCCGCACTGACCTTTGTGGACGGTCTGGCGGCGGACGGTGACCTCGCCGCCACGACCCGCGTCCAGAGCGAGCTTTTCGGCTCGCTCGGCGCGACCGGGTTCGGGCACGGCAGCGACAAGGCCGTGCTGCTCGGGCTGTCCGGGGAGCGTCCGGAGGAGATCGACACCGATACGGTGCCCGGAAAGATCGCGGAGATCCGGGAATCTTGCCGGTTGAAGGTGCGTGGTGAGCACGAGATCGTGTTCACCGAGGACACCGACCTGACCATGCACCGGCGGAAGTCGCTGCCCGCGCATCCGAACGGGATGATCTTCCGCGCGTTCGGCGCCGACGGGAAGGTGCTGCGCGAGCGCACCTACTACTCCGTCGGCGGCGGGTTCGTGCGCGACGAGTCCTACGAGACCGACACTGTCGTCGTCGAGGACTCGACGAAACTGGAGTTCCCGTTCCGCACTGGCGCGGATCTGCTGAAGCACTGCGAGGACACCGGGCTGCCGATCAGCGAGATCATGCTGCGCAACGAGCTTTCGTGGCGCACGCGCGAGGAGATCCGCGAAGGACTGCTGGAGATCTGGCAGGTCATGGCGGAATGTGTGCGCAACGGATGCGAGCACGAGGGCGTGCTGCCGGGCGGGCTGAAGGTGCCTCGGCGCGCGAAGGCGTTGCACGAGAAGCTGCTCGCCGAGGACGGCGTCGGTGACCCGCTGTACGCGATGGACTGGGTGAGCCTGTACGCGCTGGCGGTCAACGAGGAGAACGCCGCGGGCGGCCGCGTCGTCACCGCGCCGACCAACGGCGCGGCGGGGATCATCCCGGCGGTTCTGCACTACTACCAGCGGTTCATCAGGGGCTCGTCGGACGACGGCATCGTGACGTTCATGCTCACCGCGGGCGCGATCGGCTCGATCCTCAAGCAGACGGGCTCGATCTCGGGCGCCGAGGTCGGCTGCCAGGGCGAGGTCGGTTCGGCCAGCGCCATGGCCGCCGCCGGGCTCACCGAGGTCCTCGGCGGTTCACCCGCGCAGGTGGAGAACGCCGCCGAGATCGGCGTCGAGCACCACCTGGGGCTGACCTGCGACCCGGTCGGCGGGCTGGTGCAGATCCCGTGCATCGAACGCAACGCCGTCGGCGCGTCCAAGGCGATCCACGCCGCGCGGATGGCGATGCGCGGCGACGGTTCGCACGTCGTGACGCTGGACAAGGCGATCAAGACGATGCGCGAGACCGGCGCCGACATGAGCGTGAAGTACAAGGAGACCGCGCGCGGCGGCCTCGCCGTGAACGTCATCGAGTGCTGACCCCTCGCATTTAGTCCTCTGGATGCGGTAGTTGCACACGCAAGTACCGCATCCAGAGGACGAATTGCGGGCCGCCTAAACTCGAAGGGTGGAGTCGAGCACGGTCGCGAACGCGGGTGACGCGCTGTTCCGCCCGGTGCGCGCGGGCAACGCCTTCGAGGAGACCGTCGAAAGGCTGCTCCAGGCGATCCGGCTGGGCGTGGTGGGCGCGGGGGAGCGGCTGCCCTCGGAGCGTGAGCTCGCCGAGCGGCTCGGGGTCAGCCGGGTGACGCTGCGCGAGGCCATCCGCGCGCTGTCCGACGCGGGTTACGTCGAGTCGCGGCGCGGGCGGTACGGCGGCACGTTCGTCAACGACGTCCTGCCCGACCCGCCCGCCGCCGACGGGCGGAAGGTCGACAACGCCACGCTGGAGGACGCGCTCGGCCTCCGGCACGTGCTGGAGACCGGCGCCGCCGAGATGGCGGCGTCGCGTTCGCTCAGCCCGGCCGACCGGCAGCATCTGACCAGCACGCTCGCCGAGGCCGCGGCGGCCGATGTCGGCGACTACCGGCGCAAGGATTCGCGGCTGCACCTGGCGATCGCCGAGGTCACCGCGTCCGGCTCGCTGACCACGGCGATGGCCGACGCGCGGATGCGGGTCAACCAGCTGCTCGACATGATCCCGCTGCTCGAACCGAATCTGGAGCACTCCAACGCCCAGCACGAGGCCATCGTCGACGCGATCCTCGCCGGGGACTCCGAGGCGGCCCGCCGGGCGATGACGGAACACGTCGAAGGGACCGCTTCACTGCTTCGCGCATTCCTCGCTTGAGGTCAGCAGCGCGTGCGCGAAGTCGATGGCGTGCGGCGTATCCGGGAACACCCGCCCCTCCGCGCGGAGCCGATCCGCGACGCCGAGCTCGTCGAGCACCCTCTCGTGCCCGGGTTTGATCCCCGACACCAGGACCGTGATCCCGCGATGTTCGAGACGTTCGATGGCGTCCCTCAGGACGAGGGCGCCGGTGGCGTCGATGGCCGACACCCGTGACAGCCGGAGGATGACCACCCGCACCTCGGCCACCTCGGACAACTCCAGCAGGAACTGGTGGGCCGCGGCGAAGACCAGCGGGCCGTCGAGCCGGAACGCGACGATGTGCTCGTCCAGCAGCGCCCGTTCCTCGGCCGCGTGATCGGCGTGGTCGAGCGGGACCTCTTCGATGCGCGCCGCCTTCGCGATCGCCCGCAGTGCCAGTGCGCCTGCCACGACGAGGCCGAGGATGACCGCGGTGACCAGGTCCAGGATCAGGGTCGCGGCCGCGGTGAGCACGAGGACCAGCGCGTCACGCCGGGTGGAACGCAGGAGCGCGCGGACCGAGCCCGCCTCGACCATGCGGACGGCGGTGGCCAGCAGCACCCCGGCGAGCGCCGCGATCGGGATCGTGGCCACGAGCGGCGCCGCCGCGAAGACGATCACCGCCAGCACCATCGCGTGGATGAACGAGGCCAGCCGGGACTTCGCCCCGGCACGGACGTTGACCGCGGTGCGCGCGATCGCCGCGGTGGCGGGCACGCCGCCGAACAGCGGGGTGACGAGGTTCGCGAGGCCTTGCCCGAACAGTTCCCGGTCCGGGTCGTGGCGTTCGTTGACGCTCATCGCGTCGGCGACCGTGGCCGAAAGGAGGCTCTCGAGTGCGGCCAGCGCCGCGACGGCGACGGCGGAGGGCGCCAGCGCGCCCAAGGTCGACAGATCCAGGAAGTCCAGCGAAGGTGCGGGAAGACCGTTGGGCAGGGCGCCGATGCGAGCGACCGGCAGCTGCGCGAAATGACTCACGAGGGTCGCGATGGCCACCGCGACCAGCGAGAACGGGATCGACGGCCGCCACCTCGCGCCGAGCAGCATCAGGGCGGCGACCCCGACGGCGATCGCGATCGACGGCCAGGCCGGATGCCCGGCGAAATCGGCCACCGCCTTCGCCGCGACGACGGCCACCTTCTCGCCTTCCGGGGTGGCGACGCCGAGCGCGGCGGGGACCTGCTGCAACGCGATCACCCCGGCGATGCCCAGCGTGAAGCCTTCGACCACCGGCGTCGGCACGTAGCGCATGTACCGGCCGGCGCGGGCGACCGCGAGCAGGAGCAGCAAGACCCCGGCGAGCAGGCCCACCGTCAGCACGCCGCCCGCTCCGTGCGTGGCCATGATCGGAACCAGCACCACGGTCATCGCGCCGGTCGGCCCGGACACCTGGAGGTTGGAGCCGCCGAAGATCGCGGCCAGCGCGCCGGCGACGATCGCGGTGACCAGCCCGGCTTCGGCCCCGAGGCCGGACGAGATGCCGAAGCCCAGCGCCAGCGGCAGGGCGACGATCGCGACGGTCAGGCCCGCCGTGAGGTCGCGCCGGGGAGCGCGTTTGAGCGTCCGCAGGTCTTCACGTCCGGGCAGGAGCGAGCGCAGCTCCGAAAGCTTCAGACCCGCCACGGCTTCACTCCGCGTCGCGCAGCTGGGCGAGCAAGGCGTTCTGATCGGCCAGCAGCTCGGTGAGGATGCGCCGGGCCGCGCGCAGGAGCTCGACGACATCGCCGCCGGCGAGCGCGTACACGACCGTCGAGCCCTCGCGGGTCGAGGTGACGATCCCCGACCGGCGCAGGACTGCCAGCTGCTGCGAGAGGTTGGAGGCCTCGACCTCGATCTCGGCGAGCAGTTCGCGGACGGCCTTCGGGCCTTCGGCGAGCAGTTCGAGCACACGGATCCGGACCGGGTGGCCCAGCATGCGGAAGAACTCCGCCTTGGCCTGGTACAAGGGGACGGGCATCTGACCACATTATCAAATGAAGAATTATTCAAGTCATGAACCGGATGCCATCCGGTGACTTTCCCACAACCTTTTCACTCGTTCGGGCGTCTAACTTGGCGTGGAAAACCCGGATGAGGCAGACGCACCCGAGTCGGAGACCACGGCCACCCCGGAGCCGAAACGGAAGAAGCGCAGGTGGCGCAAGATCGCCGCCTGGACGTTCGGCCTGGTGATCGGCATCCCGGTCGTCGCGTTCGGGCTCGCGTACGTCCTTCTCGACGTCCGCAGTCCGCAAGAGGTCCTCGCCGACCTCGACAAGACCGTCGTCCTGCAGAACGCGGACGGTTCCGAACTGCTCAAGGTGGTCCCGCCCGGCGGCGACCGGCTGTTCGTGCCGTACGACGCCGTCCCCGCGAAACTGCGCGACGCGATCGTCGCGACCGAGGACCCGACCTTCTGGGACAACGAGGGCTTCGACCTCACCGGACTCGGCCGCGCGCTGGTGACCGGCGTCGGCGGCGGTTCGGGGATCACCCAGCAGTACATCAAGAAATCCACCGGCAACGAGGACGCCACCCTCGCCCGCAAGTTCTCCGAGCTGGTGCTCGCCACGAAGATCACCCAGCAGCAGACCAAGAAGGAGATCTTCGAGAGCTACGTCAACATCATCTCGTTCGGCCGCGGCACCTACGGCCCGGCGTCGGCGATGAACGCCTACTTCGGCCGCAAGCTCGACGACTCGATGACCTGGAGCGAGGCGGCGTTCCTCGCGGGCATGATCCAGTCGCCGTCGGTGCACGACCCGTACGCCTCCAGCCACGAGCACGCGAGGAAACGCTGGTCCTACGTGGTGAACAAGCTGGTCTCGCGCGGCTACGTCGGTCAGGCCGAAGCGGTCGCCATGACCTATCCGGAGGACGCGATCCAGGCGCCGTCGGAGACCAGGGCCGGTCGCGTGACCTACGAGCAGTACCACATCAAGCAGCAGGTCCTCGCGGAACTGGAACAGGTCGGCTACCCGCTCGACCGGCTCCGCGGCGGTGCGATGAAGGTCGAGACGACCATTGATCCGCGGGCGCAGGCCGAAGCCGAGAAGACGGTCAAGGAGCGGTTGCGGGGACAGCCTGAGCACTTCCGGGCGTCGCTGGTCGCCGTCGAACCCGGGACCGGCGCCATCCGCGCCTACAACGGCGGTGGCTGGAGCGTGCACGACTACGCCGGCACCCCGTACGGCACCGGCTCCGCCTTCCAGCCGTTCATCCTCGCCGCCGGCCTCGAACGGGGCGTCGGCGTGGACGAACCCCTCAAGGTGCCCGCGGCGGTCGACTTCCTCGGCGAGACCTTCGAGTTCCAGGACCAATGCGGCGAAGCCGGGAAGTGCACGCTGCGCGAGGCGATGGCGCGGGGCGCACGAGGCCCGTTCGTCGACCTGGCGAAGAAACTCGGCGCGGAAACGGTCCGCGAAGGTGCCCGCGCGGCAGGGATCCCCGAGGCCGTCGACGGCGCGGTGACGTTGCGGGAGAAGGACGGGTTCCTGATCGGTCCCGGGATCGCGGTCGGCCGATATCCCTTGCGCCCCAGCGACATGGCCGGCGCCTACGCGACCTTCGCCGCCGACGGCCTGCGCGCCACCCCGCATCTGGTGTCGAAGATCCGGGACGAGAACGGCGAAATCGTGTGGGAACGGCCGTCGGACAGGGCACCCGCGTTCAAGGACGACGAGGCGCTGAGCCGCCGGATCGCGGGCACGATGAGCCAGGTGCTGGCCACCGGACTGAAAGACCGCCCGGCCGCGCTGAAGGCCGGCGACTTCCAGTACAACGAGACGGACGACAACGCCGGCGGCTGGGCGGTCGGGTACACCCCCCAACTCGCGACCGCGGTCTGGGTCGGCTCCGACGAGCCGCGCCGGATGCGGGACACCGCCGGGGAGAAACTGACCGGGCGGACGATCCCGGCCGACATGTGGCAGCGCTTCATGATCGGCTTCCATCAGGGACTGCCGGTGCGGTGGCCGGACGGCTCCGGCCCGCGGCCCGCCACGACGGCGCCGCGGTGAGGCATCGGTCCAGGTGGTGGTGAAGGCCTCCTTGCCTACCCTGAAAGTAGGGAAGGAGGCCTTCACTCCCCTCCTCCGACGCAGCCTGGGCGAGCCCACGGTCTGGGCGTGTGCCGCGAAAGCCACTTTCGCGACACGATCGCCGACCGGGCCACGAGCGGACCGCCCACCGCACCCGAGACCAGCAGACCCGAAGAGAACACGAATCGCCGGCCGAGTGGTTCCTTCAGGGCTTCACGAGCACGACGGTGAGCCCGTCGTAGCCCTTGCTGCCGACCGTCTGGATCGCCGTCGCGTCGACGCGGGGTTCGGCGGCGATCATCTCGTGCAGCCGCCTGATCCCTTGGATGTTCGGGTCTTCGCTGGCGGCGTCGGTCACCGCGCCACCGCGGACGACGTTGTCGACCACGATCACGCCGCCGGGCCGGACGAGCTTCAGCGACGCTGCGAAGTAGGCCGGGTTGTTGGCTTTGTCTGCGTCGATGAACGCCAGGTCGATCGGGCCCTCGACCGAGGGCAGCAGGTCCAGCGCCTTGCCGACACGGACGTCGACCAGCCCGCCGAGCCCGGCCGCTGCGATGTTTCCGCGCGCGACCTCGGCGTGTTTCGGGTCGAATTCGAGGGTGACGAGCCTGCCCTGCGGTGGCAGGGCGCGGGCGAGCCAGATCGTGCTGTACCCGCCAAGCGTGCCGATCTCCAGGATGGACCGGGCGCCGATCATCCTCGCCATCAGGTTGAGCAGTTTGCCCTGATTCGGCGCGACGGCGATCGACGGCAGCCCGGCCTCGTCCGACGCCTGCCGCGCGCCTTCGAGGGCGGGATCGGACGGGACGAGCACTCCGGACAGATAGTCGTCCACTTCGGACCACAGTTGCTGTGACATGGCACCTCCGCGGCCAACCTACTCCGGGACCATCAGGCGGCGCGGCGTCCGGCTTTCGGGATCACCAGCGGGGTACCGGTTTCCGGGCACGGCATGACCCGGCATGGCAGCTCGAAGATCTTCTCGACGTTGGCCGCGGTCACGACCTCTTCGGGCGAGCCGGTCGCCAAGACCTCTCCGCCGCGCATCGCGATCATGTGCGTCGCGTAGCGGGCGGCGTGGTTGAGGTCGTGCAGCACCGCGACCAGTGTCCGGCCCTGTTCCTGGTGCAGCTGCGCGCACAGATCGAGGATGTCCATCTGGTGTGCGATGTCCAGATAGGTCGTCGGCTCGTCGAGCAGCAGGAGATCGGTCTCCTGCGCGAGCGCCATCGCCATCCACACGCGCTGCCGCTGGCCGCCCGACAGTTCGTCGACCAGCCGCTCGGCGAGGTCGTCGACCCCGGTGGCGCGCATGGACTCCGCGACCACGGTGGCGTCCTCACGGGACCATTGGCGCAGCAGGCGCTGGTGCGGGTACCGGCCCCGCGCGACGAGGTCCGCGACGGTGATGCCGTCGGGCGCGGTCGAGCTCTGCGGAAGCAGGCCGAGCCGCCGGGCGACTTCCTTGGCGGGGAAGGAGCTGATCGCCTGTCCGTCGAGGAACACCGAACCCTGGCGGGGTTTGAGCATCCGCGCGAGCGCGCGCAGCAGGGTCGTCTTGCCGCAGGCGTTCGGGCCGACGATGACGGTGAACGACCGGTCGGGGATGACCACCCCGAGGTCTTCGGCCACGGTCCGGCCGTCGTAGGCGAGCGTCAGCGCGTCCGCGTGCAGGCGGGACGTCGTGCTCTGCTCGGTGAGGGTTTCCACGGTCTCCACGCAGGTTAGGCTAACCTAGGAGTCCGCCGTTGTGGTGTTCCGTAGGTCGCAGTCGGCTCACGACGCTCGTCGATGGCATCATCCCCAGTGCAATCCCGCGAGCGGTCTCGGAGCGATCGAAGGAACGGCATGGAGGACTACCGGATAGTCGCGGACGAGATCTCCGCCGACGTCGAGGCCGGAAGGCTCCGCCCTGGCGACCGGCTGCCCCCGCAGCGGCGGTTCGCCCGCGAACGCGGGATCGCGAACTCGACCGCCGCGAGGGTCTACGGCGAACTCGTCCGGAGAGGCGTCGTGGTCGGCGAGGTCGGCCGGGGCACGTTCGTCCGCGCCGGAAGGCCGCCGCTGGAGACCGCCCTCGCCGAACCCGGTGGCGCGACGGTCGACCTCGAGCTCAACTTCGCCGTCCTCCCGGAACAGTCGGCGCTGGTCGGGAAGGCGCTGGAGCCGTTGCTGCGCGAAGACGTCCTGACAGCGGCGCTGCGGCCGGGAAGCGTCTCCGCCTCGAAGCAGGCGCGTGACGCCGTCGCCGGTTTGCTCGCGAAGGACGGCTGGACGCCGGAAATCCTCTTCGCCGGGAGCGGGCGCCAGGCCATCGCGGCCGCCATCGCCGCCTTCGTGCCGATGGGGGAACGCCTCGCCGTCGAAGCCATCACCTATCCTGTGGTCAAGGCGCTCGCCGGACGGCTCGGCGTCCAGTTGGTGCCCATCGAGACCGACGACATGGGTCTCATTCCCGAGGCGCTCGAAGCCGCGTCCGTCCGCGCGCTGTACGTCCAGCCGACGCTGCACAACCCGCTCGGGTCCACAATGGACGAAGCGCGGCGCGTCGAGCTGGCGGAAACGGTGCGCCGGATGGACATCCCGGTGATCGAGGACGGCATCTACACCTTCCTCCGGCCCGAGGTCCGCCCGTTCGCGGCGTACGCGCCGGAACGCACGGTGTTCACCGACAGCATGTCCAAACGGCTCGCCCCGGGGCTGACCACCGGATTCCTCGCCGTCCCGGCGGAATGGAAGGAACGGCTGGCCGCGTCCGTGCGCTCGGGCGGCTGGGTCGCGCCCCGGTTCGCCGTCGAAGCCGCCACCCGGTGGATCACCGGCGGGACACTGGAAACCGTCGAGCGGGCGAAACGGCTCGACGCCGCGGAACGCCAGCGGGTGACGGCGGCGCGGCTGGCCGGGTTCACCCTGCGCGCCGATCCGCGGGCGTATCACTGCTGGTGGGAACTCCCCGAACACTGGCGCGCCGAAACCTTCGTCGCCGCGGCCGCGCGACGCGGGATCGCGGTCACCCCGGCGGCCGCGTTCGCCGTCGTCCCCGGCCACGCGCCGAACGCGGTCCGCCTCGCCGTCTCGTCGCCGCCGCTCGAGACGCTCGGGGCCGCTTTGGACGTCCTCGCCGGTCTCGCTTCCGGCCGCCCCGAGGACGCCGGCGTCGACTGACCCCACGCGTTTCGTCCTCTGAATGCGGTAGTTCGCACTACGAACTACCGCATTCAGAGGACGAAACGCGTCAGGGGCGCGGCGCCCACTTGCCGATGAAGCTGCCGCAGGTGACGGTCTGCCCGGTGAGCCGCGACCGCAGCGCGTTCTCCAGCCCGAGGTAGTCGAAGATCGGCGCGTCCGCGGCGACCTCGGCGGGCACCGGCCCGCCCTTGGCGAGGGCGGGCATGCTCACGGTCTGGAACAGCACCAGGTAGTCGCCTTCGCGGTTGAGGACGTCGGCCGTCGCGAGCATGCGTTCCGGAGCGTCGGCGACGATCTCCAGCGGCAGCGGCCATTCCAGCGGGAACGGGTTGCGCAGGCCGAAGGCGGGATAGGCGAACGGGTTGTCCGGCAGGACGGCCGTGCGTCCCGCGGGGAATCGCGTGACACAGTCCTGGATCTGGGAGATGTAGGTGAAGGTGCCCGGATTCGTCCGGATCCCGCGCATCGACGGCGTCACCTTGCCGAGGTCACCGGTCAGCTTCTCGTGCGCCATGTCGAGATACGCGGCCTCGTCGTGGTGCGCGACCACGGCCCAGCCCGACGCCAGCACCGCGACCAGGCCCATCGCGGTGGCGCCCACCAGCCTCAACCGGCGAGACGGCTCGGGCAGCGGCGGCAGCGCGTCCGACAGCAGCAGGATCGCCGTCAGCGCCAGTGTTCCGGTGAACAGCGTCGGCGTGTCGTTCCCCCAGGACAGGCTGGTCATGAAGCCGGTCGCGAAGACCAGCGCGCCCATCCGCGGGAATCGCCGCGTCGCCGCCCAGTGCACCAGCAGTGCGACACCGAGGATCCACCAGAGGACGTCCGCCCAGCGCGACGCGCCGGTGAAGTGCCCGTCGACGACGGTGCCGACCACCACCGCCACGCCGGCCAGGAGCAGTAGCCGCGCGAGGACCGCCCCGGCGAAACCCGCGCGGTCGCGGAAGATCCCGAGCAGGGCGAGGAACACCCCGGCGATCACGAAGAAGGTCAAGCCCCGCACCGGCGGCCGCAGCAGGGACGCGGGATTTTCCAGCCACAGCCCGAGAAGCCGCTCGCCGTACGCGGGCAGGCCGCCGGTGAGCTGCTCGGCCATCGCGCCGAGCCCGCCGTCGAGTGTGATGATTCCGAAGTAGAACACCAGAAAAGCGCCCAGTGCCAGCAGATCCCAGCCCAGCCGGGCCCACCAGCGGCCGGTGCGGAACGCGCCTTCCCGCAGCGACGGGTGCAGCAGCAGCCAGCACAGCGCGATCAGCGGCACGGGCGCGAAACTCTGCTTGACGAACACCGCGGTGCCCAGTAGCACCAGACCGAGCCGCCGCGGCCACGCCTTGCCGTTGCGCAGCCCCGAATCCAGTGCCCAGGCACCGCAGGCGGTCAGGAAGATCCCGTCGATCGTGTGCCAGGCCATCAGCGGGAAGGCGTTGAGGTTCAGCAGCGACGCGGCCGCCGTCAGTCCGGTGAGCCCAGGACCCCAGTCACGGACGCGGCGCCGGGTGACCAGTACGGCGAAGGCGATGGTCGCCAGGATGATCTCCAGCATGCTGAGCACACTTGAGACGAAGAAGAGCGGCCCCGGCAGCACGAAGTCGACGATATGCAGGTACGCCGAACCCAGCGGCCGCGCGGAGATGATGTCGGAATGCGGGACTTCGCCGTGCAGTACCCGCCACGCCTGGGCGAGGATGAAACCCTGGTCCGACGGGTGGAAACCGAAGCGCCCCACCCGGAGTTCGGTGGCGACGGCGAGCGCGAGCACCCAGGCCACGTGCAGGGAAAGCCGCAGCACTGTCCTGGACGGACGTACCACCGCCGCGTCCGGTCCGGTCGACAGCGGGGGACTGGCGACGTCCACACTGCCCCTTCCCGGTCGTCCTGCCTCGGCCCGTGCCCGCCGACCCCCCGGCGTATCGGAAACCGATGGTAGCGGCCGGGGGCGTCCCCCGATCGAGCCCTGGCGGCGGGACGTCAGGGACGGCGGCGCCAGACCAGCCGGGTGACGGCTCCCGCCACCGACGCGAGCGGAGCCTTCCTGGGCAGGCCACGGGATTCCGGCGCTGACTCGGGCATGGCGCGGTAGACGAGATGGGCGAAGAACCGTGCCGTCCGAGGTGCGACGAGCGTCACCAGTTCGGCGGCCGTTCCTTCGGGCAGGTTCAGGATCTCGGGTCGTTTCTCCAGCGCCTTCACCACCAGCGCGGCAGCGCGTTCGGGAGAACTCGACGGCATACCGCGATAGGACCCGGTCGGCGTGATCATGTCGGTGCGCACCAGCGGCATCCGGACCGAGGTGAAGGTGACGCCGTCGGAAAGCGTTTCCCGGCCGGCGGTCAGCCCGAACTCCTCCAATGCCGCCTTCGAGGCCAGGTAAGCGGAAAACCTCGGCGTGTCCGTTTGCAGTCCTTGGGTCGTCACGTTGACGACGTGCCCGAATCCGCGCGCGGTCATCGACGGCAGTAGGCCCAGCGTCAGCCGCACGGGGCCGAAGTAGTTGATCGCCATCGTCCGCTCGAAGTCGTGGAACCGTTCGGTGGACAGCGAAAGCGACCGCCGGATCGACCGGCCCGCGTTGTTGACCAGCATGTCGACGGCGCCGTGCGCGGCGAGCACGTCCTTGACCAGAGCGTCGACGGCACCGCCGTCGGTGAGGTCGCACGGATACGCCGACGCCTTCCCGCCCGCCGCGACGATCTGCTCGCGGACCTGTTCCAGCTCATCGGCGCGCCTGGCCACGAGGATCACTTCGCCGCCCTTCGCGGCGACGGCCAGCGCGGAGGCGCGACCGATGCCCGACGACGCGCCGGTGATCAGCACCTTGCGGCCGTCGAGGGGTTCCGGCCCCGGACGGCGGCGGCCGCGGTCGGGATCGAGGTGTTCCAGCCAGTATCGGTAGAGCGGACCGGCGTACTCCTCCAACGGCGGCAAGGTGATCCCGCTGCCTCCGAGCGCGGCCGTGGTCGCGCTCGTGTCGAAGTCGACCTCCATGCTCAGATGCGGCAGGACTTCCAGCGGGATGCCGAGTTCCGCCAGCACCGCCGCGCGGGCCGAACGCCCGCCGGGGACGCGGTCGAATCCGGCGGCCGCGGATTTCGCCAGCCGGGTTCCGGCCCGCTTCAGCGCTCCGGACGGCAGGGGAGGAAGGACCGCGGAGATCTTCGGCCCGCCCGCGGCCCGCGCGAAGGCGTTGTAGACCTCGTGAAGCGGCTGTGGCCGGGGCGACGCGAGGTGGTACGTGCTGCCGCTGGGCGCGTCGACGTGCATGAGGTGTTCCATCGCTTCGACGACGTAGTCGACCGGAACGATGTTCGTGGCGCCGAGATCCGGGGCGGCGAGAGGGAGACGCCGGGGCAACGCGGCGAGCCGCGAAATGGCCGGGAGGAAGTAGTACGGGCCGTCGATCTTGTCCATCTCGCCGGTCCGCGAATCGCCGGCCACGGCGGACGGCCGGTACACGCGGAACGGCGTTTTCCCGTGCTGTCGCACGAGTTTCTCCGCCTCGAACTTCGTCGCGTGGTACGGCGACGCGAAGCTCTGTCCGAGGTCGAAATCGGCCTCGGTGAACCGCCCGGCGTACTGCCCGGCGACCGCGATCGACGAGACGTGGTGGAAGAGCCCGGCCTTCGCGGCGACGGCGAACTCCAGGACGTTGCGGGTGCCGTCGACGTTGGCCGCGCGGTTCGCCGCTTCGTCCGCGGTGAGGTCGTAGATCGCGCCGAGATGCACGACGTGGTCAAGGGGCGCCAGATGGGCGGGATCGATGCCCAGCAGGGGTTCGGTCAGGTCGCCGGTGACGGGAACGAGCTTCTCGTGGCTCGGGAGCTTCCCGCGTGAGGTCTCCCTCACGAGAACATGGACGGCTACGGTCTCAGGTCGCCGTAGTAGGCGCGCGACCAGGCGTTTTCCCAGAAAACCCGTCGCGCCCGTCACGAAGTAGGTGGTCATGGCCGGCTCCTTCCGAACGGAGCCGACTCTACCTACTCGGAAGTAGGAACGGTAGTTGTCATTCCTTGTGGTCCGGATGTTCGGCCACCGCGACCACGGCGTCGCGGAGCGCGGCGCGCAAGCGCCCCACGTCCAGCGGCCCCAGTACGGCGGCCTCTCCGGGCGGTGCCACGAGCACGATCTTGTCGCTGCTCACGAACACCGTCACGTCCCTGCGCCTGCCCGCGAGATCCCGGCAGCCGACCGACCATTCGTCCCGGGGTGCCAACGTCCTCATCCTCCCGTATCCCATGATCTCCCTTTCTCGTCCGAGGCTGGGACGAGGCGCTTTCGGGGGCGTGACGCGGGTTACCCGACATTCCTACTGATGGGTTAACCGATCCCTCGTATCGTGATCGACTTCCGCCTTCACTGAGCCGGACGAGCACGAACGGGAGTAGCGTCCGGGGGAGGACTGCTTGGGAGGTCATCGATGTCCGAACCCAGGAAGATCGTCATCGTCGGAGCCGGTCTCGCCGGAGCGACGGCGGCCGGGACGCTGCGAGAGCGCGGTTACGCGGGAGAAATCCTGCTGCTCGGCACCGACACGCATCGCCCGTACGAATTACCGCCCTTGTCCAAAGGGCTCCTGATGGGCAAGGCCGATGAACCCGACTGGGTGCACGACGAGGGTTTCTACGGAGAGAAGGACATCGCCTTCGAGAGCGGCGTGACCGCGACCAAGGTCGAACTCGGCGCGCGGCTCGTGCACGACGACGCGGGCGGTGAACACCGTTTCGACCGGCTCGTGCTTGCGACCGGCTCGGGGGCGCGCTCGCTGCCGGTGCCCGGCGGGGACCTGCCGGGACTGCGGACCCTGCGCACCCTCGACGACGCGCTGGCGCTGCGCTCGGCGTTCAAGGATGCCGGACGGGTGGTGATCGTCGGCGCGGGCTGGATCGGGACCGAGGCCGCGGCGGCCGCCAGGGAACACGGTGCCGAGGTGACCGTGGTCGACCAGGTCGGCTCACCCTTGCTCGCGGTGCTGGGCGAGCAGGTGTCCGGGGTGTTCAAAGGCCTGCACACCGAGCACGGCGTGAACTGGCGTTTGGGTGAAGGCGTCGCCGGATTCACGGGCGGCCCGGACGGGGTGACGGGTGTTCGCCTGAAGAGTGGTGACGAGCTTCCCGCGGACGTCGTCCTGGTGGCCGTCGGCGCCGCGCCGCGGGTCGACCTCGCGCACGCCGCCGGGCTGGAACTGTCCGACGACGGAGGCGTCTGCGCCGACGCCGGCCTGCGGACGGCGGCGCCCGACGTCTACGCCATCGGCGACATCGCCGCGCATTTCCATCCCCGCTACGGAAAACGTGTCCGCGTCGAGCACTGGTCGAACGCGAAGTGGCAGGGCGAGCACGTCGCCGGGAACCTGCTGGGGGAGAACAAGCCGTACCTGCGGAGTCCCTATTTCTTCTCGGACCAGTACGACCTTGGCTGCGAATACCGGGGTCTCGCCGATCCCGAACGGGATGAGCTCGTGGTGCGGGGCGATCTCGCGGCGCGGGACTTCACGGCGTTCTGGCTGCGGGACGGGCAGGTGACCGCCGCGATGAACGTCAACCAATGGGACGACGGGGACGCGTTGAAGGCCCTGGTCGAGGGGCGCGCGGCGGTGACCGCGGAGCAGTTGAGGACCGCTGACCTCAAGGGACTCGTGAGTGGCTAGGACGGTTAGAACCGTCCTAGCCACTCACGAGCCTCTACGCCCGCGCGGCCGCCAGTGCTGGTGTCGCGGACCGCGTCATGGTCCAGAAGGCCAGCAGCGCCAGTACGCCGAAGGCCGCCATCACGATCCCCATCGGGACCGCGGTGCCCGCGCCGCCCAGCCCGACCAGCGGAGTCGCCAGCCCGCCGACGACGAACTGCAGCACGCCGAGCAGCGCCGATGCCGAACCGGCGGACCGCGCCTGTTCGGCGAGCGCCAGGGAGCTCGCGTTCGGCGCCACCATGCCGATGCTCGACACCAGGATGAACAGCGGGATCAGCAACCCGGCCAGGCCGAGGTCCAGCACCGCCGCGGCCAGGACGCCGAATCCGGCGACCGCCGCGATGACGAGACCGACGGTCAGCAGGGTCCGTTCCGGGAAGCGGCCGACGATACGCCCGTTCAGCTGGCCGACGGCCACGATGCCGATGCCGTTGAGCCCGAACACCAGGCTGTACGCCTGCGGGCTGAGCCCGTAGACGCCTTGCAGCGCGAAGGACGAGCCGGAGATGTAGGCGAACAGGCTCCCGAACATCAGCCCGGAGGCCAGCGCGTAGCCGAGGAAGCCGCGGTCGCGGAGCAGGCTCGCGTACTTCCGCAGCACCGAGCCGAACCGCGCGGGCGTGCGGCGTTCCTCGGGCAGCGGTTCCGGCAGCAGGAAGAAGACGACGGCGAGCAGGATCGCGCCGAACACGGTCAGGCAGACGAACACGCCGCGCCACGAGGTCCAGTTCAGAATCTGGCCGCCGATGATCGGCGCCAGGATCGGGGCGAGCCCGTTGACCAGCATGAGCAGCGAGAAGAACTTCGTCATCGCGGTGCCGGAGTAGAGGTCGCGCACGGTCGCCCTGGCGATCACGATGCCCGCCGCGGCGCCGAAGGCCTGGACGCCTCGTGCGGCGATGAGCAGTTCGGCGGTCGGGGCGACGGCGCACAGGATCGAGCCGACCATGTAGAGCGCGAGGCCCGCCACGAGCGGTTTGCGGCGGCCGATCGCGTCGGACAGCGGTCCGAGGATCAGCTGGCCGATGGCGAGCCCGATGATGAACGCGCTCAGTGTGAGCTGCACGGTCGCGTCCGCCGCGCGCAGTTCGCCCGCCATCCGCGGCAGCGCGGGCAGGTACATGTCGATGGACAGGGGCCCGAAGGCGGACAGGCCGCCGAGGATCAGGACGAATCGGGCGCGTCCGCTCGTGCGGGGCCGCGCGACGGGTTCTTCCACTCGCTCGGGCGCGATGGTCATGCTCTTCCCTTCCCCAGTCATGGTTCCGCGACGAATAACTTGCTTAGAGTAGGTAACTATTCCCTCTGTGACCCATCGCACTTCCTCGTCCGACTACTGATCCGATCAATTTTCGATCCAAATCCGAACGGACCCTAGATCTTGGCCAAGCTCGTCGGGTATACATCGGATGTCTGTTCGTTGCTGTGGGAGCCGTTGATTGTTGGCGGTTCGGCTTGAAGGGAAAATCCGTGCAGCTGTTGCGACTCGGGGAGCCGGGAAGTGAGCGTCCGTTCGTACGTGCCGGGGACGGCACGCTGCGCGACCTCTCGGGGCTGACCACCGACATCGATGGCGGCTTCTTCGCGAGCGACGGCGTGGCCAGGGTCGCCGCCGCGCTGGCCGCCGGTGAGCTGCCCGAAGCCGGCCCCGAAGCCGCGCGGGCCAGGGTGGGCGCGCCGATCGCGCGGCCGGGCAAGGTCGTCTGCATCGGCCTCAACTACCGGCAGCACGCCGAGGAGTCCGGCGCCGCCGTCCCGACCGAGCCCGTCGTGTTCATGAAGGCCTCCGACGTCGTGGTCGGGCCGGAGGACGACGTGCTCGTGCCGCGCGGCTCGACCAAGACCGACTGGGAGGTCGAGCTCGGCGTCGTCATCGGCAAGACCGCGCGCTACCTCGAAAGCGCCGAAGAGGCGCTCGAGTACGTCGCCGGTTACACCGTCTCGAACGACGTGTCCGAACGCGAGTTCCAGCTCGAACGCGGCGGCACCTGGGACAAGGGCAAGTCGTGCGAGAACTTCAACCCGCTCGGCCCGTGGCTGGTCACCGCCGACGAGGTGGCCGATCCGCAAGCCCTCGGCCTGCGGTTGTGGGTCAACGGCGAGAAGAAGCAGGACTCCTCGACCAAGGACATGATCTTTCCGGTCGCCGAGATCGTGCACTACCTGAGCCGGTTCATGGTGCTGCGGCCCGGCGACCTGATCAACACCGGCACTCCGCAGGGCGTCGCCCTCGGCCAGCCGGATCCCAAGCCGTACCTGCGCGAAGGGGACGTCATCGAGCTCGAGATCGACGGCCTCGGCCGCCAGCGCCAGAACGTCAGGCAGGCGTGATGGCGAAGATCGTGGGCATGGAGGTGCTCGACGTCCGGTTCCCCACGTCGCGGGAGCTCGACGGTTCGGACGCCATGAACCCGGACCCGGACTACTCGGCCGCGTACGTCGTGCTGCACACCGACGGCGGTCCGGACGGGTACGGACTCGCTTTCACCATCGGCCGCGGCAATGACGTCCAGGCCGCGGCGATCCGCGCGCTGGAACCGCACGTCGTCGGCATGGACGTGCCGACCGACGCCGCCGCTCTCGGCGCCCTGTCGAGGACGCTGGTCGGCGATTCGCAACTGCGGTGGCTCGGCCCGGAAAAGGGTGTCGCGCATATGGCGATCGGCGCGGTGGTCAACGCCGCCTGGGATCTCGCGGCGCGCGTCGCCGGCCTCCCGGTCTGGCGATTCGCCGCCGAAATGTCGCCCGAGGACCTGGTCTCCCTCGTCGACTTCCGCTACCTGACCGACGCGCTGACCGAGCAGGAGGCGCTCGACATCCTCCGCGCCGCCGAGCCGGGCCGCGCCGAGCGGATCGCCCGGATCGAGCGTGACGGATACCGCGCGTACAGCACTTCTCCCGGCTGGCTCGGCTACTCGGACGCGAAACTGGTCCGGCTCGCCGAGCAGGCGGTGACGGACGGCTTCGAGATGATCAAGCTGAAGGTCGGCGGGAATCTGGAGGACGACGTCCGCCGGATGAAACTCGCCCGCGAGACCGTCGGCCCGGACATCCGGGTCGCCGTCGACGCGAACCAGCGCTGGGACGTCTCGACCGCGATCACCTGGATGACCGCGCTGGCGCCGTACGACCCGTACTGGATCGAGGAGCCCACCTCGCCGGACGACGTGCTCGGGCACGCCACGATCGCCAAGGCGCTCGCCCCGATCCGGGTGGCCACCGGCGAGCACGTCCAGAACCGTGTGGTGTTCAAGCAACTGTTGCAGGCGGGCGCGATCTCGGTGCTGCAGCTGGACGCCGCCAGGGTCGGCGGGTTCAACGAGAACCTGGCGATCCTGTTGCTGGCGGCCAAGTTCGGGATCCCGGTGTGCCCGCACGCCGGCGGTGTCGGGCTGTGCGAACTCGTCCGGCACCTGTCGATGTTCGATTTCGTGGCGGTATCCGGCTCCGGCACCGACCGGTCCATCGAGTGGGTCGACCACCTCCACGAGCACTTCACCGATCCGGCAGCCGTCGTCGACGGCCGCTACGTCGCCCCGTCCGCGCCGGGCTTCTCGGCACGGATGCACGACGCGACGCTGCGCCGGTTCACCTTCCCCGACGGTCCGGAATGGACGGAGACAAGCAAGTGAGTGAGTTCGAAGGCCTCGTCGCGGCGGTCACCGGAGGCGCGTCGGGAATCGGCCGGGCCACCGCGGACCTGCTCGCCGCACGCGGGGCGAAGGTCGCGGTCCTCGACCTGAATCCCGGTGACCTTCCCGAAGGTCTCACCGGATTCCGCTGCGACGTCGGTTCCGACGAAGAGGTCCGGTCGGCGATCGACGCGGTCGCGGACCGGTTCGGCGGGATCGACGTCCTGGTCAACAACGCGGGTATCGGCGCGCAGGGCGACGTCACCGCCAACAGCGACGACGAATGGCACCGCGTGCTCGACATCAACGTCGTCGGCATGGTGCGGCTGGCGCGGGCGGCGTTGCCGCACCTCAAGAACTCGCCCTCGGCCGCGATCGTCAACACCTGTTCGATCGCCGCGTGGGCGGGCTTGCCCAACCGTGCGCTGTACTCGGCCAGCAAGGGCGCGGTGCTCTCGCTGACCCTGGCGATGGCGACCGACCACCTCGCCGACCGGATCCGGGTCAACTGCGTCTGCCCCGGCACCGCGGACACCCCGTGGGTCGGCAGGCTGCTCGACGCCGCGGGCGATCCGGAGACCGAACGCGCCGCGCTGGCCGCCCGTCAGCCGATGGGCAGGCTGGTCACCGCGGACGAGGTCGCGAACGCGGTCGTGTACCTGGCCAGCCCGCTGTCGGCTTCGACCACCGGCACGGCGCTCGCTGTCGACGGAGGGATGTACGGGCTGCGCCCGCGCGGCCCGGTCCAGCGGTAGTTTTTCGCTGTCATCAAGGAGGATGCGGTGCGTACGAGGGTGATCAAGGTGGCCGCCGCGGCCACCGCGTTCGGGCTGGCCCTGTCGGCCTGTGGGTCCACGAAGGACAACGCCCCCCAGCCGGGTACGGGCGGGGGCGGCAAGGTCGGCGCGACGATCCCGTTGCTGACCTCGCCGTTCTGGCAGGCCTACAACAACTACGTACCGCTGAAGGCGAAGGAACAGGGTGTCGAGGCGCTGCCGACGGTCAACGCGGACAGCGACTCGGCGAAGCAGATCACCGACATCAACACCTTGCTCAACCAGGGCGTCAAGGGCCTGGTCGTGACGCCGCTGGACTCCGCGGCCGTCGTGGCGGGCCTCAAGGCGGCGGAGAACAAGGGGGTCCCCGTGGTCGCCGTCGACGTCGCGCCGGAGAGCGGCAAGGTCGCCATGGTGGTGCGCGCGGACAACAAGGCGTACGGCACCAAGGCCTGCGAGGCGATCGGCGCGAAGGTGACGTCGGGCAAGGTCGTGCAGGTCATGGGCGACCTGGCCTCGGTCAACGGCCGCGACCGCTCCGAGGCGTTCCGGCAGTGCATGAAGACGAAGTACCCGGACGTCCAGGTGCTGGAGGTCGCCGCCGAATGGAAGGCGGACAAGGCTTCGTCCGGTTTGGACAGTCTGCTGACCGCGAACCCGGATATCAAGGCCGTGTACATGCAGGCGGGCGGCGTGTACCTGGCGCCGACGCAGCAGGCGCTCAAGCGCAAGAACCTCTACTTCCCGGTCGGCGACCCGAAGCATGTCGTGCTGGTCAGCAACGACGGCATCCCGCAGGAGCTCGCCGCGATCCGCGCGGGCGAACTCGACGCGACCGTCTCGCAGCCGGCCGACGACTACGCCAAGTACGGCATGTACTGGATCAAGAAGGCCATGGCGGGGGAGACCTTCAAGGCGGGGCCGACCGATCACGGCAGCACCGTCGTCGAGGTCCGGCCCGGCATCCTGGAAGACCAGCTCCCCGCGCCCGTCGTCACCAAGGACAACGTGGACGACAAGGCACTCTGGGGGAACAACCTGTGAGCGCGCTGCCCGCCGGATCCGCCGCCGTGCCGGTGGTCAGCGCACAGGGCGTCGGCAAACGCTACGGCCCGACCGTGGCGCTGTCCGACGTCAGCCTCACCGTGCACCCCGGCGAGTCGCACGCGCTCGTCGGCCGCAACGGTGCCGGGAAATCGACACTCGTCTCCATCCTCACCGGACTGTCCAAAACGGACACCGGGCGCGTCGAGTTCGGCGGCGTCCCCGCACCGCCCTTGTCCAGGCAGGACGACTGGAAACGCGCGGTCGCCTGCGTCTACCAGCACGCGATGGTCGTCCCGCAGCTGACCGTCGCGGAGAACCTGTTCCTCAATCGCCAGTCGGGCACGGGGTTCGCGATCGGCTGGAAGCGGTTGCGCCGTCAGGCACGGGAACTGCTCGACTCCTGGGACGTGCGGGTCGACGTCGACACCCCGGCGGGCGAGCTTTCGGTGGAGGACCGGCAGTTCGTCGAGATCGCCAGGGCGCTCTCCTACGGTGCCCGGTTCATCGTTCTCGACGAACCGACGGCGCAGCTGGACAGCCAGGCGATCGAACGGCTCTTCGCGCGGATGCGCCAGATGCAGGACAACGGGGTGACGTTCCTGTTCATCTCGCATCACCTCCACGAGGTCTACGAAGTCTGTCAGGCGGTCACCGTGCTGCGCGACGCCAAGCACATCCTGACCGCGCCGGTCTCCGAGGTCGGGCGTGCCGAGCTGATCGACGCGATGACCGGTGAGCAGGGCGGGCTTTCCGTGCGTGACGCCTCCACCCGCGAGGCGCTGGCTCAGGACGCCGACGAGGTGCTGACCGTCGACGGGCTTTCCGGTGACGGGTTCTCCGACGTGACCTTCCGGATCCATCGCGGCGAGGTGATCGGGCTCGCGGGCAGCAACGCCAGCGGCAAGCATCAGGTCGCCGAAACCGTGTACGGCCTCCGTTCGCCGTCCGGCGGCACGATCGAGGTGGACGGGAAGCCGCTGAAACCGGGCGACATCCCGGCCGCGATCCGCGCCGGGATCGGCTGTGTGCCGAGGGACCGGCACCACGAGGGGCTGGTGCTGGAGCATTCCATCGCGGACAACGCCACACTGTCCATTTTGGACCGTATGGGGAAGGGTGGCCTGGCGTCACCGGGCGCGCGATACGGCCGTGCCGCCCAGGCGTTGAAGGACTACGACATCGTCGCGGCCGACGCGGACCAGCCGGTGTCCGACCTTTCCGGTGGCAATCAGCAGAAAGTCGTCCTGGCCCGCGCGCTGGCCGGGGATCCGCGCCTGGTGGTGCTCATCAACCCGACCGCGGGCGTGGACGTGAAATCGAAGGAAGCGCTGCTCGCGGTCGTCGACCGGGTGCGCGCGGAGGGCAAGGCGGTGCTGATCGTCAGCGACGAGCTGGACGATCTTCGTCTGAGCGACCGGGTGCTGGTGCTGCGCGCCGGTGCCGTGGTCGCCGAACACCGGGCGGGCTGGTCCGACGGCGACCTGGTGGCCGACATCGAAGGAGTCGAACGGTGACCGAGTTGATGACCGATCCGAAGACTTCGACACTCGCGGCACCGCCGAAGCGCCGGAAGTTCCGCTGGCTGCGCGAACTCGCCCTGGTGCCCGCGCTCGTCGTGGTGCTGATCATCGGAGGACTGATCAGTGACACGTTCCTGACCTTCGGCAGCATCGTCGGGATCCTGTCCGCCTCGGCAGCGCTGTCGATGGTGGTGCTGGGCGAATCCCTCGTGCTGCTCACCGGGAAGTTCGACCTGTCGCTGGAATCCACCATGGGCATGGCGCCCGCGCTCGGCGCGATGCTGGTCATCCCAGTGGCGTCCTCGGGCTTCGGCACCGAGATCCCCGGCTTCGCGGGCATCCTCGCCGTACTGGTGGCCGGTGCCGCGGTCGGGTTCGTGAACGGCTTCCTGATCGTCAAGCTGAAGCTGAACGCCTTCATCGTCACGCTGGCGATGCTGACGGTGCTGCGCGGCACGCAGATCGGGTCCACCCAGGGAAAGACGCTCTTCGATCAGCTGGACGTGTTCACCGCGCTGGCCACGACGACGTTCATCGGGCTGCCGATGTCGGTGTGGCTGGCCGCGGCGCTGTTCACCGTGTTCGGGCTGGGACTGCGGTATCACCGGATCGGCCGGTCGCTCTACGCCATCGGCGGCAACCGGGAAGCCGCGCGGGCTGCCGGTATCCGGGTCGACCGGATCTCGTGGGGTGTCTTCGTGGTGGCCGGTGTGCTGGCCGCGCTCGGCGGGCTCGCGTACACCGGCTACGTCGGTGCGCTCGGGGCGGACCAGGGCGACGGATTGATCCTTCAGGTGTTCGCGGCTGCGGTGATCGGCGGTGTCTCACTGGACGGTGGGAAGGGCACTCTGGTCGGGGCGCTCACCGGTGTGCTGCTCCTGCAGACGGTCACCAACCTGCTGCAGGTGGCGCAGGTGCCGCCGGAATGGCTGAAGGCGATCTACGGCGTGATCATCCTGGTCGCGCTGATCATCTCCCGCTATGCCGGCGGGAAGGCCCAAACGTAGTCCGAAAGTCCGTGAAGGCCTCCTTCCCTACCTTGAGAGTAGGGAAGGAGGCCTTCACGGAGCGTCCATGGAGGAGAGTGCGGTGTCAGGAAGCTTCGGCGGCAGTGGTGGGGTCGTCGGCGGTGCCGAGCGCGTTGCGGAGCCACTGCTCCACCCCCGCCACGTGCACGGTCGCCCAGGAACGCGCGAGTTCGGGCTCGCGGGCCGCGATGGCCTCGTAGATCGCCGTGTGCTGCTCGCGGGTCTTCGCGACCGCGCCCTCCTGGGTGAGCCCGCGCCAGATGCGGGCCCGCGCGGTGGGGCCGGACAGGCTGTCCAGCAGGGAGCACAGCACCGGATTGCCGGAGCCGTCGGCGATCTTGCGATGGAACTGCAGGTCGTTCGCGACCAGCGCCTCCACCGTCGGCGAGTCGGCCAGTTCGTCGAGCAGGCGGCCTAGTTCCTCGATGTCCTCGTCGCTCATGTGCATCGCGGCCAGCGCCGTCGCCGCCGGTTCGAGGATCCGGCGCACGGCGAGGAAGTCCAGCACGGTGTCGTCGCGGTGGAAGTCCACCACGAACGTCATCGCGTCGAGGAGGAGATTCGGTTCGAGGCTGGTGACGTACGTTCCGTCGCCCTGGCGGACGTCGAGCACGCGGATCAGGCACAACGCCTTCACCGCTTCGCGCAGCGAACTGCGGGACAGGCCGAGCCGCTGGGCCAGTTCGGCCTCCTTCGGCAGCCTGTCGCCCGGAGCAAGCTCGCCGGAGATGATCATGTCCTTGATCTTGTCGATCGCGACATCGGTGACCGGCATGTTCCACCGCCCTCCCCGAAGACCTCGGATGTTTGAGTGTTAGTTGACAGAGTGCCATGTTTCGAGTCGAGGAGGCGCGGTGACCCACGGTGTCACACTACAAAGAGTGGCGCTCCACACCCGGTTGAAGCCGGGCAAGGAGGCCGAATACGAGTCGGTCCACGCCGTGATCCCGCCTGAGCTGGACGAAGCCCTGCGCGGTGCGGGCGTGCGTTCGTGGCGGATCTGGCGGGACGGGCTCGACCTGTTCCACGTCGTGGAGGTCGAGGACTACGCGAAGATGCGCGCGATCCTGCGCGACCACCCGGCCAACATCCCGTGGCAGGCACGGATGTCGGAACTGCTCGACGTCGAGGACGACTACTCGGGCGACGATTCGGGGCTCGGCCTCGTTTGGGAGCTTCCGTGAAGATCCCCCTGTCCCCGCTGGGGCTCGGCTGCGCGCAGCTGGGCAACCTGTACCACGCCATCACCGACGAGACGGCCGAAGCGACCGTCCGGCAGGCGTGGGACGAAGGCATCCGTTACTTCGACACCGCCCCGCACTACGGTCTCGGGCTGTCGGAACGGCGGCTGGGCGCGGCGCTTTCGGCGTATCCCCGCGCGGATTTCGTGGTCTCGACGAAGGTCGGCCGCGTGCTGGAACCCGATCCCGGCGGCGCTTCGCGCACCGACTCGCAGGGTTTCGTCGTTCCCGCCGCGTACAAACGCAGATGGGACTTCAGCCGCGACGGGATCCTCCGGTCGCTTGAGGACAGTCTGGAACGGCTGGGGCTCGACCGCGTCGACGTCGTCTACGTGCACGACCCGGACGAACACTTCGAGGACACCGTCAACGGTGCGTTCCCCGCGCTGCTCGAACTACGGGAGCAGGGTGTCGTCGACGCCATCGGGGCAGGGATGAACCAGGCGCCGATGCTCACGGAGTTCGTCCGCCGGTTCGATCTCGACGTGATCCTGCTGGCCGGCCGGTACACCCTGCTCAACCAGCCCGCGCTCGACGACCTTCTTCCGCTGTGCGCGGAGCGCGGCGTGGACGTGGTGGCGGGCGGGGCGTTCAACGCCGGGATCCTCGCCACCGCGTCGCCGGGCACGATGTACGACTACGCCGAGGCCCCCGCCGAACTGGTGGAGCGCGCCCAGCGGATCGCCGACGTCTGCGCGCGGCACGGTGTCGAACTCCCGCAGGCCGCGCTGGCGTTGCCCGCCGCGCATCCATCGGTGGTGTCCGTCGTCGTCGGCGCGCACGATCCCGGCCAGGTCCGGCTCAACGCCGAACGGTTCCGGCGTCCGGTGCCACGCGAGGTGTGGACGGACCTGATCCGTGCGGGACTGTTGCGTGAGGACACCGTGCTGCGGCAGGAGGGACGGCCGTGATCGACGCGCACCATCATCTTTGGGATCCCGCGCGGCGGGACTACCCGTGGATGACCGGTACGGCACTGGAACCGATCCGCCGTCCGTACACAGTGGACGGTCTGCGCACGGTGACGAAGGCGGTGGGGGTGAAGGGGACCGTGCTGGTGCAGACGGTCTCGTCGGAAGAGGAGACACACGAGTTCCTCGCGGCGGCTCAGGCCGAGCCGCTCATCGTGGGCGTCGTCGGCTGGACCGACCTCACCGCGCCCGGCGTCGCCGAGCGCGTGGCGTCGTTTTCCGGGCCGTTGGTGGGAATCCGGCATCAGGTGGAGGACGAGCCGGACCCGTCGTGGCTGACGCGGCCCGAGGTCCTGCGTGGTCTCGCCGCCCTCGGTGAGGCCGGGCTGGCGTACGACCTGCTGGTGAAGCCACCGCAGCTCCCCGCCGCGCTCGCCGCCGCGAAAGCGTTGCCGGACCAGGTTTTCGTGCTCGACCACGCCGCGAAGCCACCGATCGCCACGGGCGAATGGCAGCCGTGGGCCGATGGTGTCGCGGCCTTGGGGGAGCTGGACAACGTGTACTGCAAGCTTTCGGGGCTGGTGACCGAGGCCGACTGGGCGCGGTGGAAGGTCGGGCATCTGGCGCGCTGGGCCGAACACGTACTGGAGTCCTTCGGGGCTTTGCGGCTGATGTTCGGCTCGGACTGGCCGGTCTGCGAACTCGCGGCGGCGTACGAAGTCGTCGTGGACACCGCTTTTTCGCTGACGGGCTCGCTGAGCGATGGTGAGCGGCTGGAGTTCTTCGACGGCACCGCGAAGCGCGCTTACCGGCTTCCCGCCGCGGGTACCCGGCCCTCATGACGACAGCACCGTTCGAACCGAACCCCCACACCGGGGAAGTCCGTATCGCGGCCGCGGACGCCGGACCGGGCGCACCGGAGCCCGCCGAAGGTTTCGGTCCCGTCGACAACGAGGACCACACGTCCGTTCCCCCGGACGACGAGGACCAGTGAGCAGGCTGGATGTGCCGAGCCCCACGTGCCGCGCCGGTTTGGCCGATGGCGGGGCGGGTATCGAGTGCTCGTGACTTCCTCTATGGAGAAAGAGCCCGGCGCGGGTTCGCTGCCGATCGCCGGTGACCACGGATGATCGTCGTGGCTCCGGTGTTCGTCGCCCATCGCAGAGCGATGGAGTCGCGCACTCAGGCGTGGCATTCCGGGCGGAACCGGATCCATCGGTGATCGCGAAGTTGCCCCGGGCGGTCGGCGTCGCCGAACTGCGGCGGTGAATCGCTCCGAGCGGAAGAAGTGGGCGGCGCGGGGTCCGGGCGCCTGAGAGCCGCCGATCGACGACCTGCGGCAGGGGGACGAAAGATCAGAACTCGTCCTGCTTGACCATCGTCCGCAGGCGGGCCAGTGCGCGGTGCTGCGTCACGCGCACGTTGCCGGCGGAGATCCCGAGCGCTTCGGCGGTTTCGGCGGCGGACAGGCCGACGGCGATGCGGAGGGCGAGGATCTCCTGCTGCACCCGCGGCAGGGTGGAGAGCAGGCGGCTGAGCCGGGCACCGAGGTCCAGGTGCAGGGCGTGCGTTTCGGGTTCGTTGTCGCCGATGGGCCGTTCCGGCAGTTCCGGGACCGGTTCCGACCGGTCGCGGGAGACCGCGCGGTAGGCGTCCGCGACCTTGTTGGCGGCGATGGCGTGCACGAGGTAGAGGAACGAGCCGCCGCGATCCTGATAGCCGGGCAGCGCCTTCAACACCGCCATGCACACTTCCTGCGCGACGTCGTCCGCCGACAGGTAGGACAGGTCGCGGCCGCCCATTCTGGCGCGGCAGTAGCGGACCACGACGGGGCCGATCATCCGCAGGAGGGACTGGATCGCGGCGGGATTCCCGTCGCCCGCGTCCTTGACGAGGGGGTCGAGGTCCTCCTTCGTCAGCCGTCCGCCCGGTCGAGGCAGGTTCTCCGGAGTCGTGTATCCGGGGACCGCATCGGGGGTGACGGTTCTGGACGCGCTGGAAGTTGCTTGCATGGTCGTCCTCCCCGGCCGACCCTGCGACCTTCGCTGTCGAGGGGTCAACACTCCGTAACGATTGAGGGCGGCAGATGCTCCGTAAGATCAGATTCATCTGCCGCCGTTGCGACGCAGCGTAATCGTAGGCGTCGATCGGACGGCAGTAAAGATTTCAACTAGAGATAGCCCATTCGCCGGAGTCGGCTTAATACAACCGAGACTCTGCGCCGGGAAAACGGGCCCCGAGGTAGCTGGACGTGTGCGCCACTTAGCGCACCGCGATCAGCGCGACCGCTGTCGCTACGACGAGTGCCGATGCCGTGACAGCAACGACTCTGTTAAGAGGTTTCGGGGTTCCCGGGCGGCGGAGTGCTCGTTCACGGATCGCGCCGGTGGCGACCAAGGTGATCACCATGGCGCCCGCGAACGCGACCGGGACGACCGCCGTCCCCCAGCCCCGCCGGGCCGCGGTGTGCAAGAGCAGGAGTGTGCAGGCAGTAGCCGCGAGCGCGGTCCGGCGCCACGCCAGCCCGGTCCGCTCCGCTTGCGCTCCGTGATCGCGCGGGCTCACGAAAAGACCACGAGCGCCGCCGCCGTCAGGGTGATCGCGAGGATCCCGGCGGTCAGCAGGATCAGCATCCCGCTCTTCGGCAGCGGCCGTCCCGCGCGCATCGCGCTCTGCACCTGCCGCCAGCGTGGATACGCGCTCGCCGCGACGACGGCGGCCAGCAGGACGCACAATCCCGCCAGGACGGTGCTCAACGCGCTCGGGTCGGGAACCAGCTGATGGACGGCGACGCCGCCGGCCAGCAGGCCGAGGGCCGTCCGGAGCCAGGCGAGGAAGGTCCGTTCGTTGGCGAGCGTGAATCGGTAATCGGGTTCGGAGCCGCCGTCGTGCGGGCCGTTGATCTCTGCCACTTGAAGGAGACTAGGCGTTCCGGCGCGCGAAGACCCACCAGCGAAGGACCGCGAAGCGCGCGATGCCGCCCACGACGCTGGCCGCGAGCAGGGCGCCTGTCTGTTCCAGCGCGGTCGGCTCGGTGATCACCGCGTCGAGCGACGCGAGCACGATCGAGCCGTACGCGGCGTAGAAGGCGAAGGTCACCAGATCCTGGAAATGCCGTTTGCCCGCGTTGCTCTTCCGGGTGGCGAAGGTGACCCTGCGGTGGAATTCGGTGTTCCCGACGGTCGTGACCGCGAGCGCGACCAGATTGGCGAACTGGGGGCCGAGGATCGGCTGCAGGACAAGGAACACCACCGCCTGCAGGCCGGTGGCGGCGACGCCGGCGACGACGTACCAAGCGGCATGGTTGCCGAGTTCGTGATGCCGCTCCGGCGCGCGCCGGATGATCCGGTGCCCTGGCGCCCACCTGGTGGTGGTCATACCGACGACGCTACTCCTTGTTTCACAAACTCGTGAAGGTAGTGAACCACCTGAGAAACTGTGATCCCCGCGACAGCGCCGCCGTTTGGCCTGCGGAGACGCCGGGTAAGCCACAGGGACCGGGTCGAGTACAGCACGTCCCGGCCAACGTCCGACCAGGAGGGAGCGGCCGATGAGCGACCGGGAGACCGCGGAGCCGGAGACGTTGGATCCCAGCGAGGCACTCGACGAGGACGAACTCCGCGTCGACCCGCTCGAAGAAGGCGTCGAACCGCCCGAGCACTGGAGCGGGGCAGACCGCTTCGGGACAACGCCCGCGGAGATCCACGAAGGGGAGTCGCACGCCATGCGGCTGGCCGAGGAGGAGCCGGACGTCGGCGAGAAGTGATCTTCACTCACACGGCGGGCTGTGCCGACAGCCCCTAGCGTGGTCGGTCAAGTGCAAGACCGCGACGAAGGAAGGGCAGAGATGCTGACAGTCACCGAAGCCGCCGCCGAGGCGATCACCGCACTGACCGGCCAGGAGAACGGCCAGGACGGGGGCGGACTGCGGTTCGCGATGCATTCCCAGCAGGGGGACAGTCCCCAGCTCGCGGTTTCCGTCGCCCCCGAACCGGAAAGCGGCGACAAGGTACTCGGCGCCGACGGCGGTCCGAAGGTGTTCTTGGAGCCGGAAGCCGCCGCGTTGCTCGACGACAAGGTGCTCGACGTCCAGCAGGACGAAACCGGCGAAGTCGCCTTCGCCGTACTCCCGCAGGCTCAGCCCCAGCCTGGCAGCTGAGCCCGGCGGGTCTTAAGTCCGGGCCCAGGCGCGGACCAGCTCGCCGGCCCGCTCGCGCAGGAGTTCCGCCGCGTGCGCACGCGCGTGGTCGAGCGAAGGCGCGTGGTCGATCAGGGCGGCGCTGCCCACGACCCCGAGGCCGGCGAGCTGGCTCTGGTCCAGCTGGATCCGTCCGGCCAGCACCATCAGCGGCACCGCGTGCTCCTGCGCGCGGGCCGCGATGCCCGCCGGGGCCTTGCCGTCGAGGCTCTGCTCGTCCAGCGAGCCCTCGCCGGTGATGACGAGGTCGGCGCGTTCGATGGCGTCGGCGACCCCGGTGAGCCCGGCGATGAGCTGGAAGCCGGATTCGACGCTCGCGCCGAGTCCCGCGATCGCGCCGGCGGCGACCCCGCCGCCCGCGCCCGCCCCGGGAAGATCGGAGACATCGGGGGTCCCGGCGTTCCGCAACGCCTGCGCCCAGCGGGACAGGGACTCGTCCAGTCGCTCGACCTCGCGCGGGCCCGCGCCTTTCTGCGGGCCGAAGATCGCGGCCGCGCCACGGGGCCCGAGCAACGGGTTCGTCACGTCGGTGGCGACGGCGACCTCGACGGAGCCGAGCCGTTCGCGCACCGGGCCGAGTTCGGCCAGGGCGACACGGCCCAGCGTGCCGCCGCCGAGCCCGACCGGCGCGCCGAACGCGTCGAAGACCCCGGCACCCAGCGCCGCCAGCATCCCGGCGCCGCCGTCGGTGCTCGCCGTTCCGCCGACGGTCAGCACCAGGCGTCGCGCGCCGTTGTCGAGCGCGTGCGCGAGGAGTTCGCCGACACCCCAGGTGTGCGCGGCCAGCGCCACTTCCGGGCTCGGCTCCACGAATTCGATGCCGCACGCGCGGGCCGATTCGATGTAGGCGGTTCCGTCGAGCATCACGTAGCGCGCGTCGACGGTGTCGTCGAGCGGGCCGCGGACCGGGAGTTCCACGAGACGGCCACCTGCCGCGACGAGGACGTCGAGCGTTCCTTCGCCGCCGTCGGCGACCGGACAGGAGGAGACCTCGGCTCCGGGCAGCGCGTCGCGGACGCCGTGGGCGATCGCCTCCGCGGCCTCGACCGCGGTCAAGCTTCCCTTGAACTTGTCGGGCGCGATGACCACGCGAGTCATGGACGAACCTCCGTCAGCGGGTTTCCGCCGGTGAGCACCGACGGACGACAACATTTCCCAAGGCAGTCGTAACACGGAGGGTAGGCTGGGCGGCCCACCTGGGGCAAACCGTCCGGCAAGCCTTAACCCCTGAAACGACGAAAAGCCCCCTACCCGGCCGCGATGGCTAGGTAGGGGGCTTCTGTGTTTACTGCTTGTTGGCGGGGCCCACGGCGACACCGAGGGACGCCAGGAGCGGGCTCAGGCCGCCCAGGACGGCGGCCACGGTGTTGACGTCGAGGTGAACACCGAAGGCGGCAAGGAGGCCGACGACGGCCGCGGGCGACAGCCCGAAGGCCGCCGCGAGGAGGGCTTTAGCGTACTTACGGACGAAGGTCATCACTCGGCCATCCGGCGGGCCGCGTCGTCGTTGATGGCCTTGGCGAGGGCGGCCACGTCGACACCGCCGACGGAGATGTTGTCAACCTTGGCGGTCAGGGCCGCAAGGGCGCTCTTGACACTGCCAAGCTCCGCCTTGGCGGCGGCAGCGTCAGCGGACGCAGCGCGAGCCTTGTCCTTCAATTCCGCCAGAAGCTGGCTGAAGTTACCGAACTCCTGGACCGGGTTGCCGTAGAACAGGTCAGAAAACGAGTACATGTCATCCTCTTCGATGGGGGTAGCCCCTGCTACCCGATTGCGGAATGCGCCCATGTCGAAATTGGGGTCGATCTTTCGACCGACGGGAGAGCAGACCTCTTTGTGTCCGAGGACAGCTGACGTCGGTAGACGGAAAGCCTGGGCCAGCGCCCGACAGAGACGGGCGTATGCAGCCACCTGGACCTCCGGCCACGTAGTGACGCCGGTGGCCTCCGCCTCGATGCCGATCGACCAATTGTTGGACCACGCATTGTCGCGAACGGCCCCCGCGTGGTAACTCAGGCCGGCGGCAACGATGAAGACGGTTCCATCCCGACCCAATACGATATGCGCCAAGGGGCCAGGAAGACCCGTACGGCCGTTCTGGACAACCCCTAGGGACGGAGCGTTGCCCGTAGCAGGCCCGGCGGTGTGGTGGCAAACGACGGCCTTAACGCCGGACATGCCGCCGTGGCCGCGGGTTTTCCACCCAGGCTGTTCGACCACCCGTAGTCCCGCTGAACGAGCGACGTCCGCGAGGTTGGTCAAATACATTTCTGTCCTTATTTGCCGATGAGCTGGATAAGGTTTGGTACCCAGGCGAGCGCGGCGAGCGCGAGCGCCACCCACGTCGCTTTGTTGTCTTTCTTGGAGTTCTCAGCGGCCGTCACTCGGTGCTCCAGAACCGCGATACGCGGTTCCTGACGGGCCATGTAGCTGCGTACCTCGCTGGCAAGGGCGGTCATGTCAGCCCGGGTCGCCGCAAGGTCATCGTGAACAGATTCACGCACAGCGGCAAGTTCCTCTCGGACGTACTGAAAGGGGTCTGGGGACGTCATGGCTACACGACCTGCTCCGTGTTGAACGGGCCGCCGTTGCCCCCGTTGTGGCCGGACAGCAGGAAGTAGGTGGCGAAGGCGGGGTCGTACGTCCATGCATCCGGCCATCGGGTGCTCTGCCATACCCGCTGTCCGCTGACCACCGATTCCCTAAGGAGCCATTCGGCGGGGTTGTTGGTGAGCGGGCTTAGTGGCTGAAACTGTAGGAGTTTCTGGACCTTCTCAAGGGCAGCGGGGATGTCCGCGCCGGCGTATTCAGCGAATGTGCCCACAATGGTAATCAAGCGGGCTCGCTCCGGGTCTACAATCCCCTCGAAGTCGAGTTCCGCGATGGCGTGATCGCCCAATGCTGTCAAGGGTGACTCCAAAGGTCAGGAGGTGGCAGGGTGCACCAGTACATCGAAGTAGTAATCGTTTCGGGTGGCATAAGACCCGGGGGTGGCTGCGCTGCCCGCACCGCCCATTTGGAGAAGCAAATGCACCGTATGGGCGCCTGTGTAAACGGTATGCCCTCTACGGCGAAACTGGGGGGTAGCAAATGTGCCTATCGCCCCCACGAACTGTGCTCCAAGGGTGGCGGTATCCGGCGTTGCCGCCGGGCCAACCGGGGTCGTCGTGTCCACCCGTACGCAAACGTAGTGGGATACCCCGGGGTTGGACCCTGCCATGCTCTGGATCAGGAATCCGGCGGCGACTTCAAGGGTGTAGGGGTACCCCGGGTCGTCGATGCTCACCGAGGACACCGTGTACGCCGTACTGGCGTTTAGCGTGTTAGCCGCCGTAAAGGGGGCCAGGGGTGCCCCTGTATAGCGCAATAGAGAAGACGGCCGCGCAGTACGTTCAGCCCGCGCTAGGCGGTCGGCCAGTTGCTTCAGGGCGTGCTCCGTAGATCTCGCCGTCCTGATGTCGGCCATATGTTCTCCTACACAGGTGTCGGCTGGATTTTCAAAGCCACGGTGCCCGGTTCGCTGCCGTTGGACATGCCGACGATGCGACGACGATAAGCCCCGTCAGCGATAACCGGGTGGCCCGTTACTCGGAATAGCGGGGTGTCGCCTTCAACCCATGATCCGAGCGTGGGCGAGATTTGAACACCCCGGGTGTTCTTGCCGTCAATACGAACGGTGGCAGTCCAGGTTGCCATGGGCGTCGAGTACTTAGCGAGGTCGACGGCGGCGTAGCCGTCGAGGGTCGCCTTAACGCCAATCTCCGTGTGCTCGGTGTTGACGTAGTCGGCATACGGGACCTTGGCCGTCTGTAAAGCGGCTGAGTTGCCCGCTACGCCGACAACCGACGCCCCACCCTCTCCGGACCCCTTGGCCCACACGTAGTGCGGGGTGGGGATAGCGCAGTTGATATCGACGTCGATGTTGCCGAAGGCGGCTCCGAGTTCCCAGGCCGCGTCCAAGTTGGTGTTACCCAACCGCGGGTTACCTAAGGCCAGTTTCCACGCGACGTAGGGTACGCCGCCAAGCGACGTCAGAAACGGCCGAAAGATGAACTCTGAGCCGCCGCTCTTCTCGGAGAGGTCTACGAGGGCTTTCCATACCGTGGTGAAGTCCCACGCCGGGTAGGCAGCGGAAACCGATCCGGTTTCCGTCTCCCCGTCGGAGACATCGAAGGGAAGGCCTCCGCCGCTGTTGGAGTCCAGGAGGCTGTTAGTGACGATCTCCCGCATGATTCTGCGATTGGTCAGCCCCGTGTACGACAGGTTATTCGCCGACGACGTGATCGTGAGCGGTGTCGCATTCCTCATGCGAACAATCCGGTTCTCGAAGATGGCCCCTATACCCGCCCCGGAAACGTTTAGCATCCGGGTCTGCTGTTCGTACCGGGCACCCGTCGGCATCCCCGCCTGAATAGCCGTCGTCCCGTAGACGACGGCCCAGGCATAGCGACCCGAGGTGACATAGGGCATCACGGTGTCGGAAAGATGCCCCCCGGGGCCCAGGTAGAGATCGACGCCCCAATCACCCTTAGCGCCGATTTCCGTACTCCAGCTGGGGTCGCCGATGAGCCTTAGCTCATTGACGACCTGTCCGGTGGTGGCCTCGAAGATGAGGCAGCGCCACATCAGACCCACACCTTGATGGGGTCGATGTTCGCCGGCTCAACGACGGCCTGAAGCACGGTGAACCCGGTGGCCGCGGTGTCCCATTGGACCTTGGCCGTCGGAGAGCCGCCCAGGAGGTTAATCCAGGAGCTGACCGTCTGAGCCGTTGTGAACGGCCCAAGGGTGAAATCAGGAGCCGTTACCGGGTTATTCAGGGCGCCCGACTGCCCCCATGTGTTGATCGACTGGTGATTGCTGATATCTGACCCGATGCGGGCCTCGAACTGGACAACCATGTCCGGGTCGGTAATGGGCCGAATGCGGGCCCGGGGGGTAATAACAACGGGGATGCCATACGCGGGAACAGTCAGGGACTGCACCTGGACGACGGTACCGCCGCCGATCTGGGTACGCATTCCAACGTTAGGGGCGTTGGCCGTGAAGACAATCTTCCCGCCGTCCCCGCGCCATCCGGCCGTACCCGCGTCGGAGCTGACGTAGTACGTCTGGTTGGGGAACGGGTGGCCGACTACATAGCGCTGATCACCCGCGTAGGCACCTGCCTCCAAGAAGGCATCTGACGTAATCTTGGCGTCGTTGCCGTAGAGAATGCGTCGTCCGCCGCGGGCCACAAGGCCCGGACCGCGCAGGTCGGTAAGAGTCAAGGTCGACCCGTTGGCCTCGATCAGCACGGTAGCAAGCGGAATCCACCCGTTGGCGGGCAGGACCGCCGTAGGGACGACGGGTGTGCCCGAGGTGTTATCCCCGGTGACGGCCTGAATGGTGAACCGACGGTCACCCGCAGTCGAAGCGATAGCGGAGTTTCGGTCGTCGTAGACCCGGGCAACGATGAGGTCAATTCTCCGTTGGGTCGTACTCGGGGTCGCCAGGGCAACGTTCTTGACCGCGTCGAGGCCACAGAGATACGGGCCGTTGGACGGGGTATCAACAAGGCAGTTACCCACGTTGACGTTCACCGACGGGCTGGTGCCCGTCGTGGATACGGTAACCCGAAGACCGCCGTGGTTGGCGTCCCCCAGAGTCGTCCCGGAGATAGCCCCACCTGCGAAAACGCCGGACCGGTAGCTCATCACTGACCCGGGTTTGGGAAGGGCGTACCCTGCCAGCGCGTACCGGGCATCCGCCTCGTTGATTTTGTCTTCCACGGCCCACGGGTCGAACGCAGAATTAACGGTGGTCCCAATGGACGCCATGTGTATCTCCTACCAAAAGGCGGGCGCAAACTCGGCTGTCACCGTTCCCGGATCTGTCGAGGGGCCGCTGTGAGAAAGTCCGATGGTCAGCGATTCACCGGGCGGGACAATGAAGGCGTCCCAGTTCGCCGGGTTGACCAGATAGCTTTGTGAGACCGTGCCCATTAGAGCGCTCGGGTCTTCGGGGGTAATAACCACGGATTGCCCTGTGGTGAGCGTCCCGTTGTATTTGATGCTGCCACCCGCTACCGCGAGAATCGGTGTGGTCAGTGGGCCAGCCAGTGTCAGCACGGGGGACGACGGGGCGGTGCCTCCGGTGTTGTCGAGGAGGATCGACCCGGAGGACGAGGCTGGGCCGAAGGTCAGACCGCCCGCGGTGCCGAAGTCGAGCCCTGACCCCGTGCCGAAGTCCAGCCCAGTCAGGGAGTTCTGGGGGACGCCCGTGGTCAGCACCTGGGTTTCCAGGGCGTACCGCCGGGGATCAGGGGCAGCGAACTGCACGGACGCCTCAAAGGCCGGATGCTGTGCCGTCACGTGTTCGATCAGGATGTCGCCCTCGCGAGTGACGTGCTGGACCAGTGGACCGACGGCCGAGTAATAAACCAAGGGATAAAGACGGGTGACGTCCTGGCACAAGGCCAGCACCTTGAGACGGGCTCTCTCTAGGGCGACCCAGTCATCCCGTCGAGCGTAAGCCCGGATGGTCAATTCAACCGAACCGCGCTCGACGTAACCCGGGAGCATGTACGACCCGTGTCGTTGGTACTTCGGGGTAAACGACGTCGTCGGCGAGGACGCTGACAACGGTTTGCTGTCCGACGTCGCAATCCACGTGACGCCGTTTTCGTCGGCTCCGTCGTTGAGACGCAGACCGTCGATGGCCCACACAGGAGGACGGTTAATAGGCATCGGGATTCCATTCCGGGAACCCCGGGGCCGCCGAAGCGACCCCGGGTCTGGTTAGGCGTTACGGATAGCGAACGCCGTCCGGCGAGACGAGTCAGCAGCAATCGCCCGCTCATCCATCCCTGGAGCGGGGTGGATGTTGTTGGTGATGCTGACGTCACGACTGCCCGAGGGCGCCGCGGCGTTAGCCGCAAGGCGGTCTGCCGTCGCCAGGTTGCTGACGAAGCGGTCGAACGTCCGCGTAACGCTGACAGGGAGAACCCGTTCGCCAGGCGTCAGGAACGCGGGCTCGGTATCTCTGCTGCCGACACCCGGAACGATGCCGCCCAGGGAATACCCGCCCGCCCGGTTGTAACCGGCCGGCAGGCTGCCGTATCGCTTGAGGGCGTACCTCATTGACGCCACGACGTTGGCCATCGGGTCCCATACGTCATTAGGCAACGACGGATCGCGGTTGGCCTGGAACGTCGGGTCGATAACCTGCATGAGGCCCTTAGACGGCGTTCCCATGGCGGCGTTGGAGTCCCAGTCATTGATCGCCCGGGGGTTACCGCCTGATTCCTGGTTCATCCGTCGGAGGACGGTGTCCACAAGGTCGGCCGCCTGCCCAACACGAGCCAGCGCCTGGAGCACGAGCCCTCGCCATTGTTCGACTCCGGCACCCGTAGGTGCCAGGGTCTTGGAGAGCTCTTCAACGGCTTTCGTCTGGACGGCCTTGACGGCCTGGGCAGCGATAGCACCAGCGAAGTCGGCGGCACGGTTGCCCGGCCACCGGCCCGCGGTGGACTCAGCGTCAGACAGAGCTGACTTGAAGGCTTCGCCGACAAGGGCTGACGGATCGAATCCGCCGCCGCTGGCTCCGCCGGAGACAAACTGTCCTCCGACGAGCGGCAGGAAGGCATGCCCGCTGAACTGCGCAGAGTCGGCACCGACGGCACCTGCTCCGTACTTCACTCGGGACGGCGACCCTCCGGATTCCACGTTGACGCCGGCGAGCGTGCCCGCTGTGTGTCCCGTGGAGTAACCCGTAGAGAAGGCCCCGCCGAGGCCGGAAGAGAACCCGGGCCACGGTTGCGATCGAGCGACACCAAGGCGCTTGTGCGGGTTTTCCCCACGGAGCACGTTGGTAATCGCCGACATGTAGCCGGAGCAGTCGTAGCCAGCGGGGCCGACACCGCCCCAGATGTAGGGCTTGCCGGATTCCGACCGGGCGAACTGGACGGCAGCCGCGATGGCCTCGCCCGCCCGCTGCCCGTGGATGTCCACGAGGCCACCCTTGGCGAACCCGGGGACGGAGACGCCAGCGGCCTGAAGGGCTTCCGGAGCGCCAGCCCTAAGGGCTTCAAGGAACGGCCGGGCCTTCTTGGTGACCCTCGCCGGGACGACGAACTCACCGTTAGACAGCCGGGCGGCGATGCTGTCCGAGGTACCCGTACCGGGTCCAGAGACATAGCCACCCGTGGCGAACCCAATGGGGATTGGGCTGACTTCCTTGCCCAAGGCAAAGTCGCCGTTGAGCTTGTTCCAGGCGGCAATCAGGCCGCCGTTCATCGGAACCTGGAGAACCCAGCGGATCGGGTCCGCTGCCGCGGCCCGAATCCTGTTCCACTGGGAGACAGCCCAGTCGGCCGTGAACTGCATGGCGGCTCGAACGCTGCCCATGCCGGAGTTCAGGTTGCCGAAGGCGGCCCCCTGAGCCATCACACTGGCGTTAACCGCGTAGGCGATGTTCTGCCAGTGGGCCGTCAGCTCCTGGGCCAGCAGGGCGTTCCTGGCCGCCAGCACGTTGGCGTTGTTCACCATGCCGTTGGTGGACAGCAGATTCGCCGCCGCGAGAGCGGCGAACGACGGCACCATGACGCCGGCAATGAAGTCCGCGAGAGCCTGGAGGGCTGCCACGGCGGCCGTAGCCGTCTCTTCGATGGCGACCAGCCCGGCAGTGTCTGCCGTGCCGGAGATAGCCAGTGGAGATGCCGACGTTCCCGACGTGCTGCCGACCAAGCCGCCTTGGGCGAACTTGTTGGCCCGCATGGCTTCCAGCAACGGGAAGTACTTCCGTGTGGCTTCGGCCGTCATGACATATTCGCCGTTGCTCAGCCACGCTGGGATGTCGTCTGACGTCCCGGTGCCCGGCCCGAGGACGAGGCCACCCGTTGCGAATCCGAACGGGTCGAAGTTGCCCCCGCGGGATTGCCCGAAGACATCCCCGAGGCTTTCGCCCCAACCGGAGCCGTCGGTAACCAGCTTGAAGAGAGACCCGAGGACGGGCAGTTCTTCAATCTTCTGCTTGATCTTCTGACCCAGATCCGACAGCCCTCGGAGGAAGGCGCCGATGATCCGGCCCCAGTCGAGTTCGAACAGGGATTGCAGGAACTCCTTGATCGGCGACGGGACGATAACGTCGATGATCTTCTGGAGGACTTCGCCCGCCTTCGTAAAGAAGGTGTTGGCGATAGCACCCCAGTCGATGGAGAACAGGGCGCCAATGGCATCGCGAACGGGCTGGGGAATCAGGGCATCTATGATCTTCTGAAGAAGAGCCTTCGACCCATCCCAGAACTTCTGCCAGATTCCCGCCCAGTCGATGGTAAAGAGGGCTCGGAGAGCTTCGGAGATACCGAAGGTCTGCACAGCAAGGAAGATGCGGAACAAGACCTCGAACAACCCTGCCGCGCCATCGGTCACCCGGCGGGTGCCTTCGTCGAGATCACTCCAGACTTTGGCGACTTCGCCGATGAACTCTAGGATCTCGGCGACCCACGTAGCGATGTCGCCAATAGTTCGGCCAAGGTTCTCGAAGAACTGCTTGCCCTCTTCCGATGCCGCGAAGGCCACGAAGTCGTTGAACATCTGGCCGATCTGGTCATAGAAGCCAGACTCGGCAACGCCCTTGTTCAACGAGGTGATGACGTTGTAAAGAGCAGCGCCCGCCTTGACGGCGAACCCCACGACGTCCTTCAGAAGGTCGACGGCGCCGGACATCCAATCCTTGAGCTGTCCCGATGCCTTCATGTCGCCGATCCAGTCGGCAAATGCGTTAGCCCCGTCTTCAGCGGCGGGAACCAGTTCTTCGGCAAGGACGTCCACGCCGACTTCAGCGAGGTCGATGAAGGCTTCAATCAGAGGCTTCATGACGTCGCCGAGTTTCTCGACGATAACGGCCGTCTGCTCCAAGATGTGGTTGACCGCACCCGCATTACCCGGGTCGGTCAGCAGGTCGACGATCTCTTTAGCCGCACCGTTGGCCGCGCCTGCGATGTCCGTCAGCCGATCCTCAAGGATCGGCATATAGACATCGGAGAGTTCCCCAAGTTTTTCCGCCAGACCGTTGAACAACGCGTCTTGAACGGACTTCTTGAGGTCGTCAAATGCGGGCTTGAGGCGTAGGATTTCCTCGACGAACTGGCGGGCCTCCGGAGAGAGCGCGGCCATAGCCTCTTTGAGCTTGCTTTGAGCCGAAGAGGCCTGGTTCATAGAGTCGGCCGCGCTACGCTGAGCCGACGCCAAGGCGTTCTGAGCGTCGACAATCGATCGCTGAGCCTGCTTGGCCGCCTGGTCGGAGGCCTTCTGAGCGTCGGTGACCGCACGGGTGGCGTCGGTCAACTGTTCCTGGCTCTGGAGTCGCTGGCGGTCCTGGGCCTCCCGGGCGTCTGCCAGCTGGCGTTCCGCCCGTTGGACGGCCTCGGTAGCCGACTTGACAGCCTCGTTGGCCTTGACACCTTCGGTGGCGTACGCCTTCTGCTGGACGGCAAGGTCGGCGTTGCTGTTCGCCGTCTGCTCCACCCGAAGCTTCGCGCGGTCGTAGGCGAGGACCAGGCGCTCTAGAGCGGCCCCGTCAGCCCCGGACTCCCGGGCGTTCTTCAGTTGGTTCTCGGCGTCGACGAGGTCTAGCGCGGCCTCTTTGGCGTCGAGGGCGCCCCCGCGAACCTGAATGTTGAGATCGCGCTGGGTCTTCTCGGCATCCTGGATCGACTCCGTCAGCGCATCTAGGGCCCGGTTGCGGTCCTTCTCGGCGTCGATGACGGCGCGTTCGGCCTGGACCTCTGACCGGGCTGCCTCGCGGACGACGCGCTCACGTTGCTGGACGGCTTGAGCCACCCGAGAGGCGGCGTCTTCCCGCGACTGGGCGGCATCCTCTACGGCCCGCGACAAGCTGACCTCGGCCGACCGGATGGACTCCGCGGCGGCCCTCTGCTGCTTGGCGTTGGAGGCTGCCGACTTGGCGGACTCACCCTGAGCCTGCGTAGCCGCCTCAAGGGCATCCGTGACGCCCATGGTGCCGATGGTGAGGGTACCCAGGGCTGCCCCGCCGACCGCGAGTCCAGCGGGGATGAGCAGGAGAGCCCCGGCCGCCGTAATGGCAGCCTGCCCCAAACCGATGAGAGAGGCAGCCGCCGTACTGCCCAGAGAGACGATGCCTCCGATGCCCAGACCCGCGACGACTAGCGCACCCACGGCTCCACCCGCGGATGTCGCCGTCCCGGCGATCCCGGTCAGCGAGGAGACGGCCTGGAGCCCCATTCGGCTGACCGTCTGTCCGGCTTCGCCGGCGGACTGGCCAACCTGGAGCAAGCTGTGAGCGGCCCGCGCGGCGCCTTTGGCGTCGAACAGGTCGAAGTCCCGGCGGTTCTTGTCGCCTCGGGCTGTGATGAGCCGACGTTCGGCAACGTCGATATCCCGGACCGCTGCCGCCGCTGCGCGGCGTGCCTGGACCAGCTGAAGTTCGCTGGTGGCAATCTGGCTGCTCTTGGCCCCCGCGCTAGAGCGGGTTTCCGCCAGCTTCTTCTCTGCGATGGCAACGCGGGCGGCGGCGTCTTCAGACTGGGTCCGAGTAGAGGTAAGGGCTGCCTCAGCCGCTTTGATTTCCCGAAGGGCGGCGGCGATTCCTGCTTCGGCCTTCTTGACCCTGACGTCGACATCGATCGTCGGGGACGTCCGGGTGAGCTGGGTGATCTGCCGCTGGGCCTGGCGGATATTAGCGGTAACGTCAACTTCCGGGTTGATCGTCGCCAGTTCTCGTTTGATCTTCTGGTGAAAACCCTTGAGGCTTGGAACAACATCAACAGTTGCTGTTCCGGCGCTGTATGTGGCCAACTCTCACCTCCAAGGGTGGTTTGCGAGCCGGCGGCAATTACGGTAACTTGACACGTAGCGACAGCACGACTAAAGGAGAAATGGGATGAGAACGGTCAGCACGACGGCAACGCCAGGCAAGGTCAACCATGTGCTGCATTTACTGCTAACGATCTTTACGTGTGGCCTGTGGCTCCCCGTGTGGATCGCGTTAGCCCTCGCCAGCTCAAGCAGCACGGGGGAGACGTACATGGTCACGGAGCCGGCGCCCGTCTTCTACCCCGCGGGGTGGTATCCGACCCAAGACGGCCGGATGGCGTGGTGGGATGGCCAGCGCTGGACTGGCCACACCCGCTAATCTTCGCCGACCAACCTGAGAAGGTCCTGTTCGGCTAGCTTTTCCTGCTCGCGGCGATACTTCGCCGCGGCCGTCTCAGGCCGTGGGAACGGGCTAACCTTCGGCTTCCCCGTGTTCTGAGACGTGTAATGCGCGATGGCCTGAAGTTGCTCGTGGATGGCCATCAGCAATGTTTCCGCCATGCCGACCTCAGTCAGTGGCGGAGCCTGGGCTTTCGATCGAGGCGGCTTGCCGTCCTCATCGAGCATTGATTCATACAGCTCGACGTCGGTGGCCATAGCTTCCGCGAGATGCGATGTTGACCGATGTTGAAATCCGGTCACCAGGTTGTACAGGGTCGCCCAGGAAAGGCGACCCGAGGGGCCGAAGTCCTCGAAGGTGAGGTGGGTCGACGTGAGTAGGTCACGCTCAACCGCATCGCCCCACCGTTTGAGGACGTCGTAGAGAAACCCTAGAGACCCGTCAACGGCGAAAGTGGTCGGTCACGGCCTTGACCAGGTTGGACACCGAGTCAGCCGGGAACGCCCGCCAGACGTCCCAGAACGCGCCGAAGTCATCACCCAAGAGGACTTCGAAGAACAGCGTCGGGTTGTCCTCCGCGTTCGTCTGAAGCTCGAAGGCCTTCTCAATCGGGAGGCGGTTCGGGTCAGCGAAGGTAACCAGCTTCTCCGGCTCGCCTTCCTTGCTGATGTCCAGCTGGAAAGGCTCGACGGTACGGTGGTCAAGGAAGCGCTCGTTCTTGAAAACAGCCATTACAGGTCTCCTGCCTGGTTAGCGGATGATTACTTCTGGTTGGTCTTGGGCTCAGTCGGCTTGGGCTCGATGGCCTTGGGAGCGGGCTTCGGGGGCGCGGTAGACCAGCCCGCATGCCGAAGCTTGGACGCCTCCGCCGGGTCGCCGGTGACGTAGACCTCTTCGCCCCGATACAGCCGGAAGTCAGCCATAGGTGATGCCTTTCGTGGTTCTCCTGCCAAAGGGAAAGCGGCCCGGAGGGCAGGAGGTCTCCGGGCCGCTAGTCATCAGACGGCGAGGGTCCAGCCCTCGTCGACGGCCTTGGCCAGGAAGCCCGGACCGAACTCGAACTTCGTCGCCAGCGTGCCGGTGACGTCGTCCGGGACCGCGGTAAGAGTGACGCCGCGAGCCGCCGGGTCATCCCCGTTGGCGTTGACGAAGTCTTCCCGGCCGGTAACGCTGACCTTGTGGTATGCGGTCGCCCAGTAACGACGGGTCGAACCAGTGCCATCCACGGAGATGACCAGGGCTCGCCAGTACTTCACGTCAGGCTGCGCCTGGATGTCGTACTTCGCCTCACCAGAGGTAGACACGGTGACAGCGCTCAGGTCGATCGAGTCGTAGACCTCGCGGGCCAGCCGCTTGTTCTCCAGCATGGAAACCTGAAGGGTCGCGGTCTGCTCGGTGACGTCGGTCCGCAGCGGAGCAGCGGAGCCCCACCCGGTGATGTCCGTGGTCGAAACCTCGCCCGACTCAGTGGCACCGTCGGACGACAGCCAGCCGACCGAAGAGTGCCCCGTGGGCATGTTGATCTGGCCCGAGACGGTACCGACCAGGGTCGTCACAATAGCGGAGGTTTCATAGGGTGCGAGGGCAACCAAGCCCTTAAGCGCCTTGCGGATGTGACCGTTATCGCGGTCCGCCGCAGCTTCAAAAGTAACGTCAGCCATAACTGACCTTTCCGGGAATCAGAGAGAACGGGTCTGAACGACCCAGTTGCTCACCTGTCGACGAATGTTCAGGTACTCCAACCCGTAGGGAATCGGAGTTGGCGACCCGTCTTCGTCGATTGAGTCGAGAAGACCGGCCGTGGTGGAAACGCCTTCGGCCGAGTCGCACATTTTCTGTCGGATCGCTTTATTGAGATCCTTCGAGGCCGCCCGGCTGGCTCCGAATGCGGAGATTTCCACGCGGGCGAGGTCGAACAGCCCTTGTCGATCGGCGCCGCCGCCGACCCGATTGATGACGATGCGCGGGGGCGGAGGACCGCCCGCCGGGTCCTCGGGGTCCAAAAACGGCCCGAGGTCAGTCGTCGTAGGCGCAATGCTTTCGAGGAGTTCGCACAAGGCGTCCTCGACGTCGGGAAAGTCGGCGGTCATTCAGCCATCAACGCCCTAGTGAGAAAGCGGGACGCCGGCCGCTGGTCGTTGCCGAACTGCTCAGCAACGGCCGCGGCGGAGAACTCAATAGTCACCTTGACGCGACGATCGTCGGCTGCTCTGCCTTGAACCAGGCGACCCGAGGCCGCCGTTTCCCCGGAGACCTTGCCGACGTAGTAGCGGGCAATCGCCATCTTCCGGGCTGCCGCGAGGGTGCAAACCCGACGCATATCGCGGCCCTGAAGGAAGTCCCTCATGTCGCCCTGTCGGTATCTCATCCGGTCTGCCTCCTAACGCGAACCTCGGACCCGGCGTCCCAGCTGCCCCAAGGGGAAACCCATTCGGCTAGGTCGCCGTCAATGCCCCACTTCGTGGGGAGGGCTGCCGGGTGCTCCTTGAACTCGAACACTGTCGACGCGGGGAAGCGGCGGGTGCCCGGAGGGAAGTAGAGAGTTCCTGTCACCCGGACTTGAGCGCTGTTGACGGTCTCGGTCGTCGTAGACGACGCCCGCCCGGACGACCCAGAGCCGGGGGCAAACCCGATGGCCTGAAGGACTTCCGTCGCCGTCGTCACCGGGTCGCCGTGGCGGTCCCGGGCCGTCTCCGTGATCACCGTTACGTCAATCACGCTGTCCGTCCCAGAAGTTGATGAGGACGGGCTGGCCCGGATCGCAATCGGGGAAGTACGGCACGGGCTCTCCTAGGGAATCCGTGATCATCACACGGTTTTCCCACTCGCAGCGCTGCCGCTCATGGGCCCGCATCGTCGGTACCGAGGTAAGCCCGTTGGCTGGAGCTTCCGCGTAGTCGGCGAGTACCCGAAGTTCGTCCTCCGTGAGGTAGATGCCGGACTGTGCTTGTGTGCTCAGGCCTTCACCAAACGGACCGGTGTTCCTCTGAGACAACCCGCCGGGGTTGCGGAACTTCCGTTCCGCAGCAGCGAGGGTCACCGTTACGACAACATCGGGGAGGGCATCCCCCGGGGTCCACCGACGGGTTTCCCGGGTTACCAGCGCGCTAGCAGCAAACAGGTTCGCCTTAGCCCGCTTGTAATCCGGGGTTCCCTCGGTGAGGGTCTGCCCCAGGAGATCCGCTAGCTCTTCAACGCTCGCAAGCATCATGGGGCAGAACTCCTATTACGGGGTGACGGTGCGGGTGATCTTCACGGCGCGGACGAGACCCTTGGTACCCGGCGTCTCGGTCAGCTCATCGGTGATGACGTTGGCGCCGGCGTAGGTGTCGACGATCGCGCGGTCACGGACGTACAGAGCGTCGTAGTCGTGGATGTACCGCATGGCCAGCCCGGCGTACGAGGTCGACGTACCGAAGGTCGCACCGCGGGGGACGGACGGAGCCATCAGCGACAGGATGAACGCCGTCTTGTGGAAGACGTAGATGTCGTTCGCCGGCAGAGCCAGCGAGGTGATGACGGTGTTGCCCGCGAGGCGGCCGATCTGGGCGTTGCGGAGCGCGTCAGCGCTGCCGCTCTGCTCGAACTGGTTCAGGTGGTCGCTCTTGAGAATCCAGTTCTCAGCGCCGGAACCACAGACGACCACACGGCCCTCCTGCGGAACCTTGCGGTCATTGAGGACGGTACGGGCGTCGATGAGGACGTCGTACGGGTCGTCGGTGACGGCGTAGGTCAGCGAGTGGCCCGCGGCGTAGGTCGCACCGGTGATGGTCGCGGCCACCAGGTCCTCAACGCCGTACGCGACGGACTGGACCAGCGGGTTGAGGACCTGGGCGCCGAAGTTGGCGATGTCCAGGTTGAGGACCTCGTCCTCAATCACGGTGCCCTTGTAGATGTCCTTGGTCAGCGTGACGTCAACCTTGGTCTCCGCCAGGGCGTCCAGGGTACGAATACGACCCGCGTCGTCGTTGGGGTCGGGACGGAGGTTCGCCGTCCGCGCGGTGCCCGGGAGAGCCGGGACACGGTAGGAGATCGTGTCGTTCTTCGCGCCAGCGAAGTCGGAACCCGCCTTACGGGTGACCAGGCTCGGCAGGATGATGTCCCGCTGGAGCAGACCAATCGCAGCAGCGGCGACCTGTTCCGCCTTAAGGGGCGTGATTTTCGGCGTGTAAGCCATTAGTGATTACCTTTCGGCGATCCGCCGCCGCAATTCGGAGCGGAGCTTTACTGGGAGATGGCCGCGATTTCGGCGGCGAGCTTTGCGGGGTCCAACTCCACGCCCTCTTCCAGAGGACGGGCGCCACCCTTGAGCTTTTCTTTGGGACGTGTCTCGAGATCCGAACCGTTGTCCTGGCCCTCTTCGGGCTCTTCAGCCGGCTTGAAAGACGACAGAAGGTCGTCAGCGTCAGCCAAAAGCGCCTCTTCGTCGTCGCCGACGAGGCGAGCCGCCTGCTTCTCCGTCAGACCCTTTTGCATGGCCACCCGGAGGCGGAGTGCGTCCGCGGATGCCTTGGCGTTGGACGCCTTCAGGGCAGCGAGTTCGTCGGCGAGTTTCTGGGTCTCCGACTTTCCGGCTGCCTCCTGGGCTTCCTTCCAGTCCTTGAGAGCCTTCATCTCTTCGCGGAGGACCTTGTTGGCTTCACGTTCAGCTTTGAGAGCCCTGATACCCTCTTCACGGAGAGCTTCGTTCTCATCCGTCTTAGGGGTTTCCTGGGTGTTTTCGGACATGGTTCGTAATCCCTTCGAGGGAGACAGCCGCGAACTACGAGAACGCGGAATCAGAGAACGCGGGCATTAGCCGCGGAAACCCAGGCAGAGCCCGAGTAGATGTGGGGCATCCCCGAGTCGACCCAGGCGGTGCCGTTGTAAATCTTCACCCCGGACGACTGAGCGCCAACCGGGGTGTTCATGAGGTCCACGATTTCCGAATCAGTCGGAACGTGGCTGTAGAAACGCAAATCATCGATTGTTGGTCCGGTCGAGGACCATTCGCCGATATCGATGCGGTCGGCGGCAGTAGAGAGCGCCGTGCCCGCCGCGAAGCTGGTGGTATTGGTCAAGACACCGTCGCGGTAAATCTTGATCTGCCCCGTAGAGCGGGTGTACGTGGCGGCGTAGTGATGCCACGTCGCCCCGGGCGGAGAAGCGGTCGGCCGGGTAGCAAGGGAGTTAGCACCGTCCCGGGCTTGCACGGCCATCGAGCCGCTAACCAGGAGGACGCCCCAGGCGCCGGAGTTGATTCCGTCGTCCTGCCAGCGAACCCACCACGTCGTGGTGTTGTTCAACGCCCAGAACATGACGCATCGATCGTCAGTCTGAGTAGCTGTCAGGAGGGTCGTCGGGAACGCGGGCATAATCGCCCCGGTTTTCCCGAAGGCTCCCCCGGTGTGGCCTGCGGCCACCTGGGCACCATCCGTGCCAACCAGGGTCAGATCCCGGCCATTGCCGGAGTAGTCGACGACAGTCGTATTACCGACGTCGTCGAAGTTGTACGCGCCTTCTAGGGCCACGGTAAGGCCTCCTAGCTGGCTGGAATCCAGACGTCGTTAGCGACGGCACCGGTCGGCGACGTCGTTCCCCCGATCCAGATGACGGGCTGACTGCCGGCGGGACGGGTGGGCCATGTAGACCCAGACCACACGGCGAATTGGGCGAACGTCGCTACCGAGGGGATGGCGGGTTTGTCGGTGAGGTCGTCGTAGTCGCCCGTGGTCGCCACCGTGGCGAGTGTGGGCTTGCCCGTGAGGTCGGCATAGGCACCCGAAGAGGCGACCGGGGCTAGCGCGGCGACAGCCGCCGCAGCAGTGCCAGCGGCGTCGTAGGCAGCGTTTCCCTCGGTGGGCGTCAGATACTGCGGATGAGGGTCGGCAGCGGCCACGTGGCCCGCTACAGAGCCAGCGGGCTCGTACGCCGCATTGCCCTCTGTCGCAGTCAGGTATTGCGGGTGGGGATCGACGGCGGCTGTGTGACCGGAGACGGCCGTAGCGGCAGCTCCCGCCGGCTCGTAGGCGGCATTGCCTTCCGTCGCCGTCAGATACTGGGGATGCGGGTCGGCCGCCGCGGTGTGAGCGGACATCCCAGCGGCAGCAGTGCCCGCGGCGTCAAACGACGCTGACCCTTCGGCGGCCGTGAGGTACTGGGGATGAGGGTCGACGGCAGCTGTATGCGTGGACAGCAGGCCCGCCGCGACGCCCGTGTTTTCCTTGCCAGCAAGGGACGTCGACAGCCCGGTCACGTCCGCCTGCGCGTGCGTATGGGCTGACGGGGTGAACGTCGTCGGCTTACCGGTGACATCCGTCCAGGCGACCGTGCCGCCTCCACCGCCGCCGGAGACGACCACGTTTCCCTCTGCATCGGGGAAAACCCCGTTGACGGAGAGGACCCGCGTGAACCGCTGGGTCATCGTCTCCGCCGGAGCAAGGTCGAACAGATCGACCGGGGTGGCGGACGTCGGCAGGAGGACGGAGAAAGCCGTCCGGTAGTCGCCCGCCCGAATCTCCACCCTGTAGAACCAGCCCGCCGGCGTGATAGCCGGGTCGTCGGTCGCGGGAAGGCTGACGGACAACGTGCCGTCCGTCTCGAAGTCCACGCGGGTAGGCAACGGCAACGTGTGCTTGCTGTCGGCGCTGTCCTTGAGGACAACCGACGGGGTGAAGACGGCGAATGCCCCGGCAACCGGGGTTTTCAGGGCTGTAGTGACCGTGACCATTACCGCACCCCTTCCGATTGTCGAATAGCTCTGAGAATGTCTTTGGTCCCGGACGCCTCAGACGAAGCCGACGTGTAAATACGCTCGGCCTTGGCAATGATGTCCGGCAACGTTTGCTCCCGATCGAAAACCGGAATCATGGTGCAGCTGCAACCCTCGTGGTACGACTTACCCGAGCCGCGGCGCTTAGACCGCGAGGTCGTCGTCAGCACGGTGTCTTTGGAATAGACGGCGCCCCGGCTGGCAAGCACAATGCAAAAGGCACAGGCACCCGGGGACGGCACACGGGCAAACCCTAAGGCCGTCTTGTCCTTGTGGATGGCGTTCTCCGTCGTCCCCCGGCCGCCATCAAGGACGGCAGAGGAGGAAGCCCGCGAGAGCAGTTTGAACGCCTGTGCGTGGGCCACATCCGGCTCCATACCGCCGTTCATCAGCTGTCGCATGCGACCGGGGCCCGTAATCAGGAGAGACCGGATAACCCGATCTGTATCCAACGGCGACGTCGGCTCGTACCAGATATCCGGCAGGGGCCGAAGAGCGTTGTACGTTTTCATAGCCTGCTCGGCGGACCTGTCGCGGTGCTCCCGGAGGATTTCCACCACGATGGCGAGCCATCGGGTCGTCGAGGTGATCGGGTTGGTGGGATCGATCCATTGCCAGGCCGTCAGAACATCGTTCAGCGCTGACTTACGAACGGCCATCTGAGCCGCTTTGCCACGGGTGGCAAGAGCGGCATCACTCGGCATCGTCGTCCGCCGTCTTCTTGTTCAACAGCTTGTCGGCGAGAACGGCCACCTCATCTTGTTGTGCCTCCGCCATCTTGCGCCACTGCTCGATTTTGGTCTGTGTGACACCCGGCAGCATTTCCCAGATAGCCTCGTGGGGAACGCGGAAAGTGGTCATCTTGGTGCCCGCGTCGGCGACCTGGGCCAGCGAACGGGACTCCCGGTCGGCCCACTGTAGCTCCGCCGTGTCGGGGAAGCTGAGGCCAGCAAGAGACGACGCGAGTCGTAGCATCTGCTCGAAAGACTCGCCCAGGGTATGTTTGTAGCCCGTGACCTTTCGGGTCAGCATCGTCTCCGCCGCCGCGATAGCGTCGGCGGCGAGGTTGGACAGCTGACCGAGGAAATAGTGGGCTGGGGTCTGCGAAGACACCGCGAGGTCCTGGAGAGCCTGCTCCTTGGCAGAGATGTAGCCTTCGAGGGGCGACCCGGGGAGAGACCACGCCTTCGAATTCGGGTCTTCCAGGACCGGAGTGATAGACGGGTCCATCCGAATCGGAACGGGTTTGCCGTCGGGGCCCTTAGCGACCTTGACGCCGGAGAAACCCTTAATTTGGAAGGCGCCGTAGTGCTGGACCATCAGCATGTCGAACGACACCTGGTTGACGCGGTCCTGGGCCTGGTAGTTCGGCTCGATCTCGCCGTAGCAGTTGCCGTCGAGGTCCATATCCGGCGCGAACCGGATAACCGGGCACACCTTGGCACCGTGAACAGCGGGGGTACCCAAAGTGGGTGGCGGCGTAACGTCCCGACCCGTCTGATCCACTTTCTGGGGGTGGATCGTAACCGGATAAACGGCTACTTCGTCGATAATGCCGACGATTTCCCCGCTCGGGCTGAGCTGGAAGGCGTATTTCGGCCATAGGTCGTCTACCGGGTCCTCATAGAGGGCATACATCCGGGCAGCGGAGACGCCTCGCATCTTCGGCACAGGTTCGCCCGGGGTAACCATCGCATAGCAATAGCCGTCCGTCAGAGCGGCCGAAATGATCTGCTGGTGACGGCGGTCCATGTCGTTCTTCTGCCAGATATCCCAGGCAGGAACGGGTGACCCCGTTTCCTTCTCCGCCCACACACCGTCAACAAACAGCTGATGAAGGGGGGCGTTGCGGATCATCGGCATCATATTGGTGACCGAGCGCTCGCGAAGAAGCAGATACTGATCCGTAGCGTCCTTCGGCGTGTACGGCCGATCGTGCTTGCCGATGATGTAGTTCTTGATTTTCTGGAGCCGACCTAGCTCGTTGGCGATACCGCCCGCGTGCTCTTCGATCAGCTCTTTGAGGATTTTATTGGTGAGCGCCATCGAGGCCCCTCCGATTAAGGAGCCTCGCGCTCCGATTAGAAGAAATACATTTCGCCGGATCGCTCTTCGAGAGTCTTACCGGATGCGAGATATAAGGATCGGCCGAGAAGGGCCATCACCATGGTTACCGCGAGGTCGACCTTCTTCGGCGACGAGCGGGTTTCCTTGCCGATACCTACGCCGTAGACGTTGGGTCGAACCCGGCAGTTATGGACGTGGGCAGCCAGAGCCGCATCCCCATCGTGGGTCAGCGTGCCGTCCTCGTCGATCATCTCGCGGACCCGTTCGCACATCTCGACGAAGAGCCTGAATCGCTCTTTGCCGCCGGGGAGCGACGTCCTGAAGTCGTACGTCACTGCCGACTTATTCGACGCCCACACGGGCAACTGGTCGCGGAAATCGAGGTGCCACTGTTCGACCAGGTGACCCCAGTACGGCGTAGCGTCGTCCTCGTCGTCGGTAGCCGGCGAGGGGTCGACCCCGAACCAGCAGACCGCGTAGCGGTCGAACGCTTGCCGGACGGCTGAGTCGACCTCATGCCGCGGTGCTAGCCATCGCTTGTTCTGGCTGCCGTGGGGTTTCTGCCAGAGGCCGAGCCGGAAGACGTGACCATCGGAGATCCGTACGCCGACAAGGGCTGTCGCGTCGCCTGACTTCGAACAGTCGAGGGCGAGCGCAATCTCAGTGCCATCCTCGATGACGATATCTGGGCGAGCCAGGGCGTTCCAGTTGTTCGGCTCCACCCATGCCGACTCCGTCGCTGCCACACCGTTGGCGTAGAAGCGGATGGAGTCCGCCAGGGACGTCCGTTCGTCGTAGACTTCCGCCAGAATTCGCTCCTGGTTGATCCAGGGGGAATGAGCGTACGCCTGGGCGATGATTTTGGCGTCATGCTCCGGGTTGCCGAACGAAAGAGAAGGGTCAGCCTCCGTAGAGACGTACAGGATGTCTTGCATCCTGTTCTTACCCGATACCTGCGCTTGCCATGCGTCGTACGTTCGCTCTGCGACCGATCCGCCCCCTTGTTCGTGGGCGTTCGTGAGTTCGACAATGCGGGCGATGCCGCCGGGGGATTTAGCCACGTTACGCCGGGCAACGTCCGCGACCTTGACGCCGCCGTTTGACTCCGTCATGTGGTGGGACTCGTTCAGGAAGATAGCCGTAGCGGGCTGACCCTCCGCAGTACGCACCGAAGCCGTCATTAGCTTGATACGACTGCCGGCCGCAGTAGCCGACCCCAGCTTTCCGGCTTCAAAGCCCGTCTCACGACGCAGCTGGTCGCTGACCATGGCGTTAGCAACGAGAAGAGACTCTTGGGCCTGCGCCTCGGAGTTGGCCGCGAGGATAACAAGGGCCATCCTGTGCGCTTCGCCGATAGGGCGACCCGTAGCGGGGTCCCACCCTGCGAATTTGGTAGGCCCAAGACACTCGGCTAGCGCCATAGCAGCCAACATCGGGTCCTTGCCCGATCCCTTGGCCATCCGCATGACGGAGGACCGATAGTGCCAGTCTCCGTTGGGTTTGACGGCGTAGTGCAGGACTATGAACTTCTTCTGCAAGACGCTGAAACGCCAGGGGTCGCCCGTAAGGTGGTGCAGAAGGTTGGACTCAGCCCATTCGATGACCTGGAAGCCAATAGACGGCGGGAGGTCGGCGAGGTCATCCGGCCAGGGGATGGATTCGAGCCCACCCGTGGTCTGATTTCTGTAGTAGCCCGCAGGGGCGGTTAGCTCCACGCGGGCTCCTTTCGATAAGTAGACGCCCAAGCGCGAACGGACCTTTGCGACGGCGCACCGTGCTTACAGAAAGCCGACACACGGGCTGTGATCCGATCGCCTTACCGGCTAATCGGCTTGGGCAAGCGACCCGTGCCGGATTCGAACCGGCGACACCTGCCTCGACAGGGCAGCGCTCTGACCAACTGAGCTAACGGGCCTAGAACGCCTGCTTGCTCAGGGGCCCCTCAAAGGACTTGAGCTGCTTAAGCGCCCGGCGTAGGCGCACCCACGCCAACAATCTGTGCCGATCTGCATCGGGTACGAGGGTTTCCCGCCGTAGATTGCTGTCCGTGGGTAAGAAGAAACCCCGGGCACGAAGGCCCGGGGCGGGAAATCCCCTGCTAGAAAGACCGCCGACGGCAGGGGGCGCCAGGTGCCGCACTCGCTAGCTGAGTCGGCATCGGTAGGAATCACCGCCGTCGCGGGAGAGCCTTACCGGTCACGTTTAGGGCCGCCTTTGGTCAACCGGTGCGGCTATCCGGTTAGCGCTTGTTAGTCGTCAGCGCTGGTTTTAAAGAGTGCCTTGAGAAGGTCGGGATACTTCTCCACGACCACTCGGGGCACCCAGTACTCACCCGGGGTCAGATAAGTAAATAGGGGTTCGTCGCCCTTGGGCTCGATCCGGCCACCCTTGGCAAACTCATTCACTCTGTTCCGCCCTAAGTTCTCGGACCTCTTCGCAGTGGGCGTTATCGCATTCGACGCCATCAGGAAGGATGTCGAAGCAGTCTTGACACTCGGTCATTCCTCGAACGCCTTCCTAGCGGCGTCAATCTGGCTAACGGGGGCCAGCTTCGGCGGCGGGGGCGTACGGTCGATCAACAGCTTCGCTTGACGACGCTGGATTTCCGTCATCCCGAGGTCTCTCATCATCGAGTGAACGGCGGTGAGCTGACCCGCGCGGTAGCCGTCCTCGGCAAGCTGGTGGACAGCCTCACAGGTCATGTAGAGGTAAGCCCAGTCGGGGGACTCGGCGAACACCCGGGTCGGGGATGCCGTCATGGAGTCCCACACCAGCTTGGCCGCCGTGCACCAGTTACCGTTGGGTTTCGGGATGACCGGGGGCGGCTCTTCGCTGGCATCGATCCGGGTGAACCCCGGGGTAGCGTCGCCAGCCCCATTCGGCCTGCCAAGCTTGGCCTCCGGCCGCTTGGCGTTCGAGCCACCCGAGCGGCCTGCTACGCCCGCCATCAGACGACCTCCAACATAGGGTCGCTAATAGGCGGCGGCCAAGCCTCATGGGTCTGGGCGTCGGCTGCCTCGTGGCCCCAATGCCAGCGCTTCCCCGTCCAGGTAACGCGCTGCCCCGAGATCGTCTTAAGCCGAATTCTCTCGCCGTTCGGCGGCTCTTCGTAGTTGACGAAATACCTTAGGGTGGGCGTACCCTCCACGGGTTTCTTAGACGACCGACGCCAGATCGTCTGGTATATGTCGCCCACCCGCTGTGCAATACTACTGCCGATAGTGCGGTTGCCGAGAATGACGTACGAAGGGTCGTCGGCTGACACCAGGAGCACCCGCGAGGAGCACACCTGACAGCTCGGGTTAGCGTGTTCACACCGTTCCGTCATCTAAGGGCCTCCTACCTGCGGGTATGTTCGATGTTCGGTCACTACAGGACACCGAACGATGCCTGTGGGAAAACTTCATTCGCCGAGCAGACTGGCAGACGCTATGCCAACCGAAGTAAGCAGAGAGGGGCGGAGGGGTACCCCCCTGGGCCTAGGACAGCCTGAGCCACCCTGGATACCCCAGAGCCAGCCGCGGACGGCACAGGCCATCTGAGCGCTTGTTCTCAGGCCATCAATATGCGAGGGACAGCGTCACCCAGACGGGTAGCGACAGCGGCTCGACGAAGAAGCTGGATCGTACGTTCCCACCCAGCGCACTTTGTCGCGGTCACTGTTACCCAGATCCGACCCGGGACACGACGGCCTTCAGGTGACATCGGGTTGGCTGTGACAACTCGAACATCGGGGAAGCGTTCTTGCAACGGACGAAGTTCAGCTTCAGAGCCACACACAATGACGTCGCCCTCTTCAGGGAACACCGCTTAGCTCTCCTCGCTAGCGTTGGTCTTCCTGGGTCGACCAGGGCTGCGCTTAGGGGTCTCCTCTTCGGGCTCCTCAGTCGTCTCCTCGACGGCCACAGCAAACCCTCGGGTGATCAGCCACTCAGCCGTACACGGCGTCTGATCGACGACGTCGCCGGCCTTCACGTTGGCCAGGTCTTCGGTGTATTGGATCTTCATTTGGACTCCCTCTGCCAAAACTCGCTGATACGATAGCCGTTAGTCGCGGAAATGACGTCCAGCATGGTGAAGAAATGTACGTCAAGGTTATCAACCGCTACATCGGGAAGAACTGCGTAGCCTTCAGATATATGGGCCAATACAAGGTTATCGCTCACTGTGCTCTCCCTGGGTGTTCTCTCGGTCTCCGCTTACCGCTACGCCGTAGACGCCCTCTCTGGGCCTCTTCAGCGGTCTTCAGGTCGTGATGGGGCTTGCACAGCCCCTGTAGGTTGTCGATGTCATCCGAGCCACCCTCAGCGTTCGGGATGACGTGGTCGACAGCAGCGAGCGGGAGGGCGCAGCCCGGAAGCTCGCAGTAACCACCCGATCGCTTACGAACGATGGCCCGATTCCGGTAGAACTCCGGGCCGTACCGCGGACCAGTCGACCAGGTCACTTAGGCTCCACTGGCCAAACTTCGCTAAGACGGTAGACATTGTCCGCGGACACACCGCCGAGCTTGGCAAAGAAGTCCACGCCAAGACGATCTATCGCCTCATCGGGAAGGACTACGTAGCCCTCGGATACACGTGCTAGGACAAGGTCGTCGTTCACTATGCTCTCCCTAGTTGTCTAGCTCTCGTCCTCGGTCAACACTTCCAACGACCGGGTGTCAGCAACCGAGATCGGCCCACTGCAACCGACGTCAACCTGAGATGCCCTACTGACCGCTGTGACGACGTCTCCGGCGTCCCAAGGGCCTTCCTTGCCCAGATACCCGAGGGCCTCCGACTGACCGCTACCGATGGCCGTACGACCGCTTCGGTCAGCCATGACAGCGCCGTTTTCGTAGATCGTGGCGAACCGTCCACGGTTCGCGATCAGCGTGATGACATCAGCGTCGTCGGCGTCGGCCTGAGACAGCGCTCGTCGCACCTCCGGTACCACCCGGGTAACGACGAAGCGGAGCCAGTCTGGGTCTTCCTTGGGTCGCCACGTCGGCCAGTTAGCCGTGTACCGGAGAACCTGAGATGCCCGGACATCGCCGGCGCACCCGATGACGTACCGACCCCGGATGAACAACTTCGGCTCGGAGTTCTCCATCTGGCTCCCACCCGCGGTGGTCTGCCTGTCAGCAGCGACGACTACATGTTTCCCGCTCTTGGCAGCGACGATCACGGTCATCCTTGGAACTCCTTGATCGTCGATGGTTGAACCCGATGGGGAGCACAGCCCGGACCATGACAGGGGAGAGGCTGTCATTACTCACGGGCTGGCTCAACCCACCGGAGATTTAGATCAGCCCTAAGGCTGCGTTGGTTCTGGCGAACTCGCCATAGTTTTCGATGGCCGCCGCGTCGTAGGCGCGGGCGGCGTCTTCAGGGGTGACGAAGGTACCCAAATACCTACCGGCAACGTGGGCAACCCATTTAGCACCGGCGGGCTGCACACCCTTGAACCCAGAGGTGTTGTTTCGAGGTAGTCGGCTGTTGGCCCTGTTCTGGGAACGAGTAGCCCACCGCAGGTTGGTTCTTCGGTTGTCCAAGCCATCACCGTTAACATGGTCGATCTCAAACCCAGGTCGCTTACCCAGGAGAACCCGGTGCAACGCGGGCCTTTTCGTACTACTGAACTTGACGCTTACGTACCGTGTTCGGCCCGCCCCGAAAGACTCCAACGGGTAGTCCTGGAGGGCCACGTAGTCGGCGTGATCCATCAGGACAACAACGCCGTCTTCGGTTTCGACCTTAACCATGATGAAACTTCCTTCATCGTGGGCACTAACCCACTGTCAACCAGCGCTAACTGGTCCGTCCGCTACTTGCGGGGGCTGTGGGCTGCCCGCGGTGTTAGCGCACCCGGCAGCTCTCCGTGTCGACCCGGAGGAGTCTTAGACGCCTGTAAGACAGCTTGGTCAACTAAGGGTTGTCTTTAGTTACCCTTGTGAGGTCCTCCTACGGAGGACCTCCGGATGACCTCAAGTTGTCTTCAGTCAGCTTTAGCTAGCTTTAATTACCTAGTCCCCCAGTAGGTGAGGTTGCATCGCCGACATCCGTAACACGACCCCTCCAGATATCACCCGTTTGGGGGAGTCATAGCTTGACACGTGCTGTCGGAGCGAGCGTCAGACGGCGGACGCTGACCAGGCGAAAGCCCAGGACAACTCCTCCATCCGGGTGACACGGGCGCCCGATGACTTGACGCGTGCTGCCAACACGTGGATAGTTCTAGGGGTCAGGCCGAGCGGGACACCGGGAAGCCAGACAGACACCGAGGACACGGACTGCGCCGCGAGGTAGAAGCAGCAACGGGAATCGGGAACCATCGCCAGATCGAGGAAGCATCCACCCGGGCCTGATAGCCCCGGGAGACCTCGAAAAGGGGGTGAGCGGGGCGGCGACTGTCGGGAGACGGATAGCGCCCGCTGAACAGGGCCGCTTGCCCAGGCAGGCAGTCGCCATCTACGAGGTTCACATGATCTTCCCGGGACGGGTCAGCCGCGAACGATGCGGATCAACTGGCTCTAGCGGGCGACTCAGGATGACGGCTTCGAGGGTCGGTACCTCGGGCGGCACTGGAGGTAACGTAATGGAGACCGTTGAAGACCCCCGGGATATCTACGACATACTGCCCGACGTTTCAATTGATTACCAGAACTGGCAGCGGTGCGAACACGATGTTCTGAATCCCGCGCTGATCTCCGCAGGCTACCAGCCGGGTCGTTGGTACACCGCTGAGGGTGATTCCTTCGGACCGCTGTGCCGTGCCATGAATGGGTACGACCCGGATGGGCGTCTGGTGACAATCTGCTACGGCTGACACGAGGGGGAAACGATGAGCAACGACGCCGCACGATGGCGGGGAAAGCCCACAGAGGACGCACCCGAGCCGGAGGGGGTCGTCTATCAATGCCTGAATCTCCACCTGGCGGACAGCCACCACGGAAGCTGTCAGGTCGACGGGTGTCCCTACGGCCCGAACCCGAAGCCCAAGGAGCGCCGCCGATGACGACCGAGGGGGTCGCCGAGGACATCAAGATGCGGCGGGCCGGCTACGACCCGACCGGACGTAACAACTGATGGGGAGCGGGATGAGCTTCGTCCGGTCTCTACTTGACCGCGAAAGGGACGACCGGCGGGTCCGGTTTCTAGGGGATGCCGTCGATGGCTTCTATCGCCGAATGAGGATGGGTCAACGGTTGGGTGTATCGCCGAGTACCCAGCAGACGCTAGAGGCTGCCTACGACGCCGCCTCGGCTGTCTGGACCCCGGTTTATGACGCACGGAAGGCTCATCGGGCAAGGAAGGACGCCAATGGCTGACGACGACACTTGTAAGGGATGCGCGGGCAACGGTACCGTTAACGATGAGAACCAGCTCATTCAGGTCACATGCCGTACCTGTGGTGGATCGGGAAAGAAGTAGGACGCCACTCGCGACAGCAACTTGCCGGACAGGTCTTCTCTTCTCTGCCCGGCTTCTTGTCGCCATGAAACGGAGGACTTCTAATGGACGACACCGAACAGCCGGACCTTGTCATCGTGCTGACCTGGGAGCAGAGGGGTATCCCGTGCACCCGGGTGTTCCGCTCCCGGGCGGCTTTTGTGGCCGCTAGAGCCGATCTAAGCCTGTCTGGGACGCCTTATCAGGCGCACACGGTTTCCGTAGAGGGCTGACCCTCCGCGTTTTCTCATACCCGATTACTTGACATGTGCTGCAAGGAGATAACTTGACAGACTGCGCCGTTGTCGAGTGCATTTGCAGCACTCGACGCCATCCCGAACAGCTTCCGGCCGCCCTTCATCGCACCCGTAAGGGCGGCGTGGTTGACCACGAATACCGGGCCGCATTCGGCGGCTCGCTGTCCAATCAGATGGGTGTCATCGCCCATTCCGCATTCCGAGTCAGGAGAAGCAAATGAACGTCTTTGGGCAGACTAACGAAGTCGTGTCGGCGTTGGATGAGTCGATGCCTCAGCTGGACGGGCGGCGGGATTACGGGCCTCAGGGGTGTGCCGAGCGGGGCGTTCTCCTCGGAGGGTTGGCCCTGGCCATCCTCGCGGTCACCCGAAAGGTGTGGCAGCGCTAGTCCGTCGTGGCAGGATGGGTCATCCTCCGGGGTGGCCCTTCCCGCGCCGACGGGCGCGGGGCTCCCCACGCCGGCGTCGTCGACGTGGGTTGAGCCCACCAACTTCTCTCATAACTTGAGAGGTCCTTGCGCCACCAGAGTGACCTCAGAGGCTTCCTTGAGGTTACGCCGAACGGGTTAACAGCCCAGGTCAGTTGAGGTTTCAAGTTACCGTCCGTCATCCGACAGGCCACCCAGAGTTTAGAACAGGTGTTCTATCTATGGGGCTAAAGTCCCTGGTCAGCGGAGTGCAAACTACCCGAAAGTAGGTCACGGTGACACAACGACCCGGGATGTCTCGTTAACAACTCCGGGTAGTCCCCACGACGTACGGGGCAACAGGCTGCAACGAGTGGCCCAGGGGTGAGGGAGAGCACATGACTTGAGGCGTACTGGGGCCACCAGTAAAGTAACCCTCAGACGAAGGGGGCTACACAATGGCGAGGAAGCGTACGACGTCACGGGATCGAATCGAAGCCCTTTTAGCCAAGGGTTTCACCCGGGCCGAGGTGGCGAAAATCGAAGGCATCACTGAGTCGGGCATTTCCTACTACCTACGGCACACAGGGGGAAAACCTGTGGAGTCTCTGGTAGAACGGTTGAAGAAGTCGCTGCCTTGGGATATCTCCGGGGAGATGGTGCAAGCCGTCCCTTACCGGATGATTCTGCTGCATCTGGAGTACCTGGAAACCAAGGGCAAGGGGATGTCCGCGAGTAACTCGATGAGCAGCCCGCGGAAGCTGGAGAAGCTTCGGGCCTTCTATCAGAAGCTGGATGACTTCTCCCTGGTCGTCAGGTATGACCCGGATATCCCACCGCTCCCAGGTCAGCGATTCGGTGGCTTCGAGTACACACCACGGGTAGAGAGCGATGGGGACCTGATTATCCGGGTCGACGAGAATACGAAGATACCGGTCGATGACCGGGCTAAATGGTCCCTCCCGGCACGGGAGGATTGGCCGGAGTAAGGGGACCCACAATGGGGTTGGTTGCCGATATAGACGGCAGGGTGTACGCCTTCCAAGACGGCGCGCTGCTGATAGTGATCACGAGGGACGACGTCAGCCAGCACGAACCGGCCTTCGAGCCGGTTCGCCGGCTCCTGGCGGAGCATTGCCACACCTTCGGTGACTTCGGGTTCAACGGGGACATCCCGGGCGAACCCGAGTGGGCCCAGGATGCCGAGGCGAGGTTTTACAAGGTCTGGGCTATCTGCCCGCCGTACGAACACCATTGCGTCGTGGAGGTCGCTGATGTCGCAAGCTGATGACCCAACAACGGAAGTAATCAAGCGGGCCTCCTTCGGGCTTATCGAACGATCTATGGACTGTGATCCCGATTGTTCCTGGCGAGTTCTGGGGGCAGTGGAGAACCTCTTAGAACTCGGAGTGACGATCGAAGAAATCATGAGGTTCGTAAAAGATGCCTGCTGACGAGAAGTGGGAAGAGTACAAGACCCGACCGCGCTCCTGGAGTCAGCTTTCCAGCTACGAGAGCTGTCCCCACGCCTTCTACCTCGAACGGATAGCCAAGGTCTGGAGTCGACCCGCTGCATGGTTCGCCACGGGCCTCGGGGTCCACTCCGCCGCCGAAGCCGGCGAGAAGCGCGAGGTCGCCTTCACGGTCGACGCCATGCTTCCGGTCGCTCAGGAGGCCTTTAGGCAGGACGTCAACGCTCGTCTGGAGGAGACACCCAACGCAGACTATTGGCAGTCGTCCGGGACGTACCACGGTCCGACGGACGTCCCGAGGCGGTACAACGACCTCCGGCGGCATCTGGTCAACTATCTCCAGATAGCGGAGACTCTGCCGCCGATCTGGTCACCCGATGCGGTCCCCGCCGTCGAGTGGGCCGTCGACATGGATCTCGACGGCGTCCGGGTCATCGGGTCGGCGGACCAAGTCCGGGTGGATGCCGCAGGCTTCGTCATCGTGGACGTCAAGGCGGGCTCTAAGACGCCGGACGACCCGGGGCAGCTGGCGGTGTACGCCGAAGCCGTGAGGCGGGCTACGGGCAACTCAGACGTCTCCAGGGGCGTCTATGCGATGACTGCCAAACCCCCCACGAAGACGGGCCGCATCAGTGCGGCTCAGGTCGTCAAGAAGGACCTGACGACGATTCCCGTAGAAACCCTGACGGCCCGATTCCACAAGGCCGACGAGGGGATCAAGGCGGGCAATTTCGACCCGAAGCCGGGCGAGCAATGTCGGCGGTGCTCTGTCGCGTCGTCGTGTGATTTTCGCGTGCTCTAATACTTGATTCGTGCTGACAGGAAGCAACAAGCTAGGGAGATTTGATATGTCTGGGTTCAACAAGGGTGATCGTGTGCGGTATGACCGCTGTGACAAACACGGGCTGGCGGAGTACGACGGTGCAACCGGAACGATTGTCTTCGGCATGGGTGTAGTAGCTAATGTTCAGTGGGATAACGGGCTGAACGGGTACGGACATGATACGAAGTACCTGAAACTCTTGACGACGACCGAGGCCACCCCGCGCCCCCTTGTCGGCCCGGCTCCGAAGGTCGAAACGCCGAAGATCCTGTCTCCGTTCCGGGCGTGGGGAGACCACGTCTACGACGACAATAACGTCTTGGTAATAAACGTCCTCACCGATGTCTTCAAATACCACGGCCTGACTGAAAACGACGCTCACGACTTCGCCAAGTACGTCGCCGCCGCCCTCAATGCCCGCGCTTTTCCCGAGAAGTGATCCCGATGACTGACCGACTTGACCCCCATGAGGTATACGCAGAAGACGGCCCCTCCGACTTCATTGGGCTGTACCGGGAACTCGGCGAACGCTTGGCCCGCCGGAGGATTCCCAGCCTGATCGAAGAAATCGAAGCGCTGGCGAAGTTCCTGCCGACACTGCCGGAGAAATCCGACGCCAGCGAGGCCCTCCGATCGCTTCGCCATCTCCGTCGGCTGTTGGAGGCGTGATGGACATCGTCTATTCGGATCGTAATCGTCATCGTAAGTACGGCGAGAGGGAGAACCTACGACAGAACCCGCCCTCTGCGGCTGGTTACTGTGAGATCTACCAGATTGATGGCGATTGGTTCGCTTATCAGGAGTCCGAGGGCGGTTCTACCCGATGGGCTGCTGTGGCTACCCGAGAGGAGGCGGAGCAAATCCTTAGTGGCGCTCTTCGGTCAACGTTCGATTTCTGGGACGAAAAGGTCCGATGGAAGAACGCGGGCGAACTCACCGATACACGTCAGCCCGTGATGCGGGTCGATGGCTATCACTACGTCGTCGGTGAGCAGGCCAGCGAAAGCGCTGTGCGGTGTGGGGCTGCCGGGTTTGCCGGACGGACATTTCGCTTCCGTCGAATTGATGATGGCAAGGTCTACGAGACTAATAACTGTTGGTATCAGGGTGCGATCCCAGCGGAATACAAGGGCCTCCTTCCTGATAACGCCGAGTTCGCGGAGGCGTGATGGACAAGAGATGGGACCCGAAGAAGAGCTACGAAATCCGCGTGAAGGCTACGCTTACCTCGATCCCGATCACGATCTACGTCGGCCCGTGGAATCCGTTGGCTGAGAGCAAGTGGTCAGCCGCATGGGCGTTCTACGCCCAAAGGCGACTCCGCCGTCATGTCGACGACAAGGAAGTCCAGGCGATGTTCTACGGCCACCCGGCCCTCGTCGAACTGGAAGAGCATCTCGATGACTTCTACGACGTCCCGGACGGCCCGCCGAATCGTCTGGCTGACCCGGAGATCATGAGCGCCGTCCGTCGGAGGGTGTTCCCGTTCAACGAGGAGACATCGTGAGCGATTTGTCCAAACACATAGTCGAGGCTGTTCAGGGTGAACTCGCAAGCCGTAAGGGAGTACTAGAGGATGTCGATGTAGATATCGCACGGGAACTGTGTGGGACAGTCGCCGTTATCGTCCTTCGGACGGCAGCTCTCGATATGGGCCGCTTTGGTGAGGCCCTCCACGAACTGGCCGACGAGATCGAGGGGGCATCGTGATCGACTTGCCAACCTTCGCTAAGGGCGAATTCGTACACCATCCATACGACGAGGAGCTTTACGGAAGCGTCATCAGCCAGAACCGCGGATCGGTTTTCGTCAGATGGGAAAACGGGGACGTTGATTCTCAGGGTGCCCTAGCTCTCGATGCCTGCCGTGAGGAAGACGGCGTGAGCGGGCTTTCAGCACGGCTGGTACGTGCAGCAAACGATGCCCTTGGAAACGACACACGGCATGTCCTCGATTGCTCCACGGGACAGGCCGTGGCCGCTGTTCTTCGAGAGCTTGCCGACGCCATTTCGAAACACTTCGACGCCCTCAAGGATGCTGGCTATCCGGAGGACTTCGAGTTACCGACGGCTACCGACTTCCGAATGATGGCCTTGGGTGCCGAAAGGGGATAGCAAATGACCAACCCAGCAGCAGAGGCGGCCGTCCGATACACCGAGCTGGGTTATCGCTGCTACCCCTGTCATGTCGACCTCGTCACCGGGTCAGACGGCAAGGTCCGCAAGATTCCCCGCTTCCGTGATGGCCATTGGTCGCCCGAGAAGGGTGCCGAATACCCGACGGACCCGGACGCCATCCGGGCCCACTGGGGCGACTACGACGGCGTAGTCATCGTCTGCGCGTTGTCGGGCATCGTCGCCGTCGACATCGACCAGGGGTCGGGTAAAGACGGCTGGGGCAACCTGAAGGCGGCGGGTCTGACGCCCCCCGCTACGCCGATGATCCAGAACACCAGCGGCGGCGGTCGACACCTTCTCTACCGAGCACCCGAGGGTGTCGAGCTGTCCAGCCGCCAAGGTGTCCCCGTCAAGGACGTCGACATCCGGGCGGCAGGGGGCAACGGAGGACTGCTGTTCGTCGAGCCGACGGCCCTCTCAGACGGTCGGGCATGGAAATTCCAGAAGGTGGTAGCCCGGGATGACCTCCCGGAGTTCCCCGCCGACTGGGTCGACCTCGTCATGGTGAAGGAGGACATCGGGCGGCGTGAGTCAGCGCCGTTGCCGTCTGACCCCGATGCCCTCCTACAGCGGGTCCGCGAGATGCCCGCCGGCGAGGGCTGGGAACAACTCGGACCGCTGTCGATGAGGTATGCCGCGGTCGCTATGGGCATCCGGATGACGGACGAGGAGATCGAATCTAGCTTCCTCGATGCCTACAAGGACCGCCCCGGCGGCACGCTGTCCGACGCCAGGCGGTCGATCCGGTCAGCCCTGAAGAAGGTGGAGCCGTGGTTCCCGGGCGACCCAGAGCCGGACTTCGACGACCTCGTAGCCGAAGAGGCCACCCGGCAGGAGATCCGGTTGCGGGGTCAGAAGAAGGCCTTGGAGCGGATCGAGGGTGAGTCGGCTATCCATCTCCGTCGGGAAGATGCCGCAGATCTCACGGCGCCGATGGAGTCGACCGCGTGGGTCGTCCCCGATTTTCTTGCGGAGAACGAGGTTACCTTGCTGTACGGCGGAAGCCGGGCGGCGAAGACGGCCATGATGATCGACCTCTGTGGGCAGTTGGTGACTGCCGGAAGCTTCATGAAGGCCGATGTAAAGGCGACCCGGGTTCTCTACCTGGCGGCTGAGGCGTTCACATCGGTGGCTAACCGTTTCCGTAGCTGGTTCCAACATCACGGGCTGACCCCTGACCCGAGGATGATCGAGGTCCAACCGGGCAATCTCCAGTTGGACAACCCGCGCTCGGTAGAGCGCGCGGTTGAGTACATGAAGCCCTACGGGGTCGTCGTTGTCGACATGTTGGAGTACGTAACCGGTGGGCTGTCCATCAACACGGAGGCAGCTCGGATCGTCATCCTGTTGAAAGACATCGCAACCCGCGCGGGTGTGACCCTGGTCGTCCTTCATCACACGAAGGCGTCGAAGGTCGACCGCGAGGGAAACACGGTGTTCTCCAAGGAAATGGCCGGATCGCACGGGGCGTTCTACAACAAGACGAATTACGTCCTGTTCGCCGAGCCCGACGGAGAACACCGGTATTCGGTGACAGTGACGAAGAATAAGGATAACGAGGACGGCACCCGGTTTATGGGGCGGACCGTCGAGGGGCCGGGACGTTTCCCGGTGTATGTGTCAGAGGGAAAACTCGGATATTAGGGAGAGATCATGGCGGAAATCAAGGTTGGCGACCGGGTGCGCGGGACGGCGACGTGCTCCGGGCTGCCGAACGATGAAGTGTACGAGGGTGTGTTCCGGGGGGCCGACAACGGCGACGGCTGGTTGGAGGTTCACGGTGACGACGGGGATGCCTGGTGGTTGGACCCCGGGCGTCCCATCGCCGTGGTCAGCCCGGAGCCGACCCGAGAGCTGATCGGCAAGGCGCCCGAGGTCGAGGGCCCGAAGCTGGTCGGGCCGTTCGGGACAGATGACGAGGATTACATTGTTGACGCCCGGGGGGCTCGGATCACCTGGGTGGACAGCGGCCACGACGACTACGAGCCCGGGGACGACGCCAAGATCGCCGAGGTTATCGCCAAGGCGCTGAACGCATACTTCGGAATCGAGGCTGTGTGATGACGGAAATCAAAGAGGGTACCCGTGTGACGGCTACGACGACCCGGGACGGCGACGAGATTACGGGGGTTCTGCTGGAGAAGGGGCAGCTTAACGAGTACTCCAACGAGCGATCCGTGCTGCCCGACGGCAACGAGCCGGGTAATTTCCGGTATGTCCGGGCTGCCTCCGTGAAGGTCGCAGATGACCCGCTGTCCTTCGTCGGCCCGAAGCCCGAGCCGGCTAAAGAGCCCACGGTGACGACTCCCTTCGAGGTTCGCGGAAGCGGCCGACACGTTGTCTTCGACAGCAGGGGCAACGAAGTTCTCCGGGTTTACGGAGACATCACCCAGGACGACCAGGATGCCGAACTGGCCGCCCTCGTCGTCCGTCTGCTGAACGAACACTTCGGCGTTGAGTAGGGCCGTCGTCTGCACAGACTGCCTCAGGGACGGCGTGAAGACCGTCCGGCCGACGCCCCACGGCGGCCCGCGTAGCCCTCGATGTGTCACCCATCATCGGGCCCGCCGTAAGGCCACCCGAGGGCGCGCCAGGGCGTCGAGGCTGTCCCGGGACTTCGGTATCACGGACGAGGACTACGCCGCCGTCAAGGCGGAGCAGGGTGGCAAATGTGCCCTGTGTCAGCGGGCGACCGGGGCCACCAAGGCGCTGGCCTGGGATCACGACCACGCCTGTTGTCCCGCACCGCCTACGTGTGGCAAGTGCGGCCGAGGCTGTCTCTGCGGCCCGTGTAATCAACTGCTAGGGAGAGCCGGGGATAACCCGGAGTTCTTCCGGAGAGCAATCGAATATCTAGCCGACCCGCCCGCGAGGCGGGTTCTTTCGTTTAGGGAGTGTTAATGGACTTGGACGACTTGGTTGACGCGCTGCATTCGCTCGTTAACCAGGGCTACGGGGCACGACGTGTAGCCCTGTATGCCGACCATGCCCAGAGTTGGGAGTCGGCAACAGATGTCGCAGTAGACGAGGACGACAACGGAAACCCGGTCGTCGGAATTTTCGGACTGTAGGAGAGATCATGACGTTTATCGGACCGCGGCCGACGGATGGCCCGAAGTACACGACGCCGTTCTACGCCGACGGAGACGAAGTCAAGGACGCCAGAGGTTTCCTTGTCGCCCGTTCCGACACCCCGGAGATCGACGACGACAATGAGATGGCCCAGGCGATCGCCGACGCCCTCAACGAGAAGTTCGGGGGGGAGCCGGAGACGACTCCGTTGGCCGACTGGGAGAAAGAACTCCTGGCATCGGGAGAGACTCCGAAGCTCCGCACGCTAGCGAACGCTAACGGTGGTCACGAGTTTGTTTACGAGATCAACCCGGGGTGGTTCATGTGGGCTTCGAGCCGACAGGAGGCGGATGAAGCTCGTGAGTGCGGGGCTAAGGGGTGGCAGCTGCCCAACAACCACTACACGCTGATCGACGTCGAGACCGGCGAGGAGGTCTGATGAGCTACCGCTACTTCGTCCGGGACAACTGTCTCTCGAATCGGCCCAAGCGTTATTACCGTGTTGGCGGGGACTCCGTGGAGATCTGGTCGAATTCCGACGAGGGTTGGATCGAGGCAGTTGCCAACCCTCTCGCCCCGGGGCACCTGCCGTACACCGAGCTGTCGGAGGCTGACCTCCCGGGCTTCATCCGGGGCAGCGCATGACGTGGCGATGCACGGTCGTCCGGGGTAACGACGGCCCGCCGACAATCATCCGGCTGGACGAAGACGGCCGTCGGGTCGCCTGGTGGGACCGGGAGAGCAAAACGTGGCAAGCGATCGAGGAGAACGAATGACGGAGAGCACGTCTTATCAGAAGGCCATCTTGTTCGCCCTGAACACCTTGGGCAAGCACGTGTACGGCGGGACGGTGTCCCTGAAGACGAAGGCCACCCGGCGTTCCCTCAACCGACGTCAGAAGGCGTCCCGGAAGGCTAACCGGTGACCGATTTCAAACCGGGCGACCGGGTTCGACACAGTGTCTTCGGGTTCACAGGGATTATCCGCTCCATGCCGTTTGACAACAGTCCACTGGTGGACTGGGACCCTCCGGCGGATGCATTAGGCGCTAGTTATGCCAACGTGTCGAACCTGTTCCCGATCGGGCGTATGACTAAACAACTGGTCTTCCATCTGGAAGGCGACAACGCCGAAGGGTTGCTGGGGGACATTCTCGATTTCCTGGATGCAGGTCTGACGGCTAGGGATATCCGGGACGCCGTCAGGGAGTCAACCGGCGGATATTACGACGAGGAGACCGCAGGATGACCGAACCGCGTATTTTGGCGTGGGATATCGAGACGTCGCCGAACCTGGCGTACGTCTGGGGGCTGTTCAAGCAAAACGTCAGCCTGAATCAGATCAAAGACCGCGGCGAGATCATGAGCTTCGGGGCCCGCTGGGTCGACGAGCCTGCGGAGAACATCATGTTCTTCGGTGGTCCGAAGAAGTCGGACTACAAGAAGATGATCCGGGCCGCCTTCAAGCTGTTCGACGAGGCCGACGCCTTGGTGTCCTGGAACGGGAAGGGATTCGATACCCGGTGGATGCAGCGGGCTTTCCTCCTGGAGGGCCTGGGCCGACCGTCGGCGCACAAGGAAATCGACCTGATGCTGACCTCCCGGAAGCACTTCCGGTTTGTCAGCAGCAAGCTCCAGAACGTCTCCCAGGAACTCGGGTTGGCGGGGAAGGTCCAGCACTCCGGGTTCGACCTCTGGCTTCGCTGCATGAAGGGCGACCTTGACGCCTGGGAAGAGATGAAGGAGTACAACATTCAGGACGTCAACCTACTGGTTGACCTCTACGACAAGATGTTGCCGTGGATCGGGCACGAACACCCGAACCGTAATCTCTACTCGGAGACCGACGGCTGTCCTCGCTGCCCGGCTGGCCCGGAAGCGTTGAAGCCACGGGGATTCCGTCACACAGTCGTTGGGGCTTACCAGCGCTACCGGTGCGACGCATGTGGGTCGTGGTCGTCGGAGGGCAAGCGCACCTTCGGCGTTGACCTTCGTTCTGCCTGATTACTTGACATGTGCTGGCGAGAGGCTAACTTGATGAATGACGAAATCGATCTGGTCCAAGAAGTCGAGAAGGCCGCCCTAACGGTATCCCGTTCGTGGACGGGCGTTCTGGACGTCGAGGACATCCGTAACGACACCTGGGTCAAGATCCTGGAATCCCCGAACACCCTGTCGTCTTTGCAGTCGTACGACGAGGGACAGCGGGGGAAAGTGCTCCGGGCTATCGCCCGGCAGTGCGTCGGCGCCGAGCTGGCCGATCGGGAAGTCTTCTCCGCCCAGGTCTACTACTCGACGGACGACGTCCGGCGAATCCTGGAGAACGGGGGAGCCAACGATATTCCCGGATCGCCTTCTCACGTCGAATGGATCGACGCCCAGGAAGGCATGAAGGTCATCAATCCGCGACATGCGGAGGTCTTGTTCTCCCGGTATGTCGCCGAGGACTACGACGCCTCCGCTGGCATCTCCCGGATGAACCTGACGCGAGCCCGGGACGCCTTGGCGGTCGCCATGAATCGCGTCCGGAGGGAATCGGAGTCGGCCTACGAAGGCCCGGGATCACGCCGGGTGTTGTCCAACGCGGCGGCCCATTCGCTGTCCAAGAGAGAAGGGGGAAGCCTGTGACGAGCTTGTTTGACATCACGGTTACCCGAGGAGAGATGTACCAGTCGTGGGTGGTCCCGGAGCTGTTTCCGGATGAGCGGCCCGCCATGATCGGCAATTGGTCGACTGATGACAGAGAAATGTACTGCGGAGGCGAATTCACCAATGGGTCTGCCCGCTGACATTGATTTCAACCCGTTCGCGGATAACGAGGAGAGCGTAGTGGCAGAAGAGAACTGGGTCTCTGTGACCTTTCCGGCCCACGGTGGCTACGACGCCCCGAAGGTCACCGTCCACGGCAGCGCGGGTTACCTCGCTGACCTAATGGGCATCGAGGACTACGACGGCAAGCTGTCCACCCTGATGAAGAAGGTCGCGACCGTGGACACCTTCTTCAAGAAGCAGATCGGCGGCGATGGGTCGGCCCCAAAAGGCTGAGGCCGGGGCAACCCGCGGGTAGCGTAGAGCCGCCCGAGTGGGCGGGTGAGCCGTCGGAGTGTGACCACGGCGTGAAGCGCCGGTACAAGTCGATGATGAAGAAGAACGGCGAGATCGGGCATCTGTTCGAGTGCGTCGCCGTCGAATACCCGGACCCGAAGCAGTGTGACGCGGTCTGGATCAACCCTCCGAAGGGAAACAAGTAATGGGTAGCTGGGACACGTACAAGACCAACGAATCTGACCAGCCGGGGTTCGTGTCGCTGGAGAACGCCGGGGATTCCTTCACGGGCACGCTGATCAGCGTGAAGCCTCGGACCATTCCGGCGCACACTTTCACCTATCAGCCCGAAGACCTGGTAGTCCCGTCGCTGACGTTCCGGAACCGGGCGGGTCGTCTGATGAAGCTCGATGCGACTGCGACTGTTCTCAAGAATGCATTGGTTGACGAATCGCCCGAGCCGGGTGATGAGGTCACTATCACCCGGGGCGAGGTCCCCAAGGGCAAACGGTGGATCAAGTACACGGTGAGTGTGGTTCGCAGCAAGGGTGGAGGCGGCGAGGCTGCCCCTAAGGCGGCTCCGAAGAAGGCTGAGCCCGCGGAGACGACGTCGGACGACGAGCCGGATTTCTGATACCCGATTACTTGATTCGTGCTGGCGGCCCCGATCAAGGGGCCGCCGGTTAACCCGGAGGGAAAACCATGGTTGCCCCGAAGGGCACTCTCACGCCTGAAGACGCAGGACTACCGTTCCGTTGGTGTGCTCGAATTATTGAGCACGAGGAGACGGGTTGCTGGCTCTGGATAGGCGCTAGTCACGACGCGGGATACGGAGCCACTTTCTACAAGGGCCGCCCGTGGGGCGCCCATAGGGCGATTTTTGACTTCCTGAAGGGCCCGGTGCCCCCAGGTTTACACCTTGATCACCTGTGTCGAATCCCACCCTGTGTAAATCCGGAGCACCTGGAGCCGGTTACTCCGGCCGTGAATATCCAGCGGGGTGAGGGGCCGAACGTCACGCGGAGTCGACATGCCGGGGTCAAAGCTTGTCCAGCGGGCCATGAATACACGAAGGAAAACACGGGGTTTTCGACGGTAAAGGGCTACGAGGTTCGCTACTGCCGAGAATGCAAACGAGTTAAAACAAGAGAGAGGCGACTTCGTGCGAAAGCCTGAAGGAACTCTCGTAGTAGACATCGAAACCCATTCGGCGCATCTCATCTACTCGATGCCCCCCGAAGACTTCTTCCGACTCGGCGGCTATCGGTGGAAAGGTGATCCCGAAGTCACCATCACTACCGACCTCGAAGAGATGCGGGACGTTATCCGCCGAGCCCGCTGGATCGTCGGCCATAATATCCACGCATTCGACCTGAAGGCCATCTTCGGCCCGGGGTCGAACGAGCCCGTAAAGCTGGCTATGGAGGGCCGGGTCTACGACACGTGGACTCACGCCGGCCTGGTCAACCCAGCACCGTTCAAGTACGTCAACCGATTCGGCCGCGAGGCGTTGGCCGACGGCCCGGAGTCAGCCAAGAAGTGGTTCGGGTTGGACGAGCAGGCTTATCAACTCGGAGTCGGCGGGAAGACTGACGACCTCAAGAAGCTTGCCGCGGAATACGTCGAGGACGGCGAAGAGGACTGGGTCGGCTTCGGGCGAATCCCGGTCGACGACCCTCGCTATCGGGCTTACCTCGTCGGCGACGTCGAGGCGTCCGAGCGGGTAGCGGCTGCCCTCGTCAAACTCGGCAAGCTGTCCGGCAACGGAGAGCGCTACGACGACCGGGACTACGTCGGCTACCCCATGCGGGAACAGGAGATCGCGGCGAGAGCCGCGGTCATCTCCTCCAACGGATGGCGAGTCGATATCCCAGCGGCCACCCGCCGGCGGGACGAACTCGCCGCCCGTCGAGACGTCATCGTCGGGAGGCTGGCTGAGGACTACGGCCTCCCGACCGACAGCGATAACCCGTGGTCGACCTCTGACGGCAAGCGGGTCATCGTGTCGGCCCTTGCGGACGCCGGGATCACCCCGGACACCGTCGACTGGCCGAAGACGGACGGCTACGAGAACCGGGACCGCGATCGACAGAAGGCCGGGGAGAAGGCTCAAGCGCTCAGAGCTTCTGTCGCTGGCTGGAGGGATGAACTGCTCTCCGGGATAGCGGCTAATGGCCGGAAGCTGTCCAAGAGCCAGATAGCCGCCCGGGAGCGCTGGATTGCCCGGGATACCGAAGAGGCTTCGCGCCTGGAGCGCGAGCCGCTGCCGCCGTTCTATGGGCTATCCCTCGGTGGCGAGACGCTGACCCAGCTGACCAAGGGGACGGATGCCGAAGACCTCGGAGCCGCCCTGGCGGAGGTTAAGGGTTTCCGGTCGTTGGCTCAGCTGACCCTGGACAACGTCCACCCGGACGGCAGGGTCCACCCAGAGATCACGATGCTCCAGGCATCGGGCAGATGGTCGACCACGAAACCCGGGCTGACCATCTTCGACAAGAAGGAGAAGTTCTACTACCTGCCGGACTCGGACGACGAAGTTCTCTTGGAGTGCGACCTCTCGAATGCCGACGCCCGAATCGTCGCATGGCTATCCGGGGACGCGGAGTACGCCAAGCGATTCGAGCCCGGGGCAGACGGCCACCTGATCAACGCATGGGCGGCCTGGGGCAAAGACGTCGTCGGGACGGACAAGCACGACCCGGTGACGGCGGAGTATCGCCAGAAGGCGAAGCCGCTGGGCCACGGGTGGTCTTACGGCGGTAGGCCGAAGACGTTGTCCAAGCAAGCGAAGTTGCCCTTGGAGGACGCCCAACAGTTCTGCGAAGGGATGGACTCGCAATTCCGGGTGCTCGTTGCCTGGCAGGACCGCGTCCGAAGGCTAGCCCGTAGAGACGGCTTTGTCGTCAATCAATGGGGCCGCAAGATGCGGGTGGAAAAGGGCCGGGAGTTTACCCAAGGCCCTGCCCTTGAGGGCCAGAGCGGGACACGGGAGGTTATTTGTGACATCGTGCTCCAGCTGCCGATACCCGCCCTCCGTAAATGCAAGGCAAACATTCATGATGCCTTGGCGTTCTCCGTTCCCCGGAAGAACGTCGAGCGTCATCGAGAGTGGTTGAAGAACGCCATGACGGTCAGCCTGACGGCGCCGCCAAGAGGGCAAGCAATGGACATCCCGGCGGAGGTTGGGCCGCCCGGGGACAACTGGCAATCGGCCGATCACAGTTAGAGGGAGAGAGCAAATGATTCTTTCGGAGCTTATTGGACGTCTTAGCAAAATGGCAGATTCCGGGCATTCGGAATCCGACGTTAAGGCGATTAACATTTGTGAGATGTTCGAAAACGAAGCTGACCCATACGTAAATGTGGTTTTCGCTGGTAATGACTTCCGGAAGAAAGACCTGCGGAAGGTCGAGGAGAACTGATGAGCCACGACGTAGTTATCGTTGAACAGCTCCGGGAGATCGAGCGGCAGCACGGGGAAATCATCGAGCTGAACGGCCGACTGACGGACGCTCTTCAGCTGATCGAAACCCTGGAGATCGAGAAGGACAACCTGGCGTCGGAGCTTATCGAGGCGAATAGCGCCTACGACACCGTCCGCCACGTCTGTGGCGGGATTTCCCGTGAGCTGGACTCGGTTTATACGAAGATCGACAAGGCGATCGAAAGCCTTCGGGTGTTGGACGAGGTCCCCGTTAGGGACCTCACTGCCTCTGTCGGAAACATCATCGAAGGGCTGAAGGCATGAATGACGACCGTTATTACCTGTTCATCGAGGACGATGAACTCTGGCTCGGGTACTCCGAGGATTTCGACGAAGGCGAGACCGTTGCCTGCCTTGGCGATGTGGTCAACGTGACGGAAATCGTTGCCGCTATTCGTAAGGACTTGGAGGGCAAGAACTGATGGAAGACAGCGGAGAGCGTAAGGCATTCCCCGGCGGGGGAATGCGTGACACTGCGACCGGCAAAGAGCGCCCCGAGCTAGCCTGGACGGCTGACCAGCCGTACGAAGACCAGATGCTGACCCGCTATGGCCACTGGATGGCCCGTGGAGCGGAGAAGTACGAGTCGAGGAACTGGGAGCAGTTCGACAGTGCGGAGGCCCTGGAGCACGCTAAGGGGTCCCTTCTCCGGCACACGTTCAAATTGCTGGCCGGGCAGACGGACGAGGATCACGCGGCGGCTGTCTGGTTCAACGTCCAGGCTATCGAGCTGATCCGCTGGAAGCTTCGGGGGAAGGTTGACGTAGTCGCCCTTTTCAAGCAGACACTGGAGGACGACCGCCGATGACCTACACCATCGTCAAAGCCATCCAGACCTGCTGGGGCTGCCCGGCGCAATGGGACGCCTGGACTGACACAGGCCGGTATCTCTATCTCCGCTATCGATACGGCCACGGCACCGTGAGGGTTTTCACTGGGCCGGACTGGGATACCCGAGGTGACGGCGAACTGATTGCCGAATTCTCCACGGAAGACCCCTGGGAGGGCTTCATCACTCTCCGCGAATTCGCGGAGAAGGCGGGCCTTCTGCTCAGCGACAACTTGGAGGAGTCCTTCGAATGACCTACACCAACCCGCCGCCCCGGTCAGACCTCAAATGGGTCGGAGTCGACCTAGACGGCACGCTGGCCTATCCGCTGTGGACGCCGGATAACCCGACCTCGGGAATCGGCAATCCGATCGGCGAGAACGTCCACAAGGTCGACGAACTCCGTCTTGAGGGCTACAAGATTGTCATTCACACGTCTCGCCCGTGGACGGACTACGAGGCGATCGAAGGATGGCTCAATCACTGGGGCATCCCGTTCGACCAGATCCAATGTGGGAAGCCGTTGTTCGCCCTATACGTGGACGACCGCGGGAGACACGCCGACGCAGAAAGCTGGTTGCCATGAGGGAATTCCTCGAAGAACTGTTGGACTCAGCAGAAGCGGAAATCGAGAACGCTCCTCATGATGACTACGGCCTGACGGATTACCGGACGGCGGCCAAGGGTGTCGTATCGGTAACCCTCCGGCTCCTGGCGGATACCTTGGACGACAAGCCGCCGAACGAGCTGATCCCCGCTCAGGTGGTCAGGGCTGTCCTTCGGATGCACGCGGATGAGATCGACAGCGAATGAAAACCCTGATTCCCTGGGCTCTCCTGGGTGGCCTGATCCTGCATCGGGCCACCCGGGGTGAGTGTGATTGCAAGACGTTGGAACGCCGGCTAGCGGCGGCCCATCGGGAGAAGGACCACTGGGTCTACGAAGCCCGCTTCTGGCATCAGCAGACGGAGCGGTCCTTGGTCCGCGAGAAAGAAGCCCTCGATCGATTGGAGAAAGCAAATGGCTGACGAAGTTGTTTACCGGATCGTGTTGGAGCCGGAAGATGTGGAGACCCACGTCGTATACCTCATTGATCGGACGGGGGAGCCGATCGTAACGAATGACACCGCGGCCGACGCATTCGATACCGTCCTGTGTGACAACGATGGGTACTACCTCGACAGGTTCGAAGTAGTTTCTCTAGAAGACATCCCGACGGGTGAGCGCCCTTACGAGGTCGGCTGATGACCGGACCCATTGACCCCTCGAAGCCCCGAGGCGGCTACATCATCGAAGCCAAACGGCGGAATGGGTCGACCCTGCTCAAGTACGCAAGCACCGACGACGCGTTGGCGGAGATGACCGCCCAGCTCCTAGCCAGCCCAGGGTTTGAACGGGTCACCTGGAAGCCGGTGAACGAATGACCGTCGTCGACATCAACGGCAACGCCGTCATCCGGGATGTCCGATCACACGGAATCGTAGGGCTGACCGGGGCGCCTGAGGGCGCCCTCATCGGCGGCCCCAAGGTCCGTACGGTCAAAGTGACTGCGACCCGATTCCCCGACCTTGATCCGACGTACGTCGTCGAGCGGGATACGTTGACCCAATTACGACTAAGGGCAGCCCGGATGCGGGCCGCCAGAAAGGCGGCTGCGTGATGGACATGGAGGACCTCAACCAGACGACCCAGGTATTCGGCGCCGTCGCCGAAGAGATGGTTCGCCAGGACAACCGGTGGGGCCAGCAGGACCACCCGGACATCGGTGGCCCTTATCCGACCGCGTATCGACGCCTGTACGCGGACAGCCTTTGGGACATCCGGAAGCTGGAAGCCACCCGGCGCGAAGAAGGCACCCTTGGGTGGGACCTGATCCTCCTCGAAGAGGTCTACGAAGCCCTCAGCGAGCCCGACGACGACAAGAGGGCTGAGGAGCTGATCCAGGTTGCCGCGGTCGCGCTCCAGTGGGTCAAGGCCATCCGCCGGCGACAGGCCGCGAAGGAGGTCTAGTGGAGCTACAGGAAGCACAGCGCATTGTCGCCGAACACGAGTGCAGTACGTACGGCCACGACTTTGACCACATTCTAAATCCAGCGGGGGAGCCCCTTAGGGTCTGCTGCTCCCGTTGTGGCCGGTCGTGGGACATCGGATAACGAAAGCCCCCTCTCGGGTCCTCGCGGGCCTGGGAGGGGGCTTTCTGTCGTTTCAGCGGTGTTCTTCCTCTGGCGCAATCAGTTGGTCAACCATGATGCCGCCATCACGGCGGTTGTACCACCAGGCAGTGGGCAACAGGAGCGACCAGGCCGCTAGGCCGATACCGAGAATCTTCGTCTTCTCCCAAGCCTCCTCAGGGTTGACGAAGAAGAGGATGACCAGCGGCAGCAGCATGATGGCGTACATCACGGAGAACCATCGGACCGCGCGGCCGTACAACGACCACCAGGATTCCTTGCGTCGCGACCATGGCGGGGTCTCGTCGTAACGCATCACTGCCCACAGTGGCAGGCAGACCCGCAAACACGGCAGATCTGTTGCCCAGGGTTGCAGTTGCAGTCATGATCGTATTCCATATCCCTACCTCCCCCCGGGAGTGTAGGGGCTGGGCTGTTCATAGGTGCACCCGCTCTCGCCAGTCACACCACTGGCAGCGAACGGCGTTTGCAGGCGTGTTGTCCCGAAGTTCCCTGCGGAAGAACCGCAGCGAGGGGTAGCATCGATTGCTTTGACATCGGGGGACAAACGCCGTGATCGAGGGGTCTTCCAACGACTCCGTGGCGAAGTCGTGGACGAACCCGTCCGCACTGACGTACTTCTCCGTATACGTCGCTAGCATGACTCAGCCCGCCGGAGTCCGGGGCTGTCTTGCTCGCTTGCCCACAGACCCACAACGGGCTGAGAGTCAAGCGACCTTCTCAACGCCGTAGCGTTGTCCGCTTGGGTGATCATATAGTTGTCCTAGATCGAGCCCGGCCCGTTGCCGGGCGGCCCGGTCAGACTAGACCCCCTGTGTGTCATCTGTCACGTCGTAGACCACATGACCCACCCGAACGGATATTGCTCCCAGGAGGAGATCCGAGACAGCCCGGTTAGCCTCCTGGACCAATCGTTGATTCCCGAGGTGGTCCCAGCCCTCGGCGAGGCGGCGGATCTCACCAAGGATCTCCTGCCGGGTGCCCTCGACCATCAGGTAGTCGGAAGATGTCCTCATCCGGCCAGGATAACGAGCAGCCGGGGGCTACCCGTCGGTGGCGCCCGGGGTCAACACCCGGACCTCGATCACCTCGGGTTTGTTCGATGTCTTCCGGATGCCGATACGGACGCCCCGCCGGCGTAGTTCGTCTCCCAGTTCAGCCAGGGACAGCCTGTCGACCTCTTCGGCCCACGTGCGGCCCGTGTCCACCCGTTCCACTCGGGTACCGGTTTCCGGCGTCTCCTCCAACTCCGTGAGGCGCTCGGATAGTTCGTTCATCCTGGCGATTGCCGCGACGCGGTCTTTGCCGGAGATCTTTCCGGCCAGTTGTGCCATCTCCACCCGGCATCGTGCGGACTCCTCCGCTACCGCGTCGGGATGGACGACTTCGTCGTAGACATGCTCCGCCCCGAAGGCGGAGGTAAACTCAATTATCGCTAGCTCTGCCGCTTCATCGAACAGAATGCTTCCGGTGTGTCCTTTAGTTCTACATTTGTACGACTCCCGGAGCTTTCGCCCATCGTGTGCCCTCTTCCGATTCACCCATAGGGGCAACTCGCAGACCAGGCAGCACAGGACGCCCGTTAGCTCCGCAGACTCTGCACGGGTGTAGGCCCCCACAGGTCGTTGTGCCCTCTCGAAGGCTTCCGAGCTAATTATCGCGGGTGCGGGGGGTGTCCCTAACCCGATGTACGCCGAGTTGCGAAGTGCCCTGCGAACCCGATTAACAGGCCACCCAATGTCCCGCGCTATCTGCGTAGGGTTCTTCCCAGACCCTGCTAGCTCAAACAGCCGATGCACAGCGAGAGCAGCCTCCGGGTCTATCTCCAGAAGCCCCTCAGGCCCCACTCGGTATCCTGGGGCGACGGACCCGCCGACCCATTTCCCGTCAGCCCGGAGTTTCGCCCTTGCGTCCGCCGACCTCTCTAGTGCTGCCGTTCGTTCCATCTCAGCGAAAACCGCCGCTAGGGTGATGAACGCCTTGGCGAAGGGGCCCGCCGAATCCAACCCGTCGGCTACGGTGACAAGCCGTTTACCTCGCTCTTCGAGCCACCCAAGGAGTAGGAGGGTGTCCAGGGCGTTGCGGCTCACACGGTCCAGTCTCCAGGACACTAGGACGTCCCATGGCTTCGGTGGGCTATCCGTCAGCCATGGACCTAGCTCCGGGCGCTCGAACGGCGACACCGATCCGGAAACCCCTAGGTCAACTGCCTCCCCTACGATCACGCCCCCGTGTGTCTTGGCCCATTTCTGGGGGTACTCTCGTTGGCGCTCAGGCGACGTTGTCACGTCGCTGAGCTGGGATAACCTGGTGACAGACAAGATCCGCAGCGTTGCCATGTCAGGAGACTACACTCCGGGAATGTTGACTGCCGCCGGTGAGCACCGACGCGACGTTCTCGGCCGCGAGCACGGCCATGGCGGTACGGGTCTCGACCGTCGCCGATCCCAGATGCGGCGTCAAGACGACGTTTTCACGGTTCAGCAGGCGTGGTTCGACCTCGGGTTCGGCCTCGAACACGTCGAGGCCCGCTCCGGCGATCTCGCCCGCTTCGAGCGCGTCCGCCAGCGCGGTCTCGTGGACGACGGGGCCACGTGTGGTGTTGATCAGGTACGCGCCCGGTTTCATCGACTTCAGCGCGTCCGCGTCGATGAGGTGCCGGGTCTCGGGCGTCAGCGGGCAGTGCAGCGACACGACGTCGGAGCTTCGCACCAGTTCGCCGAAGGACACGTACTCCGCGCCCAGGGTCTTCTCGACTTCTTCGGGGGCCCGCGATCGTCCTGAGTAGACGATCCGCATGCCGAAACCCAGTGCCCGCCGCGCGACCGCCTGCCCGATCTGGCCGAGCCCGACGATCCCGAGTGTCTTGTCCTGCAGTGAAGAGCCGAGCAGGAAGCCCAGATGGAACGACCAGGGGGTGCGCGAGCGGAGCAGCCGTTCGCCCTCGCCGAGCCGTCGCGTGACCGCGAGGATCAGCCCGAACGCCAGATCCGCGGTGGCGTCGGTGAGCACACCGGGGGTGTTGGTGACGGTGATCCCGCGCTCCGACAGCGCCGCGACGTCGACGTTGTCGTAGCCGACGGCCACGTTCGCCACGACCTTCAGCTCCGGGCCCGCCGCGTCGGCGACCTCGCCGTCGAGCCGGTCGTGCAGCATGCCGACGATCGCGGACGCGCCCCGGACGAACTCGAGCAGTTCGTCCCGCGTCAGCGGGCGGTCGGCGCGCGAAAGTTTCACCTCCCCGGCTTCGGCGAGCACTTTCAGCGCTTCGTCGGGAATCCACCGGGTCACCGCGATCTTCGAGGTCACGTCCTCAGCCTAGTGTGCGCCGGTTGGTATCCCAAACATGGAAATCCCCGCTATGAGGGAGACGCTTCCCCTGCGCGGGGGAGTCGTCACCCTCGGGCACCCCGGGATGGTGATGAGCGCGGAAAAGTTCCGCGAGCAGGGGATTCCAGGGGGAACATGAAACGATCACGAGAACTCGCCGCCGTCGGCGTCGCGATGGTCCTCGCCACGGCGCCGTCCGAGCCGAGTCTGGTCGGTAGCGCCAAGATGCTGCGCAAGGACGGCCAGGACGTCCGGTTCGCCTTCGACGCGAAGGTCTCTTCCCGGAAAGCCGGGGGACGTTCCGGGTGAGTCACGTCGGCGGCGGGTTCTCCGCCTGCTTCCGGGGCAGGATCGACTGCCCTGTCGTCGGCGGCCCGGTCGCCGTGGTCACCGGCATCGTCGAGGACGCGGACGTCCCCGGCCTCAAGGACCGCCGGGTCGGGATGACGGTGTACGACAACGGCAGGCGCGACAGGCTCGGCTGCAGCTGGGGTCCTGATCCCGAGCACAAGTCAGTCGTGCCGCCCTGTATGAGCTGTGCTCCGTTCGAGACGGGGGACTACAAGGCCGTCGAACGGTTCCCGCCCGCCCGGCAGTGGGATCAGCTGAGCCGGAGTCCTTTCCGGGCGGTGCCGGGCGGTGATCGTCGCCCAAAGTAAGGAGTGCGCGGGCCTGCCGAACCGTGCTATGTTCATATGCAGAACATGTGTGCGCGATCCGAACAAGCCGGGAGTGGGGATGGCTGAGCTGCTGTCGTTGAAGGAGGCCGTGGCACGGCTGGTGCACGACGGGGACACCGTCGCGCTGGAGGGCTTCACGCACCTCATCCCCGTGGCCGCCGGTCACGAGATCATCCGCCAGCGCCGCACCGGCCTGACGTTGATCCGCATGACCCCGGACATCGTCTACGACCAGCTCATCGGCGCGGCCTGCGCGAGCAAGCTGATCTTCTCGTGGGGTGGCAACCCCGGAGTCGGCTCACTGCACCGGTTCCGTGACGCGGTCCAGCATTCCTGGCCGGTACCACTGGAGATAGAGGAACACAGTCACGCGGGCATGGCGAATCGGTACGTCGCCGGTGCCTCGGGCCTGCCGTTCGCCGTCCTGCGCGGGTACACCGGCACGGATCTCGCCGCGCACACCGACACGATCAAGCCCATCACCTGCCCGTTCACCGGTGAGCGGCTGGCCGCCGTGCCCGCCCTCAACCCGGACGTCACGATCGTCCACGCCCAGCGCGCGGACAGGTCCGGCAACGTCCAGATCTGGGGGATCACCGGCGTGCAGAAGGAGGCGGTGCTCGCGGCGAAGCGGTCACTGGTCACCGTCGAGGAGGTCGTGGACGAGCTGGAGCCCCGGCCGGGCGCGATCGTGCTGCCGTCGTGGGCCGTCACCGCCGTGGCCGAGGTGCCCGGCGGCGCGAGGCCGTCGTACGCGGCGGGCTACTACGAACGGGACAACGACGCCTACCAGTCATGGGACGCGATCGGCCGGGACAGGGAGAGCTTCACCCGCTGGCTCGACGAGCTGACGGGGGTGAAGGCATGACCGAGTACACCTCCGACGAGATGATGAGCGTCGCCGCCGCTCGCGCGCTCGGCGACGGGATGTCCTGTTTCGTGGGGATCGGCCTGCCGAGCACGGCCGCCAACCTGGCCCGACGCGGGCACGCGCCGAACCTGACGCTCATCTACGAATCCGGTTGCCTCGGGGCCAAGCCGAGCAGGCTCCCGTTGTCCATCGGCGACGGTGAACTCGCCGACACCGCGGACGCCGTGGTCAGCGTTCCCGAGGTCTTCAACTACTGGCTCCAGCCGGGCCGGATCGACGTCGGTTTCCTCGGTGCCGCCCAGCTCGACAAATTCGGCAACATCAACACCACCGTCATCGGCCCGGACTACGCCAATCCCAAGGTGCGCCTGCCCGGGGCGGGCGGCGCTCCGGAGATCGCCGCCTCCTGTCGCGAGGTGTTCGTGGTGCTCCGGCAGAGCACCCGCACGTTCGTCGAGAAGGTCGACTTCGTGACCTCGTTCGGCCACGGCACCGGCAAGGGTGATCGCGAGCGCCTCGGTCTCCCCGGCGCCGGGCCGACGCTGGTGGTCACCGACCTCGGCCTGATGCGGCCGGACCCGGAGACCTCCGAGCTCACGCTGACCGAGCTGCACCCCGGGGTCGAGGTCGATCAGGTCGTCGCGGCGACCGGGTGGAAACTGAAGGTGGCAGGCGACCTGGGAACCACCCCGGCGCCGACTGAGGCAGAACTCCGCATCCTCCGAGACCTCACAAGGGCGAGCGCATGACCGACGTCTTCCTGTTCGACGCCATCCGTACCCCGTTCGGCAAGTACGGCGGCGCCCTGTCCGGGGTTCGCCCGGACGACCTCGCCGCCACCGTCCTGCGGGCGCTGGCCGAGCGCAACGACCTCGACCCGGCCACCGTCGACGAGGTGGTGCTCGGTGACGCCAACGGCGCGGGCGAGGACAACCGGAACGTCGCGCGGATGGCGGCTCTGCTCGCGGGCTGGCCGACGTCCGTGCCCGGTGCCACGGTCAACCGCCTGTGCGGATCCGGCCTCGACGCCGTCATGCAGGCCAGCCGGTCGGTCCAGGTCGGCGACGCCTCGCTCGCCGTCGCGGGCGGGGTGGAGTCGATGAGCCGCTCGCCGCTGGTCATGCAGAAACCGGAGAAGGCCTTCCCGGCGGGCAACCAGACCCTGTACTCCACCGCGCTGGGCTGGCGCATGGTCAACCCGGAGATGCCCGAGCAGTGGACGGTCTCGCTCGGTGAGTCCACCGAGCAGCTCGCCGAGCGCTACGGCATCGGCCGCGACGAACAGGACGCGTTCGCCGTCCGCAGCCACGTCAACGCCGCCCGCGCCTGGGACGAGGGGTTCTACGACGACCACGTCGTCCCCGTCGAGGGAGTCGGACTCACTCGCGACGAAGGCATCCGGCCCGATTCCAGCCTGGAAAAGCTCGCGAAGCTGAAGCCGGTCTTCCGTCCACAAGGGACGGTCACGGCCGCGAACGCGTCGCCGTTGAACGACGGCGCCTCCGCGCTGCTGCTCGGTGACGAGGCGGCGGGGAAGCGGCTCGGCAAGGCCCCGCTGGCCCGGATCGCCGGCCGGGGTGCGGCGGGCGTCGACCCGGACGTCTTCGGCATCGGCCCGGTACGCGCGGCGGAGATCGCCCTGGAGCGGGCCGGGATCGGCTGGGAAGACCTGGCCGCCGTCGAACTGAACGAGGCCTTCGCCGCGCAGTCGCTGGCCTGCCTGCGGGACTGGTCGAAGCTCGACCCGGAGCTCGTCAACGTGAACGGCGGCGCGATCGCGATCGGGCATCCGCTGGGCGCCTCCGGCGGCCGGATCCTCGGCACGCTGGCCCACCACCTGCGCCGCACCGGCGGCAGGTGGGGTCTGGCCGCCATCTGCATCGGCGTCGGCCAGGGGCTGGCCGTCGTCCTCGAAGCCCAGTGACCCACTGACCCGCGCTGGAGGGAACAGCATGTCCGCACCCGCAGAACTGAGGCTCCCGCGCTATCGGCGCGATCCGGAGGGCACACATCCGCCGCTCGACTACGCCGGCTATCGGTCGACGGCGCTGCGGCACCCGAAAGAGCCGTTGATCGTGCTCCCGCATCTGCTGACCGAGGTCACCGGCCCCGCGCTGGGGCCGGGCCGGATCGGCGAGTTCGACAACGACCTCACCAAGGGGCACGCGGGGGAGCCGCAGGGCCAGCGGATCATCGTCACCGGACGGCTGCTCGACGGCGGCGGGCGGCCGATCCGCGATTCGCTGGTGGAGATCTGGCAGGCGAACGCGGGGGGCCGGTACCGGCACACCGGTGATCGCTGGCCGTCGCCGCTGGACCCCAACTTCGACGGCGCGGGCCGGACGCTCACCGACTCCGAAGGGCGTTACACCTTCACCACCATCAAACCGGGCGCGTACCCGTGGAAGAACCACGACAACGCCTGGCGGCCGGCGCATATCCACTTCTCCGTGTTCGGCAGCGCGTTCACCCAGCGGCTGGTCACCCAGATGTACTTCCCGGAAGACCCGCTGTTCTCGCAGGACCCGATCTTCAACTCGATCCCGGACGAGAAGGCGCGGCAGCGGATGATCGCGCGCTTCGACCTCGACCGCACGGAAGCCGAGTGGGCGCTGGCCTTCCAGTTCGACATCGTCGTGCGCGGCCGCGAGGCTTCGGTCTTCGAAGACGAGGAGGACGAGCACTGATGCCGGAGACGACGCCTTCCCAGACCGTCGGCCCGTACCTGTCCATCGGCCTGCCCTGGCCGGACGGGCCGGACGTCGTCCCCGCGGACGAGCCTGCCGCGGTCCGGATCCACGGCCGCGTCCTCGACGGCGCGGGAGAACCCGTCCCGGACGCGATGATCGAGACCTGGCAGGCCGACGCCGACGGCCGGTTCGATCACGCCGACGACCCGCGCGGGCCGGTCGCGAGCGGGTTCCGGGGCTTCGGACGCTGCCCCACCGATCCGGGCGGCAACTACGAGATCCGGACGATCATGCCCGGTTCGCTGCCCGGTCCGGCGGGCAGCACGCAGGCGCCGCATATCGACGTCTCGGTGTTCGCGCGCGGACTCCTGCACCGGGTGGTCACCCGGATCTACTTCGAGGACAACGACAACTCCGGGGATCCGGTGCTGGCGTCGGTCCCGGAGGCCCGCCGGGGAACCTTGGTCGCCACCAAGGCCGGCGACGGCTACCGGTTCGACATCCGGTTGCAGGGCGAGGGAGAGACGGTGTTCTTCGATGTCTGAGCCGGTGAAGGTGCACAGCGTCGCGGAAGGGCCCGCGGACGGCCCTGCCGTGGTGTTCAGCGGATCGCTCGGCAGCGATCGCCGCATGTGGGAGCCGCAGGTGAAACCCTTGGTGGAGCAGGGTTTCCGGGTGATCCGATACGACAACCGCGGGCATGGCGCGTCACCCGTGCCGCCCGGTCCGTACACCCTCGCGGAGCTCGGCGGTGACCTGCTCGCACTGCTCGACGAGCACGGTGCCGAGCGGGCTCATGTCGTCGGGCTCTCGCTCGGCGGGATGACCGGGATGTGGCTGGGCGTGAACGCGCCGGACCGGATCGCGAGCCTCGTCCTGTGTTGCACGTCCGCGAAGCTCGGGCCGCCGAGCATGTGGGCGGACAGGGCGAAGACGGTCCGCGAGAAGGGCACCGCCGCGGTCGCCGAGGCCGGGGTCGGCCGCTGGCTGACCGCCGGTTACGCCGCCGCCCACCCCGAGCGGGCCGGGTACCTGCGCGAGATGATCGCGAGCGTCCCCGCCGAGGGCTACGCGTCGTCCTGCCAGGCCATCGAAACGATGGACCTCGTCGGCGACCTGCCCAAGATCGCGGCTCGGACCCTGGTGATCGCCGGGGCCGAGGATCCAGCCACCCCGGTCGAACACGCCGAGGTGATCGCGGGCGGCATCCCGGACGCGCGGCTCGAAGTCGTCGAAGGCGCCGCGCATCTCGGGAGCTTCGAACAGCCCGAGCGGTTCACCGCGTTGATCCTCGAACACCTGGAGGCCGCCCGATGACCGACGACACCTACGAGACCGGCATGAAGGTGCGCCGCGAGGTCCTCGGGGACGCGCACGTCGATCGGGCGGTCGCCCGCACCACCGAGTTCAGCCGCCCGTTCCAGGACTACATCACCCGGGGCGCCTGGGGGTCGGTCTGGTCGAGGGACGGGCTCGACCGCAAGACCCGCAGCTGCGTCACCCTGGCCGCGCTCACCGCGCTGCACGCCCACGACGAGCTCGCGATGCACGTCCGTGCCGCCGTCCACAATGGACTCACCGCGCGGGAGATCTCCGAGGTCCTGCTGCACACCGCCGTCTATACGGGTGCCCCGGCCGCCAACACCGCGTTCGCCGTCGCCCAGCGGGTCCTGGCCGAACTCGGTGAGCCTGCCGCCCAGGAAAAGGGAGGCCGCTAGGACGTGTCCGGTAACTCTGTCCGCGGTCTTCGCGCCCAAGCGGTCCCTGACGGCACGGGCGGTTCAGCCGAGTACAACCCGGTACGAGGCCGAACCGCCCGCACCGTCAGGAACCACTTGGATCACGAAGCCCATCGAACAGAGTTACCGGACACGTCCTAGGGTTCTCATATGGACGAAGGCGAGGTGACCGAGCGCGGGGCGCATCATGTCCAGTCGCTGGAGCGCGGGCTGGCCGTGATCAAGGCGTTCAACGCGGACGCGGCGGAACTCACCCTGAGCGACGTCGCCCGCTCGACCGGGCTGACCAGGGCGGCCGCCCGCCGGTTCCTGCTCACCCTCGTCGACCTGGGGTACGTGCGTACGGACGGCAAGTACTTCTCGCTCACCGCGCGGGTCCTCGAACTCGGCTACTCGTATCTGTCGAGCCTGTCGCTCCCGGAGGTCGCCCAGCCGCATCTCGAGCGGCTTTCCGCCGAGGTGCACGAGTCGAGTTCGGTCTCGGTGCTCGAAGGCCGGGACATCGTCTACGTCGCGCGCGTGGCCGTATCGCGGATCATGACCGTCAGCATCAACGTCGGCACCCGCTTCCCGGCCCACGCGACGTCGATGGGACATGTCCTACTGGCCGGCCTCGATGACGCCGACCTGCGGGACTACCTCGCCGGGGCGAAGCTCGACAAGCTCACCGCGCGGACCAAGAGCCGGCCGGAGGAACTACTCGCCGAACTGGTCAGGGTCTACGAGCAGGGTTACGCGATGGTCGACCAGGAACTCGAAGAGGGCCTCCGCTCGATCGCCGCGCCGATCCGTGACCGGCAGGGCAAGGTCGTGGCCGCGGTCAACCTCTCCACCCATGCCAGCCGTACCACACGTGAGTCGGTCGAACAGGAATTGCTGCCACCCCTGCTCGCGACGGCACGCGCCATCGAGACCGATCTGGCCTCGGCGCCGCCCACCAAAGCGCGGCATGGCTGAGGTCGCCGGGTTGCTGCTCGCGGCCGGAGCGGGGCGCCGGTTCGGCGGGCCGAAGGCACTGGCCGTCCTCGATGGGGAGCCGTTCGTCGTCCGGGCTCTGCGGGTACTCACCGACGCGGGCTGCGCGCCGGTCCGGGTGGTGCTGGGTGCCTCGGCCGCGGAAGTCCGCGCGCTCCTGCCCGCCCCCGAGGCCACCGTCGTGGCCGAAGACTGGGAGTCCGGCATGGGCGCGTCCTTGCGCGCGGGCCTGAGGGCGCTCGCCGGAACCGATGCCGAAGCCACCGTCGTGCATCTCGTGGATCTGCCCGGCGTCGGTGCCGAAGTGGTCAGCCGGGTCGCCGCCGGGGCCGACGAAGTCACCGTCGCGCGCGCCGCGTACGAAGGTGTTCCCGGCCATCCCGTCGTACTCGGCCGCCGATGGTGGCCGGAGATCTTGGCGGGCGCGTCCGGGGACAAGGGCGCCCGCGACTGGCTCAAGGGACGCCAGGACCTGCGGCTCGTCGAATGCGGCGACCTCGGCACCGGGCACGACGTGGACCGCCGCGAGGATCTTCCGGGCTGATCTCACGCTCGCCGAGGCTTACGATCGGCACGTGACCGTCGAATCGCCCGAGAAACTGGCCGAAGCCCTCGAAACGGTCGGCTACCTCGCCGACGACGGCATCGCCACGGCAGGGTTCCTCGCCGTGGCTCTCGGCCGCCCGCTGTTCTGCGAGGGCGAACCGGGCACCGGCAAGACTTCGCTCGCGCTGGGACTGGCCGAAGCGCTCGGCATACCGCTCATCCGGCTCCAGTGTCACGAAGGGATCGACGCGGCGCAGGCACTGTACGAATGGGACTTCCCCCGCCAGTTGCTGCATTTGCGCGCGCTGGAAGCCGCAGGTGACGGCGGCCTCGACGTCGAGGCCGCCGAACAGTCCCTCTACACCGAACGCTTCCTGCTCTCCCGGCCGCTGCTGAAGGCGTTGCAGACCGCTCCGTGTGTCCTGCTGGTCGACGAGATCGACCGGGCCGACGACGAATTCGAGGCCTTCCTGCTGCAACTCCTCGACGAGAACGCGGTGACGATCCCCGAGTTCGGCGAGGTGCGCGCCGAGCATCCGCCGCTTGTGGTGCTCACCTCCAACCGGACGCGGGAGGTGCACGACGCGCTGAAGCGCCGCTGTCTCTATCACTGGCTCGAACATCCGGACCTCGGCCGCGAGATCGAGATCCTGCGCCGCAAGATCCCGAACCTGGGCGAGGCGCTCGCGGCACAGGTCGCGACGGCGGTGCACCGGCTTCGCGCGATGGAGTTGCTGAAACCGCCCGGGGTGGCGGAATCCCTCGATTGGGCTCAGGCGCTCCTCGCGCTCGGGATGTCCGAATTGGACGCCGCGACCGCCGCCCGGACCCTCGGTTCGGTCCTCAAGTACAGCGAAGACCTGGACAGGGTCCGGGCCAAGCTGGACACACTGCTCGCCTGAGCGTCAGCGGCGCCGCAGTGACGCGTCGAGCAGGGCGGGCGGGGTGTCGTGCTTCTCCTCCGGGGCGAGGTCGGTGCCCGGGGCGACGATCTCGTCGATCGCGTCGAGGACGTCGGCGGAAAGCACGGTGTCCGCGGCGGCGAGTTGCGACTCGAGGTGGTCCAGCGTGCGGGGGCCGATGATCGCGCTCGTCACCCCCGGATGCGCGACGACGAAGCCGAGCGCGAGCTGGATCAGGCTCAGCCCGGCCTGGTCGGCGACCTTGACCAGCCGTTCGACGGCTTCCAGCCGGGCCCGGTTGGCGGGCCGGGCCAGGTCGAAACGCTGGGGCAGGACGGCCGATCGGTTCGTGCTGATCTCCCGGCCTTCCCGGACCGCGCCGGACAGCCAGCCGGACGCCAGCGGGCTCCACGCGAGCACGCCCATCCCGTATTCCTCGGTCACGGGCAGGACCTGCGTTTCGATCCCGCGCTGGAGGATCGAGTAGCTGGGCTGCTCGGTGACGTAGCGGCCAAGGCGGAGTTCGCTGGCGGCCCATTGGGCCTGCACGATGCGATACGCGGGGAACGTCGACGAACCGAAGTACCGGATCTTCCCCGCCTGTCGCAGATCCGTCAGCGCGGAAAGGGTTTCTTCGTCGCTGGTCTTCGGGTCCCAGCGGTGGACCTGGTAGAGGTCGACGTGGTCGACCCCGAGGCGGCGCAGGCTGTTGTCCAGTTCGGTGACCAGCCAGCGACGTGAAGCGCCCTGGTGGTTGCGCTCGTCGCCCATCGGCATGCTCGCCTTCGTGGCCAGCACGATGTCCTCGCGGCGGCCCGCGATGGCCTTCCCGACCATTTCCTCCGACTGGCCTGCGCTGTACATGTCCGCGGTGTCGATGAGGTTGATCCCGCCAGCCAGCGCGGCGTCGACGATGGCGGTGGCCTCGTCCTTGGTGGTGCGCCCGATCGCGCCGAAGTTCATCGCGCCGAGCGCGAGGGTGCTGACCTGCACGCCGGTCCTGCCCAAGGTGCGGTACCGCATGACGATGTCCTCCATGGCAAAATGAGCAAGCGGAACGTTGCTCCGCTAACGATACGGAGCAGTGTTCCGTTTGGCAAGCCCGGTGGCAGAGGAGTGGCGTGATGAGTGAAGAGGGCACCAAGTCCAAACGCGCGGACGCCCGCCGCAACGAGAAGACCTTGCTCGACGCCGCCGCCGCGGTCTTCGTCACCTCGGGCGTCGAGGCACCGGTCCGCGACATCGCGGCCAAGGCGGGGGTCGGGATGGGCACGATCTACCGGCACTTCCCGACGAGGGCCGACCTCATCATCGCCGTCTACCGGCATCAGGTCGACGCGTGCGCCGAAGCCGGGCCGGAGCTGCTGGCGTCGAGCGCTTCCCCCTATGAGGCGTTGCGGCGCTGGGTCGACCTCTTCGTCGATTTCCTGGTCACCAAACACGGTCTGGCGGCGGTACTGCAGTCCGACAACGCCGGATTCGAGACTCTGCACGCCTACTTCCTCGACACCCTCCTGCCGGTGTGCGCCCGGTTGCTCGACGCGGCGGCGGAGGCGGGCGAGATCCGCTCCGATCTGGAGGCGCTCGAAGTCATGCGCGGCGTCGGGAACCTCTGTATCGGCGCCGAAAGCGATCCGCGCTACAACGCGCGCAAGATGGTCGGCGTCCTCATCGCGGGCCTTAGGACCTAGGTCCCCTTCGCGGCCGAAGACGTGGCGACGTCCCATTCCACGCGCTACAACTCGACTATGGAACGTACACAGTGCTGTGTGGTGGGGGGCGGTCCGGCGGGGATGGTGCTCGGGCTCCTGTTGGCGCGAGCCGGGGTCGAGGTCACCGTTCTCGAAAAGCACAAGGATTTCTTCCGCGATTTCCGTGGTGACACGGTGCATCCGCCGACGCTGATGCTGCTCGACGAACTCGGGCTCGGCGAGCGCTTCGCGGAATTGCCGTCGCGACGGCTGGAGAAGATGCGGATGCTGATCGGCGACGCGACCATCGTCGCCGCCGATTTCAGCCGCGTTCCGGGGCCGCACAAATACATCGCGATGGTCCCGCAATGGGATTTCCTGAACCTGCTCGCCGAAGCCGCGGCCGAGGAACCCACGTTCACCCTGCGCATGGGGGCCGAGGTGCTCGGCCTGCGCGACGGTGGCGGCGTGCGTTATCGCGATTCCGACGGCGAGGAGCGGGAACTGGCCGCGCCGCTCGTGGTCGGCTGTGACGGCCGGGACTCGCTGATCCGCGCCGAGGCGGGACTCGTGCCGAAGGAGTACGAGGTGCCGATGGACGTCTGGTGGGTCCGGGTGCCGAAACTCGAAGACACCGGCAAGGATGCGCAGGTGTTCGGCCGGTTCGAGGGCGGGCTCGCCGGCGTGACGATGGACCGCGGCGACTACTTCCAGACCTCGTACCTGATCAGGAAGGGGCAGGACGCCGCGCACCGAGCCGAAGGGATCGAGAAGTTCCGGGAGCGGATCGGCGGCCTGTTCGGCTGGAACGACGAGCAGTTGAGCGAGATCCGCGGCTGGGACGACGTCAAACTGCTGAAGGTGCGGATGTCCAAGCTCCCGCACTGGTACTCCGGCCGGGTGCTCTGCATCGGCGACGCCGCGCACGCGATGTCGCCGGTCGGCGGCATGGGCGTCAACATCGCGGTGCAGGACGCGGTCGCGGCCGCGCGGATCCTCGCCGCCCCGCTGCTGCGCGGAACGCTGACCGCACGGGATCTCGCCCGCGTGCAGCGCAGGCGATCGGTGGCCGTTTCGCTCGCCCAGAAGCAGCAGCTGGAGGAGCACAAGATGCTCATCGAGCCCGCTCTCGACGGGACCCTGAACGAGCGGACCGTGCCGCTCCCGCTCCGGATTTCGGACCGGTTTCCGCAGCTGACCGCTCTCGCTGCCTTCATGGGTGGCATCGGCCCCCTGCGCGAGAAAACCCCGGTCTTCGCGCGCCGCTGACCCCGCGTTTCGTCCTCTGAATGCGATACTTGCACGCGCAAGTACCGCATCCAGAGGACGAAACGCGCGCACAATGGGGGAGTGAGCGATCCACTGGCGGGCTTCGTCGGCTTCGCGGAGGCATTGCGCGAAGCCGGTTTGCCGTGCGACGCGCACCGAGTGCGGGCGTACCTCGAAGCCGTCGGCGAGATCGATCTGGCCGATCCGGACCAGCTGTACTGGGCCGGACGGCTGACGCTGTGCGCTGATCCCGACGACGTTCCGCGCTACGACGCCGCGTTCGACGGCTGGTTCGCCGGAAAGGAAACCGGGTCACGGCGGCGCGGCCGGGAAGCGGCCCCGAAGCGCGCCAGGATCGCCACACTCGCGCAGGCAGGCCAAGGCGAGTCCGCCGCGGATCCCGACGAGCTCCGCGTGGCGGCGAGCGAGGAAGAGGTCCTGCGGCACCGCGATCTCGCCGAGCTGAGTGTCGCCGAACGCGCTCACCTGCGGGAACTGCTCGCGAAACTGCGCCCCGCGCTCCCGGTGCGGTCGTCCCCGCGCCGTCGCGCGGCCCGCCGGGGCACGCTCGATCCCTCGCGCACGCTCCGCGCGATGCTGGCCGGGGGCGGCGAGCCCGTGCGCCTGGCGTACCGGCGGAAGGGGGTCAAACCGCGCCGCGTCGTCCTCCTGATCGACGTCTCCGGCTCGATGGGGCCGTACGCCGACTCCCTGTTGCGGTTCGCGCACGTCGTGGCGCGGCGCGCTCCGGGCAGGGTCGAGGTGTTCACCCTGGGCACCCGGCTCACCAGGGTCTCCCGCCAGCTCCGGCTGCGCGATCCCGAGCACGCGATGCTCGCCGCGGCCGCCGCGGTCCCCGATTTCGCGGGCGGGACGAGGCTCGGCGAGACCTTGCGGGCGTTCCTGGACCGGTGGGGACAACGCGGTGTGGCCAGGCGATCCGTGGTCACCGTGTTCTCCGACGGCTGGGAACGGGGCGACCCCGGACTGCTCGGCGAGCAGCTCGCCAGGCTGCGGCGGCTCGCGCACGTCGTATTCTGGGTGAATCCGCACGCGGGGCGGGCGGGTTACGCTCCCGTGCAGTCCGGCATCGTGGCCGCGCTCCCGTACCTCGATCGGCTGCTCGCCGGGCACAGCTTGGCCACATTGGAACGACTGCTGGTGGAGATCGCCGATGCGTGACGTACTGGACGAACTGCACCGCCGCTGGGCGGCAGGCGAGACGGTGGGGGTCGGCACCGTGGTGGCGACGTTCTCGTCGGCGCCGCGGAGCCCGGGCGCGGCGATGCTCGTCGCCCCGGACGGCACGGTCACCGGCAGCGTTTCCGGCGGCTGCGTCGAAGGCGCCGTCTACGAGCTCGCGCAGCAGGTGGTCGCCGAACGCGCGCCCGTGCTGCAGCGCTACGGCGTGTCCGACGACGACGCGTTCGCCGTCGGGCTGACCTGCGGCGGGATCATCGACATCTACGTCCAGCACATCGACCGCGACTCGATGCCGGAGTTCGGCGACGTCGTCGAATCGGTCCACAGTGGACAGCCGGTCGCCGTGGTCACGGTGATCGAACACGAACGGGACGGCCTGGTCGGCGAGCAGCTGATCGTCTGGCCGGATCGCGTCGCGGGTTCGCTCGGTTCGTCGCGGATGGACGACGCCGTCGTCGACGACGCGCGCGGCATGCTCGCCGGCGGCCGCACGGGCACCCTGCACTACGGGCCGGACGGGCAGCGCCGCGGCGAGGGGATGACGGTCTTCGTCAACTCCTTCGAGCCTCCCGCGCGCCTGCTGGTCTTCGGCGCGATCGACTTCGCCGCCGCGATGGCGAAGATGGGCGCGTACCTCGGCTACCAGGTCACGGTCTGCGACGCGCGGCCCGTGTTCGCGACGAAGAGCCGTTTCCCGGACGCCGACGAGGTCGTCGTCGACTGGCCGCATCGCTATCTCAAGGCCGAAGCCGAAGCGGGCCGGGTCGACGGCCGGACCGCGATCGCCGTGCTCACCCACGACCCGAAGTTCGACGTGCCGTTGCTGGAGGTCGCGTTGCGCCTCGACGTCGGCTACGTCGGCGCGATGGGCTCGCGCAAGACCCACGACGACCGGTTCGCGCGGCTGCGTGAAGCCGGGATCACCGAGGCGGAACTCGAACGGCTTTCCTCGCCGATCGGCCTCGATCTCGGCGCGCGGACCCCCGAGGAGACCGCGGTGTCGATCGCGGCGGAGATCATCGCGCTGCGGTGGAGCGGTTCGGGATCGAGGCTCGCCGAACTCAGCGGCCGGATCCACGGCTGACGCCGGGCAGCGGCACCGACTGACTCGACTTGATCACCTCGCAGGCTGGCAGGGTCTCGTACCGTTTGACGTGCTCGTCGAACAGTTTCCTGGACAGGTACCGGCTCGCCTTGAGATCCGGGCTGAGCAGGACGACGACGTAGTCCCACTGCCCGACGATGCTGTAGCAGTGCTGGACGCGGGGCTCGGCCAGCATCCGCTCGCGGAAGGCCGTGTGGCTTTTCTCGTCGTCGTCGGTCAGCGCGACCAGGATGACCGACGTCATCCCCGCGCCGAGCGTCTCCGGATCGAGCACGGCGACCTCGGCGCGGATCACGCCCGCGGCGCGAAGCCGGGTCAGCCGCCGCTGGACCGCGCTCGGGGAGAGGCCGATGGCGTCGCCCAGATCGTGCAGGGGGCGGGCGGCGTCGGCCTGGACGAGGTCGAGCAGCCGATGGTCGATCTCGTCGAGAGGCACGCAAGAATTTTGCACGCGGGCGGGAAAATTTACAATCGCCGTGATCGGCTCCCGGCCTAGCTTGGGCGTCATGACCGACATGGACCTGAAGCTGGACAACGTCGCCGAGGCGGCGAAGGTGATCGATCCCGTTTTCCTGAACTCTCCGCAGTACAGCGACGAACAGCTGAACGAGCGGCTCGGCCGGAACGTGCTGGTGAAGATCGAGACGCTGAATCCCTTGCGCAGCTTCAAGGGCCGGGGCGCGGACTACTTCGCGGCCGGGCTGGAGCCGGGCACCACGATGGTGTGCGGGACCAGCGGCAACTTCGGGCAGGCCGTCGCTTTCGCCGCCAGGAAGCGCGGTTCGCGGGCCGAGGTGTTCGTCCCGGCCGACATCTCCCCGGTCAAACTGCGGCGGATGAAGACCTTGGGGGCGCGGGTGCGCCGGGTCGAGGGCGAGGTGAAGGACGCCGCGGCCGCCTTCGCCGCCGAAGCGCCGGACCGTGTCTTCGTGGTCGACGGCCGTGAACCGGCGATCTCCGAAGGGGCTGGCACGATCGGGCTGGGACTGGCGGGGGCGGGCGCGATCGACACGGTCGTGCTCCCGGTCGGCGACGGCGCGCTGATCGCCGGCGTCGCGCTCTGGCTCAAGGCGCATACGCCGGACGTCCGGATCGTCGGCGTCGGGACTACGTCGGCTCGGGCGATGGCGACGAGCTGGCGGGCCGGTGAGCCGGTCACCGTCGACCGGGCCAACTGGTTCGCCGGTGGCATTTCGATCCGCACCCCGGAACCCGAATCCGTCCGGCGCCTGCGGTCGCTCGTGGACGACTTCGTGCTGGTCGAGGACGACGATCTGCGCGCGGCCATGCGGCTGGGCGCGGAAACCCTCGGTGTCCTGCCGGAACCCGCGGGAGCCGCCGGCCTGGCTGCGCTGACCGTGCACGAGATCCCCGGCGACCGGGTCGCAACCGTGGTCACCGGCGCGAACGCCGTCTGGCCTCGTGAGTGGTAAGGACGGTTCTAACCGTCCTTGCCACTCACGAGTCTGTACCTAAAGGACACTCTCGCTTTCCCCGCATCTGCGTCGTTTTCTCTTCCCTGACACCGCATCTGCGCACCTGTTGGCGAGTCACCCCCTGGTGGGGGTTGCCCTGGCAGGACCTAAGTAGCACGCTCGACTGTGAGTCCGATCACGGTCGCTCCGGGGTCGGTCCGTGACAACCGAATGACCGGCCGCTCCCGAACGACCCCGGACCAGCGCGGGGTTTCTCTTGCTTTTGGAGGCCTGATGCGCATCACCGTCACCGTCGACGGCACCTGCTACACAGACGACGTCGAGCCCCGCACCCTCCTCGTGCACCATCTGCGCGAACGGCTCGGGAAGGTAGGCACCGTGGTCGGCTGCGACACCAGCAACTGCGGTGCCTGCACCGTCCACCTCGACGGGCACAGCGTGAAATCCTGTTCGGTACTCGCGGTCCAGGCCGACGGCTGCGAGGTCACCACGATCGAGGGACTCGCCCGCGACGGCGAACTGCATCCCGTTCAGAAGGCCTTCCACGAGAACCACGCGCTCCAGTGCGGTTTCTGCACCCCCGGCATGATCATGCAGTCGATCGACCTGCTCGCCGACAATCCCGATCCGGACGAGAAGGCGGTCCGTGAAGGCCTCGAAGGCAACCTGTGCCGCTGCACGGGCTACCAGAACATCGTCCGCGCGGTGCGCGACGTCGCCCACGAGATGCGGCCCGGCGCCGGTCCCGAGGCCGAGCGGCTCGCTTCGGACACCGCTTCCCGTGTCGGCGCGGGTGGTGAGTGATGACCTCCACGATCGAACCGGAGGTAGGCAAGTCCCGTCGCCGCAAGGAGGACGAGCGCCTCATCACCGGCAGGACCCGCTGGACCGACAACCTGACCCTGCCCGGCATGCTGCACCTCGCGGTGCTCCGCAGCCCGTTCGCGCACGCCAAGGTCGTCTCGATCGACGTCACCGAGGCGAAGTCCGCGCCCGGTGTGGTCGCGGTGTTCACCGGGAAGGACCTCGACCCCGAGGGCGCCATCGGCATGCCTTGCGCGTGGCCGATCACGCCGGACATGAAGTCGCCGAGGCGGCCCATCCTCGCCTCGGACACGGTGAACTTCGCCGGTGAGGGGGTCGCGGTGGTCGTCGCCCGCACCTCGGCCGAGGCACACGACGCCCTTGAAATGATCGACGTCGACTACGACGAGCTGCCGGTCGTCCTCGGCCTGGAGAACGCGCTCGCCGAGGGCGCGCCGCTGGTGCACGAGGATCTCGGCACGAACCGGAACGCGTTCTGGGTCTTCGATTCCGCCGACGCGGGAACGGGTTCCAGTGTCGAAGACGCGATCTCGAACTCCGAAGTCGTGCTCAAGCGGCGGTTCCGTCAGCAGCGGCTGGTGCCGGCGTTCATGGAACCGCGGGCGTGCGTCGTGGACCCGACGGGCAATCAGCTGGTCATGTGGTCGGCCACCCAGGTCCCGCATATCCTCAAGACGATGACCGCGGCCACGCTCGGTCTTCCCGAGCACAAGGTGCGGGTGATCGCGCCCGACGTCGGCGGCGGGTTCGGCGGCAAGATCGCCGTGCTGCCCGAAGAGATGATGTCGACGCTCGTCGCGCAGCGGCTCGGCAAACCGGTCAAGTGGACCGAGTCCCGTTCGGAGACGATGGTCGCCGCGCACCACGGCCGCGACCAGATCCAGGACATCACCATCACCGCGAACCGCGACGGCACGGTGACCGGCCTCAAGGTCGAACTGCTCGCCGACATGGGCGCGTACCTCGGCCTCGTCGGCCCCGGCGTGCCGATCCTCGGCGCGTTCATGTTCAACGCGATCTACAAGTTCCCGGCGTACCACTTCGCCTGCACCAACGTGTTCACCAACACCACGCTCACCGACGCGTATCGCGGCGCCGGGCGGCCGGAGGCCACGTTCGGGATCGAGCGGATGATGGACGAACTCGCCGTCGAACTGGGCATGGACCCGATGGAGATCCGCGAGAAGAACTGGATCAAGCACGAGGAGTTCCCGTTCACCACGGTGGCCGGGCTGACCTACGACTCGGGCAACTACGAGGCCGCGACAGCCAAGGCCAAGGAGCTCTTCGACTACGACGGGCTCCGCCGCGAGCAGAAGGAACGGCGGGAATCGGGCGACCCGGTCCAGCTCGGCATCGGCATCTCGACATTCACCGAGATGTGCGGTCTCGCGCCGTCGCGGGTGCTCGGCTCGCTGGACTACGCGGCGGGAGGCTGGGAGCACGCGGAGATCCGCGTGCTGCCCACCGGCAAGATCGAGGTCATCACCGGCGCCTCCGCGCACGGCCAGGGCCACGAGACGGCGTGGAGCCAGATCGTCGCCGACAAACTCGGCGTCCCGTTCGAGGACATCGAGGTCATCCACGGCGACACCCAGTCCTCGCACAAGGGCATGGACACCTACGGCTCCCGGTCGCTGGTGGTCGGCGGGATCGCGGTGGTCAAGGCGGCGGACAAGGTGCTCGCCAAGGCCAAGCCGATCGCGGCGCATCTGATGGAGTGTGCCGAGGACGACCTCGAATTCTCGGCGGGCGAGTTCTCGGTCAAGGGCACGGATTCCTCGACGTCCATCCAGGACATCGCGTGGGCCGTGTTCTCGGCGCACAACCTGCCGGACGGGGTCGAACCGTCGCTGGATTCGTCGGACACGTTCGATCCGGAGAACTTCTCGTTCCCGCACGGCACGCATCTGTGCGCGGCCGAGGTCGACACCGAGACCGGGCGCGTGCGGTTGCGCTCCTATGTCTGCGTCGACGACGTCGGCGTGGCCGTCAACCCGCTGATCGTCGAGGGCCAGGTGCACGGCGGGCTCGCGCAGGGCATCGCGCAGGCGTTGTTCGAGGAGGCCGTCCACGACGAAGGCGGCACGCTGACCACCGGGACCTTCGCCGACTACCTGCTCCCGTCGGCGGCGGATCTGCCCAGTTTCACCACCGACCGCACCGAGACACCGTCGACGACGAACCCGTTGGGCGCCAAGGGAGTCGGAGAGGCGGGAACGATCGCCTCGACCCCGGCGGTGGTCAACGCCGTGGTCGACGCCGTCCGGCACTTCGGGGTGAACGACATCGAAATGCCGTTGACCCCGATGCGGGTCTGGCATGCCATCCAGCACGGGTCGGCCGCCGCGGGCGGGCTGGGCTCCGAAGCGGGTGGCGGTCTCGGTTCGATCGACGCCACCGGAGGTGCCCAGTGATCCCGGCCCCGTTCGACTACGTCGCCCCGTCCACAGTGGACGAAGCGATCAGTGCGCTCGCCGAGGCGGGCGAGGACGCCAAGGTCCTGGCGGGCGGGCAAAGCCTGCTTCCGGTGCTGCGGATGCGGCTCGCCACGCCGACCACGCTGGTGGACCTCGGGAAGATCGCCGAGCTGCGTGGCGTCCGTGAGGACGGCGACGCGCTGGTGATCGGCTCGATGACCACGCATTACGACGTCCAGCGGGACGCGCTGGTCGCCGAGCACGCCGCGTTGCTCAAGGCCGCCACCGACACGGTGGCCGATCCGCAGATCCGCCACCGCGGCACGTTCGGCGGTGCCATCGCGCACGCCGATCCCGCCGGTGACCTGCTGGCTCCCGTGCTCGCGCTCGGCTGCGAACTCGTCGTCGCCGGGCCGGGCGGACGGCGGACGGTCGCCGCGGCGGACTTTTTCCAGGACATGTTCACCACCGCGCTCGCCGCGGACGAACTCCTGGTCGAGGTCCGGGTGCCGAAGCACACCGGCTGGCAGGCCCACTACGAGAAGTTCAACCGGGTCGCGCAGGCGTGGTCGATGGTCGCGGTCGCGGCCTGTGTCCGCACCGAGGCGGGCACCATCGAGGAGGCGCGGGTCGCGCTGACCAACATGGGCTCGACCCCGGTACGGGCGGCCGGGGTCGAGGAGGCCTTGGTCGGCTGCGCGGCCACCGCCGAGGCGATCCGCGGCGCGGCCGAACGCGCGGCCGAGGGCACGAACCCCACGGCCGACGGCAACTCCGACGTCGAATACCGGCAGCACCTCGCGCGGGTGCTGACCGGCCGGGCGGTCCTCGCCGCGGCGGGTTCTTAGATACCAGAGAGGAGGTCGGCCCGTGCGGCTCGACCACGAATTCACCGTTCCCGCCCCGGTCGGCGAGGTCTGGAAGGCCGTCGTCGACCCGGAACGAGTGGCGCCGTGCATGCCGGGCGCCACCGTCACCGAAGTCGACGGGGACGCCTTCAAAGGCACGGTGAAGGTCAAGCTCGGGCCGATCTCCCTGCTCTACAAGGGAACCGGCCACTTCGTCGAGAAGGACGCCGACGCCAAGAGGGTGGTGATCAAGGCAGCGGGCAAGGACGCGCGGGGAGCGGGCACGGCTTCGGCGACGGTGACGCTCACCCTGACCGAGAAGGGCGGCGTCACCCACGGCGCCGTCGCCACGGAGCTGGCGGTCACCGGCAAGCCGGCGCAGTTCGGGCGCGGGATGATCTCCGAGGTCGGCGGCAAGATCCTCGACTCGTTCGCGGACTGCCTGTCCGGCAAGCTCGCCACCACGCCCGAGCCCGAGAAACCCCAGGAACGCCCGCCGTTGCAAGCGGTCAAGCCGGTGACGGAGGGCGAAGCCATCGACCTGATGGAGTACGCGGGCGGATCCGTGGTCAAACGCGTGGCGCCGGTGCTGGTGGCGCTCGCCGGGGTGCTCCTGGTCGTCGCGATCGTGCGGGCTGTGACGCAGCGGACGAAATAGCCGCTTCGCCCAGCCGTTGAACCCGGTATGAAGGCGGATCACGAAGTCGACGTGGCGGTGATCGGGGCGGGCCAGGCGGGTCTGTCGGCGGCGTATCACCTGCGCCGCGCGGGATTCGCCAACGAGGCGGGTTTCGTCGTGCTCGACCACGGCAAACGGCCCGGTGGCGCGTGGCAGTACCGATGGCCTTCGTTGGTGATGGAGAAGGTCCACGGCGTCTACGACCTTCCCGGCATGTCCTTCGGCACCCCGGATCCGAAACAGCCCGCGGCCGAGGCCGTCGCCGAGTACTTCGGCCGGTTCGAGCGCACCTACGACCTTCCGGTCCATCGGCCCGTCGACGTCCTGTCGGTGAGCGCCGAGGACGATCGGCTGGTCGTGGCGAGCGCGGCGGAAACCTGGGCCGCGCGTGCGGTGATCAGCGCGACCGGTACCTGGGACCGCCCGTTCTGGCCGTACTACCCGGGGCAGGAAACCTTCCGCGGCCGCCAGCTGCACACCGCCGACTACACCGGAACCGGCGACTTCCGCGGCAAACGTGCCGTCGTGGTCGGCGGTGGCGCGTCGGCCGTCCAGCTGTTGCTGGAGATCGCGCCCTTCGCGCGCTCGACGCGCTGGGTGGCGCGGCGCCCGCCGGTGTGGCGTGACGAGCCGTTCAGCGAGAACTGGGGCCGGGAGGCCGTCGCGAAGGTCGATCGGCGGGTCCGCGAGGGCCTGCCGCCGAAGAGTGTCGTCAGCGTGACCGACCTGGCGGTGACGCCGGAAGTGCGCGCCGGCCTCGACGCGGGGATCCTCGACCGCCGCCCGATGTTCCAGCGGATCACGCCGGACGGCGTGGAATGGGCGGACGGCACCTTCGAGCCCGCCGACGTCATCTTGTGGGCCACCGGGTTCCGTGCCGCGATCGACCACCTCGCGCCGCTGCGCCTGCGCGCGGCCGGCGGGGGCATCCGGATGGACGGCACCCGCGTCGTCGCCGAGCCGCGGCTGCATCTGGTCGGCTACGGCCCGTCCGCCAGTACCGTCGGCGCGAACCGGGCGGGCCGCACGGCCGTCACCGAGATCCGGCGCCTGCTCGGACGCTGAGGTCGTCGAGGATCCCGGCCGGCTCGGCGGGCCGCCGGAAGAACCCGGCGTGACTGCTCGCGAGGTCGCGGACGCCGAACGGGTTGTCCGGGGCCAGCGCGTCGCCCTCGGCGAGGTAGAGGTCCTGCGCGGCGAGCGGCATCGACCGGTCCTCGGTCAGCCTGACGTACGTGCGCGGGATCCGGCCCCAGGAGTCCTTGTCGGCGCGCTGGTCCCATTCCTGCCCGGTCAGCCAGAACACCTCGTCCGGCTGGCTCGTCACGACGACCTGAAGGAACTGCTCTTCGGTGAGTTCGCCGGAGATGGCCTTCCGCAGCGCGTCGCGCTGGGCGCGGTCGGCACCACGCCAGTTGACCCGGACGAAACCCTGGCGCGACGGGGCACCGACGAGGAGCGGTGCCAGCGCGGGGAAGAGAGCGGACGACGACCACTCGGGCAGCGCCGGGTATTCGCCGGGCGCGCGGTCCGCGGGGCACTGCGCGGCGATGTAGACGACCCGGTCGATCAGCTCGGGGATCGCGTTGGCGGCGGCGGTGACCGGGAGCGACGGCCCGGCGGTACTGGAGGCGATCAGCGCGGCCGCCCCCGCCGCCGGAACGATCTGGGTCCAGCTCAGCACCGTCGGCGACGCGGTCGACGAACTGGTCGCGTACGCCGACGAGCACGGCCTCGTCTTCGTCGACGCACCGGTGCAGGGCACCCGTCAGCCCGCCGAGCTGGGCCAGCTGATCGTGCTGGCGGCGGGCACCACCGAGGCGCGCGAGTCCGTCCAGCCGCTGTTCGACGCCATCGGCAAGCGCACGCTGTGGGTCGGCGAAGACGGCCGCACCGGCGCGGCGAGCAGGCTCAAACTGGTGCTGAACACCTGGGTGATCGCGCTGACCCACGGCGTCGGCGAGGCACTCGCGCTGGCCGAGGGGCTCGGTGTCGAGCCGCGGCATTTCGTCGACGTCGTCACCGGCGGGCCGATGGACAACGGCTACTTCCAGGCGAAGTCCGCCGCGATCCTCAAGAACGACTACACCACCGCCTTCTCGGTCGACAACGCCGAGAAGGACGCCCGGCTGGTGCTGGAAGCCGCGGCCCGCGCGGGTGTCCGGATGGACACCGTCGAGGCCGGGCGAGCCCGGTTCGCCCGCGCGTCCGAGGCCGGACACGGTGCCGAGGACATGGCGGCCGGCTACTTCGCCAGTTTCACCGCTCGCGTTTAGTCCTCTAAAGGCGACTGTTCACGTAGCGCACCTGGCCGGACTTGCCCCGCTCGAACCCCTCCCTTCCCGCGAGGTGTTCCGGAACGCCGACTTCCCACCAGGCACCGGCTTCGGTCCACGAGTCCGGCTGGGTGCGCACCACGACCACCGCCGGCCGGTGCTCGGCCACCGCGGCTTCCCTCGCCCTCGCGTACGCCGCCCGCACCTCGTCCACAGTGGACGCTGTGAACACCGCGCATCCCAGCGATTCCGCATGCCGCGCGAAGTCGACCCGAGGGGGAGTGGTGTGCGCGCTCCGGCAGTCACCGAGGAAGTTGTTGAACGGCTTGCCGCCCTGTCCCTGCTGCAGCCGGGCGATGACCGCGTAACCGTCGTTGTCACAGACCACCGCCACGAAGGGATGTCCGGCGAAGGCGGCCGAGAACAGCTCGGAATTGAGCATCAGGTACGAACCGTCGCCGAGCATCGTGGTGACCAGGCCCTCGGTATGCGCCATCGCCGCACCCCAGGCGCCCGCGAGTTCGTAGCCCATGCACGAGAACCCGTACTCGACGTCCATGCCGATCGAGCCCGATCCGCGCCAGCCGCCGATCAGTTCGCCCGGCATCCCGCCGGACGCGGTCATCACGTAGTCGTGCGGCTCGGAAAGATCGTTGACCGCGCCGACGACCTGGGCGTATGTCGGCAGCTCGCCGGAAGCGGCGCGCAGGGTGTCGATATGCGCGTCCCAGCGGCCGCGTTCCGCCGAGGCGCGCTCTGTCCACTGTGGATCGGCATGCCAGTTCTCCAGCTGGCCTGCCAGATCCACGAGACCCGCGTCTGCGTCGCCCACGACGGCCAGCGCACCGTGCTTGACCGCGTCGAACCGGGCGGCGTTCAGGGTGATCAGCCGGACTCCGGAGGAGAACACCGTCCAGGACGCCGTGGTGAAGTCCTGCAGGCGAGTGCCGATGGCCAGCACCACGTCGGCCTCCGCGGCCAGGACGTTCGCCGACGCCGAGCCGGTGACCCCGAGCGGGCCCGCGTGCAGCGGATGACCGTGCGGGACCAGGGTGCGCCCCGCCGTGGTTTCGGTGACCGGGATGCCGTGCCGTTCGGCGAAGGCCAGCGCGCGCCCGCCCGCGCCGGAATACCGGACGCCGCCGCCGAGCACCAGCAACGGTTTCCGCGCCGCCCGGAGCAGGCCTGCCGCTTCGGTGAGAGCCCGGCGATCGGGCCGCGGGCGGTGCGGACGATGGGTCACCGGCGCGAACAGGGCGTCCGGGAAGTCGTAGGTCTCCGCCTGGACGTCCTGGGGGAGCGCCAGCGTCACCGGCCCCGCGTCCGCCGGATCGGTCAGCACCCTGGTGACCTGCGGCACTGTCGAAAGCAGCTGCTCCGGCCGGACGATACGGTCGAAATACCGGCTCACCGCGCGGAAGGCGTCGTTGACCGTGGCCGTCGGATCGCCGAAATGCTCCACCTGCTGCAACACGGGATCCGGGGCGCGGCTGGTGAAGGTGTCCCCGGGGAGCAGCAGTACCGGCAACCGGTTCGCGTGCGCGACCCCGGCCGCGGTGACCATGTTCAGCGCGCCGGGCCCGATCGACGACGTCACCACGCCGACCTGTCGCCGGTGCGTCGCCTTGGCGTAGCCGACCGCCGCGAGCGCCATGCCCTGCTCGGTCTGCCCACGCCACACGGGGAGTTCGTCACGGTGCTCTTCCAGCGCGGTGCCGAGGCCGAGGACGTTGCCGTGCCCGAAGATCGCGAACACCCCGGGGAACAACGGGACTTCCCGCCCGTCCAGGGTTTCCGACCGCTGCGCCAGCAGCCAGCGCACCAAGGCCTGTGCCGTGGTCAGCTTCATGAGACCCGCCCTTCGTGGCTCGTGACCGGACAGCGCGGATCGAGCTCCTGGTCTTTCCACGTCTCGCGGACCCAGCCGTGCGCCGGGTCGTCGCAGAAGGCCATCGACCGATCGTCGGCGGGCCCTGCCAGGACGTTCAGGTAGTACATCGAATAGCCGGGCGCGGCGACACAAGGCCCGTGGTAGCCGCGCGGGATCAGGAAGACGTCGCCGTCCCGGACCGCGACGTCCTCGTCCAGTTCACCGTCGGAGGTGTACGTCCGGTGCAGGCCGAACCCTTCGCGCGAAGGTGTCACGCCGTCGCGGCCCGCGATGCGGAAGTAGTAGATCTCCTCGTTGACGACCTCGCATTCGGACGCCTCGTCGTGTTTGTGCGGCGGGTACGACGACCAGTTGCCGCCGGGGGTGATCAGCTCGCAGGCGTTCAGCTTGTCCGCGTGCTCCCAGGCACCGGGCACGCCGAAGTTGGTGACCTGCCTGGTCGCCTGTCCGGCCCCGCGCACCTCCACCGGCACGTTTTCGGCCGGTCCGTAGCGCGGTTCGAGACGGCGGGTACAGCGCGCCATCGGCAGTGCGACCTCGATCCCCGCGACTGTCGACAACTCGACTTCGGCGTCCCGTGGCACATAGGCGAAATCCGTGACACGGGTGAACACGGAATCCCGTCCGGCGAGTGCGAAGACCTGTCCGTCGACCCGGACGGTGCAGGAACCCGCCAGGGGCAGGACGAACGCTTCGTATTCGCCTGTGCGCACCAGCCTGGATTCTCCGGCGGCCAACGAGAGAACCCGCAGGCCGCTGTAGTCCCAGCCCGCCGAATCCGGGGTGAGCCGGACCGGGTCCCGCTCGTCCGAAAGCGTCCCGAGTGGACGATGCAGCTTGCTCACAGCAACTCCTCGATCTCGTCGGCGGTGGGCATGGCGTCGGCGCAGGCGAGCCGGGAAGCGACGAGCGCGCCCGCCGCGTTGGCGTAGGTGGCGATCCCCACCGGATCCCAGCCGGACAGCAGACCGTGGATCAGCGCGCCGCCGAAACCGTCCCCGGCGCCGAGCCCGCAGACGACCTCGACCCGCTGGGGCGGCACGGTCCAGCGGCCCCCGGCGGTGGCCACCAGCACCCCTTCGGCGCCTTTCTTGATCACGGCCAGCTCGACCCCCCTGGCCAGCATCCGGGACGCGGCCTCGTCGGGGTCCGCCGTGCCGACGGCGACCTCGGCTTCGGTGCGGTTGCCGACGGCGACCGTGACGTGGTCGAGCATCCAGCCGATCTCTTCCTGAGCCGTCTCGGTGTCGGGCCAGAACATCGGCCGGAAGTCGAGGTCCAGCACGGTATGCGACCGGCGCCCGCGCCGCTGGAGCATCTTGCGCTGGGTGCCGCGCGACGGCTCGGCGGAGACACCGGTGCCGGTGACCCACAGCAGCGGAACGGATTCCACGACGTCCCAGGGCACGTCGTTCTCCGTGATGGTCAGGTCCGGGGCGATGGGGGACCGGTAGAACAGCAGCGGCGGATCCGCGGGCGGGTCGAGCGAGCAGAACACCACCGGCGTCTGCAAGCCGGCCGACGTCCCGACGTGCTCGGGGGACACGCCGAACTCCCGCAACGCCTGCCGCACGTACTCGCCGAAGCCGTCCGGGCCCACTTTCGTCAGCACCGACGTCGAGCGGCCGAGCCGCGCGGCGGCGACCGCGACGTTGGTCGCGGTGCCGCCGAGCGACTTGGCGAAGGTGCTGACCCCGGCCAGCGGCACGCCGCTCTGTTCGGGGTAGAGGTCCACCCCGACCCGGCCGACGGTCAGTGCTTCGAGAGCGGTCATGAAGGGGACTCCGAGGCTCGCAATTCGTGTTCGAGGGCTTCCAGTTCCGCGCCGCCCGCCATCTGCCGGGTCAGCTCGGCCAGATCGATCTCGGACTTCTCGTACGCGCCGAGCGACGCGCCCCGTTTGAGTAGCAGGAAGCGATCGGCCACCGGGTACGCGTGATGCGGGTTGTGCGTGATCAGCACGACGCCGAGCCCGCGGTCACGGGCCTGTGCGACGTACTTGAGCACGACACCCGCCTGTTTGACACCCAGCGCGGCCGTCGGCTCGTCGAGGATCAGCACCTTCGCCCCGAAGTACACCGCGCGTGCGATGGCGACGCACTGCCGTTCACCACCGGACAGCGTGCCGACCGGCTGTTCGACGTCACGCAGGTCGATGCCCATGTCGGACAACGCCTTCTTGGTCGTCTCGCGACCTTTCTTCCGGTCGAGCGCCCGGAACGGGCCGAAACCGACCGTCGGTTCGGAGCCGAGGAAGAAGTTCCGCCACACGCTCATCAGCGGGACGACGGCCAGATCCTGGTACACCGTCGCGATTCCGCGATCGAGCGCCTCACGCGGCGAAGCGAACTTGACCGGCTCTCCCTCGACCAGGAACTCGCCCCGGTCGTGCTGGTGGACCCCGGCGAGGATCTTGATCAGAGTGGATTTGCCCGCGCCGTTGTCGCCGAGCACGCAGGTGACCTCGCCCGCGTCGACCACGGTGGAGACGTCGCGCAGCGCGATCACGCTGCCGTAGGTCTTGCCGACGTCTTTGACCTCGAGAAGATGGCTCATCGCCGCACCCTTTCCGCGCGCCGCCGGAAGGCGTTGTTGACCAGGACCGCGGACAGCAGCATGACCCCGAGGAACAACATGAACCAGTCGCTGTCCCAGCGGGCGAACACGATGCCCTGCCGCGCCATCCCGAAGATCAGCGCGCCGATCGCGGCGCCGATCGCCGAACCGAATCCGCCGGTGAGCAGGCAGCCGCCGATCACGGCCGCGATGATGTACTGGAACTCCAGCCCGATGCCCTGGTTCGCCTGGACGCTCGCGAACCGCAGGATGTTGATCGAGCCGACCAGCCACGCGGCGAGCGCGGTGGTCATGAACAGCAGGATCTTGGTGCGCACCACCGGGACCCCGACCGCGCGCGAACTCTGCGCGGAGCCGCCGACGGCGAAGATCCAGTTGCCGAACCGGGTCCGGACGAGCAGCCAGGCCGCCAGTACGGCGAACCCGATCCACCAGACGATGGAGATCTGGAACGCGGTCCCGCCGATGTCCACTGTGGACGCGAAAACGAAACCGGCGGATTCGTAGCCGTCGGTCGACCGCATCCCGGACACCTGGACGGTGCCGGTGACCAGGCGGGTCACGCCGAGGTTGAGCCCCTGCAGTGCCAGGAACGTGCCCAGGGTGACGATGAAGCTGGGCAGTCCGGTGCGCATCACCAGCCAGCCGTTGAACGCGCCCACCGCGAGGGCGAAGACCAGCGACGCGAACAGCGCGAGCCAGACGTTCCAGCCGGCCTGTGTCGCCAGTGTCGCGGTGACGAGCGCGGTGGACGCCGTCATCACGCCCGCCGAGAGATCGAACTCGCCGCCGATCATCAGCAGGGACACCGCGACCGCCATGATGCCGAGCGTCGAGGCGTCGTCCAGCCAGGTCGCCACGCCGCTGCCGCTGAAGAACTGGTCGGTGACGAGGGTGAAGAACAGGAAGACGACGACGGCGCCGAGCAGCGCGCCGATCTCGGGGCGGACGACCAGCCGGTCGAGCAGCCGGGGTTTCGCGATCCGTTCGTCGAGCATGGTGGTTGTCATCGCGTGCCCCTTTGCACGTACTGGCCGACGGTGTCCACAGTGGATTTGTCGACCAGGTCGGGTCCGGTGAGCACCGGCTTCCCGCCGCCGACGACGTTCGCGTTGTCCCGGTAGAGCTTGAGGAACTGCACCGGGAGATAGCCCTGCTCGTACTGCTGCTGGTCGACCGCGAAGACCACTTCGCCCGCCTTGATCGCGCCGACGACGTCGGTGTTGAGGTCGAAAGTGCCGACCTGGGCCTCCGAGCCCACCGCCTTGATCGCGCTCACCGCCCGAGCCGCGACCTGGGAGTTCAACGTCAGAACGGCGTCGAGGGAGGAGTCGGTCCGCACCGCGCCCCTGATCCGGGATTCGGCGTCGGTGGGGTTGCTGATGTCGACCTGCAAGGTCTGCACGTCACCCGCGAAGCCGGTCTTGGCGCCGTCGCATCGCTGCGCCTGCCCGACGTTGCCCGCTTCGTGGACCACGCAGAGCAGCTTCTTCTTGCCGAGTTCCCGGAACTTCTTCCCGGCTTCCTCGCCGGCGATGGTCTCGTTCTGCCCGACGTGGGTGAGCGCGCCGTAGCCCGCGCTCTTGTCCTCGCCGGAGTTGATGGTGATGACCGGGATCCCGGCGCGGACCGCGTTCTCGATCGAGGTCTTGAGCGCCTCCGGGTTCGCCATCGACACCACCAGCCCGCCGACCCGCTGGGCGACCGCGTTGTCGATCAGCTTGGCCTGGTTGCCGGGGTCTCCGTCGGAGTTGTACTCGACCTGGACGTCGAGCTGCCTGCCCGCCTCCTCGGCGCCGTTCTTGACCACGTTCCAGAACGCGTCACCCGCCGTGCCGTGCGAGATGACCGCGACCCGCAGCGGACCACTCGGCTGCGCCGTCGTCGCCGGGCCCACTCCCGCGGTGGGTTTCTCCTCGGCCTTCGGCCCGGTGCACGCGGACAGGAGCAGCAGCCCCGCCACGGCCACCAAAGCCATTTTCAAGCGATGGGACATCGTCGTCTCTCCTCGCTTCTTCCGTTACCTGGCAGCCGGGAGCCGGCTGACGATTCCGTCGAGACGCGCCAGGCTCCTGGCCACATCCCGCTTCGGCAGATCCTCCGGGCTCCCCTCGCTCAGCGCGGTGTCCTGTTCGAGCACGTACCACCCGTCGTAGCCCGCCTCGTGGACGGACCTGACCATCGTTTCGATGTCGACGTCACCGTCGCCGAGGGGGACATAGAGACCTTTGCCCACGGCCTCGGCGTAGGGAAGCCTGCCGGCGCGGACGTCTTCGGCGAGCTCGCCGCGCACGTCCTTGAGATGCAGATGGCCGACCCGTTCGGGGTACCGCTTCGCCAGCGCGACCGGATCGGTCCCGCCGATCAGGAGATGCCCGGTGTCCAGGCACAGCGGGAGAGCGGAATCCGCGAGGAAACGCTCGACCTCGTCCTCGGTCTCCGCGTGCGTCCCGACGTGCGGGTGCAGCACGGTGCGAAGGCCGTGGCGCGCGGCGATTTCCTCGATCTCGCCGGAGGTTTCGACGAGGGTCGTCCATTCGGTGTCGCTCAGCTTCGGCCGGTCGTCGTAGCCGTCGAGACCGGTGGCGGCGGCGAGCACGAGCACGTCACCGCCACAGGCCGCGAACAGCGCGGCGGACTCCTCGGCCTCGGCCAGCGCGGCTTCGGGGTTCTCGTGCAGTACCACGGCGAGGAAACCGCCGACGAGTTCGAGCTCGTACCCGCCGAGCAGTTCGCGCAGGGCGGCCGGGTCGCGCGGCAGGTATCCGGGTGGGCCCAGTTCGGTGGCGCGCACTCCCAGTTCCGCCATCTCGCCCAGTACGGTGCCCGCGTCGAGCACGCGGCCCCAGCCGGGGACTTCGCAGACACCCCAGGAGATCGGGGCGGCGGCGATGCGGATCCGGGGTGTCGTGGCTGTCATCGGCGGCCTCCGGGAGATCGATTAGAGCGCTCTATTGATTAGAGCGCTCTAATCATGTAGCGTCCGTCACAGTAAAGTCAAGGGCAGGGGGACAGTGGAAATGGCGCGACCGACGATGGAGGACGTCGCCGCAAAGGCGGGGGTGTCCCGTGCGCTTGTGTCGCTGGTGATGCGGAACGCGCCGAACGTCTCCGACGAACGGCGCACGCGCGTGCTGTGCGCGGCGCACGAACTGGGTTACCAACCGCACGCGATGGCCAGGTCGCTGGCGAGCCGGACGTCGACCGTCCTCGGCGTGATGGTCTCCGATCTCCGCAACGCGTTCTTCGCCGACGTCGTCGAGGGGCTGGACGCGGCGGCCGAAGCGGCCGGGTTCCACTTGATCCTCAACACCGGTGGCCGCAGTCCCGCGCGCGAGCGTGCCGCGCTGAAGAGCCTGCTGTCCTTCCGGCCAGCCGGGGTGATCCTCCTGTCGCCGGTGGTCCCCGCGTCGGCGATCGAGGAAGCGGCCGCGCAAGGTCCCGTCGTCCTGGTGTCGCGCACTTCGCGCGCCGCGGGCGTGGACACGGTGAACGACGACGGCGAGGCCGGTTCCGCGCTCGCCGTCGATCACCTGGTTTCCTTGGGGCACCGAAGGATCGCGCATTTGGACGGTGGGCTCGCCGCCGGCGCGGCGGCCCGGCGCCGGGGTTACCAGCGGGCCATGCGGCGGCATCGGCTGCATCCGATCATCGTGCACAGCGAGCACACGGACACCGCCGGGGAGAAGGCCGTGCATGAATTGCTCAGCGACCCTCCGCAGGGAGGGATGCCGACGGCGCTGGTGGCGGGCAACGACTTCAACGCCGTCGGCGCGATCTCCGCGCTCGAAGAGGTGGGCCTGCGCGTGCCGGAGGACGTCTCCGTGGTCGGCTACGACAACACCTCGCTCGCCGCGCTGCGCCATCTCTCACTGACCACTGTGGACCAGCCGCGTACGGAAATGGGCAGGCTGGCCGTCGAAGCACTGCTCGAACGGATCCGGGGCGAACGCGCCGAGCCGGTCCGGCATCTGCTGCACCCGTCGCTGGTGGTCCGTTCGACCACCGCCGCTCCAGAAAGGTAACCACATGAGGTTGGGACTCGCCGGCACCGGCCGGATCGGCACTTCGCACGCCGAGACCTTGAAGAGCTTCGACGAGGTTTCCTCCGTGGTCGTCGCCGACGTCGACACCGCCCGTGCCCAGGCCGCCGCCGCGAAGCTCGGCGTCGAAGCGGCGGCGGACATCCCCTCGCTGTTCGCGTCCTCTTTGGACGGCCTGGTGATCGCCGCGGCGACGGACGCGCATCCGGAACTGATCCTCAAGGCCGTGGACGCGGGCATCCCGGTGTTCTGCGAGAAGCCGGTCGCCGCCGACATCCCGGGGACACTCGCGGTGATCGACAAGATCTCCGGTGCGGACGTGCCGGTGCAGATCGGTTTCCAGCGCAGGTTCGACGCCGGCTACACCGCCGCGCGGGCGGCGGTGGCCTCGGGCGAACTCGGCTGGCTGCACACCTTGCGCGCGACCACGCTCGACCCGGCACCGCCGCCCGCCGAGTACGTCGCGCACTCCGGTGGCCTGTTCCGCGACTGCGGCGTGCACGACTTCGACGTCGTCCGGTTCGTGAGCGGCCGCGAGGTCGTCGAGGTCTACGCGGTCGGTGCCAACAAGGGCGAGCGGTTCTTCGTCGACGCAGGTGACGTCGACACCGCGGCCGCGACGCTGACGCTGGACGACGGAACGCTGGCGGTGGTTTCGCTGACGCGCTATAACGGCGCGGGCTACGACGTCCGGCTGGAAGTCTTCGGCTCGGCGGGCAACGCCGTGGTCGGCCTGGACGACCGCGCGCCGTTGACCTCGGTGGAGCCCGGCGTCCAGCCGTTGCCCGGCCCGGCCTATCCCGGGTTCATGGAACGCTTCCGCCCCGCGTACATCAGTGAACTGAAGGCGTTCCTCGACGTCGCCGCCGGTCGCGCGCCGAGCCCGTGCGGCGCGGCGGACGCACTGGAAGCGTTCTACATCGCCGAGGCGTGCGAGGTCTCGCGCCGCGAACGCCGCCCGGTTCGCGTGGACGAGGTCCGCGTCTGACCACGGGAGTCACGACCGCTGTACCGATGTCGGCGGTTCGCGTGATCGACCCGGCTGGGTGGACGACACGAGCGTGACCGGGTTCCGCCGCGAGTCGTCCGCCCCATCACGCGAGTCGTCCGTCCAGTCACGCGAAATCGCCGCACCCTGGCACGGCGTCACCGCGCCGCGAAGGCAGCTTCCTGCCATAAACAGCCCGCCGCGAGCCACTTCTCGCTACGGTGGCCACGAACCACGACAGGCGGCCGGTTCGTGCCGCCGAACGCGCGAGGAGTGCGGATGCAGCCGAATCCACCGCGGCCCGGCTTTCCGCAGTACGGTCAGCCAACCGCGAGCGGACCCGCGCCGTGGAGCGAGCCGAGGCCGCCCAAGCCGAGGGCCAACGTCGCGGCGGCGATGGTCGCAGGCATCCTGGCGCTGCTCGCCGCCACCATGCTCGTCTGGTTCGCGCTCTACAACGTCATCGTCGCCACGGAGGCGGACGATCGCCCGTCGGGCATCGTGGTGCAGAACATGGTCAGCGGCACCATCTCCGCCGTGGTCCTGGTGATCGCGGCGGTGTTCACGTTCGCCCGCCGGATTCCCGCCGCGTGGACTCTGTTCGGGCTTTGCTTGTTCTACGTGGTCGCGGTCTTCGTGGGGACGCCCCTGGTGTGGGGCACGCCGTTCGGCGCTCAGGTCAAGTGGCTCTTCAGCTTCGACGACGGCGACAGCACCGCCATGGCGGTGACGATCATCCTCGCCGTTCTGACGGCGATCGCGGCGGCGATCGCCGGTAGCGTGAAATCCAACGGCGGGAAGAACTAAAGCTCGTCCAGGATCAGCTTCGCGCGTTCTTCGACGAGCCGGTAGCCGGAGCGCGCGGCGAGCTCCTGTGCCAGTTCGCCGTGCGTCCGGGCCTCCGCGAGCTTTCCCAGTTTCAGCAGGGTTTCCGCGAGTCCGGTGCGTGCGGCGGCCTCGCACCAGAAGAAGCTGGTCGTCCGCGCGATGGACAACGCGAGCCGATAGTGCTCGGCGGCCTCTTCCGGCAGGCTGAGCCGCAGGCAGACCTCGCCGAGCCCGACGAGCGTCCAGGCTTCGGTGCCTCGGTCGCCGATCTTGCGGGTGAGTTCGACGGCTTCGAGCGCGTCCGCACGGTTCTGCTCGCTCGGGTCGCGCCTGCTTTCGAGCACGGCCCTGCCGGAGAGCGCCGTCGCCTCGCCGTAGGTGTAGCCCAGCTCGCGGTTGGCCGCGAGCGCGCGAGTGTAGAAATCGTAGGCGTCGTCGAGGAGGCCGAGGTCGCGGTGCACGTTGCCGAGGTCGACCAGCAGGACCGCGACGCTGAACCGGGCGCCGTCCCGTTCGGAGACCGCGAGCGCGCGCGTGAAGTTGGCGAGCGCCTCGTCGAGCTGCCCCGTCTGCCAGTACGGGAAACCGAGGTTCGCCAGCGCCATCGAGACGGCGGGCATGTTGAGTTCTTCGCACAGCCGCAGGGATTCCAGCCCGCAGCGGATCGCCTCCTGCGGGTTGCCGAGACGCTGGTGCACCGCGCTGAGATTGTTGAGCACGGCCGCGCGGCCGGCGTCCCAGCCGTCGAGGAGATCACCGCGCAAGGCGCTGGTGAGGTGTTCGCGCGCTTCGTCGTAGCGGCCGCTGTTGACGCAGGCCAGCGCGATGCTCAGATGCATCGCGGCCTGGGCTTGCCCGGCGCCGCTGCGGCGCGCGGCCTTGAGCGCGGTCGAGGCCGTGTCGATCCATTCCGCGTGATGCCCGCGTTGGTGGAAAAAGGCGCGGAGCGCGTCGGCAAGATGCCAGGAGAACTCGGGCGGGCCGTGTTCGGCACTGTGCTCGACGGCGGCGGCGAGGTTCGGCCATTCGGCGTCCAGCCAGGCCAGCGCCTCTTCGGTGTCGGCGAAGGGTTTGCCCGCGGGTTCTTCGCGCGGCAGGCGCAGGAAGTGCGGGATGAGGGCACGTCCCGCGGCGTCGGCGGTGCTCAGGTAGCTCTCGAAGAGCCGCCTCTCCGCGGCGTCACGTTCGGCCTTGGAGTCCTCCGACAGCGTGCGGCCCGCCGCGAAACTGCGGAGAAGATCGTGAAACCGGTAGCGCCCCGGGGTGTAGCGCTCGACCAGGTGCGCCGCCGCGAGCGCCTTGAGCTGCTGGTTCGCCTTCGAGTGCGGAACGCCGGTCAGTGCCTGCGCGGCGGGAGCGGTGAACGTCTGGCCCGGAACCAGCGCGAGACGGCGGAACAGCTCGCGGTGCTCCTCGGGAAGCGCCCGGTAGGAGACGCCGAACGCCGTGGTCACGGCGCTTTCCTCGGCGCCGTCGACGGTCAGCTCCGCCAGCGGGTCACCACCGGCGAGCTCGCGGGCGAGTTCGGCGATCTCGGGTTCGCCACTGGCACCGAGGTTGGCCGCCGCGATCCGGAGGGCGAGCGGAAGATGCCCGCACAGCCGCGCCAGTTCCGCGGCCGCGACGGCCTCGGCGGCGACGGTTTCGCTGCCGAGCACGGCTTCCAGCAGGTGCCGCGCGTCTTCGGCGGGCAGCACGGACAGCGGGAGCGCGCGGGCGCCGGTGCGCGCGATGAGGTCGCCGAGCCGCTGGCGGCTGGTGACCAGGACGGTGCCCGAAGGCGGCAGCAGCGGCAGCACCTGGCCGCTGTCGCGCACGTTGTCGAGCACCAGCAGCACCCGGCGGTCGGCGAGGAGGGAGCGGAGCAACGCGGCCCGCGTGTCGGTGTCCGGGGGGATCGCCTTGGGCGCGGTGCCGAGTGCCTGCAGGAGCTGGGTGAGCGCGACGGCCGGGGTGAGTGGTTCGTGGTCGGGATCGAAGCCGCGCAGGTCGAGATAGAGCTGGCCGTCGGGGAACGCGTCGCGGACGCGGTGGGCCCAGCGGACCGCGAGCGCGGTCTTGCCGACCCCGGCGGTCCCGCTGATGACCCAGATGTCGGTGCCGTCGGCCGGGTGCCGGGCGGCCTCGTCGAGCCGTTCCAGTTCGGCCGCGCGTCCGGCGAATCCCCGGACGTCGTGTGGCAACTGGGCCGGGCGGACAGGCCTGGTCGCGGGTTCCAGCGCGGGATCGGCGGCGAGGATGGCGGCTTCCAGGCGTCGCAGCTCGGGAGAGGGATCGAGGCCCAGCTCGGTACCGAGCCGGCCCCGCAGCGCCCGGAACGCCTCGAGAGCGTCGTCGGTACGGCCTTCGCGGTGCAGCGCGAGCATGAGCTGGCCGACGAACCGCTGGCGCAAGGGATGCGCGGCGACCAGCTCGGTCAGCTCCGCGAGGACCTGCCTGCCGCGGCCGAGCCGCAGCTGCGCTTCGGCGCGATCCTCGAGCGCCGTCCAGCGCGCCTCGTTCATGCCGCCGCGAAGCCGCTGGGCGACCTCGCCGCTCACCACATCGGACAACGCCTCGCCGCGCCACAGGCCGAGCGCCTCGTCCAAGAGCTCCACGGCGGTCTCGTCGTCGGCGTCGCGGGCTTGCGCGGTCAGCTCGGTGAAGCGGTGCAGGTCGACCTGACGTGGGTCGACCTTGAGCAGGTACCGGGTCCCCTCGGAGACGATCTCCGGCCCGCCCGCGCCGCGGAACACCGCGCGCAGCCTGGACACCAGCGCTTGAACGGTGTTCCGTGCACTGGCGGGGGGTTCTTCGGGCCAGAGCAGGTCGATGATCCGGTCGCGCGGCACCGGCTTGCCCGCCTCCAGCAGCAGAACCGCCAGCACGAGCCGTTGTTTGGGCGAGCCGAGATCGACCGGAACGCCACCGGCCCGCGCCTCGACGGCGCCGAGGACGCGGAACTCCACGCGGCCACCTCCGCTCACCCTCGTCGGAGCCTGCAAGCGTAGTGCAAGCGCCCTGCATCCGGACGGCGTGATCCTTGCCTGTGTCCACCGAGGACCCGTCGCCGGAACCGTGCCCAACCAACCAGACGGGCAGGACCCCCCATTCGGTTCCGGTACGACGGTGGGCACCTTCACTTTCACAGGCACCGCCAATCTGAGGGCGGTGGGGGTTGGGGGTAGTGCCAGCTCGACGTCTTCCCCCGTGTCGTCGAACTGGCGCTTCTTCTTGACTGGGGCTGGGGTTTTCCGTGAAGGCCTCCTTGAGGGAATCAGAGTCCCTCAAGGAGGCCTTCACGGCTTTTCGGCGTGATCACTTGACAGGCGCCGACGTCTGCCTGCACCCTTTCACTACTTAATTAGTGAAAGGGTGTTGCCGGTGGTCACCTTCCACTTGGACAAGGGTTCGGGCGTCGCGACGTACGTTCAGCTCGTCCAGCAGGTCAAGAACGCCCTCCGCCTGGGCTTGCTGGAGCCGGGGGACCGGCTGCCGACGGCGAAGGAAGTGGTCGCCGAGCTGGCGATCAATCCCAACACCGTCCTCAAGGCCTATCGCGAGCTGGAACGCGAAGGGCTCGTCGAGGGGAAGCCGGGCCTCGGCACCTTCGTCAAGAAGACGCTCGGAGGCGCTTCGTTCGCGGAGCGCACCCGCTTGCGGAAGAGTCTCGCAGTGTGGGTCCGCGACGCACGCGAATCGGGGCTGGATCAGGAAGACGTCGAGGCGCTGTTCACCTCGGTGGTGGTCGATGGCTTTCGAGGGGAGCGGACGGCATGACCGATGAACCCGTCATCGAGGCGACCGGACTCGGCAAGCGCTACCGCCGCAAGTGGGCGCTGCGCGACTGTTCCCTCGTCGTCCCGAAAGGGCGCGTCGTCGCGCTGGTCGGGCCCAACGGCGCGGGCAAGACGACCTTCCTGCACCTGGCCGTCGGACTGCTCGACGCGACCCTCGGCTCGGTCGCGATCCGGGGCACCGCCGCCTTCCTCGCGCAGGACAAGCCGTTGTACTCGGGCTTCAGCATCGCGGAGATGCTCAAGTTCGGCAGACGCCTGAACCCCGGATGGGACGACGAGTTCGCACTCAAGCGCATCGATTCACTCGGGCTTCCCTTGCGGCACAAGGTCGGCAAGCTCTCGGGCGGCCAGCGCGCGCAGGTGGCGCTCACCCTCGCCCTCGCGAAACGCCCGGACCTCCTGGTGCTCGACGAGCCGCTCGCGAACCTCGACCCGCTGGCCCGGCACGAGGTCATGCGGGGGTTGATGGAGGCGGTCGCCGAGACCGGGATGACCGTCCTGCTCTCGTCCCACGTCGTCTCCGATCTGGAGAACACCTGCGACTGGCTGATCGTCCTCAACGGCGGTCGTGTCCAGGTCAGCGGCGACATCGACGAACTCGTCGCCGGGCACCGGACCTTGGTCGGCCCCGCCGAGGAGGCCGACGCGCTGGCCAGGCGGGTCGCGATCGTGGACGAGGCCAGGGCGGGGAGGCAGGCGACCGTCTTCGCCCGCACCGAACCGGTCCCGCTGGGTCCACAGTGGACCGAACGGCCGGCGAACCTGGAGGAATTGGTGCTCGCCTACCTGCGGCGGCCCGAATCCGCGAGCCTGCCTCGCCCGACACTGGCTTCGGCGTAAGGGGGAACGATGCTCTGGCTCACCTGCCGTCAGCACCGGATGCAGCTGATGATCACCGCCGGTCTGCTCGTCGCCGTCGGAATCATCTTGCTGATCAACGGAAACGCCGCCGCGGACAGTCCGGCCCCGGCGAAGCTCTTCGCGGATCTGTACCAGTACCTCTCCTGGCTCCAGGTCGTCCCGGTCGCGATCGGCGTCTTCTGGGGCGCCCCGCTGGTCGCGGCCGAATTCGAACGCGGCACCACGAAACTCGCCTGGACCCAGTCGATCTCACGGTTCCACTGGCTCGGAGTGAAACTGGCCTTCCTCGCCGTTCTCGCCACCCTCGGCGGGCTCGCGTTCGGCGCGATGATGCAGCGCTGGGTGGAGGTCTTCCCGGCCGATCGCGGCGACACCGCCTTCACCAGCCGTTTCGACAACCCGGTCCTGTTCACGATGACCGGCGTCGCGCCGGGCGCGTGGTGGCTCTTCGGGTTCGTGCTCGGCACCGCCGCGGGCGCGCTCATCCGCAAGATCCTGCCCGCCATCGCCGTCACCATCGCGGTGTCGGTGGGCCTGATGATCGGCCTGAGCAACGTCCGTGACGGCTACGCGGAACCCCGGCTCGTCGCGCTGGGCGCGGAACCCGCGGGCCGGGTCGTCGAGATGGTCAGGGACGCCGCCGGCGAGATCTCCGCGCTCAAGGTCCTGCCCGCGGACTGGTACTGGCGCTTCCAGTGGACCGAAGCCGCGATCCTGACGGGCGTCTCGCTCCTGCTGGCCGTCGTCGCGACCTTCGCCATCCGCCGCCGCTCTTAGAAAGGGGTAAGTCAAATGTGGCGTGACCGAGCCTCTGCGGTGAAGGACCCCTTCGCTGGGTCAAGACAGAGAGGCGGCCTTCGCGGCGTGGTGCTGGACTGGCCGACAGGAGCCAGCCAGCTGCCCTCTGAGTGTCCACAAGGGACGCTTTCTGGTAGCGAAATGTCTGCTTCAAGGTCATACGCCCGGTTGGTGAGGGTGTCGTGAGTGGCAAGTAGGGTTCTAACCCTCTTTGCCACTCACGACCTCCTCGTCAAACCGCGCAAATCACCCAACTCGGGCACTGACACCTCGGAAAATGTCCCTTATGGACAGTCTGGAAGGTGTCTCGTCGGCGAGTCCCGCTCCTGACGCCAACTCCGGCACGCCACGTTTGCCTTACCCTCTATAGAAAGGCACAGCTTCTTGCTTTGGCTCACCTGGCGGCAGCACCGCACGCAGCTGCTCGTCACCCTCGGATTCCTCGCCGTGCTCGGCGGGATCCTGCTCTTGTCCGGAAAGGTCGCCGTCGACGCCGCGAACGGCAAGACCTCCTTGTACTGTCACGGCGGCGGCGTCCCGTGCCGTGAGTACGACGCGGGGCTGGAGGATCTCTATCAGAAGATCTACCCGCTCGTCGTGCTGGTACCGTTCGTTCCCTTGCTGGCAGGCGTCTTCTGGGGCGCGCCGCTGCTCGCCAGGGAGTACGAACGCAACACCCATCAGCTCGCGTGGACGCAGTCGGTCGGCCGCGGGCACTGGCTGGCCGTCAAGTTCGGTGTTCTGGCCGGATGCGCGATGCTGGCCGGACTCGCTTCGGGGCAGATGTTCGGCGCGTGGCTGGAAATGTTTCCTGGCAAGTCGGAGAGCTTCGCCGAGACGTCCTACTTCGGCGCGCTCGGTGTCGCGCCCGCCGCCTGGTGGCTGTTCGCCTTCGCTCTCGGTACGGCGGCTGGGGCGCTCGTGCGCAAGACCTTGCCCGCCATCGCGATCACGGTCGCGGTGTTCCTCGCGGCTTCGATCGCCTTGCTGCTGCTGAGGCCGCATTACGCCGAGCCGGTGCGCACGATCGGCGCGGATCCGGCCACGAAGGGGGCGCTGATCGTCAAGCTGGGCAGGGTCACGCCGGACGGCCGCGAGATGAGTTCGCTGGACGAAGTGCCCGGCTGCCCGCTGGGGCTGGGGAAGAACGCGTGCGCTCAGGCGGCGGGATATCAGGACTTCACCGTCTACCAGCCCATCAGCCGGTTCTGGCGGTTCCAGTGGACCGAGGCGGGCATCCTGCTCGCCGCGACCGCGGTGCTCGGGGGCGTCGCGGTAGGGGGCACGGTCCGCCGCCGTCGCTGAGACGGCGGTGGACCGGGGTGCTCAGTCGAGCTGAAGTTCGGGCCGGTACAGGTCGAACCAGTGGTAGAGGTCCAGCGCCCGGTCGATCCCGGAGCGCTGGGCCGACGACATCGTGGCCGGGTCCACTTCGGACACCCGGTGCAGCCAGTCGCGGTCCACCAGCTCGAACACCGGGTTGTCCCGTTCGGTCAAGGCCTCCTTGGCCTGCTGCTGCAACGCGGCCGCGTAGCCGGGGTCCTGAGTGGACGGATACGGGCTCTTGACCCTGTCCCGCACGGACGTCGGCAGCACGTGTTCGGTCGCGTGCCGCAGCAGGCTCTTTTCCCTGCCGTCGAACGTCTTCAGCGACCACGGCGTGTTGTAGACGTACTCGACGAGGCGGTGGTCGCAGAACGGCACCCGCACCTCGAGCCCGACGGCCATCGACGCCCGGTCCTTGCGGTCCAGCAGCATCCGCACGAACCGGCTCAGGTGCAGGTTGCAGACCGTGCGCATCTTGCGGTCCTGCTCGCTCTCGCCGTCGAGGTGCTCGACCTGGGCGACGGCGGTGGCGTACTGGTCGGCGATGTAGCCGGGCAGGTCCAGCTTCTCCTGGACCTCGCCGCGCAGGAGGGCGCCCCGCTCACTGGTGAGCCCCATCCGGAAGGCGAGCCAGGGGAACGTCCCCGAATTCACCGCGGCCTCGTCGTGGAACCAGCGGTATCCGCCGAAGACCTCGTCGGCGGATTCGCCGGACAGCGCCACCGTCGACTCGGCACGGATCGCCTTGAACAGCAGGTACAGCGAGGTGTCCATGTCCCCGAGCCCGGCCGGGATGTCCCGTGCGGCCAGCACCTTGCGGCGGACTTCGGGGTCGCTGAGCTCGGCCGGGTTCAGCACGACGTCCTTGTGGTCGGAGCCGACCAGCCGCGCGACATCGCGGATGTAGGGCGAGTCCGGGGTGTCCCGCACCTCGTCCGGCTGGAAGTTCTCCTCCTGGCCCTGGAAATCGACGGAGAACGTGCGCAGCCGCTCACCCTGTCCGGCCAGCCGCGCGGCGGCGAGACCGGTGACGGCGCTGGAATCGAGCCCGCCCGACAGCAGGACGCAGCGCGGGACGTCGGCGATCAGCTGGCGGTGCACGATGTCGGTCATCAGCTCGCGGACCCGTTCGACCGTGGTCTCCTGGTCGTCCGTGTGCTGTTTCGCGTCGAGCGTCCAGTACGTCCGCGTGCGGATGCCGGAGCGGTCGACGGTGACGATCGTGCCCGGTCCGACCTCGTGCATGCCCTTCCACAGCGACCAGCCGGGGGTCTTGGTCATGGCCATCAGCTCGCGCAGGCCGTCGGTGTCGACCACCTTGCGCGCCAAGGGATTCGCGAGGATCGCCTTCGGCTCGGAACCGAAGAGGACGCCGTCCGGGGTCGGGTAGTAGTAGAAGGGCTTGATGCCCATGCGGTCGCGGATCATCACGAGCTTCTCGTCGCGCTCGTCCCAGATCGCGAAGGCGTACATGCCGTTGAGGTGATCGACGACCTCGTCGCCCCACTCCAGGTAGCCGTGGAGCACGACCTCGGTGTCGCTGTCGGTCTCGAACCTGTGGCCGCGCTTGAGAAGTTCCTCGCGCAGCTCGGTGAAGTTGTACGCCTCGCCGCTGTAGACCATCGCGGCCAGCCCGGCTTCGGCCATCGGCTGCCTGCCGCCCGGCAGGTCGATGATCGCCAGCCGGCGGTGGCCCAGCGCCACGTTCGGCCGGATCCAGGTGCCCGAATCGTCCGGTCCGCGGCACGCCATGGTCGCGGTCATCGCGTCGACGACCTCACGGCGTTGGAGCAGGTCCGTATCGAAGGAGACCCATCCTGCGATTCCGCACATCGCTACCTCCCGGTGATTAGTTAGCGCATACAACTATCCGTAACACCGGTGTAACACGCTTCGTCGGGCTTGTCTGCCCGAATTGCACGCTCCGTCCGCAGTGCGTCACGGTCTGTGGGGCACGTCACCGGGCATCAAGAAGTCGTAAAGGCACCCGATCGGGGCATCAAGAGGCCGTCAGGCAGGGGCCACGATGGTCTGTACCAGGCGCAGTGTTGCGGGGTCCTGGTCACCGATGGGGTGACCTGTCCTGAGAGGTGCCTAGTGGCCGACTTGCTCTACGCCGTGCTCCTGATCGGCGTATTCGTGGTTCTCGCGCTGACCCTTCGCGGCCTGGAAAAGCTGTGACCGGCACGGGAACCGTGGCCAACGTCGTCGGCGGACTGCTGGCGCTGGGGCTGATCGTCTATTTGTTCATCGCACTGGTCAGGCCGGAGAAATTCTGATGTCAGACACCGCGGCCGGCCTCCTGCAGGCCGGCCTCCTCCTCGTCGCGCTCGCCGTGGTCTACCGGCCACTGGGCGATTACATGGCGCGGGTCTTCTCCACCGAGAAGCACACCAAGGCCGAACGCGGCCTGTACCGCCTGTTCCGGGTGAACCCCGGATCGGAACAGCACTGGAAGACCTACGCGTCCGCCGTGATCGGCTTCTCGTTCGTCTCCGTCGTGCTCCTGTACCTGCTTCAGCGGCTTCAGGCGATCCTGCCGTGGAGCCTGGGCAAGGAACCGGTCTCGCCGGCGGTCGCCTTCAACACCGCCGTCAGCTTCGTGACCAACACGAACTGGCAGTCCTACAGCCCCGAAGCGACCATGGGTCACTTCGTACAGATGGCCGGGCTGACCGTGCAGAACTTCCTGTCCGCGGCCGTCGGGATCGCGGTCGCCGTCGCGGTGGTCCGCGGTTTCGTCCGCTCGAAGACCGACCGCCTCGGCAACTTCTGGGTGGACCTGACGCGCGGCACGATCCGGATCCTGCTGCCGATCGCCTTCGTGGCGGCGATCGTGCTGATCGCGCTCGGCGTCGTGCAGAGCCTCAAGAGCGGCGTCGACGTCCTCAACCCGGACGGCAGCACGAGCAAGATCGCGCTCGCCCCCGCCGCGAGCCAGGAAGCCATCAAGGAACTCGGCACCAACGGCGGCGGCATCTTCAACGCCAACTCCTCGCACCCGTTCGAAAACCCGAACGCCTGGACCAACCTGATCGAGATCTTCCTGATCCTGGTCATCCCGGTCTCGCTCACCCGCACGTTCGGCAAGCTCGTCGGCAACACCAAACAGGGCTACGTCCTGCTGTCGGTGATGGCCGGGCTGTGGACCGCGATGCTCGCGGTGACCTGGCTGGCCGAAGCCAACGCGAGCGGGCCGGCGTCGCTGGCCGCCGGGGCGAACATGGAGGGCAAGGAACAGCGGTTCGGCATCGGCCTGAGTTCGCTGTTCGCCAACAGCACCACGGGCACGTCCACCGGCGCGGTCAACAGCATGCACGACAGCTACAGCGGGCTCGGCGGTGGCGGAACCCTGCTCAACATGCTGCTGGGCGAGATCTCGCCGGGCGGGGTGGGCACCGGTCTCTACGGCATCCTCGTGATGGCCGTGATCGCGATGTTCCTCGCCGGGCTGATGGTCGGCCGGACACCGGAATACCTGGGGAAGAAGCTCGGCAAACGCGAGGTCACCTGCGCGGCGGTCTCCATGCTCGCCATGCCGACGGTGGTGCTGCTCGGCGCCGGGATCGCGCTGATGAACCCCGGCAACCTGGCCGCCTTGAACAACCCGGGCGCCCATGGGCTTTCCGAGGTGCTCTACGCCTACGCGTCGGCGGGCAACAACAACGGCAGCGCGTTCGCGGGGATCACCGTCACCAACGACTGGTTCCAGTCCTCGCTCGGCGTCGCCATGCTGCTCGGCCGGTTCATCCCGATCCTCGCCGTGCTGTGCCTGGCCGGATCCCTTGCCTCGCAGAGGAAGGTTCCGGAGACCGCCGGCACGCTACCCACCACCGGACCGCTCTTCGGCACGATGCTCGCGGGCACGATCGTGCTCGTCGCGGCCCTCACCTTCATCCCGGCGCTCGCGCTCGGGCCCATAGCGGAAGCACTGGCATGAGTCACGGCACGCACCGAGACCACCACGCGCGCGTTGGTCGGCAGATCCCGCTATCGGGGCGGCAGGGCGCTATTACATCGGACTCGCGCTTCATCCGGAAACCGCGCTCTGGCGACGCGATCGCGGCCGCGCGCAAACTCGCGAAGGACACAGCACTCGCATGACCGCCACTCAAGAACGCACCCCTGAAGAGATAACGCAGCACCACGTGGAGAACACCGGCCGGGTCGGCGCGGGGATCTTCAGCCCGCGCCAGCTGCTGACCTCGCTCCCGGAGGCGCTGCGCAAGCTCAACCCCAAGCATCAGCTCGGGAACCCGGTCATGTTCGTGGTGTGGATCGGCTCGGCGCTGACCACGGTCTTCGCGATCACCGACCCGAGCGTGTTCACCATCCTCATCACGATCTGGCTGTGGTTCACCGTCCTGTTCGCGAACCTCGCCGAGGCCGTCGCGGAGGGCCGGGGCAAGGCGCAGGCGGAAACCCTGCGGCGCAGCAAGAAGGAGACCGTCGCGCGCCGTCTCACCGAGGACGGCGACGAGGAGACCGTGCCGGGCGCCGACCTGCGCGTCGGCGACCTCGTGGTCGTCGAGGCCGGACAGGTCATCCCGGGTGACGGCGACGTCGTCGAGGGCATCGCGACCGTCGACGAATCGGCCATCACCGGCGAGTCGGCCCCGGTCATCCGCGAATCGGGCGGCGACCGGTGCGCGGTCACCGGCGGCACCACGGTGCTCTCGGACCGCGTCGTCGTGAAGATCACCACCAAACCCGGTGAGTCCTTTGTGGACCGCATGATCGCTTTGGTGGAAGGCGCTTCCAGGCAGAAGACGCCGAACGAGATCGCGCTGACGATCCTGCTCTCGACGCTCACGATCATCTTCCTGCTCGCCGTGGTGGCCTTGCAGCCGATGGCGGGCTACTCCGGCAGTCAGCAGTCCGTGATCGTGCTGACCGCGTTGCTGGTCTGCCTGATCCCGACGACGATCGGCGCGCTGCTGTCCGCGATCGGCATCGCGGGGATGGACCGGCTGGTGCAGCGCAACGTGCTCGCCACGAGCGGTCGCGCGGTGGAGGCCGCCGGTGACGTCTCGACGCTGTTGCTGGACAAGACCGGCACGATCACCTTCGGCAACCGCAAGGCCACCGAGCTGATCCCGGTCGGTACCTCCACCGTGGGCGACATCGCCAAGGTGGCCAGGTTGTCCAGCCTCGCCGACGGCACGCCGGAAGGTCGCAGCATCGTCGAACTCGTCGCCAGGGAACACGGGCTCGCGGAAACGGCGTCCGACGACGAGAAGCTCGCGGACTTCGTCGAGTTCACCGCGCAGACCCGGATGAGCGGCATCGACATCGGCGAACGCCAGGTCCGCAAGGGCGCCACCGCGGCGGTGCGGGAGTGGGTCCGCGAACGCGGCGGCGAAATGCCGGACGAGACCGAACGCGTCGTCGACGAGATCAGCCAGCAGGGCGGGACCCCGCTGGTGGTCGCCGAGTACGACGGCGCGCAAGCGTTCGTGCGCGGCGTGATCCGGCTGTCCGATGTGGTCAAACCCGGGATGAAGGAGCGGTTCGTCCAGCTCCGCGCCATGGGCATCAAGACCGTCATGATCACCGGGGACAACCCGCTCACCGCGAAGGCCATCGCGCAGGACGCGGGCGTCGACGACTACCTCGCCGAAGCCAAGCCCGAAGACAAGATGGCGCTGATCAAGAAGGAACAGGAGGGCGGGCGGCTGGTCGCGATGACCGGCGACGGTACGAACGACGCCCCGGCGCTCGCGCAGTCCGACGTCGGCGTCGCGATGAACACCGGGACCTCCGCCGCCAAGGAGGCGGGGAACATGGTGGACCTCGACTCCGACCCGACGAAGCTGATCGAGATCGTGGAGATCGGCAAGCAGCTGCTGATCACCCGCGGCGCGCTGACCACCTTCAGCGTCGCCAACGACCTCGCGAAGTACTTCGCCATCCTGCCCGCGATGTTCACCGGTATCTTCGCCCAGCTCGGCGCGCTCAACGTCATGCAGCTGGCGACGCCGAAGTCGGCGATCCTCTCGGCGGTCATCTTCAACGCCCTGATCATCGTCGGGCTGATCCCGCTCGCCCTGCGCGGCGTCCGGTACAAGCCGTCGTCGGCCTCGGCGCTGCTGCGCCGGAACCTGCTGGTCTACGGCCTCGGCGGGATCGTCAGCCCGTTCCTCGGGATCTGGCTGATCGACCTGCTCGTCCGTCTCATCCCTGGAATCGGGTGACTCATGAACGCACTGCTGAAACAGACCCTCGCCGGGCTGCGTGTCCTGCTCGTCTTCACGGTCCTGCTGGGCGTGGTCTACCCGCTGGGTGTCTGGGCGATCTCCCGGATCCCCGGCCTCGAAGGCAACGCGGAAGGCTCGATCATCACCCAGGACGGGCAGGCCGTCGGCTCGGCCCTGATCGGCGTCGACCCGGTCGCCGCCGACCCGGCCAAGGACCCGTGGTTCCACAACCGCCCGTCCGCGGGCTCGAAGGACGTCCTCGGTCCCGGTGACCCGTCGTCGTCCGGCGCGTCGAACAAGGGCCCGTACAACGAAGACCTGGTCTCCGCGATCGGTGAGCGCAAGAAGCTCATCGCCGCCCGCGAGGGTGTCCAGGAGTCGCGGGTGCCCGCCGACGCGGTGACGGCGTCGAGTTCCGGGATGGACCCGGCGATCAGCGTCGCCTACGCCGACCTCCAGATCCCGCGAGTGGCCAGGAACACGGGCCTGTCCGAGGAGAAGGTCCGGCAGCTCGTGGCGGAGAACACGAGCGGCGCCGGGATCGGTGTGCCGGGCGTCAATGTGCTGAAGGTCAACTTGGCCGTGCGCGACGCGGCCGGAGGAGCACACTGACAGACGTGGACGAGAACACGACCAAGCCGCGCCGGGGTGAGCTGAGGATCTACCTCGGCGCGGCCCCGGGCGTCGGCAAGACCTACGCGATGCTCGGCGAGGCGCGGCGACGCCTCGATCGGGGCACCGACGTGGTCATCGGCCTGGTCGAGACGCACGGGCGGAAGAAGACCGCGGAACTCGTCGAAGGGCTGGAGACGGTGCCGCGCCGCCGGTCGGCGCACCGGGAGCACGAGTTCGAGGAGATGGACCTCGACGCGCTGCTCGCCCGCGCGCCCGAGGTCGCCGTGGTCGACGAACTCGCGCACACCAACGTGCCGGGTTCGCGCAACGAGAAGCGCTGGCAGGACATCGACGAACTCCTCGCCGCCGGGATCGACGTCCTCTCCACGGTGAACGTGCAGCATCTGCAGAGCCTCAACGACGTCGTCGAGCGGATCACCGGCGTCACCCAGCAGGAGACGGTGCCCGACGAGGTCGTGCGGCGGGCCGAACAGCTGGAGCTGGTGGACATCACGCCCGAAGCGCTGCGGCGGCGCCTGGCGCACGGCAACGTCTATCCGGCCGAGCGGATCGACGCCGCGCTCGGCAACTACTTCCGTCCCGGCAACCTCACCGCGCTGCGGGAACTCGCGCTGCTGTGGGTCGCCGACCAGGTGGACGTCGCGCTCCAGCGGTACCGGGCCGAGCAGAAGATCACCGACACGTGGGAAGCACGCGAACGGGTGGTCGTGTCCATCACCGGCGGACCGGAGAGCGAGACGCTCATCCGCCGCGCGAGCCGCATCGCGAACCGCGCGGGCGCCGAACTGCAGGTACTGCACATCCTGCGGGGTGACGGGCTCGCCGGGATGGGGCCGACGGCGGTCGGCAAGTACCGGAAGCTGGCCGAAGAGGTCGGCGCGACCTTCCACACCGTCGTCGGTGACGACGTGCCGACGGCGCTGCTCGACTTCGCGCGCGGGGTGAACGCGACCCAGCTGGTGGTCGGGACCTCGCGACGGTCACGCGTGGCGAGGCTGTTCGACGAGGGCATCGGCGCGGCCGTGGTCCAGCGGTCCGGCCCGATCGACGTCCACATGGTCACGCACGACGAAGCGGGCGGACGGCTGCGCGCCCGCTTCAACCGGAGCCCGCTTCCTTCCTCGCGGCGGCTGGCGGGCTGGGCGCTCGCCGTCGTCCTGCCCGTCTTGGCGACGTTGCTCGGCGTCATGCTGGAGGAGCAACTCGATTTTTCGACCGACGTGGTCGTCTACATGCTGGCGACGGTACTGGTCGCGCTCGCGGGCGGGCTCGGGCCCGCGCTGCTCGCGGCGGTGTTCTCGGCCGGTCTGCTGAACTTCTTCTTCACCCGGCCGCTGTACACCCTGACCGTCCACGAACCGCGGAACGTGATCACGCTGGTCGCGATGGTGCTGGTGGCGGTCCTCGTCGCGGCGGTCGTCGACACGGCCGCCCGGCGCGCGACACTGGCGGCGCGGGCGCGGACCGAGGCGGCGCTGCTCGCTTCCTATGCGCGGACGGTGCTCACGCACACCAACCCGATCGAGCGGCTGCTGGAGAAGGTCCGAGAGAACTTCGGCCTGACTTCGGTGACCCTGCTGGAAAAGCGGGACGGGAAGTGGAAACGGGTGGCGAACGCCGGCACGGACCCGTGCACCGACCCGGATCAGGCCGACGTCGACATCGCGGTCACCGCCGACGTCCACCTGACGCTGCGGGGCCGCGCGCTGCCCGCGTCGGACCGGGGAGTGCTGGAAGCCGTCGCCGGGCAGGCACTGCTCGCCCTGCGGCAGCAGCGGACGGCGAAGGCGGCCATCCGGGCCGAGCGCAAGGCCGAGGCGACCGAGCTCCGCACGGCCCTGCTGTCGGCCGTCGGACACGACCTCCGGACCCCGCTGACGTCCATCAAGGCGGCCAGCGGAAGCCTGCGAGCGACCGACATCTCACTGTCCGAAGAGGACACTGACGAGCTACTCGAAGCGATCGAGGAATCGGCGGACCGGCTGGCCGGGCTGATCGACAACCTGCTCGACTCATCCCGGCTGGCGACCGGCGCGGTGCGCCCGCACCTGCGCCCGGTCGGTTACGACGAGGTCGTCTCGCACGCCCTGTCCAATGTGGACAACTCGGCGTCGGTCGTCGTCGCGATCGACTCGCGGCTGCCGTCGGTCTGCGCCGATCCAGGCCTGCTGGAACGCGTGGTGGCGAACGTGATCGACAACGCGCTGCGGCACGGTGCTTCGGGCGAGCCGGTGTCGGCCCGCGCCAGCACGCATTCGAATCACGTCGAACTGCGCATCGTCGACCACGGGCGCGGGCTCAAGAAGGGCACCGCGGACTCGGCGTTCGCGCCGTTCCAGCGGCTCGGGGGAGACCGGGACAGCGTGCCCGGCGTGGGACTGGGGCTGTCGGTCGCCAAGGGGTTCACCGAGGCGATGGGCGGGCGGATCCGGGCGGAGGACACGCCAGGAGGCGGGCTCACCGTCGTCATCTCGCTGCCCGCATATGTTGGTCAGGATCCGGAAAAGAGCCTCCTCGCGTTCGACGACGAGGGCCTCGAGAACGAAGAGGAGGAGCGAGTGCGATGAGCGCAGACACCGCGTCGGCGACCGTGCTGGTCGTCGACGACGAACCGCAGATCGTGCGAGCCCTGCGGATCAACCTGTCCGCCCGCGGCTACAAGGTGATCACCGCGCACGACGGGACGGCCGCGCTGAAAGCCGTCGCCGAGACCAAACCCGACGTCGTCGTGCTCGACCTCGGCCTGCCCGATCTCGACGGCACCGAGGTGATCGCCGGGCTGCGCGGCTGGACGACCGTGCCGATCATCGTGCTGTCCGCGCGTGGCGACTCGGCCGACAAGGTGCAGGCCCTCGACGCCGGCGCCGACGACTACGTCACCAAACCCTTCGGCATGGACGAACTGCTGGCGCGGCTGCGGGCCGCCGTGCGCCGCTCGGCGTCGTCCGGTGTGGACGGTGCGGACGCGGTGGTGGACACGGGATCGTTCCGGATCGACCTCGCGGCGAAGAAGGTGCGCCGGGACGGCAAGGAAGTGCACCTCACCAAAACCGAATGGGGAGTGCTGGAGCTGCTGGTGCGCAACCGCGGCCGTCTGGTGGCGCAGAAGCAGCTGCTGCACGAGGTGTGGGGCCCGACCTACGAGACCGAGTCGCACTACCTGCGGGTGTATCTGGCGCAACTGCGGCGGAAACTGGAACCGGAACCCTCGCGGCCGCGGCACCTGCTGACGGAGCCGGGAATGGGGTACCGCTTCGAAGTGTGAGCCCGTTCGAATGGCGGCTGACGCGTTGCGAACCCTGCCGCAAAGTAGTGAAGGCCTCCTTCCCTACCCTCAAGGTAGGCAAGGAGGCCTTCACGACCCAAGGCTTACCGGGCGCTGCTCGTGGACGTGTCGGTGCCCGACGTGCTGGACCGGCCCGGCGTCGACTCGCTGGGGGCGCCGCTGGAGCTGGAGCCGCCACCCGGCGGGGCCGACGAGGTCTCCGGCGGGGTCGTCGTGGTCGGGGTCGTCTTCGGCGTCGTGGTCGTGGTGGTGGTCTTCGGCGGGGTCGTCGTGGTCGTGGTCGGCGGCAGGACCGTGGTGCCCGGGCCGGGACCAGGGCCGGGGCCCGGGTTCGGCGGGGGCGGGGTGACGACGCTCGTCGTCTCCTTGCCGTCCGCGCCGACCGAGGTCACCGTGGTCGGCGGCGCCGTCGAGCTGGAGGGCGCGCCCGGGGTCGGCGAGCCGCTGACGGTCATCGGGCCGCCGGGGACGGCGTTGCCCGGGACCAGCTGGACGCCGGCGGGGGCGATGCCCTGTCCGCCGCCGGGGACGCCGGTGCCGCCCGCGGTGGCGGAGACACCGGGGCCCGCGAGTTCGGCGATCGCGGCGAAGGCCGTCGCCACCACGAGGCCGCTGACGCCGAGTACGGCGTAGCCTGCGCGGTTGAGCTTGCCGGTGGCGCCGCGCGGCGGTGCCACGGACACGCGTGCGCTCGGATCAGACCCGTCGGGACGGGGCATGTGCTGGCTCCTCGGATGGGGGGCTTCGGGGAGTTCGGCTACCCGGGCGAGGTAGCCCGAAGTGGGGACCCGGCGCGGAGATTATCACCGCCGCTTCACCGTCTGCGAACTACAGCGAACGTTGTGTTCACCCTCCGCGTTCATCCGCATGGTGCACGATAGGGGACGTGAGTGAAGAAGTAACGCACACCAGGCTGACCGCGTGGGCGCACGGCCGGGTGCAGGGTGTCGGTTTCCGCTGGTGGACCCGCAGTAGGGCGCTTGAGCTGGGGTTGGTCGGCAGCGCGGCCAATCTGGCGGACGGGCGTGTCGAGGTGATAGCGGAGGGTGATCGTGAACACTGTGAGCGGCTTTTGGCCGCCTTGCGATCCGGGGAATCACCCGGAAGTGTGGATCACGTCGTCGAGCGGTGGTCGCCCGCGAAAGGCGGGCTTCGCGGGTTCGTGGAGCGCTGAAGCCCCGCGTCCCACGATCACCGTGAGCACACAGGTAGCCTGGGTCGATTGAAAGACCGGTTCCCGCAGCCAGAGGGGTCAGCACGACGTGCACCTGAAGAGCCTGACGCTCAAGGGCTTCAAGTCCTTCGCCTCGGCGACGACGTTGCGTTTCGAGCCGGGCATCACCTGTGTGGTCGGGCCGAACGGCTCCGGCAAGTCGAACGTCCTCGACGCGCTCCGCTGGGTCATGGGCACCCAGGGCGCGAAGGACCTGCGCGGCGGCAAGATGGAGGACGTCATCTTCGCCGGGACCGCCGGCCGTGCCCCGCTCGGGCGCGCCGAGGTCACCCTCACCATCGACAACGCCGACGGCGCGCTGCCCATCGAGTACTCCGAGGTCTCGATCACCCGCCGGATGTTCCGTGACGGCGCGAGCGAGTACGAAATCAATGGCGACCGCTGCCGCCTGATGGACGTGCAGGAACTGCTGTCGGACTCCGGTATCGGCCGCGAGATGCACGTCATCGTCGGGCAGGGGCAGCTTTCGGCGATCCTCGAATCGAAGCCCGAGGAGCGCCGCGCCTTCATCGAAGAGGCCGCCGGCGTCCTCAAGCACCGCAAGCGCAAGGAACAGACCCTGCGCAAGCTCGCGAACATGCAGGGCAACCTCGACCGCCTCGGCGACCTCACCACCGAGCTCCGCCGTCAGCTCAAACCACTGGGCAAGCAGGCCGAGATCGCCCGCAAGGCGCAGTGGGTGCAGTCCGAACTGCGCGACGCGCGGCTGCGGCTGTTCGCCCACGACCTGGTCACCCAGCGCGAAGGCATCGCCAAGGAAGAGGCGGACGAACGTGTCGCGCGTCAGCGGCGCTCCGAGGTCGAGCAGGCGCTGGAGATCGTCGCCGCCGAGGAGGCCGAGCTCGAAGCGTCGCTGGCCGAGGACGCGCCGAAGCTGGCCGCCGCACAGGAGACTTGGTACAAGCTTTCCGCCTTGACCGAGCGGTTGCGGGGCACCGTGCGGCTCGCGCTGGAGCGTCAGCGGCACCTGTCGTCCGACGTGCAGCAGGCGAGCACCGGCCGCGACCCCGACGAGCTGCTCGCCGAGGCCGAGCAGGTCGCCGAACGAGAGCAGGAGCTGAACGAGGCCGTCGCCGAGGCCCGGATGGTGCTTTCGGAGACCGTCCAGCGGCGCGAGCAGCTCGAACATCTCGTCCAGGCCGCCGAGCGCGCGCATATGGCCGCCGTCCGCGCGATCGCCGACCGCCGGGAAGGTCTCGCGAAGCTGTCCGGTCAGGTCGAGGCGCTGCGCAGCAAGAACGGCGCCACGTCCGACGAGATCGACCGGCTCACCGTGTCGCTCGAAGAGGCGGCCGAGCGGGCGGAGATCGCCGTCGAGGAGCTCGAAGAGGCCAAGGCCGCCGGTGGCGTCGAGGAATCCGACGACTCCGACCTGCAGGCCCATCACGACCGCGCCGTGGAGGCCAACAACGCCGCCAAGGCGCGGGTCGAGGAGCTGGTCAAGGCCGAGCGGGCCGCCGAACGTGAGATCGCGTCGGAGAAGGCCCGCGTGGAGGCGTTGTCGATGGGCCTGCGGCGCAAGGACGGTGCCGGGGCGCTGCTCGGCGCGCAGCACGAACTGCCGGGCCTGCTCGGTTCGGTCGCCGCGCTGCTCACCGTCGAAGCCGGCCACGAGGTCGCGCTGGCCGCGGCACTCGGCCCGGTCGCCGACGCGGTCGCGGTCAACGGTGGCGAAGACGCACTCGCCGCGCTGAAGTTCTTGAAGGACCACGACTCCGGGCGCGCGGGGATCCTGCTCGGCGGCCTGGAGTCCACTGTGGACACGAGCGGCTGGCCTTCGCTTCCCGAAGGCGCGCGCTGGGCGCGTGAAGTGGTCACCGCGCCGCCCGCGTTGCGGTCCGCCGTCGAGCACGCGCTCGATCGGGTGGCCATTGTGGACGGTCTGGAGTCGGCGCGCCGTCTCGTCGAGGTGTATCCCGAAGTCAGCACGGTCACGCCCGAAGGCGACGTCTTCGGCGCGCGCTGGGCGGTCGGTGGTTCCGCCCGCAGCGAGAGCGTCATCGAGGTGCAGGCCGCGGTCGACGAGGCGGGCGATCGGCTGAGCGCCGCCGAGCGCGCGCTGGAACGCACCGCCGCGGAACTCGAAGGCGCCCGCGCCGGACAGGCTGCCCGGCGCGAAGAGGTCGGCAGGGCCAAGGAAGCGCTCGGGGACGCGAAGGTCCGCAAGGCGCGCTCGTCCGAGCGGCTGAACCGGATGCAGCAGGCCGCGCGTGCCGCGCAGGCCGAAATGGACCGGCTGAGCAACCAGCGCGCCAAGGTCGAGCAGAGCCGCGAAGAGGCGCTGCGGCAGCTCGCCGAACTCGAAGAGCGGCTGGCCGCCGTCGCCGACCAGGAAGTCGACGAGGATCCGGACACCGCCGAGCGCGACCAGGCCGCCGAAGACCTCGGCACGGTCCGCCAGGAGGAGATGGAATCCCGGCTCGCGCTGCGTACCGCCGAGGAGCGCGCACGGAGCATCCAGGGCAAGGCCGAATCGCTCCGCCGGGCCGCGCACGCCGAGCGGCAGGCACGCGAACGCGCCGAAAAGTCCAGGGCCGCGCGGAAACGCGGCGCCGAGATCGCCAACGCGGTGGTCAACGGCGGCGAGATCGCGCTGGAGCGCATCGAGGTCTCCGTGCAGCGCGCCGCCCACGAACGGGACGAGGCGCAGGCGCAGCGGCAGTCGCGGGAGACCGCGCTGACCCAGGTCCGCAGCAAGGTCCGCGAGCTGACCGGTGAACTCGAGAAGCTCACCGACGCCGTCCACCGCGACGAGGTGCTGCGCGCCGAGCAGCGGCTGCGGCTGGAACAGCTCGAAACCAAGATCGCCGAAGACTTCGGCATCGGCCTCGAGGACCTCGTCACCGAGTACGGCCCGGACGTTCCCGTGCCGCCGAGCGCGGGGGAGATGGCCGAGTACGAGGCCGCCAAGGAACGCGGCGAGGACGTCACCCCGCCGCCGCCCATGCCGTTCGACCGCGACACCCAGGCCCGCCGGGCGAAGCGCGCGGAGAAGGACCTGAGCCTGCTGGGCAAGGTCAACCCGCTGGCGCTGGAGGAGTTCGCGGCGCTGGAAGAGCGCTACAAGTTCCTCTCGACCCAGCTCGAAGACCTCAAGGACACCCGCAAGGACCTCGAAGCCGTCATCAAGCAGGTCGACGAAAAGATCCTCGAGGTCTTCGCGTCGGCGTACGAGGATGTCGCGCGCGAATTCGAGACCGTGTTCGGCGTGCTGTTCCCGGGTGGCGAGGGGCGCATGGTGCTCACGCAGCCCAACGACCTGCTTTCCACCGGTGTCGACGTCGAAGCGCGCCCGCCGGGCAAGAAGGTCAAGCGGCTCTCGCTGCTCTCCGGTGGCGAGAAGTCGCTCGTCGCCGTCGGCATGCTGGTGGCGATCTTCCGCGCCCGGCCTTCGCCCTTCTACGTCATGGACGAGGTAGAGGCCGCGCTCGACGACACCAACATGCGGCGGCTGATCGGGCTGCTGGAGCAGCTGCGGGACTCGTCGCAGCTGATCATCATCACCCACCAGAAGCCGACCATGGAGATCGCCGACGCGCTGTACGGCGTTTCGATGCAGGGCGACGGCATCACGAAGGTGATCTCGCAGCGGCTGCGTACCTCCGAAGAGGACCCGGTTCCCGCTTAGCGCGTGCTATGAAAGGCCCCTTCATCGCAAAATTTGCAATGAAGGGACCTTTCATGTCGTCCGGGACCGGCTAAACCGGCGTGGACTCCTTCACGTCCGGCTCGGCCAGCGGGTCCACGCTCCCGTGCCGCAGCGACAGCAACCCGCCCACCACGAGCGTGATCACCACACCGCACAGCGTGTACCACGGCCACGCCAGCGCCACGGTGTTCCCGGACGCCTTGCTGAAGTCGACGCCGATCAGGCTGCCGTCCGGTTTGTTGAACTTGACACCCAGGATGAGGAAGGCCATCACGATCACCGTCGACACGAACGCCACGATCGCGTCCGCCTGCCTCGCCCGCTTGATCAGCAGGCCCAAGAGGAACGCGCCGAGCAGCGCGCCGTAGGTGTAGCCGGTGATGCCGAGCGCCTGCACCACGATCGGGTCGGCCGAGGTCTTGTTGGAGGAGGCGAAGAAACCCGCGCACAGGATCAGCGCGCCCGCCCAGACGATCGTCCAGATCCGGCCGTGCTTCAGCCGGTCGGCTTCCGGGAGCTCCCGGCCGATCACCCGTTCGTAGACGTCGGTCACCGTGGACGAGGCCAGCGCGCCGAGCGACGAACTCAGTGCGGCGGCGAGGATCCCCGCGATGACGAACCCGGACAGACCGCTCGGCAGGTCGTTCACGATGAAGTTCGCGAACAGTTCGTCCTTGTTGGCCAGCCCCAGTCCTTCCGGCTTCGGCTTCGTCGGGGCGAGACCGTTGTACAGCGCCCACAGCAGCACACCGATGAACAGGAACAGCGCGAACTGCAGGAACACCACGAAACCGCTGGCGACCAAGGCCTTCCGCGCGGCGCGCAGATCGTTGGTGGCCTGGAGGCGCTGCACGATCAGCTGGTCCGAACCGTGCGACGCCATCGAGAGCACCGCGCCACCGATCAACGCGGTGAAGAACGCGTACTGGCCGGTGAGCATGTTCGAGGAGAAGTCGAAGATCTGGAACTTGTTCGCGTCGACGGCCTTGCCGAACCAGCCGTCGGGCAGCCTGCCGGAGATCGCCCAGATCACCACGACCGCGCCGAGGACGTACCAGAGCATCTGGATCGCGTCGACCCAGACGACCGCGCGGACCCCGCCGAAGAAGCTGTAGAGCACCATCGCGATACCGAGTCCCACGACGATGGTCCAGTACGAGACGTTCAGGCCGTAGGCCGCCATCACCACCTTGATCGGGATCGCGGTGGCGAACAGCCGGATGCCGTCGGCCAGCGTGCGGGTGAGCAGGAAGGTCACCGACGCGGTGCCCTGCAGCCCGCTGCCGAAGCGCTTGCCGAGGAAGGCGTAGGCGGTGACCAGATTGCCCGCCACGTATCGCGGCAACAGCACCATCGACACCACGATCCGGCCCGCGATGTACCCGATCGCCAGTGCCAGGTACGTCATCCCGCCGTCGCCGGGGGTGGCGATGTAGGCCACCGTCGGCACGGAGAGCACGGTGAGGGTGGACGTCTCCGCGGAGACCACCGAGAGGCAGGCCACCCACCAGGAGATCTTGCCTTCGCCGACGAAGTAGTCGGAGCCGGATTTCTGTTTGCCGCCGATCCAGACGCCCAGCAAGGGCATGCCGACCAGAAAAAGCCCGATGATCGCGAGGTCAAGTGCGCGCATCCGTATCTCCTATCGCTCGCCGGTCTTCGCCGCTACCCGTAACCGGGTCACGGTTGAGCTGTGCGGCGCGGGAAGCCGCAGGGGACCCGCGCCCGGGGTGATGCTGCCGAGCAGCCGGTCGCCGCGGGCGCCGGTCGCCGACGGGAGATTCCCCGGGACGCCGGACCAGGTCAGCCAGCCGAGGAGAATGGTCAGGTATGCCTCTTTGCCCGCGCGGGGCAGCCCGTGGTCGTCGCTGGTCTTCAGCGCCGTATCCGGCAGGTTCCTGGCGAGCGCGGCCATCAGCGCCGGGTTGTCGGCGCCGCCGCCGGAGACGATCACCGTGGCGATGGAGTGGCGACGGCATTCCGCGGCGATGGTCACGGCGGTCAGTTCGGTCAGTGTCGCGAGGAGGTCTTCCGCGCCGATCGGCGGGAGCCCGTCGAGCGCCTTGTCGAGATACGTGGCGTGGAACAGTTCCTTGCCGGTGGACTTCGGCGGCGCGGCCGCGTAGTAGGGCTCGAGCAGGAGTTTCGCCAGCAGGTCGGGCCGCACCGTTCCGCGCAGGGCGAGCGCACCGTCGATGTCGGCGCGCAGCCCGGTGACGCGGTGCGCGGCGATGTCCATCAACGCGTTGCCCGGGCCGGTGTCGTAGGCGAGGACGGCGCCGGCAGTGCCGTTTTCGGGGACCACCGTGATGTTCGCGATCCCGCCGATGTTCAGCGCCGCGACCGGGCCGGAAGCGGCCATTTCCCGTAACCACAACGCGTCCAGCGTGCTGGCGAGCGGCGCGCCGTGCCCGCCGGCGGCGACGTCCCGGACGCGCAGGTCGGCCACCACCGGCAGTCCGGTGCGTTCGGCGATCCACGCGGGGTTCCCCAGTTGCAGCGTGCCGCGCGCGATGCCGTCTTCGACCCAGTGGAACACCGTCTGGCCCAGCGAGGCGACGACGTCCGCCGCGCCACCGGCCAGCTCCTCGACCCCGCGCACGGCGGCCTCGGCGAAGGCCTGGCCTACCAGGGTGTCGAGTTTCGTGAGCTGCCCGGCGTCGCAGGGATTCGGCGGCAGGGCGGCGAGCAAGGCCTCGCGGAGCTCTTCGGGATAAGGGACTTCCAGTCGGCCGAGCGGGGAGAGCACCACGGTGCCCCCGTCGGCGTGCAGTTCGGCGGCCGCCACGTCGATCCCGTCGATCGACGTGCCGGAGATGAGCCCGATCACCCGGACCCCAGTGCCGGAAGAAACCGTCATTCGGAGTGGTCTAGCCGTCGTTCCGGAGATCGCGCAAGCCGGACCGTTTCTTCTTGTCCGAAATGAGTCCTATCCAGTGGATGCTTGACAAGATCGGCTTCCTTCCCATGGGGCGTCTGAGCGCGATGGGGTGCGGATGCGAGGATGGCGCCGTGTCGAGTACCCCCTGGTTCTGGATCGTTGTCGTTGCCGTCGTGGTCCTGGTCGCCGTTCTGGTGGCCGGGCTGTTCATCGCGCGCCGCCGCCGGATCAGCCTGGACGAGTCCAAGGCTGCCGACGTCGTCGAGAAGCCGAAGGGCGGCGGTTATACCGCGACCGGCGGGATCGCTCTCGCCCCCGGCGGCGAGAAGACCGAGGAACCGGAGCACCCGGTCGAGGATCGTCCGGAGACCGACGGGCAGCCCGCCGTCGGGGACGACGCGGCGGTGCCGAGGGATTCCGCGCAGCGCACGGTGCGCGACGTCGAACTTCCCGAACCGGCCGAGGATGTGGCGCCCGCGCCGGCTCCCGCCCCCGCCGAGGAGATCGCCCCGGCGACCGGCCGCCTCGAGCGGCTGCGCGGCAGGCTGGGCAAGTCCCGTTCGGTATTCGGGCAGAGCCTGCTCGGCCTGCTGGGCGCCGGTGACCTGGACGAGGATTCCTGGCAGGACGTCGAAGACACGCTGCTCATGGCGGACCTGGGTGCCGCGACGACCACTGAGATCGTCGAGCGCCTTCGTGACGAGCTGAAGCGCCGCGCGGTGCGGACCTCCGAGGACGCGCGCGCGGTGCTGCAGGAGGTGCTGACCTCCGCCCTGTCGACCGACGCGGTCCGGGCCGTCCGCGCGCTGCCGCACACCGTCGACGGAGTGAAGCAGCCCGCCGTGGTGCTGGTCGCCGGGGTCAATGGCACCGGCAAGACCACCACCACCGGCAAACTCGCCCGGGTGCTCGTCGCGCAGGGGAGCACCGTGGTGCTCGGCGCGGCCGACACCTTCCGCGCCGCCGCGGCGGACCAGCTCCAGACGTGGGCCGAGCGGGTCGGCGCGGAGGTCGTACGCGGCAAGGAAGGCGCGGACCCGGCGGCGGTCGCCTTCGACGCCGTCAAACGCGGCACCGAGGCGGGCGTGGACGCGGTCCTGGTCGACACGGCAGGCCGTCTGCACACCAAGACCGGCTTGATGGACGAGCTGGGCAAGGTCAAGCGAGTCGTCGAGAAGCAGGCGAAGGTCGACGAGGTGCTGCTGGTGCTCGACGCCACCACCGGGCAGAACGGGCTGATGCAGGCTCGCGTGTTCTCGGAGGTCATCGACGTCACCGGCATCGTCCTGACCAAACTGGACGGCACCGCGAAGGGCGGCATCGTCTTCCAGGTGCAGCGCGAACTCGGGGTGCCGGTCAAGCTGGTCGGCCTCGGTGAAGGACCGGACGATCTGGCGCCGTTCGAGCCGGGCGCGTTCGTCGAGGCTCTGCTCAGCAGCTAGTCCAAATGCTATGAAAGGTCCTTTCCTTGCAAAATTTGCAAGGAAAGGACCTTTCATAGCGCGTGTCAGGCCGTGACTGGGACGTTCTCGCTGGCCGGAACCGGTGCGGTCTTCTTGTCCCGCATCACCAGGAACGCGACCACCGCCGCGGCCAGCACGCCCACCGCGCTCACCAGGAACGTGGTCGACATCGCCGAGGTGAACGACTCGCGGGCCGCGGTGATGAGGCCGCCGTCACCGATCGCGAAGGCGTCACCGATCGAAAGCCGTGCCTGCGCCGGGGCGGACTCGGGCATGTTCGCGGTGAACAGGCCCGACACGACGCTGCCCAGGATCGCGATGCCGAGCGCGGCGCCCAGCTGCTGGATTGTGTCGTTGAGCGCGGAGCCGACACCGGCCTGCTCTTCCGGGACCTCGCCCATCAGCGCCGCGATCGCCGCCGGCATCGCCAGCCCGCCGCCGGCGCCGAGCAGGAACAGCGCGATCGCGGGCAGCAGGAAACCTTCGCTCGCCGACATCGTCGCGAGCAGGCCGAAGCCGCCGGCCATCACGGTCATCCCGACGGTGGCCAGTGCGCGGTTGCCGATCTTCTGGCCCAGTGTGGCGCCGAGGGTGTTGAAGAGCAGCGACGCGACGGCCATCGGGATGAACGCGAGACCCGCCTCGGTCGGGGTGTAGCCGAGCACGAACTGCAGGTACTGGGTCAGAAGCAGCAGCAGCCCGCCGTTGCCGATCTGCACCAGCGTGAGCGACAGGCTGCCGCCGCTGAAGTTGCGCTTGCGGAACAGCTTGAGCGGGACCATCGGCGACGGCGTGTGCCGCTCCCAGAACACGAAGCCGGTCAGGCTCACCACCGCGATCGCCAGCGGGATCAGCGTTCCGGCCTCGGTGATGCCGTGCTTGGGCAGTTCGATGATCGTCCAGACCAGTGCGACCATGCCGGTCGCGGACAGGATCGCGCCCAGCGGGTCCGGCTTCTGCCACGGGCCCTTGGACTCCGGCATCAGGGTCAGCGCGGCGAGCACGGCGATGACGACGATCGGCACGTTGATCAGGAACACCGCGCCCCACCAGAACCACGCGATCAGCACGCCGCCCAGCACCGGGCCGCCGATCAGGCCGATCATCGCGACCGCGCTCCAGGCCGCCATCGCCTTGCGGCGCTCTTCGTCGTCGAAGACGGTGATCAGGATCGACAGCGTGCTCGGCATGATCAGCGCGCCGCCGACGCCCATCACCGCGCGGGAAACGATCAGTTCGAGCGGATTCGCGGCGAACGCGGCGACGAGTGAGGCCACCCCGAACAGGACGAGCCCGATGAGCATCACCTTCCGGCGCCCGAACCGGTCGCCGAGACTTCCCGACGTGAGCAGCAGGCCGGCGAACACCAGGATGTAGGAGTCCAAGATCCACTGGGTGTCCTGGGCACTGGCCCCGAGATCTTCGGCCAGCGGCGGCACGGCGACCGTCAGCACCATGTTGTCGACGACCAGCACGAGCGTGCTCAGGCATAGCACGATCAGGATCCACCAGCGGCGTGGATCGCGGACGGGCTCGTTCATCGGGATACCCCCAGAAGTGTTTGCGTACGTTGTTCGACTGATGCGCACACTGTACGCAGAAAGAAACGTCGTACGCAAGGGGGTACCTCGTGCGCTAAGGTGGGGGCATGTCGATCGAGGAGCAGCCGATCCAGTCGGTTTGGACCCGTCCTCGCCGGAAGCGGGACCAACCCGCGTTGAGCCAGGCGCAGATCGTGGCCGAGGCCGTCCGGCTCCTGGACGTCGAAGGTGTCGACGCGCTGAGCATGCGCAGGCTGGGCACCGCGCTGAACGCGGGCGCGACGTCGCTCTACCGGCACGTGGCGAACCGAGACGAGCTGATCGAACTCGTCGTCGACGAGGTCTACGGCGAGATCACCGTGCCGGACGGCGACGGCTCGGCAGGGTGGCGCGAAGCGGCCGTAGTGGGAGCGGAAAGCGTTCGCGCGATGATCCTGCGGCACCCGTGGGTCGCTTCACTGCTCGGCTCGGTCGGCCTGTCGTACCTGGGGCCGAACGTCATGCGGCTCAACGAGCGGCTGCTGGGCGTCTTCGCGGGCGCGGGCTTCCCCGGTGACGAGGCCGATCAGGCGATCAGCGCGGTCATCTCCTACGTCATCGGCATGGGGACGACCGAGGCGGCCTGGCTCACGACGGTCGCCAAGAGCGGCCGGAGCGAAAGCGACTGGGCGGAGCGCCTGCGGCCCGCCGTCGAGGAGGCGGTGCGAGGACATCCGCATCAGCGGGAAGCGCTCACCAGGGCCGCCGCCGGAACCGATCCGGTCCGGCTCCGTGACGAGAAGTTCCGCTATGGGCTGGACAGGATGCTCGACGGCTTGGAGGCCAGGCTCAAACGGTGACCCCGTCCTGCGAAAGGGTCGAACCGAGCGAGTTCGCGATCCGCTGGACGACGGGCGCGATCCGCTCGACGGCTTCCATCGTGAGCCGTCCCGAAGGCCCGGACACCGAGACGGCCGCCGGCACCGGCGCGCCCGGCACCGCGACGGCGACACAACGGACGCCCAGTTCCTGCTCCGCTTCGTCGAGCGCGTAACCCTGCTGGGCGATTTTCGCCAGCTCGCGCAGGAGCGCGTCCTGGTCGGTGAAGGTGTGCTCGGTGTAGGAGGGCATGCCCGTCCTGGCGAGCAGCGCCGTGACGTCGTCGGACGGCAGATGCGCCAGCATCGCCTTACCCACGCCGGTGCCGTGCGGCAGGAGACGCCGCCCGACCTCGGTGAACATCCGCATCGAGTGCTTCGAGGGCACCTGGGCGACGTATACGACCTCGTCGCGCTCCAGGACGGCGAGGTTCGCGGTCTCGCCGACCTCGTCGACCAGTTCCGCGAGCAGCGGCCGCGCCCACGAGCCGAACTGCATGCTGGCGTTCTCGCCCAGCCGGATGAGGCGGGCGCCCAGCGCGTACCGGCGGTTGGTGTTCTGCCGGACGTAACCCAGGTCCACCAGTGTCCTGATCAGCCGGTGGATGGTCGGCATCGGCAACCCGGACAGGGTCGCCAGCTCCGAAAGACTGGCCTCCCCGCCGGTGTCCGCGAGATGCTCGAGGAGCTCAAAGGCCCGCTGAAGGGACTGGACGCCGCCGTCGCGCCCGTTCTTCTCCGCTGCCACCGTGGTACTCCTTACGTCGGCGTTGATGTTCCGCTATGCAGAAACTATAGTCCGTCATGTAAAACCGTAGGGACGTTATCTTTCCGAACTCGGGGTGTTACTCATGTCTGAAGCTCAGGTGCTCGGCGATCCGGTCGAGCGCGGGGACGAAATCCTCACGCCGGAGGCCCTCGTCTTCCTCGCCGGCCTGCACGAGGCCTTCGCCGCCCGCCGCGACGAGCTGCTGCAGGCCAGGAGCAAGCGCCGCGAGGAGGCCAGGACCACCGGCAAACTCGACTTCCTGCCCGAGACCAAGGAGATCCGCGAGGGCGACTGGAAGGTCGCCGAGGCCCCGCCCGCGCTGCGCGACCGCCGCGTCGAGATCACCGGCCCTACCGACCGCAAGATGACCATCAACGCGCTGAACTCCGGCGCCAAGGTCTGGCTCGCCGACCTCGAGGACGCCAACACGCCGCACTGGGCGAACGTCGTCTCGGGCCAGGTCAACCTGTACGACGCGGTCCGCGAGACCATCACGCTGGAAAGCGGCGGCAAGAGCTACGCCCTGCGTGACGACGTCGAGCACGCGACCATCGTCGTCCGCCCGCGCGGCTGGCACCTCGACGAGCGTGGCCTGTCCTTCGGCGGGCGCCAGGCCGTCGGCGCGCTGGTCGACTTCGGCCTGCACTTCTTCCACAACGCGCAGGAACTGCTCAACCGCGGCAAGGGACCGTACTTCTACCTGCCGAAAATGGAGAGCCACCTCGAAGCCCGGCTCTGGAACGACGTCTTCACCCACGCGGAGAAGGCGCTCGGCATCGAGCACGGCACCGTCCGCGCGACCGTGCTGATCGAGACCATCCCGGCCGCGTTCGAGATGGAGGAGATCCTCTACGAACTGCGCGAGCACGCCTCCGGCCTCAACGCCGGCCGCTGGGACTACCTGTTCAGCGTCATCAAGTACTTCCGCGACGCGGGCGAGAAGTTCGTCCTGCCGGACCGCAACTCGGTCACCATGACCGCGCCGTTCATGCGCGCGTACACCGAGCTGCTGGTGCGCACCTGCCACAAGCGCGGCGCGTTCGCGATCGGCGGTATGGCCGCGTTCATCCCGAACCGCAAGGACCCGGAGGTCACCGCCGCGGCGCTCGACAAGGTCCGTGCCGACAAGAGCCGTGAGGCCGGCGACGGCTTCGACGGCTCCTGGGTCGCGCACCCCGGCATGGTGGACATCTGCCGCGAAGAGTTCGACAAGGTCCTCGGCGACAAGCCGAACCAGCTCGACCGCACCCGCGACGAGGTGTCCGTCACCGCCGACCAGCTGCTCGACGCGGCTTCGACGCCGGGCAGTGCCACCGCGGCCGGGCTGCGTGCCGCCGTCGACGTCGGCATCCGCTACATCGCCTCCTGGCTGGGCGGCAACGGCGCGGCGGCCATCCACAACCTGATGGAGGACGCCGCCACCGCGGAGATCTCGCGTTCGCAGGTGTGGCAGTGGGTGCGCAACGGCACGCAGCTCGACACCGGCGACAAGGTCACCGAGGAGCTGGTGCGCGGCGTGCTGGCCGAGGTCCGCGGCGAACTCGCCGCCGAGATCAAGCCGGAGCTGCTGGAGCCCGCCGTCGAACTGTTCGAGCAGGTCGCGCTCGCCGACGAGTTCCCGGACTTCCTGACCCTGCCCGCCTACGAACGGATCAAGTAGACAGATGGGGAACGGGCGGCTCACCGAGGACGTTTACACCGCCGCTGACGCGCGTCTGGCAGAAGCCGACGCGCGCGTCGTGGCCAAGTACCCCGGCGAGCCGCCCGGCCGCCAGCCCGTGCACACCGTGTACGTGCCCGCGTCGCGGTACAAGACGCGGCTCGTGGCGGACTGGGGCAAGCAGGCGCTGCGGGTCTTCGGTGAGCACGCCGATCAGCTGGGCCTGGACGCGGACATCGCCGACCGGGTCCGGACCAAACTGCTGACCGAGCCGATCGAGGATCTGCGGATCGACTTCGAGGACGGCCTCGGCAGGCCGCGCGATGACGAAGAGGACGCCATCGCGCTCGCCGCCGGGCGGACCCTCGCCGTCACGGGCGGCACACCGTTCGTCGGCATCCGGTTCAAGAGCTTCGAGCAGGCGACCCGCCGTCGCGGCATCCGCACGCTCGATCTCTTCCTGGCCGGGTTGCTGGAAAGCGGTCCGCTGCCGGATGGTTTCGTCGTCACGCTGCCGAAGGTGACCGCCGTCGAGCAGGTCGAAGTGGCGGCGGACGTCTTGGAGCGCCTCGAATCCGCGTACGGGCTGCCCGAGGGCGCGCTGCGGTTCGAAGTCCAGATCGAGACCGCCCAGTCCATTGTGGACATGGACGGGACGGTGGCGGTCCCGCGGATCATCGAAGCCGCGCGCGGCCGGTGTTCGGGTCTGCACTACGGAACCTACGACTACAGCGCCGGGCTCGGGATCGGCGCCGAGTACCAGAGCATGGAACATCCGGCCGCCGATTTCGCCAAGCAGCTCATGCAGGTTTCGGCCGCGGGCACCGGCGTCCGGCTTTCCGACGGCTCGACGAACAAGCTGCCCGTCGGCGACGCGATCCTCCCGGCCTGGCGCGAACATCTGCGGCTGGTGCGGCGATCCCTCGAACGCGGCTTCTACCAGGGCTGGGATCTGCACCCGCATCAGCTGCCGACCCGGTTCGCCGCGACGTACGCGTTCTTCCGCGAGGGTTTCCCGGCGGCGCTGGGCCGGTTGCGGGACTACGCGGACCAGACCGGGCGCGGGGTGCTGGACGAACCGGCGACCGCTCAGGCGTTGGCGAGTTTCCTGGTGCGAGGCTTGGATTGCGGAGCCGTCGACGTGGGGGAGCTTTCGTTCTCCCGGGCGGAGTTGGACCGCTACGCGCGACGGACGGTGTGAGGAGCGGCTGAGCGAGCGCCTTTCGTGGCAGGCGTTCGCTCAGCCGCTCCTCGCCCGGGCGGCGTCAGACGGATGGACCGCGGCCGGGCGTCTCCTTCGGGTGCGCGGACTTCGCGACGAGCACCAGCATGGCGAGCTGGGCTGCGATCGTTCCCGCCGTCGCCCACACCGGAAAGGCGGCCGGAACCACCTGCAACGTGAGCGCCGGGCCGAGTACGGCTCCGAGCACCAACAACGTGTTCAGGATCGTCGCGAGGAGCCGACGGGTTTCGGTGGCGGGCACCGTCGCTTCGGCCTTCAGCTCGGTCGTTTCGATCCTGATCCTGGCGAGCGGGGTCGGTGTCTCGTCCCAGCCCGGTACTGCTTCCACGGGCGCGGCCTCTCCCGGGCCCTCGATTTCGGCAGCCATGCGCATGCCCTTTCCGGCCCAGTCAGGCGAGCCGGGATTGGCGCGTCAAGCTGGGGACCACTTTCACCCGGAGGCGACTCCCCAGCTGCCTCCGTTTCCCCTCACATCTGCGGCTCGCGAGCTTCCTCCCAGCTCGCGCGCCGCGTTTCTCCTGTCAGGCCGACGAAGTGAGTGGTCGCACTTGCCGTCCGTCGCATGGGACGGATGTCGGTCTGGCCCGGCCCCGGGGGGCCGACACCCACTGTAGGACCGCCCTGAGGTGAGTCGCAACCCATCTCGCACATTTTTAGTGTGGAAAATGTGGTTAAAGCGCACCTTCTGTGTCAGCATGGGCCAGGCGGCCCTTACGGTCGCAGGGGAAGGGAGCAGGTATGCCATCGGTCGAGGAGACCGCGACCGGCCGCCCCGCGGTGGTCGATCGCGTCAATGTCGCGCTGATCGCCGAGGCGGTCGACGCGCTGGGCAAACTGCAAGAGCGCACCGGGTTGAAGAAGGTCGACCTGGTCAACCGCGCGCTGCTGGTCTACGAGTTCGTCGACGCGGAACTCCGCGCGGGCAAGCAGGTCGTGCTGCGAGACCCGGACGGCCAGGACCAGCTGGTCAAGATCTTTCTCTGAATCAGCCGTGATAGGTCGCGAGTACCTCGTCGAGTGAGCCGCGCGCCCGGATCCGTCCTTCGTCCATCCAAAGGGCGGTGGTGCACAGTTCGCGCAGTAGTTCGTCGGAGTGGGAGGCGAACACCAGTACTCCGGAGCGGCGGGCGAGGTCGACCAGGCGTTCGCGGGCCTTGATGAGGAACGCGGCGTCGATCGCGCCGAGCCCCTCGTCGAGGATGAGGATCTCCGGGTCGATGGTGGTGACCACGCCGAGCGCGAGCCGCACCCGCATGCCCGCGGAGTAGGTGCGCAAGGGCAGGTGAAGGTAGTCGCCCAGTTCGGTGAACTCCGCGATGTCGTCGACCCGTTTCGTCAGCTGCTTGCGGCTCATGCCGAGGAACAGGCCTCGGATCAGGATGTTCTCGTGGCCGGAGACCTCGGGATCCAGCCCCACGCCGAGGTCGAACACCGGCGCGATCCGGCCGACCACCCGTGCGCTGCCTCTGGTCGGCTCGTAGATGCCGGACAGTAACCGCAGGAGCGTGGACTTCCCGGCGCCGTTGTGCCCGACCAGGCCAGAAGAGGACCGCGTACTGGGCCTCCTTCGATGAGCATCGTCACCGTCTCGACGGGCCTGGGTATCTGGTCCGGTGGAGCCAGAAATCACCTTGAGCGATTCGTTGTTCCCGGATTCCTGGCGAGCCAGTGGAGTGTCGCGGCCGGCTTGTCAGACTTCTTCGCGATTCCGCGCCACTGCTTGAGTTTCGGGAAACGCCGCCTGCCCGGGAGTCGGACGAACGCCACCGTGCGGCCACGCTCAGCACAGGTCAGGTGGGTCTTGGATGTCAGATCACCACGGGACCGGCCGAACCTTCGGCGAGGGACTGCATCCTTTGCGCGCCGCGTTCCCTGTGCCTATCGCTTGAAGTTTGTTGCAGTTCCCGAATCACTCCGGCAGGTCCCGCCATGTCGTCGCCTCAACCGCTGCTCGCCGATCGACCTACGGCCCTTCGTTGACGGGAGCAACGGCCCGATTTCCGGGATCGCATCCCGCGACATCACCGGGACTCGCCCACGATTCGCCGAAACACATTGAGCCACAAGGCCTAGCTCGGTCCTGTGGTTCCAGTGGGCATGCCGAGGGGCCCGTCGCCGGTGTGGCTGGCGGGCTCCTCGGGGCTCAGCGGTGATGCAGGGTGTTACGCCGAGGCTTTCGGAGCGGATCTCGGTATTGGGGTGGGATGAACTCCGGTAACCCATCAGTGGCCATCCGGACTTCCCAGTCACCGTGGTGAATCAGCCGGTGATGGAACCCGCACAGCAGCACGAGATTTCGGAGGTCGGTGGGGCCACCGTTTGCCCAGTGCACGATGTGGTGGGCGTGGCAGTTCTTCGGTTTCCGATGACATCCGGGGAAGGCGCAGCCGCTGTCGCGGATGTTCAACGCACGTCGCTGCCCTGGGGTGACGAACCGCCGCAGCCGCCCCACATCCAGGGGTTCGCCCGTGGCGCTCATTACGACCGGCAGCATGAGGCAGTCGCAGGCCGCGAGGCGGGCTTCGCGGGAGGTCATCGTCCCCACGAAATCCAGGCACGCGGTCCCGAGACCCGACTTCAACTCGTCAAGGCCGATGGTGACATTCACCAACGTCCGGTAGCCGCTGGTGCCGGGCTGATCGGGACATGCGATCGCCAGGTCGAGGATGTCGGCCCAGGCGTCTCCCAGGCGTTCGCATTTCATCCGCAGATCCGCCTGCCCGAACTCGTCCACCGGCCGCGGCTGGGCATACGCCTCCAACGCGGCCGCGGTGCGGGCACCGGTCTCGTCATCGAGCAGACCAGTCAGCTTCCAGAACCCGTCCTTCCGGCGCTCCAGGGTGATTTCCCGGCGCGGCTCCTTGGGTTCGGGATCCTTCGGCTCGTTGCCGTCCGGGTCCAGCAACGCCAGCAGATTCGCTTCAGCGTCCGCCAACTGGCGGGGACCGGCGTCGCGGGCGAGGGTGGCGAGAATCTTCTCCGCACTCGCCCGATCCTCCGCGGAGGTGTCGGCAGGGAGCCTCTTCAAGAACTCCAGGATCTGATCGATCCGCTCGTCCCCGACCAAGCCTTCGGCGGCGACAGCGGCAGTAGCCGGTGCCACGGCAGGAACCTCGGTGCCGTCCAACGCACGCGTGGGATTCAGCGCGATGGCCCGGTTCACCACCGAACGGGCTTCACCGACCGACAACCCCGCGATATCGGCGAACCAGTTGGCCGTACGGCCATACCCGTACAAGTCCTTGACGCCCCGAGACTCGATCTCCGCCAAATACCGCCCCAATCCGGCGGTAGCCATCCGAATCATCCGCAGAGACTGCTGCACGCCATGGGCAAGCTCCAGCTTGCCAGCGCGCCACAGTTCCTGCGGCAACTCGGGAAGAAAGGTCTCGGGCACCCCTCAAGAATACCGCAAACAATCGAACACGTGTTCGTAATTTTAAGTCACCGTGAACGAGTGCATTTACCACTGAAGGGTGATCCGATCGTTGTGGTCTGAACACGCTGAGGCAAGTAAACCGGAGGCTCAATTCCCGGGCCTCCCAGCGTCAACGCGCCTGCGGTGCCCGTCAGGTTGATTACGTAAGGGTGCAAGGCACCCGAACCCACCGCAATTAGTCGCCTAATTGCGAAGGTTCAAGCAATCGTCTTCGCATAACGTCGGCAAGGCACCGAAACCATCCCCTCCGGACCGGTGACCCGATTGTCGAACTCGCCATCGTCAACCCACCCGCACCGCTCGTAAAACCGCCGCGCCCGCGCGTTCCCCGGCGCAACGGCGAGCCAAGCGCGTGCATGCCCGCCTGCGCTCACCAGCCGTTCGGCCTCCGAGAGCAGCACGCCGGCCACGCCGCTTCCGCGATGATCCGAAGAAACGTAGACCTGTTCGACCTCATCGCCGACGACCATCACGAAACCCGCCACCTCGCCGTCCAGTACGGCGACTGTCGTGTCGCCGACGCGCTCCGCGGCTCGCTCCCAGAACGACTCGCGGGTGCGGATACGGACGAGCGAGTCGGGCACGTTGCCGAGATGGCCGTCCTGCCAGCCGTGGTACCAGATTTTCGCGATGGCATCTGCGTCCGCGGACGTCGCCGCCCGGACCACTGTGGAGGTAGGCATGACGCCAGCTTAAGTGGCGAGAGCCGACTTCGTGGTGCGCCCGGAATCGGGCGGTATCGGCTTATGGGAATCACCCGTGGCCTCGACCCCTTGGACCCCGATGCGGCGGCGGGTCCACTGCTCTTCCTCGAAGTGGACCTCGGCCCGGTGCCTACGCTGGAGGACTATCAGCGGAACGTTACCGCGCTGCTGATCCTGGCGGGCCACGCCAGTTTGCTCCCGCCCGTCGAGTCGCGATGGCTCGATTCCTCGGCGCGGGTTCTGCCGAGGTCTCCTGGAATCGTTCGGACCACCATGGCCAGTCCTTGGGTGAGCGTGTTGTCGGGGCTCGCCGAGCGTTCGGCGCCGGTCGCCTATGGCGCGGCAGCCCTGTACGGGTTGCACCGGCTGCTGGAGATGGTGATGACCTGGCAGCGTCATCGGCTGGAGATCGAGGAGGGAGAGGTGCGCCTGGAGCTGCTTCGGGGGCAACTGCGGGACACTGGCGTTCAGTTGCGCCAGGAGTTCGATCCGCGACCGGTGGCGCCCGGCGAAGACCGGGGCGAGCCGGGTCGGCAGGACGAACTGGCGGAGCGGGCGGCGAACCCGCCCGCCGAGGTCGTGCGGGCGGCCGACCAGATCGGCACGATCATCGGCGCGGAAATGATCGATCCGGGCGATCCTCGCGCCGGATAGAACGCAGTTCAGGAAACCAGCGCGCCGATCCGCCGCTCCACCTCGTCCGCGCTCGCGTTTCCGGAGACCAGCGTGACGACCCGTTCCCCGTCGTCCGCGGGAAAGGCGGCGAGCAGGGTCGGGTATCCGGTGACACCCAATTCCCGTGCTCGCCGGAAGTCGTCCGCGGCGGAAACCCGGTCCAGCGCGGCCTCGACGGCGTCCCCGTCCAGGCCTGCCCGCTGCGCGACCACACGATAGGTCGAGACCTCGGACAGGCTCAGCCCGTCGAGGTAGAAAGCCTCCTGCAGCAGTGCCGCGAGCCGTACCGCGCGGTCCGGCCCGACCTCGCGCAACGCCGCCATCCCGCAGGCGGCGGCTTCGGAGTCCATGACGAACTCCCCGTCCGAGATGAGCCGTTCGTAGCTCTCCCCGAACGGCGCGCCGGTCCGGCGGGTGATCTCGGCGTTGGCTCCCTGGACGTAGCCGAACTGCCGGATCGGGACCCGGCGCCCGCCGAGGAACAGGCCGCCGGACACCACTTCGACCGGCAGGTCCGGATGCCGGTGCGCGACGTCGGCCATGGTGCGGGCGAACCCGTACGACCAGCCACAGTACGCGTCGAAGACATAGATGAGCTTCATGACGGACCCAACGATGTCTGACTGGTCAGATATTCCTACCGGAGTTTGGGGAGTGCGTCACGTGCCGAGTGGGTCAGTGTCCGGAGGTCCTGCGCGAACCGGTCACGGTGGTCGGCGGGCAGCGGGTCGAGGAAGAGCCGCTGGATGTTCTCGACGTGCACCCGCGCGGCCCGCACGGTCGTCTCCTCGCCTTGTGCGGTCAGCCGTACGAGTTGCACGCGACGGTCCTGGGGGTCGGACGAGCGGACGACGAGGCCGAGCGTGGTCATCCGGTCGACCAGCCTGGTCGCGCCGCCGGTGGTCAGCACCTGCTCCTGCGCGATCGCGCGCATGCTCATCCCGGCTTCACCCGACCTGCCGACGATGAGCAGGACCTCGAACATCAGGTGCGATATCCCGCATTCGGCCTCCAGCGCGCGGCCGAGCAGGTATTCGAGCCGGTTCGCGGCGCCCATCATCCGGCCGAAAGCGACCACGCGCGGGTCGTAGGCGGCTTCTTTCGCCGTGGTGATGCCCATTTCAGCTCCCTGCCGACAAGGCCAAATAGACGTCGAGCTGTTCGGTGAACTCGGTCAGATCGGTGCCGAGCAGTTCGCTCGCGCGCCCGATCCGGTAGCGCAAGGTGTTGACGTGGACGTGCAGCGCCCGTGCGGCCCGCGTCGGCGAGCCGGAACATTCGAGGTAGACGCGCAGGGTGTGCACCAGATCGGTGCCCTGTTCGGCGTCGTAGCTCAGCAGCGGGCCCAGCACCCGCCGTCGCAACGCGGCTCGCAGGTCGTCGGGTGCGCCCGCCAGCAGTAGCCGGTGCATGCCGATCTCGCCGCCGGGGACGACCTCGATCGTGCCGGGCCGTTCCTCCGCCACGGCCAGCGCGTAGCGCGCGACCTCTTTGGCGCCCCGCAGCACGGAGACCGGGGAGCGATCGCTGACGCCGATCAGCACCCGGCGGCACGGCAGCAAGGATTCCATACCGGTCAGTGTGTCGGTCACCGTGGCGGGCCAGTCCTCCGGCCATTCGCGGTCGTCCTCGGCCAGCGCCCAGGTGGTTTCGCCGGCGGGGCCGACGAGTGCGCCCGGCGGCATGAGTTCGGTCAAGATGCCGCGCGCCGCTTCGGAGCCCTCGGTGCGCGCGACGACGACCCGGAGATCGCCGCGCAGCCCGGTCGCGGTCAGCGCCGCGTGCGGATCGCTTCCCTCGTCGAGCGCGGCGAGCAACGGTTCGAGCACCCTGTCGGTGACGGCGCGGACCTCGTCCGCCCGCGTGCGCGCGAGTCCGATCAGACCGGCGAGTTCTTCGGCGATCTCCGCCTGCGCGGCGGTCAGCCTGCCGCCGATCACGAGCAGCCACGGCAGCGCGTGCCTGCCGCCGACCGGCCGGACCGAGACGTCGTCGGCTTCCAGGGAACGCCCGCCCGCGGCGACGAACCGGCGCACGAGATCCGACGGCGTGCCGACGGGCACCACCGAGCAGGGCAGGCCGATCTCGCCGCGCGCTCGCTCCAGGAGGGCCTCGACCGACGAGTCTTCCGTGGCCGCTGAAAGCAAACGTTTGCGAGCGCCTTCCGCGGCCGCGGCCAGCGCCAGGACGACGCGTTCGGTGACGACCGAGAACGACAGGTCCGCCGGCACCTCGAGCAACGGGATCCCATGGCGCGTACAGGCTTCGACGAGGTCTTCGGGAATCCCGTCGGAGTCGGCTCCGGACGCCGCCAGAGCCGCCGCCCCGGCCTTCGCGAGCGCCGCGACGAACGCCTCCGAATCACCCGGCCCGCGCCACCACAGCAACCCGCTCAGGACGAGTTCGCCCGCAGACACGTACCGCCCGGGATCGGACAGTTCCGTGACGTAGATCCGGGACACCGGACGGTCGAGCAAAGCCGCCCCGGCACGTACGCGCAAGCGCAGCCCGGGCAGCGCGAGCAGAGTTTTCACGGTCGTCATCAGGTTTGTAGGAAAGCACAAAACGACCCGGTCGTGCAGGGGAGATTTCATGCTTCGGCACCGTTGCCGCCATACGGGCACAGGGCGTCTACTGAGTCAGCCGTCACACATCACCGCCGAACCGAGGAGCCCGAGAGTGGATTTCCTGCGCCCCAGCTCGCTGACCGAGGCGCTCGCCGTCAAGGCCGAGCGGCCCGACGCGGTGCCCATCGCGGGCGGCACGGACGTCATGGTGGAGCTCAACTTCGACCACCGCCGCCCCGGTGCGCTGCTCGATCTCAACCGGGTCACCGAACTCGCCGAATGGACCGAGACCGACGGCAGGATCCGGCTCGGCGCCTCGGTGCCCTACGTCCGGGTGATCGCTGAGCTGGGTGAAGTTCTGCCCGCGCTGGCCATCGCCTCGCGCACCGTCGGGTCGCCGCAGATCCGCAACCGGGGCACCGTCGGCGGCAACCTCGGCGCAGCCTCACCCGCCGGGGACACGCATCCCGTCCTGCTCGTGCTCGGCGCCGAGGTGGAAGCCGCGTCCGTCCGCGGCACCCGGTTGATCCCGGCCGAGGAGTTCTACCTCGGCGTCAAACGCAACGCCCTCGAACCCGACGAGCTGATCACCGCGGTGCACCTGCCGGCCGAGGTCGGCCCGCAGCAGTTCGCCAAGATTGGGACGCGCAACGCGATGGTCATCGCGGTCTGCTCGTTCGCGCTGGCGCTGCACCTGGACACTCGCGAGATCCGCGCGGCCGTCGGTTCGGCGGCGCCGACCCCGCGCCGCGCGACCGCCGCCGAAGAGTTCCTCGGCGACGAGCTTCCCTGGTCCACCAAGGCTTCGATCACGGATTCCGTCAAACGCCGGTTCGGCGAGCTGGTGTCGGAGGCGGCGTCGCCGATCGACGACGTCCGCGGCAGCGCCGACTACCGCAGGCACGCGCTGTCCGTCCTGGCGCGGCGAACGCTGACCTGGGCGTGGAACGACTTCCAGAAGGGTGAACGCGAGTGCGCGTGAACGTGACGATCAACGGCGAGTCCCGCCAGGCCGACGACGTCTGGGAGGGTGAAAGCCTGCTTTACGTCCTCCGCGAGCGGCTCGGCCTCCCGGGCTCCAAAAACGCCTGTGAACAGGGCGAATGCGGCTCCTGCACGGTGTACCTCGACGACGTCCCGGTGTGTTCGTGCCTGGTCGCGGCCGGCCAGGTCGAAGGCCGCGAGGTCCGCACGGTCGAAGGACTCGCCGAGGGCGACAAGCTGGATCGCGTCCAGCGGTCCTTTGTGGACGCAGGTGCCGTCCAATGTGGCTTCTGCACCCCCGGCCTCGTGGTCGCGGCGCACGACCTGCTCAACCGCGTCGAAAACCCCGCCGACGAGGAGATTCGGGAGGCTTTGGCGGGGAACCTCTGCCGATGTACCGGATACGAGAAGATCCTCGACGCCGTCCGGCTGGCCGCGACCAGGGGAGAGACCACGTGAAGACCGTCATCGAGAACGCCGCGATCGCCACCGTCGACGGGGCGGGCACCGAACACGCTTCGGGCCACGTCGTCATCGAGAACGACCGCGTCGCGGCGGTCGGCGCGGGGAAGGCGCCCGACGGCGAGTACGACGACCGCGTCGACGGCTCCGGCTGCCTGGTCACGCCCGGTCTGATCAACACCCACCACCACCTCTACCAGTGGGCCACGCGCGGCCTCGCCGCCGACCACACGCTTTTCGAATGGCTGGTCGCGCTGTACCCGATCTGGGGCAGGCTCGACGCCGAGATCACGCACGCGGCGGCCACGGCCGGGCTCACCCGGCTAGCGACCACCGGCTGCACCACGGTCGCCGACCACCACTACGTCTTCCCGCGTGACGGCGGCGACCAGGTCGAAGCCCTGGCCGCCGCCCGGATCCGCGTCGGTGTGCGGCTGCACGTCGTACGCGGCTCGATGGACCGGGGCGAGTCGCAGGGCGGGCTGCCGCCGGACAACCTCGTCGAGGAGACCGAGGCCGCGCTGCTGGGCACCGAGGCCGCGATCGACCGGTTCCACGACGCGTCCGCCGGCGCGCATCTGCAGATCGCGGCCGGTCCGTGCTCGCCGTTCTCGGTGAGCGAGCGGTTGATGACCGGCGCGGCGGAATTGGCGCGCCGCAAGGGGATCCGGCTCCACACGCACCTCGCCGAGACGATCGACGAGGAGAAGCAGTGCCTCGCCGAAGTCGGCTGCACCCCGGCCGAGTACGCCGACAAACTCGGCTGGCTCGCCGACGACGTCTGGCTCGCGCACTCGATCCATCTCGCCCCGGAGGCGATCCGGCGGATGGGTGCCACGGGTACCGGCGCGGCGCACTGCCCGACGTCGAACGGGCGCATCGGCGCAGGGATCGCTCCGGTCCGGCAGCTGCTCGACGCCGGGGTGCCGGTCGGGCTCGGCGCCGACGGCGCCGCGTCCAACGAATCCGGTGGCCTCGGCGAGGAACTGCACCAGTCGTTGCTCCAGGCCCGACAGCGCGGCGGACCCCGTGCGCTGACCACACGCGAGGCGCTGTGGATGGGCACGATGGGCGGCGCGCGCTGCCTCGGCCGTCAGAAGGACCTGGGTTCGATCGAGGTGGGCAAGCTCGCCGACCTCGCGGTCTGGAACCTGAACGGCCTGAACTACGCCGGGATCACCGACCCGGTCGCCGCCTTGGTGCTCGGCACGACCCCGCCGGTCGAGCGGCTGTACGTCGGCGGCGCGACCGTCGTCGACGGTGGAACGCTGCGCGAGGAATCCGAAGACGAGATCGCCCGTGAGCTGGCCGTGGCCAGTGCGCGGCTGAGGGAGACGGTATGACCACCACTGAAGTCTCCAAGCAGACCACCGGGAACGGGGTGGGGACGAGCCCGCAGCGGCCCGACGGCACGGTCAAGGTCCGCGGCGAATTCGCCTACTCCTCGGATCTGTGGCACGAGGACATGCTGTGGGGCGCGACGTTGCGCAGCCCGCATCCCTACGCGCGGATCACCGGTATCGACATCACCGAAGCCCTTGCGGTGCAAGGGGTGTACGCGGTGCTGACCCACGAAGACGTGCCGGGGGTGAACAAGTACGGTCTGGAGCACGCGGATCAGCCGGTGCTCGCCGTCGACGTCGTGCGCTACCAGGGCGAGCCCGTCGCGCTCGTCGCCGCGGACCACCCCGAGACCGCGCGCCGCGCGATGAAGCGGATCAAGGTCTCCTACGAGGTCCTCGAACCGGTGACGGATTCCGAGAAGGCCGCCGCCGGCGAGGGAGCCGAGCTGCACCCCGGCGGGAACGTCGTGCGGTACGCGAAGATCCGGCACGGCGACCAGTCGGTGAAGGCCGACGTCGTGGTGTCCGGGGTCTATGAGGTCGGCATGCAGGACCAGGCCTTCCTCGGGCCGGAGTCGGGTATGGCGATCCCGGACACCGAAGGCGGTGTCGACCTTTACGTGGCCACGCAGTGGCTTCACGTCGACCAGCAGCAGATCGTGGCCGCGCTGGGGCTGCCCAAGGAGAAGGTGCGGCTGACGCTGGGTGGCGTCGGCGGCGCGTTCGGCGGCCGCGAGGACCTCTCGATCCAGGTCCACGCGTGTTTGCTGGCGCTGTACACCGGCAAGCCGGTCAAGATGGTCTACAACCGCGAGGAATCCTTCTACGGTCACGTGCACCGCCACCCGGCGAAGATGTACTACGAGCACGGGGCCGACAAGGACGGCCGGCTCGTTTATGTGAAGGCGAAGCTGTACCTGGACGGCGGCGCGTACGCCTCGTCCACCGGCGCGGTGGTCGCGAACGCCGCCACCCTGGGCGTCGGACCGTACAATGTGGACAGTGCTTCGGTCGACTGCTGGGGCGTGTACACCAACAACCCGCCTTGTGGCGCGATGCGCGGCTTCGGCGCGGTGCAGGCGGGCTTCGCCTACGAGTCCCAAATGGACAAGCTCGCCGAAGCCTGCGGCCTCGACCCGGTCGACATCCGGATCCGCAACGCGATGGCCGAAGGCAGCGTCATGCCGACCGGTCAGATCGTCGACTCGGCCGCCCCGGTCGCCGAGCTGCTGGAACGCCTGCGCGCCAAGCCGTTGCCGGTCACGCACGAGGAACTCGACCTGCGCCGCATGCCCGGCGGCGTCTCCAACACCACGCATGGTGAGGGCGTCGTCCGCGGTGTCGGGTACGCGGTCGGCATCAAGAACATCTGCTTCTCCGAGGGTTTCGACGACTACTCGACGGCCCGCGTGCGGCTGCAACTCGTCGGCGGCGAACCCGCGGCGACCGTGCACACCGCCGCCTGCGAGGTCGGCCAGGGGCTGGTCACGATCATGCAGCAGATCGTGCGGACCGAACTCGGCATCGAGCAGGTGACGATCCTGCCGATGGACACCAATATCGGCAACGGCGGTTCGACGTCGGCCTCCCGGCAGAGTTACGTCACCGGCGGCGCCGTGCAGGCCGCGTGCGTCGCGGTGCGTTCCGGGCTGCACAAGCACCTGGCGGGCAAACTCGCCGCGGACGGGAAGCTGAACGTCGTCGCGAACAAGGTCGTTTCGGCCGACGGCAGTGTGCTCGCGGACCTCGCCGACGTCCTCGGCGACGAGGTCTTCGACGAGACCGTCGAATGGCGGCACCGTCCGACGGTGCCCATCGATCCCGAGACGGGGCAAGGGAACGCGCACGTCCAGTACGGTTTCGCGGCACACCGCGCGGTCGTGGACGTCGACACCGAACTCGGTCTGATCAAGGTCGTCGCGCTCGACTGCGCGCAGGACGTCGGCAAGGCGCTGAACCCGCAGGCGGTGCTCGGGCAGATCCAGGGCGGTTCCGCGCAGGGGCTCGGGCTCGCGGTGATGGAGGAGATCCAGACCGACGGCGGGAAGATTCGCAACCCGTCGTTCACCGACTACCTGATCCCGACGGTACTGGACATGCCGCCGATGGACATCGACGTCCTGGAACGGCCCGATCCCAACGCCCCGTATGGTCTGCGAGGGGTCGGGGAGCCGCCGACGATCTCGTCCACCCCGGCGATCGTCGCGGCCATCCGCGCGGCCACCGGGCTCGCGCTGTCCCGCGTCCCGGTGCGTCCCGAACACCTCACCGGCACCTGAGAATCCGTACTTTTTCGAGCTAGGAGCACATCCGTGGGTACCCGTCTGTCCATTTCGGAGTCCGACGAGCAGAAATGGCTCGCCGAAGCCGTCCAGCTGGCCACCGCGAACGTCGAAAACGGCGGCGGCCCGTTCGGCGCGATGATCGTCCGCGACGGTTCGGTGCTGGCCACCGGGACCAACCAGGTGACCCCGACGCTGGACCCGACGGCGCACGCCGAGGTGGTCGCGATCCGCGCGGCCTGCCAGGCGATCGGCGACTACAAACTCGACGGCTGCGTCCTCGTGACCTCCTGCGAGCCTTGCCCGCTCTGCCTTTCCGCGGCGCTCTGGGCGCGTGTCGGCAAGGTCGTCTACGCCGCGGACCGCCACGACGCGGCCGAGGCGGGCTTCGACGACCGCGAGTTCTACGACCTCTTTTCCCGCCCGCGCGAGACCTGGTCACTACCCGTCGGCCAACTGTCCCTTCCGGACTCTTTCGCGCCTTTCCAGGCCTGGCTGTCGAAACCCGACAAGAAGGCTTACTGATCTCTTCCCGCCCCACAACGTTGTGGAGTAGGCATGACCCAATTAGGTACCGAGCGTCCTCACCTGCCCTCGCCCGAGCCGGGGCGGCTGTCCGGGCTCGACCGCTGGTTCAAGATCTCCCACCGCGGCAGCACGATCGGCCGCGAGGTGCGCGGCGGGATCACCACGTTCGTCGCGATGTGTTACATCGTGCTGCTCAACCCGCTCATCCTCGGGGCGTCGGCCGACATCACCGGAGCCCGGCTGAGCACCGAGGCGATCACCACCGCGACCGCGCTGGCGGCGGGGGTCACCACGATCCTGATGGGACTGGTCGGCAACGCGCCGCTGGCGCTCGCGGCCGGTCTCGGCGTCAACGGTGTCGTCGCCTTCCAGATGGCTCCGGCCATGACGTGGGCGCAGGCCTTCGGGCTCGTCGTCCTCGAAGGTTTCTGCATCGTGTTGATGGCCGTTTCCGGCATCCGCGAGCGGATCATCAACGCGATCCCGATGGCGCTCAAGGTCGCGATCACCGTCGGCATCGGGCTCTACATCGCGCTGGTCGGCCTGGTCAGCGCCGGATTCGTGACCAGGACACCGGACTCCGCCCAGTCGACGGTGCCGGTGCGGATGGGGATCGCCGGTCATCTCGAAGGCTGGCCGATCGCGATCTTCTGCCTCGGGCTGTTGCTGATGATCGTGCTCGTGAGCCGCGGGGTGCCGGGTGCGGTGCTGATCAGCATCGCGGTCGCGACCGGGCTCGCGGTGCTGGTCAACAGTGTGTTCCACGTCGAGGGCTGGGGGCTGGTGGAACCCAAGGTGCCCGACCAGGTCGTGGCGCATCCCGATTTCAGCCTGCTGGGCGACATCGATCTCTTCGGCGGATTCGGGTCGGCGGGCGCGGTGACGGCGGCGGTCTTCCTGTTCACACTGGTGCTGTCCGGGTTCTTCGACGCGATGGGCACGATCACGTCCGTCTCGGAGGAGGCGGGGCTGGTCAAGAACGGCAAGGTCGAGGGGATGGGCCGCATCCTGCTGGTCGACGGCGCGGGCGCGCTGGCGGGCGGCGTCACCGGATCGGCGCCGAACACCGTGTTCCTCGAATCGGCCGCCGGCGTCGGTGAGGGCGCGCGGACGGGGCTGGCGAGCATCGTCACCGGCGGGTTGTTCACCGCGACGCTGTTCCTGACGCCGATCGCGGCCATCGTCCCGGCGCAGGCCGCGGCGCCCGCGCTGGTGGTCATCGGCGGGATGATGATGGCGCAGTGCCGCCGGATCCCTTGGCAGGACCTGGATTTCGCGATCCCGGTATTCCTGACCATCGCGCTGATCCCGTTCACCTACTCGATCACCAACGGGATCGGCGCCGGGCTGGTCGCCTACGTGCTGATCAAGATCTGCAAGGGCAAGATCCGCGAGATCGGCTGGATCCTCGGGATCCTGGCCGCGGTGTTCGGGGTGTACTTCGGGATCGAAGGGATCATGTCGTGGTTCTGATGTTCCTCAACGGCGGCGGGATGCGCGGCGGACCGCTGCACGAACAGTTGCAGGGCACGCCGTTGTGCTGCGTGGCCCGCTCCGCGCCCAAGTATCACTACTTCTCCGTGGGCGACCGGTTCCCGGCGATGCGCGAGGGCGGTTCCGCGTCCGTCGTGGGCGAGGTCTACGACCTGCCGCTCACGGTGCTGCGAGACCATCTCGTTCCCGCCGAACCGCCGGAACTGGAGCTGGGCGTCATCGAACTCGAGGACGGCGCGGCCTGCCTCGCCACCGTCCTGCGTTCGTCCTATGTGGACACCCCGGAGCTGACGGACATCTCCTCGATAGGCGACTGGCGGGCGTACCTCGCGTCCCGCTAGCGGTCCGTGAAGGCCTCCTTCCCTACCCTGAGAGTAGGGAAGGAGGCCTTCACGGAATGTCAGAGCACGAAGACGAGGTCGCTCGCCGCCGCGTGGAACATCTCGGGCGCGCCCGCGTAGAAGGCCCGCCAGGCGCCGGGCTTGCGGTGTTCGGCCGAAGCCGCGAAGGCCCAGGTGGTGCCGTTCCAGGTCGCGGTGACCGTCGCCGCCGTGGTCCAGCGGTAGGTGCTGAACGAGAAGTACTGGAGCTCGACCGGGATCGGGTTCGCGGTGTACCGGCCGGGGAACTCGATCGTCCCGGTGGCGGTCACGGCCTTGGCCGCGTTCCGGCCCGCCGCGAACGACGTGATCTCCGCCGGGTGGAGCACGACGATCTTCGCGGTGTCGGCGCCCGAGTTCGCGATCGACGGGTCGGCCGAGAAGAAGTCGGCGCGGTAGTGGCCGGTGCGGATCGGGGTCAGTGTCGCGCTGTACGCGCCGGCGGCGTCGGTGACCGGCTTGGCCTGGGCCTCACCGCAGAAGCCGTTGAAGCAGAACGAGATACCCACCTCGGCGCCCGCGATCGGCGTGGCGTCGGCCTTGGCGAGCTTCCCGGAGATCGTGACGCTCTGCCCGGCGTCGATCCGGGTGCTGCTGGTGGTCGTGGTGAGGGTGGACGGCTGGACCTCGGCGGCGGTCGCTGGTACCGGGCCCGCGGTGAGCAGCGCGGCCGCGGCGATGGTGCCGATCACGAGCTTCCTGATGATCATGGGCTCCCCAAACGGATTTCGGTGTTGGCGACCGCTAGGTCGGCCGGAAGCCGTTGTCCGTTGCGGAGAAATCCCGGTGTTCAGAAGCCTGCCGTCGGTGCTTCACGCAGCAGGGAGCAATGTGCGCGCGAAAGCCACCGACGAGGCCCCCGCGACCTCGAGTGCTTCGGTGTTACGCAGCGAACGGCTCAACACGAACGCTCCTTCGAGACTGTTCACCAAAGCGATCGTGAGGCGCCGCGCGGATTCGGGGGCGAGGCCGTACTTGCCCAGCTTCTCGGAGCCGGTCTCGATCCACGCCGTGAACACGTCGGCGGTCGCGATCCGCAGCTTCTCGTTGGTGCTGGCGACCTCCAGCGCGACCGTGGCGATGGGGCACGCGTCGGCGTAGTCGGTCGCTTTCAGCGTCTCGGCGGCGCTGGCGAAGCACGCCTCGATACCGTGGAGCAGGTCCGGCTCGTCGGCGAAGAAGATCTCGAACAACGCGAGGTACATCATCCCCGAGGTGCGGATGACCTCCTCGCCGAGCTGTTCCTTGCCGCCGGGGAAGAAGTGGTACAGCGAGCCGAACGGCGCGTTCGCCGCCTCGACGATCTGCTTCACCCCGGTGCCGGTGTACCCGTTGCGCCGGAGCAGCTCGGCGCCGGCGTTCACGATGCGTTCCCGCGTTCCAGTCACTCTTCCATGATAGAGCGTTCTATCAAACGCGTCCGTGGATCTAGCCGCCCCTTGAACCTTGGTTCACCCTCCGGCGCTACCTGCGGTCGATGTCCGCGTGGTGTGCCCGGCCCTAGCGTCGTGAGCCGTTGGGAATCCAAGGAAGAAGGGGGAAATACATGAAGCGGCTCTTGGCAGCCGGGATGCTCCCGGTGATCGTGGGCGGGCTCCTCGCCGGAGCCACACCGGCTTCGGCGGGCGTCCCGGCCCACTACGCCGAGCAGAAGCTGGCGTGGCATCCCTGCGCCGAATCCGACCTGATCTCGTTGCCGCCGGGCACCGACATCAGCGGGCTCGAATGCGCGACGTTCCGTACTCCCCGTGACTGGGATCGGGCGGGGGAGCGGCAGGATCTGACCATCGCGATCAGCAGGCTGAAGTCCACCGGGCCGTCGACGGCGTCGCTGCTCACCAACCCGGGCGGGCCGGGCGGTGCCGGCCGCTGGCAGCCGACGATGTTCCGCGGGCAGGAGAAACTGCGCGAGCACCAGGACATCATCGGTATCGACGTGCGCGGGACCGGCAAGAGCACCAACGTCACCTGCCGGGGAGCGGTCGACGGCATCCGGAAGCTGGATCCGCGCGACCGGGATCCGCGCAATCTGGACCAGATCCTGGCGAACGCCGAGTACGCGGCCAAGTCCTGCCAGAGCGCCGGCGGCGAACTCGGGCCGCTGATCACCACCTACCAGACGATCAGGGACTTCGACCTGCTCCGGGCCCTCCTCGGCCGGGAGAAGATCAACTGGGTGGGGTACTCGGGCGGCACCTGGCTGGGAGCGCACTACGCCCAGCAGTTCCCGCAGCGGACCGGGCGGTTCGTGCTGGACTCCTCGACGGAGTTCACCACCGACTGGCAGAAGACGTTCGACCGGCAGCCGGTCGGTTTCGAACGGCGCTGGAGGCAGGACTTTTTGCCGTGGATGGCGCGGTACGACGCCAAGTACCACTTCGGCACCAGCGGTGAGGAGGTCCGGCAGACCTACGAGCGGGCCCGCTACGCCTTGTCCCGCAACCCGATGGACGGGACCGGGCCGATGGAACTCGACACCGCGATCATCTACATGCTCTACAAGAAGGCGACCTTCCCGGCGCTGGCCGATCTGCTGGTCAAGGTCCGGGACGCGATGGAGAACCAGCAGGCCAAGCCCGAGGCCAAGGCCGCCGTCGAGGCCGCGGGTGACCACTCCGACGCGGCGGACGCCACCTTCTGGAACACCGTCTGCGGCGAAGGGCGCTTCACCGGCACCCGCGAGTCGCTGATCCGCGCTTCACAGCGGAACCTCGACCGCGGTCTGCTCCTGGCGGGCGGCGGCACGTTGAACGCCTCGGTCTGCCTGTTCTGGGACAAGGAACCGCGCCCGCTGCCGAAGCTGGACGGCAAAGGGGTCCCGCCGGTGCTGATCGTCCACTCCGAGCACGACCCGGCTACGACGATCGAGGGCGCCCGGAAGGCGCACGCGGGGTTCGCCAACTCGCGCATGCTGACCGTGACCGGTGAGGGCGACCACGGGCTCTACGCGGACGGGAACCCCGCCGTGGACAAGATCGTGAACGCCTTCCTGGTCGACGGGGTCGTCCCCGCCGACCAGAGCGTCCCCGGTATGCCGCTGCCGGTGCCTTAGAAGGCGGCGAGGGTGTGCCAGGCGAGACCGGCGTCTTCGGCGTCGTCGCGGAGGACCACACCCTCGATCAAGCCGTACGGACGGTCGGCGGCGTAGAAGACCTCGTTGTCGTTCTTCAGTCCGAACGGTGACAGATCCACCAGGAAGTGGTGCTTGTTCGGCAGTGAGAGCCGGACTTCGGCGACCTCTTCGCGTTCGTTGAGCACAGCCTCTCCCATGGCGTACAGCGTCTGCTGCAGGGAGAGGCTGTGCTTGTCCGCGAAGGTCTCCAGCAGGATCCGCCGGATCTCGGCGTGGCTCGTGGCCCAGTCGATCCCGTCGCCCTGGTAGCGCCAGCGCGCGGTCACGGCGGTCGCGAGGATCCGGTCGTTCGTCTCGGCCAGTGTCGTGTACTTGTCGCGAGGGAAGCCGTGGAACTCCGAGCCGGTCGACTTGAGCACCACGAGATCGTCCAAACCGGACACCACCCAGGCCTGGTCACCCTGCACGGTCACGGCGGTCGTCCGCTTCTCGCCGCCCGCCTGCGAGAACGCGTGGTCGTGGCCCGAGATGCGGTTCCAGCCGTGTTCGTCGATCAGGATCCGGGAGCCGGTGATGTGCTCGAACGAGCCGACGAAATGGCGCCCGAGCCGCAGCGCGAAGTCCTCGATCTCGCCGACCGGGGCTTCCTTGGCGAAGGCGTAGACGGTGTTCTTCTGGGTGTCGGTCGCGACGACGTCGGCGTTGTCACCGGTGAGGTGCGTCGCCGCGAGGTCGCCACGAAGCGACGTCGAAACGGTGAGGTCCTTGAGGTGATGGACGGTGCCTTCGCGCTGGACGGTGACGAGCCGGACTTCGGCCTTGCCGTACTGGTTGGGGCCCAGGGTGATGGCCACGGCGATCAGCTCCCTCGATAGGTGGAATAGGCGAACGGGCTCAGCAGCAACGGCACGTGGTGGTGCTCGGTCCCGTCGGCGATGCGGAAGGTCAAGGTGACTTCGGGGAAGAAGGAGTCGGGGCCGAGGTAGGCGCCGGTGTCGAAGACCAGCCGGTAGACCCCGGGTTCCAAGGTGTCCGGGCCGAGGCCGCGGATCCGGCCGTCGGTGTCGGTCCGGCCTTCGGCGACGGGTTCGCCCGCGCCGGTTTCGAGCCTGACCCCGACGCCGGCCGCCGGCCGTCCCGCGGCGGTGTCGAGGATGTGCGTGGTCACGAGGCTCATGCCGTCATCGCCTTCTCCAGCCGCAACGCGGCGATCCTGGCCAGCTCTTGACCGGCCACTTCGAGTTCCTTCTCGGGGTCGTTCGAGAGCCTCGAACGCAGGTTTTCCAGCAGTTCGGCGCCGCTCCGGCCGCTCGCGCAGACCAGGAAGACGTGCCCGAACGTCGCTTCGTACTCGGCGTTGGCCGCAGCGAATTCGCGCGCCGCGTCACCGTCCACACCGGACTGTTCCGAGCGGGACCAGCCCGCTTCGGTGCTTTTCCCTTCCGCTTTCTCCCCGATCCGGGGATGGGCGGCCATGGCGCGCCGGATCTCTTCGGGACGCAACGGGGTGAGCGCCTCGGACGCGGCGAGCAGCGCGGCGAGATCGGCGTACGGGCGCCTGGCCAGCAGGGTCTCCACCCAGCGCGGGACGTCGAGACAGGCGGTCAGCGCCGGCCGGACGTCCTGTGCGGGGGCCTCGTTGAACTCTCGGATGGTGAGCGGCACGGGAACTGACGGTACGGCGACGATTCCGCCGTCGTCAACATTTTGTTGAAACAGCTCTTCAGTCTTGGTCGCGGTTGAGGTAGTTGTAGACCGTGAACCTCGTGACCCCCAGCGCCTCGGCGACGGTCGACACCGACTTGCGGAGGCCGAACGCGCCGCGTTCCTTGAGCAGCCGTACCGCGCGCTGCTTGGCGGCGCGGTCGAGGGTGTCGAGTTTGCCGCCGAGTTCGCGTTCGACGTCGCCGATGAGGCGGGCGAGGGCACTGTGCAGTTCGACGGCGGGTTCGCCCGCGTCGTCGCCGACCTGGCGGAGCTGGAGGGTCACGCGGGTGGCGCCGCCGTCCAGTGCCGCCCTGGCGATGGCGGGAAGCGCGTCGAGGAGAGTGTCGGCGTCGCCGCGGACGAGGGTGCCGAGCGGGCCGAAGTCGGCGGACAGGCCCGCGTCCTCCGCGGTGTCGCGGGCTTTGACGGCGTGTTCGGGTGGCGGACCTTCGCCGTGGAACGGTTCGCTGGTGAACTCGGCTTCTAACTGCACGAAGCGAAGGTAACGCCGTCCGGGCTCGTTGACGAGCAGGGTGGCCGGAGTTAATGTCGGAGTGCGAAACCTCGATTCCGCTCAGTGGAAGTTGGAGGCTTGTGGATGGACTTGGTGATCAAAGCCGCCCGGGCCGTGACGGCCGCCGGAGAGGTACCCGCGACCATCGGTGTCGACGGCGGCCGCATCGTCGCGGTGGAGCCCGCCGGAGCCGATCTGGGCGGCGATCGGCTGCTCGAACTCGGTGAGGACGTCGTCCTGCTGCCGGGCCTGGTGGACACGCACGTGCACGTCAACGACCCCGGTCGCACGGAGTGGGAGGGTTTCGCTTCGGCGACCCGCGCGGCCGCGGCAGGCGGGGTCACCACGATCGTGGACATGCCGCTGAACAGCCTCCCGCCGACGGTCGACGTCGCGTCGCTGGAGGTGAAACGCGAGACCGCCGAGGGACGGGTGCACGTCGACGTCGGATTCTGGGGCGGGGCGATTCCCGGCAACCTCGCGGACCTGCGCGGCCTTCACGAGGCCGGAGTGTTCGGTTTCAAGTCGTTCCTGCTGCATTCCGGTGTCGACGAGTTCCCGCCGCTGGACGCGCGCGGGCTCGAAGAGGCGATGACCGAACTGCGGACCTTCGACGGCATGATCATCGTGCACGCGGAGGACTCCGACGCGATCGATCACGCGCCCGACCCGCACGGCGAGAAGTACGAAGACTTCCTGCACTCGCGGCCGCGCGGCGCGGAGAACGTGGCGATCGCGCAGGTCATCGAGCTGGCCAGGAAGACCGGCGTCCGCGCGCACATCCTGCATCTGTCCTCTTCGGACGCGTTGCCGATGGTCGAGAGCGCGCGGCGCGACGGCGTTCGGCTGACCGCCGAGACCTGCCCGCACTACCTGAGCTTCACCGCCGAGGAGATCGGCGACGGCGCCACGCAGTTCAAATGCTGCCCGCCGATCCGCGAGGCCGGGAACCGCGAGCTGCTGTGGAAAGGCCTCGCGGACGGGGTCATCGACTGTGTGGTGACCGATCATTCGCCGTGCACCCCCGAGCTGAAACGTTTCGACAGCGGCGATTTCGGGCTCGCGTGGGGTGGGATCGCCGGCCTGCAACTCGGCCTGCCCGCTGTCTGGACCCAGGCACGACAGCGCGGGTTCGCCCTCACCGACGTCGTCCGCTGGATGGCCGAACATCCGGCCGCGCAGGCGGGGATGCGGCGCAAGGGGCATCTCGCGCCGGGTTACGACGCCGACTTCAGCGTGTTCGCGCCCGACGAGGCCTTCGTCGTCGACGTCGCGAAATTGAAGCACCGCAACCCGGTCAGCGCCTACCACGGACGGCCGCTGGCCGGTGTCGTCCGGAGCACGTGGTTGCGGGGCGAGGAGATCACCGGTGAAGACCCGGCAGGCGTTCTGCTGACCCGGGGTGACTGCTGAGATGGAGGATGCCGTGAACGACCGTCCTGAGTGGACAGCCCTGCCCGATCTGGCCTCGCGCAAGTTCGGCGGGACCGTGATGTGGGCGACGGACGAGTTGTTCGCCGAGAAGGAGAACCTGGTCAACCCCTGGGTCCCCGCGCATCAGACGGAGACCTTCGGCCCCAAGGGCCAGGTCTACGACGGCTGGGAGACCCGGCGGCACCGCGAGCCCGGTGACGACCAGGCCGTCGTCCGGCTCGGCCTGGCCGGCGCGATCACCGGTGTCATCGTCGACACCGCGTTCTTCAAGGGGAACTACCCGCCGTTCGTCTCGGTCGAGGCGTGCGCCGCCGACGGCTATCCCAACGCCGCCGAACTGGCCGAAGCGGACTGGGACGTGCTGGTGAAACGCGGCGCGGCGGCGGGGCACACGGAGAACTCCTTCGAGGTCGGCGGGAGCAAGCGCTACACGCACGTCCGGCTGACCATGCACCCGGACGGCGGCGTGGCCCGGCTGCGGGTGCACGGCACGCCGATCCCCGATCCGCGGCTGCTCGACCTCGGCGCGCTCGATCTCGCCGCGCTGGAGAACGGCGCGGTGGTCACCGGCTGCAGCAACATGTTCTATTCCTCGCCCAACAACCTCTTCTCGCCAGGGCTCGCCGCGCATCAGGCCGAGGGCTGGGAGACCGCGCGGCGCCGGGACGGCGGGAACGACTGGGTCACGGTGCGCCTCGCCGGCGCGGGCATCGTCCGGTTCGCCGAACTGGACAACAGCAACCTCAAGGGCAACGCGCCGGGCTGGGCGTCGCTGAGCGGCCGGGACGGCGACGGCGAATGGGTCGAACTGCTGCCGAAGACCCGCTTGCAGCCCGATACACGGCACCGCTTCGCCCTCGCCGAGGGGCCCGAGGTGACCGAAGTCCGTCTCGACATCTATCCCGACGGCGGGATGGCGCGCCTACGGCTCTTCGGGGCGCTTTCGGAGCGCGGCCGCGCGGATCTCGCTTCGCGTTTCGAGGCCGCTCAGGGCTGAGCGCCGGGCCGGTTCAGATACGCGGAGAACAACGAGAGGACGGTGCCGATCGAGAAGATCGCGGTGAGCCACCAAGCGCCGCCGATGGACAGGTTCCACACCAGGGCACCCACCATCAGCACCGCCATGACGATGTTCCTGATCTGCAGCGGCGTCGGTTTGGCCATGCCGCCACCCTCTCACGGGCGGCGGTCGCGCTGGTCAGGGGGCGGACCGGCGACGGGAGCTGATCACACCGGTGTCGAATCCGGCGAGGTGGAGCCCGCCCGCGAACCGGGCGTGCTCGATCTTGACGCAGCGGTTCATCACCACGTCCAGGCCGGCCTCCTTCGCGCGGTCGGCGACGGGCTCGTGCCACAGGCCCAATTGCAGCCAGAGCGTGCGCGCTCCTGCCTTGACGACCTCCTCGGCGACGCCGGGGAGGTCGTCGTGCTTGCGGAAGACGCTGACCAGGTCGACCTCGCCGGGCACATCGGCCAGTGACGGGTACACCGGGCGCCCGAGGAGCTCGTCCAGCCTCGGGTTCACGAAGTTGACTTCGTACTTGCTGGTAGCTCGGCCGCGCCGGGTTGTTCGAGGCGCCGACGATGGTCACCGACCTCGTCCGCGAAAGGATGCGGCGGCGTTCGACCGCGCCGACGTCGTAGGTCATCCCGCCACCGCCTTGCCGAGTGCCTGATCGAGATCCCACAGGATGTCGTCGACGTCCTCCAGCCCGACCGACAGGCGGATCAGATCCGCTCCCACCCCCGCCACGCGCAACTGGTCTTCGGAGAGCTGCTGGTGGGTGGTGGACGCCGGATGGATGACCAGGGTCCGCGCGTCCCCGACGTTCGCCAGATGCGACAGCAGCTCGACGGAGTTCACGAAGGTTTCCCCGGCCGCGCGCCCGCCGTCGACGCCGAAGGACAACACGGCGCCCGGCCCGGCGGGCAAGTACTTCTTCGCGCGGTCGGGCGTCCATCCGTTGCGGCAGGGTCTCGACCCCCTGCAGCAGGAGGAAGGCCGAATGCGGGGAGAGGACCGCGCCGATGTCGCGCAACTGCTCGGCGCGGAGCCGGGTGCAGAAGGCGTACTCGCCGAAGTTCTCCCAGTACTTCAGTCCGCCGTAGCTCTCGACGACCTCGGTCATCCGCGGGAACTTCCCGTTGCCCCAGTCGAACTTCCCGGACTCGACGACCACGCCGCCCAACGTGGTCCCGTGCCCGACACCAACACCGAGCCAAAACCAGCCACTACCAGCGACGACACCCAGAGCACGAACTACAGCTGGAGTATTGGAACCCGAATCGCCACTCACGACCAACCCGACCGATCGCCAGGCGAACTCGCCTTGTCGCGCAAGGAAATCGCGCACTAGCCGAGCGCGGCGCGCAGCCGCCGGTCCCGTTCCTCCGGGGTCTGCCGGGGGCAACTGGTGCACTTCGGGTTGCCCGCTTCGTAGATCAGGCAACAGGAAGCACGGCGCACCACGGTGTTCCGCCCGATCCGGGAGAATCGCGGCTCCGGCATCCCGAGCCCGATCGCGGCCACGAGCGGTGCCGCCAGCTCGATCGCTCGCGCGGTGTCGCCGGTCCACAGCAGGCGGTTGCCGATCGAATCCGTCGCGATCGCGCCCAGCGCGCGCGGATTCGCCCCCGTGACGGCCGAAATGGTGCCGATCGCCGTGCTCAGCGTCCCGGCGAACGCGGCGCCGAGTTCGGCCAGCCCACCGTCGAGGAGCCGTGCCGACCGGGCGCCGGTGAAACGGCCGTCCGGGACGAGGTCGATCGTGACGGCGTCGAGTGACGGGTCCAGCGGCTCACCACGTACGAGCGACTCGACAGAGGGCGCGACGAGGACGGAGGACAGCGAGTACCACCAGATCGTGCCGAGCACTTCGGGTCGCGAGCAGCCGTAGAGTTTCGCGGCCCCGCCGATGCGGGCGCTGACCCAGGTTGCGTCGGCGAGCAGCGTCGCGGATGCCTCCATCAGGGCACCGGCCGGTACAGCGTGACGCTGAACGAGGTGGTGACGTCCACCGGCGCGGTGATCGCGTCGAGGCGTTCACGGCGGCCGTCGCGGTGCAGGTGGTGTGCGCTCGGCCCCATTTCGACCACCTGGCGGATCAGGGCGGGCCCCAGCGTCACCCGCTGGGTGACCTCGTGCCGGTCCACCCGGGTGAAGCGTTCGCCGAGGGTGTCCTCCAGCCGCGCGTCCTTGCCGCCGTCGACGGAGATCACCAGGTCGCCCAGTTCCCGGAGGTGTCCCGGTTTCGGTGTCGCGACGACCAGCAGCCCGTCCGCGGTCAAGACGCGGTGGAACTGCGGGGCGTTGCGGGGCGCGAAGACGTTGAGGATGAGTGACGCGCTCGAGTCGGCCACCGGCCAGGGTTCCCACAGATTCCACACGGCCGCGCCCGCGCGCGCGTGTGCGCGCGCGGCCCGGCGCAGGGCGACGGCGGAGACGTCGAGCGCCAGTCCGTACGCGGCGGGGACGGCGTCGAGCACGTGCGCGAGGTAGTACCCCGTGCCCGCGCCGGCGTCGATGACCATCCCGTCCTCGACGTGGTCCGCGGCCACCTTCGCGAGGGCGTCGGCGAGAGGCAGATAAGCACCGGAAGAAAGGAGGTCGACGCGGGCCGCGACCATCGGCGCGGTGTCCGCCGTGCCCGCCGGGATGCGCGCGTGCAGAAGATTGACGTAACCCTGCTTCGCTACGTCGAACGAGTGGCCTCTCCCGCAACGCACCGTGCGATCGGTTACCCCGACCGGGTCACCGCAGACCGAACACCGCAGCGACCGGACGATCTCCGGTGGCAGTGGGTCATGGCCGGATACACGTGCGTTCATGGACCTATTCGACCATGAGGTTTCGCAACCGGACAGAACGCACCAGGTCTCCGGAAACCTGGACGTAACAACGCCGCACCGACAGTTCACGCGGGTGAAACCTGAATCGCCGCCCGAGGAAACACCGCGGTCCAAAGATTCCTGCGCAGTACACCCCAGGCACGGGAGGAAGATTGTGCTGAACGCAGGAGACACCGCATGGGTGTTGATCAGCGCCGCGCTGGTCATGCTCATGACACCGGGATTGGCGTTCTTCTACGGCGGCATGGTCCGCGCGAAGAGCGTCCTGAACATGTTGATGATGAACTTCATCGCGCTCGCCGTAGTCGGTGTCCTCTGGACGCTGTACGGCTTCACGATGGCGTTCGGCAACGATATCGGCGGAGGATTGCTCGGTAACTTCGACTTCGCCGGTCTCTCGAACATCTCCGGCAAACTCGCCGGGTTCGCGACCGCCGCCACCGACACCGCGCCCGAGGTCGCCTGGCCCGGTGCGGACGCGCTGCCGTTGTTCGCCTTCGTGATGTTCCAGCTGATGTTCGCGATCATCACGCCCGCGCTGATCTCCGGTGCCATCGCCGACCGCGCCAAGTTCTGGGGCTGGACGCTGTTCGTCGCGGTGTGGGTGACCGTCGTGTACTTCCCGGTCGCGCACTGGGTGTTCTCGTTCAACGGCTTCATCAGCGCCGATTCGGTCGGCGGCTGGATCGCCAACCAGCTCAAGGCGCTCGACTTCGCGGGCGGTACCGCGGTCCACATCAACGCCGGTGCGGCGGGACTGGCGCTCGCGATCGTGCTCGGCAAGCGCAAGGGCTGGCCGAAGGGCACCGGACGTCCGCACAACGTCCCGTTCGTGCTGCTGGGTGCCGCGCTCCTGTGGTTCGGCTGGTACGGCTTCAACGCCGGTTCGTCGCTGGCCGCCAACGACCTCGCCGCCGTCGCGTTCACCAACACCACCGTCGCGACCGCCGCCGCCATCCTCGGCTGGCTGATCATCGAGCAGATCAAGGTCGGCAAGCCGACCACCCTCGGCGCCGCCTCCGGTGCCGTCGCGGGTCTCGTCGCGATCACCCCGGCGGCCGGTTTCGTCAGCCCGCTGGGTGCCATCGCCATCGGCCTCATCGCCGGTGCCCTGTGCGCGCTGGCGATCAGCCTCAAGTTCCGCTTCGGATTCGACGACTCCCTCGACGTCGTCGGTGTCCACCTCGTGGGTGGTCTCGTCGGCACGCTGCTCATCGGTTTCTTCGGCACCACCAGCGTCAACTCGCTCGGCGTCGACGGCCTGTTCTACGGCGGCGGCCTCGGCCAGCTGGGCAAGCAGGCGCTCGCGGCGGCCGTCGTCCTCGGCTACTCGTTCGTGCTCACCTTCGTCATCGGCTGGGTGATCAAGAAGCTCGGCGGGTTCCGCGTCAGCGCGGAGGACGAGGTCAGTGGTATCGATGAAGCCCAGCACGCGGAGAGCGCGTACGACTTCACCGGATCGGGCGGCGGCCTCGGCCAGCCGAGCTCCATCCCGGTCAAGTCGTCCACCGGAAACGCGGCCACGAAACTCGAGGAGAGCAAGGCATGAAGCTGATCACCGCGATCGTGAAGCCGTTCACGCTCGACGACGTCCGCTCCGCGCTGGAGCAGCTGGGCGTGCTCGGCATGACGGTCAGCGAGGTGCAGGGCTACGGCAGGCAGAAGGGCCACACCGAGGTCTACCGGGGTGCCGAGTACTCCGTGGACTTCGTGGCGAAGCTGCGGGTCGAGGTCGTCACCGACGATTCCAACGTCGAGAAGGTGCTCGACGCGATCACCACGGCCGCCCACACCGGCAAGATCGGTGACGGCAAGATCTGGGTGACGCCGGTGGAGACGGTCATCCGGGTACGCACCGGCGAGCGCGGCTCGGACGCCCTATAGGCGTCACGGATGGCCGACGGGGGTGAACTGGTCAAGGCCACCGAGCGGTTGCTCGAGGGCAGGCACGGGAGGCTGGGGGCGACCGCGTTGCGGGCGGCCCTGGTCGACCTCTACGAATTCTGGTTGGGCAAGGGCGCTGCGGCGGCCGGCGTCGACACCGCTGAACCCGGTGTCGCGCTGGCCGCCGTCGGCGGCCTGGGGCGCAGCGAGCTGGTGCCCTTCTCCGATCTCGATCTTTTGTTGCTGCACAACGGGAACTCGCGGGTCGGCGAGATCGCCGACGCGATCTGGTACCCGTTGTGGGACGCCAAGATCGGTCTCGATCACTCGGTGCGCACTCCGGGTGAGGCGCTGAAGGTGGCGTCCGAGGACCTGCGGACCGCGGTGGGGCTGCTCGACATCCGCCACATCTCCGGGGACGCCGAGATCACCGCCAGGCTGGCGGCCGCGGCACGGGACCAGTGGCGGCGGACCGCGAGGAAACGGATGGGCGAGCTGGCTGACGCGGTGCGTCAGCGCTGGGCCCGCAGTGGCGAGATCGCGCAGTCCGCCGAGCCGGATCTCAAGCACGGCAGGGGTGGGCTTCGCGACTTCGCCGTCTTGGAAGCGCTGGCGGCGGCACAGCTGACGGCGAGACCCGGCGAGGAACTACTGGCCGCGAAGAGCCTGCTGCTCGACGTCCGGACGGAACTGCGCCGGGAACTGCGCCGTGAGCGGGACATCCTCAGCGCGCCGGAGGCCGAGACGGTCGCGGGCGAGCTCGGGTTCGGCGACCGGTTCACCTTGGCGCGCAAGATTTCCGGTGTCGGCAGGACGATCGCGTACGCGGTGGACGTCGCGCTCCGGTCCACTGTGGAACCGCCAAGGGCGCGGTTCGGGCGGCGGCCGGTGCGGACGCCGCTCGACGAGGGTGTCGTCCTGCACGGGAACGAAGTCGCGCTGGCGCGGGACGCGGTGCCCGCCAAGGATCCGGCCCTGCTGCTGCGGGTCGCCGCGGCGTCGGCCCGGATCCGGAAGCCCATCGCGCACGGGACCCTGCGGGCCCTCGCCGAAACCGCGCCGGAACTGCGCGCACCGTGGCCCGCCGACGCCCTCAAAGCGCTGGTGGAATTGCTCGGCGCGGGCGAGGGACTCGTCGACGCCGTGGAGGCGCTGGACCGCACCGGCCTGTGGGCGCGCCTGTTCCCCGAATGGGGGGCGGTGCGGGATCTCCCGCCGAGATCGCCGGTGCACTCCTGGACCGTCGACAGGCATCTCGTGCGTGCCGCGGTCGAGGCGTCGAAACTGACGACCACCGTTTCGCGGCCGGATCTGCTGCTGATCGGCGCGCTGCTGCACGACATCGGCAAGGGCCGCGACGCGGACCACTCCGAACTCGGCGCGAAGATCAGCGCCCAGGTCGCGGCCCGGCTCGGGCTGACGGACGCCGATTCGGCGCTGGTCGCGGCGATGGTCCGGCATCACCTGCTGCTGCCGCACACCGCGACGCGGCGGGACATCAGCGATCCCGCGACGATCCAGCGGGTGACGAAGACGCTCGACGAGAACCTCGTCCTGCTGGAACTGCTGCACGCCCTGACGACGGCCGATTCGCTGGCCACCGGGCCTGGCGTGTGGACCGACTGGAAGGCACGCCTGCTCGCCGAACTCGTCTCCGGTTGCGAAGAAGCCTTGCACGGAAAGGGTTTCGTGCCGCCGGAGCCGATGGGTGCCGAACAGCGGGAGCTCGTCGCCGAAGCCGTCGCGTCCGGCCGTGGCGAGGTGCGCATCACCGCCGCCGGCAAGGTCGTGACCGTGGTGCTGGCGGTCCCGGCCCGCGCGGAACTGCTGGCTCCCGCGGCCGGGGTGCTCGCGCTGAACTCGCTCGAAGTCCACGCGGCGGTGCTGCGCGGGCACGACGGGGGACGGGCCGGCGTGTTCACGGCGTCGCCGAAGTTCGGCTCGCTGCCCGACGTCACCCTGCTGCGTGAGCAGTTCGCGCGGGCGGTGGCCGGGACGCTGCCGCTCACCCAGCGGCTCGCGGCCAAGGAACGGGACTACGGCGGAGGGGAGACGCCGGCGGCAGAAGCGAAGGTGATCTGGTTCGACGACGAGACCAGCGGGCACGACACGGTCGTGGTCGAACTACGGGCCGCGAACCGGATCGGGCTGCTGTACCGGGTCGCGGGCGCGCTGCGCCGGTGCGAGGCCGAGGTGCGCTGGGCGAAGGTGGCCACGCTCGGTGGCGCCGTCGTCGACTCGTTCGCCGTCGCGCCGCGGGCGGGCCGCGTCGACCAGGAGTGGCGGTCGAAGATCGAAGCCGCGCTGCTGGCCGCCGCTTCCTGACCCCCGCTGATCGTTTGAACCCACGGCCGCCGGGTAGGCCAGTGGCATGCCGGACCCCACCTTGCTCGCCTTGGGGTCCGCGTTGTCCTACGGGGTGGTCGACTTCGCGGGCGGCCTGCTCGCGCGGAAGGCGGCCCCCGTCGCCGTCGCGTTCGCGGGGCAGGCGGCGGGTTTCGTCTTCATGCTCGGCGCGGCTTCCCTGCTGACGCCGGAAGCTCCGTCCCTCCCGGACCTCGGCTGGGGTGCGGCGTCCGGGGTGGGCACGGGCATCGGCATGGTCTTCCTGTTCCGGGCGATGGCCAGTGGCGCGTTGAGCATCGTGGTACCGCTCAGCGCGGTGGGGAGCGTGACACTGCCGGTGATCGCCGGTGTGGCGTTACTCGGCGAACGCCCCTCGGCGCCGGCCTGGTCCGGAACCGGACTGGCGATCTGCGCGCTGTGGGCGGTGTCGCGTTCCGGCCACGGCGAGGAGCCGGGGACGACGCCCGCCGCTCGCGTCGCGCTCATCGCGAGCGTGGGTTTCGCCGTCCAATACCTCGCCCTCGCGCAGGCGGCGCCGCAAGCCGGTCTCTGGCCGTTGGTGGCGAGCAGGCTCGCCGCGACGCTGACGGTCGTGCCCATGGCACTGCCCTCGGGGAGCGGCCTGTGCCTTCCTCCACGCCTGGCGGCACTTTCCGCGCTGAACGGGTGTTTCGCCGCGTTGTCGCTGATGCTCTACCTGTTCGCCACCCGGGAGGGACTGACCACGATCGCCGTCGTCCTCGCGTCGTTCTACCCGGTCGTTCCGGTGGTGCTCGGCGTCGTGGCGTTGCGTGAGCGGCCGTCACGGATCCAGGCGGCCGGTCTCGCCGGAGCGGCGGCCGCGGTGGTTCTGCTCGGCGTCGGCTGACCTCGATCGGGGTGTCGTGCGAATCGCGGAGGGTAGCGGTGGCAGGATGTGCGCGGTCGAGACCCGAAGGAGCCGGAGGGGCGGTGAGCACGTGCTCGACCACGAGCAGGACTCGCCCGGACCGCAGCGGATCACGCTTCCGCCGACGGTCGTGGCCTCCCATCTCCGTGCGTGCGCGGACGACCTCGCCGTCTCCCTCACCGCGTCCGGTACCGCCGCGACCGTGCCCGAACTGCTCAAAGTGGTCCGGCACCTCGTCGCGGGGCAGCAGGCCCTCGCCATCGCGCTCGAAGGCATGGCCGGCCGGGTCGAAGGGGGAGGGGAAGGCGCGTTGGCCACCGCCCCGATGATCGACGTCGAGGTCGTCGCCGAAGTGCTCCGTGCGGCGGCCACCGCTGTCGACTGTTCGGCCGAGGCACTCGCCGAATCCCGACCGTCCTTCGAATGTGTGAGCGAATCGGTCGCCCCTGACACCCGTTTGTAGCTGTCCCGCTCCTTCGGCGCGTGGATACGCTGACCAGCGGAGGTGGGCCATGCGTGCGGTGTGGAAAGGCACGATCGGATTCGGGACCTACGCCATCCCGGTGAAGGCGTACAGCGCGACCGAGGAGCACAACGTCCCCCTCCACCAGGTGCACGAGCCCGACGGTGGCCGGGTGCGGGTGAAGTGGGTCTGCGAGGTCGACGGCGCCGAGGTGCCCGCGGCCGAGATCGCCAAGGGATACCCCGTCCCCAACGGTGACGTCGTCCTGCTGACCGCCGGGGATTTCGCGTCGCTGCTCCCGCCGACCACCCAGTCGATGGATGTCGTCGCCTTCACCCCCGCCGAGCAGGTCGACCCGATGTACTTCGCGCGCAGCTATTACCTCGAACCGGAACCGGCCGGCACCAAGCCGTACGTGTTGTTGAGCGAGGCGCTGCAGCAGTCCGGGCGGATCGCGATCGTGAAGGTGACCCTGCGGCAGCGCGAAACACTGGGCGCGCTGCGCGTGCGGGACCAGGTGATCCTGCTCGAGACGATGCTGTGGCCCGACGAGATCCGGCGGCCCGACTTCCCGTTCCTGCACGAGGACGTCGACCTGCGGCGCGGTGAACTGCGGAACGCGGTCTCGCTGATCGAGGACCTCACGCGGGATTTCGATCCTGGCCGGTACACCGATCACTACCGCGAAGCGCTCGAAGCGCTCATCCAGGCCAAGCTGGACGGCGACGACGTCCTCCAGCCGACCGCCGCCGAACAGGCCGAAGGCGTGACGCGGCTGCTGGCGGCATTGCAGCAGGGCCCGGTCGAGAAAGCCAAGGAAGCGGCGGGCAAGGCACGCCAGGCGCGGACGCGGGCGAAGCGGGCTTCGTCGTCGGCCAAGACCAGTTGAGTAGATCTACTCAGGGGGAGTTGGGGGTCTTCACGCTGCCGTGACCCCAGGGTGACCGGGCAAGGTTATGCCATCGCGCGGAGAGAGCGCGGGCAGCGAATCGCCTGGTACTGGGGGTCCGGCGATACCGAGTCCCGCGAAGCTCGCCAAGTGTGCTTACGGTCGGCTCGCGGGGAGGCGAGCCTTCCGTAGGGGCTCCGGTACCGGTCTGCGAGGGGCGATCGGTCCCGGAGCCCTGTTTTGCGCTAGAAAGGCGAGTGTGGTGAATCCCTGGGGCGATTGTCAGATCGATGAGTGTGCTGCTGTCCGCTTCGGCGACTTCGATCGTTGCCTTGCTCATCTGGAACCAGGCGATCTGGATACAGCTCTGGCTGGACTCAAGCCTGGCGACGACGTCGATCTGCGCGCGACCGTGCTGTCGAAGGAACTGGTCGGTCGCTTGCTGCGCGCCGTGCGAAACGCAGATGCACGACCGAGCTTCGGCCGTGCCGATTTCACTCTCGCTCGCTTTCCCGATAAGCGCACGCATTTCAAGGACGCCGTCTTCGATTCGGTCACCTTCAATGACGTGATCTTCAGTGACCACGTCAGCTTCGAGGGAACCGACTTCGGACAGTTTTGTTCCTTCGTGGGAGCACGTTTCTCCGCGAACACGAGCTTTGCGCAGGCCCGGTTCGGCGAACTTCTCGTTCGCCATGCGAAGTTCGGCCCGGTTCAATTTCGAGATGTGGTTTTCGACGGCCCAGCTCTCTTCGCCGAGGAAACAGAATTCGCCGGCCCGGCCAATTTTGCGGGCGCCACTTTCGCCGGGCCGGTCGAGTTTCGGCGGACGAAGTTCGCCGGTGGCGCCTGGTTCGCCGAGGCGAGATTCCATATTGATCCGGGTTTCGACACCGTGCGTTTCGAGGGAGATTCCAGCTTTGCGGGGGCGGAGTTCGAGCGAACGGAACGAATCGGACCTCTGCTGGCTCGCGACTTGAGCTTCTCGCACGCCGTTTTCCAGAGGCGGGTGATTGTCGAAGTGGTGGCCACCACGTTGAACTGTGCCGAGGCCACTTTTCACGAAGGGAGCACCCTGGCGCTGCGCGGTGGCGAGATCGATCTCGAGCGGGCGGTGTTCGGCAAGCCTTCAACAGTCAGTGCCGCCGACCGGCCGTTCTTTGAGGATGAGCCGTCTGCGGCGATGCTCAAGCCGAGCCTGTTGTCGATCCGCGGCGTCGATGTCGCGGATCTCGTGCTCACCGACATCGACCTCGCGAGCTGTCTTTTCGCCGGCGCGCACCATCTGGACAAGCTCCGTATCGAAGGCGACTGCGAGTTCGGCACCTTTCGGCGGCGGCAGGCCCTCGCCGAGGAACGCGCCTGGTGACGGAAGAGTCCCGAGGCCATCGGCCCGCGCCGCATCGCCGACCTCTACCGCCAGCTCCGCAAGGCACAGGAAGACGGCAAGAACGAACCCGGTGCCGCCGACTTCTACTACGGCGAGATGGAGATGCGCCGCCACAGCCGGGCGACCCCGTGGTCCGAGCGCGTCATCCTCCATCTCTACTGGCTCGTCTCCGGCTACGGCCTTCGTGCCCTCAGAGCCCTCGCGACCCTGGCGGTCCTCATAGCCGTCGTGAGCACGAGCATCTGGCTGGGCGGCTTCAAGACCACGCCCGCCTTCGGTGACACGTTGATCTACGTCGCCCAAAGCACCGTTTCGCTGGAAACGAAACTGGCGTCGCTGCCGAAGGACCTGACGCCGCTCGGAGAGGTCTTGCGGCTGGTCACGCGCGTCCTCGGGCCGCTGCTGCTCGGCCTGGCCCTGCTGGCCGTGCGCAACCGCGTCAAACGCTGACCTCCGACACCGACTACCCTGGGAAGCCGCCGGTTGGTACCGGCGAGCCACAACGACCCAGCTGGAGCGTGCACACCCGTGTTCGACACCCTCTCCGATCGGCTCACGTCCGCCCTGCAGACGCTGTCTCGCAAGGGCAGGCTCTCCGACGCCGACATCGACGCCACCGCGCGCGAGATCCGTATCGCGCTGCTCGAGGCGGATGTCGCGCTGTCTGTGGTCAAGGACTTCATCGCCCGGATCAAGGAGCGCGCCAAGGGCGCCGAGGTGCACGGCGCGCTGAACCCGGCGCAGCAGGTCATCAAGATCGTCAACGAGGAACTCGTCACCATCCTCGGCGGCGAGACCAGGCGGCTCACGTTCGCGAAGAACCCGCCGACGGTCATCATGCTCGCGGGTCTGCAGGGTGCCGGTAAGACGACGCTCGCTGGCAAGCTCGCGATGTGGCTGAAGAAGCAGGGTCACGCGCCGATGCTGGTCGCGTGTGACCTCCAGCGTCCCAACGCGGTCACGCAGCTGCAGGTCGTCGGCGAGCGGGCCGGGGTCGCGGTCTTCGCGCCCGAGCCCGGGAACGGCGTCGGCGACCCGGTCGACGTCGCCCGCCGCGCCATCGACGAGGCCAAGCGCGCCCAGCACGACATCGTCCTGGTCGACACCGCCGGCCGTCTCGGCGTCGACGAAGAGCTGATGAAGCAGGCCGCGGACATCCGCGACGCCGTTTCGCCGGACGAGACGCTGTTCGTCGTCGACGCGATGATCGGTCAGGACGCGGTCACCACGGCCGAGGCGTTCCGCGACGGCGTCGGCTTCACCGGTGTCGTGCTCACTAAGCTCGACGGTGACGCCCGCGGTGGTGCCGCGCTGTCCGTCCGCCAGGTCACCGGCCAGCCGATCCTGTTCGCCTCCAACGGTGAGAAGCTCGAGGACTTCGACCTCTTCCACCCGGACCGGATGGCCAGCCGCATCCTCGGCATGGGCGACGTGCTCAGCCTCATCGAACAGGCCGAGCAGCACTTCGACCAGGAGAAGGCCGAGCAGACGGCGGCCAAACTCGGCAGCGGCCAGCTCACCCTCGAAGACTTCCTCGAGCAGATGCTCGCGGTCCGCAAGATGGGCCCGATCGGCAACCTGCTCGGCATGCTGCCCGGCGCCGGGCAGATGAAGGACCAGCTCGCGCAGGTCGACGACAAGCAGCTCGACAAGCTGCAGGCGATCATCCGCGGCATGACCCCCGCCGAGCGGGCCGACCCGAAGATCATCAACGCCTCGCGCCGCGTCCGGATCTCGAAGGGCTCCGGTGTCGCCGTCCGCGACGTCAACGACCTGGTCAACCGGTTCTTCGAAGCGCGCAAGATGATGGCGCAGATGGCGGGCCGGTTCGGCTTCGGCGGCGGAGGCGGCGGCAGCAAGAACCGCAAGGGCAAGAAGGGGAAGAAGGGCAAGGGGCGCGGCCCGACGCAGCCCAAGGTCCGTGGCGGCTTCCCCGGCGGCATGCCGATGCTCCCCCCGGGCGGCGGTATGCCCGGTGGAATGCCCGACCTCTCGCAGCTCGGCGGCATGAACGACGTCCCAGGGTTCGACCCGAAGAAGTTCAAGCTGCCGAAGGACAAGTAGCCCCGTGGAAGCGCTGCACCTGGCCGGCGTCGTCCTGCCGGACGGCGAGCACCGCGAGCTGTGGGTCACCGGCGGCCGGATCACCACCGAACCGGTCGCCGGAGCGGAAACCGTGGTCCGGGAAGGCTTTCTGGTTCCCGGGCTGGTCGACGCGCATTGTCACCCCGGGATCGGCGTCGGCGGCGCGACCACGCTGGAAGAGGCCGCCGAACAGGCGATCACCGATCGCGACGCCGGGACGCTGCTGATCCGCGACTGCGGGCTGCCGATCGACGTCCGGCCGTTGCAGGAGCGGGCCGATCTGCCGCGGATCATCCGCGCCGGACGGCATCTCGCCCTGCGCAAGCTCTACATCCCCGGCCTGGGCATCGAACTCGAAGACCCTTCCGAACTGCCGAAGGCGGTCGCCGAACAAGCGCGTGACGGTGACGGCTGGGTCAAACTCGTCGGCGACTGGATCGACCGCGGTGTCGGCGATCTCGCGCCGCTCTGGCCCGACGACGTCCTCGCCGAGGCCATCGCCGCCGCGCACGCAGAGGGCGCCAAGGTGACGGCGCACGTGTTCGGCCAGGCCGCGTTGCCGGGCCTGATCGACGCGGGGATCGATTGCCTCGAACACGGCACTGAGCTTTCTACGGACCAGCTGGACGTCCTCGCCGAACGCGGGATCGCGCTCGTGCCGACTCTGATCAACATCGAGAATTTCCCGGGTATCGCGGACAAGGCAGGCAAATACCCGGTGTACGCCGACCACATGCGGGCACTGCACGCCGGCGTGGGGGAGATGGTCTCGACGGCGATCGAGGCGGGCGTCGCGGTGTACGCCGGAAGCGACGCGGGCGGCATGGTCGAGCACGGCAGGCTCGTCGACGAGATCGAGGCGCTGCACAAGGCGGGCATGTCCGCGGAGCAGGCGCTGGCTTCGGCTTCGTGGGCGGCCCGCGAATGGCTCGGCGTACCGGGAATCGTCGACGGCGCGTCGGCCGATCTGCTCGTCTACCCGTCCGATCCGCGCGAGGATCTCGCGGTGCTGCGGCATCCGAGCCACATCGTCCTGCGTGGCAAGATCTACGCCTGACCCGACTCCATCCGTGACCGGAGCGGCACTGGGCCGTGTCCTGTGAGTCTTGTCCGCGGTCTCCGTGCCGCCAGGAACCACCTGGATCACGAATCCCATCGAACAAGACTCACAGGACACGGCCTAGCGTGGAGGTGTGGTGGACGACGGGCAGGCTCGCGAGCGGTTGGTGCTCGGAGCGCACTGGGGCTTTGTAGCGTTCTTCGCGGGCATCGCCGGATACCACCTCGTCACGCTCGTCATGAGCTTCCTGATGTCAGGCCGCTTCGGCGGCTACGACCCGCTCGAACTCCGTGACGTCGGCCCGCTGCTGATCCTCGCGTTCCTGCCGACCCTCGTGCTCGGTCTCGGCCCGGCGGTCGGCTCACGCGTTTGGGGGCAGGGGCTCCGCACGGACTTCGGGCTCAAACCCACCTGGCGCGACGTCCGGATCGGGCTCGCTTGCGGGGCCGCCGCGCTCGCCGCCGGCTACCTCCTCAACCTGCTCCTGCTCGCCGTGTACGGGACCGACAGCGACGACAGGACCTTCTCCGACGTCTCGCCCGGCCCGATCACCGAGCTGTCGGGCACCACCGACGGCGACACGATCTGGCTGGTGCTGGCCGCGGTCATCGTCGTCCTCGCCGCTCCGGTCACCGAAGAACTGCTGTTCCGCGGCACGCTGTGGAACGCCATGGGCTTCCACCGCCTGCCCTCGTGGGTGATCCTGCTGGTCACCGCACTGGTGTTCGCCCAGTTGCACGGCGAGGCCGCGCGCACGATCGCGTTGTTCGGCCAGGGCATCGCCATCGGTCTCGCCCGCTACCTCTCCGGCAGGGTGAGCGCGTCCGTCATCGCGCACGCCGCCAACAACCTCCCACCGGCTGTATTGCTCTTCGCGGCGAGGTGATCGCCGGTCCAGGCGGTTAGAGTCTTTGAGTAACCGAACGATCACCGGAGGATCGGCGTGACCGTATCTCAGCCCAGGGAGCCGATCCCCGAGGCCGCGCCGCCGGATGAGCTCATTGCCGGAGGTGAGGTGGCCGCGCCCGACACGCCACCGCCGCATCGCTGGGGATTCGGGGCCTTCCTCCTGGTGGAAGCCGTCCTGCTGGCGTCGGCGGCGTTCATCAGCGTCCTGCTCGGCGACGTCCAGCCCGGTCAGCCCCTGCCGATGCGCATGGTGCTGCTGGGCACCATGCTGCCGACGATGATCGCCGCCGGGGTCGCGCTGCTGATCACCCGCCTGCGTGGCAACGGTCCGTTCACCGACCTGCGGATCGGCTGGAGCTGGGCCGACGTCAAGGTCGGGCTCAAGCTCGGTGTGCTCGGGCTCGGGTTCACCTCGCTCGCCGCCTACATCTGGACACAGGTCGTCGGCGACGAGAACGCGACCTCGGCGATCAGCGCGCTCGTTGAGGACCGGCGGATGTCGGTCTCGGCGGCCGTGGTCATGTTCATCTACCTGTGGCTGGTCGGGCCGATCTGCGAGGAGATCATCTACCGCGGCCTCTTGTGGGGCGCGGTGGAACGGTTGACGTGGCGCACCGAACGCTGGGGGAGGATCGCGGCGTTCCTGGTCTCCACGGCCGTTTTCGCGGCGAGCCACCTGGAACCGCTGCGCACTACGTTGCTGCTGGTGATCGCGATCCCGATCGGGCTGGCCAGGGTGTTCACCGGGCGGCTGCTCGGCAGCGTGGTCGCCCATCAGGTGAACAACTTCCTCCCGGCCGTGACGATCCTGCTGGCCTCGCTCGGGATAGCCGCGTTCTGACAGCCGATCAGCGTCTGGCAGAATGTACGCTTGCCTGCTTTGGCCGGACCCTCTCACCGCGCCCGAGCTCACCCTTCGGGTGTGCGCAGCCGTGTCCCCACTCGGCTGGCGTGCGCCTTCCACATGCATCAGAGAGAACTGAGGAGTACCCACACCCGTGGCCGTCAAGATCAAGCTGCAGCGTCTCGGCAAGATCCGTGCGCCGTACTACCGCATCATCGTCGCCGACGCGCGCACCCGCCGTGATGGCAAGGCCATCGAGACGATCGGCAAGTACCACCCCAAGGAAGAGCCGAGCTTCATCGAGGTCGACACCGAGCGGGCCCAGCACTGGCTGTCCGTCGGTGCCCAGCCGACCGAGCCGGTCCAGCGCATCCTCGAGATCACCGGTGACTGGCAGAAGTTCAAGGGCCTGCCGGGCGCCGAGGGCACCCTGAAGGTCGCCGAGCCGAAGCCGTCGAAGCAGGACCTGTTCAACGCCGCGCTCGCCGCCGCCGGTGACTCGGCCTCCGCCGAGGCCACCACGCCGAAGAAGAAGTCCGCTCCGAAGAAGGCCGAAGCCGACAAGGCCGAAGCCGCCGAGGGTGACAAGGCCGAGGCGTGAGCTTCCTCGCTGACTCCCTCGAGCACCTGGTGCGCGGGATCGTCGACAACCCGGACGAGGTCCGGGTCGAGCTGCTGACCACGCGTCGTGGCCGCACGCTCGAGGTGCACGTGCACCCCGACGATCTCGGCAAGGTGATCGGCCGGGGCGGTCGTACCGCGACCGCCCTGCGCACCGTCATGGGCGGCATCGGTGGCCGCGGCGTCCGCGTGGACGTCGTCGACACCGATCGCTGACCAAGGACACAACGGGATGGACGTCGTAGTCGGCCGGATCGCCAAGGCGCACGGAATCCGCGGGGAGCTCGCGGTGGACGTGCGCACGGACTCGCCGGAACAGCGGTTCGCGGTCGGTTCGGCCGTCACGACGAAGCTGCGTGACGGCAGCAGCAGAGACCTCACCATCGCAGCCGCCCGCGAGCACAGCGGGCGGCTGCTGGTGCGTTTCGAAGAGGTGCTGACCAGGGACGTCGCGGAGACCCTCCGCGGCGCGCTGCTGATCGCCGACACCTCGACGCTGCCGCCGACCGAAGACCCCGATGAGTTCTACGACCACGAACTCGAAGGCCTGCGGGCCGAACTCGCCGACGGCACGGTCGTCGGCAAGGTGCTCGAAATCGTGCACTCGCCCGCCGGTGAGCTGCTGTCGATCGAGCACGACGGACGCGAGGTGCTGGTGCCGTTCGTGAAGGCGATCGTCCCGGCGGTCGACGTCCCGGGCGGCCGCGTGGTCATCGACCCGCCGGAAGGCCTGCTGGACGCCTGATGCGCCTCGACGTGGTCACGATCTTCCCCGAATACCTCGATCCGCTCCGCGCCGCGCTGCTCGGGCGTGCGATCGACCGCGGCCTCATCGAGGTCGGCGTCCACGACCTGCGGGACTGGACGCACGACGTCCACCGCGCCGTCGACGACGCGCCGTACGGCGGCGGGCCCGGCATGGTGATGAAACCGCAGATCTGGGGCCCCGCCCTGGACGACGTCTGCGGCGAGAACACCCGCCTCGTGGTCCCGACCCCCGCCGGGCGGCCGTTCACCCAGGCCATGGCCCACCAGTACGCCGCCGAAGAGCACCTGGTGTTCGCGTGCGGCCGCTACGAGGGCATCGACCAGCGGGTGATCGACGACGCCGCGAGGCGGATGCCCGTCGACGAGGTCTCCATCGGCGACTACGTGCTGGTCGGCGGCGAGGCCGCGGTACTGGTGATGGTCGAGGCCGTCGTCCGGCTGCTGCCCGGAGTCCTCGGCAACGCCCGCTCCGCCGAGGAGGACTCGTTCTCCGACGGGCTGCTCGAAGGCCCCAGCTACACCCGGCCGGAGGTCTGGCGCGACCTGGCCGTACCGGACGTCCTGCGTTCGGGAAACCACGCGCTGATCGACCGCTGGCGCCGCGACCAGGCGCTGGAACGCACCGTGCGGCGCAGGCCCGAACTGATCGGGCAACTGCCGGAAGGTAGTCTCGACAAGCACGATCTCGCCGTCCTCGAGCGGTTGCACGAGGAGGGCGGCCAGGCCGGGTCAAACGCCTGAGACCTGGTCTGCAATACTTGACAGGTTGGCGTGAGTGGACGCGCGGCTTCGCAGCCGGCGCCGTACACCGGAACGCCATCAGCCCCCGGGTAGGTCGCAGTGCCCGACACTGCGCGCCCAAGCTGCACGTAAGCCATACGAAGACGAGGACGGACCACCGATGAACACCCTGGACGCGCTGGACGCGCAGTCACTGCGTTCCGACATCCCGGACTTCCGACCGGGCGACACGCTCAAGGTTCACGTCCGCGTCATCGAGGGCAACCGCGAGCGCAACCAGATCTTCCAGGGCGTCGTGCTGCGTCGCCAGGGCGGCGGCATCCGCGAGACCTTCACGGTCCGCAAGGTGTCGTTCGGCATCGGCGTGGAGCGCACCTTCCCGGTGCACTCGCCGAACATCGCCGAGGTCGAGGTCTTCAAGCGCGGTGACGTCCGCCGGGCGAAGCTGTACTACCTCCGCGAGCTGCGCGGCAAGGCCGCCAAGATCAAGGAACGCCGCGAAAACCGCGAGACGACCTCCGCCAAGTAGGTAGCCGCACGGTTACAGGTAACCTGGCGTCGTGGTCGAACCCGTGTCCCAGAACACCTCCGAAGACGAGCCCGATCGCCCCGAAGAGGAGCGCCCCACCAGGGCCTCCCGGCGGGGCCGGTCCGGCTCCAAGAAATTCGGCAAGGTCAACAAGAAGCGGTCGTTCTGGAAGGAACTGCCGATCCTGATCGTCGTGGCACTCGTGCTGACGATCTTGATCCAGCAGTTCCTCGCCAAGGTCTACATGATCCCCTCGGGGTCGATGGAGACCACGCTGCACGGCTGCGCGGGGTGCACGGGCGACCGGATCCTGGTCGACCGGATCACGTACGACTTCACCGATCCCGGCCCCGGCGACGTGGTCGTCTTCAAGGGACCGCCCGCCTGGGTCGGCGAGATCGACACGCCGGAGTCCAGCAACATCTTCGTCACCGGATTCCGCACGCTGGGTTCCCTGATCGGGTTCGCGCCGCCGGACGAGCGTGACTTCGTCAAGCGGATCATCGCGACCGCCGGGCAGACGGTGCAGTGCTGCGATCCGCAGAACCGGGTGATCGTGGACGGCAAGGCGCTCGACGAGCCGTACATCCACTGGGAACCGGGTTCCAATGTGGACGAGAGCGGCAAGCCCGTCCAGGACACGTTCGCTCCGGTCAAGGTGCCTGCCGGCTATGTCTGGGTGATGGGCGACAACCGCAACAATTCGAGCGACTCACGGCGCCAGGGCGGCGGCGGGGTCAACGGCGCGATTCCGGTCGAGAACATCATCGGGAAGGCGCGGATCATCGTGCTCCCGCCGGGCCGCTGGGGCGGCGTTTCGGACCACAACCCGCAGGCGAACGCCCAGCCGCTGGCGCTCAGTGCGCCCGCCTGGCAGCAGGGGCTTCCCCTCGGCGTCGGTGTCGCCGCGGCGTGGCCCGTGCTCTTCCTCGGCAGGCGGATGTCGGCCGGAGTGCGCAAGGCGGTCGACCGGAGGCGGTAAGGCCTTGAGATTTCCTGTACCGCTCACACCGGCCGAGCCGCTTCGGCCGCCGCGGGCAGTGGTGCGTGGTGACCTCTTCTGGGGGTTGCAGGGTGCGCTGGACCGGCGGGGCCTCGGGCCCGTCGCCGGAGTCGACGAGGCAGGGCGCGGCGCTTGCGCCGGCCCGCTCGTCGTGGCCGCCTGTGTCCTGCGCCCGGGGGACGCTGCCCGCCTGCCCGAGCTCACCGACTCGAAGGTGCTCACGGCCAAGGCTCGCGACCGGGTGTACGACCGGGTCGTCCAGCGTGCCGTCGACTACTCGGTCATCGTCATCCCGGCCGCCGAGATCGACCTGTTCGGCATCCATGTCATGAACCTCGAAGGCATGCGGCGCGCCGTCTCGGCGCTGCGGAACACACCTGGCTACGTCCTGACCGACGGATTCCGCGTGTCCGGGCTGCCCGCCCCGAGCGTCCCGGTGCTCAAAGGGGACAAGGCCGTCGCGTGCGTGGCGGCGGCGTCCGTGCTGGCCAAGGTCACCCGGGACCGCATCATGGGCGACCTGCACGACGTCCACCCGCATTACGGTTTCGACGTGCACAAGGGGTACAGCACCACCGACCACAGCGCGGCGCTGGACACTTACGGTCCGAGCCCGGTCCATCGCTGGTCGTACACGAACGTGGCCACCGCGGCCGCCGCGCACCGCGTGCCACCACCTCACCCGGTGGTGCTGACCGTCGCGGCACTGGAAAACCCGAGCGTGCCGATACGTGCCCTCGGCCCGTACGTGGGTGACAATGAACGCTCCGCCGCTGGAACAGCAGCAAAATCGCGAGGAGGGGCGCGGATTTCATGAGCGCAGAGGATCTCGAGAAGTACGAGACCGAGATGGAGCTCTCGCTTTACCGCGAGTATCGCGACATAGTCGGCCAGTTCTCGTACGTGGTGGAGACCGAGCGGCGGTTCTATCTGGCCAACGCCGTCGACGTGCAGGTGCGCGACGGCGGCGGTGAGGTGTACTTCGAGGTCCGCATGTCCGACGCGTGGGTCTGGGACATGTACCGGCCAGCACGGTTCGTCAAGCACGTCCGGGTCATCACGTTCAAGGACGTCAACGTCGAGGAACTCGACAAACCGGATCTCCGGTTGCCGGAGGACGGGCCGTTCTCCGGCTGATCTTTCGGAACGTCCATGAAGGCCCCCTTCATCGTGTGAAGGGGGCCTTCACGTATCTCCGGGGCGCCTAGCACAGCCCACCGACGATTCCGCCCGGCGAGCTTCCGCGACGGCCGAACCATCCACAACACCCCGGTTGTCCACAGGCGACGAAATCAGACCTGTCCGCCGCCCCCTCACCCTGGCAGCGTTGATCGCACACGCACCGTGACGATCGCTGAGGGGGATCGAGATGACGAGCACGGCCGAACAGCCGTCCGCCGGGGCACCACATATCGAACTGGGCCGATGGGGCGAGGAGCTCGCGGTCCGGCATCTGGAAAAGACGGGCTATGTCGTCTTGTGCCGCAATTGGCGTTGCCGTGACGGCGAACTGGATCTCATAGCGACCGACACCAAACGCCTCGTCTTCTGCGAGGTGAAGACGAGGGCCGGGGTGGGTTTCGGCACGCCCGCCGAGGCGGTGACCCCGGACAAGGCGGACCGCATCCGCCGTCTCGCGTACCAGTGGCAGCGCCAGTTCATGCTCCGCTGGTGCCCCGTCCGCTACGACATCATCGCGATCGTCGCCCGGCCAGACGCCCAGCCCAAGGTGCGGCATATCAAGGCGGCGTTCTGAATGGCACTGGCGAGAGCCTGGTCCGTCGCGTTGCTCGGTGTCGAAGGCAGGATGATCGAGATCGAGGCCGACATCGGTGGTGGTTCGCCGAAGGTCACGATGGTCGGGCTGCCCGACACCGGGCTGAAGGAGGCCAAGGACAGGGTCCGCTCCGCCGTCCGCAATTCGGGGCGGACCTGGCCGGACGAGCGGGTGATCCTCGGCCTCTCACCGGCGAATCTGCCGAAGGTGGGGTCCGGCTACGACCTGGGGATCGCGGCGGCGGTCATGGCCGCGACCGGATCGGTTCCCGCCACGAAACTGCTGAACACCGTGCTGCTCGGCGAACTCGCCCTGGACGGCCGGGTGCGGGCGGTCCGCGGGGTCCTGCCGGGACTGCTGGCGGCACGCAACGCGGGGTACCGGAGGGCCGTCGTACCCGCCGAGTCGCTGTTCGAAGCCGCACTCGTGGACGGCTTGGAAGTCCGCGGGGTAGCGCGGCTGAGCGAATTCGTGGATTGGCTCAAGGGCGAAGGGGAACTCACCCGTCCCGAGCCGTCCGTCGTCCAGGAGCCGCCGCGGGTACCCGACCTCGCCGACGTCGTGGGACAGCCGGAAGCGCGGTGGGCACTGGAGGTGGCCGCGGCGGGCGGGCATCACCTGCTCATGACCGGACCGCCCGGGGTGGGGAAGACAATGCTCGCTCGGCGCCTCCCAGGCCTTCTTCCGCGACTGACCGCTGAAGAGTCGTTGCAGGTGACAGCGGTTCATTCGATCGACGGTTCGCTTTCGCGGTCCGCGCCGCTCGTCACCGTGCCGCCGTTCGTCGCGCCTCATCACTCGATCAGCGTGCCCGCCCTGATCGGCGGTGGAAGCGGCCTTGCCGTGCCCGGCGCGATCAGCCGGGCGCACCGGGGAATCCTGTTCCTCGACGAGGTGTGCGAATTCGGCCCGGAGCGGCTGGAGTCGCTGCGTACGGTGCTCGAAGAGGGCGAAGTGCGGATCGCGAGGGTCAAGGGTGCCGTGCGGTACCCGGCACGGTTCCAACTGGTACTGGCGACCAATCCCTGCCCTTGCGCTCCGGCGAAGGACGCCGACTGCACGTGCTCCGCGACCGTGCGGAGGCGCTACTTGAGCCGACTCTCCGGGCCATTACTCGATCGGGTGGATTTGCGGGTTCGGTTGCGCCCGCTTTCCGCGCTCAGCGCACACCTGAGTGAGCCGCCCGAAGCGTCGGCGGCCGTCCGGGAGCGAGTGCTGGAGGCGCGCGAACGGGCCGGAAAACGCTGGGCGGAGCAGGGCTGGCTCACGAACGCGGAGGTGCCCGGCCCGGCGCTGCGCCGTGAGTTCGCGCTGCCGCCGCAGGTCACGGCGTTGCTGGACCGAGCGTTGGAGCGGGGCGCGATCACCGCGCGCGGCGCCGACCGCTGCCTTCGCATCGCTTGGACGCTCGCCGATTTGAAGGGCGCCGACAAGCCGGAGGCGGACGAGGTCGCGGCTGCCCTGAATTTCCGAGAGAGGTCATCCGGATGAGTGAACTCGACGCCGAGCGCATCGCCCGGTCGTATCTCCTGCGCGTGGCCGAGCCGCCGGCACCCGCCTTGGCCGATTTCGTCGGTGAGTTCGGCCCCGTCGCCGCCGCGGAACGAGTGCGAAATGCCGAATGCCCGCCGAAGGTGCGCGACGAGACCGCCGCGCGGCGAGCACACGACTACGCCGAGCGGGATCTGGAGCGAGCCGAGGCGGGCGAGGCCCGTCTCGTCATCCCGGAAGACGACGAATGGCCGGCCTGGCCGTTGCTTTCGCTGGCCGTGGCCCAAAGCAGGGGCGTTTCCGGCGTGGCGCCACCGCTGGCGCTGTGGGTACGCGGCCCCGCGAGGCTCGACGAGGCCGTGGACCAGGCGATCGCGATCGTCGGTGCCCGCGCGGCGACCGGGTACGGCGAGCACAACGCGGCCGAGGTGGGCTACCACCTCGCGAGCCGTGGGATCCCGGTGTTCTCGGGGGCGGCGTACGGCATCGACGGCGCGGCCCACCGGGGCGCGTTGAGCGCGGACGGTACGACGGTCGCCTTGCTCGGCTGCGGTGTCGACGTCGGCTATCCGGCCCAGCACGCGACCTTGTTGCGCTCCATCGGTAAGACCGGCGCGGTGGTCAGCGAGTACCCGCCGGGCACCACACCCGCGAGGCATCGCTTCCTCGTCCGGAACAGGCTCATCGCGGCGCTCACGGAAGGGACCGTCGTGGTCGAGGCGGGCAGGCGAAGCGGCGCGCGGAACACCGCGGGGACGGCCGGAGCGCTCGGCAAGGTCGTGATGGCCATGCCGGGACCGGTGTCTTCGGCGATGTCCGCCGGCTGTCACGCGCTGATCCGCGAAGGCGAGGCCACGCTGGTGACCTCGGTCGACGAGATCCTCGAAACGGCGGGACGGTTCGGGTCGACGGGAGCGGATCCGTCGAAACCGCGCCGTCGCACCGATCGGCTCGGTCCGGATGCGCTGCGAGTGCACGACGCGCTCTCCGATCGGTCGGCGAGGCAGGTGGAACGGATCGCCGCCGAGTCCGGCATCCCGGTCGAACGTGTCCGTTCGCTGCTTCCGGCGCTCGAACTCGACGGCTTCGCGGAAAGGGGTGACGCAGGGTGGCGAAGACGGACCGCCAAGACCTGACTGGCCTACACGTGAGGCGCCATCCCGGCACGATCCGACCACGGACACCGCAACAGGGTGCGGCGATACTTGACCATCCGCCCTACATCGCGCAGCGTGATCGGCATGCCGTCGACCGAAGGTCCCCACGGCACGGGGAAACGCGCCCGCAGACCCGATCTGCGCGCCGCCCGTGCCGCGCTGCCGGAGCCTGTCCGGAAGCTGATCGACGACTACGAGCGGCACCTTTCCCTCGAACGCGGGCTGTCCGCGCATACGGTGCGTGCCTACCTCGGCGACGTGGTGTCGCTGATGGGTTTCGTGGACGGGAACGGTGGCCGGTTCTCCGACCTCGACATCGGGACGCTGCGCGGCTGGCTCGCCCGGCAACGCGAGGAAGGGGCGAGCCGGACGACGTTGGCCAGGCGAGCCGCGGCGGCCCGCACCTTCACCGCGTGGGCCCACCGAGGCGGGGCGCTCGCGTCGGATCCGGGTGGGCGGCTGGTGGCGCCGCGCGCGCATCGCAAGCTTCCCGGGGTCCTCCGCGCGGAGCAGGCCAGTGACGTCATGCGCTTCTCAGCCGCCGGTGCCGAACAGCGCGACCCGGTGGCTTTGAGGGACAGTGCCATCGTGGAACTGCTCTACGCGACCGGTGTGCGGGTCTCGGAACTGTGCGGGCTGGATATGGGCGACGTCGATTTTTCCCGCCGGGTCGTGCTCGTGCTGGGCAAGGGCGGCAAGGAACGTGTCGTGCCGTTCGGCGTCCCCGCCGAAGCGGCCTTGCGGGCGTGGCTGGACGAGGGCAGGGGAAGGCTCGCCGTCGAAGCGAAGGGGCCCGCGGAGGCGGCGCTCTTTTTGGGAGCGCGGGGAGGCAGGCTCGATCCGCGGGCGGCCCGCCGGGTCGTCCACGAAGCCGTCGGTTCGGTGCCGGGCGCGAACGACATGGGACCGCACGGCTTGAGGCATTCCGCGGCCACCCATCTGCTCGAAGGGGGTGCTGATCTTCGAAGCGTTCAGGAACTGCTTGGTCACGCTACGCTGGCCACAACGCAGCTCTACACTCATGTGACCGTCGATCGGCTGAAGGCGATCCACGACCGCGCGCACCCCCGGGCCCGATGATGCCGGGGAGGACTCGGCAGGTGACCCGGCGGCCCGAACCGGCGGCGCACGCGCATCCGCACGAGCACGGAGAACACGCTGAGTCGCATGCTGAGAACGGCGGTCCGATGACCGCCGACCCACATGTCACCGAAGCCGCCGGGAAACACCGCCCCGGCGGGGACGGTCCTGCCGTCGCGCCCGAAGCGCGGACCGGCTACGAAGTGGACGCCGGGATCCAGGCGCTGTGGCGTGAGTTCACTGAGTCTCCCGACCAGATCGTGCGCGACCGGCTCGTGCTGCACTACGCCCCGCTCGTCAAGTACGTCGCGGGCCGGGTCGGCACCGGGCTGCCGACCCATGTCGACGTCGGTGACCTGATCCAGTCCGGGATCTTCGGCCTGGTCGACGCGATCGAGAAGTTCGAACCCGCCAGGGGCCTGCGCTTCGAGACCTACGCCATGCAGCGCATCCGGGGCGCGATCCTCGACGACCTCCGCTCCCAGGACTGGGTCCCCAGAGCGGTACGCAGCAAGGCCCGCGAAGCCGAGCGCGCGCTGGAACGCCTCGGCGCCCGGCTGAACCGCACCCCGACCGACGCCGAGCTCGCGGCCGAGCTCGAAATCAGCGTCGACGACCTTCGTGAGTTCTACGGCCAGATGCAGCTGACCAGCATCATCGCGCTGGAAGACCTGGTCGCCGCCGGCAAGGACAGCGGCTCGCTGGTCGACACCCTGCCCGACGACGGCGCCGTCGACCCGGTGGCCGTCCTGGTCGACCAGGACAACCGCCGTCAGCTCGCGCAGGCGATCGCCCAGCTCACCGAACGCGACCGGATCGTGGTCGGTCTCTACTACTTCGAAAGCCTGACGCTCGCCGAGATCGGCAAGGTCCTCGGCGTCACCGAGTCTCGGGTCAGCCAGCTGCACACCCGCGCCGTCATGCGGTTGCGCGCCAAACTGGTCGAGCAGGCCTAGCCACCGTCCTGTTCCGCGACGATCAGCCGAGTTGCTTCGGGTGGGCCGCGAAAACTTGAGGTCTGCGTCGCAACCTCGCTGCGCTACCGGAGCCCCTTTCCCTGCGTGTGTGCGTCGCATGCTCCGGGGGCGGCGGTGACGACGCGTGTGCTTGGACGGACGACACGTGTCTCCAGCCGGAAGACACGTGTGTGGAGCCGGATCATGCGTGTCTCGCGCCGGATCACCTGGTGCGGAGTCCGGTCCCGGCGTGTTCGCTCCCCAAATCACGCGCGTCCCGTGCCTGGACACGCGAATCGCGCCATCCACCGAAACAGCAGCAAGGGCGAGCAGGACCACGCCAGGAACCAAAGCCAGGACCACGCGACCCACCCTGCGGCTCCGCGGGCAACGCCTGCGACCCATCCGTCCTCGAGACCCGCAGGCCATGGGCACCGGCCTTCCGAAGCGCTCACTCAGTCTCCTTCCCAGGGTTTGAGGCGGATCTCGGACGGCTCACCGATCACCGTGAGCGGATCGACGTACTCTTCGCCCCGCCGCACACCGAAATGCAGACACGCCGGCTCCGGGCAGCCCGGGTGGCCCGCCGCGAGCGTTCCGAGCACCTGGCCGCGGTAGACCTGATCACCCGCGGTGACCGTCGGGGCGAGCGGTTGGTAGGTGGTGCGCAGGCCTCCGTCGTGATCGATCGACACCACTCCGCGGCCCGCCACCTGCCCGGCGAACATCACCACTCCCTCGGCGGCCGCGAGCACGTTCGCACCCGGTGGCGCGGCGAGGTCGACGCCCCGATGACCGGGGCCGTACGGCGTCGAGGGCGGCTCGAAGTACCTGGTGACGCTCGGTGCCGGCGAGAGCGGCCAGGAGAGGCGCCCCTGCGGGGAAGGCGCCCCTCTCGCCGTTCCGGGCATCGCCGCGGACGTGAGGATCGCGAGCACGGTAGCGAGGATCGCGAGGCGGGGAAGGCGCCGGGCGTGCCCTGGGCGGCGGTGCCTGCCGCCGGTGCGGTCGATCGCGAAGGAATGCCTGGTGACAGGGCGGGAAGAGGTCGTCGAGGTCATGTGTTCCAGGTTGGGGGTACGGCGTGGCGTGCGGGGCGCGCCGGTGGAATCTGTGGATAACCGAGGTGGTTGTGGACAACCCCTCTCATCCGGGGCTGCCGGTGCGGTACCCGGTGGCGACAGGGAGTAGACTCTTTTGCGCGGTCCGCGGCAGCGGACTGACTTCGCGTGCACGTGCGCGCTCCCGATGGCCGATCTCCTCACGGAGGGTCAGGACAGCCGGGGGCACACGGCCCGGCGGTCCCTGGGGTACTTCGCTCCCGGGTCCGGGCCCGAGCATCGGCACCAGGGCGATCGGCCACCCGGCCGAGAGCGACGAACCGAGCAAGCGCGTTCCGGCGGAGCCGGGCGCGCACGACACAGAAGAGGTTGATTCCGGCAATGGCCGTCGTCACCATGAAGCAGCTGCTCGACAGCGGCGTGCACTTCGGGCACCAGACCCGTCGGTGGAACCCGAAGATGAAGCGCTACATCTTCACCGAGCGCAACGGCATCTACATCATCGACCTGCAGCAGACGCTGACCTACATCGACCGTGCGTACGAGTTCATCAAGGAAACCGTCGCGCACGGCGGCACCATCATGTTCGTCGGCACGAAGAAGCAGGCTCAGGAAGCGATCGCCGCCGAGGCTTCGCGAGTGGGCATGCCCTACGTGAACCAGCGCTGGCTCGGTGGCATGCTGACCAACTTCCAGACGGTGCACAAGCGTCTCCTCCGCCTGAAGGAGCTCGAGTCGCAGGAGCAGACCGGTGGTTTCGCCGGCCTGACCAAGCGCGAAATCCTCACGCTCACCCGTGAGAAGGACAAGCTCGAGAAGACCCTCGGCGGTATCCGCGACATGGCCAAGGTGCCGAGCATCGTGTGGATCGTCGACACGAAGAAGGAGCACATCGCCGTCGGCGAGGCTCGCAAGCTGAACATCCCGGTCGTCGCGATCCTGGACACCAACTGCGACCCGGACGAGGTCGACTACCCGATCCCGGGTAACGACGACGCCATCCGTTCGGCCGCGCTGCTGACCAAGGTCGTGGCCGAGGCCGCCGCCGCCGGTCTGATGGCCCGCTCCAGCCGCAACGGTTCCTCCGCCGACGCCAAGCCCGAGGCGGGCGTCGCCACGGACGAGCCGCTGGCCGAGTGGGAGAAGGAGCTGCTCGCCGGCTCCGAGACCGCCGCCGCGGACGCCAAGGAAGCCGCCGCCGCGACCGAGGCCGCCACCGAGGCTCCGGCCGAGCAGGCCACCGCCTCCTCCTGATCCACCCCGCTCGTGGGGCCGCCTCCGGGTGGCCCCACGGGTGACTTCCCCAAAAGACTTTCTCGTACCTGAAAAAGGACGGACACACCCACGATGGCGAACTACACCGCCGCAGACGTGAAGCGTCTCCGGGAGCTGACCGGCTCCGGAATGATGAACTGCAAGAAGGCGCTGGAGGAGAACGACGGCGACTTCGACAAGGCCGTCGAGTTCCTGCGCATCAAGGGCGCCAAGGACGTCGGCAAGCGCGCCGAGCGCGCCACCGCCGAGGGCCTCGTCGCCGGTGACGGCGGCGTGCTGATCGAGCTCGACTCCGAGACCGACTTCGTCGCGAAGAACGAGGACTTCCAGGCCCTCGCCGCGAAGATCGTCGAGGTCGCGAAGGCCGAGAAGACCAGCGACGTCGAGAAGCTGAAGGCCGCCTCGCTCGACGGCAAGACCGTCGAGGAGCAGGTCCAGGAGCTCGCCGCTCGCATCGGCGAGAAGCTCGAGCTGCGCCGTGTCGCCGCTTACGAGGGCACCACCACCACGTACCTGCACCGTCGCGGTGCGGACCTCCCGCCCGCCGTCGGCGTGCTCATCGAGTACACCGGTGAGGGCGAGGCCGCCGCGGAGGCCGCTCGTGGCGCCGCCATGCAGGTCGCCGCGCTCAAGGCCAAGTACCTCACCCGCGAAGAGGTCCCGGCCGAGATCGTCGAGAACGAGCGTCGCGTCGCCGAGGCCACCGCCCGCGAAGAGGGCAAGCCGGAGCAGGCCATGCCCAAGATCATCGAGGGCAAGGTCAACGCGTACTACAAGGACAACGTCCTGCTCGAGCAGCCGTCGGTCAAGGACAACAAGAAGACCGTCAAGGCCCTGCTCGACGAGGCCGGCGTGTCCGTGAGCCGGTTCGCCCGGTTCGAGGTCGGCCAGGCCTGATCCAGGCGCGGAACACAAGAATCCCCACTGTGCCCCGTCTCCGTCCATCGGGGACGGGGCACAGTCGGGTTCAGAGCACTAGGGAGGGCGACATGGGTGTCCGTGTCGAAGGCGGATACCGGCGGGTGCTGCTGAAGCTGGGCGGCGAGATGTTCGGCGGCGGTTCCATCGGGGTTGATCCGGATGTGGTGCACTCGGTCGCTCAGCAGATCGCCGACGTCGCGCGGACGGGCGTGCAGATCGCCGTCGTGATCGGCGGTGGCAACTACTTCCGCGGCGCGGAACTGTCGCAGCGCGGCATGGACCGCGACCGCGCGGACTACATGGCGATGCTCGGCACCGTCATGAACTGCCTGGCGTTGCAGGACTTCCTGGAGAAGGAGGGCCTGCCGACCCGCGTGCAGACCGCCATCACCATGGGGCAGGTCGCCGAGCCGTACATCCCGCGCCGCGCCGAGCGTCACCTGGAGAAGGGGCGCGTCGTCATCTTCGGCGCCGGGGTCGGCATGCCGTACTTCTCGACCGACACCGCCGCCGCGCAGCGCGCGCTCGAACTCGGCTGCGAGGCCGTCTTGATGGCGAAGGCCGTCGACGGCGTCTACACCGCGGACCCGAAGAGCGACCCGACCGCCGAGATGTTCCACGAGATCAGCCACCGCGAGGTGCTGGAACGGGATCTCAAGGTCGCCGACGCCACCGCGTTCAGCCTGTGCATGGACAACAACATGCCGATCATCGTGTTCAATCTGCTCACCGAGGGGAACATCGCCCGCGCGGTCAGTGGTGAGAGGATCGGCACCCTGGTCGACACCCCCGCCGACGGGGTGCCCGCGTAGGCCTGCTCTGATCTTCGCAATCGGTACGCATACACAACTACGGGAGTTGCCGTGATCGACGAGACCCTCCTCGACGCCGAGGAGAAGATGGAAAAAGCGGTGTCCGTCGCCAAGGAGGACCTGTCGTCGGTACGCACCGGCCGGGCCCACCCCGGGATGTTCTCGCGCATTGTCGTCGAGTACTACGGCGCGCCGACCCCGCTGAACCAGATGGCGAGCGTCAACATCCCCGAAGCCCGGATGGCGTTGATCAAGCCTTACGACCAGACCTCGCTCAACGCCATCGAGAAGGCGATCCGCGAGTCGGACCTCGGTGTGAACCCGAGCAACGACGGCAACGTGATCCGCATCGTCATCCCGCAGCTCACCGAAGAGCGCCGCAAGGAGATGGTCAAGGTCGCCAAGGCCAAGGGCGAGGACGCCCGCGTTTCGATCCGCAGCGTCCGCCGCAAGGCCAAGGAAGAGCTCGACCGGATCAAGAAGGACGGCGAGGCGGGCGAGGACGAGGTCGTCCACGCCGAGAAGGAACTCCAGAACCTCACCGACACCTACAGTCACAAGGTCGACGAGCTGGTGAAACACAAGGAAGCCGAGCTACTCGAGGTCTGATGAGCCAGGTGAGCGAGGAACGCGAGGACCGGGTGGAGAACCCGGAACCGGTTCCGGCCAAGAAGCCGGAACCGGCGAAGAAGGTTTCCCGCGCCGGCCGCAACCTGCCCGCCGCGATCGGGGTCGGGCTGCTGCTGGGGGCGGCGATCGTCACGTCCCTGCTCACCGTCCGCTTTCTGTTCATCGGCATCATCGCGATCGCCATCGCGGTCGGCACGATCGAGCTGGCCGGGGCACTGAAGCGCGCGGCGGGCATCCGGGTCGCGCTGGTCCCGGTGCTCGTCGGCGGTCAGGCGATGATTTGGCTGGCGTGGCCGTACGGCCGTGAAGGCGCGCTGACGGCGTTCGTGCTGACGGTGCTCGTCTGCCTGCTGTGGCGGTTGCCCGGCGGCGCGGACGGCTACCTGCGCGACATCAGCGCGTCGGTCTTCGCCGCCGCGTACATCCCGCTTTTCGGCGCCTTCGCCGCCATGCTCGTCCCGCCGGAGGACGGCGTCGGCCGGGTGCTGGCGTTCATGATCGGCGTCGTCGCTTCGGACACGGGCGGCTACATCGCCGGTGTCCTGGGCGGCAAACATCCGATGGCGCCCAGTATCAGCCCGAAGAAGACCTGGGAAGGGTTCGCCGGTTCGCTCGTGGCCGGTGTGGTCGCCGGCGCGCTGACCCTGAGCCTTCTCCTCGACGGCCACGCCTGGCAGGGTGTGCTGTTCGGCGCGGCGATCGTCTGCACGGCGACCCTGGGCGATCTCGTCGAGTCGCTGATCAAGCGCGACCTCGGCGTCAAGGACATGGGGAACATGCTGCCGGGCCACGGCGGGCTGATGGACCGGCTCGATTCGTTGCTCCCTTCGGCCGTCGTCTCCTGGCTGCTGCTCTCCGCATTCGTCCCCGTTTAGACCAAACCCAGGTGACAAAGTCCGGGGCGCCGGGCCAAGGTCGGGGTATGCGAACTCGACGGATGAGTAAGCGACTTCTGGCCATGGCACTGGGCGTGGTGACGCTCGGCGCCCTGACGACGACCGTGGCGGAGGCGGGCGGAAGCCCCGTAGTCCGCACGGATTCCGGCCCCGTTCGCGGGGTGAGTACTGCCGAATATCGGAGTTTCCAAGGCATTCCGTTCGCCGCGCCACCGGTCGGCGACCTGCGCTGGGCCCCGCCGCGGAGACCCGAGCCGTGGACCGCGGTGCGGGACGCGAGCAAACCGGGACCTCGATGCGCGCAGGGAGCCGGCCTCGGTTCGGCAGCGAGCGAGGCCGAGGATTGCCTGTACCTCAACGTGATCAGCCCGGCCAAGCCCGCGCGTAAGCCGCGTCCGGTGATGGTCTGGGTGCACGGTGGCGGCTTCACCTCCGGCGCGGGCAGCGACTATGACTTCGAGCGCATGGCCCTCGGCGGGGACGTCGTCGTGGTGACCGTGAACTACCGGCTGGGTGTGTTCGGCTTCTTCGGGCATCCGGAACTCGGCCGCGACTCCGGTTCTTTCGGCTTCCAGGACCAGCAGGCAGCCCTGCGCTGGGTGCAGCGCAACGCGCATGCGTTCGGCGGGGATCCCCGGAACGTCACGTTGTTCGGCGAATCCGCCGGAGCGATGAGCACTTGTGTCCAGTTGGCCTCCCCTTGGGCCGCGGGGCTGTTCCACCGCGCGATCATCCAGAGCGGGCCTTGCACGCTGACCTGGCCCGACGGCGGGTTCTTCCCCGGCGTCCCCGCGGGCTCGCCGTATCTGCCCCGCGCCGACGCCGAAGCGATGGGTGCTGCAGGGGCCGAGAAACTCGGCTGCGCCGACATCGCCTGCATGCGGCGGCTTCCGGCCAAGGATTTGGTGAACCAGCCGCTCGGGACGCCCGCGTTCGGCACCGGCCTGCTGCCCGAGCATCCGGCAGACGCGCTGAAAGCGGGGCGCTTCGCCCGCGTCCCGGTGCTGACGGGGGTCACCAGGGACGAGGCGAGGCTGTTCGTGGCCCTGTTCCCCGGACATCCGTTCACCGAGGAGCACTACCAGGGACTGTTGCGGACCGCGTTCGGGGAGAAGGCTCCGCTCGTCGCCGCCCGATACCCGTCGGCGAAGCACGGCGGCCCGGCGATGGCGTTCGCGGACGCGATGACCGACCGGATCTGGGGTTGCCCGCAGGTGGGTACCGAGCGATTGCTGCGCGAGCGCACGCGGACCTTCGGTTACGAGTTCGCCGATCGGGCGGCTCCCCCGCTTGTTCCCGCGCCACCAGGCATGAATCTCGGCGCCGCCCATGGAACCGAATTGGCTTATTTGTCTGATTTAACCGGGTTCCCGGCGAAATTGACGCCCGCGCAGCAGGAACTGGCGGGGCAAATGATTCGGTACTGGACCGCGTTCGCGCGCACCGGCGATCCGAATGGCGGCGAACTGCCGAAATGGCGTCCTTCGCCGCGGACGCAATCGCTGGCGCCGGGCGTGATCGGCCCGGTCGACCTCGCGGCAGTGCACGACTGCCGGTTCTGGGCGGGTATCTGACCGAAGAGCCGGGGCGGCCTCGTCGCCCCGGCTCAGTCGTCGTAGGGGTCGTCGACTTCGGCGGTGCCCCAGCCCTCGACGGCCCGCGAGTGGTCGATCACGGCGAACACCGAACCGTCCGGGTCGGCGAGGATCGCCATCCGGCCGTACGGGGTGTCGTAGGGCTGGACCACGACGGTGCCGCCGAGCATCAGGGCCTGTCCCGCCGCGGCGTCGGCGCCGCGGGCAGGGTCGAGTTCGAAGTAGACCATCCAGTGCGGGGGAGTGTCCGGCCGGTACTCCGAACCCATCACGTATCGGTACACCACGGGTTCATGCTCGATGAGCCATTCGGCGTAGTCGAGCGAGGCGCCGTCGCCGATCTGGTGGCTGGTGTAGTTGAAGAGGCGGCAGTAGAAGTGATCCGCCGCCGCGCCGTCGTGGGTGTTGAGATCCGCGCCGCTGAAGGTGTTCGGCACCCCTGTCGCGAACTCCCAGGTGGCGGGCGGCTCCCAGAAGACGACGTGCGCGCCGCACGCGTCGACGGCGTGGATGATGGTGCCGCGATGGGGGATCGCCACCGGCCCGAGCGTGACCCGGCCACCGAGACTGTCCACCCACTCGGCGGCCGCGGCCGCCTGGGGCACCGAGATGTGGACGCTCCAGCCGGACGGCCCGCCCGAACCCGCGCGGTACAGACCACCGGCCGGGACGCCGTTCAGCGTCGCTATCGAGTAGCGGCCGGTCGGCGTCGCCGGATCACGCTGGACGACGTACTCCCAGTCGAAAAGCCCGCTGTAGAAGGTTTGCGCGGCCGTTTCGTCTCTGCACGCGAGCTCGATCCAGCACGGGATTCCCGAAGGTATGACGGAAGTGTGGGCGGCCGAGCCGAGCGACATGCGGTTCTCCCTTACCGGTGGGAGTAAAGTCTAGTCGCTGACCGCATTGTTTCCGTCAAAGATTTCGACCGGATGACCCCGGAACCCGGCCCGGTGTCCCTTCGTTGGAGCTTCCGTGCGCTGGTTTCCCCGAGCCCTCTCCTCCTTCCGCCGCGGCGGTGAGGAGGTGCTGCCGAGCCCGAACATCTGGTATTACCAAAAGGCCTACGAGGTCGAGAACCGCGCGCAGGACGTCGACGACGAGATCTGGCGCGCGCTCGCCGGGTATCGCGATTGGTCCGGTGCGGACGTGCTCGACATCGGCTGCGGTGACGGTTTCCATCTGCCGCGGTTCGCCGAGACGGCGCGGTCGGTGGTCGGGATCGAACCCCATGAGCCGCTCGTCCGCGACGCGCGGAAACGGGTGGGGCGGCTGGAGAACGTCGAGGTGCGGCAAGGGCGTGCGCAGCGGCTTCCCTTACCGGACGCGGCTTTCGACGTCGTCCACGCGCGCACCGCGTACTTCTTCGGCCCCGGTTGTGAACCCGGCCTTCGCGAAGCGGAGCGGGTGCTGCGTCCGGGTGGGCTGATGATGATCGTGGATCTCGATGTGGCGAGTGAGCCCTACGGACGCTGGATGCGGCTGGATCTTCCGCACTACGATCCGCCCGGGGTGGAGAAGTTCTTCGCCCGTCAGGGATTCGGCTGCCGCAAGGTGATGACGCGGTGGCTGTTCGAGGACGACGCCGCGATGGAAGCCGTGCTGAAGATCGAGTTCAGCGCTCCGGTCGCGGCGAAGGCGATCGCGGAGGTCCGGCGCCTGAACGAGGTTTCGTCAGGCTCCGGGGAGAAACGGATGACGCTGCCGGTGGGCTATCGCGTGCATGCGCGCGTCAAGCCCACCGGCCTCGTCGTGCCAGGTCACTCCGTGTCCTCGTCCGGAGTCGAGTCCTCGGCCTCGCCGAGGATGCCGTAGATCGTCCGGCGTGCCTCGTTGAGCACGTCGACGGTGCGGGCTTGCTGGCTTTCGGTGCCGGCGTGCATCACCTGCGCGACCGCAGCGGCCAGGGTCGCGCCCGCTTTGCGCAGGTTGACCTCGACCGGGTCGACGTCGTGGGCGATCTGCTCCCACGGCGGGACCGAGTCCTGCTGCTCGGCCGCGGCGCGGCCGGATTCGGTGAGTTCGAACAGCTTCTTGCCGTTCTCGTCCTTGCTGATCACCAGGCCTTCGTCGGCCAGCAACTGCAAGGTCGGGTAGACCGAGCCGGGGCTCGGCTTCCAGAAGCCGCCGCTGCGCTCGCCGATCTCCCGGATGATCTCGTAGCCGTGCCTCGGCTGCTCGGAAAGCAGCGCCAGGATCGCGGCGCGGACGTCACCGCGTTTGCCGCGCCGCCCGGGGCCACCGCGGCGGCCGTGCCGGTGCCGATGGCCCGGTCCGCCCGGACCCGGCGGGAAATCGCCGAAGCCGCCGCGGGCCCAAGGGCCGAAGGCCGGTCGGCCGTGTTCTGGAGGGAAGGGTCGTCGTCGCATGATGTGAATCCTTTCTACGTACTGTTCCGACATGCTCACGATATATCGGAAACAGTCGTACGACAACCCGTTCTCGGTGATCTGGGTCTCAGGAGAGGTCGAGCGCGAGCAAATCGATGCCACCGGAGTCGAACTCGCCGACCTCCCGCCAGCCCCAGCGGCAGTACAGCCGCCGAGCGGGCGCCTCGACGCGGGACGCGAGTACGGCGAACCGCTCGGGGCGCTCTTTCAGCAGGTCATCGAGCAGAGCGCGGCCAAGCCCGCGACCGCGGAGCTCGGGGAGGAGCGCCAGCTCGTACACGTAGAACAGTTCTTCGCCGTCGAGCCACGAAGGCGCCGGAGCCGTCGCGCGTTCGGGCCACCAGCCGGCTTCTTGCCGGACCCCGTAGGCGAAGCCGCCGAGTGCTCCGCCTTCGCGCACTGTCGTCATGGCGAACCCCGGGAGCGCGGCGTGTTCGGCGAACAGCACGCCGAACCGGGCGACGTCGTCCAGTTCAGAGCGCACGGTTCAGTCTGCCCAGTACCAGGATCGCCACGCCACAGCGCGTCGACGCTTTGCGCCGCGATGAGCGGGAACCGGCCGCGAGTGCTCGGCAGACCGAGCAGGTCGGCGGCGGCCATCATGCGTGGGGGAGCGGGAAGACGTTGAGTTCGTGCTCGGCGAGCGGTTCGTCCCGCCAGCCGAGGCCCACCGCCGCGTCGGCGATCCTCCCGTTGCCCCACATCGGCGATCCGGCGGGGAAGTTCGAGACGAGCCCTGGGACCAGCGTATGCGCGGCGTGGAATCCGGCGGCCGCGACGTCGCAGGTCGTCAGGTCGACGCTGATCACCTCGAATCCCTGGGCTTCGACGCGGGCTTGGTAGGCCTTGAGCCGCCGTTCCCCGAGGGCGGGAAGGTCGTCCCAGCCGCGGCTCGGCAGGTCCATGACCCAGGGGGCCACTCGCTTCACGGCCCGGGGATCGAGGTAGATCTGTTGCTGGCAAAGGAGATCCGCGACATCGGCGAAGTCTTCGCGGTACGAGTCCAGGTAGCGCCGATCGGCCCGATACGGCTTGAGGTTGCCCAGATGCGGCAGGTCCCGGCGCATGCCGGACAGCTCGCGTTCGTCGTCGAGGGCACGGCAGGTGTGCTGGAGCGTGAATCCTTCGGCGAGCGCCTTCTTCGCGGCCTCCAGCGCGTCCGGCCGGGTGGCGAAGCCGATCGACAACCAGCGTTTCACACGGTCGAGTACCACCGCGGCGACCACTGGGACGTCGAACTCGTTGTCCAGGTGGATGAGCGTGACTTCGTAGTCGTCGGTGGCGTCGGCGATGAGTGACCGGATCTCGTCCGGGATCGTGAGCCTGCCGAGGCGTGGCGTGTTCGCCCACCAGAGCATGGTCGTGTCGCGCTCGAGTACCTCTTCGAGGCCGGAGGTGACGGCGTGCTCCTCGGTGGTCCCGCTCGCGAGGCCGGCGATCAGCGGATCGGCGAAATGCGCTTCCCCCGGTTGGCGTTCGTTCGAGAACAAGAACGCCGGAACCCAGACGGGTTCGTCGGTGGTGTGGGAGAAGCCTTCTACCCACGAGCATTCCGTGTCCTGGGTCAGTGGCGCGAACGGGAAACCCGGGGATCGGTACTGCGTGGCGGAGTAGAGGTTCAGCCGTTGCGGGTCGAGTGCGGGGATTCCGTAGCGGGCGAATTGCTTGTAGCTGCCGAAGCACACTTCGTGCTCCGGAGCGAGCCAGCTTCCGCAGTAGCGCTCCACCGCTTCGCCGATGGCCGACTGACGCGCGAGGTCGAAATCGTGCCACGACGTGCCGAAGGCCTGACGGTCGTTGGGCCAGTTCGTCACCCGGCGCATGTCCGCGACATCGACCGCGCAGACCCGCAGCCGGGCGGGCATCCCCGGTGCGGGCGGGATTTCGCCGACGCCGGTCACGATCCCGGTCTGGTCGTCCACCAGCAGTTCGGGGTCGGTCGTGGCGGGAACGGGCCGGGCCCGGTCGGGTACGGGGAGGATCGGGCGGCGGATCTCGGTGAGGTCCGCCGGGTTCAGTTCGATCTCGCCGGTGGTCATGGCGGATCGTCCGCCGGCGAGCCAGCGTTCGAGATGGACGGCGAGAGTGGTCAGCGCCCAGCGGGCGTCGCCCGGCCGAAGCGGGGTGGAGTCCGAGGGGGCCGAAAGGAACGCCTCGACGACACGCGGGTCCTGCGCGGCGGAGCGGCGCCGCGCGACGACGTCGGCGAAATCGATGCCGTCGGGCGCGATCGCGGGTCCGGCGATCACCCGGCCGCGTTCCCGGCGCAACGGCAGCCAGCGCACCCCGCTGCCGGCGCACAACGCGTCAAGCGCGATCAACTCGGTATAGGCGGGGTGATCGAAGGCCGCGACCACGACCACGTTCTCTATGTCCATTTCGGACAGATCGTGGAAGTAGGGGACCGCCTCGACGCTCGCGTACCCGCTGCCGTCGAGGATCTCCGCCAAGGGCTCGACGAGCGCGGGCGAGCCGGTGAGAAGGATCGAGGTGGCCGCGACGTCGTCCGCCCCGGTGTCCCGATCGTGGCGGAGGCAGCCGTCCGCTTCGAGGATCTCCATCATTTCCTCGTAGTCCGGGGTCATGCCGGCCAGCAGTTCGGCGCGGGTCCGGGTGCCGTCGCAGCGGCTCGCCCAGGCGCGGAACTCCCGGGTGGGCGCGGCGATGTAGAACTGCCCCCCACTGGGTGTGACGAGAAAGCAGAGCTCCGGTTCGAGATCGGTGATCTCGATTCCGTCGAGCCGCGGTCTCAACTCTTCGTACCCCATGGCAACCCCATCGTTTCCAGGACGCCCGCCTCGCCGCCGCGGACCAGGTGCGGGACCGCGGCGGCGGCGGGGCGCTCGTAGGTCCGTGGCGCGACATGACCAAGTCTCGGTCCTGACGTGACCTCCCGACGTCTCCTGAAATGCGATCCGCACGACTCCGCGGGAAGAACACACGGTCCGGCCCGGGTGCGGTTCACGTGACCTGGGAAACAGCGATCCGGGGCGGCTCAGGCGCGTCAAAGGTGGACATGGGACACTGAGTGAGCTATGACTGCCCTCCCTCTTGTCTTCGACGCGCCCAAGCGCGGCCTCCCGCCGCGCCACCTCGCCGACCTCTCCGCCGCCGAGCGGGCCGCTGCCGTCGCCGAGCTGGGGGAGAAGCCGTTCCGCGCGAAGCAGCTTTCGAACCATTACTTCTCGCGGCTCACGGTGAACCCGGAGGAGATGACCGACATCCCGGCGGCGTCGCGGGAGAAGCTCGTCGGCGATCTGATGCCGACGCTGCTCACCGAGATCAAGGCGCTCGCGTGCGACGACGGCACCACGCGCAAGACGCTGTGGCGCGCGCACGACGGGACGCTGCTGGAGAGCGTGCTGATGCGCTACCCGGACCGCGCGACCCTGTGCATTTCGAGCCAGGCGGGCTGCGGCATGGCCTGCCCGTTCTGCGCGACCGGTCAGGGCGGTCTCGACCGGAACCTGTCGACCGCGGAGATCGTCGACCAGGTCCGCGCGGCCGCCGCGGTGATGCGCGACGGAGCGATGCCCGGCGGCCCCGGCCGTCTGTCGAACATCGTCTTCATGGGCATGGGCGAGCCGCTGGCGAACTACAAGCGCGTCGTGGCGGCGGTCCGGCGGATCACGGATCCCTCGCCGGACGGGCTCGGTATCGGTCAGCGTTCGGTGACGGTGTCGACGGTGGGTCTCGCGCCGGCGATCCGCAAGCTGGCGGACGAGAAGATGCAGGTGCGGCTGGCGGTTTCGCTGCACACGCCGGACGACGAGCTGCGCGACACGCTGGTGCCGGTGAACGAGCGCTGGTCGGTGGACGAGGTCCTGTCCGCGGCCCGGTACTACGCGGACACTTCCGGCCGCCGGGTGTCGATCGAGTACGCCCTGATCCGGGACGTCAACGATCAGCCTTGGCGTGCCGAGCTGCTGGCGAAGCGGCTTCGGCAGCACCTTGGCCAGCTGGTGCACGTGAACGTGATCCCGCTGAACCCGACGCCGGGCAGCAAGTGGGACGCCTCGCCGAAGCCGGTGGAGCGGGAGTTCGTCCGTCTGGTGAACGCGGGCGGAGTGGCGTGCACGGTCCGTGACACGCGTGGTCAGGAGATCGCGGCGGCGTGCGGTCAGCTCGCCGCCGAGAACTGAGTTCTTCCTTTCAGTGATGGAGATTTTGTCGTGATGTATGCCCCCAGCCTGCTGGACCCGGCTGCGGAGGAGCTGAAGCTCACAGACGTGATCGGCCACGGCGCGACAGGTGTCGCGCGCGAGGCCAGGACGCTGCTCGGTGACCGGTTCAGCTCGGTGACCTTCATGTACGTCCTGATGCGGGCGTTCGAGGTGGAGTACATGGCGGCGCGGGACGCCTCGCGGTGGCACGAGTTCCACGGCGGGCCGTACGCGTTGTCGGACGCCGACCTCGAAGCCCTGCTGGCGCCCTGGCTCGGTTCTCACCGCCGTCCGGCGGTCGCGTCGAGCACCGTCTAGGCAGGCTCGACGCGATCGTCCTTTGTGGATGGTCAGCTCGATTCGTGCCGGGGCCACAGGGAAGACCGTCACCTGGACGCGATCCACGAGGCCGGCGGCCATCAGCGCCCGGTTCATCGCCAGGCTGCCGTGCGAGCGCAGCGGCACGTCGGACTCCTCCTTGAACCGGGCGACGACGTCGACCGCGTCTCCGTTCACGACGGTCGCGTCCGGCCAGTCGAGCGGCCCCCGCGGCGTGGCCGACACCACCGTCGCGGGCAGGTGCTTCAGCCGGACACCCACGGGTCCAGAGCCTCGCGCTCCACGATCTCCGCGTTCAGCATCTCCATGTTCGCGCGGAACTTGGTGGCGCCGAAGACCATCCGCTGTTCCTCGGAGTACAGGGCGAGGCGGTGCTTCGGCGGCTCGGCGTGGTCAAGGGTGACCACTTCGACGAGTTCGACGCCGTCGGGCTCGGCAGGCACCGCGACACGCGCGACTGGCTCCTCGCTTAGGCGACACACCACCTCCTTCCCCGCTGGGCCGGACGGACCAGTCGCGCGGCGGTCATGGCCGTCGGCCGTGACACTCGATGAAGACTCACGAGGAGGTGGACCGGATGTCCGCGACCAAGGCGAGACAGGTGCGGCACAACACGGCCGTCCAGGTGCTCGGACGGATCGGGATGGGGTGCTACGGCCTGGTGTACCTGCTCATCGGGTACCTGGCGGTGCGCGTCGCCGTCGGCGGTGGCGGCCAGGAGGCCGACGGACGTGGCGCGATCGCGGAGGTCGGCTCGACCGCGATGGGCGGTGTGCTGTTGTGGGTGCTGGCGGCGGGACTGGTGGCCTACGGCCTGTGGCAGGCGTTGCTGGCCGCGGTCGGCTACACCTGGATCGACGAACGCAGGACCCGGACCGTCAAGCGGGTGACGTCCGGAGTGCGCTGCGTGGTCGGGGTTTCCCTGGGCGTCTACGCGGCCAGGGTCGCCGCGGGCGCGGGACAGCAGGGCAGCGGCGACCAGAAGCAGCAGGAGTTCACCGCGCGGCTGCTTGAGTTGCCCGCCGGACCGTTCCTGGTGACCGTGGTGGCCGTCATCGTGTTCGGCGTCGCGGTGGGTTCGGTGGTGAAGGGCTTACGCCGGACCTTCGAACAGGATATCGACCTTTCGCGGCTCCCGTCGGGGACCCGGCGGTGGGTGGAGCGGCTCGGCAGGATCGGTTATGTGGCAAGGGGTGTCGTGTTCGGTGTGGTCGCGGTACTCGTCGGCTATGCGGCGCTGACGCACGACCCGGCCCGCTCCGGTGGGCTCGACGCCGCCCTGCGGACCTTGGCCGCTCAGCCGTTCGGCACGGTACTGCTCATCGTGGTGGCCCTCGGCGTCGCGGCCTTCGGCGTGTACTGCGTCGGGGCGGCACGGGCCCAGCGTGGCTGATGAAGCCGTCCCTTCCGGATCCCTTCCGGATCCCTTCCGATTCCGCCAGTTTCTCGTCGATGAGGTCCCACCTGGCCGTCCCGACGATGCCAGGGCAGTACGCGTTGACGGTGATTCCGTGGCGGGCCCATTCCATCGCGGCGGCCTGGGTCAGCCCGCGCACCGCCCATTTGGACGCGGAATAGTGGCCGAGCGACGCGAACGGCCGATGGGCGACGATGGAGGCCGCGCCGATGATCTTGCCGCCGTTCCCCTGATGGATCATCTGCTTGGCCGCGGCCTGGTAGCAGAGGAACATGCCGCGCGCGTTGACGGCCATCATCCGGTCCCAGTCCTCCGGGTCACTTCGAGCAGCGGCAGGACCTGCGCGATCCCCGCGTTCGCCACCATGACGTCCAGGGAACCCAGCGCGGCGGCGGTTTCGGCGACCATGGCGGTGACCGACTCCGGATCCGAAACGTCCGCCGTGATCGCCGCGGAGCGCCGTCCCGTTTCGCGGATCTCCTTGGCGACCGCCTCGAGTTCCGCTTCGTTGGCGGCGACGTCGTTGACCGCGACGTCGTGCCCGTCCGCGGCGAGCCGGAGCGCGATCCCCTTTCCGACGATGACTCCCTTGTTCGCCTGGGCTTGAACGGAAGGTAGGGGCGACGACGGCACCGTGGGAGGGGCCTCGTGTCTCACCTTGAGACACCGGCGATCAGAGCGACGACGCTGCGCGATAGTCCTTCGGCGAGGTGCCGAGAAGCCGGGTGAACATAGTGGAGAACGCGGCGGGGCTCTCGTAGCCGAGTGAGGCGGCGATCCCGGCGATGGGACGACCCTCCGACAGCAGCGAGAGGGAATGCAGGACGCAGGCCCGCTGCCGCCAGCGGGCGAAACTCAGTCCGGTTTCGGTGGTGAAGAGCCGGTTCAGCGTCCGCTCGCTCACGTGCAGCCGGGCGGCCCAGCCGGCGACCGGATCGTGGATGTCCGGATCGTCCAAAAAGGACTCGCAGAGGGTTCGCAGCCGGTCGTGCTTCGGCAGCGGGAGATCGAGCCGGACCGGGGCGGCCCGGCGGATTTCGTGCAGGGTCAGGCCGATGACCGCGGCGTCCCGCCCACGCGGGGTGTACAGATCGGGCACGCCGACGGCCTCGTTCAGGAGTTCCCGGAGCAGCGCGGAGACTTCGACGACCTGGCAGCGGCGCGGGAACCACGGCACGGCCTTCGGCTCGATGTACAGGCTCCGGGTGCTCACGGTCGTGGTGAAGACCTGATGGACGGTCTCCGGCGGCACGAGCACCGCCCGCCGCGTCGGGATGGTCCACGTGCCGTCGGCCGTTTCGACCCGCATCGATCCCGTCGCGCTGTAGAGGAACTGCGCCCGCCGGTGCCGATGCGGGAGGATCCGGTGCCCCGGCGGGTAATCGGTGCGGATCGCCACCACCGCGCGGTCGAGGTGGTCGACCTCGTCGATGGGGATGTCACGCACCTCACCGAGCCTACGCCGGGGTCCGGTCCGCGAAAGAAATTGGCGCTCTTTCGAATGCCCGCCGCGCCGCGGGCGCCTACCGTCGCAGGAGTGCTGATCGAGATCTCGGTGCTCCTCGGGTTCGGCTGCCTGAGCGGGGTCACCACCGTCCTTTTCGGATTCGGCGGCGGATTCATCACCGTTCCCGTCGTCTACGCCTTCGCGCTCGCCGAGCCGGAGCACGCGCTGGGCGCGATGCACGTGGCGGTGGCCACGTCGACCGCGGTGATGGTGGTCAACGCCGGGAGCGCGACCCTCGCGCAACTGCGGACAGGACGGCTTCGCCGCGACTACCTGTGGCCGCTCATCGCGTTCATCGGCCTGGGTGCCGTGCTCGGGTCCTTCGCGGCCACCATGGCCGACGAGAGTGTCCTGCGCTGGCTCTTCGTCGCCTACCTCGCGCTGACCATCGCCGACAGCGTGGTCCGGAAGGGATTCGTGAGCAGGCGGGAGGACAGCCGGCCGCGTGCGCTCGGCGGGATCACCACCACCGCGGGCGGGACCGGGATCGGTGCCGTGGCGAGCTTCCTCGGGGTCGGGGGCAGTGTCCTCACCGTCCCGCTCATGCGGCGCAAGGGCCTGCCGATGGCCGACGCGGCCGCGCTGGCGAACCCGCTGAGCCTGCCGGTGGCGGTGATCGGCACGGCCGTCTACGCCTTCGCGGCGACGGGCATGGTTCCGGGCGCCGCCCACCTCGGTTACATCGATCTGGTGGCCGCGGGCGCGCTGCTGTGCGGATCGCTGCCGACCATCGCCGTGACGCGCCGGGTGGTCGGCCGGATCCCGGATCGCGCCCACGCCATCGCGTACCTCGCCCTGCTCGTCACCGCGCTGGTCGCGATCGTCGTGCGGTAGTGATCGGATGAGTTTGGCGGATATCAACCCTTGACAAGGCTACGACAAGCTGGCAAGGGGTTATCGCCAGGCAAAGATCCGACGAATCCTCTATCTCTTTTCGGGAACTTGCGCCAAGATCTCCCGCATGAAACTGAGATCGATCACCAAACGCATGTTCGTTCTCGGACTGCTGACGGCTCTCGGGACCACCGGGGCGACGTCGGTGGCCACCGCCGAACCCCAGCTTCCGCCCGCCGAGGCCAACGCGACCGGGCTGCCGCACGGCGCCTGGGACCCGGTCGGCCCGAACAGCGTCGGCGGGCTGCTGGCGGTTTCGCCCGCCGGGCTCGCGATGATGGTGCCCAGCCCGCCCGCCCTGTGGCTCTCCGGCGACCGCGGCGCCTCGTGGACCGTGCGCAGGGGGCTGCCGGCGGACACCGCCATCCAGGGAATCTTCGCCGATCCGGTGAACCCGGACCGGATGCTCGCGGTGGGCAACTCGCCCGGCGGGATGCCCGGCGAGTGGCACGGGATGCTGCTGCGGACCACCGACCGTGGTCAGAGCTGGGAGACCCTGCGCGAGTGGTACCCCGACGGCGCGTTCGGGATGGCCACGGACCCGACGGGCCGGGTCGTCGTGGTGCAGAACCTCGACTCTCTGAGCGTCAGCATCGACGGCGGCGAGCACTGGAACGACGTGCCGAGGACCTGGCCGCGCGAAGGGATCGCCTCGCCGGTCGGCGCGCTCAAGCTCACGATGGTCGGCGACGACGCCTACTTCACGACGGTCTACCCCGAATACGCGCTCTGGGTGGTCCGCGGGGTCAGCGGCAAGGAACGGCGGGCGGAACTCGTCTACCGGACCAACGGCGAGGTCAATCAGGTCGCCGCGGACGGCGAGCGGCTCGTGGTCACGGTCGGCCCCGAACTTCACGGTTCCGCCGACGGCGGCAAGACCTGGACGGTGCTGCGCCGCGAGCCCGGTGGGCAGACCCTGCGCGAACCGCGTTTCGTCGGCGGACGCCTGTACGTCTCGACGTATAACGACATAGACGCCAGCACGGACTTCGGCCGTACCTGGACCCGCAAACCGGCGCCCGCTCCCGGCGAGGGTGTCAGCGACATGATCGATCTTCCCGCCGTGCCGGGCAAACCCGCCACCACGCTGATCTCCTCGCTGTACCGCGGCGTGTACGCCGACGGCGGCAAGAGCGGATACCAGCAGATCGGCGTGCCCGGGGAGACCATTCGCGACCTCGTGACCACCGGGAACCTCCTGCGGGAGAGCGTCGTCGCGGCCGGTGTGCAGGAGATCTACAACACCCCGCTCCCGCGCGGCAAGGTCTCCGCGACGGACCGGGTCTGGCAGTCCCACCCCACCGACCGGCTGCACGAGGACGCGAGCCTGTCCGTCTCGCCGAGCCGCCCGGACGTCGTCTGGCAGGTGACCAGGAACGGGTTCTCGCTCGACGTGCTGCGCAGCGGTGACGGCGGGCGGACCTGGCAGTTCGCGGCGAAGGCGAAGGAAGGACTCCCCAGGGCGATCTTCGCCCACCCCGCCGACCCGGACCGGCTCCTCGTATCGGCCTTCGCACCCGGCGGCTACGTGCTCTACCGCAGCGACGACGCGGGCAAGACCTGGGAAAAGCTCGCGACCGACAGCGGCTTCCTCACGTTCGCCGGTGATCCGTGGAACCCGAACCGCGTCTGGGGCGGGGACTCCGGCGGTCTGTCCCGCTCGGACGACGGCGGCAAGACCTGGACCCACGTCACGAGCGAACCGGTCAGTTCGATCTCGGTCAGCCGGTGGGGTGGCGGTCGCGTGCTCATCGGCGGCGCGGGCATCCACCTGAGCGAGGACGGCGGCCGGACGTTCCGCCGGGTTCGCGACGGCGAAGACCCCCGTGAGATCAGCCGGATCCTGCCGCATCCGTTCGACTTCCGGGTGTGGTTCGCGAGTGATTCGACCGGGGGAGGCGTGCTGCGCAGCACGGACTTCGGCCGCACCTGGTCGCACGTGCCCGGCGCGCTGCCCGATCCCAGGGTGCTCTCCCTGGCGATCAGCGCGGACGGCCGGTATCTGTTCGCCGGCACCGCGCAGTCCGGCGCGTACCGGTTGAAGCTGTACTGAGTCCTGGTGCTTCGTGGCCGGAGAAAGTTCCGGCCACGAAGCGTTTACTCGGTCCTCGCCGAATGTCAGAGTCGAGGGCATGGCCATCGACGTCGCCGCCCTCCGGCTCCATTTCCCTTCCCTCGCCGACGGAACCGCCTTCTTCGACGGACCAGCGGGTACCCAGACACCCCGGCCCGTCGCCGACGCCATCGCCCGGACACTCACCGGGCCACTGTCGAACCGGGGCGAGGTCTGTCCGTCCGAACTCAACGCGGAGAACTCCGTCGCCGCGTTCCGAGCCGCCTACGCCGACTTCCTCGGTGTGCCGGCCGAAGGTGTCGTCCACGGCCGCAGCGCCACCCAGCTGACGTACGACTTTTCCCGGCACCTGGCCAAAAGCTGGCGTGAGGGCGACGAGATCGTCGTCAGCAGGCTCGATCACGACGCCAACGTCCGGCCGTGGGTGCAGGCCGCGGAGCGAGCCGGGATGACCGTCCGCTGGCTCGACATCGATCCTCTGACCACCGAACTGGACCTCGATTCCCTGGTCCTCACCGAAAGGACGAAACTGGTCGCGGTCACGGCGGCTTCGAACGTCCTCGGCACGAAACCGCCGATCCGCCGGATCGCCGATCTCGCCCACGACGCCGGGGCGCTGGTGTTCGTGGACGGAGTGCACTACGCCGCCCACGACCTGGTGGACGTTCCCGCGCTGGGAGCGGATTTCTTCGTCTGCTCGCCGTACAAGTTCCTCGGCCCGCACTGCGGGGTGCTCGGCGCGTCGCCGTCCCTCCTCGAAACCGTCGAGCCGGACAAGCTCATGCCGTCGCCCGACACCGTGCCCGAACGGTTCGAATTCGGAACGCTGCCCTACGAAATCCTCGCGGGCGCGACGGCGGCCGTGGACTTCCTCGCCGCACTCGACCCGGGGCCGGCCGGATCGCGACGCGACCGGCTGACGAACTCGATGAACTCGTTGCACGAGCACGAAAGCCTGCTGCACACCAGGCTGGAGAAGGGATTGGGCGACGCCGTCACCGTCCACGGCAAGGCCGCCGACCGGACGCCGACCGTCCTGATGAGTCTCGGCGGGCGCGAGCGCGAGGCGCAAAAGTCTCTCGCCGAGAGGAATGTCGTCGCGCCGGCGGGGTCCTTCTACGCCTACGAAGTCTTCGCGGCCCTGAAGCTCGAGGACCCCGCGCTCCGCGTCGGGCTGGCACCGTACACCAGCACGGAGGACGTCGACAGGCTGCTGGACGGGCTTTCGGCGTTCGGGTGACGGCCACAGTGGACAGTTCGGCGTGCCGAATGCCCGGTTTCGCGTGCCTGTCCATCCCATCACGTGTGTCGTCCGTCCAGACACGCGAAACCCCAGCCGCCGCGAAGTACATGAAGGACCCCTTCACTGCGCCAGGCGCAAGGAAGGAGTCCTTCATGTACTTGGGAACGCGTGAAGGCCCATTGGGTCAGCCGCGTGAAGGGGGCCTTCACGCGCATCGCCGTGAGGCCCTCACGGACCGGGCCCGCGACGCACCCAAGACGCTTAACTCGAACAGGTTGGATTTCCGCGCCGCCGCCGGAGCCGTATTACCGTTCGATCATGATCGACAACGGGAGGTTCGCGATGCGTTTCCGGTCGGTGGCCGCTGCTGTCCTTCTCGGTTGCGCCTTGTGCGTGGCGCCCGCGGCTCTCGGGGCCGGGGCCCGGTCGCTCGCGATCCAGCCTTGCCCCGAGGTCAACGATCCGCCCGACTACAAGATCTCGAACGGCGCCAAGGCCTGGATGAAGACGAACCTGCGCAGCGACTACCTGCGCGGGCCGGGGACGATCACCTACAACAAGACCACGACCTCCTCGGTCAACGCGTCCATCACCGGTACGACCAGTGCCGAGGCGGGCGTCATCTTCGCCAAGGCGAGTGTTTCGCTGGCGGTGAGCGTCGGCGCGAGCTACTCGAAGTCCGATTCCTGGTCGTATGCCGCGACGGTGCCCGCGGGGAAGACGTTGCGGTTGCAGCAGTACAAGGAAGCGCGCTCGTTCACCGTGCAGAAGTACCGGATCGTTCCGCCGTGCAAGGTCAAGTACCTCTGGAAGAAGAACGCCGTCGCACCGGTCAAGAGCCCCAGTTACCTGTGGCAGCTCATCGGCTGACCCGGTTTGGGGTCGATCACAAGACTCGTTCGCCCGATCTTGTGAGCGGCCCCATGGACGAACGGTGACCGTGCCGACACGCTGGGGGAGGGGCGCGGGCAACGAGGCCCGGACGGAACGGGACGGTGGCCACGATGGGGAAACTTCGCGCACGGATACTGATCGCCGGGATGGTCGCGCTCGCGACCGTGGGTATCACGCCCGCCGCGACGGCCGAGTCCGGCATCGCGAGCCGGTGGAGTGAACCGGGGCCGTACGCGGTGACCGTCGAAGCCCTCGACGGCGCCCACACCGTGTACCGGCCTTCGCGGCTGAAGAAGCACCCGGTGATCTTGTGGGGCAACGGGACCGGCGCGAACCCGAAAACCTATGACGGCCTGTTGCGGCATCTGGCTTCCCACGGTTTCGTGGTCGCGGCGGCGGACACGCCGAACGCGGGTTCCGGTCAGGAGATGCTGGCCGGGGCCACGACCTTGATCGCCGAGAACTCCCGTCCCGGCAGTCCGTACCACGGGAAGATCGACACGGCGCACATCGGCGCCACCGGCCACTCCCAGGGCGGCGGCGGGGCGATCGCCGCCGGCGCGGACTCCCGTGTCACCACGACGATCCCGATCGAACCGGGACCGCAGGGCTCGGCCGCGGCGCTGAAGGGGCCTGCGTTCTTCCTGGGTGGGCAGTTCGACACCATCGTCGTTCCCGGGCTGCTGGTCATCCCGCGCTACCGCCTCGCGGACCAGGTCCCCGCGGTCTACGGCGAACTCGGGGGAGCGACCCATTTCACGCCCGTCGGGGACGGAGGCGGGTTCCGCGGCGCGATCACGGCGTGGTTCCGGTTCTGGCTTTCCGGCGACGAGCGGGCACACGCGGAATTCTTCGGCGCTTCCTGCGGATTGTGCAGCGACCGGGCGTGGTCCGACGTTCAGCGCAACGCGAAGGCGCTGGCCGTTCCGGGAGCTTGATCGGCGGATCTTGTCGGTGGTCCGGGTTAAGGTCTGCCACAGCAGCCTGACCTGGAGGGATCCCGCAATGACCACACTCGCCAACCGGCCGAACACCGCGCTCCTCGTCGTCGACGTCCAGAACGGCGTCGTCGACGAGGCCCACGAGCGTGACTCCGTGGTCGCGAACATCGGCGCTCTCGTCGGCAAGGCGCGACGGAAGGCGTGCCGGTCGTGTGGGTGCAGCATTCCGACGACGGACTCGTGCGAGGCAGCGAAGAGTGGCGCATCGTCGGCGAGCTGGACCGTGACGAGTCCGAGCCGCTCGTAGAAAAGTCCTACGGGGACTCGTTCGAGGACACCGATCTGGAGAAGGTGCTCGCCGAGCGCGGTGTCGGGCGGCTCGTGGTCGCAGGGGCGGAGACCGACGCCTGCATCCGTTCGACACTGCACGGCGCGCTGGTCCGCGGGTACGACGCGACGCTGGTCGGTGACGCGCACACGACCTTCGACAAATCGGAGTGGGGTGCGCCCAAGCCGGAACAGGTCATCGCGCACACGAATCTGTACTGGCGGCACCAGGTCGCGCCGGGCCGGAAGGGAGGGACGGTCAAGACCGAAGACGTCGATTTCCGCGGCTGAGCCGCTTCACCGCGTGCCCGGCCAGCGAGCGACCAGCAGTCCGGCGTCGCCCGCGAAACCGCCGCGGCAGTGGGAGTTCGCCGCCGCGAGCACACGACGGACGATTTCCGGCGGTACGTGCCCGGCGCCGGCGGCCAGGCTGTCGGCGAGCGCGAACCGTCCGCCGTCGGCGACGCGTGTTCCCGCGAGGCCTTCGGTGTGCAGGACAAGGAGATCTCCGGCCCGGAGGTGGGCGGTCGTGATGCGCCCGGGGCCTCCGTCGCCGAACGGTGGCCGCCGTTCACTGTCCACTGTGGTCGGTTCGTACCCGGTGCCGAGTACGAGCGGTGGTTCCCCGCCCGCTTCGAGATGGCGCAGGGCTCCATGGGTGAGGTCCACTTCGGCCAGTGTGCCGCGGACCGTGGTGCCGTCACCGAATTGCGTCGAAAGCGCTTTGTCGACAGAGTGCTCCTGACCACGTAGATCCTGGCCCTCGCGGCGAGCGGATCGGTAGGCGGCGAGCGCCGCCGACACCACCAGGCCCGAGGACACGGTGTCCCGGCCCGCGTCGAAGATCGCCAGCCACGCCGTCGTTTCGGAAAGGGCGTAGTCGAAGCTCACTCCGCGAACGTCGTAAGCCGGTTCGACGCCGCCCGCCACCACGAAGTCGCCCGTCGCCGCCGTCGACGGGGGCAGGTTCTGCCAAAGCAGCTCGGCGGTGGGGCCGCGCCGTCTTCGACGCCGGGTCATGTCGAGGCCGTCGCCGTAGCGCATCGCGGCGGCGATGAGGTGGCCGGACAGCGAGGCGAGCCACTGGCACTGGGTGCGCAGGGTGGGGTCGTGCAGGTCCGCGTCCGTGGTGGCTTCGATCTCGAGCACGCCCATCCGCTCGTCGCCGTCCAGCAGGATGGCCCACAACCGCGGTCCGCTCGGCTCCTCGGTCAGCGTGGTGCCGGCGTTCCGGTAGGCCCGGCCGGCGGTGCTGGCCTCGATGGGCAGCGGCATTCGGCCGGGCGCCCGCTCGCCGGGCAGGGGGAAGAGCAGCCGCTGCTCATAGTCGGCGAGATAGACCGTCAGCTCCAGGTCCAGCGCCCGGCCCGATGCGGTGACGATCTCGGGCAGCCGCTCGGGTGAGACCCGCTGGGCGCCATCGAGAAGTCCCACCAGCGCGGCCAGGAGACCGCGGGGGCGGCTGTCCTCCCCGACGTCGCGGCTGTACGGTGCCCGTCGCGCGCCGGAGAGCTCGTCGAGTCGCTCGTTGACCGCGTGGGCCACCATGTCCCGCTGGATTCTGGGCAAGGGGAGCACTCCCCGCAGGTAGGCCTCCAAGTCGACTTCGCTGACATCGCCGCCCAGTGCGAAGTATCTCAGCCACAGTTGTTCCAAAGTCAGCCCTGTGCGCGTGAAGCAATCGGCGATGATCCGGCGCTGCTCCGCGGCCTGGAGCGAGGACACAGTGATCACCCCCCGGGGTTCTCGGCGACACCGGCCCGGGTACCACCACGGCCCGAGGTGAAACATGAGCCGGACCCGGCGGGCCGATGCGGAATTACGCCAGGTGGCCGAACCCGTCATCGCCGGTGTGGCCGGAGGAGGCGATCCGGGACGGGCCGAACGTGGGGTGCGGTAGGCCGGGTGATCGCATTCGGCTAAAGTCGGCTTCCGAAAGCGGTTCTGAGCGTTGAGAAGTTAGCGCCGATCCGCCGGTAACCGGGTTGGTTGCGGCGGTTGATGGTGCGCGCTCGGCGCCGGTTCCCGCCGGTGACTCCCGTGGTGCATCACGCCGATGTGCAGAAGTGGGAGAGGCGGGCTTTGGCCGATGAATTCGACTGGCAGCAGGATAAGAACCGATTCGTCGAGGATGTCGGCGACGGCGACCTGCCGGTGATCTCCGAAAGCGGCGTCCGGCTCATCGCCGGGCCACTTGTCACCCAGTTCGTAGCCCTGACCAGGGCGTTGCTGGATTCCGGTTCGATAGCGGCGGTCCTCGAACGGGTGGTCTTCGCGACGCGAGACCTGGTGCCGGGCGCGGATCTGGTCAGCGTCACCCTCCTCGATCCCGACGGAGGGTTCCACACGCCGGTGCGGACCGACGAGATCGCCGGCGAGCTGGATCAGCTGCAGTATCAGTACGGCGAGGGTGCGTGCGTCGAAGCGGCGCGGGTTTCGGGGCCGGCGGCGGCGTTCAGCGACAATCTCGCGGAAGACGCCCGATGGCCGCGTTTCGGTCCCGCCGCCGCGGCGCTCGGGTTCCACTCGCTGGTCTCGACGGCCCTCCTGCCCGAAGCGTCGAGTTCGCAGCCTTCCGGCGCGCTGAACGTCTATTCGCGCAGTCCGCACGGCATCGCCAAGGCCGACCGTGACGTGCTGCTGCTTCTGGCGACGCACGCGTCGCTGGCCTTGGCGACGACCCACGCGGTCACGCGCGGTCAGCTCCAGGAGGAGCAGCTCCAGCAGGCGCTGGACAGCCGCGACGCGATCGGGCAGGCGAAGGGCATCCTGATGGCGCGGCGCGGGATCGACGCCGCTGAGGCGTTCGAGGTGCTGCGGCACACGTCGCAGAACATGAACGTCAAACTCCGGGAGCTGGCGGAGATGCTGTCCAAACGGCATACGGAACTGCAACTGCCGGACTGATCGGGTGGACGCCACTACGATCGCGATCATGGGTTTCGGCGAGCTGGAGTTGTCGCGGACGTTCGAGTGGCGTGGCCGTTCGGTGGCGTGGGAACGCCTCGGCGAAGGCGCCCCGGTGGTGCTGTGCCACGGGACACCGTGGTCGGTGCAACTGTGGGCGCCGTTCGCGCGAGCGCTCAGCGCGGAGTTCGCCGTCCACGTCTGGGACATGCCGGGGTACGGCCGTTCGTCGAAGGACCCCGGCCACGCCGTCGATCTCGGGACGCAGGGCGAGCTTTTCGCCGACCTGCTCGAGTACTGGGGGTTGACGGCACCGCACGTGATCGCCCACGACTACGGCGGGGCCGTATCTCTGCGCGCGAAGCTGCTGCACGGCGCGGAGTACGCCTCGCTCGCCCTTGTGGACGTCGTCGCGCTGCGGCCGTGGGGTTCGGAGTTCTTCCGGCTCGTCGCGGAGAACGCCGAGGTCTTCCAGGCGCAGCCCCCGGCGGTGCACAGGGGAGCGCTGGAGTCCTACATCGGGACGGCCTCCCATCGCGGTCTCACCGGCGCGCAGCTGGCCACGCTCACCGGGCCCTGGCTGGACGCGGACGGGCAACGTGCCTTCTACCGGCAGATCGCCGAGGCGGACGTCCGCTACACCGACGAGATCCAGGACCGCTATCCGGAACTGGCGTTGCCGGTGAAGGTGATCTGGGGTGCGGACGACACGTGGATCCCGGTGGACCGGGCGAAGCGTCTCGCCGACGCGATTCCCGATGCGCTACTGGACGTCATTCCCGAGGCCGGGCATCTGATCCAGTACGACGCGCCGGTCGAACTGGCCTTTTCCCTGCATCGGTGGCTCACCGCGGAAGTGGGCCGGTGGGGACCTGCCGGGAGCGGACGCTGAACCGCGCCGTCAAGATCGACATCAAGTCATTCGGATATTAGAAGTCGTCTACGTGATATCCGGCCACGTATGCGCTCGAAAGCAGTGCGCCGTGACATTCCGCCGTCGACGGGCCGAAACCGACCGGAACCCAATGTCCGACGGTGTACCAATAGGAGGATCCGGACGCGCAGTGGGCGACCACCCGGTAGGTCTCCGAGTGTCCCGGCAGGCCGAAACAGGTCAGGGAAATACCCTCGCCGAAGAGGATTCCATAGCGATCGCTGCCGCATCCGTAGGGCGGGAACCTGCCCTCGGTCGCCGCGGAGGCCGGTGAAGCGGCCAGGATTCCGGCCGCCGAAAAGGCGGCCATGACTAAAGCGGCGATTTTCTTCTTCATTGCTTTCTCCCGCGGCTCGTTCCCAATGGAATGCCCAGATTAGCCGCACGGAAGAATTGTCGTGAATTCATCGGGCAGGTGAAACGAGAACGCGTGCGGTGAACCACGCTGCTCCGAAAGGGCGTCGCTCGCCCCTCTTCTGAGTTCCCGGCTCCCCTTTTGGCCTAGCGCCTCCGGTACTGCGCCGGAGACGTGATGGTGGACCTGTCCTCGTACGACCCGGGCCTGCCGCGGTCGACGTGGAACGTCGTCAGGGTGCTGACCGGGGAGCGCGGGTCGCGCCGGTCGCCGATCACCCGCATGTGCGTGCTCCAGCGGTGCGGGGTGACCTCGTAGACGTCGTAGCCGTACCGGTCGCCCTCGAAGTACTTGAGGTGCGGGTTCGCCGCACCCATCTTCGGTCCGTTCGTGGCGTTCCATTCGGGGGAGTAGGCCCCGGAGGTGACCGAATGCGCGGTGAACTCCGTGCCGATCACCGGGGTGGCCGGATCCGCGAAGTCCGGGCGGATGTCGTCGACGAACGCGGAGTGCCAGTCGCCGGTGATCACCACGAGGTCTTCGAGACCGCTCTGGGCCACGTGGGTCAGCACTTCCTTGCGTTCGGCTAGGAAGCCGTCCCATTGGTCCGTGAACATGTAGCCGCCGCCGGGCTTCGCGAGCTGGCTCAGCATGATCGAGTTCACCCAGCAGTGCCACGCCTCGCCCGCACCGGTCACCTGGTCCTTGAGCCATGCCTTCTGGTCCGCGCCGAGGATCGTGCCGTCGGGCAGGTTCTGCGCCGACCGGTACTGCCTGAGGTCCAAAATGGACAGATCGAGGAGGTCGCCCCAGCGGCGCTGCCGGTGGATCCTCGGTGACGAGGGGTGGTCGGGGCGCACCGGCATGTGCTCGAACCAGGCCTGGTACGCCGCCGAGCGCCGCGCCCGCAACGACGGGGTGGTACCGCTGTAGTCGTTGACGACCTCGTGATCGTCCCAGGTGATGAACCAGGGGTGGGCGGCGTGGGCGTCCCGCAGCGAGGGATCGGATTTGTAGAGCGCGTGCCGCCGCCGGTACGCCGGCAGGGTGAGCACTTCGGGTCCTTCGTGATCGCGCAGCGGATTCCCGCCGACCTGACCGTGCTCGTAGACGTAGTCACCGAAGTGGACGACGAAATCCAGGTCCTCCCGCGCGATCCCGGCGTGCGCCGCGTAGAACCCGTCGTGGAACGCCTGGCAGTTCGCCGAGGCGAACCGCACCCGCCGGACCGGCCCGACCGGCGCGGTTCGGGTGCGGCCGATCCGGCTGACCTTGCCGAGCGCGTGGAACCGGTAGTAGTACTGAGAGCCCGGCTCCAGCCCGGACACCGGGACGTGCACGCTGTGCCCGAGCCCGGCGGTGGCGGCCGTCGTCCCGTGTGCCACGCGACGGCGGAACGCGCGGTCGGTGGCGACCTCCCAGGCGACCTCGACGGTGTCGTCCAGCGGCTGCTCGAACTCCATCGGTTTCGGCGCGAGCCTGGTCCAGAGCGCGACGCCGTACGGGACCGGGTCACCGGACGCGACGCCCAGGGTGAACGGCGCTTCGTCCCAGGTCGCGCCCAGCGCCGCCGCGGCCTCCTCGGCCTGCGCGACCGTCATCCGCGAACTCAACGGCCAGGCCAGCCCCAGCGCACCGGCGGTGGCGGCGCCTCGCAACAGGTCGCGGCGGTTGACGGACATCGGTGGTCTCCTCGGCACTCGGCGGATCGCTCTCCGACACCGAACACTGCCAAGATGGCCGGAGTCCGACGTGGGGGAGAACATCAGACGGTGATGACGACCTTGCCGCGTGCGTGTCCTTCGCGGACGTACCGGATGGCTTCGGGCACCTCGGCCAGCGAGTAGGCCCGATCGATGACCGGCGCCAGTTTCTCCGCTTCGATGAGCGCCCGCAGTGTCTGGAGATCGTCGTGGTCCTCCGTGGAGAACAGGCCACGGAGCTTCTGCTTCACGAACGGCCCGAGGAGCAGCGCCTGCACATTGCGTCCTACCGCGCCGATCCACTTCCCCTCGCTCTCGCCGCCGACGAGGACGAGAGTGCCTTGCGGGGTAAGGGCCTTCCGCAGCGAGGACAGCGGCCGGTTGCCCGCGGTGTCGAGGATGAGGTCGTAGCCGCCGCCGAAGTTCTCGCGTGTGTAGTCGAAAACGCGGTTCGCGCCGAGTGAGCGGACGAGGTCGACCTTGCCCGTTCCGCACACGCCGTCCACCTCGGCACCGAACGCCTTGGCGATCTGCACCGCGAAGGTGCCCACGCCACCGCCGGCACCGATGACCAGGACCTTCTGCCGGGGCGCGACCCGGCCTTTGTCCCGAAGGGCTTGGAGCGCGGTGAAAGCGGAGATGGGGACCGCCGCGGCTTCTTCACAACTGAGTCGTTCGGGCTTCCGGGTGATCTTGTCCACCGTGGTCAGTGCGTACTCGGCGAAGGACCCTTGGCAGGTGCCGAAAACCTCGTCGCCCGGCCGGAATCGGGTCACCCCGTCGCCGACGGCGTGCACTACGCCGGCGAAGTCCAGCCCGCGGACGCGGGCCTTCGGTCTCCGTACGCCGAAACCCATCAAGCGCACCAAGTACGGCGTGCCCTCCATGAGGTGCCAGACTCCGGGATCGACCGCCGCCGCCCGGATCCGCACGACCACGCCTCCCGGTCCGGCTTCGGGTTCGGGCAGGTCGGTCAGTGTCAGGACGTCAGTGTTGCCGTACTCGTTCTGGGCGATCGCCTTCACGGCGGCCTCATTCCTGGTCTGGGTACTGGAAAACGTCGTCGAGCCCGACGCCGAACACCCTGGCGATCCGGAAGGCCATCTCCAAGGACGGCGAGTAGCGGCCCTGTTCGATGGCGATCACCGTCTGGCGGGTGGCGCCGATCCGGTCCGCGAGTCCCGCTTGGGTCATCTCACCCTTCGCGAACCGCAGGGCACGGATGGAGTTCGTGACCTTGGTCGGTTTCACCATGCCTGGAATCCCCGGCGGTAGGCGGCGATCTTCGCCATCGAGCCGAGCACGGAGGACAGGACGAAGGCGAGGTACACGGTGTTGGCGATCCAGAAGTGGTCCAGCTCCGCCATCGCCATGACGAGTGCCGCGACACCACCGATCACGACGAACGACTGTCCGATGTGCTCGCCGAACCGGCCGATCTCGCGGTCGCGCTGGTCCTTGCGGCCCGCGTCGCGCGGTGAGGCGATCGCCGCGGCGATGTGCAGCACGATCGAAGCCGCGATGGCCGCGCCGATCGTCCACACCAGTGCCGCCACGTAAGGGACATCGACGAGCGGGCCGGAGCCCGCCCGGCGGAGGACGACGATCAGGTACGCGGCGTAGCCGAAGATCGTGACCACCACCATGATCCACGCGCGTTTCTCTTCCATAGCCACGAGACCAAAGGTAAAGAGTTCTAGACATCATGTCAAACATTCTTTACTTCGACGCGGGCAGCTAGTTCGTGATGCAAATAGTGCGTAGTACGAACTTAAGGAGTGGTGATGACACTGTCCGGATTCGGGCTCGAAACCGGCGTCGGCGAGTTGGAGGACCTCCTGCGGCACGCCGAACAGGCCGACCGCGCGGGACTCGACCTGGTCAGCCTGTCCGATCACCCGTACTTCGCCGACCGGCTCGACGCGTACGCGGCACTGGGCGTGATCCTCGGCCGGACGTCGCAGGTCACGGCCGCGGTCAACGTGACCAACCTGCCGAGCCGTCCCGCGCCGATGCTGGCGAGGACGATCACCTCGCTTTCGGCGCTCTCCGGCGGCCGGGTCACGCTCGGCATCGGTGCGGGCGGCCTCTGGCGGGAGATCGCCAAACTCGGTGTCGAGCATCGGACGCCCGCCGAAGCGGTCCGGGCGATGGGCGAGGCGATCACCCTGATCAAGGCGCTTTCCGGCGGCGGGGCGCCGTTGACGTTCGAGGGGGAGTTCTACTCCGTCGACGGGTTGGTGCCGGCGGCCGCGCCCGCGCCCCCGGTCTGGACGGGCGCTGTCGGGCCCAAATCCCTGGCGGTGACCGGAAAACTCGCCGATGGCTGGATCCCCGGGCATGCCGCGCACTGGCTCAGCCCGCGGTTCGCCGAATCCCGTCCGGTGATCGACCAGGCCGCCGCCGACGCGGGCCGCGACCCTGGCGAGATCGCCACCATCTATAATTTCCGGGCCGCATAACGGAAAAGCCCCTGCCGTCGCCGCGTGACGACGAGGGACGATGGGTCGGTGGTTCGCCGGAGCGGTGGGTCGAGGAACTGGTTCCGGCGGTACGCGACCACGGCGCCGCGGGGTTCATCTACTTCCCGGTCGAAGACGCGACCACGACTGACAGCGCGCTCGGCCGTTGGGGGAACGAGGTCGTCCCGGCGATCCGCGAGGAGCTCGCCCGGAACTGACCCGGCTGCCGAGATTCAGGCGTCGACGGTGAGGGTCTCTTCGAGGGTCGCCCGGTGCGTCGGCTTCGCCTCTTCGTAGCGACGGCGGCCCTCGTCGGTCACGACGACGAAGATCCCGCGCCGGTCCGACTCGCAGAGCGCGCGCTGGACGAGTCCTTCACGTTCGAGGCGGGCGACTAGTCGTGAGGTGGCGCTCTGGCTCAGGTGGACGACCTCGGTCAGGTCGGCCGCGCGGCATTTGCCGACGACGCAGGTCACCAGTCGTTCGAGAGCTTCGAACTCGGTGACGCCGAGGCCGTGGCGCTCCTGGAGGCGGCACTCGAGCCGTCCGAAGACCGCCGCGTGCCGGGCGGACAGTTCGTGCCACTCCCGCAGCAGGTCTTGTTCGGCGACGTCGCTCACGCGGCCCAAGATAGCATGCACATGAATTTTATGCAAAGTCATTAAATGCACTTGCATTAGATGCGCGTGCATGTACTGTACGGGTCATGAGTTCTTCCGTGCAGCTGTCCACCAGCTCGACAAGGTGGGACGCGCGCCTCTGGGGTGTCCTGCTCACTGTGTCCGTCGTCGTGGGCCTCGACGCGCTCGACGTGTCGATGGTCGCCGTCGCCCTCCCGTCCATCCAGGCCGAACTCGGTCTCTCCACCGGTGCCCTGCAATGGATCATCAGCGCCTACGTGCTCGGCTACGGCGGCCTGCTGCTCCTCGGCGGGCGCACCGCCGACCTGCTCGGCAGGCGCCGGGTCTTCCTCGTCGCCGTCGCGGTCTTCGCGCTCGCTTCCCTGCTCGGCGGCCTCGTCGACGACGGCGCGCTGCTGATCGCCACCCGCTTCATCAAGGGACTCGCCGCCGCGTTCACCGCACCGGCCGCGTTGTCCATCATCACCACGACCTTCCACGAAGGCCCCGCCCGCAACCGGGCGATCAGCATCTTCGCCGTCTTCGGTGCCAGCGGTTACTCCGCGGGCCTCGTCTTCTCCGGTCTGCTCACCCAGGTGGGCTGGCGCTGGACGTTCCTGCTGCCGGTGCCGATCGCGCTCGCCGCGCTGGTCGCCGCGATCAAGCTGATCCCGTCCTACCGGCCGCAGACCGGTGGCGGCTATGACTTCCCGGGCGCGATCACCGGTGCCGCCGGTTCGCTTCTGCTGGTCTTCGCCGTGGTCGAGGCACCGGAGATCGGCTGGGCCGCGCCGCGGACGCTGATCTCGTTCGCCCTCGCGCTCGCCCTGCTCGTCACCTTCGTGTTCATCGAGAAGCGCAGCAAGCACCCGCTGCTCCGCCTCGGCATCCTGCGCTCCGGCCCGCTGGCCCGCGCCAACCTCGGCGGTGCGACGTTCTTCGGCGCCTACATCGGTTTCCAGTTCGTCGTCATGCTGTACCTGCAGACCGTGCTGGGCTGGTCCGCGCTGCAGACCGCGCTCGGTTTCCTGCCCGCCGCGCTGATCGTGGCCTTCGGTTCGCCCAGGATCGAGCCGCTGATCGACCGGCTCGGCACCCCGCGCACGATCCTCGCCGGTGTCGTCGCCCACGTCATCGGGTACGCGCTGTTCCTGCGGATCGACGAGAGTTCCAGCTACGCCGGTTCGGTGCTGCCGAGCATGATCCTGCTGGGTATCGGCTTCATGCTGGCGTTCTCCTCGCTGAACATCCAGGCGACCAACGGCATCTCCGACGACGAGCAGGGGCTCGCCGGCGGGCTGCTGAACACGTCGATCCAGGTCGGCGGCGCGATCGGCCTCGCCGTGGTGACCGCGGTCCTGACCGGTAACTCCGGTGGTGCCACCGGTCCTGCCGCATTGCTGAACGGGCTGGCGCCCGCGCTCACCGTCGTCACCGGCATCGCCGTGATCAGTGTCCTGGTGGCGCTGTCCGGAGTCGTCGGCCTGCGCAAGGCCGAAGTCCGCTCCACCGTCGCCGAACCGGAGTTCGCCGCGGCCGAATGACCAGGGGGTGATGGCCCCTTCCCGCGCTCGGGGGCGGGAAGGGGCCCGTCGCTACCAGCGGATCGGCAGCGATTTCAGCCCGTTCTGGAAGTTCGACCGCAACCTCACCGGTTCCCCGGCGGGTTCGACCTCGCCGAGCAGGTCCAGGACCGCTCCGAACATCGCGCGCAGCTGCACCCTGGCGAGCTGGGCGCCGAGGCAGAAATGCGGGCCGTGCCCGAAGGTCAGGTGATCGTTGGGGGTGCGGCCGATGTCAAAGCGGTCCGGGTCCTCGAAAACGGTCTCGTCGCGGTTCGCGGCGGAGAACCAGACGACCACCTTGTCACCCGCCCGGATGTCCACATCGGACAGGACGACGTCCTCGGTCGCGGTCCGGCGGAAGTGCATGACCGGCGTCCACCAGCGCAGCATCTCTTCCACCGCACCGGGAAGCAGGGAACGGTCGGCGAGCAGCCGCCGGTACTGGTCCGGATGCGACAGCAGCGCCTGCATGCCGCCGGGGATGCCGTTGCGCAACGTTTCGTTGCCCGCCACGGAAAACAGCCAGAACAGGTTCTCGAACTCGGCGATGGACACCCGGCCGCCGTCTTCGACGTGACTCATCAGGTTGCTCATCACGTCTTCGCCGGGATGCCGGCGTTTGTACTCGCCGAGCTCGTTGGCGTACGCGTAGAGATCCGGCATCCCCGCGCGGGTGCGCGGATCGGGCATCGACCCGTCCGGCCCCGGAACCGGCCGGACGGCCAGCGCCGCCCGCGCGAGATCGGTGACCTCGTCCGCCTCGACGGTCGCGCTCACCGCGTAGTCGGCGTCCTGATAGCCGATCACGCGATTGCTCCAGTCGTACATCAGTCGCCGGTCCTGCTCGGGGATCCCGAAGACCTCGGCGAGCGTCAGCAGCGGGAGATCGGCGGCGACCGCGGCGAAGTCGCACCCACCGTCCGCGCGGACTCCGGCGATCAGATCCCTCGCCCAGCCCTGGATCCGTTCGGTCAGCCTGCCGACCGCGCGCGGCGTGAACGCCTTGGTGAGCAGGCCCCGCAGCCGGGCGTGCTCGGGCGGATCCATGTTGAGCATCATCCGGCGGACGTACCCGAGGTCCTGCTCGGTCGCCGGATCCCGGATCTGCGTCCCGCCCAGCCGCGACGAGAACAGCTTCGGGTTCCTGAGCACGTGTTTGACGTCCGAATGCCGCAGCACGGCCCAGAAATCGTCGACGCGCACGACCGGTGACCCCCGGCGCAGCGACGCGAGGTGCTCGTACGGCACGCCCCGGGTGTATACGTCCGGATCGGTGATCACGCCTCCGACCCTAGCCCGCGGACGGGGGACTGCGGAAAGATCCGTCCGGTGGACACGCTGAAGATGCGCACCGCCGGAACCGAAGGCCCCGCCGTGCTCTTGCTGCACGGCCTCGGCGCGACAGGAGCGGTCTGGGACGGCCTCATGGCGCAGCCGGGATATCGCTGGCTGGCACCGGATCTGCCTGGTCACGGAGGATCGCCCCGGTTGCCGCACTACTCGTTCGGCGGCCTGGCCGCGGCGGTCGCCGACGCGCTCCCGGAACGCGGTCCGGTACTGGTGGTCGGCCATTCGCTGGGTGGTGTGGTCGGGCTCGCGCTGGCCTCCGGTTGGTTCGGGGTGAAGGTCGCCGGGCTGCTCGCGGTCGGCGTCAAGGTCGAATGGAGCGAGGAGGACCTCGCGCGGGCGGCCGCGATGGCGGCGAAACCGCCGCGAGTGTTCCCGGCGCGGGAAGACGCCGAACGCGGCTTCCTCAAGATCGCCGGCCTGGTCGGTATCGCCGACGCGGATCCCGACGGCGTGGCCGAAACCGAAGGTGGCTGGCGGCTGGCGCTGGACCCCCGGGCGTTCGCCGTCGGGGCTCCGGACATGCGTGGACTGCTCGGCGCGGCACGCTGCCCGGTCGTCCTCGCGGCAGGGGAGCACGACCCCATGAGCCGTCCCGAGCAGCTTCGCGCGCTCAGCTCTTTCACCGTCGAGTTCCCCGGACTGGGCCACAACGCCCACGTCGAAGACCCGTCCGCGCTCCTGCCCTTCCCCCGGCAGTTCGTCCTCTGAATGCGGTAGTTCGCCATCGAACCACCGCATTCAGAGGACGAAATGCGATGGTGGCTAGCGCCTGAGCCTGCCCAGGACGGCGATGCCCTCGGCGATGTCGCTCGCCGGGCTGGCCCCATAACCGAGGACCAGCCCCGGATTCATCGGCCGCTGACAGTGCCACGACAGCGGCTGCACCTTCACCCCCTGATCCAGCGCGGCGGCGGCGAAGTCGAGATCGGAGAACTCCGCGTCGAAGGTGATCGTCAGGTGCAGCCCGGCGGCGGCGCCGTGCACCACGGCGTCCGGGAGATGCGTCCGGAGCGCGTCGATCATCGCGTCCCGGCGGCGGCGGTGCCGCTTGCGCACGAACCGCAGCTGCCGCTCCATCTCGCCGGACTCCATCAGATGCGCGAGTACCAGCTGCGGGAGGACGGCGTTGCCCAGGTCGGCGAACCGCTTGGCCGCGACCACCTCGTCCCGGTACCGCGGCGGAACCAGCATCCAGCCCACCCGGAGCGCGGGGGCGAGCCACTTCGACACACTGCCCGCGTAACAGACCTGCTCGGCGAGCATCGAGCGCAGCGCGGGGACCGGCGGACGGTCGTAGCGGTGCTCGGCGTCGTAGTCGTCCTCGATGATCAGCCCGCCGTCCGCGGCCCAGCGCATGAGCTCGCGACGGCGTTCCCCGCCGAGCACGACCCCGGTCGGGAACTGGTGCGCCGGCGTGAGCAGTACGGCGGGCGCGCCGCTGCGCACGAGCTCCTCGACGTCGATCCCGTCTTCGTCGACGCGGATCGGCGGCGTCGCCAGCCGCCGGTCGTGCAGATGCTGCCGGGCGCCCAGCGAGCTCGGATCCTCGACCGCGATCTCGGAGATCCCGGTGTCGCACAGCACCTGGGCCAGCAGGCCGAGGCCCTGCGCGACACCGGCGACGATCAGCACGTCGTCGGCGTCGGCGGTGATCCCCCGGGTGCGGGCGATCCAGTGCGCGATCGCGAGCCGCAACGCGGGCGCGCCCCGCGGGTCGCCGTAGCCGAAGTCCGCCGCCGAAAGATTGTTGAGCACGGCGCGTTCGGCGCGGAGCCAGGCCGTTCGCGGGAACGCCGTCAGATCCGGCACGCCGGGGGACAGGTCGATCCTCGCCGGGGTCGACCGCAGTGAGTCGAAGACACCGATCCCGGGCGCGGGCCGGAAGATCGTGCCCGCGGACGGGGGACCGGGCGCCGTCTGCTCCTTCGTCCGCGCCGGCGCCGCGACGACCACCGTGCCCGCGCGGCCGCGTCCGGCGACATGACCATCCTCGACCAGCCGCTGGTAGGCCTCGGTGACCACACCGCGGGAGACCCGCAGGTCCGCGGCCAGTGCCCTGGTCGCGGGCAGCCTGCTGCCGACCGGCAGGCGGCCGTCGGAGATGGCGTGCCGCAACCGCGACGCCAGCCAGTCCGACCGGCGTCCCGGCGGGGCGTCCCCGATGTCCAGCTGCAGGAAGTCCGAGCCTTCGGCGGTCACCTGATCATTGTGTCATTCGGGCTCGTAGGCGAGGTTCGGACGCAGCCACTGCTCCACAGTGGACAGTTCGAGGCCGCGACGGGCGGCGTAGTCCTCGATCTGGTCCTTGCCCAGCCGTCCGACGGTGAAGTACCGCGAATCGGGGTGGGCGAAGATCAGCCCGCTGACGCTCGCCGCCGGCGTCATCGCGAACGACTCGGTCAACCCCATCCCGAGCCGGTCGGAATCGAGCAGTTCGAACAGCTCCCGCTTCTCGCTGTGATCCGGGCTCGCCGGGTAGCCCAGCGCCGGGCGGATGCCGCGGAACCTTTCGGCGTGCAGGTCCTCCAGCTTCGGATCGGCGTCGGGCTCGAACCAGTCCCGCCGCGCCTGGAGGTGGAGGTGCTCGGCGAACGCCTCGGCGAGCCGGTCCGCGAGCGCCTTCACCATGATGGCGCGGTAGTCGTCCTGCTTCGCCTCGAACTCGGCCGCGAAGTCCTCGGCGCCGAGGATGGTGACCGCGAAACCGCCGAGGTGATCGCCCGCGCCGGCCGGGGCGATGTAGTCCGCCAGGCAGCGGTTGGGGCGCGACAGCGGCTTCTTGGTCTGCTGGCGCAGCATCGGGAACTTGACGCCCGACTCCAGGATGATGTCGTCACCCTCGGAGTGCGCCGGCCAGAACGCGTACGCGCCCTTGGCCTGGAACCGCTCTTCGGCGATGATCTGGTCCATCAGGGTGTTCGCGTCGTCGAACAGTTCCCGCGCCACCGGGTTCTCCAGGATCGCCGGGTACTTGCCCTTCAGCTCCCAGGCCAGGAACAAAAAGGTCCAGTCGATCATCTCGCGCAGCTCGGTGAGGGACGGCGAGACGTACCGGACGCCGGTGAACGCGGGCGTCGGGATGTCGTCGAAGGAGACCTTCTCCGGGTTGGCCCGCGCCTGCTCGACCGTCAGCAACGGCGTCCGCTGCTTGTTCGCGTGCTGCACGCGCAGCTCTTCCTGATCCTCGCGGTTCTTCTTGTCGAGGATCTCGGCGCGGTCGGCGTCGAGCAGGTCGCCGACGACGCCGACGACGCGGGAGGCGTCGAGGACGTGCACGGTCGTGTGCTCGTACGCGGGCGCGATGCGGACCGCGGTGTGCTGGCGCGACGTGGTCGCACCGCCGATCAGCAGCGGCAGCTTCAGGCCGCGCCGCTCCATTTCGGCGGCGACGTTGACCATCTCGTCGAGCGACGGCGTGATCAGGCCGGAAAGCCCGATGGCGTCGGCGCCCTCGGAGACGGCGGTGTCCAGGATGACCGAGGCCGGGACCATCACGCCGAGGTCGATCACCTCGTAATTGTTGCAGCCCAGGACGACGCCGACGATGTTCTTGCCGATGTCGTGCACGTCGCCCTTGACCGTCGCCAGGACGACCTTCCCGTTGCCCTGGCGGGTCTCGATCCGGCCTTCGAGGCGCGCCTTCTCCTTCTCGGCCTCCATGAACGGTTCGAGGTAGGCCACCGACCGCTTCATCACGCGCGCGCTCTTGACCACCTGCGGCAGGAACATCTTGCCCGAGCCGAACAGGTCGCCGACGATCTTCATGCCGTCCATGAGGGGGCCTTCGATGACCTCCAGCGGCCTCGGCAGCTTCTGGCGCGCTTCCTCGGTGTCCTCTTCGATGTAGTCGACGATGCCGTGCACCAGCGCGTGGCTCAGCCGTGCCTCGACCGTGTTCTCGCGCCAGGAGAGGTCGACCGTGCGCCGGGTCCCCTTGCCGTTGACCGTTTCCGCGAACGAGACCAGCCTGTCGGTGGCGTCCTCGCGGCGGTCGAAGAGCACGTCCTCGACCAGCTCCAGCAGATCCTTGGGGATGTCTTCGTAGACCGCGAGCTGTCCGGCGTTGACGATGCCCATGTCCAGCCCGGCGCGCACCGCGTGCAGCAGGAAGGCCGAGTGCATCGCCTCACGCACGACGTTGTTGCCGCGGAAGGAAAAGGAAAGGTTCGAGATACCGCCGCTGATATGCACGCCGGGGCAGCGTTCCTTGATCCGCGGCAGCGCGTCGATGAACGCCTTGGCGTACCCGTTGTGCTCGGAGATACCGGTCGCGACCGCGAGCACGTTCGGGTCGAAGATGATGTCCTCGGCGACGAAACCGGCTTGCTGGGTGAGCAGGTCGTAGGCGCGGGCGCAGATTTCGACCTTCCGGTCGGCGGTGTCGGCCTGGCCCTGTTCGTCGAAGGCCATCACGACCACGCCCGCGCCGTAGTCGCGGATGCGCCGGGCCTGCTGGAGGAACTGCTCCTCGCCCTCCTTGAGGCTGATGGAGTTGACGACTCCCTTGCCCTGCACGCATTTCAGCCCGGCCTCGAGCACTGTCCAGCGCGAGCTGTCGATCATGATCGGCAGCCGGGCGACCTCGGGTTCGGTGGCGATGAGGTTCAGGAACGTGGTCATCGCCTTTTCGCTGTCGAGCAGGTCGGCGTCCATGTTGACGTCCAGCAGGTTCGCCCCGCCACGGACCTGCTCCAGCGCGACGTCGACGGCGGCCTGGTGGTCGTCGGCCTCGATCAGCTTGCGGAACTTGGCGGATCCGGTGACGTTGGTCCGCTCGCCGATCATGACGAACCCGGTGTCCTTGCCGATCTCGAACGGCTCGAGCCCGCTGAACCGGGTGTGCGGCTTCGGGGCCGGGACGTTCCGCGGCGCCATCCCGCGGACGGCGTCGGCGATCTCCTTGATATGCGCGGGGGTCGTGCCGCAGCAGCCGCCGACGACGTTGACCATCCCGGCCGTGGCGAAGTCGCCGAGCAGGCCGCCGGTCTCGTCGGGCGTCTGGTCGTACCCGCCGAACGCGTTCGGCAGGCCGGCGTTGGGGTGGCAGGCGGTGTACGTGCCCGCGAGGCGGGACAGTTCGGCGATGTGCGGGCGCATTTCCTCGGCGCCCAGCGAACAGTTGACGCCGACGAGCAGCGGATCCGCATGCTCGATGGAGCTCCAGAACGCCTCGACCGTCTGCCCGGACAGCGTCCGGCCGCTGAGGTCGACGATCGTCACCGAGATCCACAGCGGTAGATGCGGTGCGACGTCGCGCGCGGCGGCGATCGCGGCCTTGCAGTTGAGCGTGTCGAAGATCGTCTCGATGAGGAGCAGGTCCACGCCGCCCTCGGCGAGCGCCTTGATCTGGTCGGCGTACGCGGCGTACACCTCGTCGAAGGTGACCGCCCGGAACGCCGGATCCTCGACCTTGGGCGACAGCGACAAGGTGACGTTCAGCGGCCCGACCGACCCGGCGACGAACTTCCCGCCCGCCGCGTCCGCCGCCTCGCGGGCGATCTGGGCGCCGCGGAGATTCATCTCGTACGCGAGGTGCTCGAGCCCGTAGTCCGCCTGGCCGATCGTGGTGGCGGTGAACGTGTTCGTGGTCGTGATGTCCGCGCCGGCGTCCAGATACTGGCGGTGGATGTCGCGCACGACGTCCGGCCTGGTGATGTTCAGCAGGTCGGGGTCGCCGGTGATGTCACGGGGGTGGTCCTGGAACCGCTCGGTGCGGTAGTCCTCCGGCTTGAGGCCGGCGTTCTGGAGCATCGACCCCCACGCCCCGTCAAGCACGACGATGCGCTCATCCAGCAGCTTTCGCAGGGCGGTCGTTTTCATCCAGCGCTCCTCCCATGTCGTGGGAGGCGCCCTTGCGGTGAAGTCCGGGGCCGAGCGTGGCGGACCCGGCGGTCCGTTGCAGCGCCTCTCGACCTTGGTGGCCAAGACTACCGGATCAAGACAAGGGCACTTCGCCCGAATTGCTCACCCGCTGGCCAACGCGGGTTCGGCTTCCCGCACTGTGAGACGGGGTCATGTCCAGCGCTCGCGTCCCTGCGGCCTTGAGCTGGTCGCGCGCTACGTCGCCGCATGGCGCGCGGTCGATGGTCGGTACCGACAACGAACTTTCCACTTTATTAGGGCGAAGTAACGTGGTGTTGCAAGACGCGTTCGAGGCTGCTCAACGTTTTCTCGATGAGAGGATTCGGCCCGAACATGCGACGGAAATCGTCATCGCCAGGTGCGTCGAGGAGGATGAGGGCTGGGCATTCGGCTATAACAGCCGGGCGTTCTTGGAGCGCGGGGAGATGATGTCGTCGTTGACCGTACTGACTCGTGAAACCGCTCATCGATGGGGTGCGAATATCTCCATCCGCGCACCGTCGATGAGCGGCGCGCAGCATCTTCTCCTCTAGCTCGGACGAGAAGATCGTGTCCGAGGCTTGCCGCTCTCAGAAACCGACGGTCGCCTTCTGGATCTTCACCGGTTTCGCGGGCAACCCGTCCTGCGGGCCGTTCGGATCGGTCGGGACGATGCCGTTCGCCACGATCCGGTCCAGCACCTCCATACCCCGCACGACCTTGCCCATCACCGAGTAGTTCTTCGGGATGTTCGCGAACGAGTGCACGATGAAGAACTCGCTGCCGTTGGTGCCGGGACCCTGGTTGCCCATGGCGATGGTGCCGCGTTCGTAGGTCTCGGTGCCGTCGACCTCGTCCGGGAATTTGTAGCCCGGCCCGCCCTTCTCGGCTTCGTAGATGTCGCCGCACTGCAGGACGCCGAGGCGCGACGAGTTCGTCAGGCGCCAGCACTGGCTGTGGTCGTAGAACCGCTGCAGCGCCAGGCTCGCCAGGTTGTGGACGGCGCACGGAGCGGCGCCGGCGCGGTTCAGCCGGACGGTCACCGGGCCGTAGTTGAAGCGGAAGGTGACGTCGACGGTGCCGCGGGTGAACGCGAAGGGGAGCGGGCGCAGCACCGGGCGGGCCGCGGGGTTCTCCGGCGTCGGCGTGAACTCGCAGCGCACGATCGGCACCGAAGACGCGGGCGCGGCGGTGGCGACACCGGGCAGGAGCACGGCGGCGAGAGCGGAAACGACAGCGGTGACACCCCAGCGCAGCTTCATGAGGGGGAACCTAACCCAAAAGGGTGGTCGTCGGGTAGCGCTTCACGCGGGCGCGCTGGACCTGCCGCGGTCCACGCGCTCGTGAGTAGCGGTCTGGCTGCGGGGCCGATCCGTGAAGGCCTCCTTGCCTACCCTGAAGGTAGTGAAAAGAGGCCTTCGCTACCCCGGTGATCGCCACAACCACCCCAGGCGCGAGTAAGGGGCTTCCATGTCCATCGGGCAGGTGAGGGTGGCCGTGAGTCATCGGTCCAGGTGGTCGTGGGGGGGGGGTTGGGGGGGGGAAAAAACCACCACCCCCCAACACCCGCACCCAACAATCCCCCCACCCGCTTCGC